>AP031382.1:0-1200000 GCA_040371205.1 Rhodanobacter sp.
CGGCATGTGGATGGTTTGGGGATGGTGCGCCGGAACCTGCTGCTAGACTTGTCGATCCACCCCGCGCGCAAGCGCCCCAAGCCTGTGGACGAGAGATTTCATGAGTGAGTTGTGGCGGCGCTGCCTGGAGCGTCTGGAAGGCGAGTTGAGCGCCGAGGATCTGCATACCTGGCTGATGCCGTTGCAGGCCCGCGAGGACGAGGCCGGACTCTCCCTGTTCGCCCCCAACCCCTACACCCTTGAAACGGTGCGCGAGCGCTATCTGCCGCAGATCAGCGTCCTGCTGGCCCAGCTGGCCGGCCGCGAGCTGCCGGTACGCCTCGACGTCGGCTCCAGCGCACCGCGCGCGCCGAATCCGGCAAAGCCGGCCGCCAGGTCCGGTGCCGTGGGCGGGACGACCGAACCGGCCACGGCGCAGGCACCCAGCTTCAGCCACAACCTCGACCCGCACTACACCTTCGAGACCTTCGTCGAGGGCAAGTCCAACCAGTTGGGCAAGGCCGCCGCGATGCAGGTGGCGCAAAACCCCGGCCGCGCCTACAACCCGCTGCTGCTGTACGGCGGCACCGGCCTGGGCAAGACCCACCTGATGCACGCAGCCGGCAACCTGATGCGGCAGAACAATCCGGGCTGCAAGGTGCTCTACCTGCGCTCGGAGCAGTTCGTGGGCGCGATGATCGAGGCACTGCGCACCAAGAGCATGGACCAGTTCAAGCTGCGCTTCCGCTCGGTGGATGCGCTGCTGATCGACGACATCCAGTTCTTCGCCGGCAAGGACACCACGCAGGAGGAGTTCTTCCACACCTTCAATGCGCTGTTCGAGTCCAAGCAGCAGATCATCCTCACCTGCGACCGCTATCCCAAGGAAGTGGACAAGCTGGAGCCGCGCCTGAAGTCGCGCCTGGGCTGGGGGCTTTCCGTGGCGATCGAGCCGCCGGATTTCGAGACGCGCGCGGCCATCCTGCTGTCCAAGGCCCAGGACAAGGGCGTGGCGGTGGACGAGCACGTGGCGATGCTGCTGGCCAAGCGCATCCGCTCCAATGTGCGCGACCTCGAGGGTGCGCTGAACACGCTGGCGGCACGCGCGAACTTCTACGGCAAGCCGATCACCACCGACTTCGCCGAGGAAACCCTGCGCGACCTGCTGGCCACCCATGCGCAGGCGGTCACGGTGCCGAACATCCAGAAGATGGTGGCCGAGTACTTCAACATCCGCCTGCAAGACCTGTTGTCCGCGCGCCGCGTGCGTTCGCTGGCACGGCCGCGGCAGATCGCGATGGCGCTGTCCAAGGAACTGACCGACCACAGCCTGCCCGAGATCGGCGAGGCGTTCGGCGGACGCGACCACACCACCGTTCTGCACGCCTGCCGCACGATCAAGAAGCTGTGCGAGGCCGATGCCCGCATGCGGCAGGACTGGGAACAACTGATCCGCATCCTTACAGGTTGAGTTTTCCGGCAAGCGCAGGCACAACTTCTTGATAAGCTGGGCGGGAAGCTGTGGATAATGCGTGGACGAACGGGACGGTGAAAATATCCACAGACCACCCACCGCCTGGACACGAGTTTCCGCACAACCAAAATTCGATGCAAGACTTTGATTCAAAAAGAGTAAACGGCAAAATGGAGTTATCCACGCCGTCTACAGCAACTACCAACTTTCTTTAAAGACAGAACAGCAGGCATAGGGGACGCGCAGACATGCAATTCAGCATCCAACGAGAAGCTCTGCTCAAGCCGCTGCAACAAGTCGTGGGCGTCGTGGAGCGACGCCAGACCTTGCCGGTCTTGGCCAACCTGCTGGTCAAAGTGGGCGAAGGACAACTTTCGCTGACGGGTACCGACCTCGAAGTGGAGATGATCGCTTCGTCTGCCGCGGACAAGTTGGTCGACGGCGAAATCACCATTCCCGCGCGCAAGTTCTTCGACATCGTGCGCGCACTGCCGGATGGCGCCACGATCGAGCTCAAGCTCAACGGCGATCGCGTCGCGTTGAACGCCGGACGCAGCCGGTTCACGCTGACCACGCTTCCAGCCAGCGAATTTCCCACCATCGAGTCGATCGAACTGGTGGAAAAAGTCAGTTTGCCGGAAGAGGCGCTGCGCGACCTGATGGAGCGCACGGCGTTCGCGATGGCGAACCAGGACGTGCGTTACTACCTCAACGGCATGCTCTTGGACCTGCAGGAACACAGCCTGCGCTGCGTCGCCACCGATGGCCATCGCCTCGCCATGAAGGAAACCAGCCTAGCGACCTCGGTGAAGGCACGCCGCCAGATCATCATTCCGCGCAAGGGCGTGAACGAGCTGGTTGGGCTGCTGGAACCGGGCGATGGCGAAGTCGAGCTTGAGTTTGGCCGCAACCATCTGCGCGTCCGGCGTGGCGGCGTCACGTTTACGTCCAAGCTGATCGACGGCCGTTTTCCCGACTACGAAGCCGTCATCCCGCTGGGTGCCGACAAGACCGCCACACTGGATCGCGAGGTGCTGCGCGGAGCCTTGCAACGCGCCGCCATTCTTTCCAACGAGAAGTATCGCGGCGTGAAGCTGGAGCTGTCGCCGGGCAAGTTGCGCATCGTGGCGCATAACCCGGAACAGGAAGAGGCCGTGGAAGAAGTCGAAGCCGACACCCATGTCTCCGATCTCGCCGTGGGTTTCAACGTGGGTTATCTGCTCGACGCGCTCTCCGCCTTGCGCGGGGATCGCGCCCGGCTCAGCCTGCGCGACGCGCAGTCCAGCTGTTTGGTGCAGGAACACGACAGCGAGGAAGCCCGCCACGTGATCATGCCCCTGCGTCTCTGACGCATGGCATCGGCTGGACCTGGACAAAACATGCAACGCCGGAGCCGTCAGCAGACGCTCCGGCGTTCTTGCTTTGGGCGTCCGCGCGCATGAGGCTGGAACGTCTGCGAATCCAGGGACTGCGTTGTCTCCACGATGTAGACCTGATTTTGGCGCCAGGCATCAACGTTTTTGTGGGCGCCAATGGCGCAGGCAAAACCAGTGTGCTGGAAGCGGCCTTCCTGCTTTCTCATGCACGATCGTTTCGCAGCGGTGCACGAGAAGCCTTGCTGGCGCGAGACAAACAACGGTTGTCCGTCTTCGCGGAATTGCGCTTATCCGCTGATCGCTCCTTGCGACTGGGCCTGGGCCGCGAGGCCTCTCGATGGGAAGCCCGGCTGGAAAGCGAAAATGCCAGCCTGGGGCAACTGATTGCCGAGTGCGCGGTGAACTGTTTCGAACCGGGTTCCCATGCGTTGATTGCGGGGGGCGCCGAAGAGCGTCGCCGTTTCCTCGACTGGGGCGTGTTCCACGTGGAACAGGGATTCCTCGACAGGTGGCGTCGCTATCAGCGCGCCCTGAAGCAACGCAACAGCCTCCTTCGGATGGGTACGGAGCCCGGTTCGTCGTTGTACGTCCCGTGGGAAACCGAGCTGGCTAGCCTTGCGGATTGGATCCACGAACAGCGACGCAATTACCTGGATCGCCTCCGACCTATCCTGAATGCCTGCGCGGCGACCCTGCTGCCTGAACTTGGTACGGCCGAATTGCGCTACCGGCGCGGTTGGGCTGAGGACTTGACGCTTGCCGAACAACTGGAGGCGCAGCGGAGCAGGGATCTCGCCCGAGGTCACACCAGCCTCGGTGCCCATCGCGCGGACTGGTCGCTGGTCTTCGAGCTGGCCCCGCAACGCGAGCATCTTTCGCGCGGACAGGAAAAGCTGGCCGCACTCGGCTGCATGCTTGCCCAGGCCCGCCTGTATGCAAACCAGCACGGCGACTGGCCGATCATCTGCCTCGACGATCTGGCTTCCGAGCTGGACGAAGCACATCAAGCCGCGGTCATCGCCCAGCTGGTGGAAAGCGATGCCCAAGTGCTGGTGACGGGTACGGCGCTGCCCGAAGCCTTGCGAGGGAAGGCGCATCGAATGTTCCACGTGGAACAGGGGCAAGTGGTGCCCCTGCTATAATCGACAATTCACTGCAGGAACGGCTGTTTGCATGCCATCCACGCCTTGCAGTCACAGGAACCGGTAGCCGCATGAACGAACCCACCAACGATTCGCAGTACGACTCCAGCAACATCAAGGTGCTGAAGGGCCTGGAAGCGGTCCGTAAACGCCCCGGCATGTACATCGGCGACGTGGGCGACGGCACCGGCCTGCACCACATGGTTTTCGAGGTGGTGGACAACTCCATCGACGAAGCGCTGGCAGGCTTCTGCGATCACGTGACCGTGACCATCCTCGATGACGGTTCGGTCAGCGTCAGCGACAACGGTCGCGGCATCCCAGTGGACACGCACCCGGAAGAGGGGCGTTCCACGGCCGAAGTGGTCATGACGGTGCTGCATGCCGGCGGCAAGTTCGACGACGACAAGATCTCGGGCGGCCTGCACGGCGTCGGCGTGTCGGTGGTGAATGCGCTCAGCGACCACCTGTGGCTTACCATTTGTCGCGATGGCCACGAATACCAGCAGGAATACGTGCTGGGCGAGCCGCAATATGCGTTGAAGCAGGTAGGTCCGTCGGCCAAGCGCGGTACCACCGTGCGCTTCCTGCCCAGCCCGCAGATCTTCAAGCTGACCGAGTTCCACTACGACGTGCTGGCCCGGCGTCTGCGCGAACTGGCCTTCCTCAATTCCGGCGTGCGCATCGAGCTGCGCGACGAGCGCGGGGAAGGGCGGCACGACACCTACGTGTACGAAGGCGGCATCCGTTCCTTCGTGCAGCATCTGGCCCAGCTCAAGACCGCGCTGCACCCCAACGTGATCAGCCTGTTCGCGCAGCACGACAAGATCAGCGTGGAAGTGGCGATGCAGTGGACCGACTCGTACAACGAGACGATGTTCTGCTTCACCAACAACATCCCGCAGCGCGACGGCGGCACGCATCTCACCGGTTTCCGCGTGGCGCTCACCCGTGCACTCACCGGCTACATCGAGAAGGAAGGGCTGGCCAAGAACGCCAAGGTCGCGCTCTCCGGCGACGACATGCGCGAAGGCATGATCGCCGTGCTCTCGGTCAAGGTGCCCGGCCCGCAGTTCTCCTCGCAGACCAAGGACAAGCTGGTCTCGTCCGAGGTGAAGACGGTGGTGGAGCAGGCGGTCTACGAAAAGCTTAGCGAGTTCCTGCTGGAGCACCCGAACGAGGCCAAGGCGATCGCCTCCAAGGTGGTCGACGCCGCCCGTGCCCGCGAGGCCGCCCGCAAGGCGCGCGAGATGACCCGCCGCAAGGGTGCGCTGGACATCGCCGGCCTGCCCGGCAAGCTGGCCGACTGCCAGGAGAAGGATCCGGCGCTGTGCGAGATCTTCCTGGTCGAGGGCGACTCCGCCGGCGGCTCGGCCAAGCAGGGCCGCAACCGCAAGACCCAGGCCGTGTTGCCGCTCAAGGGCAAGATCCTCAACGTGGAGAAGGCCCGCTTCGACAAGATGCTGTCCTCGGCCGAAGTCGGCACGCTGATCACCGCGCTGGGCACCGGCATCGGCAAGGAGGACTACAACCCCGACAAGCTGCGCTACCACCGCATCGTCATCATGACCGACGCGGACGTGGACGGTTCGCACATCCGTACCTTGCTGCTGACGTTCTTCTACCGCCAGATGCCGGAATTGATCGAGCGCGGCCACGTCTACATCGGCCTGCCGCCGCTGTACAAGCTCAAGCAGGGCAAACAGGAGATGTACCTGAAGGACGATGCGGCGCTCAATGCCTACCTGATCTCCAACGCGGTGGACAACGCCGAGCTGGTGGCCGATCCGGCCGCGCCGGCCATCACCGGCGAGGCGCTGGAAAAGCTGCTGCGCGACTACCAGACCGCCCTGGACCAGATCGAGCGCCTCGGCCATCGTTTCGACACCAGCGTGCTGTCGGCATTGCTGGAGCATGCCCCGATCACGCCGGAGCGGTGGGTCGACATCCCGGCGATGCAGCACTGGCTCGATGGCGTTGCCACGCGCCTTGCCGCAAGCGGGCTGGGCAAGCCGCGCTACCGGCTGTCGTTGCGCCCCGCGCAGGACGAACACCCGGCGGCCATCGAGGTGGTGCGCGAACAGCACGGCCTCAGCCACACCTTGCTGCTGCCGCAAGCGTTCTTCGCCGGCGCCGAGTTCCGCCCCATCCTGCACGTCAGCCAGCAGTTGGCCGGGTTGATCCAGGCCGAAGCGGTGGTTCGCCGCGGCAACGCCTCGCGCGGCGTCACCCGCTTCGCCGATGTGCGCAGCTGGCTGCTGGACGAGGCGAAGAAGGGTCGCACCATCCAGCGTTTCAAGGGCCTGGGCGAAATGAATCCCGAGCAGCTGTGGGAAACCACGGTGAACCCGGAAACCCGCCGCATGCTGCAGGTGGGCATCGAGGACGCTGTCGCCGCCGACCAGATGTTCTCCATGCTGATGGGCGAGGCGGTGGAACCGCGTCGCGACTTCATTGAGGCGAACGCGCTCAAGGTCGCCAATCTCGATATTTGAGCTTGCCGTACACCACCACGGGCCCGCACCGCCGCGCAATGCGGCGGCGTATGGCCTATGCGTGCGCAACCGATTGATTTGAAAGGTCGTTTGTTGCGGCGCTGCGACTTGTCATTCACAGGCCGGTCAGGGTAGTCTCAGCGATCCCCTACGCACGATACATCGCGTAAAAAACTCCTGATACCCGAGGATCGCCATGAAGCACACGCCCCTGTTCACGATGCTGGCCGGCGCCGCGCTTGCGTTCGCCATCGCTGCCGCGCCTGCCCATGCGAGCGACTCTTCCAAGCAGCCCTCGGAATACCCCAACGCGACCCGGACCGAGCCCAAGCTCGACCTGAAGAGCGAAAAGGACCAGAAGGCGCTGCAACAAGCCGGGGACGCGTTCAATACGGGCGACACCGTCAAGGCCAGCCAGTTGCTGCAGCCGGTCATCGAAAAGAGCAGCAGCCAATACGCCAAGGCGTTTGCGCAGTATCTGATGGGCAACATCGCGTACAAGAACGGCGACACGAAGGGTGCCATCGCGCAGTTCAAGAGCTCGCTGGACAACGGCGTGCTGCCCAACGACACCTATTTCAACGAGATGCTGGCGCTGGCCCAGGTGTATGCCGCCGACCAGCAATACCAGGCCTCGCTGGACACGCTCGCCAAGTGGCATGAGCAGGGCAAGAAGGAATCCGCCGACGCCTATGGCTTGCAGGGTCTGGACGACTACAACCTGCAGAAGTACCCGGACGCCATCGCGGCCATCGAGAAGGCCAAGTCGCTCACCGACAAGCCGAAGGATTCCTGGAACCAGATCCTGATGGCCAGCTACGCCGATTCCGGCCACGGCGACCAAGCGGCCAAAATGGCGCAGTCCGAATACGAGAAGAACCCCAGCGACAGCAGCCTGTTGCACAACGCCGGCGCCATCCTGCTGCAGCAGCAGGATTATGCCGACGCCATCAAGGTGCTGGAAGAAGGCCGCTCCAACGGCGCACTGAAGGATCAGGCCGACTGGATCCTGCTGGTCAAGGCCTACCTGCTGCAGGCGCAGAACGGCGGCGATGCCACCAGCGGCGGCGCCAAGGCGCTGGCCGTGTTCGACGACGGCATGGCCAAGGGCGCGATCAAGCCCACCGCGGAAAACTACAAGCTGGCCGGCGACGCCGCCATGATCGGCGGCGACGACACCAAGGCCATCAGCTACTACACGAAGGGCTCGCCGCTGGCCACCGACGGCGAGGTGGACGTGTCGTTGGGCGCGGCCTATTTCCAGCAGCAGAAGTTCTCCGAGGCGCGCAAGTACCTCACCCAGGGCATCGCCAAGGGCGTCAAGCACAAGGGCCGGGCCTACATGATGCTTGCCGAGTCGGATCGGCAGCTCAAGGACAAGCCCGCCGCAATCGCTGCAATGGAGCAGGCCGCGCAGGATCCCGATACCGCGGCCAAGGCCAACGACTGGCTGCGCAAGACCGGCAAGTAACTGGCGCACAAGGACAAGCGCGGCAGATGGACGTCCATTCGCCTGCCATGCGAGCGCTATACAAAAGCCAGACGCTGTTGTACCGTTGAAACCTTCCCTGCGTAACCCCAGCGGCTTGTTTCGTCCATATGCCAGACGGAACATGCCGGGCCTGCGGTGACGCTTTCTCCGTCCCAGCTTCAGATAGTGACAGATGGCCTCTAGTACCGAAGACACAGAACGCGAAGACGGGTTCAGTTGGAAACGAACCCTGGCGTTGGCATTTGCCATTGGTCTGCACGCCTTCGCGTTTCTCATCCTGCTCGCGCCGTTGGCGCCTCCGGGCCAGAAGCACGAGAAGAAAGAGCAGATCGTGCAGGTGAACTTCATCGAGCCGCCGCCGCCGCCTCCCCCGCCGCCGCCGCCGCCGCCGGAGCCGCCGAAGCAGCCGCCGAAGCAGATCATCAAGCAGGTGGTTCCGCCGCCGACGCCGCCGCCGCCTGCGCCGCCGCCGCCGGTGACCGAGGTGTCGCAGAACGCGACCCCGGCTGCACCGCCTGCGCCGCCCGCGCCGCCTGCGCCGCCGGCCGATATCGCCGCCGGTTCGGATCTCAGCTACAACAGCCGAATCCAGCCGCGCTATCCGCCACAGGCCATTCGCCAACGCCATGAAGGCACGGTGATCCTGTTGATCCTGGTGGGTACCGACGGCATGCCGAAGGACATCAAGATCGACAAGTCCAGCGGATACCACGAACTTGATCGTGCGGCGATCGAAACGGCACAGAAGTGGCGCTTCAATCCCGAGGTCAAGAATGGCCAGAAGGTGGAAGGCTATGCGCGCGTTCCGGTCACCTTCAATCTCAACAGCTTGTAATCCCCCCAGTTCACGCTTGACTTCCCAAGGGTAGCGTTATGTTCCTACAGACTCCTGCAACCGATGCCGCCATGGGCGGTAACTCCAACGCCGAAGCCATGAAGCAGATGGGCTTCGCCAACCTCGTCACCCATTTCAACTGGGTGGGCTGGGTGGTGTTCATCACCCTGGTGGTGATGTCCTTCCTGTCGTGGTACTTCATCATCGCCAATGCCATCCGCAACGCGATGGTGCGCGGCCGTGCCGACAGCGTCATCAACGGCTTCTGGGGCAACCCCTCGACCCAGGACGCGATCCGCGAGCTGGAAGCCCAGCCCAAGGGCGAACCCTTCTCGAAGATCGCGCTGGACGCCGCCTCGGCCGTGGCTCACCACCAGCAGGCCAACAAGGGTGGCCTGGCCGAGTCGCTGACCCGCTCCGAGTTCGTCGACCGCGCGCTGCGTCAGGCCGTGGCCCGCGAGAGCCTGCGCCTCGAAGGCGGCCAGACCCTGCTCGCCACCGTGGGTTCGTCGGCTCCGTTCGTCGGCCTGCTCGGTACCGTGATGGGCATCTACGGCGCACTGACCGGCATCGCCGCCAGCGGCAACGCCTCGATGACCGCCGTGGCCGGCCCGGTGGGTGAAGCGCTGATCATGACCGCCATCGGTCTGGGCGCCGCCATCCCTGCGCTGCTTGCGTTCAACTTCTTCAACCGTTCGAACCGCGTCATCTTTGCCCGCTTCGACGAATTCGCGCACGACCTGCACGACTTCTTCGCGACCGGCGCACGCGTCGAGAGCAAGTGAGGATCTGAACCATGGCAATGAGCGTCGGAGGCAATACCGGCGGTCCGGTTTCGGAAATCAACGTCACGCCGCTGGCCGACGTGATGTTGGTGCTGTTGATCATCTTCATGATCACGGCACCGCTGATGTCGCATCCGGTCACGATCACGGTGCCGGTTGCGGCTCCCAAGAGCGACGAGACGAAGATCGACGTGCCGCCGCTGGACCTGGCCATCAAGGAAGACGGCTCGTTGTATTACCAGGATCACCAGGTCAGCGAGGCGGAACTGAAGTCCCAGCTGGCGGTCGAGGCGCAGAAGACGCCGCAGCCGGAGCTGCAGATCCGCGCCGACAAGGGCATCGAGTGGAAGACGGTGTTCAAGGCCATCACCGATGCCAAGAACATGGGCATGGTGCACGTGGGCTTCATGACCACGGCTCCTACGCCGGGTAAGGAGTAACGAGTCATGGCTTTCTCCACCAATAGCTCGGGCGGCCCGATGGCCGACATCAACATCACGCCGCTGATCGACGTGATGCTGGTGTTGCTGATCATCTTCATGGTGACCGCGCCGATTCCCCTGCTGAAGATCAAGATCGACCTGCCGCAGCCCAACCCGAACCCGCCGACGAACCTGAATCCGCCGGAGCCGATCAACCTCACGATCGACCCGTCGGGCGCACTGTCGTGGAACGGTACGCCGGTGGACGAACTGGGCCTCAAGGCGCAGTTCGCGGTGATCGCCCAGCAGGCGCAGGACAAGCAGCCGGAAATCCAGATCAAGGCCGCCAACACGGTTGCCTACCAGTACGTCGCTACCGTGCTGGCAGACGCCAAGCAGTACAACCTGGTCAAGATCGGCTTCACCGACAGCGACAGCCAGTAAGCGGCAGCTCTCTTCAAGCGTTACCCGCGCCAACCCCCGCCCAGTGCGGGGGTTGGCGTTTCTACAAACGCTGATTTTGTGGCGTCCGTTCGCGCTGAGCGCCGCCCGTGACATTGTCCTTCGACTTCGGCCCCGCGGGCCTGCGCTCAGGGCGAACGGTGAAGACTTGCCGTGAGCTGCAAGAACGACGAATGGGCTCTTACCGCAGGATCTGCAGATAGTTGCGCACCGTCGTCGCCAGGCCTTCATACAAGGCCTCGCCGATCAGCGCATGGCCGATCGACACTTCGGCCAGGCCGGGAATCGCCGCCTTGAACGTCCCCAGGTTCGCCTGGCTGAGGTCGTGACCCGCATTCACCGCGAGACCGGCCTGTTGCGCTAGGCGCGCGGTCGCGGCGCAGCTTGCCAGCACGGCATCCGGCTCGCCCGTGGCGAAAGCTTCGGCATAGGGGCCGGTGTAGATCTCGATGCGTTGCACGCCGATGGCCTTGGCGGCGGCGAAGTCCTGCGGACCGGCATCGACGAACAGGCTGACGCGGCAACCGAGGGCATGAAGTTCGTCGACCAGCGGCCGCAGCCGGTCGAGGTCGCGCGCCAGGTCGAAGCCGTGGTCGGAAGTGATCTGGCCGTCGCTGTCGGGCACCAGGGTCACCTGGGTCGGGCGCACTTCGCGGGCGAGTTCGATCAGGCCAGGATACTCGCCGCGCGGTGCGGCGAACGGATTGCCTTCGATGTTGTATTCCACGCGCCCGCGCAACATCGCGGCCAGGGCACGCACGTCGTCGGGACGCACGTGGCGCAGGTCCGGCCGCGGGTGCACGGTGATGCCGCCGCAACCGTTCTCGATGCAGGTCTGCGCCGCGCGGCAGATGTCGGGTTCGTGGCCGCCGCGCGAATTGCGCAGCACGGCGATCTTGTTGAGGTTGACGCTGAGCAGGGTCATTGCAGCGATCCGTCACGGCAGGAGAAGTGCAACACTGCCGCGATCAGTCGCCGTCGGCAAGCGTAAACAGGCGGATGCGCCGCGGCGGGCCGCGCCAGGCCAGCGCGGCGGTCGCATCCGTGCCGGCGTCCAGCGCATGCAATTGCCATGCGTGCGGATCGTCGCCCTCCAGCCGTTGCAGTGCGAGGCTGCCGTCGACGAAGGCAAACGCCAGCTTGTCCAATCCGAATGCTATCCCGCGTCCCATCGCCTTCAGCACGGCCTCGCGCGCCGTCCACAGCATGAGGAAGGCGGTGAGTCGCTTCTCCCCGTCCAGCGCGCCGAGCCAGGCGGCTTCGTCCGCGGTGAAAAACCGCTGGGCGATCCCCAGCGCGTTGGCGCGGGCGCGGCGATGCTCCAGGTCGATGCCCAATGAGACTCCCTGCGCCAGTGCGAGCAGCGCATGTCCGCCGCTGTGCGACCAGTTGAAATCGAACGCGTCGCGGTGCGCGGGATCCAGCGCGGGGCGGCCATGCGGATCCTCCACCAAGCGCACCGCGCTCGCTTCGATACCCAGGTAGCGCGCCAACAGATCCAGCAAGGGTTGCCGCTTCGATCCGTGCGGGCGGCGCAGCCGCCAGACGTGAATCTCGTCGGCACCCAAGGGCTCCGCTACTTTCGTCGGCAGGAATCCGTCGTTGCTATGCATGCGCGCATGCTGATGGAGAGCCGCTGCCGTGCACAAGCCGTCGGCACGCGAAGTCGCTGCGTGCGTAGCGCATGACCGCCGGCTGGTGCAGGCGGCGCGGTCATTTGATGAGTCGCTCCTCGACGAGGTTCTTCACCACGCCGGGGTCGGCCAGGGTGGAGATGTCGCCGAGCTGGTCGGTTGCGTTCTCGCCGATCTTGCGCAGGATGCGGCGCATGATCTTGCCCGAGCGTGTCTTCGGCAGGCCGGGCGCCCACTGGATGTAGTCGGGCGTGGCGATCGGGCCGATCTCCTTGCGCACCCAGGCCACCAGCTCCTTGCGCAGTTCGTCGCTGCCGCTCTCGCCGGCATTCAACGTGACGTAGGCATAGATGCCCTGGCCCTTGATCTCGTGCGGGCAGCCGACCACGGCGGCCTCGGCCACCTTGGGGTGCGACACCAGCGCGCTCTCCACCTCGGCCGTGCCGATGCGGTGGCCGCTGACGTTGATCACGTCGTCCACGCGGCCGGTGATCCAGTAGTAGCCGTCCGCGTCGCGCCGTGCGCCGTCGCCGGTGAAGTAGTTGCCGGGATAGGCGCTGAAATAGGTTTCGACGAAGCGCTGGTGGTCGCCGTACACGGTGCGCATCTGGCCGGGCCACGAGTCGGTGATCAGCAGGTTGCCCTCGCAGGCGCCCTGCTGCACTTCGCCGTTGGCGTCGACGATGGCGGGCTTCACGCCGAAGAACGGCTTGGTGGCCGATCCGGGCTTGGTGTCGGTGGCGCCGGGCAGCGGGGTGATCAGGATGCCGCCGGTTTCGGTCTGCCACCAGGTGTCCACGATCGGCAGGCGGCTGTCGCCCACCACGCGGTGGTACCACTCCCAGGCCTCGGGGTTGATCGGTTCGCCCACCGTGCCGAGCACGCGCAGCGAGGCGCGAGAGCACGACTTCACCGGCGCTTCGCCTTCGCGCATCAGCGCGCGGATCGCAGTCGGCGCGGTGTAGAACAGCGACACCTTGTGCTTGTCCACCACCTGCCAGAAGCGGCTCACGTCGGGGTAGTTCGGCACGCCGTCGAACATCAGCACGGTGGCGCCGTTGGCCAGCGGGCCGTACACCACGTAGCTGTGGCCGGTGATCCAGCCCACGTCGGCTGTGCACCAGTAGACATCGTCCTCGCGCAGGTCGAACACGCACTCGTGGGTGTAGCTGGTGTAGACGAGGTAGCCCCCGGAAGTGTGCAGCACGCCCTTGGGCTTGCCGGTGGAGCCGGAGGTGTAGAGGATGAACAGCGGGTGCTCGGCTTCCATCGGCTCGGCCGGGCAGTCGGCGGATTGGCCGTCCATCAGGTTGTGCCAGTAGCGGTCGCGCGGCGACTGCATCGGCACCGCGCTGCCGGTGCGGCGCACCACCACCACGGTTTCCACGCTGTGGGTGCCGGTGCGCTCCAGCGATGCGTCCACGTTGGCCTTGAGCGGAATCTTCTTGCCGCCGCGCACGCCCTCGTCGGCGGTCACCACCACCTTGCACTGCGAGTCGGCGATGCGCCCGGCCAGCGAGTCGGGGGAGAAGCCGCCGAACACCACCGAGTGGATCGCGCCGATGCGCGCGCAGGCCAGCATCGCCACCGCGGCCTCGGGGATCATCGGCAGGTAGATCGCCACGCGGTCGCCCTTGGCCACGCCCAGGTGCTTCAGCGTGTTGGCGAACTTGCACACTTCGGCGTGCAGCTCGCGGTAGGTCAGGCTACGCGTCTCGTTGGGATCGTCGCCCTCGAAGATGATCGCCACCTTGTCGCCGCGTTCGGCCAGGTAGCGGTCGAGGCAGTTGGCCGACACGTTGAGCGTGCCGTCCTCGTACCAGCGGATGTGCAGGTTCTTCGGGTCGTAGGAGACGTCTTTGATCTTCGTCGGCTTCTTCGCCCACGTCAGCCGTTCGCCCGCCCTTGCCCAGAAGCCCTCGGGATCCTTCACCGACTCGGCGTACAGCCGCTCGTAGTCGTCCTGGCGGATGCGCGCCTTGGCCGCGAACGCGGGGTCGACGGGATGGATCGTGGACATGCGTATCTCCTTGATGGCGTGGATGCGGGTGGCAAACGCGGTTTCTGAGTGTAGCGATGTCGCCGCAGCGGTGAAGTATTGCGCTTATAAACTTTGGCCGAGGTCAAGGCCCGCGGCATGGTTCTGCACAAGCCGGGCTCCGGCATGCAAAGTCCACCTTGACCAGACCGCACTGGCTCCGGCTCCGGTATGAGGCACCGGTGTCGCGCGCGGTGAGATGCCAGCACGCGACACTGCGCGGATGGGCGATTCCTTTCTTCCACCGCAGGCGATCAAGGGACGCGGTGCCGCTTCCAATCCGGAAGGGCGCTTCGAAACCCTCCGTCACCATGCCGAGGACGACGGCTGGCAGGGCGCGCTGCTGGACGAGGCTGCGCCGCGTCCGCGCACCTGCGTCACCGAGGAACGCGCGCGCAGCGTCATTACCCGCAACGACTCGCCGGATCTTGCCTTCGAGCAGGCGCTGAACCCTTTTCGCGGTTGCGAGCACGGGTGCGTGTATTGCTTCGCGCGTCCCTCGCACAGCTATCTCAACCTCTCGCCCGGCCTCGACTTCGAGACCAAGCTGCGCGCCAAGGGCAACCTCGCCGAGGTGTTGCGCGGCGAACTGGCGAAACCCGGCTACGTGCCCAGGCCGATCAACATCGGCAGCAACACCGACCCCTACCAGCCGATCGAGAAAAAGTGGCGGCTCACCCGCGCCGCGCTGGAGGTGCTGGCCGAATGCCGGCATCCGTGCACCATCGTCACCAAGAACGCGCTGGTGGAACGCGATCTCGACCTGCTCGCCGCGATGGCGCGCGAGAAGCTGGTGCAGGTGTTCGTCTCGGTGAACTCGCTGGACAACCACCTCGCCGCGAAGCTCGAACCGCGCGCCAGCGCGCCGCACCGCCGCATCAAGGCGATCGCCGCGCTGGCCGGGGCCGGCGTACCGGTGGGCGTGCTGGTGGCGCCGATCATTCCCGCGCTCAACGACAGCTCCATGGAGGCCGTGCTCGAACAGGCGCATGCGGCCGGCGCGCGCTGCGCCGGCTATACCGTGCTGCGCCTGCCGTGGGAGCTGAAGCAGTTGTTCCGCGAATGGCTGGCGCTGCATGCGCCGCAGCGCGCGGCGCACGTGATGAGCCTGGTGCAGCAGATGAACGGCGGCCGCGATTACGACAGCCACTTCGCCACGCGCATGCGCGGGCAGGGCGTGTTCGCGGAACTGCTGCGCCAGCGCTTCGAGGTTGCCTGCCGCAAGCACGGCTTCGGCCGCGCCCGTGAATTGCGGCTGGACACCTCGCGCTTCGTGCCGCCGCGCAAACCGTCGCCGCAGGGGGAGCTGTTCTGAGCCGACGTCGGGCGCGGAACCCTGTCGCGATGGCCGTGTCTCTGTTGGGTCAAGGCAGGGACGCAGCGGTGCGCGATGGACGGAACGGCAATCGATGCGATACGGGCATGGACCCGCGACAGCGGCCGCGAATTCCGCTGGTTGCGGGTCGCCGCGATGGCATTGGCGATCCTGATGCACGCCGTCTTCGCCCTCTTCATGCTGCTACCCGCCGGTGCATGGCGTTGGCGTGCCGGTGCGCGAGCGGCGATGCGATCGGATGCCCTGTCGATTCGATTCGTTGCAACGGTGGCGACGCTTCCGCCGCCGTCCCGCGTGACCAGGCTGCCGCGCGGACATGCCGCCGCGACGTTACGGACGCCGCGGACGGTGGCGCCGACCGTCGCATCGACATTGCGACCTGCGGTGAAGGCCGGCCCCACCCCATCGATGGCAGGCAACCACGACAGCGCTGCTCCGTCCGGGATTCCCGGCGGCGGCCGCTTCGCTCCCGATGCCGGCTACGCACGCGACAACGTGCAGCTGCCCGGCGGCATGCAGCCCGTGCATGGCATGCCGGTGTTCCGCATGGTCGATCCGAGGATGCAGGGCATGGCCGGTGCCGTGCGCCGGCTGCAACGGCTGTTCGGCGTGCCCGACAGCCATTGCGTGGACGTGGATGTGTGGCGCCACATGACGGTGGCCGAGCGCATCGCCAGACATATCGACGACAGCCGCATCGAGGAAACGGCCGCGCGCCATGGCTGCGGGCCGTAAGGGTTCAGGCGATTTCCCGCCCGCGGTAAAACCGTCGCTGCGCCAGCGCCAGCATCGCCTCGTCCTCGTGTGTGTCGCCGTAGGCGTAGCACTGCTCGTAGGCAGCGAGGTCGTAGCGTTCGCGCACGCGCCGCGCCTTTTCCTCGCCCACGCATTGCGCGCCGCGGTAGCGGCCGGTGAGGCGGGCGCCATCGGTCTCCAGCGCGGAACAGATCAGGTCGAGGCCGTGCTGCCTGCACCACGGCGCGAGGTAGACGTCGAATCCGCCGGAGACCAGCACCACCGTGTCGCCCTGCGCGCGATGCCAGGCGATGCGTTGCATGGCATCAGGGCGCAGCACGGCGGGGATGTATTCGGCAGCGAAGCGTTGGCCGGCGGCGTGGACGCGCACGGCAGGCACACCGCGGAAGCCGAAGGTCGTTACCGCGTTGCGTATCGTGGTGCCCGCGACCAGCCCCAGCTTGTAGCCGGCCAGCATCGGCGCAAACACCGGGATGCCCAGCGCGCGCCGCAGCGGCGTCACCGCCTGGCGCATGAAGGCGGGCATCGTCTCGTGCGTGGTAATCGTGCCGTCGAAGTCGAACAGGGCGAGGTTCATGCGGCATCCGTGTCGAAGCGCTGGCGGCGCTGCCGCAGGGTGGCGTGGTTGGCCTCGGCGAGGCGGCGGAAATCGTCGCTGATGCCGGGATGCGCGGCCACGCGCTGCCAGTACTGGCTGGCGAGCGCGGCGGCCTGGCGCCAGTACGGCAGCGCGGCGGGCGTGGGCGGGGCCGGGTCGAAAGCGCGTGCCACCACGGTGCCGTTGGCGGCGGGGCGGTAGAGCATGGGCAGCATGTCGTAGCTGGGCGCGAGCTGCAGCGGCAGGGCGTCGCCGAGGAAGAAGCCGAGGTTGCCGAAGTGCATGTCGGTGTTGGCGATCAGGCGGCCAAACCACCAGCGCAGGCGCACCTGCTCCAGCGCCGCGTCGTCGATCCAGCCGCGTTGCCGCATGCGCGTGGCGCCGGCGGCCCAATCGTCGCGTTCGCCGTCGTGGGCATCGCTCCATGCGGCCAGCGTGACGAAGCCGCGCCGGCCATGCGCACCGATGCGGTCGAAGCGTGTGGCT
Source organism: Rhodanobacter sp. (assembly GCA_040371205.1). Classification (NCBI taxonomy): domain Bacteria; kingdom Pseudomonadati; phylum Pseudomonadota; class Gammaproteobacteria; order Lysobacterales; family Rhodanobacteraceae; genus Rhodanobacter; species Rhodanobacter sp. The sequence continues at coordinate 17,311 of AP031382.1, forward strand.
TCCAGACACAGCCAGCCTTGCGAGACGACGAGTTCGGTGTGCGTGCTTGCGTGGCCGTGTTCCGCGAGCAGTCCGGCGGCGAGGTGTTCGCAGGTCAGCAGGTCGGCCCAGCGGCGTGCGCCGGGGTGGGCGTCGGCCGGTTCGCCGAACTTCACGATCACGTGGCGCAGGCTGCTGTCGGCCTCGCGTACGCAGGTGGTGAACTTGGCTTGCTCGCCGGCCGCGGCGGAACCTACCAGTTCGCCGCCCAGGGTGGCCTGTGCGAGTTGCGCGTAGTACTCGTTGCGCGCGGCGGCGGGGATGGCTTCTGGTTCGTGGCGCAAGGCGTGTTCCAGCGCCGTGTCGCCCAGCACGAAGTCGCCTGGCGCGTCCGCGCCGTGCAGCAGCAGGGCAGCGAGCACGGCGTCCGCGCTCCAGCGCAGGACGTCGGTGGGCAGGCCCAGTTCGCGCGACCAGCGCTGGGCGAACTGGCGCCCGAGGAAACCTTGGGGGCGCTGGTCGTCGAGGAACCACGGCAGCCCGGGAAACAGGCCGTCGGCGAATTCGCCTTGCAACCAGTCGGGTGGCGTATCGGCAGCGACCAGGCAACCGTCGCCGTGCAAGGCCGTCAGTTCACCGAACTCGCTCGAATGTCCATGCTCGTCGATTCGGTACAGCGGCCAATGCGTGCCCAGCCCGCGTACCTCGCGCACGGCGGCGTAGCGGCTGCGCCGCGCCTGGCCCACGCGCGCTACGCGCGACCCGGCAGCGGCCAGCGCACGCGAAATGCTGGGTTGGCTGACGCCCAGCGCTGTTCCCAGCTCGCGTGCGCTGGCAATCCGGCGCAAGCGCAGGGTATCGAGCAGGCGTTCGGCAAGAGGGGTCGATCCAGCCATGGATGAATAGATACTTGAATAGATAATTCAAGTCAAACATCCAATAAATCAGGATATTGCCTGCGTAATTGTATATCTATTGAATGAATTTCTGCGACGTATGAACCGACCTCTCCCGGCTGGGGAGAGGTCGGTCGCGCCATCGTTTACTTCGACGCCGGCAGGTACTTCGCGAACCAGGCCAGCGAGCGCTGTTCCACGTCGCGGGTGTGCGCCGGGTTGGCGAAGTGGTGGCCTTCGTTCGGGTACACCACCAGCTCGACGGGCACGCCGAGGGACTTCAGCGCATGCCAGAACTCGAAGGACTGCGGCGCGGGGCACTCCTCGTCGCGGTCGCCGACGATGATCAGCGTGGGCGTCTTCGCCTGCTTGATGAAGGTCAGCGCGGAGCTTTTGGCGTAGGCGGCCGGGTCGTCGTACAGGCTGGCGCCGAAGTACGGGATCATCCATTGGTCGATCTGGTTCTCGCCGTAATAGCTCTGCCAGTCGGAGATGCCGGCGCCGGCGACCACGGCGCGGAAACGCTGGGTCTGGGTGGGCGCGAACATGCTCATGAAGCCGCCGTAGCTCCAGCCGGTGAGGCCGAGGCGGTGGTCGTCCACCGGCGCCATCTTCTCCACCGCGTCGACGCCGGCGAGCACGTCGCGCAGGTCGCCGTAGCCGAAGTCCTTGCGGTTGGCCTGCACGAAGGCCTCACCCTGGCCGAAGCTGCCGCGCGGGTTGGGCATGAACTGGAAATAGCCTTCGGCGGCATACATCGCGCTCATGCCGGGCCAGCTCGACAGCACGCCCCAGGCTGGGCCGCCGTGCACGCTGACGATCATCGGGTAGGTCTTGTGCGGGTCGTAGTCGGCCGGGTACAGCAGCCAGCCCTGCACGTCGCGGCCTTCGTTCTTCCACTCCACCGAGACCGCCTTGCCCCACGCGGGCTTGAGCCCGGCGTTGAGCGCGGTGACGGCGGGCGGCGGCGTGCCGTCCAGCTTGCCGGCGTGCACTTCCGGCGCGTGTTCGAACGAGCTCTGCTCGAACGCCACGCGGCGGTGGTCGGCGGACAGCGACACCGAGAGCACCGCGCCGCCGGCGCCGATCATCGCCGGCAGGGTGAAGTAGGGCGCCTGCGCGGCGGCGCGGTCGCCGCGGATGTCGTAGCGGGCCAGCTGTACCTTGCCCTTGGCGTTCTGGTTTACCGTCAGCGCGTCCTTGCCGGCCCAGGCGAACCACTCCGGCGTCACCGTGATGCCGGGGGTGAGGTCGGACAGTGCGCCGCCATCGGGCGACACGCTGTAGAGGTCGCCGCCGGTGGCGCCCTGGTCGCTCATCAGGCCGCCGATGAAGGCGATCCGCGAACCGTCCGGCGACCAGCGCGGCAGCGCCATCTGCAGGCCGTGCAGCGAGCCGGCGACGGTGGACGGATCGACCACCACGCGCGGCGCGGCGCCTTGCTTCGCGTCCTGCACGTAGAGCTTGGCCACCCACCAGTTGTTGTCGCCCGGCGGCGGCGCGGCGGTGTAGGCGATGTGCGCGCCGTCCGGCGACCAGCCGAATTCGTAGGCGTAGATCGAATCCGGCGTGAGCGTGTGCAGCGCGCCGCTGGCCACGTCGAGGCTGGCGACGCGCTGGATTTCCTCCGGCTCCTCGCCGATCACGCCTTCCTGCGGCTTGCCGGCGGCGGTGGCGGTGGCGTGGCGGGTGGCGCCGGGCACGTAGAGGAAGCCCAGCGACTGGCCGTTGGCCGTCCACGCCAGCGCGCGTGCGTAGCCGGCGAGCTTGGCCAGCTCGCGCGGCGCGGCCTTGCCGCCGACGTCGGCGAGATAGACGTCCGTATGCATCGCCTGCGTGTTGGTGAGGTCGTGGCCGCAGTTGGCGATGAAGGCGAGCCGGTGCGAATCCGGCGACCAGGCGAGATCGCTCTTGCTGCAGTCGGCCAGGCTGGCGCCCAGGTCCAGCGCCTGCGCGTGCTTGCCGTCGGCGTCGGCCAGTTCGATCACCGGCTGCTTGCCTTCCTGCACCCAGGCCAGGCGCGATCCGTCCGGCGACAGCGCCACGTCGCCGATGCGGCGGACTTCGCCCAGCTTGGGCAGCGGCATGGCCGCGTGGGCGGCGGGTTGGGCGGCGTGCGTGTCCGGCGCCGCCTGCACCAGCAGGGGCGTGGCGGACAAGGCCAGCGAAACGAGGAGATGCGAAGACTTCGGCATGGTGCAGACCCGGTGCGGGAGGGAACCGCCACGCTACAACCGCGGGCGGCGGCATGCCATGTGCGTATCGTCAGGGCCTGGCCGCGGCCAGGGCGGCCTGACGCGCGGCCAGCTTGGCGCGGATTTCCGGGATCGCCGCCAGCGCGGCCTTCTCGCCGGCGAGGATCGCCTCGTCCTTCTGCTCGAAGTCGGCGGGGCCGATGCCGCTGAGGTCGGGGCGGATCACCACGTCGGCGCGGGCGATTTCCTGCCTGGCCAACTCGCGGCCCATGATGGTGATGGACTGCCCCATGATGTTGAACATGCCCTGCGGATTCGTGCCGCCGGGCCGCGCGGAGATGTCCACCGCGATCACGAAATCCGCGCCGAGCTGGCGCGCGGCATCCACCGGAATCGGGCTGACCAGGCCGCCGTCCACGTAATGCATGCCGCGGATCTCCACCGGCTCGAACACGCCGGGGATGCTGGAGGAGGCGCGCACGGCCTGCCCGGTGTTGCCGCTCACGAACACCGTGCGTGACCCGGTTTCCAGCTGTGTCGCCACCGCCGCGAACGGCAGCTTCAGCCGTTCGATGGGCCGGTTGCGCACCAACTGGTTCACGTAGTCCTGCAACGCCCGACCGCGCAGCAGGCCGCCGGAGAACAAACGCACGTCGCGGATCTTCGCCTCGTCCAGGCCGAACGCGGTCTGCTGCAGTTGGAACGGATCCATGCCGCTGGCGTACAGCGCACCCACCACGCTGCCGGCGCTGGTGCCGGCGACCACGTCGACATGGATGCCGCTGGCCTCCAGCATCTTGATCACGCCGATGTGCGCGAAGCCTTTGGCCGCGCCGCCGCCCAGCGCCAGCCCGATCTTCAGTTTCGGCGGCGGTGGCGGCGGAACGACCGGCGGCGGCACGGGTTTGGCTGCATGGGTGCAGGCGCCCAGCGCGAGCGAGGCGAGCAGCGGCAGCAAGAGGCGGCGGAACGGCATCGGTGGCGCCATGCGGAAGTGGGATGGTGCGTGGAGCCTATGGCCGGCGCATGGCGCGGGCAGGGCACGGAACGGGCGGTGTCCTTGCTCTGGCGACACCGCCGTGCCGCAGGGATGCGGCCTCAGCCCTGCGCGCTGTCCGCCTCGCGGTGGTAGCGCGCGGCCTGCTCCACTTCCTGCTTCGAGCCGAGGAACACCGGCACGCGCTGGTGCAGGCCGGTGGGCTGCAGTTCCATGATGCGGCCGCGCCCGGTGCTGGCCGCGCCGCCGGCCTGCTCGACGATGAAGGCCATCGGGTTGGCCTCGTACATCAGGCGCAGCTTGCCGCCCTTGTCGCGGATCTTGGCGTCCAGCGGATAGAAGAACACGCCGCCGCGGGTCACGATGCGGTGCACGTCGGCCACCATCGAGGCCACCCAGCGCATGTTGAAGTCGCGCCCGCGCGGGCCGTCCTTGCCGGCCAGCAGCTCGCCGATGTAGCGCTGCATCGGCGCTTCCCAGTGGCGCTGGTTGGACATGTTGATGGCGAACTCGCCGGTCTGCTCGGGGATGCGGATGTCGCGGCGGCTCAGGATGAAGCTGCCGATCTCGCGGTCCAGCGTGAACTCGTGCGTGCCGTGGCCGAAGGTGAGCACCAGCAGGGTGCTGGGGCCGTACACCACGTAGCCGGCGGCGAGCTGGGTGGTGCCCGGCTGCAGGAAGTGCTCGGCCTTCGGCTCGGTGACGTCGTCCGGGCAACGCAGCACGGAGAAGATCGTGCCCACCGAGATGTTCACGTCGATGTTCGAGCTGCCGTCCAGCGGATCGAACAGCAGCAGGTGCTGGCCCTTGGGGTACATGTCGGGAATCGGCTGCGGGTCTTCCATTTCCTCCGACGCGCAGGCGGCGAGGTGGCCGCCCCAGGCGTTCGCCTCCAGCAGGATCTCGTTGGAGATCACGTCCAGTTTCTTCTGCGCCTCGCCCTGCACGTTGTCGGTGCCGGCCGCGCCCAGCACGCCGCCCAGCGCGCCCTTGCCGGTGGCCACGCCGATGCGCTTGCAGGCACGGGCAACCACCTCGATCAACAGCGAAAGCTCGGTGTTGATGTGGCCGGCGCGGCGTTCCTCGATCAGGAACTGGATGAGCGAAACGGGTTTCATGAGACGTCCGTGGCGAGGTGGCGGGCAAGGTGCGCATTGTCCGGGGTTCGTCTGAACTGCGCCATGCCTGTATCACCTGCTGACACCAAGGTGTCAGCAGGGGGCGTGCAAGCTTTGCCTCCCATCACGGAGGGAACGACATGCGCGACACGGTTTACTTCCTCGTTTTCGACGGCTATGCCGACTGGCAGGCCGCGCTGGCGCTGTGCGAGATCCGCCGCCCCGGCGACTGGCAGGTGCAGGCGGTGGGCTTCTCGATGGCGCCGGTGACCTCGATGGGCGGCCTCGCGGTGCAGCCCGAACGGACGCTGGCGCAGATCGACCTGGCTCGCGCGGCGCTGCTGATCCTGCCCGGCGGCCACCTGTGGTCGCGCGGCGAAGGGCTGGCTGCGGTCGCCGCCGCGCGCCGCGTGCATGCGGCCGGTGCGCCGGTGGCCGGCATCGCCGACGGCGTGCTGGCGCTGGCCCGCGCCGGCCTGCTCGACCACTGCCGGCACACCGGCAACCACGCCGGCCACATCGACGCGCACGTGCCCGACTACCGCGGCGCCGAACAGTACGACGCCACCGTGCTGGCGGTGAGCGACGGCGGCACGCTCACCGCCAGCGAATTCGGCAGCGTGGAGTTCGCGCGCGAGGTGATCCGCACGCTCGACCTCTACAACGCCAGCGACCGCGAGCACTGGTTCCGCCTCTACAAGCACGCCATGCCGCCGCCGTGGCTGGCCGGCATTTCCGCGGCGGCGGCATGAGTGCGGGAGCCCACGCCATGACCAGGAAATCCGCCATCGACAGGGTGCTGATGGCCTACCGCCCGCTTTACCTGCAAGGCCTGTTGCGGGACGGGCAATACCGCCTGCCGGTGTCCTCTGCGGCCAAGCCGGCAGCCAGACGCCGGTACATGTTGTTGGCGGCACTGACCGGCCTGCGCCACCTCCTCTCGTCCACGAGGGACGCGCCATGAAGAAGACCGACCACGAGCATCGCCATGGCGGCGCAGTACTTGCGAGGGCAGCACCATGAGCAAACCCATCCTCAACCTCGACGAACTCGAAGCCATCCCGCTCGACGTGCTGAACCGGCAGTACGGCGGCAACCCGATGCCAGCGAAGTTCGGCGGCGCGCTGGCGCCGATCGGCCAGCGCCTCGGCGCGCAGAAGCTCGGCTACAACCTCACCACGGTGCCGCCGGGCATGCGCGCGTTTCCGTTCCACGCGCACCGCGTCAACGAGGAGATGTTCTTCGTGATCGAGGGCACGGGCGAAGTACGGATCGGCCACGAGACCTGGCCGATCCGCGCCGGCGACGTGATCTGCTGCCCGCCCGGCGGGCCGGAAACCGCGCACCAGATCGCCAACACCGGCGAGGTCGCGCTGCGCTACCTCGCGGTGTCCACCAGCCAGACCCCGGAAATCTGCGAATACCCGGATTCCGGCAAGTTCGCCGCGATGCATGCCGGCGGCAAGGACGCGGACGGCAAGCCGCAGGGTTTCCGCCACGTGGGCCGGGCCGCCGACGGCCGCGACTACTGGGACGGCGAGTAAACGAAACGCACTGGCGGTCACCGCGCAGGCAAGCCACCATGCAACGATGCGACGCGCCGACCGCCTGTTCCTCATCATTCATGCCCTGCGCGGTCGCCGCACCGCGCTGCCGGCGCGCAACCTCGCCGAGACGCTGGGCGTGTCGCTGCGCACGGTCTATCGCGACGTGGCCGACCTGCAGCTTTCCGGCGTGCCGATCGAGGGCGAGGCCGGCGTCGGCTACGTGCTGCGCAAGGGCTCGGACATCCCGCCGCTGATGTTTACCGCCGACGAACTCGAATCGCTGGTGGTGGGCACGCGCTTTGTGCGCGCGTTCGCGGGCGACCGGCTCGCCGCCGGCGCGCAGGCGGCGCTGCTGAAGATCGAAGCCGTGCTGCCGCCCGAGTTGCGCGAGCGCGCCGCGCGCACGCGCATCTACGCGCCGGTGTGGCGCGACCAGGGCCGTGCCGATTTCGCGCTGCTGATCGACCGCCTGCACGCGGCGATCGAGCAGCGCGACGTATTGCGCCTGGACTACCGCGACGAAGGCGGCCAGCCCAGCCTGCGCGAGGTGGAGCCGCTCTGCCTCGCGTTCTGGGGCGGCAAGTGGACGCTGGGCGCGTGGTGCCGCCTGCGCGGCGATTTCCGCAATTTCCGCCCCGACCGCATCCACGCCAGCGAAGCCACCGGCGAAACCTTCGCCGAAGTGCGGGGGCGCAGCCTCGACGATTACCTGCGCGCGGTGGGCGGCAGCCAGGTGGGCATGAGCTGAGTGCGGTTCGATCGCCGGCGCATGACCTTCGCCGCATTGCGTTGGCGGCCGCGACGTGGGACGGTTTCCGGTTGTACGCCCGAAACCGCGAGGAGCACCCGTGACCAAGATTCTGCCGCTGGCCGTCGCCACCGTATTGGCCGTCGCCGCCGGCCTGCCGCCGGTGCGGGCCGCGGCGGCAACCGGTGCCGTTCCGGCGGGCACCGCCGATGCGCGCTTCGAGCGGATCTACACCGCCGAATGGGCATGGCGCACCGGGCAGTCCGGCATCAGCGCCTCGGGCGAATCGCAGCCGAACGACGGCCGCCTCGACGACGTGGACGCAGCCAGCCAGCAGCAGCGCCTCGACTACTGGCGCAAGGTGATGAAGCAGCTCGGCACGATCGACGTGCGGCAGCTCTCGCCGGAAAACCGGGTGAACTACGCGGTGTACCGCGAGCAGATCCGCAACTTCGTCGCCGACCAGGCATTCAAGAACTGGCAGATGCCGTTCAATAGCGACTCGGCGTTCTGGAGCGACATCGGCGACGACCTGGGCGGCGACCACCTGCGCACGGTGGACGACTATCGCCGCTACCTCGACCGCCTCGGCGAGATCCCGCACTACTTCCAGCAGCAGATCGACAACATGCGGCTGGGCCTGAAGCGCGGCTTCAGCGTGCCGCGCGAAGTGCTGACCGGCCGCGACAAGTCCATCGCCGCGGTGGCCGACCTCACCGACCCCACCGCCAGCAGCTTCTACGCGCCGTTCGAGCGGATGCCCGCGAACATTCCGGACGACGAGGCGCAGGCGCTGCGCGGCGAGGCGCTGCAGCGCATCCGCGACCAGGTGATCCCCGCCTACGCGAACCTGCTGAAATTCTTCGACGACGAATACGTGCCGCAGGCGCGCACCACGCTGGCCGCCGAAGCGTTGCCGGACGGCAAGGCGTACTACCGCCAGCAGCTGCGCGAATACACCACGCTCGACCTCACGCCCGAGCAGATCCACCAGATCGGCCTGCAGCAGGTGGCGAAGATCCACGCCGAGATGCTGGAGGTGATGAAGCAGACCGGCTTCAAGGGCAGCTTCGCCGACTTCCTCAACTACCTGCGCACCGACCCGCAGTTCTACGCCAAGACGCCGCAGGAGCTGCTGGACAAGACCGCGTGGGTAGCCAAGGAAGTGGACGGCCAGATCGGCAAGTTCTTCGGCCACCTGCCGCGCGAGCGCTTCACCATCGTGCCGGTGCCGGCCGACATCGCGCCGTACTACACCTCCGGTCGCGGCGGCGCCGACGCCTACCTGGTCAACACCTACGACCTGAAGGCGCGTGCGCTGTACAACATGCCGGCGCTGACCCTGCATGAAAGCTACCCCGGCCATTCGCTGCAGCTCGAACTAGCCGAGGAGGACCACAGCCAGCCGGCCTTCCGCCGCGACGGCTACATCTCCGCCTACGGCGAGGGCTGGGGCCTGTACTCGGAATACCTCGGCAACGAGATGGGCATCTACCGGACGCCCTACCAGAAGTTCGGCTTCCTCACCTACCAGATGTGGCGCGCCTGCCGCCTGGTGGTCGACACCGGCATCCACCACTTCGGCTGGACGCGCCAGCAGGCCATCGACTACCTCACCGAAAACACCGCGCTCAGCAAGCTGGAAATCGCCAACGAGGTGGACCGCTACATCAGCTGGCCCGGCCAGGCCGACAGCTACGAGCTGGGCTACCTCACCATCCTGCGGCTGCGCGCCAAGGCGGAAAAGGCGCTGGGCGACAAGTTCGACATCCGCGCCTTCCACGACACCGTGCTGTCCACCGGCTCGGTGCCGCTGCCGGTGCTGGAACAGCGCATCGACCGCTTCATCGCCGAGGGCGGGCCGGAGCCGGATTACGGTGGCGATGGCGCGAAGGACAAGGGTGCATCGGGCGCTCCCTGAGCATCGCATTGGACGTTGCTGCCGTCTTGCAGTAAATTTTCCCTGTGCTTCATATGGAGAGTTCCGACATGGGCGCACATGCAAGCCGTGTTGCCGAAGCCTCGCCGCGCTTCTCGGCTGCCGATGCGGCCTTGGCTGCGCCCGCGCTGCGCAGCTTCTTCCGCCTCGCCGAGCACTGGGACCTGCGCGTGGCCGAACAGCGCAAGCTGCTCGGCGATCCGCCCGAGTCCACCTTCTACAAGTGGAAGCGCGAGCAGGCCGGCGGCCTGGGCCGCGACACGCTGGAGCGCATCAGCTACCTGCTGGGCATCTGGAAGGCGCTGCAGATCCTGTTTCCCGATCCGGCGCAGGCCGACGCGTGGCTGCGCAAGCCGAATGCCGCGCCGCTGTTCGGCGGCCACTCCGCGCTGGAACGCATGCTGTCGGGCAACGTGGCCGACCTGTTCGTGGTACGCCAGTACCTGGACGCGCAGCGCGGCTGAAGTGGCGCCATGGCGCCGGTCGCGATCCACGAGACCGCCCGACGCGAAGCTCGCTTGCCCGCTCCCAAGGAACGACACGGATAACCCGCGATGCCCGCCGATCTGCCACCCGTCCGCCGCATCCGCTGGAGCCACGCGTACCGCATCGTGCCCAGCCGCTTTCCGCCGGTGGGCGTGTACGACCGCATTGCCGATCCGGCCGACCTCGACGCGCTGTTCGCCATCGAGGCGTTGACCAATCCGCGCCTGCGTGAGGAGGCCGGTGCGCTGAAGCTGGTGCCGAAGGAGCACCGCATCAGTGGCCCCGGCGCTACGCCGGTGATGGCGGCCTTCACCCATCTGAACCCGGAAGGCAGCCGTTTTTCCGACGGCAGCTGGGGCGTGTTCTACGCCGCGCACAGCGTGGCCACGGCGGTGGAGGAAACCGTCTACCACCGCGAGCGTTTCCTCGCGGCGACCCGTGAACCGGCGTGCGAGATCCAGATGCGTTGCTACCGCACCCGCATCGACAGCCGCCTGCACGACATCCGCGGCGGCTGGAAGAAGGAGCATGACGCGGACGTCTATACGGCCAGCGTCAAGCTCGCGCGCACGCTGCGCGAGGGCGGTTCCAACGGCATCGTCTACGACAGCGTGCGTGACCGCGGCGGCGAATGCGTGGCCGCGTTCCGGCCCGACGCGGTGGCGCCTTGCGTGCAGGCGCTGCACCTGATCTATCGTTGGGACGGCACACGCATCGCGCTGGTGCTGGAAGTGTCCGAACTCGCACGCAACATGCCTGGGGAGAAACGATGAAACGCTGGCTGATCCTGCTGTTCGCCCTGCTGCCGCTGTGCGCCTCCGCGCGCACGGCCGAAAACCACGCGCAATGGAACGCCGACATCGCCGCGTTCGAGCGGGCCGACCGCGCGCAGCCGCCGCCGGCCGGCGCGGTGCTGTTCATCGGCAGCTCGTCGATCCGCTTCTGGAAGACGCTGGCCAGCGATTTCCCCGAAGTGCGCACCATCAACCGCGGCTTCGGCGGCTCGGAGATCGCCGACAGCACCTATTTCGCCGACCGCATCGTGGCGCCGTACCATCCCCGCGCCATCGTGATGTACGCCGGCGACAACGACATCGAAGCCGGCAACAGCCCCGAGCAGGTGCGCGACGACTTCGCCGCCTTCGTGCGCAAGGCCCGCGCCGTCGACCCCGGCGTGCCCATCGCCTTCATCGCGATCAAGCCCAGCATGGCGCGCAAGGCGCTGCTGCCGCAGATCCGCGCGGCGAACGACCTGGTGCGCACCTACGCCGCCACGCAGCAACAGGTGGCCTATCTCGACGTGTTCACGCCGATGCTGGGCAAGGACGGCCAGCCGCAGGCGAAGTGGTTCATCCAGGACGGGCTGCACATGAACCGCACGGGTTACGAGTTGTGGATCGGGATTGTGCGGCCCTGGGTGGATGCGCATGGGCGGTGATGCTGGTATTGCATAAGGCATGATCGCATTCTGATGTGGCCTGCTTTCAACCCAAAGCAAGCACCAACTTGCATGTTTTAGGTTCAAGATGAGGGGATAGCTTTTGCATATTTCTCAAAGCCAGCACAAGGTTGCTGGGGCGATGGTGGATTTGATAGCGAATCGCGTCGGCTCCGAACGCGCGGTTCATCCCGAGACAGCGATAGCTTGTGCGGCTCGACTTGCCGGAAGTCTGCTCTTGCGGTCGTTCGGCTTGAAGTTGGAAGGTTTTGCGCCGGGGGCGGTTTTGCTTTCCAACGAAGCGAATGGGCGAGGCCCACAGCTCATTGGTATTTTGGGTGGGGCCTTGCAGAACATGGGCGTGGCGCTCGACCAGACAAAGCTCGGCGGCGATAATTCAATGCGCGGTCAGGCACCTAAGTTCACGTTGGTGGAGTCGTTGGGCTTGGTGCAAGACGATGCTCTGCGCATTGCGAACGAGTGCGGACTTGGTCTTGAGGAGGCAGCGCAGGCTGCAGCCCTCGCAACTGCTTTCATCGTCCAAGAGTGCGCAAAAGACATTGGTGGCGAAGTTGGTTTCAATGCGGCTGTCTACGGGTTCATCGAAGGCTGCAAGACTGTCCCGCCCTCTTTGCGATCCGAAGTGGCGACACCGAAAGACAAGAGACCTTGGTACAAGCTTTGGTAACCGCGTTCCGGCTTACTGCCTACGGTAGAAGCCTCACGTATCCGCCCCCACCGCAAACCCTTCCCGCGTCCCGCGATTTAACACGCGATCCCCATCCAGCACATCCGCCGCCGCATGCGCCGATTCGGCCTTGAGCTTCGCGTAGATCGGCGTGAAGTCGGGACGGGTGGCGTCGAACAACTGCTCGAAGTTGTCGATCACGAAATAGGTCTGCTGGTAGGTGTCGATCTTGTAGCCCGTGCTCATCACACGCTCCAGACCGAAGCCGACGTGGTTGGGCGTCGGCGAAGATCAGGGTGTCGATGGAGGAAAGGTCGAGGCTTGCGAGCGATTCCAGGAGCATGGCTTCCCTGCATGGCTGGTGCGTAAGCCCATCGTGTGGAGGCGATGTCGAGGCAATACAAGACCGCAGTGAAAAGCCGGTACGGGGCCATTGCGTGTAGATCACAGAGCGGAGACCGTCGGATCATTTCAGCTGCGTTTGCGACCAGGCAAAAAGCGCCAACGCTTTAGAGCCTCGCATTGACCGCCCGCTCCTGGTCGCAGACAGCCCTTGCGACCATCGCTGCGACCGAGGATGCACCGAAGGGCTGGACCAGACCCGAAGCAGCCATTTCCGAGATGAATTCCTCCGTTCGGCTATACGTCGGTTTATTAACCGGACCCAGCTAAGATAAGATCGAGGTAGAACAAGGGATTGCGACAGAATCTTTTGATGAGATCAGGAATGAATAACCGCACCCGTGGATTCGTATATTCAACATTTCTTAGTCCAATCAATTCCACATGAAAATTCACTCCAAGTCACTACTTCTATCTGAAGAAGCCTGGGGTCTTCCGTCAGAGTTCTATTCATGCTGGAACGCCCGCGGCCTCTACAACCCTCTCCAATTTGTACTACGCCTTCGACCGGACATTCACCGAGCGCTAAGTAGTGCACCCGCAGGACTTATCATGCGGGATCAACTATCCGAAGAGCAATTATTAGCGTTCTCGACTTATTTGCACGAAAACATTCATTGGTGGCAGCACGTAGGGTCAATAACTGGGCTTTTTCTAAGTCTTATCTATCCGACACAATCCCATTTGAACCACAAATATCTGTTGGAAATTCTCTCCGACCTAGGACCAGTAAAGTCAGTTCGTGATTATAACTTATTGAACGCAAAGCCACATTGCGAAGAAACAAAACTTGATCGAAACATAAATGTCGCCCTGAACAATTGGCATGACATTGAGTTCTATCGTTGGCTCGTAATTGATCCAAAGAGCATCAAAGAAAAAATCAATGACCCTTATTTTGAATGCGTAGGACACTCCTACGACGTCGCTATCGGTGCCGTACTTTGGCTTCTTTCTTCGACTATCGATCCTGACCTCGAAATCTTTCCCGACCCCAGAGCTTGGGAGGCGAGAGCGCAGCGATTACGTGATGCTAAAGTCACTGGCTTCTACTATGGATCCCCAATACACCTACCTCTGATTGGTGCAAAAGAGATTTTTGAAGGGCAGGCGCGGTTTAGCCAATTGCAGTATTTGTACCTCTCTTCTGGACGAACGATTAGCTGGGATGATTTCGATAAAGCCGGGATGTTTACCGCGGTGTACGTAGAAGCGTTTCAATACTTCCTGGATCTCACGGGGCAGGAACGCCCATCGGAACTCGATGATCCTGTAGTTGGATTGTTCTTAGTCGTTTGCGATATCTCAATCAATCCGGCCGAATGTTTTATAGATGGCCTCGTCGATTTTAAGAGGCTAGTCGAAGTCCATGATCCTGGATTTCGATTTATTCAACTGTGCTTGACGATTAAGGATGAGGTAAGTTCATTTCGTTCCTGCATTACAGATTATTCGGCGACTGAATATTGGAAGGTTTCTGATCTTCTGTGTTCTGTAGCTGGCTTTACTAGCCCTCGCACTCTCCTTCAAACTGTGGCTTCGTGGCCAAGTAAGCTCCAAAGCATTGCGAAACTTCTCGATGAAGACAAGACGTTTAGTTTTGCTCCGGGAAACCTACCAGTGCGAGTGTTCTTGGCTCGGTTCATTCGCTTTCAAATAGATAAGTTGGCAACGCCTGAATTCTTCTGTTGGCCCGGCATGTGGATGACCACGGGCAGGAAGGGTGGCATTACACCTGAGGGTGCGCTTTCCCTATTTGAAGAGCATAGAGCACTCTTTGTGGACAAGGAGGATGGAGATATTTATCCAAGAACGTTTATTGATCGAAATGAGGTTGCGGTGCAAGAGACATTTGATACCTTTTATTCCTGGGTGGCAGTTTATGAACTAGCCCGTCAATGGCTAGTCGGAACTGGCGAATTCGACTTCAATTTTTGTTGGCTCACGAGCAAATATTCGCAGAGCGAAATGGAGGAGTGGGCATCTGGCCGATTTAAGGAAGCGTTCGGCATTTCCACAACTGAGTTCAAGGTGGTCTCCGGTTAACAGAAGCTCGACCCTTCATTTCACCGGACCTGCGCGAAAGCCGCACAGGCCGGTGAATTCAAACGTAGACCGTCCGCTTTTGGCCGAAATCGGTCATCAACTGCATGATCAGCTGCCTTCGATCCGCAGCGGGTTTCTTGCCGGAGATGCGGCCCGAATCCGATTCGAGGTCATGACACGAAAAAGCCGGCGCAAGGCCGGCTCGATTCGGGTGAGGCGGAAACGACTCAGGTATCCGCGCTGCTCGCGAATCCTTCCCGCGTCCCGCGGTTGAACACGCGGTCGCTGTCCAGCACGTCCGCCGCCGCGTGTGCCGGCTCGGTCTTGAGCCTGGCGTAGATCGGCGTGAAGTCCGGCCGCGTCACATCGAACAATTGCTCGAAGCTGTCGATCACGAAGTAGGTCTGCTGGTAGGTGTCGATCTTGTAGCGCGTGCTCATCACGCGCTCCAGGCCGAAGCCGATGCGGTTGGGCGCGGGCGAATCCAGGCAATAGATCGACTCGCCCTTGGAGCTGACGATGCCGGCGCCGTAGATGCGCAGGCCTTCGGCGGTGTTGATGAGGCCGAATTCCACCGTGTACCAGTACAGGCGCGTGAGGTTCATCAGCGCTTCGGGGCCGATGCCGAACGCCTTCATGCCGCCGCGGCCGTAGGCCTGCATGTAGTCGGCGAACACCGGGTTGAGCAAGAGCGGCACGTGGCCGAACAGGTCGTGGAACAGGTCGGGTTCGCTGAGGTAGTCGAGCTGGTCGGGCTTGCGGATCCACCAGCTCACCGGGAAGCGGCGGTTGGCCAGGTGGTCGAAGAACACCTCGTCCGGCAGCAGGCCTTCCACCGCCACCAGCTGCCAGCCGGTGGCCTCGGCCAGCACCTTGTTGAGTTCGGAGAACTTGGGGATGCCGCCGTCGCCCAGGCCGAAGCGCTCCACGCCGGCGAGGAACTCCTTGCAGGCGCGTCCGGGCAGCATTTCGCGCTGGCGCTTGTACAGGGTGTCCCACACCTCGTGGTCGGTGTGCGTGTAGCTGTCCCAGGGCTGCTCCACCACGCCGGTGGCGTAGACCGGGATGTAGCCGCGGTCGGTCTGCTGGTGTTCGACCTTGCGGGGGGCGGTGGTTTGCATGGCGGGTGGCCGGATGGGATGGGTAGCCCCAGCATACGGCGAAGCGGCTGCACGAACCTTGCAATGTTGCGCGCCAGCAAGGCCATGGCGCAATATTTGTGCGGGAAATATGAGAAATCTCGGAGCATCGTGCATGACCACGCTGGATCGTACCGACCTGCGCCTGCTTGCCGTGCTGCAGTCCGAAGGCCGCATCACCAATGCCGAACTGGCCGAACGGGTGAACCTGTCGCCTTCGGCCTGCCTGCGCCGCCTGCAGCGGCTGGAGGCGGACAAGGTGATCGCGGGCTACGCCGCCCAGATCGATCCGCAGGCGGTGGGCCTGGGCCTGCAGGCCTTCGTGCGCGTGCAGTTGGTGAAGCACGAGGCGGAAGTGATCGAGCGCTTCGTCGAGCGCGTCGCCGGCTGGGACGAGGTGGTGGCCTGCCATGCGCTGACCGGCGACATGGACTATCTGCTGCACATCTACGTGGCCGACCTGACGGATTTCTCGCGCTTCCTGCTCGACCGCCTGCTCAACGCCGCCGGCGTGGCCGACGTCAATTCCAGTTTCGTGCTGCGCACGGTGAAGCGCTCGCCCTCGCTGCCGCTGACGCGCGCGGGCAATCCGGCGCCTGCGCAAAATGTTGCAGACAATAAACGCTAGACTTGCCGGTCGATGGATACCGCCACGACTTCCCCGCCGATCCGTGACCGCCTGCGCCTGCTGCGCTACCTGTGGCGCGTGCCGCTGCTGCTGCTGCATATCCTGCTGGCGGTTTTCCTCGCCGCGTTCGTGATGAGCTGGAACCGCGACAGCGTGATGCAGGACGGCCGCGAGCCGTTCGCGCACCGGCTGATCCGCTGGTGGTCCACTGCGCTGCTGCGGATCTTCGGCCTGCGTTCGGTGCGCTTCGGCCAGCCGCTGGCCGATCCGGTGCTGTTCGTGGCCAACCACACCTCGTGGATCGACATCGTGCTGCTGCACTCGCAGCGCGCGGTGTGCTTCGTGGCCAAGGCGGAGATCGCGCGCTGGCCGCTGGTGGGCTGGCTGGCGGCCAGCGGCGGCACCATCTTCCACCGCCGCGGCAGCAACCACTCGCTGGCGGCGGTGATGCAGGTGATGGTGGAGCGCCTGCGCGCCGGGCGCTCGGTGGCGGTGTTCCCCGAGGGCGGCACCGGCCATGACGGCGTGCTCAAGGTGTTCCACGCGCGCATTTTCCAGGCCGCGCTGGACGCCGAGTCGCCGCTGCAGCCGGTGGCGTTGCGCTTCGCGCGCGGCGGCCGGCGCATCGTCGACGCGGGCTTCCGCGAGCACGAGAGCTTCATGGGCAACTTCCTGCGCCTGCTCGGCAGCGCGCCGATGGATGCCGAGGTGCATTTCCTGCAGCCGGTGCCGGCCAGCCCCGATGCGCGCCGCAAGATGGCCGAGCTGTCGCGCGAACGCATTGCCGCGGCGCTGGAGGATCGCGCCGCATGAACCTGCCGCGCGGAAAGGACTTCCGACCGGTCTGGCCGCTCACCAGCGGGCACATGCAGACCATGCTGTCTTCCAGCGGCGTGCGCCGCCTGCTGCTGCCGCGCGCCGCCCGCGCGGTGCAGGAGGGCGCCGAGGCGGTGATGGTGGACGGCGGCGGCGGCGTGCGGCTCACCGGCGCGTTCACCGCGCAGAAGGCCCGCCCGCAGCCGCGCGGCCTTGCCGTGCTGTTCCACGGCTGGGAGGGCAGCGTCGATTCCACCTACGTGCTGCAGACCGGCAGCCGCCTGCTGGCGGACGGCTGGGACATCTTCCGGCTCAACTTCCGCGATCACGGCGACAGCCACGCCTTGAACGAGGCGCTGTTCCATTCCTGCCGCCTGGACGAGGTGGTGCACGCGCTGGGCGACATCGCGCAGCGCTGGCCGGCACGGCCGATGGCGCTGGCGGGCTTCTCGCTGGGCGGCAATTTCGCGCTGCGCGCCGCGTTGCACACGCCGCGCCTCGGCATCCCGCTCGACTATGCGCTGGCGGTGTGCCCGATCATCGATCCGGGCGAAGGCCTGTTCTCGCTGGAGGAAACCGCGCCCTGGTTCTACCAGGCCTACTTCGTGCGCAAGTGGCGCAAGTCGCTGCTCGCCAAGCAGAGCGCGTTTCCGCAGCACAACTATTTCGAACTCGCCGAGTTGAAGCAGAACCTGCGCGGCCTGACCGAATCACTGGTGCTGCGCCACACCGACTTCGGCTCGCTGCAGGCATATCTGGACGGCTATTCGGTGGCCGGGGATGCGCTGGCGGCGATGCAGATTCCCGCCACCATCCTCACCGCGCGGGACGATCCGGTGATCCCGGTGGACGCGTTCGAACAGTTGCGCCTGCCGCCGAGCGTGGAGCTCGACATCGCCGACTACGGCGGCCACTGCGGCTTCATCCGCGGCCGCGACATGACCAGCTTCACCGACGACTACATCGCGGCGCGTTTCAACGCGCTGGCCGACGGCAACCTGCGCTAGCCGGAGGGCGCGATGCGCCGCCGCGGGCCGCGTTCGGCATCGCCCGCCGCTAGAATCGCGGCGTACCCCTGCGCGAGCCCACCCGTGACCCTCAGCTCCTACAGCCGCTCCGAACACCTGCGCTCGCTCTGGCCGTGGTTGCCGTTGTGGACGGCGGTGGCGCTGCTGGCGATCTTCTCGCACGGCCCGATGCCGCTGTACTCCACGCGCACGCTGGCGGTGGCCTGGGAAATGTGGAACGGCCACCACTGGCTGGTGCCGCACATCAACGGCGCGCCGTACAGCGAGAAGGCGCCGTTGCTGTTCTGGCTGATCCACGCCGGCTGGTTCGTGTTCGGCGTGAGCGACGTGTGGCCGCGCGTGCTGGAAGTGATCTTCGGCGGCACCGAACTGGTGCTGATCTCGCTGATCGCGCGCCGATTGTTCCCCCATCGCGCGTGGATGGCCAAGGCCGCGCCGTGGACCCTGCTGGCGCTCAGCTACAGCTTCCTGTTCGGGCTGCAGATCATGTACGACGTGCTGCTGGCCGTGTGGGCGCTGGCGGCCCTGCTGTGCCTCGCGCCGACCGCGCGCCGCGAGGAGCCGCGCTGGTGGCTGTTCGGCCTGTGCATCGGTTTCGGCCTGCTCACCAAGGGGCCGGTGATGCTGCTGCACGTGGCGTTCCCGTGGTTGCTCGGCCCATTCTGGAGCGGCTTTGCGCGCGCGCACCGGGCGCGCTGGTACGGGCGCGGCGTGCTGGCCGTGCTGCTCGGCCTGGCGATGCTGGTGGCCTGGGCCGTGCCGGCGGGTTTCGCCGGCGGGCCGGCCTACATGCACCGGCTGCTCTTCAGCCAGACCGCGGCGCGCGTGATCCACGGCGTGCAGACCGCCCAGCCGTTGCAGAGCCATGCCCGCCCGGTGCTGTGGTACGTGTTGATGCTGCCGGCGCTGCTGTTTCCCTTCTTCGGCTGGCCGCGCGCCTGGGTGGCGCTGGCCGCGTTGCGCAGGCCGCTGGAACCGGGCCTGCGCTTCGCGCTGGCCTGGGTGCTGCCGACCTTCCTGGTGTTCTCGCTGGTGCGCGGCAAGCAGATGTACTACCTGCTGCCGGAACTCGCCGGCGCGATGCTGCTGCTGTGCGGCGCCATCGCGGTGCTGCGCGAACGCAGGCCGAAGCTCGCCGACACCGGCTGGCTGGGCACCTGGCCGCTGGGCGTCGGCAGCCTCGCGTTCGCGCTGCTGCTGTTCGTGCTGCCCAACCTGGTGGCCGGCGACCACCTGCACGGCGACTGGCCCGATGCCTGTGCGCCGTACAGCCGCTATTTCGCGGTGGTGTTCCTGCTGCTGGGCCTGCTGCTGCTGTTGCGCGGGCGTGGCGAGCTGCGCCGGCTGGCGGTGGCCGGGCTGGTCGGCACGCTGGCGCTCAACAGCCTGTTCACGCTCACCCTGTGGCCGCGCTACGACCTGCGTCCCACCGCGCAACTGCTCGGCGAGGCGGAACGGGCCGGCCACGCGATCGCCTACATCGGCAACTACGAGGGCGAGTTCCACTTCCAGGCGCGCCTGACGCAGCCGATCCAGGAGGTGAACAGCGACCGTCAGGTCGCCGCGTTTGCGCAGGCACATCCGGCCGGCGTGATCGTGGAGCACCCGTCGACGCTCGATGCGCAGGCCACGCGCTACGCGTTGCTGATCCAGCCGTTCCGCTCGACGTGGATCGTGGTGTGGCCCGCCGCCACGCTCGCCGACCTGCGTGCCGGCGCGACGCCCCCCGAACCCGCACAGCCGCCCCAGGTGTATTCCGCCGACGGCGGCCGCGCGCGCGCGCAGCCGTGAGCAAACTCGCGCTCATCGCCAGCCTGCGCGGCCAGTGCGACGGCCCGCGCGACGGCGCGCTGTTGCGCTACGCGCTGGGCGACGCGTTGCTCGACAGCGGCGATGCGGCGGCGGCCGCCGAAGAACTGCGCCATGCATTGCGCTTCGATCCGCGTTATTCCGCGGCGTGGAAGCTGCTCGGCAAGGCCTGCCTTGCGATGGACGATCGCGACGGTGCGGCCGAGGCCTGGCGGCAGGGCAGGGCGGTGGCGCAGGAGCGCGGCGACAAGCAGGCCGAAAAGGAGATGGCGGTGTTCCTGCGCCGGGTGGAGCGTGGGCCGGCCGATTGAAGCCGGGCGTGCGCGGCGATATCGCCGCGATGGTTCGTCGCAGCGCGCATGATTCGGCCTGCCTTGCTATGGTTCGGGCTTTCCGCCGAACGGAGCCCTGCCCATGCGCATGCGCCAGGCCGCCTTGTTGGCCGCTCTTGCCGCCGCTTTCGCCGTCACGCCGACGCCATCCGCCCGCGCGGCCGACACGCTGAGCATCCCGGCCATCCAGTACCGCGAGCGCACGTTGCCGAACGGCTTGCAGGTGCTCAGCGTGCAGAACCACGCCAGCCCCGACGTGGCGGTGCAGATGTGGTACCACGTGGGTTCCAAGGACGACCCCAAGGGGCGCTCGGGCTTCGCGCACCTGTTCGAACACTTGATGTTCAAGAGCACCAAGCACATGCGCGCGGAGGAGATGGACCGCCTCACCGAGGACGTGGGCGGCGAAAACAACGCGTCCACCGGCGACGACATCACCAACTACTTCGAAGTCGTGCCGAGCAACCACCTGCAGACCTTGCTGTGGGCCGAAGCGGAACGCCTTTCCAACCTGGACGTGGACGAGAAGAACTTCCGGTCCGAGCGTGCCGTGGTGGAGGAGGAATACCGCCAGAGCGTGCTGGCCCAGCCTTACGGCAAGCTGTTCAACGACATCGATGCCTATTCCTACAAGGATCATCCGTACCGGCGGCCCACCATCGGCAGCATTCCCGACCTGGAGGCGGCCTCGCTGCAGGACGTGATCGCGTTCCACCGCACGTTCTACCGCCCCGACAACGCCACCCTGATCGTCACCGGCGACTTCGACCCGAAGCAGCTGGACGCCTGGGTCGACCGCTACTTCGGTTGGATTCCCAAGCCCGCCACGCCCGTCCCGCGGGTGGATGTGAAGGAGCCGAAGCGGCGCAAGGACGAGCATTACACCGTGACCAGCGCGACCGCGCCGCTGCCCGCGGTGGCGATGACCTGGCTGATTCCGCCCGCTGCCGACGGCAAGGACCTGATCCCGCTGCAGGTGGCCGCCGCGTTGCTGGCGCAGGGCGATTCCTCGCGCCTGTACCAGTCGCTGGTCTATCGCCATCAGGTCGCGCAGCAGGTGGGCGCCAATGCGGATGGCCGCGAGGGGCCCGGACTGTTCACCGTGTACGCCATCCTCGCCAGCGGGCACACCACCGCCGAGGCGGAGAAACTGATGCGCGAGGAGATCGTCTGGCTCGCCACCCAGCCGATCCCCGCCGCCGAACTGGCCAAGGTGAAAACCTTGCTGCTCACCCGCGAACTCAAGCAGCGCCAGACCGCGCAAGGCATCGCCTTCGCGCTGGGCCAGGCGACGCTCACCGAGGGCGACCCGGCCCGCGTCAACAGCGACCTCGATGCCTTGCAGAACGTCACCGCGGAGGATGTGCACCGCGTGCTCCGCGACTACGTCACCGGCGCGCACAGCGTCACCATCGACTATCAGCCGAAGGCCGCCGCCAACCAGGGAGACGCGAAATGACCCGCCGACGCCATCCCAAGGCCCTGCTTTGTTCGGCCGTCTTTACGGCCATAGTGGCGCTGTCGTCCGGTGCCGCCGGTGCGACCGACGCGCCGGCCGATTTCCCGAGCACGCCGCCCGCGCCGGGCTCCGCGCCGCAGTTCGACGTGCCCGCGCCCACCGCGCAGAACTTGCCGAACGGGCTGGAAGTGGTCAGCGTGCGCCGGGCCGATCTGCCGCTGGTCACGGCGCAGCTGGTGCTGCGCAGCGGCGGCGAGATGGACCCGCCGGGCAAAGCCGGCCTCGCCGAGCTTGTCGCCGGCCTGCTCGCCAAGGGTGCCGGCGGCAAGACGGCGCCGCAGATCGCCGCCGCCGCCGAAGCGCTGGGCGGTTCGTTGCAAGCTGCCGCGGGCTGGGACGAGAGCGCGGTCGGCATCACCGTCACCACGCCCAAGCTGCCGCAGGCGCTGGCTTTGCTGGCCAGCGTCGTGCGGCACCCCGATTTCGCGCCGGCCGAGGTCGCGCGCGCGAAGGCGCAGGCGGTGGACGACCTGCGCCTGATGCTGAGCCGGCCCATCACGCTGGCCTCGATGGCGGCCAGCCGCGCGGTGTTCGGCGACGGCGCCTACGGCCACCCGCGCAGCGGCACGCCGGCTTCCATCGCGCGCATCGCGCGTGCCGACGTGGAGCGCCTGCACGCTGCGTTGTATCGCCCCGACAACGCCGTGCTCGTGCTGGCCGGCGACGTGACGCCGGCGCAGGCGCTGCAACTTGCGCAGGCCAGCTTCGGCGACTGGCAAAAGTCGGCCACGCCGCTGCCGGCCAGCCCAAGGGCCATGACGACGGCGTGCTGCCGGCGCTCACCGTGATCGACCAGCACGGCGCCGGGCAGGCCGGCGTGGTCGCCGCGCACGCCGCGCCGCCGCGCGGGGACGCCGGCTACTACACGGGCGTGGTCGCCAATGCGGTGCTGGGCGGTTCGTACTCGGCGCGGCTCAACGAGGAGATCCGCATCAAGCGCGGCCTTTCCTACGGTGCCAGCAGCAGCCTGCAGCCGATGGCCGCCGCGGGCCTATGGCTGGCCTACGCGCAGACCAAGAACCCTTCCGCGCCGCAGGTGGTGCAGTTGATGCGGCAACAGTTTGCCACCCTCGGCGACGAGCCGGTGCCGGCCGCGGAACTCGCGGCGCGCAAAGCCACCTTGATCGGCGACTACGGACGCAGCCTGGAAACCACGGCCGGTCTCGCCGAACGGGTCGCGGAGCTGGCGGTGTACGGCCTGCCGCTCGACGGTATCGGCCAGTACGTCGCCAGGGTGCAGGCGGTGACCCCGAAGCAGGTGGAGTCCTACGCGCACAAGCACCTCGATGCGAAGCACCTGCGCATCGTGGTGGTGGGCGATGCCGCGCAATTCGCGCCTGCGTTGCGCAAGGCCGACGCGAAAGCCGTGCTGCTGGAAGCGGACGCGCTGGACCTGGACAGCCCCGACCTGCAGCCGCCTGCCGCGCGGCACTGAGCGATCCTGCGACCCCGGCTCCGGCCGGGGTTTTCACTTATGCCGCACCGGTACGGCGTTGTTGGGCGGCACAGGTTCATTTAAAATACTGTCCTGTTTAGTACGTGAATTTCCTCCCCCTGTCCCCACAGGTCTTCCCCATGAAAAAACCCCTGCTCTTTCCCCGTTTCCTCGCGGCGGCCGGCCTGGCGTTGGTCGCCCTGCCTGCCGCCGCCACCCACATCGAGCTGCAACTCGGCCGCAGCTACATGGCGAGCTCTGGCGCCAATACGGTCTTCGTCGAAGGCGTGTTCGCCGAGCACGCCCTGGGCGACACCGGCCTGACCTAGTCGCCGGATGTCTCGGTGGGCTGGATCAACGGGCGCGATTCGATGCATTACCGGTTCTTCAAATACTCCACCCGGCCGGATTCATGGTTGGGCGCGGCGGGCGTGCGGCTGCACTTCGCCGACCAGAATGCGTGGTACCGGCCGTTGTTCTTCTCGTTCCAGCCGGCGTTGCACGGCGGCCGCACGCTGGCGCTGAGCTCGTCCTACGAGTTCGTCAGCACCCTGGGCTGGCAGGAGAAGCACTGGAGCTTCGAGATCCGGCACGTTTCCAACGGCGATCTGCACCTGCCGAACCGCGGCGAGACGATGGCACTGGTGGGCCTGGGCTTCAATATCTGACCTCGGATGCAGCAACGGCCCCGCGGGGCCGTTGCTGTGCATGACTCAGTGCCCGCCGCCCGCCGCCGGGCCGGCCTTGGGGGTGAACGGCGGCTTGGCCAGCCAGATCACCACGATCAGGCCCAGGAAGATCCAGCCCAGCGCGTGCAGGATCTCGTTGAACGCGATCTGGAAACCCTGCTGCGTGATCAGGCCGTTGATCGCGCTTGCGCCGCGCTGCAGGTTGCCGTGGCCGTACTGCTGCAAGGCGGCCTGCGCGGCCGGATTGAACGGAGTGATCTGTTCGGCGAGCTGCTCGTGGTGGCTCACGGCGCGGCGGGTCCACATCAGCGTGGTGATCGAGGCGGCGAAGCTGCCGCCCAGGGTGCGCAGGAAGGTGGCGAGGCCCGAGCCGGCGGCGATCTCGTTCTGCTGCAGGTCCGACAGCAGGATGGTGAGCACCGGCATGAAGAACAGCGCCACGCCGAGGCCCTGCCACAGCTGCACCATCGCCACGTGGTAGAAGTCGATCTGCAAATAGAAGTCCGAACGCATGAAGCAGGTGCCGCCCATCACCACGAAGGACAGCGCGGCGAGGATGCGCAGGTCCATGCGCGTGGCGTACTTGCCCACGAAGAAGGTCAGCAGCACCGGAATCACGCCCAGCGGCGCGGTGGCGAAGCCGGCCCAGGTGGAGGTGTAGCCCAGGTTCTGCTGCAGCCACAGCGGCACCAGCAGGGCGATCGAGAAGAACGCCGCGTAGGCCAGCACCAGCGCCAGCGTGCCCGCAGTGAAGTTGCGGTGGCGGAACAGCCGCAGGTCGACGATGGGGTCCTTGTCGGTGAGTTCCCAGATCAGGAACACCGCCAGTGCGACCGCCGAGATGATGCTGGTGACGATGATGAAGTTGGAGTTGAACCAGTCCGCGTCGTTGCCCTTGTCCAGCACGATCTGCAGTGCGCCCACGCCGATGATCAGGGTGACCAGGCCCACGTAGTCCACGCGCGGCCGTTCGAGCTTTTCCACCTTCTCGCGCAGCTGGTTCGCCACCACCATGCTGGCGAAGATGCCGATCGGCACGTTGATGAAGAAGATCCACGGCCACGAATAGTTGTCGGTGATCCAGCCGCCGAGGATGGGGCCGGCGATCGGCGCCACCACCGTCACCATCGACAGCAGCGCCAGCGCCATGCCGCGTTTCTCGGACGGATAGGTGCCGATCAACAGGCTCTGCGTGATCGGGTACATCGGCCCGGCCACCGCGCCCTGCAGCGCGCGGAACAGCAGCAGCATGCCCATGCTCTGCGACACGCCGCACATGAACGAGGTGAACGAAAACAGCAGGGTGCACCACACGAACAGCTTCACCTCGCCGAAACGGCGGGTGAGGAAGCCGGTCAGCGGCAGCGAGATCGCCATGCTCACCGCGAACGAGGTGATCACCCAGGTGCTCTGGTCGTTGCTCACGCCGAGGTTGCCGGCGATGGTCGGCAGCGACACGTTCGCGATGGTCGTGTCCAGCACCTGCATGAAGGTGGCCAGCGACAACCCGATCGTGGTGACGGCGAGATTCGGTGGACGGAAATGGGTGCTCATGGAACCGTGTCGGTGGGTGAATCGTTGGGTTCCCTCTCCCGCCGGGAGAGGGATTCGATGCTTACTTGGTGCCGTCCGCCATGTTGGCGTGGATGATCGCGGCGATCAGCGCGTCGGCCTTGGCCGATTGCTTTTCGTACACGTCGGTGCTGAAGGCCGGCTGCGCGGGCGGTTGCTGCGCCAGCATCGGGCCGTTCTGGTCGTGCAGGTTCACCTCCACGTCCAGCGACATGCCGATGCGCAGCGGGTGCTTGTCGAGCTGGGCCGGATCGGTGAACACCACGCGTGCCGGGATGCGCTGCACGATCTTGATCCAGTTACCGGTGGCGTTCTGCGCGGGCAGCAGCGAGAACGCGCTGCCGGTGCCGATGCCGAGGCTCTCGACCTTGCCGTGGTACTTCACCGCGCTGCCGTAGACGTCGGAGGTGATCTCCACCGGCTGGCCGATGCGCATGTGGGTGAGCTGGGTTTCCTTGAAGTTGGCGTCGACCCACACCTGATGCAGCGGCACCACCGCCATCAGCGGCGCACCGGGCGCCACGCGCTGGCCAAGCTGCACCGAGCGCATCGCCACGTAACCGGTCACCGGCGCCACCAGGGTGGTGCGCTCGTCGTCCAGGTAGGCGGCGCGGAACTGCGCGGCGGCAGCCTGCACGTCGGGGTGCGAAGCGACCACGGTGTCGTCCACCAGCACCTTGCTGGTCTGGTACTGCTGCTGCGCGGCGATCAGGGCACTCTGGGCCGCGGTCAGCTCGTCGCGCGCATGCGACAGCTCCTCGGCGGAGATCGCGCCGGACTTGGCGAGGCCGACGCGGCGGTCGTAATCGGCCTTGTCCTTGTCCACCGCGGTCTGGCGCGCGGCTACCAGCGCCTGCTGGCCGCTGACGCTGGAGTAGAGGCCGCGCACCTTGCGCACGGTGGCGGCAAGATTGGCCTTGGCCTCGGCCAGCGCCACGTCGGCGTTGGACTGGTCGAGTTTCACCAGCACGTCGCCTTGCTTCACCAGGTCGCCGTCGTCGGCGCCGATGGTGACCACGGTGCCGGGGATCTGCGGCGTGAGCTGCACCACGTTGCCGCCCACGTAGGCGTCGTCGGTGCCCTCGTACCAGCGGCCGTCAAGGAAATACCACACGGCCCAGGCGATGGCGGCGAGCAGCACGACCACGCCGAGCGCGCGCAGCAGGAAGCCGCGCTTGTTGTTCTGCGGCGCAGCGGCCGCGGTGGGGTTCTGGCTGGACATGGCGTGCCTCAGGAGTGCTGTGCGGATGCGGGGGAAGGGGATGCGGGCGGCTGCTGGCCGGCCTCGGGGCGGTAGCCGCCGCCGAGGGCGCCGATCAATTGCACGGACTGGTCGACCTGCTGCGCCTTCAGGGTGGCCATGCGCTGCTCGGCCACCAGCAGCTGCTGGCGCACGCTGAGCGCTTCGAGGTAACTGCCCACGCCGGCTTGGTAGCGCTGCTCGGCGAGCCGCTCGGCGTCCTGCGCCGCGTCCAGCGCGTGCTGCTGCGCCGCGGCCTGCTGCTGCAGCGACTGCAGCGCGTCGACATCGTCGGCGACGCCGTTGATGGCGCGCACCAGGGTCTGGTTGTACTGCGCTACGGCCAGGTCGTACTCGGCGTCCTTGCCGGACAGGTTCGCGCGCAGCCGGCCGCCGTCGAAGACCGGCAGGCTCGCCGCCGGCGCCACGTCGTAGAAGCGCGCCGGCAACTGGAACAGGCTGGCCTGGCCCATCGAGATCAGGCCGACCATCGCGCCCAGGTTGAGGTTGGGCAGGAATTCGGTCTTGGCGGCCTTGATGTCCTTGCGCGCGGCCTCGACGCGCCAGCGTGCGGCGACCAGGTCGGCGCGGTGCCCGACCAGTGCCACCGGCAGGTCGGCCGGCACCGCGAGCGCGGCGGGCGTCAGCAGCTGCGGACGGCCGATCTCGCGGCCGCGATCCGGGCCCTTGCCCAGCAGCACCGACAGCGCCGATTGCGCGGTGTCGATCGCGCGGGCGGCTACCGCCAGTTGCTCCTGCGCGCTGGCCACCTCGGCGTCGCCCTGCTTCAGCTGCATCTGGTTGTCGATGCCGGCGGCCACGCGCTGGGCGGTGAGCTTGCGTGCCGCATCGGCACGTTCGAGTTCGGCCTTGGCCAGATCCTGCTGGATGTACGCATACCCCAGCTGCACGTAGGCGCGCGCCACGTTGGTGGAAAGCTCCACGCGCGCGGCGCGGGCCTCGACCTCGGCGGCGCGGGCCTGGCCCACGGCTGCTTGCCAGGCGGCGCGCTTGCCGCCCCACAGGTCGATGTCCCAGTTGAAGCTGCCGTACACGTAGCGGGCCGGCGTCATGTGGCCGTTGCCCAGGCCGGGCAGGGTGGTGGGGATGCGCGCGTCGGCCACGCTGCCGCCCACGTTGAAGGTGGGTTGGCGTGCCGCGTCGGCGATGCCCGCGACGGCCTGCGCCTGCCGGGCGCGGGCGTCGGCTACCGCCAGCGAGGGGTTGTCGGCCAGCGCTTCGGTAATCAAGGCGTCGAGCTGGGGATCGCCCAGGCCGGTCCACCAGTCGGCCGCTGGCCATGCCGGGCTGGCCGGCACGTTCGCCAGGCTGCGCGCGGTGTGCAGCGAGGACGGGTCGATCGGCGTGCCGTCGGGATGCAGGCCGCCGCTGCTGGCGCAGCCGGCCAGCGCGAGGGTCAGTCCGACGGCAGCCGCAAGAGAGTGCAGACGCATGGGGTTTCGGTCCGGGTGAGGTCAGTTCTTGGAGCGGAGCGCGCGCAACACGCGCTCCAGGTAGTCGTGCAGGTGATGGCGCTCGTCGGTGCTGAGCGAGGCCTGCGCCGCGGCCAGCACGCGTTCGTTGCAACTGGTGAGCTGTTGCCACAGCGTGTGGCCTTCGTCGGTCAGCTCGATGCGCAGCGCGCGGCGATCCTGTTCGTGCGGGCAGCGGCGCAGGTGGCCCTTGCGCTCGAGCTGGTCGAGCTGGCGCGTCATCGCGCCGCCGTCCAGTTCCACCGCGCGGGCCAGTTCGGTGGCGCTCATCGGTCCCAGCAGCGCAAGCCGCTTGAGTATCAGGAACTGGGTGAATTTCAGATCCAGCCCCTTGCTGGCGATCTCCGCCTCCATGCTGCGTACCAGCTCGGCGCGCACCAGGCCGAGCAGCACGCCGAGGCTTTCGCGGGGTTGGGGTTCGGGATGCGTGGCGGTGTTCATGGCCGCGCATTCTATTGCCGGAAGAATATTTGTCAAGGCAAATATCTCTATGGCGAATTTTGTTACAGCAAAATTCAGCGTCGCGGCAACCGGCAGGCTCCGACCATGGGCTGGCGCTGCAGGCGAGCCCATCAGTCGTGTTTATGGGCTCCATCATCAAAGCCGTCTTGGCTTATGGCCGGCAGCGGGCATAGCATGCGTCGACAATGATTCCTGTCGCCGTGAATGAGGGGAGGTTGCCATGTTCCGTCCGCTGCTTACCGGTCTGCTCCTGCTTGGCCTGCTGCCCGCCGCCGCGATGGCGGGGGACAACGGTTTCTGGCAAACGCCCACCATTGCCGGCGCCGGCAAGATCCACCTGCTGCCGCAGGCGGCCTACCAGCCCGACCGCAGCGCCACATACAAGGTGGTGTTCCTGCTCACCATGCCGTCCGCGAAGCCGGGCGACGTCAACCCCGCGTTGGACCACGTGGCGCGCGCGGTGAACCTCTATGTGCAGTCCGGCGTGCCGCTGGATCATCTGAAGTTCGTGGCCGTCGCCGTGGGTCCGGCGACATCGCTCGCGCTCGACGATGCCCAGTACAAGAAGCAGTTTGGCGTGGCCAACCCGAACCTTCCGGTGATCGCGCAGCTGCGCAAGGACGGCATCGACGTGGCCGTGTGCGGCCAGGCCTGGGCCGAGCACAAGTTCGATTATTCCTGGAAGGACAGCAGCGTCACGCTGGCGCTGTCCGGGCTCACCACGGTCATCAACCTGCAGCAGCAGGGCTATGCGGTGATGCAGTTCTGAGCGGTTCCGGCAGGTTGCCGCATGCAACCTGCCCATTCGACACGAAATAAGGAACGAGCACGATGCGCATACACCGGATGCGGCCGTTGCTGCTGGCCGCCATGCTGGCCCTTGCCTGCGGCGCGCAAGCCGCCGAACAGGCCAGGACCGACTACCTGCCGCCGTGGAATCCGCCGCCGGAAGGCATGCAGTTCAGCGTGCCGCCGTTCGACGCCATCGCCGACCTGCACGGCGACGTGGTCGATCCGCAGCTCACCGTGTTCTTCGCCGGCAACCAGTTCATGGTGGTGCACGACCTGGTCGCCGCGTTCAAGCAGGCATACCCCGCATACCAGCGCGTGTTCGTGGAAACCTTGCCGCCCGGCATCCTCGCCAGGCAGATCGAGGGCGGCGTGCTGGTGATGGGCAACCTGCGGCTTGCCCTGAAGCCGGACGTCTATACGGCCGGCAAGGGTTCGGTCGAACGCCTGCAGAAGCAGCATGGCTGGTTTGCCGCCAGCGCCGACTACGCGCGCAACCCGCTGGCGATCCTCGTCGCCAAGGGCAACCCCAAGCACATCGAAGGACTGAAGGATCTCGGTCGCCCGGAGGTGCGCGTGAGCATGCCGAACCCGGCGTGGGAAGGTATCGCGAAGCAGATCGAGGACAGCTACCGCAAGGCCGGCGGCGATGCGCTCGATCACGAAATCATGGTCGCCAAAGTGCAGGACGGCAGCACCTTCCTCACCACCATCCACCACCGGCAGTCGCCGCTGCGCGTGCTGCAGGGCGAATCCGACGCGGCGCCGGTGTGGTCCACCGAGGCGTACTTCCAGCAGCAGATCCTGCACCGCCCGGTGGAGACGGTGGCGATTCCCGCGGCCCAGAATGCGGTCGCCACCTATACCGCCGCGCGGATGAAGGCGGCGCCGCATCCGCAGGCGGCGAAGGATTTCCTCGCCTTCATGCAAAGCCCGGCCGCGCAGGCGATCTACCGCAAGTACGGCTTCCAACCGCCGAAATAAGGAGCTGGCGATGCTTCGCACACTCGCGCTTCTCGTCCTGCTCGTTCCGCTCGCCGCAGGGGCCAGCGATGCCGCGTCGATCGCGCAGCAAGGCAACGGCAAGGGCGCCGCGCCCTGCATGGCCTGCCACGGCGTCGATGGCGGCGGCAACGACGCCGCAGGCTTTCCGCGCCTGGCCGGCTTGAACGCGGACTACCTCCGCCAGCAGCTCGACGACTTCGCCAACGGCACGCGCGCCAACCCGACGATGCAACCCAACGCCAGCGCGCTCAGCGAGGACGAACGCGCCGGGCTGGCGAAGTACTACAGCGCGCTGCCCTTGCCGGCGCGCCTCGCCAAGCCGCCTGCCGCCAAACCCGATGCCGACGGCGAACGGCTCGCCACGCGCGGCGACTGGAGCCACAACCTGCCCGCCTGCGTGCAGTGCCACGCACCCGGCGGCGTGGGCGTGGGCGCAAACTTCCCGCCGCTGGCCGGCCAGCCGGCCGCGTACATCGCGTCGCAACTGCGCGCGTGGCAGCAGGGCACGCGGCACAACGATCCGCTGCAATTGATGCAGCACGTCGCCAGCCAACTTACGCCGCAGGAGATCGACGCCGTGGCCGCATGGTTCGCCGCGCAACCGCTGCCGCCCAAGGGGAGTGCGCCATGAAGCCGGCCTTGCCCTTCGCGTTGCTCGGCACGCTGCTGGTCGCCGCGTGTTCGCATCCCGCCGCGGAAACGGTCGGCGCCGCGAAAGCCGCGGCCGCCGCCAGCGTCGCGCCCGTTCCGGCAAAAGCCGACGCCGCTCCCGTCTTCACCCCGCCCGCCGAAGCCGACATTCCGTCCGGCCCACTCGGCGACGAGATCCGTCTCGGCCGGGCGATCTTCACCGACACGCCCGCGCATGCGCACGACTACGTCGGCAATGGCCTCAGTTGCAGCAACTGCCACCTCGACGCCGGACGCCTGGCGAACTCCGCGCCGTTGTGGGGCGCCTGGGGCATGTACCCGCAATACCGCAAGAAGAACGGCCACGTGAACAGCTTCGGCGAACGCCTGCAGGGCTGCTTCCGCTACAGCATGAACGGCAAGGCGCCGCCCTTGGACAGCGACGTGATCGTGGCCTTGGAAAGCTACGCATGGTGGATGAGCAAGGGCGCGCCGAACGGGGTGAAGCTGGCCGGCGCGGGCTATCCCAAGCAGGGCTTCAAGCCGCCGCAACCACCCGACTACGCGCGCGGCGCTGCGGTCTACGCGAAGGACTGCGCGCTGTGCCACGGCGCCGACGGCCTGGGACAGCAGGTGAATGGCCGCAACGTGTTCCCGCCGCTGTGGGGGCCGCAATCCTTCAACTGGGGCGCGGGCATGCACGAGCTGGACAATGCCGCCGCCTTCATCAAGGCCAACATGCCGCTCGGCCGCGGCGGCATGCTCAGCGACCAGGACGCGTGGGACGTGGCGATGTACATGGATGCCCACGAGCGCCCGCAGGACCCGCGCTATACCGGCGACGTCGCCGCCACGCGTGCGAAGTACCACGACACGCCGATGTCGCTGTACGGCACCACGGTGAACGGCCACCTGCTCGGCAGCGAGCCGGCGAAATGAGTGCCGTCGTGCATCGGCTCACGCCTGCGTTCGGCGTGGCGCCGCAACTCGATGCGGACGACATCGCCGCGCTCGCCGCGCAGGGTTGGCGCAGCCTGATCTGCAATCGCCCGGACGGCGAAGCCGCGGACCAGCCCGCCAGCGCCGAACTGGCGCAAGCCGCGGCAGCGCACGGACTCGCATGGCGGCACGTGCCCATCGTATCGGGCCAATGGCGCGACGCCGACGTGGCTGCGTTCGCCGAGGCGCTGCGCACCATGCCCGCACCGGCGCTGGCGTTCTGCCGCAGCGGCACGCGTTCGATCCACCTGTGGGCCATGGCGATGGCAGGCACGCTGGACGACACGAGTCTCCAGCGCATCGCCGCCGATGCCGGCTACGTGTTGAACCCGGCCGTGCTGCGGCGCCAGCCGGACGCGCCGCGCTGATGCTGGCTGCCCTACTGGCGCTGGCCTGCGGTTCGCTGGTGGGTTTCTCGCTGGCGCTGATCGGCGGCGGCGGCTCCATCATGGCGCTGCCGCTGCTGCTGTACGTGGTGGGCCTGCACGGCAATCCGCACCTCGCGATCGGCACCGGCGCGGTGGCGGTGGCGGCCAATGCCTTCATCAACCTCGTGCCGCACGCGCGTGCCGGCCACGTGCGCTGGCGGGCCGCGCTGGTGTTCGCGGCCTGCGGCGTGCTGGGCGCCTTCGCCGGCTCCACGGTGGGCAAGCGCGTGGAGGGCCATCACCTGCTCACGCTGTTCGCGGTGTTGATGCTGGTGGTGGCCGCGTTGATGCTGCGCGGACGGCACAACGCCGCGGGCGGAAGCTATCCGAAGCCGTACCTGT
The DNA here is from genome assembly GCA_040371205.1 of Rhodanobacter sp. Classification (NCBI taxonomy): domain Bacteria; kingdom Pseudomonadati; phylum Pseudomonadota; class Gammaproteobacteria; order Lysobacterales; family Rhodanobacteraceae; genus Rhodanobacter; species Rhodanobacter sp. The sequence goes on from AP031382.1 coordinate 50,145, forward strand.
TTCCACGACTCGGCGCCACCGGCTTCGGCGCCGGCGCGCTGGCCGGCTTCTTCGGCATCGGCGGCGGTTTCCTGATCGTGCCGGGGCTGATCTTCGCCAGCGGCATGGAGATCATCGCCGCCATCGGCAGCTCGCTGGTGGCGGTGGGCGCATTCGCCTGCACCACGGCGATCAACTACGCCGCCTCCGGCCTGGTCGACTGGCGTATCGCCGCACTGTTCGTGGCCGGCGGTTTCACCGGCGGCTGGCTGGGCGCGCACCTGGCGCGGCGGTTGGCGCGCACGCGCGGTGCGCTCAATCTGGTGTTTGCGATCGCCGTGATCGCGGTGGCGGTGTACATGCTGATGCGGAATTTCAGGGTTTGAGCGACGCGCGTGCGGGTGCAGCGGCAGCGGCGCTTACAATGCAGCTTCCCCACCCGGAGTCCCCACCATGAGCAGTCTCAACGGCAAGGTCGCCCTCATCACCGGCGCAGCCAGCGGCCTCGGCAAGGCGATCGCGGAGTTGTACGCAAGCAACGGCGCCGCAGTGGCGATCTGCGACATCAACCAGCAGGCGGCGGATGCCGTCGCCGCGGGAATCAACGCCGCGGGCGGCAAGGCCATCGGCGTGGCGATGGACGTCACCGACGAAGCCGCGGTGGATGCGGGCACCGACAAGGTGGTCGCCGCGTTCGGCCATCTGGACATCCTGATCTCCAACGCCGGCGTGCAGATCATCAACCCCATCGACCAGTTCAGCTACGCCGACTGGAAGAAGATGCTGGCGATCCACCTCGACGGCGGCTTCCTCACCACGCGCGCCGCAATCAGGCACATGTACCAGGGCGACCGCGGCGGCATCGTGATCTACATGGGCTCGGTGCATTCGCACGAGGCTTCGAAACTCAAGGCACCCTACGTCGCGGCCAAGCATGGCCTGCTCGGCCTGGCCCGCACGCTGGCGAAGGAAGGCGCGGCGCACAACGTGCGATCCCACGTGATCTGCCCCGGCTTCGTGCGCACGCCGCTGGTGGAGAAGCAGATCCCGGAACAGGCGAAGGAGCTGGGCATCGGCGAGGACGAGGTGATCCGCAACGTGATGCTGAAGGACACGGTCGACGGCGTGTTCACCACGGTCGAGGACATCGCGCAGACCGCGCTCTACCTCGCTACCTTCCCCAGCGCCGCGCTGACCGGCCAGAGCATCGTGGTGAGCCACGGCTGGTACATGCAGTGAGCCGCGTCGCGAGTGCGTCGTCGCAGTCGCTGGCCGCGCAGGTGGCGCGCGATTACGCCTGCGTCGCCCTGGTGCTGCAGGGTGGCGGCGCGCTGGGCGCCTACCAGGCCGGCGTGGTCGAAGCATTGGCCGAAGCCGAGCTGCATCCCGACTGGATCGCCGGCATCTCCATCGGCGCGTTGAACGCGGCGATCATCGCCGGCAATCCGCCGGAGCGCCGTGTCGAGCGCCTGCATGCCTTCTGGGACGCGATCTGCCAGCCGGCGATGTGGACGGCATCGCCATGGGTCGATGCCGTCGATTGGCCGTTGCCGGTGCAGAGCGGATTCAGCGGCCTCGCGGCCTGGCGCACCCTGGTCGAAGGCCAGCCCGGCTTTTTCCGCCCGCGCATGCCGCCGCCGTTCCTGCGGACGCATGCCACGCCCGCCACGGCGAGTTGGTACGACACCGCACCGCTGCGCGCCACGCTGGAACGGCTGGCCGACTTCGACCGCATCAACGATGCGCGCACGATGCGCGTGTCGATAGGTGCCGTCAACGTGCGCAGCGGCAACTTCGCCTATTTCGACAACACCAGGGAGCGCCTGCGGCCCGAGCATTTCATGGCCTCCGGCGCGTTGCCGCCGGGTTTCCCGGCGGTGGAGATCGACGGCGAGTTCTGGTGGGACGGCGGCATGGTTTCCAATACGCCGCTGTACAAGGTGCTCACCGAGCAGCCGCAGCGCGACATGCTGGCGTTCCAGGTCGACCTGTGGAGCGCGCGGGGCGAGTTGCCGCGCGACATGGCCGGCGTGGCTGAGCGCAGCAAGGAGATCCAGTATTCCAGCCGGACCCGGCTGATGACCGAGTACATGGGCGAGAGCCGCCGTCGCCAGCGCCTGCTGAAGGAACTGATGGAGCTGGTCCCGCTCGAACGTCGTGGCGATCCTGCATACCGTCGCGCCGAGTGCGAGGCTCGCGGCGCGCTGGTGAACCTGATCCACTTGATCTACCGCGACAAGCCCTACGAAGGGCACTACAAGGACTACGAGTTCAGCGCGGCCAGCATGCGCAGCCACTGGCAGGGCGGACTCGACGACATGCGCCGCAGCCTGGCGCAGCCGGGCTGGCTGGACGCACCGTCACCCGAGCAGCCGTTCGTGGCGCACGACGTGCACCTGGATTGACGCCTCAGCCGCGGTGCACCTGCAAACCGGCCGCCGACTGGCTCACCGGCATCACCTCGAGGCGGTTGATGTTGAGGTGCGGCGGCAGGTTGGCGATCCACCAGATCGTCCCGGCGATGTCGTCCGCGACGATGGGGTGGGCGCCGGCGTAGAGCGTGTCCGAAGCGGCCTGGTCGCCGCCGGTGCGCACCAGGGTGAACTCGGTTTCGGCCATGCCCGGCTCGATGACGGTGGCGCGCACGCCGGTGCCGTGCAGGTCCACGCGCAGGTTCTGCGTGAACTGGTCGACGAAGGCCTTGGTACCGCCGTACACGTTGCCGCCGCGGTACGGGTAGCTGCCGGCGATGGAGCCGATGTTGACGATGGCGCCGCGGCGCTCGATCAACCGCGGCAGCAGCAGGTGCGTCATCGTCGCCAGCGCGGTGACGTTGGTGGCTATCATCTGCTTCCACTGCGCCAGGTCGGCCTGTTGCGCCGGCGCGGTGCCCAGCGCGAGGCCGGCGTTGTTGACCAGCAGGTCGATGCCGGCGAACTCCGCCGGCAGGCCGGCGACGGCGGCGCACAACGCGGCCTCGTCGCGGATGTCGAAGGCGACCGCATGCACCTTGTCCGCGCCGTGCGCATCCACCAGCTGCTGCAGGCGCTCGGCGCGCCGGCCGCTGGCAACCACGCGCCAGCCGCCGGCCACGAAGCGTTCCACGGTGGCGGCGCCGAAGCCGGCGGTGGCGCCGGTGATCCATGCGGTCTTGGTGTTCATGCGCTTTTGCCTCGGCGAAACGGGTGGCTTACTTGCCTTCTTTCAGCGCGATCGAGCTGATGCCGGCGTGCTGCAGGCGCTGCTTGGTCGCTTCCAGCGCGCTGGCCGTGGGGAACGGTCCAAGCCGCACGCGGTGGAAGGTCTGGCCGTTGATGGTGACGGTCTGCACGTTGGCCATGAAACCCTGCATGGCGAGCTGCGCCTTGCTGGCCTCGGCCTTGGCCGCATCGGGGAAGGCGCCGATCTGCAGCAGGTAGCTGCCGCCGGCGGGTTGCGGCAGCGCCGAGGCGGGCGCGGCCACCACGTTCTGCGTGGCCACCGGCGCGTTGACCGGGGCTGACGGCGGTGCGGCCGGCGTCGGTGCGGGCGCGGCGTTCGCGGGCGCGTTCGCGGCGGCCTGCTGTTGCTGCTGCTCGGCCTTGGCCTGTGCGCTCAGTTCGGCATCGGGGATACGCACTTCCTTTTCCGACAGTACGGAATAGAAATCGAACTGCGGCTTCTTCGGCGCGCTCTCGGCGCTGCCGGGCGCTACCGCGCCGGCATCGCTGGGCGTGGCGGCGGTGGCCTGCGGGTTGGCCTGCGGGCCGTCTTTCGGAGCCATCGGCAGCAGCGAGTGGCGCATCAGCACGAGTATCAGCACGACACCGATCAGCAAGCCGATAAGTACGCCGGCCCACCACGGCGTGCCGCCGCCGTTGTTGCGTACCGCCTGCCGGCCCTTGCTCTTGCCGCTGCCTTTGCGTGCTGCCATCACATGCTCTCCGGGGCGCCGAGGCCCAGCAAATCCAGACCGTTGCGCAACACTTGCCGAGTCGCCACCACGAGGGCGAGGCGGGCGTCGCGCAGGTTCTTGTCGTCGGTCAGGAACTGGTACGAGTTGTAGTAGGTGTGGAACGCGTTGGCCAGCTCGCGCAGCCACACGGCGAGCAGGTGCGGCTCGAGGTTGCTGGCCGCCGCTTCCACCACTTCAGGGTAGCGCGACAGCTCGGTGAGCAGCGCCTGCTCGTGCTCGTTGTCCAGCCGGGCGAGCTGCGCCAGTCCGTTGTCCAGGTCGAGCGTGAAGCCTTTCTCGCCGGCCTGGCGCAGCACGCTGCACACGCGGGCATGGGCGTACTGGATGTAGTAGACCGGGTTGTCGTTGGTCTGCGAGCGGGCCAGGTCGATGTCGAACACCAGCTGCGAGTCGCCCTTGCGCGAGATCAGGAAGTAGCGCGTGGCGTCGCGACCCACCTCGTCGATCAGGTCGCGCAGGGTGACGTAGCTGCCGGCGCGCTTGGAGATCTTCACCTCCTCGCCGCCGCGCATCACGGTGACCATCTGGTACAGCAGGTAGTCGGGGTAGCCCTTGGGGATGCCGGCGTCCAGCGCCTGCAGGCCGGCCTTCACGCGCGCCAGCGAGCCGTGGTGGTCGGAGCCCAGCACGGTGATCGCCTTGCCGTAGCCGCGCTGCCACTTGCTGAGGTGGTAGGCCACGTCCGGCACGAAATAGGTGTAGGTGCCGTCCGACTTGCGCATCACGCGGTCTTTGTCGTCGCCGAAGTCGGTGGTCTTCAGCCACAGCGCGCCGCCTTCCTCGTAGGTGTGGCCATGGGCGATGAGCTCGCGCACGGTCTCCTCCACCTTGCCGTCGGTGTACAGCGAGGACTCCAGGAAGTACACGTCGAAACCCACGCCGAAGGCCTGCAGGTCGAGGTTCTGCTCGCGGCGCAGATAGGCCACGGCGAAGGCGCGGATCGCGTCGAGGTTTTCCGCGTCCTTCGCGCCGGTGACGGCGTGGCCTTCCACGGTGACGCTGTCGCCGGCGAGATAGGCCTTGGCCACGTCGGCGATGTAGTCGCCGCGGTAGCCGTCCTCCGGCCAGCCGGCGTCGCCGGGAGCGACCCCGCGCGCGCGCGCCTGCGTGGAGACGGCGAGGTTGGCGATCTGCACGCCGGCATCGTTGTAGTAGAACTCGCGCCTCACGTTCCAGCCGCTGGCTTCCAGCAGGCGGGCCACGCAATCGCCCAGCGCCGCGTTGCGGCCGTGGCCCACGTGCAGCGGTCCGGTCGGGTTGGCCGAAACGAACTCCACGCCCACCGTGCGCCCCGCGCCCTGCGCGCTGCGGCCGTAGGCGGCGCCTTGTTCGAGGATGCGGCGCACCTGCGACCGGCTGGCGTCGGCGGCCAGGAAGAAGTTGATGAAGCCGGGGCCGGCGATCTCCACCTTGGCCAGCAAGTCGTTGGCCGGCAGCGCAGCCACCAGCTTCTCGGCCAGTTCGCGCGGCTTGGCGCGCGCGGCCCCTTCGGCTGGGCTCAGGGCATGCTTGGCCAGCAGCATCGCGGCGTTGCACGCGAAGTCGCCGTGCTCGCGGCTGCGCGTGCGCTCGATCACGAAACCGGGCAGCGCCAGGTCGGCGGGCAAGGCGGACTGGGTTTGCAGGGCATGGATGGCCCCGAGGATCAGTTCGTGCAGCTGGGCTTTCACGGGCGCATGCGGTTCCGGGATGGAACCCGCAATCGTAGCAGAGCGACGGATCGGGGCGGCTCTGGCCTTGGGCGCAGGCCGCCTTGGCCGGGCAGCCCGATGGCTTGTGGATAAGTCTGTGGGGAATCTTGGCCCCTGCGCGGAGCGCAAGGTACGTAGTCGGCGGGCCTTCCGCAATCTTGGAAATAAATGTATTTAAAACAATAAATTAAAAGCCATGCTTGAAGTCGTGCCTGCGTAAGAGGCCGCAAATGCCGGTTGCGGGGATTTGTGCATAAGTAACGGGCGCTTGGAGGCCATGTCTGCGGTAGCGACTCGTCATCGGCCTGTCATGCAGCACAGTCAGACTGGCTGCGTGCCGGCGGAACTCCCCTCCAGCTTGGTACATCGGAGATGCCAGCCTCTCCGCTCCCCCAATTGGCATCCACGGCGCGGCTCATCCCCGCGCCGTTTTTTTTGGGTGTATTGCTGCGCATGCGCGCACCGGGAAGCGCAAGGCGTGCGCCGCAATTCCGCCGCGCGGGATCAGATCAGCCCGCGCGCCGCCATCGACACCGGGGCGCCGCTGCCGATCACCAGATGATCGAGTACGCGCACGCCCACCAGTTGCAAGGCGTCGCGCAGCTCGCGCGTGATGGCGCGGTCGGCGGCGCTGGGTTCGGCGACGCCGCTGGGGTGGTTGTGCGCCAGGATCACCGCGCAAGCGTTGTGCGCCAGGCAGGCGCGTACGACTTCGCGCGGATGCACGCTGGCGCCGTCGACCGTGCCGCGGAACAGTTCCTCGAAGGCCAGCACGCGGTGGCGGTTGTCGAGGAACAAGCAGCCGAACACCTCGTAGGGCAGATGGCGCAGGCGGGCGCTGAGATAGTCGCCGCTGTCGCGCGGGTTGGCCAGCGCGGGCTGCTGATGGAGTTGTTCGGCAAGGCTGCGCCGCGCCAGTTCCAGCGCGGCGACGATGCGCGAGCGCTTGGCCGGGCCCAGTCCGGCGGCGCGTGCGGTGCGGTCGGGCCGGGCAAGCAGGGCGCCGAGGCTGCCGGCGTTCGCCAGCAGCTCGCGGCCCAGCGCGAGCGCATCCTTGCCGCGCACGCCGCTGCCCAGCAGCACGGCCAACAGCTCCGCATCGGACAATGCGCCGACGCCGCGCGCCAGCAGTTTTTCTCGGGGGCGTTCGCCTTCGGGCCAGTCGCGGATGCTCATGCCGGAAGCATGTCGGCGAACCTGCGCTGCCGGCAGCAGCCATGCGGCATGATTCCGGTAAGCTAACCGTCTGCCCGCACGTCAGGCCTTGCCTACATGAGTCTTGCCCAACGCCGCATCCTGCTGGGAGTGTCCGGCGGCATCGCCGCCTACAAGTCCTGCGAACTGGTTCGCCGCCTGCGCGAGCAGGGCGCCGAGGTACGCGTGGCGATGACGGCGGGTGCGGAACACTTCGTCGGCGCGGCCACCTTCCAGGCGCTGTCCGGCCAGCCGGTGCGCACCACGCTGTGGGACGAAAACGCCGAAGCGGCGATGGGCCACATCGAGCTGGCGCGCTGGGCCGAACGCATCCTGATCGCGCCCGCCAGCGCGGACATCCTCGCCAGGCTGGCGCACGGCCACGCCGACGACCTGCTCACCACGCTGTGCCTGGCCAGCGCCGCGCCGCTGTCGGTGGCGCCGGCGATGAACCAGCAGATGTGGGCGCACCCGGCCGTGCAGGCGAACGTCGCGCAGTTGCGCCAACGCGGCGTGCAGGTGCTCGGCCCCGCCGCGGGTGAGCAGGCCTGCGGCGACGTGGGCGCCGGCCGCATGCTGGAGCCGCACGAACTGCGCGATGCGCTGGCGGCCTCGTTCGGCAGCGGCGCGCTGGCCGGCATGGAGGTGGTGGTCAGCGCCGGTCCGACCTACGAGGACATCGACCCGGTGCGCTTCATCGGCAACCGCAGCTCCGGCAAGATGGGCTTCGCGGTGGCGCAGGCCGCCGCCGAGGCGGGCGCGCGGGTGACCCTGGTGGCGGGCCCGGTCAGTCTGGCCACGCCGCCGGGCGTGACGCGCCGCATCGACGTGCGCAGCGCGGCGCAGATGCATGCCGCGGTACTCGATGCCTGCGCGCAGGCGCAAATCTACATCGCTGCCGCTGCGGTGGGCGATTACCGGCCATCCACGGTGTCCGAGTGCAAGCTCAAGAAGCAGGCCGGCGCGGATCTGGTGCTGCAGCTGGCTGAAAATCCCGACATCCTCGCCAGCCTGTCGGCGCAGGCTGGGCATCCCTTCCTCGTCGGCTTCGCTGCCGAGACGCACGAGGTGGCGCGCTACGCGCAGGACAAGCTGCAGCGCAAGGGGCTGGACATGATCGCCGCCAACCGCGTCGGCGACGGCCTCGGTTTCGAGACCGCCGACAATGCGCTCGACGTGTATTGGGCCGATGGCATGCTGGCGCTGGCGCGCGCCGGCAAGGCCGAACTGGCGCGGCAATTGGTGGCCTGCGTGGCCGAACGCTATCGCGTGGTGCGCGGATGAGCGGGGCGATGCTGGATGTGGAGCTGAAGATCCTCGACCCGCGGCTGGGCGACAGCATTCCGCTGCCCGAGGCGGCCACCGCCGGCAGTGCCGGTATGGATCTGCGTGCCGCGCTCGATGCACCGCTGGTGCTGCAACCCGGCGACAGCGCGCTGGTGCCCAGCGGCATCGCCATCCACATCGGCGACCCGGGTTGGTGCGCGCTGATCGTCCCGCGCTCCGGGCTGGGCCACAAGCAGGGCCTGGTGATGGGCAACCTGGTCGGCGTGATCGACGCCGACTACCAGGGCCCGCTGATGATTTCCTGCTGGAATCGCGGCCGCGAGCCGGTCACCATCGGCGTGGGCGACCGCATCGCCCAACTGCTGCTGGTGCCGGTGGCGCAGGCGCGGCTGAACATCGTGGCCGATTTCGCGCCCAGCGCGCGCGGCGCGGGCGGTTTCGGTTCGACGGGCATCAAGTGATCCGGCCTGGCATGGCCAGGCCGCGTATGGCGGATAGCTGCAGGGCTGGGGATGGCGATGAGTGAGACCAAGGAACCATGGCGCGCGCAGCTGGACACGCGGCGCTTGCTCCCGCTGGCGTTGGGCACGCTGCTGTGTCTGCTGGGCGCGTTCTGCGCATGGCAAGCGTGGCTGATCGCCGACGAAGGCCACGCCGACGCGCTCGTGCGGCAGGCGCGCGACAACGCCGTGCAGCAGCTGGCGCAGGTGGTGGCTGCGCAGCGCGAGACGGTGCAAAAGGCGGTGGCATCGCTCGATCCCGCTTTGTTGCAGGGCGACCACGCCGGCTTGGCGGCGGCGCTGCGAGCCAAGCTGCCGCAGGCGCAGCAGATTGATGTCTACAGCGCCAGTCTCAGCGAGGTGGTGCATGCGGATTTCCGCGCGTTCGGCTACGCCAAGGCGGCGCAGTTGATGGCCGCGCAGACGGCCGACGGTTTGCCGCCCGTCGAAAGCATTGCGCCGGCGACGAACCGCCGGCGCTTGAGCGTGGTGTTGCCGCTGGGCACGCCGCTGCAAGCCTGGCTGTGGGTGGAACTGCCGTTCGCACCGCTGCAGCAGGCCTTCGATGCGGTGTCGCCCGCGGGCGGGCGGCTGGACCTGCGCCAGGGCGACGCCAACACCGACATGCGCATCTTCTCCCACGGCAACGTGGCCGCCGAAGCGGAACCCATGGCCAAGATCGTGCCGGGCAGCACGTTCAGCGTGGCCGCGGCGTTGCCGGTGGCGTTCATCGTGCTGCCGCGTTCGTGGCCGCTGGCGGCCTTGCTGGCGCTGGCCGGGCTGGTTGGCGGTTTTTACCTGCTGTGGTGGCGCCAGCGCCGGCCCAGCAAGCCGCTGGTCGAGCGGGACATCGACCTCGACGACTTCAAGCAGGCCGAGGAGGCTGCGCGCAAGGCCGCGCCGCCGGAACCGGTGATGGCCAAGCTCGCGGTGCCGGCGGCACCGCCGCCGGCCGAACCGGCGGTGCGGACTGCGTCCAGCGTGGCGATCGACCCGGCCATCTTCCGCGCCTACGACATCCGCGGCGTGGTCGGCCAATCCCTCAATGCCGACGTGGCGCACCTGCTGGGCCAGTCGATCGGCACGCTGATGCGCGAGCAGGGCCTCACCGAGATCGTGATCGGCCGCGACGGCCGCCTGTCCGGCCCGGAGCTGGCCGGCGCGCTGGGCGATGGCCTGCGCGAAGCCGGGGTGGACGTGATCGACCTCGGCGCGGTGCCCACGCCGGTGGTGTATTTCGCCACCTACCACTGCAATACCGGTTGCGGCGTGGCGGTCACCGGCAGCCACAATCCGCCGGACTACAACGGTTTCAAGATCGTGGTCGGCGGCCAGACCCTGTCCGAGGGCGCGATCCAGGACTTGTACCGGCGCATCGCCGACAACGCGCTGGAACGCGGCGGCGGCGGCCAGCTGCGCCAGCTCGACGTGTTGCCCGAATACCTCGAACGCATCGTCTCCGACGTGCAGGCCGAGCGCCCGCTCAAGGTGGTGGTGGATTGCGGTAACGGCATCCCCGGCGCGGTGGCGCCGCAGGTGCTGGCCGGCATCGGCTGCGAGGTGGTGCCGCTCTACTGCGACGTGGACGGCACCTTCCCGAACCATCACCCCGATCCGTCCGACCCGCACAACCTCGAGGATCTGATCCTCGCGGTGAAGCAGACCGGCGCCGACCTCGGGTTGGCCTTCGACGGCGACGGCGACCGCCTCGGCGTGGTGACCAAGGCGGGCGAGATCATCTTCCCCGACCGCCTGCTGATGCTGTTCGCGCGCGACGTGCTGTCGCGCCAGCCGGGCGCCACCATCATCTACGACGTGAAGTGCACCGGGCACCTCAAGGGCCAGATCCTCGAGGCCGGCGGCAGCCTGTTGATGTGGCGCACCGGCCACTCGCTGATCAAGGGCAAGATGCGCGAGACCGGCGCGGAACTGGCCGGCGAGATGAGCGGCCATTTCTTCTTCAAGGAGCGCTGGTACGGCTTCGACGACGGCATCTACGCCGGCGCGCGCCTGCTGGAGATCCTCGCAGGCGATCTGGAGGAACGCAGCCCCGAGGAAATCTTCGACACGCTGCCGAAGGGCGTTTCCACGCCCGAGTTGAAGATCGAAATGGCCGAGGGCGAGCACTACCGCTTCATGGAAAAATTCATGGCGGACGCGAGCTTCGACGATGCCACCATGGTCACCATCGACGGTGTGCGCGCGGACTGGCCGGACGGCTGGGGCTTGGTGCGCGCGTCGAATACCACGCCGGTGCTGGTCCTGCGCTTCGATGCCGACAATCCGGCGGCGCTCAAGCGCATCCAGATGGCGTTCCGGCGGCGGCTGCTGGCGGTGGATTTCCGGCTGAAGATGCCGTTCTGACGCATCGGGCCGCGCGCTGGCGGCGTGTGCCGCTTTGCCTCTTCACGCGGTTGCCGCGGCGGATTCAGTCCTGCTGGTTCTGTGCCGCCTGCAGGGCGCGGTAATGCGCGAGTTGCTGCGTCTGCTGCTGCGCTTGCTCGTCGCGCTGGGCCTCTTGCCGCAGCAGCAACGCCTGCAGGCCGCTCACCACGCTGCGCTGCTTGGCAATACTGTCCTGCAGGAATTTCGGCACCGGCTGTTTGTTGTGCTCGGATTCGGCGGCGCGGGCGAGCAGGTCGGTCAGCGCCTGCTCCTGGCTGCGCAGGTTGAGCTTGCTGGTGTGGATCTGCTGGTCCGTGTTCGCCAGCGCCTGTTGCAGCGAGGCCTTGTACGAGGCTTCGTCGGGGTAGGCGGCCAGGATCTGCTCGTCGGTGCGAGCCTGATCGTCCGCGGCGCGCTTGGCATCGGCCTGCTGCTTGGCGAGCTTTTGCGCGGCGGCGCGCTCTTCCGGATTGAGCTGGCGCTGCACGCGCTGCACCACCATGCCCTGATCGTTGACCACGGAGTAGCCGTACTTGAGCGCGTCCTGGGTCAGGCTGTCGCTGAAGTGCGGCAGGCCCTGGGCATCCACCCACTTGTAGCGATAGCCGTTGTTGCCGGAGTTTTGCTGGGCAAGGAGCGGCGCGCTGGCGAGCAGCGCGGCGGCGATCAGGATGCGGTGTGGCTTGCGCATGAGTGTTTCCCCTTGTCGCGGCAGTATAGATGTCCTCGCGGCGCTCAGTGGTGCGCGCCGTAACGCTCGCGGTACGCGACGAGCCGGGTGTGTTCGGCGGCCAGCTCCGGGCGCTCGCCCGCATAGGCCAGCACGTCGGCGAGGCTGGTGATCGCGATCACCGGGATGCCGTGGTCGCGCGTCACTTCCTGCGCAGCGGAAAGCTCGCCCTGGCCGCGTTCCTGCCGGTCCAGCGCGATCAGCACGCCGGCCGGTTCGGCGCCGTGCGCGCGGATCAGCGCCAGCGATTCGCGCACCGCGGTGCCGGCGGTCATCACGTCGTCCACGATCAGCACGCGGCCCTTGAGTGGCGCGCCGACCAGCACGCCGCCTTCGCCGTGGTCCTTGGCCTCCTTGCGGTTGTAGGCCCAGGGCAGGTCGCGGCCGTGCCGGTCGGCCAGCGCGATGGCGGTGGCGGCGGCCAGCGCGATGCCCTTGTAGGCCGGGCCGAACAACATGTCAACCGCGATGCCCGCATTGACCGTCGCGGCGGCGTAGGCGCGGCCGAGCTGGCCCAGCGCAGCGCCGGAATCGATGCGGCCCATGTTGAAGAAGTACGGGCTTTGGCGGCCGGACTTCAGCGTGAAGTCGCCGAAACGCAGCACCTCGCGCTGCAGGGTGAGCTCGATGAAGTCGCGCTGGTAGTCGTGCATGGAAACTCTCTTCAGGGCAGGTGGCGCCACAGCAGATGCTGCGGCCCGGAGCGGCCGCCATGGTACAGCGTGCCGCTGTCCGCGAAGCCCGCGCGGCGGTACAGCGCAAGCGCTGCGGTATTGCCGCAGTTCACCGTGAGCACGACGCGGCGCGCCTGCGGATGGCGCTGCACGAGGTCGGCCAGCAGGGCCTGCAGCGCCCGCGCGCCGAGGCCGCGGCCTTGCCATGCCGCATCGAGCTGGAACGAGCGCAGCCCCAGCGCCTCGGCGTCCTCGTTGCGGCCGGCGAGGCTGCGCGCGCTGCGGTCGATGCGGTAGTAGCCGATGACCGTGTCGTCCAGCAGTATCGCCATCGGCTGGCTGCCGGGGCATTGCTCGGCATCGGGCAAAGTCAGCGCGGGCGGGCTGACGAAATCGTCCTGCACGGCACGCACGCGCAGGCACAGCACGGCCTCGCGCAGCTCGGGCGTGACGGAACGGACGTGGACGATGGGCGATGCGGGCATGGTTGCTATGATGCCCGCATCGCTCCCGGAGTCGTGCATGCGCATCATCAGCCTCAACGCCAACGGCATCCGCTCGGCCGCGACCAAGGGCGTGTTCGAATGGCTGCGGCAGCAGCGCGCCGACGTGGTCTGCCTGCAGGAGACCAAGGCGCAGGAGGATCAGCTCGCCGACCCGATGTTCCGCCCCGACGGCCACCACTGCTTCTACCGCGACGCCACCAGCAAGAAGGGTTATTCCGGCGTGGCGATCTACGCGAAGCGCGAGCCCGACGAGGTACGCACCGTGCTGGGCTGGGACGCATTCGACGACGAAGGCCGCTACGTCGAGGCGCGGTTCGGCAACTTGAGCGTGGTGTCGTTCTACATTCCTTCGGGCTCTTCCGGCGACGAGCGCCAGCAGTTCAAGTTCAAGGCGATGGAGTGGCTCGCGCCCATCCTCGACGGGTGGCTGGAAAACGGCCGCGACTACGTGCTGTGCGGCGACTGGAACATCGTGCGCAGCGCGAAGGACATCAAGAACTGGAAGTCCAACCAGAAGAACTCCGGCTGCCTGCCGGAGGAGCGCGCGTGGATGGACGGCCTGGTCGAACGCGGCTGGGTGGACAGCTACCGCACCCTGCATCCGCAGGGCGAGGACTACACCTGGTGGTCGAACCGCGGCAACGCCCGCGCGAACGACGTGGGCTGGCGCATCGACTACCAGCTCGTCACCCCCGCGCTGGGCCAGCGACTGAAGCGTTGCGCGATCTACCGCGACGAGCGTTTCTCCGACCATGCGCCGTATACGGTCGATTATGCCGACTGAAAATAGGGCGATCACACCGCAGCGCAACTGGCGCATCCTGAGCATTGGTCTGCTGGGTTTCGCTTCCGGCCTGCCGCTGGCGCTCTCAGGCCCTGCGTTGCAGGCCTGGTTCACCACCGCCGGGATGAGCTTGCGCGACATCGGCTGGATTACGCTGATCGGCCAAGCTTATGTGTTCAAGTTCTTGTGGGCGCCGCTGCTGGATCGCCTGCCGCTGCCGTTCCTGGGTCGTCGACGAGGCTGGATCCTGCTGATGCAGCTGTTGTGTGGTGCCGCCTTGATCAGCATGAGTTTCTATACGCCGCAAGGTTCAGCCGCCACGCTGGCCTTCTTCGGCGTGTTGCTGGCGTTTGCTTCGGCTACCCAGGACATCGCTTATGACGCTCATCGCACTGACTTGCTGCCGCCAGTCGAACGCGGCTGGGGTACCGCGTTCGCGCAAGGTGGTTATCGCGCGGCGATGCTGGTGTCCGGTGCGTTGTCGCTGATCCTTGCTGCCCATATGGGTTGGCCCTGGGTGTACCGCCTGATGGGCGTGCTGATGCTGGCGGCGATCCTGGTCACTGTGACTTCGCCAGAAGCGCCAGACGAACAGCCTGCGCGCAGCTTCGCCGAGGCGGTGGTGCACCCGTTCATGGACTTCTTCCGGCGCTATGGAGCGCTGGCGTTGGCGTGGCTGGTGCTGATGGTGCTGTACAAACTGTGCGATGCGTTCGCGTTGTCGCTGTCCACTACGTTCCTGCTGCGCGTGCCGCAGTTCTCGTTGACCCAGCTGGGCGTGATCAACAAAACTTTCGGTCTTGCCGCTGGTCTGCTTGGTGCGCTGGCCGGTGGCTGGGTGGTGACGCGAATGCGGCTTTTTCCTGCCTTGCTGTTGCTGGGAGTGCTGCAGGCGCTGGTGAATCTGGGGTACATCTGGTTGGTGCATAGTGGCCCAAACTTGTGGGTCCTGGCGATTGTCGTGGGCGCGGAAAATTTTTTCAGCGGCCTAGGAAGCACTGCTTTCGTGGTGCTGGTGACTGCGCTTTGCAACGTGCGCTATTCGGCCACGCAATACGCATTGCTGTCTTCGTTGTCGGCAGTGGGACGAGTGTTCCTGGGGCCGTTGGCAGCGTGGTTGGTGCCGCATGTAGGCTGGTCCAACTTCTTCGCGATTACTGCATTGTCGGCTTTGCCTGGCCTGGTGCTGGTTGTTGTGTTGCGTCGCGCGATCAACCATGCCGAGCTGGTACACCCACATTGAATCGAGTCGATTGTCTCTGCGCCGGCTTCCATGCTGCGCCTTCCTCGAACGCCAGCTGAAGGTGCATTGCGAACTGCGCCACGGATCGTCGAGCCGGCGATTGCCGCTTGTCGCGCCCTTGGCGACGATCGGCGGTACAGGGGGCGGACAACGAAGCGGCGGTGCCATGCCCGATCTCGTGATACGCCAAGTCGATCATCTGCTGGCCGAACGCATCCAGGCGTTCGCCAAGGCGCGCCAGTGGAGCCTCAACGAGGTACTGCTGCATGCATTGCGGCGCGGCCTCGGCGTGGCCGAAAACGGCCGGCAGGCCGAAGCCTCGGTCGATGCTGACGAACTCGCCATGCTGGCCGGCCCGTGGAATGCCGCGGAACAAGCCGTGTTTCGCGAGACCGTGCAGGCGCTATCGGTCGCACGTGGCGATGCGTTGTTGCCAGTCGTGCACGAGGCTTGATCTCCGGCTGAACCGGTTCAGCGCGGTGCGGCGTGGATCGCGCCGAGCACGCGCGGCCCGCGTGCGCCGGTGACGGCAGGCAGGTTGCCGGGCAGGCCGAGCAGGCGCTGCCGGGCCAGCCAGGCGAAGGCGGTGGCTTCGAGGAAATCCGGGTCGACACCGAACGCGGCCGTGCTGGCTAGCGTGCGCGGCGACAGCAGTTCGGCGAGCCGGCGCATCAGCGCACCGTTGTGCACGCCGCCGCCGCAGGCGAGCACGTCTTCCGCGTCGGGCGCGTGGCGCACGATGGCCTCGGCGACGCTGCGCGCGGAGAGTTCGAGCAGGGTGGCCTGCACGTCGGCCGGCGCCAGCGCGGTCGTGCGCGGATGCGTGCCCAGCCAGTCGAGATGGAAGTGCTCGCGGCCGGTGCTCTTGGGCGGCGGCAGCCTGAAGTAGGGGTCGGCGAGCAAGGCATCGAGCAGCGTGCCGTCGATCCTGCCGCTGGCGGCGAACATGCCGTCGCGGTCGAAGGCCTCGCCGCGATGCCGCAGGCACCACGCGTCCAGCAGGCCGTTCGCCGGGCCGGTGTCGAAGCCGACGACGCTGCCGTCGGCGCCGAGCACGGTGATGTTGGCGATGCCGCCGAGGTTGAGCACCACCCGTGTGCGGCCCGGATGCGCCAGCAGCATCGCGTGCACGGCCGGCAACAGCGGTGCGCCCTGGCCGCCGGCGGCCACGTCGGCGCGGCGGAAGTCGGCTACCACGTCGATGCCGCAACGTTCCGCGATGGTGGCGGGGTCGCCGAGCTGCAGGGTGAACGCATGTTCGCCCGTGGGGCGATGGCGCACGGTCTGGCCGTGCGAGCCGATGGCGCGCACGGCGGCGGCCGGCGTGCCGCTTTGCTTGAGCAGTGCGAGGGCGGCCTCGGCAAAGCCATGGCCCAGCGCGATATCCAGCTGACCGAAGGCATCGAGGTCAAGCGCAGCTTCGCCCTGCGCCACGGCAAGGATGCGTTCGCGCAGCACGGAAGGCCACGGATGCGCGTGCGCGGCGAGCAGGCGGGGGCGATCCTGCTCGAACGACACCAACACGGCGTCGATGCCGTCGGCGCTGGTGCCGGAAATCAGGCCGAGGTACAGCGACGAAGCGTCACTCACGCGGGCGCGCCGCTCAGTTGTCGGACTTGGCGGCGGGTGCGTCGTTGCGGGCCAGCTCGATGCGCCGGTCGATCTGTTCGAGGCGCGCCAGCTCCGGCTTCACGACCGTGGCCTTGAATTTCGCCAGTTGCGCGGCCGGCAGCGGCTCGGGCTTGGGCAGGGTCACCGTCTGCGGATTGCGCGCCACGCCGTCGACGCGGAATTCGTAGTGCAGGTGCGGCCCGGTGGCCCAGCCGGTCATGCCGACGTAGCCGATGACCTGGCCCTGCTTCACATGCGAGCCGACGTGCTCGCCGGCGGCGAAGCGCGACATGTGGCCGTAAGCCGTGCTGATGTCCTTGTTGTGCTGGAGCACCACGAAGTTGCCGTAGCCGTTTTCCCAACCGCGGAACTTGATGACGCCGTCGCCGGCGGCGTAGATCGGCGTGCCCATCGGCGCGGCGTAATCCACGCCCTTGTGTTCCTGGTGGCGGCCGGTGATCGGATCCAGGCGGTTCTTGCTGAAGGGCGACGAGATGCGGGTGAAATCCACCGGGATGCGCAGGAAGGACTTCTGGAGCGGGCGGCCGTCCTCGCTGAACCAGCCGTAGTCGCCGTCCGCCTTCTTGAAGCGGTAGGCGGTGTAGCGCTTGCCCTGGTTCACGAATTCCGCGGCCACGATGCCGCCTTCGCCGTAGCGTGCGCCGTCGCGGTAGATGTCGTCGTAGATCACCGTGAAGCTGTCGCCTTCGCGCAGGTCCTGCACGAAATCGATGTCGTACTTGAACAGGTCGGCGAGCTTGCCCACCATCGCCGGGCTCAGTCCGGCCTGGTCGCCAGCGGCATACAGGTTGCTGCGGATCACGCCGTGCGCCACTTCCTCGCGCACGTCCATCGCACGGGCTTCCAGCGTCAATGCGGGCTGCGTGCCGTCGAGGCGGACGATGGCGCGGCTGGTCTGATCCTTGTCGAAGCGGAAGCCGCGCAGGCTGCCGTCGTTGCCGAGCAGGAAGTCGAATTCCTCGCCGGGCCGGATGTTCTGCAGGGCGGACTTCGCGTCGCCGGCCGCATCCATCACCTTCTGCAAGTCGGTGAGGCTGAGGCCTTGGCCGGTGAAGATGTCGGAGAGCGTCTGGCCTGGCTGCACCCGCACGACTTGCCAATCGTCCACCGTGGAGGCGGTTTGCTGCGCCGGGCTCAGCTTCGGCAATGCCAGCGGCAGCAGGGTATGCGCCTCGACCGTGGGCGCGGGCTTCATCGCGGTGGCCCAGGCCGGCATGATGAAGCCGGAGAGCAGGGTCGCCATCAAGGCGGTGCCGGCCAGCACCCAGCGTTCGCGGTGCCAATGGATCGGCGTGGCGGATTCGGAGCGATCGAACGACCAATGCGCGCAGCGTTCGTAGAAGCTGCAGTGCCTATGCTGTGCCTTGCGGCTGATGGCCTGCTTGCGTGTACGGAGCCCCCCCCGTTTTTTTCCACTCATGCCGCGCGAGCCTCATCGTACAAAGTAACAATTCCACGTACCATAGACGCCTCGTGACAAGTGCGTCAATCCCTTTTCCTTCAAGGGTTTGCGTCAGGTTTTCGATTAACGCACAATTAACGTTGAAATGTGATTGCCATCGCCCGAATGGCTGTCATGGCAACCACTGATTCCGAGGGACACATGAACCAACCTGAGCAGGCGCTGGCCACGATCGCGCGTGGTGCCGACGAGATCATCAAGCGCGAAGATTTGCTGGAACGCTTGAAGAGTGGCCGTCCGCTGCGCGTCAAGGCCGGCTTCGATCCCACCGCGCCGGACCTGCATCTCGGCCACACCGTGCTGCTCAACAAGATGCGCCAGTTCCAGGACCTGGGGCACCAGGTGATTTTCCTGATCGGCGATTTCACCGGCATGATCGGCGACCCCACCGGCAAGAACGCCACGCGCAAGCCGCTCACCCGCGAGGACGTGCTGAAGAACGCCGAGACCTACGCCGCGCAGGTGTACAAGGTGCTCGACCGCGAGCGCACCGAGGTGCGCTTCAATTCCGAGTGGTTCGGCAAGATGACGGCGGCTGACATGATCAGGCTCGCCGCGCAGCACACCGTGGCGCGCATGCTGGAGCGCGACGATTTCGCCAAGCGCTATGCCGCTCAGCAGCCAATCGCGATCCACGAGTTCATGTATCCGCTGACCCAGGGCTACGACTCGGTGGCGCTGGAGGCCGACGTCGAACTGGGCGGTACCGACCAGAAGTTCAACCTGCTGATGGGCCGCGGCCTGCAGGAGCACTTCGGCCAGAAGCCGCAGATCGTGCTCACCATGCCGCTGCTCGAAGGCCTGGACGGCGTCAACAAGATGTCCAAGTCGCTGGGCAACTACATCGGCATCGACGAGCCGGCGATCGATATCGTCACCAAGACGATGAAGATCGGCGATGCCCTGATGTGGAAGTGGATCGATTTGCTCAGTTTCGAGATCGGCGTCGATGAAGCAAAGGAACTCAAGCAAGCCATCGAGAGCGGCGGCCTGAATCCCCGCGACGTGAAGTTGCGCCTGGCGCGGGAACTGGCCACGCGCTTCCACGATGCGGCTGCCGCCGAACAGGCCATCGCAGGCTGGCATGCCGTCGTGCGCGGCGAAGGCGATACCTCGCTGCTTCCGCTCACTGAAATCGTTGCCCCTGCCGAGGGCCTGCGCCTGCCGGGGCTGCTTACAGCGGCGGGACTCACAACGAGCAATTCCGAGGCAAGCCGCAAGCTCAAGGAGCGTGCGGTACGCATCGATGCACACGTGGTGGAGGACCCGCAGCGCCTATTCACTGTGGGATTCGAAGGCGTGCTGCAGGTCGGCAAGCGCAACTTTGCCCGGGTGCGATTGACCGGCGGCTGATCGTCAGGCGCAATCTTTGGAACTTGTTTCGCGCAAGATCAATGGTTTGCGCGAAAGAGTGAAAATTCTTCGAAGAAAGTGCTTGCCAATATGAGGGTGCCTGCCTACTATTCGCGCCCCGCTGCCGCATCGGCACGGTGCGTCACCCACCCCGCAGAAAAACAGTTCTTCGAGGGTGTTGACGGACCGAAAAGACGATGTATAGTAGGCGGCTCACCGGGACGAAATGTCCCTTGGCGGCAAGCTCCGCGGTGATGTGATCTTTGACAGTGTGCACAGGTGAATTGTGTGGACGCCTTGCGCTGGCGGGTCGATGACCTGTCCAAGCAATGCAAGCGTCCCACCCAAAAGAAAGTCAGTAATGAGTTTTGATTGGTTGGGGTCACGCTTCAGAAAGATAGATGGTTTCGGCCATCGAAAACTTAAGTGAAGAGTTTGATCCTGGCTCAGATTGAACGCTGGCGGCATGCCTAACACATGCAAGTCGAACGGCAGCACAGGTAGCAATACCGGGTGGCGAGTGGCGGACGGGTGAGTAATGCATCGGGATCTACCCAAACGTGGGGGATAACGTAGGGAAACTTACGCTAATACCGCATACGTCCCATGGGAGAAAGCGGGGGCTCGCAAGACCTCGCGCGGTTGGACGAACCGATGTGCGATTAGCTAGTTGGTAGGGTAATGGCCTACCAAGGCGACGATCGCTAGCTGGTCTGAGAGGATGATCAGCCACACTGGGACTGAGACACGGCCCAGACTCCTACGGGAGGCAGCAGTGGGGAATATTGGACAATGGGCGCAAGCCTGATCCAGCAATGCCGCGTGTGTGAAGAAGGCCTTCGGGTTGTAAAGCACTTTTATCAGGAGCGAAATGCCATGGGCCAATACCCCGTGGAGCTGACGGTACCTGAGGAATAAGCACCGGCTAACTTCGTGCCAGCAGCCGCGGTAATACGAAGGGTGCAAGCGTTAATCGGAATTACTGGGCGTAAAGGGTGCGTAGGCGGTTCGTTAAGTCTGCCGTGAAATCCCCGGGCTCAACCTGGGAATGGCGGTGGATACTGGCGAGCTAGAGTGTGTCAGAGGATGGTGGAATTCCCGGTGTAGCGGTGAAATGCGTAGAGATCGGGAGGAACATCAGTGGCGAAGGCGGCCATCTGGGACAACACTGACGCTGAAGCACGAAAGCGTGGGGAGCAAACAGGATTAGATACCCTGGTAGTCCACGCCCTAAACGATGCGAACTGGATGTTGGTCTCAACTCGGAGATCAGTGTCGAAGCTAACGCGTTAAGTTCGCCGCCTGGGGAGTACGGTCGCAAGACTGAAACTCAAAGGAATTGACGGGGGCCCGCACAAGCGGTGGAGTATGTGGTTTAATTCGATGCAACGCGAAGAACCTTACCTGGCCTTGACATGTCCGGAATCCTGCAGAGATGCGGGAGTGCCTTCGGGAATCGGAACACAGGTGCTGCATGGCTGTCGTCAGCTCGTGTCGTGAGATGTTGGGTTAAGTCCCGCAACGAGCGCAACCCTTGTCCTTAGTTGCCAGCACGTAATGGTGGGAACTCTAAGGAGACTGCCGGTGACAAACCGGAGGAAGGTGGGGATGACGTCAAGTCCTCATGGCCCTTACGGCCAGGGCTACACACGTACTACAATGGTCGGTACAGAGGGTTGCAATACCGCGAGGTGGAGCCAATCCCAGAAAGCCGATCCCAGTCCGGATTGGAGTCTGCAACTCGACTCCATGAAGTCGGAATCGCTAGTAATCGCAGATCAGCTATGCTGCGGTGAATACGTTCCCGGGCCTTGTACACACCGCCCGTCACACCATGGGAGTGAGTTGCTCCAGAAGCCGTTAGTCTAACCGCAAGGGGGACGACGACCACGGAGTGGTTCATGACTGGGGTGAAGTCGTAACAAGGTAGCCGTATCGGAAGGTGCGGCTGGATCACCTCCTTTCGAGAACGACAGCGCGACACGTCGCGCAAGACGTCCACACAAGACACCTGTATTCACGTAGCGTCCCTGCAAGAAAGCTTTGCGGGTCTGTAGCTCAGGTGGTTAGAGCGCACCCCTGATAAGGGTGAGGCCGGTGGTTCGAGTCCTCCCAGACCCACCAACCTGTGCATCTCTACCAAGCATGGGGCCATAGCTCAGCTGGGAGAGCACCTGCTTTGCAAGCAGGGGGTCGTCGGTTCGATCCCGACTGGCTCCACCATGTTGGACGACGTGAAGACAAGCACACGAAAAGATTGTGAAGCGAGGCGGCATTGAGGCCGTTCTTGTGTTCTTTGAAAACTGGCAAACGAGTGACAAGCGTCTTGGTTCAAACCGAACCGAGACATGTGTTAAGGCACGAACAGGTGGTTTGAAACGTGTAATCCTGAGGCGACTTGGGGTTATATGGTCAAGCGACCAAGCGTATACGGTGGATGCCTTGGCAGTCAGAGGCGATGAAGGACGTGGCAGCCTGCGAAAAGTGTCGGGGAGCTGGCAACAAGCTTTGATCCGGCAATGTCCGAATGGGGAAACCCACCTAGCAATAGGTATCCTGCAGTGAATACATAGCTGCTGGAAGCGAACCCGGGGAACTGAAATATCTAAGTACCCGGAGGAAAAGAAATCAACCGAGATTCCGTCAGTAGCGACGAGCGAACGCGGACTAGCCCAAAAGCATCTAGTGTTTTAGTCGAACGGTTTGGAAAAGCCGGCCATAGCGGGTGATAGCCCCGTAGACGAAAGGGCATTAGGTGTGAAATTGAGTAGGGCGGGGCACGAGAAACCCTGTCTGAACATGGGGGGACCATCCTCCAAGGCTAAATACTCCTGACTGACCGATAGCGAACAAGTACCGTGAGGGAAAGGCGAAAAGAACCCCGGAGAGGGGAGTGAAATAGACCCTGAAACCGTATACGTACAAGCAGTGGAAGCCCGCAAGGGTGACTGCGTACCTTTTGTATAATGGGTCAGCGACTTACTGTCAGTGGCAAGCTTAACCGTATAGGGGAGGCGAAGGGAAACCGAGTCTGAATAGGGCGCATAGTCTCTGGCAGTAGACCCGAAACCGAGTGATCTATCCATGGCCAGGTTGAAGGTGCGGTAACACGCACTGGAGGACCGAACCCACATCTGTTGCAATAGATGGGGATGAGCTGTGGATAGGAGTGAAAGGCTAAACAAACTCGGAGATAGCTGGTTCTCCTCGAAAGCTATTTAGGTAGCGCCTCGGACGAATCTTCCTGGGGGTAGAGCACTGTTATGGCTAGCGGGTCATCGCGACTTAGCAAACCATGGCAAACTCCGAATACCAGGACAGACTATCCGGGAGACACACGGCGGGTGCTAACGTCCGTCGTGAAAAGGGAAACAACCCAGACCCGCAGCTAAGGTCCCCAAGTTCTAGCTAAGTGGAAAACGATGTGGAAAGGCATAGACAGCCAGGAGGTTGGCTTAGAAGCAGCCATCCTTTAAAGAAAGCGTAATAGCTCACTGGTCGAGTCGGTCTGCGCGGAAGATTTAACGGGGCTAAGCTAGACACCGAAGCTCGGGGTGCACACTTTGTGTGCGCGGTAGAGGAGCGTTCCGTAAGCCTGTGAAGGTGGATTGTAAAGTCTGCTGGAGGTATCGGAAGTGCGAATGCTGACATGAGTAACGATAATGCGGGTGAAAAGCCCGCACGCCGAAAGCCCAAGGTTTCCTCGCGCAACGTTCATCGGCGCAGGGTGAGTCGGCCCCTAAGGCGAGGCAGAAATGCGTAGTCGATGGGAAGCTGGTTAATATTCCAGCACTTGACTGTAGTGCGATGTGGGGACGGAGAAGGTTAGGTCTACCGGGCGTTGGTTGTCCCGGGGAAAGGCGGTAGGCATGAGGGTTAGGCAAATCCGGCCCTCTTTATGCCGAGCACCGAGACGAGCCCTTTGGGGCGAAGTGACTGATACCACGCTTCCAGGAAAAGCCACTAAGCTTCAGCTACAGCAAACCGTACCGTAAACCGACACTGGTAGGCAGGGTGAGAATCCCAAGGCGCTTGAGAGAACTCGGGTGAAGGAACTAGGCAAAATGGCACCGTAACTTCGGGAGAAGGTGCGCCCTCCGGTGTGGTCACGTGCGTGACTGAGCACTAGAGGGTCGCAGTAACCTGGCCGCTGCGACTGTTTATCAAAAACACAGCACTCTGCAAACACGAAAGTGGACGTATAGGGTGTGACGCCTGCCCGGTGCTGGAAGGTTAATTGATGGGGTCAGCCGCAAGGCGAAGCTCTTGATCGAAGCCCCAGTAAACGGCGGCCGTAACTATAACGGTCCTAAGGTAGCGAAATTCCTTGTCGGGTAAGTTCCGACCTGCACGAATGGCGTAACGACAGCGGCGCTGTCTCCACCCGAGACTCAGTGAAATTGAAATCGCTGTGAAGATGCAGCGTTCCCGCGGCAAGACGGAAAGACCCCGTGAACCTTTACTATAGCTTTACACTGAACGTTGAGTTCTTCTGTGTAGGATAGGTGGGAGGCTACGAAACCGAGACGCCAGTTTCGGTGGAGCCATCCTTGAAATACCACCCTGAAGTGCTTGACGTTCTAACCTCGGCCCGTAATCCGGGTCAGGGACCGTGTATGGTGGGTAGTTTGACTGGGGCGGTCTCCTCCCAAAGAGTAACGGAGGAGCACGAAGGTACGCTCAGCGCGGTCGGACATCGCGCACTGTGTGCAAAGGCATAAGCGTGCTTGACTGCAAGATCGACGGATCAAGCAGGTACGAAAGTAGGTCTTAGTGATCCGGTGGTTCTGTATGGAAGGGCCATCGCTCAACGGATAAAAGGTACTCCGGGGATAACAGGCTGATACCGCCCAAGAGTTCATATCGACGGCGGTGTTTGGCACCTCGATGTCGGCTCATCACATCCTGGGGCTGTAGCCGGTCCCAAGGGTATGGCTGTTCGCCATTTAAAGTGGTACGCGAGCTGGGTTCAGAACGTCGTGAGACAGTTCGGTCCCTATCTGTCGTGGGCGTTGGAGATTTGAGGGGGGCTGCTCCTAGTACGAGAGGACCGGAGTGGACGTTCCGCTGGTGTTCGGGTTGTCATGCCCATGGCATTGCCCGGTAGCTATGAACGGAAGCGATAACCGCTGAAAGCATCTAAGCGGGAAGCGCGCCCCAAGATGAGATCTCCCGAGAGTTCAACTCTCCTGTAGGCACCATTTAGACTAAGTGGTTGATAGGCGCGGTGTGGAAGTGCAGCAATGCATTGAGCTTACGCGTACTAATGAGCCGTGCGGCTTGACCATATAACCCCAAGTGGCCTTTGCCACGTGCCGGTTCCAGACGAACCCGGACGCTTGTCACTCGTTTGCCAAACTCTTGAAGCGGGCGCATTTGCGCTGCTTCAACCCCTTCCCTGGCGGCCATAGCGCTGTGGTCCCACCCGATCCCATCCCGAACTCGGAAGTGAAACGCAGCCGCGCCGATGGTAGTGTGCACTTGCATGCAAGAGTAGGTCACCGCCAGGGGCTTTATCCCTAAACACCCTCACCGGAAACGGTGGGGGTGTTTGTTTTTGCGCCGGTGCAAAGCGGCTCGCCCGGAAGAACGCAGGGATGCCATGCTCGGGCACGGCTCCTTCGATGTCGAACTGCGAATCGGCCAGCGCATGCACGCTAAGATGCCGTCTTCGCAACAGAAAAGTGGCAGCAGGGGGCTCTTCGCATGATTCGCTTTCCGTCCAGCTTCACGCGTCATGGCGTGGCGCGGGTGCTCGCCGCGTTGGCTTTCGCGGGCTGCGCCTGGGCGGCGGCGTGGCCGGAGCCGGAGCCGCTGCAGAAGCTGTTCGTGCTGGTGCTGACGCTGTTCGTCGTCGGTGCGCTGCTGTGCGCCACCGCGCGCGTTGCCTTTGCACTGGTGCTGGGCGGCGGCTTGTTTCTCGCACTGCGCTTCATCTCCGAACTCAAGGAGAATTACCTCGAAACCGCGTTGATGCCGGCGGATTTCGTTTATTACGCGCGTTCCAGCCTGATCGCCACGCTGCGCCATTACCCGCACCTTTACCTGCTGGCCACCGGCGTGTTGGTGCTGGTGCCGCTGGTGCTGGTGACCGCGTGGCGCCTGGATCGGCCGCTGTTCGCGCGGCGGCGAGGCTGGGGCACGGCAAGCTTGCGCGTGGCCGGCGTGTTGCTGTGTGCGGTGGCGTTTCGCGTATGCCTGCTGCCGGAAGGCCCGTTCGCCAGCCTGCACAACCGCGACGTCTGGGACAAACTTTCCGACGACGCCCAGCTCACCAACTTCTTCATCAACATCAACGACGCGGGTGTGCGGATGCCGGCAATGGCGGACGACGCAGCGGCGCAGCGGCAATGGAGCGCTACCGCGAACGGCCTGCCGGACACCCGGCCGGCACCGTATCCCGACATCGTGCAGGTGCTGGAGGAGAGCACGTTCGATCCTTCGACCTTCGCCGCCTGCGACGTTCCCGGTTGCAAGTTTGCGATGTTCCAGCCCGACGCGCGCACGCGCGGCACCGGCCTGCTTCGCACGCATACCTGGGGCGGCGGCACCTGGGTCAGCGAGTTTGCGGTGCACACCGGCCTGCCGCAGGACATCTTCGGCGCCGGCGGCATGTATGCGCCCTTCGTGCTGGCGCCGCACGTGCACGACACGCTGCCCGACCTGCTGCGCCGGCTTGGCTACCTCACCATCGCGATCTATCCCACCAACGGCGCCTTCCTCAACGGCCGCGATGCATACCGCGCCTATGGCTTCGATCACCTCTATGGTGCGGGCGAGCTGGGCCTGGACGAGTGGGAAGAGACCGACGCGCAGATGTTCGCCGCGGCCAAGCACGTCTACGACAAGGTGAAGAAGCCGGGCCAGCCGGTGTTCGTGATGATACTCACGATCAACCAGCACGGCCCGCACGACGACAACCCGATGGCGAAGCTGCCGCTGCCCTGGCGCAACATGGTGCGGGGGTTGGGCAGCAAGGACGAAAGCGCGCTGGATTTCGACACCTACCTCTGGCGCCTGCACGATTCCGACGTGGCGATGCAGGGCCTGGAGCACGACTTCCTCGATCGCGCCCAGCCCACCGTGCTGGTGCACTTCGGCGATCACCAGCCGTCCTTCGATGGCCTGATCCGTCCGCTGGTGCGCACGCTGCCGCCCGCACTGGTGCCGGAGCGCGACTTCCTCACCTACTACATGGTCAAGAGCAACTTCGCCGGGCCGCCGCTGCCTAGCTATCCGGCGCTCGACATCGCATTTCTGCCGACCATGGTGCTGCAGGCTGCCGGCCTGCCCGCCGATCCGTATTTCTCCGCCGCCACCACCTTGCGTGATCGCTGCCAGGGCCGTTTCGACGACTGCCCGGACAAGGCCTTGCTGGCGTCCTACTACGCGTGGATCTTCCACCGGCTGCACGTGTATGAATGACGCGCGCGGCGCACCGGCCGCGCGCGGGTTTGCCGTCGCCACGCTGCTGGCGGCGGGTGCCGCGATCGTCGGTGCACTGTTGGCCACGCACGGGCACGGGTGGCTGTGGCTGCACTGGCTGGCCAAGCCGCTGGCGACGGCGTCGATCTTCGCGCTGGCATGGCGCGCGCGGCCGGCGGTGTCGGCGCGCTACCGGCGCTTCGTGTTGGCCGGCATCGCGTGTTCGCTGGCGGGCGACGTGTTCCTCATGCTGCCGGGCGACCTGTTCGTCCCAGGGCTGCTGGCCTTCCTGCTCGGGCATGCGTGCTTCATCGCGGCCCTGCTCGGCGACAGCCGCTTCGCCAGGCCGGCGTGGCCGCTGCTTGCCTGCCTCGCCTATGGCGCGGCGAACCTGACGGCATTGTGGGGCGCGATCGCGGCGCCGCTGCGTGTGCCGGTGATCGTCTACGTGGCCGTGCTGTGCAGCATGGGCGGGCAGGCGTTGGCGCGCGCGATGCATGGCGACGTGCCGGCGCGGCTGGCGGCGCGCGGCGCTTTGGTGTTCATGCTGAGCGACACGCTGCTCGCGTGGGATCGTTTCCGCGGCCCGCTGCCGCTGGCCAGCCTGTGGGTGCTGGCGACGTATTATCTGGCCTTGTGGTGGATCGCCCGTTCGGTGCAGAAGGCATGAATACGCAGGAACTCATCATCACGTGGGCCACGCCGGTGTTCTTCCTGCTGATCGGCATCGAGATGCTGGTGGCCGGGCTGCGCGGGCGCGATGCCTACGCCAGCAACGACGCGGTCAACAGCATCGGGCTGGGCGCGATCTCGCAGCTGGTGGCGGTGTTCGCCAAGCTGCTGACCATCGGCATCTATGCGTGGTGCGTCGAACACCTTGCGCTGTTCCACCTGCCGGCGGATAGCGTGCCGGTGTGGATCGGCGCCTTGCTGGCCTACGACTTCTGCTACTACTGGCTGCACCGCATGGGCCACGAGGTGAATATCCTGTGGGCCGCCCACGTGGTGCATCACCAGAGCGAGCGCTACAACCTCTCCACCGCGCTGCGGCAGACCGGCAGCGGTGTGCTGCTCGGCTGGATTTTCTACCTGCCGCTGGCGATCCTCGGCGTGCCGCTGCAGGTGTTCGTGGTGGTGGCGCTGATCGACCTGCTGTACCAGTTCTGGGTGCATACCGAGCAGATCGGCCGGCTGGGCTGGTACGACCGCGTGTTCTGCTCGCCGTCCAACCATCGCGCGCATCACGCGGTGAACGACCGCTACCTCGACCGCAACTACGGCGGCATCCTGATCCTGTGGGACCGCCTGTTCGGCACCTTCGTGGAAGAGGACGACCGCGATCCGCCGGTGTACGGCACGCGTTCGCCGCTGCGCAGCTGGAACCCGCTGTGGGCGAACGTGGAGGTGTACTGGCGCACCGCACAGGACGCGTGGCACGCGCGCCGCTGGCGCGACAAGCTGCAGGTGTGGATCAGGCCGCCGGGCTGGCGGCCGGCCGACGTGGCGGCGCGCTTTCCCAAGCCGGATTTCGCGATGCCCACCGAACGTTTCGACCCGGCGATGGGCGCGGCGCTGAAGGGCTACGTGCTGCTGCAGTTCGCGCTGTTGCTGGGCATGGTCACGCAGTTCCTCGGCATCACCGAAAGCGCGGGTCTGCCGACCTTGCTGCTTTACGCGGCCTGGCTGGTGTTCGGCATCAGCGTGCTGGGCGCGTTGATGGAGGGCCGCCGCTGGGCGTGGTGGGCGGAGGGTGGGCGCATGCTCGCCAGCGCGGTGCTGCCGCTGGCCAGCGGGCGCTGGTTTGGCGTGGCACATCTGGACGTCAAGATCGCCGCGGCTTTCGCGCTGGTGTTCGGCGCCAGCGCGCTGGCCTTGCCGTGGCTGCGCCGCGCCACGCTGGTGCCTGCATTGCCGGCCTGATCCGGCGCGCATGACCCAAGGCCCATGACCCGCGGCGCCGATTCGCTATGATCGGCCGGTTTCCACAGGGGATGCGTCCATGTCTTTGCTGAGCAAAATGCTCCGCCACAAATCCATCGAGCAACTGCAGGGCGAGGTGGGCCGGCGCAGCGACTTCCGCCGCGTGCTGGGCCTGTGGCAGCTCACCGCCATCGGCATTGGCGGCATCATCGGCGTCGGCGTGTTCGTGCTGGCGGGCCAGCAGGCGGCGCTCAATGCCGGCCCGGCGGTGATCCTCTCGTTCCTGATCGCGGGTATCGCCAGCGCGGCGGCGGCGCTGTGCTACGCCGAATTCGCCGGCATGATCCCGGTCACCGGCAGCGCCTACACCTACGGCTACGCCGTGCTCGGCGAGCTGGCGGCGTGGCTGATCGGCTGGGACTTGCTGCTGGAATACGCGTTGATCGTGGCGGTGGTGGCGATCGGCTGGTCCGGCTATGTGCAGTCGGCGCTCACCGGCATGGGCATCGCCATTCCACTGTGGGCGCAGGGCGCCATCGGCACCGGCGACGGGCATGTGTTCAACGTGATCGCCTCGCTGGTGACACTGGGCGTGGCGGCCTTGCTGACTTTCCGCACCGAGTGGGGCGCGCGCTTCAACACGCTGGTGGTGGCGATCAAGGTAGCCGCCGTGGTGCTGGTGATCGGTATCGGCGCGTTCTACGTGAAGCCGGGCAACTGGGTGCCGTTCATCCCGGCCCGCGCGATGGGCGCCGACGGCGCGATGCATTTCGGTTTCCAGGGCGTGGCTGCTGCTGCTGCGGTGGTGTTCTTCGCAGTGTTCGGCTACGACACGCTGACCACGGCGGCGGAGGAATCGAAGAACCCGCAACGCGACTTGCCGCGCGCGGTGCTGCTCTCGCTGGGCATCTCGATGGCGATGTACCTCGCGGTGTCGCTGGTGCTCACCGGCATCGCGCACTACACCACGCTCAACACCGCGGCGCCGGTGGCCGATGCGTTCAAGGGCCTGGGCCTGCACTGGGTGGCGCTGACGGTGTCGGTGGCGGCGGTGTTCGGCCTGATCAGCGTGCTGTTCGCCTTCATGCTGGGCGCCACGCGCATCTGGTTCGCGCTGTCGCGCGACGGCCTGCTGCCGGGCTGGTTCGCCAAGGTGCATCCGCGCTACGGCACGCCGCATCGCCCGACCATCGTGCTCGGCGTGTTCACCGCGCTGGTGGCCGGGCTGCTGCCGATCGAGGAAGTCGCCAAGCTGGTGAACATCGGCGTGCTCTCGGCCTTCATCGTGATCTGTACCTCGGTGATGATCCTGCGCCGACGCAAGCCCGACCTGCACCGCGCGTTCCGCACGCCGTGGGTGCCGCTGGTGCCGCTGGTCGGCGTGGCGTTCTCGATCTGGTTGCTGGCGGAACTGCCGGCGATCACCTGGAAGGTGTTCCTGATCTGGGTTAGCCTCGGCATGGTGATCTACCTCGGCTACGGCATGCGGCACAGCCAGCTGGAGAAGGCCGGCTGAATCAGGCCGCGGGCGCGGCGCAAGTAGTTTCGTCCCGCGGCATGACCTCTGGCAGGGTGGCGGTCGCAAGGGGCGGCCTACCATCGGCCATCTTGTTGCCTGCCGGAGCCTGCCGTGAATCGCCATACCTTCCGTTCCAGCCTGATCGCCGCCGCGGTGGTCGGGGCGCTGTCGCTTTCCGCCGCGCATGCGCAGGACGCGCGTCGTGCCGCGCCGGTCGATACGCCGTATGACGGCATGCTCACGTTGAACGTGGACCTCACCGGTGCGCCGAAGCGCATGTTCCGCGTGCACGAGACGATCCCGGTCAAGCCGGGCGAGTTCACCCTGCTGTATCCCGAGTGGATCCCCGGCGAGCACGCGCCGTCCGGCCCGATCCAGAACGTGGCCGGGTTGATCATCACCGCGAACGGCAAGCAGCTTGCGTGGCGCCGCGACCTGCGCGACATGTACGCGGTCCACCTCGACGTGCCGCAGGGCGTGAGCCAGCTCGACCTTTCGTTCCAGTTCCTCTCGCCCGCGCCGGGCGAGGGCAGCCTGTTCGGCGCCAGCGCCTCGTCCACGCCGAACCTGGTGGACATCGAGTTCAACCAGGTGGCGTTCTATCCGGCGGGTTATTACTCGCGCGACATCCACATCCAGCCCACCGTGCAGTTGCCCGTCGGCTGGAAGTTCGGCACCGCGATGGACGTGGCCAGCCAGAGCGGTGGCACCGTGCAGTTCAAGCCGCTGACCTTCAACAACCTGGTCGATTCGCCGCTGATCGCGGGCGAATACTTCGACCGCGTGGACCTTGCGCCGGGTGCCAAGGTGCCGGTGCACCTCAACGTGGTGGGCGACGACGCGAAGGACGTGAAGCTTACCGACAAGGAACTCGCGCAGCAGCGCGCGGTGGTGGCGCAAACCAACCTGCTGTTCGGCGCGCATCACTACGATCACTACGACTTCCTGCTCACGCTGTCCGACCATACCGGCCACTTCGGCCTGGAGCACCACCAGTCCAGCGACGACCGCCTGCCCGCCGACTTCTTCACCAACGACGACATGCACACGCTGGCGGCCAGCCTGATGCCGCACGAATTCGTGCATTCGTGGAACGGCAAGTTCCGCCGCCCGGCCGACCTGTGGACGCCCAACTTCAACGTGAAGATGCAGGACGACCTGCTGTGGGTGTACGAAGGCCTCACCGACTACTGGTGCAGCGTGCTCACCGCGCGCGCCGGCCTGTGGTCGCCCGAGCAGTTCCGCGACACCATGGCCAACATCGACGCGTCGATGAGCGCACGCACCGGCCGCGCGTGGCGCTCGCTGCAGGACACCGCCGACGCCGCGCCGCTCACCTACTACGGCGGCGGCGGCTGGGCCAACTGGCGTCGCGGCACCGACTTCTATCCCGAAGGCCAGCTGCTGTGGCTGGACGTGGACACCAAGATCCGCGAACTCAGCCACGGCAAGCATTCGCTGGACGATTTCGCGCACGCCTTCTACGGCATGGACAACGGCAGCTACGTCACCAAGACCTACACCTTCGACGACGTGGTGAACACGCTCAACCAGGTGCAGCCGTTCGACTGGGCCAAGTTCCTGCGCGAGCGGCTTGACTACACCGGCCCGGACCTGCCCGAGCACGGCATCGCGCGCGGCGGCTGGAAACTGGTCTACACCGACCAGCCGAACGCGCAGACCAAGGCGATGGAAAGCATCCGCCACAGCGCCGACCTGGCCGCCTCGCTGGGCCTGTCCGTATCCAAGAGCGGCGAGATCTACGACGTGCAGTGGAACGGCCCGGCCTTCGAGGCCGGCCTCGTGCCCGGCCTGGAGGTCGTCGCGGTGAACGGCAAGGACTACTCGCCGGACGCGCTGAAGGACGCAGTGACGGCGGCCAAGGGCGGCAGCGCGCCGATCGAGCTGCTGGTGAAGAACGTTGACGTCTACAGCACCGTCAAGATCGATTACCACGGCGGCCTGCGCTACCCGCACCTGGTGCGCGCCGACGGCAAGGACTGGCTCGACGCCATCGCCGCGCCGCGCAAGTAACACGTCGCCGCCGCACAAAACAACGGCCGCCCGAGGGCGGCCGTTGTTTTTGCACGACGTTGGTGCGATGGCTCAGAAGCGGTATTCCAGCGAAGCCGAGAACGCCGCCACGTTGGAGCGCTGCTGGCCGTCGGTGGGGCGGCCGTACTGCAGGCGGTAGTTGTCGTAGTTCACCGCCAGGCTCACGTCGCGGGTGACGTCGTAGCCCACGCCGGCGCCGGCGAACCAGCCGTTGTTCCAGCTCTTCTGGCGCGACTCGGCGTTGCCGTAGATTTCGCCCATGTAGCTCATCGAGCGCATGTAGCCGGCATGGCCGGTGACGAACCAGCGGCTGCCGTCGATGTCGTACCTGCCGTCCACGCCCACGGTGGCGGCGCGCGACTTGAGGTTGTTCTCCACGCCGTCGTTCACGGTCTTGGGGCGGCCGAGGTAGACGTAGCCGACTTCCGGTCCGACGTAGCCGTTCCAGCGCCAGCCGAAGCGCACGTTCTGGAACACGCTGTTGTCGTGGTTGAAGAAGCTGTTGCGGTTCTGGGTCTGGCCCAGGTTGCCGGCGACGTAGAAGTTCTGCAGCTGGTCGGGGTTGCCGTTGCTGTTGCTGTCGTCCGCGCGGGCGGCCAAGGGGGAGGCGAGCAGGGCGGCGATGGAAACGGAGACGAGTAGCTTGTTCATGGGAGTGGACTCCTGTTTTTGTTCTTGCGATCGCCACGGGAGGGGAAGCCCGTGGAGTGCCGCGCGGGGATACGCGACGGCGGCCACGGTGGTTCCGCCGCCTTGCGCGAAGCTTTCGCTTAACAACCCATGGGGGCATTCGTTCAGCCGCGTGGATGACCTTTGGCAGGGGAGTCGCGCGCGCCGCAGGACTAGCATCGACAGGTCTTGTCCGCCGCATGTCCGTCGCGCGGACCGTTGCCCAGGGAGTCCCCAGTGAAAGTCACCCGCCTTGCTTCAGCCATCGTCGCCAGTGCCATCGGCCTGGTCAGCCTCAACGTGCTCGCCGATGACGTGCCGCCGCCCAGGGACGTGGCCTACCCGGGCACGCTGCAGATCAGCGTGGACGCCACCGACCTCGCGCACCGCATTTTCCGCGTGCACGAAGTGGTGCCCGCGCAGGCAGGTCCGCTGACCCTGCTGTATCCGGAGTGGATCCCCGGCGACCACGAGCCCAGCGGCCCCATCGACAAGTTCGCCGGCCTGGTGGTGAAGGCCAACGGCCAGGTGCTGCCGTGGGTGCGCGACCCGCTCAACGTCTACGCCTTCCACGTCGAGGTGCCGCAGGGCGCGAGCGACGTCGAGGTGGACTTCCAGTACCTCTCGCCGCAGAACACCCGCGAGGGCCGCGTGGTGATGACGCCGGAGATGCTCGACCTGCAGTGGAACGCCAACACCCTGTACCCCGCCGGCTACTACACCCGCCAGATCAAGGTCGACGCCAGCGCCAAGTTCCCCACCGGCTGGCAGTTCGGCACCGCGCTGGAAACGGCCTCGCGCGACGGCGACACCGTGCACTTCAAGACCACCACCTACAACACCCTGGTGGACTCGCCGATCTTCGCCGGCAAGTACTTCAAGCGCCTCGACCTCGATCCGGGCGCCAAGGCGCCGGTGCACATGGACATCGTGGCCGACGCCCCGAAGTACCTCGAGATCAAGCCGGAGCAGGAAAAGCCGTTCCGCAACCTCGTGCAGCAGATGTACAAGCTGTACGGCGCGCACCACTACGGCCACTACGACTTCCTCGTCTCGCTCAGCGACAAGATGGGCGGCGAAGGCCTGGAGCACCACCAGTCCAGCGAGGACGGCACCGGCGCCGACTTCTTCACCGAGTGGGACAAGAACGCGTTGGAGCGCGACCTGTTCTCGCATGAGTACAACCACTCGTGGGACGGCAAGTACCGCCGTCCGGCCGACCTGTGGACGCCGAACTTCAACGTGCCGATGCAGGACACGCTGCTGTGGGTGTACGAAGGCCAGACCCAGTTCTGGGGCCAGGTGATGGCCTCGCGTTCGGGCCTGTGGAACGCCGAGCAGGCGCACGACATGTGGGCCTACGTGGCCGCCACCTACGACAAGGGCCGTCCCGGCCTGGCCTCGTGGCGCAACGTGCAGGACACCACCAACGATCCCATCATCGCCCAGCGCGCGCCGCTGCCCTACCGCAACTACCAGGGCAGCGAGGACTACTACAGCGCCGGCCAGCTGATCTGGCTGGACGTGGACGGCAAGCTGCGTGAACTCAGCGGCGGCAAGAAGAG
This sequence comes from Rhodanobacter sp., assembly GCA_040371205.1. NCBI lineage: Bacteria > Pseudomonadati > Pseudomonadota > Gammaproteobacteria > Lysobacterales > Rhodanobacteraceae > Rhodanobacter > Rhodanobacter sp. The sequence continues at coordinate 84,673 of AP031382.1, forward strand.
CATCGACAACTTCGCCAAAGCGTTCTTCGGCATGGACAACGGCAGCTTCGTCACCAACACCTACACCTTCGACGACGTGGTGAAGACGCTCAACGCCATCCAGCCCTACGACTGGGCGAAGTACCTGCGCGACCGCCTCGACGGCCATGGCCCGCTGATCGGCGGCTTTGAATCGCACGGCTGGAAACTGGTCTACACCGACAAGCCCAGCGCCGCGGTGAAGGCGATCGAGGCGCGCCGCCACTTCGCCGACCTCACCTACTCGCTGGGCGTGTCGGTGGGCAAGGGCGGCCGCATCGGCGACGTGCTGTGGGACGGCCCCGCCTTCAACGCAGGTCTCGCGCCCAGCATGACCATCGTCGCTGTCAACGGTCGCGACTTCGACCCCGAGGGCCTGAAGGACGCCGTCGCCGCTGCCGCGAAGGACAAGAGCCAGCCGATCGAATTGCTGGTGAAGGACTTCGACCAGTACAAGACCATCCGCATCGATTACCACGGCGGCCTGAAGTACCCGCACCTGGTGCGCGACACCAGCAAGCCGGACACCTTGAGCACGCTGTTCAAGCCGCTCTGAAGCCTGCGCCTTCCCTCTTTCGCCCGCGGGAGAGGGAAGGCCGCGGCCCGCGTGGGCGGCTTCGCCCATCTCCGCTATACTTCGCTTCCGCCATGAGGCGCAAAGCCCCATGCGCCACCCGCAACACCACGCGCCCGTAGCTCAGCCGGATAGAGTAGTGGCTTCCGAAGCCATTGGTCGGGGGTTCGAATCCCTCCGGGCGCGCCATTTTCTAGTCTGTCAGAATCCAGACTTGTCCAAGAACCCCAGGATTTCCTGGGGTTTTTTTGTGGATTTCCGTCTAGCGCAGTCCGGCTGTGTCTCTTGCAATCCAGCTGCTTTGGGGGCATATGTGGGGGCACTTGGGATCTATCGAAAACAGGATGCCCCCAATGCGCCTGACCGATGTTGCGATACGCAAAGCCAAACCTGCCGACAAGCCCGTAAGGCTGTTCGACGGAGGCGGCTTGTACCTGGAGATAGCCCCGACCGGTGGCAAGCTATGGCGTTGGAAGTATCGCTTCGGAGGGAAGGAGAAGCGGCTGGCACTAGGCGTCTACCCTGATGTGAGCCTTGGCGAGGCTCGCGCGCACCACGCAGAGGCACGAAAGCTGCTGAGTGCGGGCGTTGACCCAGGCGAGCAGCGTAAAGCGGAGAAGCTCATAAGGCTGGATGGCGCCCACAACAGCTTCGCTGCCATCGCACTGGAGCTGCAGACGCTGCGTGGCAAGAAGAATGCGACATCCACGGTAATCCGCAACCGCCGCATCGTGGAGAAAGATCTGAACCCATACATCGGTGAGAAACCGATCACGGAGATCACCGCGCCACTCCTGTTGGCGGCCTTGCGCAAGATGGAGAAGCGTGGCGGGTTCACCCCCGATTTCACGGACACTTACAAAAGGGCCGCTCGAGGCCCAGAGGAGTGTTCATGTCGAAGCGAAGAAAGTTCAGTGCGGAGTTCAAGCGCGGTGCGGTTGAACAGGCCGTGCAGCCGGGTGTCAGTTGCGCCCAAGTGGCCCGCGAGCTGGGGGTCCGGGAGAACCTGTTGACCCGCTGGAAACGGGAGTCCAACAGCCAGGGGTCGGTCGCGTTTGGCGGTAGCGGAACGCCGCGGGATGAGGAGCTGGCGAGGCTCAAGCGCGAGCTGGCCCGGGTGAAGAAGGAGCGGGATTTTTTGCGCGAAGCGGCGACGTTCTTTGCCAAGGGATCATCCTGAGGTATCAGGTGATCGAACGTTGCCGCAACGAGTTTCCGGTTCGGCTGATGTGCCGCTGTCTGCGGGTGTCGACCAGTGGCTACTACGATTGGAGCAAGCGCATGCCCAGTGCCCGCCAGGTCGACAACGATCGCCTGCTCGGCCGCATCCGTGCACTGCACGAGGACAGCCGTGGCGTGTTGGGGGCGGGACGGATGCATGAGGACCTCGCCGCGGAAGGCGAGTCGGCCAGCCTGAACCGGGTGGCGCGTCTGATGGCGGCCGATGGCCTGCAGGGCTGGCCACGCAAGAAGCGGCGCGGCCAGCGGGCTCAACCGGGACTGGCCCCACCGGGCGTGCGCAACTGGCTGGAACGGGACTTCACCGCACAGGAGCCGGAGACCAAGTGGGTCACCGACATCACCGAGATCAAGACCGACGAAGGCAAGCTGTACCTATGCATCGTGCTGGACCTGTTCGACCACCGGGTCGTGGGTTGGTCGATGCATCATCGGCAAGACCGGCAGATGGTGATCCGGGCCGTGCAGATGGCCGTGTGGCAGCGCCAGGGAGGCGAGCCGGTGATCCTGCATTCGGATCGTGGCAGCCAGTTCCGCAGCGGCGACTACCAGGACTATCTGGTGGCCAATGCGTTGGTGTGCTCGATGAGCGCGGTCGGCCATTGCGGGGACAACGCGGCTTGCGAGGGCTTCTTCGGCCAGCTCAAGCGCGAGCGTGTCTACCGCATGAAATATCCGACGCTCGATGCAGCAAGAGCCGATGTGTTCGAATACATCGAGCGGTTCCACAATCCGAGAATGCGGCGCAGGCAGGCAAAGCAGGATCTGAAGTTTTCCACCCTTTCACAACCGTCCGTGATTTCGGGGTAGAACCCATCCTCAGCCTGCCCGGGAAGTCGAGCATGCCGAGTTCTTCATTGGCCGCATCATGGACACCGACGTAGCGGCTGTCTATCAGTTCAGGGAAGACCATGTGGGGTTGCGCGACGACCATCGCAACCTCGCCGCGCGGAAGGTGTACGCCGAGCGCGTCCAAGTCAACCTCTATCACCGCAACCATCCAATCCCCCTTCCTCTGCTCCTTCTGCTGCAATTCTGACACGCCTGGCAACAGTTCGACTTAAATGTGTTCTGCGCGACATTGCGTCTAGCCCCACGCCCACGATGGGGCGGGGGATATCGAGGCAGCGTTAGCTTCAAACTACTGGCTCGCCAAGCTCTATCGGGCGCTGGCCAGCAAGGCGTTAGGTGTTCGGCTTCCCTCTCTCCGCGCTCTGGCGTGTCGCTGATTTTCGGAATCGTCCTGTTGCCGTAAATCGATATGCGCGGGAACCTGTCGATGACAGGTAGACGATTGCACCGACAAGAACGAGCTACCGCCCGTGGCCGCATCGTCGTCGATCACTCTGTGCGTATTCCACTAGGCGATGTCGCACATGGGAATTGGCCGTGCGTGTGATGGCGATTCTGCAAGAACTTTCGTCTTCGCGTAGGCGAAGCCCTACTGAACGTCATCGGTCACCTCCATTAAAATAATCGCGGGCGATGTGATCGCCCAGGCCATTCACACGGACCGTGGCGTGGATACAGGGGTGGCCAGGAATCGCGAAGGAATACGGGACGCATGCACGACATGGTTGGGAAGCAGTATGCCGCGGGCTCGCTGCGGCGGAGGGTGGCTGCGTCACGAGAAAGGTGTGCGGCGTGGGCGCTGACGCTTGTTCTGGCGACGGGCGTTATCCCGTGCGCGCTGCATGCGCAGACCGTCACCCCGAGCAGCGCGCCGCTTGTGCAGCAGGCGCAAGCGCAACGCGCGCAGGAGAAGGACGAGGCGCTGAAGGCGTCGCAGCAGGCGCCGCGCGTCGGCGTGCCGTCGGCGGTATCGACGCATGCTTGGCGCAATACGACGCTGCCCAAGGAAGCCCCGTGCTTCGTGCTGCACCACCTGAAGCTCCGCGGGCCGCACGTGGGGCAGTTCGGCTTTGCGCAACGCTATCTCGACCGCTACGCCGGTCGTTGTGTCGGCGAGCAGGGCCTGCGGCAGATCGTCGCGCGGGCGACCGACCGCATCCTGTCAGCGGGGTACGTCACCAGCCAGGTGCGCTTGCCCGAGCAGAATCTGCGTGGCGGCGACCTGGAGCTCATGCTGATCGCCGGCACGGTGGAAGGCTTCCGTACCTCCCAGGGTTCGGCGCCGGCGCACTGGCGCAGCGCCTTTCCGCTGCGCCCCGGTGATGTGCTCAACCTGCGTGCCCTGGAGCAGGGCGTGGAGCAGATGCAGCGCGTGTCCTCCCAGGACGTCCACATCGCCATCCAGCCAGGCGACCAACCGGGCACATCGATCGTGATGCTTGAGGTCAGGGCCTCGAAACCCTGGCACCTCACGATGAGCGTCAACAACAGCGGCGTGGACAGCACCGGTCGTGACCAGGGTGTCTTCAGCGTGGTGCTGGATCAGCCGCTGCACATGAACGACCTGTTCTCGTTCTCGGCCAGCCACAGCCTGGAACAGAACGACGGCCGCTTCGGGTCGCGCAACGCCAGCATCGACGAGCAGATTCCGTGGGGTTGGTGGAGCGCGGACATCTACGCCAGCCGCTACGCGTTCTACCAGCAGCTCACCGGCGGCACGCAGGTATTCCGCAGCAGCGGCACGGCCGAGACCTACGGCGTGCGGCTCAGCCGCGTGGTGTACCGCACGGCGCGGGGACGCACCACGATCCAGGGCAGCCTGGATGCGCGTGATGCGCACAACTTCATCGACGGTACCGAGATTCCCATCCAGCGCCGGCAGACCCGCAGTGCGTCGTTGGGCGTGGCCCAGCGCGAGTACGTGGGCGCGTCCCAATGGGACGCGACGCTGACCTACCAGCATGGCGTCCCGTGGTTCGGCGGGCAGTGGGATCCACGCACGCCCCATGCGCTGATTCCGCGCTTCGACTACCACGCGTGGCTGGCGGACGTGGGCGTGCAATGGCCGACGCACGTGGGCGGCCAGCCGCTACTGCTCAGCAGCGCGTTGCATGCGCAGTATTCGCCGGATCGGCTGTATGCCGAAGATGAGATTGGCATCGGCGGTCCGTACACGGTCCGCGGCGTCAACGGCGATGCCTTCCTCTCGGCCGAGAACGGCTACTACTGGCGCAACCAGTTGAACCTGCCGCTGCCTGGCAGCCGCATCCAGTTCTATACCGGCTGGGACTACGGCCGTGTGTGGGGTCCGGATTTCCCCTACGTGCACGGGCATGTGCTCAGCGGCGCCTTCGTGGGCTACCAGGAGGCGCTGGGCTCGTACCTGCAGTGGAACCTCTCGCTGGCCTGGCCATTGGTGCGGCCCGCCTGGATGCCCGGTCACGGTCCGGTGGCGCAGGCGGCGATTTCGGTGATGTTGTAACCCTTCGCCCCCGGCGCGGATCGGCTGGGGGAGGATAACGAACGGCACAAGGTGACGTGCAATGGGAAAGCGGTTTGGGAGCGGGGCGGTCGGTACGGTTGGCAAGACGCGTCCGTCGAGGGGCATGACCGGATTGCGCGTCACGCCGCTGGCGCTGGCGTTGAGCCTGTGCCTGGTCGGCAGCGTGTTTGCCCAGCAGGTGCCGAGCGGGGCCACGAACACGACGACAGGCGTCGCCGGCAACAATGTGCCGATCGTCAACATCGCCACGCCCAACGGCAACCACGTCTCGCTCAACACCTACAGCCAGTTCAACGTCGGCACGAACGGCGTCATCCTCAACAATTCGACCACCACCACGACCACGCAACTGGGTGGCTACATCCTGGGCAATGCGAACCTGCGGTCCAGCGGGTCGGCGCAGGTCATCGTCAACCAGGTGACCTCGGCCAACCCAAGCCAGCTCAACGGCTATATCGAGGTGGCGGGCCAGCAGGCAGCCGTGGTGGTGGCCAACCCCAACGGCATCAGTTGTGAGGGCTGTGGTTTCATCAACACCTCGCGCGCCACCTTGACCACCGGCGTGCCGATGCTGGATAGCCAGGGCGCGCTGTCGGCGTTCCGGATCACCCAGGGCACGGTGGCGATCAACGGCGGCGGCCTCAACGCCAGCAACCTCCCCGAAGTGGACGTCTGGGCGCGCGCGGTCCAAGTCAACGCTGCTTTGTACGCCCAGAGCGTCAATCTGGTGACCGGCGTCAACCAGGTCGACTACGCCAACGGAGCCCCCAGCGCGTTGCCGGCAGGCAGTGCCACGGGGGCGGTGCCGTCGTTCGCGCTGGACGTATCGGCGCTGGGCGGCATGTATGCCAACAAGATCACCCTGATCGGCACGGAAGCCGGCGTGGGCGTCAACAGCCAGGGCGCACTGCAGGCGCAGGCCGGCGACATCAATTTGAATGCCCAGGGGCAGGTGACGCTGGGTGGCACGACCACGGCCACGGGCACGGTCACCATCGGTGCGCTGCAGGGCGTGACGAGCAGCCCGACCGCGACGATCTATGGTCAGGGTGCGGTGGCGATCACCAGCCCGGCGACGCTCGCCCTGGACGGCATCGTGGCCTCGGGGGGTGATGTCACGCTTCAGGGCGGCAGCATCGCGGCAAGCAACGACCTCTTGGCCGGCATCAACGCCGGAGGCCAGTGGAACCGCACCGGAAACCTGAGTCTCGTCGGTGCGGACAGTGTGGCGGCCACGGGCATCAACGGCGCGGCGGGTACGCTCTCTATGCAGGGGGCGAGCCTCGACCTGAGCGGTGCGCAGACCCAGAGCGGCGGGGCGCTGAATCTCGTCTCGGCGGGCGATCTGTCCCTGGCGCGGAGCACACTCGAGGCGCAAGGGCCGCTGAGCCTGAATGCTGCGGGCACCCTCGATACCCAGGGCGTGAACCTGAGCAGTGGCCCCTGGACGGTCAACGCCCAGGCGCTGGACAACCGTGGCGGTCAATGGATCGCGGCCGGTCCCGGCGCATCGACCGTCGCCATCGGCGGCACGCTCGACAATGCCGGCGGCACGATCGTCAGCAACGGGGATCTCGGCCTGCAAGCCGGTGCGCTCGACAACACGGGCGGTACCTTGACCACCGTGGGCGCACTCAACCTTGGCAGCGGGGCGCTGGTCAACGACCACGGCCAGCTCAGCGCGGGCAGTACGCTTGGACTCGACACGGGATCGCTGAGCAATGCGGGTGGCCTGCTGGGCGCCTTGGGCGATGTGAACCTGAAGGCAGCGAGCGTAGGCAATACCGGCGGCGAGCTACTAAGCCAGAACGGCGCGCTCACCATTACCTCGCAAGATGCGCTCACCAACGTCGGTGGTCTGCTGCAGGCCGGTCAGGCGCTCACCGTTGCCGCCACCGATCTTGACAACACCGGTGGCGCGATCAAGGCACTGGGCAATGCACCACTGTCCTTGAACCTGACCGGCACGCTAACCAATGCGCAGAGTGGCCTGATCGGCAGCAACGGCGCCTTGAACCTCAATGCCGCCACGCTGATCAACGAAGCCAGCAGCACGCTCTCGGGTCAGGCCACCACGCTGAATCTGGCCAACGCCTATACCAACGCCGGCACCGTGCAGGCCACGACGCTGAGCCTCACCAGCGTGGGCTTGACCAACACCGGAACGCTGAGCGCCACCGGCGCGTTCAATCTCACCAGCACCGGTGCAGTCAGTAACAGCGGCACGCTGGTGTCCGGCAGCGGCCTAACGCTGGATGCGACGGGCCAGGCGGTGAGCAACACGGGGGCGATCCAGGCGCAGGGCACGACAGCGATCACTGCAGCGAACCTGACCAACACCGGTAGCTTGGTCGATGCGGATTCCCACAACAGTGCGACGACCGTCAGCCTGACCGGTGCGCTGAGCAACACGGGCACGCTCGGTGGTACGGGCGATGTGGTCGTCGGCGCTGCATCGGTCGCCAACAACGGCACGGGCCAGATCCTCAGCCAGAGCGGCGCGCTCTCCCTGATGACGTCCGGCGCGGTCAACAACGCGGGCGGCCAGCTGCAGGCTGGTCAGGCACTCACCGTCACCGCCACCGACTTGGATAACACCGGCGGCATGATCAAGGCACTGGGCAGCGCGCCGCTCAGCCTGAACCTGACAGGCACGCTGGCCAACGACCAGGGCCTGATCGGCAGCAACGGCGCGCTGGTGCTGAATGTCGGCGCATTGACCGGCAACGGCGCGTTGCAGAGCGCAGGGAATCTCAATTTCAGCACCACAGGGCTGTTCACGAATACCGGCAACTGGGCCAGCACGGGCGTACTGACCATCACCAGCGCGGGCCTGACCAACAGCGGCAGCCTGGTGGGCGGGCAGGGCCTGGTGCTGACCAGCACCGGCGCGCTGTCCAACACGGGCACGATCCAGTCCGGCGGTACGTTGACGGTCGGTACCGCGGGCCAGTCTCTGGTTAACAGCGGCACGCTGGAGGCGCAGGGCGCCACGACGTTGACGGCTGCCACGCTGAGCAACAGTGGCCAGCTGATCAACGCCGATTCCTCCCTCAGCGCGACGACCGTCAGCCTGACCGGCGCGCTGACCAACACCGGTACCCTGGGCGGTACCGGCGACGTGACGATCGGTGCCGCCACGATAGCCAACACCGGCAAGGGCCAGATTCTCAGCCAGAACAGCGCACTCACCCTCACCACCGCAGGCGCGGTCAGCAACACCGCTGGGGGGCTGCTGCAGTCGGGCGGCGCCCTGGGTTTGACCGCCGCTAGCCTGGACAATACCGGCGGCACGGTCGAGGCCTTGGGCACGGACGCGCTGACCGTGAAGCTTGCCGGCCTGGCCAACAACGGCACGAACGGCCTGATCGGCAGCAACGGTGCGGTCAACCTCACTGCGGGCGGCCTGACCACCGGCACCGGCAGTATGATCAGCGGCACGCCCCTGAACGTGATCGTGGCCGGTACCACGAACAACGCCGGTACCCTGCAAGGCAGCACGCTTGGCCTCAGCACCGCGGGCTTGAGCAACAGCGGCACCATCGCCGGCACCCAGGCGGTGAACCTGACCAGCAGTGCCGCGCTCGGCAACACCGGCACGCTGCAATCGGGCGGAAGCTTCAATCTCCAGGCCCAGGGACAGACGCTGACCAACCGCGGCACCCTGGTGGCCAGCGGTCCGCTGACGCTCAACCTCACCAACCTGGTCAATGACCACGGCACGCTGATCGACACCGGCGCGGACGCGGTGGTGCTGAATTTGACCACGGTGAGCAACCGTGGCGGCCTGCTGGGCGACGCGGGCGACCTGACCCTCACCGCGGCGAGCCTGGACAATACGGGCGGCGAGGTCCTGAGCCAGAACGGTGCACTCTCGATTACGACATCCGGACTGCTCGGCAACGCGGGTGGCCTGCTGCAGGCGGGTCAGGCGCTCACCGTCGCGTCCACGGATCTGGACAATACCGGTGGCGCGATCAAGGCGCTCGGCAGTGCACCGCTCAGCGTGACCCTGGCCGGCACGCTGACCAATGCGCAGGGTGGCCTGATCGGCAGCAACGGCGCCTTGAACCTCAATGCCGCCACGCTGATCAACGATGCCAGCAGTACGATCTCGGGTCAGGCCACAGGGCTGAACCTCGGCAGTGCCACCACCAACGCCGGCATCGTGCAGGCCACGACGCTCAGCCTCACCAGCGTGGGCTTGACCAACACCGGAACGCTTAGCGCTAGCCGCGCGTTCAACCTCACGAGTACTGGCGCGGTCAACAACAGCGGCACGCTGGTGTCCGGCGGTGCCCTGTCGTTCAATGCGCAAGGCCAGGCGATCAGCAACACGGGCACGATCCAGGCGCAGGGTGCGACCGCCATCACGGCGGCGAGCCTCAGCAATGCCAGCAGCCTGATCAACGCCGATCCCACGAACGGCGGCACGGTGATCAGCCTGACTGGCGCGTTGAGCAATACCGGCACCGTGGGCGGTACGGGCAATGTCACGATCGACGCCGCGTCAGTGGCCAACAGCGGCAAGGGCCAGATCGTCAGCCAGAACGGGGCCTTGAACCTCGGCAGCAGCGGTGCGGTCAGCAACACGGCTGGCGGTCTGCTGCAGGCGGGCGGTGCATTGAAGGTGACGGCTGCCAGCCTGGACAACACTGGCGGCACGATCGAAACCCTGGGCCTCGATGCGCTGACGCTTGATGTCACGGGCGTTGCCAAGAACGACCAGGGTCTGATCGGGAGCAACGGCACACTCCTCGTGAGTGTTGGCACGCTGACCGGCAGTGGCACCCTGCAGAGCGCTGGGAATCTGGATTTCAGCACCGCGGGACTATTCACGAATACTGGCAGTTGGGCGAGCGGTGGCGTGTTGAGTATCGCCAGCTCAGGACTGGCCAACAGCGGCAGCCTCGCGGGTGGACAGGGCCTGGCGCTGACCAGCACAGGTGCCGTCACCAACAGCGGCACGATCCAATCCGGCAGCACGCTGGGCATCAGCGCTTCCGGCCAATCCCTCACCAATACCGGCGTGCTGGAGGCACAGGGCGCCACGACGTTGACGGCTGCCACGCTGAGCAACAGCGGTCAGTTGATCAACGCCGATGCCTCCCACAGCACAACGACCGTCAGCCTGACCGGTGCGCTGAGCAACACGGGCACGCTCGGTGGCACGGGAGACGTGACGATCGGTGCCGCCTCAGTGGCGAACGCTGGCAAGGGCCAGATCCTCAGCCAGAACGGCGCACTCACCCTCACCACTACCGGCGCGGTCAGCAACACGGCCGGTGCCTTATTGCAGTCGCAGAACGCTTTGGGCGTGACGGCCGGGAGCCTGGACAACACCGGCGGCAGCATCGTGGCCTTGGGGAGCGACACGCTGACGCTCGCCATAGCTGGTGTGGCCAACAACGGCACCGGCGGCGCGATCGGTGGCAATGGCGCGGTGAACCTCACGGCCGGCAGTCTGGCCACCAGCACCGGCAGCACGATCAGTGGCACCTCGCTTTCCTTGAACGTCGCGGGTGTCACCACCAATGCCGGCACCTTGCAAGGCAGCACGCTCAGCCTCAATACCGCAGGCTTGAGCAACAGCGGCAACGTGGTCGGCGCCCAGGCGGTGAACCTGGGCAGCACCGGGGCGGTGACCAACACCGGTCTCCTCGCCTCCAACGGCACGCTGGCGCTGACCGCCAGTGGCCAGAGCCTGACCAACAGTGGGACGGTCAGCGCCTTGGGCGCGTTGACGCTGAAGGCCGGGGCATTGAGCAATAGCGGCAGCGTGGTCAGCAGCCCAGCCAGCGGCGGCACGGCCAACGCCGGTCAGACGCTGGATATCGAGCTCGCCAACGCGCTTACCAACACGGGTCTCCTGGGTGCGGCGGGCGATGTCACCGTCACCGCAGGCAGCGTCGCCAATAGCGGCGCGGGCCAGGTACTTAGCCAGGGTGGTGCGCTCGATCTCAGCACCGGCACCTTGAGCAATACCGCCGGCGGCCTGTTGCAGGCGCAGGACGCCCTCAGCGTGACGGCGGCCAGCCTGGACAATACCGGCGGCAACATCGTGGCCTTGGGCAGCGATGCGCTGACGCTCGCCATAGCTGGTGTGGCCAACAACGGCACCGGCGGCGCGATCGGTGGCAATGGCGCGGTGAACCTCGCTGCGGGCAGCCTGACCACCGGCACGGGCAGCACGATCAGTGGCGCCTCGCTTTCCTTGAACGTCGCGGGTGTCACCACCAATGCCGGCACGTTGCAGGGCAACACAGTCAACCTCACCACGGCGGGTTTGAGCAACAGCGGCACGATCGCGGGCACCCAGGTGGTGAACCTGGCCAGCAGCGCTGCGCTGGGCAACACCGGCACGCTGCAGTCGGGCGGCTCACTCGACGTCGAGGCTCAGGGACAAAGCCTGATCAACAGCGGTGTCGTTGCGGCCAACGGTCCGCTGACGCTCAACATCGCGAACTTCACCAACGACGGCGGCACCCTGGTCGATGCCGGCTCGGGCGCACTGACGTTGAACCTCGGCACCGTCAGCAATCGCGGCGGTACGATCGGTAATGCCGGCGACCTCAACCTCAACGTCGCAAGCCTGGACAACACTGGTGGCACGATTCTCAGCCAGAACGGTGCACTGACGATCACGACGCCCGGTGCACTCACCAACGCTGCTGGCGCGCTGCTGCAATCGCAGAAAGCGTTGAGTGTCACGGCCGCCAGCCTCGACAACACCGGCGGCAGCCTCAAGGCGCTCGGCACCGATGCGCTGACGCTCGCCGTGTCGGGCAGGGTCACCAACGGCACGAACGGTCTGATCGGCAGCAACGGTGCGGTGAACCTCACCGCGGGCAGCCTGACGACAGGCAGCGGCAGCGCGATCAGCGGCGCACCGTTGACCCTGTCGATCGCCGGGGCGACGACCAATGCCGGCACCCTGGAAGGTACGACGCTTACTCTGACCAGCGCGGGCCTGAGCAACAGCGGCACGATCGCCGGCACGCAAGCGCTGAACCTCACCAGCACCGGCGCGCTGAGCAATACCGGCGCGATCGCGTCCAACGGTGGTTTGACCCTCATGGCCACGGGGCAAACGCTCACCAACAGCGGCACGCTGAATGCGGTGGGGGCGCTTGGCATCCAGGCCGCCGCGCTGACCAACAGCGGTACGGTGGTCAGCGGCCCCCTGAGCGGTGGATCCGCCAACGCAGGCGAGACGCTGAGCCTCAACCTCACCAGCGCCCTCGCCAATACTGGTCTCTTGGGTGCAGCCGGCGATGTGACCGTCACGGCGGGCAGCGTCGCGAACGGTGGCGTGGGCACGTTGCTCAGCCAAAACGGCAGCGTGAACCTGGTCAGCACCGGTGCCCTCAGCAACACCGGCGGTGGCCTGCTGCAGGCGGCGCAGGCCTTGACCCTCGGTGCGGCGAGCCTGGACAACACCGGCGGCAAGATCGAGGTAGCGGGGGCGGATACGCTGACCGTGAACGTTGCGGGCAGGGTCACCAACGGCACGAACGGCCTGATCGGCAGCAACGGCGCGGTGAACCTCACGGCGGGCAGCCTGACCACCGGGAGCGGCAGCACCATCAGCGGTGCGCCGTTGACACTTGCGATCGCGGGTGCGACGACCAACGCCGGTACACTGGAAGGCACCACGCTGACCTTGAGCACCGTGGGGCTCAGCAACAGCGGCATCCTGGGCGGCACCCAGGCGGTGAAGCTCACCGATACCGCGGCGCTTGCCAATACCGGCAGCCTGCAAGCCAACGGCTCGCTCGACGTCGAAGCGCAGGGTCAGACGCTGACCAACAGCGGGACCATCGCGACGAATGGCCCGCTGACGTTGAACCTTGCGAACCTGGTCAACGACCACGGGACCCTGGTCGACACCGATCCAAGCAACGGCGCGTTGACCCTGAACCTCGGCACCGTCAGCAATCGCGGCGGCACGATCGGCAACCTGGGCGATCTCACGCTCAACGCCGCCAGCCTCGACAACACCGGCGGCACGATCCTTAGCCAGAACGGTCTGCTCGCGATCACCACGCCTGGTGCGCTCACCAACACCGCCGGTGCCTTGCTCGAAGCGCAGAACGCCTTGAGCATCACGGCCGCCAGCCTCGACAACACCGGCGGTGCGATCAAGGCGTTGGGGAGCAACGCACTGACCCTGACGACCACCGGTGCCGTCACCAACGGCGCGAACGGTCTGATCGGTAGCAATGGCGCCGTCAACCTCACCGCAGGCACCCTGACCACTGGCGGTGGCAGCACGCTCAGCGGCACGTCACTCTCCTTGAACGTCGTGGGCGCCACGACGAACGCCGGCACGCTGCAAGGCAACACGTTCAACCTCACCACGGCGGGTCTCACCAACAGCGGCACCATCGCCGGCACGCAGGCAGTGAACCTGACTAGCAGCGCCGCGCTGGGCAACACCGGCACCCTGCAGTCCGGTGGAGCGCTGGACCTCCAGGCCCAGGGGCAGACACTCACCAACAGTGGCACCGTGGTGACCAGCGGCCCGCTGACGCTCGCCATCGCGAACCTCACGAACGACAGTGGCACCCTGGTCGACACGGGCTCGGGCGCACTGACCTTGAACCTCGGCACCGTGAGCAACCGCGGCGGCACGATTGGTAATGCCGGCGACCTCACGCTCAACGCCGCGAGCCTCGACAACACCGGCGGCACGATCCTCAGCCAGAACGGGGCCCTGACGATCACGACGCCCGGCGCACTCACCAACATGGCTGGCGCCCTGCTGCAATCGCAGAACGCCTTGAGCGTCACCGCGGCGAGCCTCGACAACACCAGTGGCAACATCAAGGCGCTTGGCGCCGTGCCGCTGACCCTGACTATCAGCGGCGTGCTCGACAACGGTAGCGGCGGCCTGATCGGCAGCAACGGCAGCCTGGTGCTGAGTGCCGGCACGCTGGAGAACTTAGGAGTGCTCTACAGCGCCCAGAACTTGGCGTTCAGCACGGCGGGGGCGTTCACCAACGTGGGTGGTTGGGAAACCGGTGGGGTCCTCTCGATCACCAGCGCCGGCCTCACCAACAGCGGCACCCTGACCGGTGCCCAGGGCGTGGTGTTGAACAGCACCGCGGCCGTCGGCAATACCGGCACCATCGCTTCCGGCGGTGCGCTCTCGCTGACCGCCACCGGCCAGACCGTCACCAACAGCGGCACGCTGGCCGCCCAGGGCGGCACGCTGAGCGTGAATGCCGGGGCGCTGGACAACAGCCACGGCACCCTGGTCGACAGCAGTGCGACCAGCGCCGCGAACCTGACGCTGAGCGGGGCGCTGACCAACCACGGCGGCCTGCTGGGGGGAAGCGGCGGCGTCACCGTGAGCGCCGCGAGCCTCGACAACACGCAAGCCGGTCAGTTGATCGCGGGCGGCGCCATGAGCCTCACGACGACCGGTGCCATTGCCAACGACACCGGCTTGATCCAGGCCGGGCAGGGCGGCACGGTACAGGCGCTGAGTCTGACCAACGGCAGCGGCAAGCTGCTGGCGCTGGGCAGTGGATCGCTTGGCCTCACCGTCAGCCAGGCCTTGAGCAACGGCACCGGTGGCGTGATCGGCAGCAACGGGAGCTTGAGCTTCGAAGTCGGGAGCCTCAGCAACGCTGGCCAGATCACGGCGGCCGGTGCGCTCACCTATGACACCGCGGCGACCGGCCCGGTGGGGGCCCTGAACAATACCGGCCTGCTGCAAGGCAATGGCGCGGTGACCCTCGACGCCAGCACCCTGAGCAATACCGGTGGTGGCCGGATCCTCGCCGGCAACGGCCTGACCGTGACGGCCACGTCGCTCGACAACACCGCCAGCACCCTGGTCAATCTCGGCGCCACCGCGGCGACGGTGAACGTGACCGGGAGCCTGGTCAACGACAGCGGCACGCTGGGCAGCTTGGGCTCGCTCAGCATCGATCCGACCTCGCTCAGCAACCGGGGTGGCCAGATCCTGGCCGGAAGCGGTAGCGCTGCGGGCAACCTGAGCGTCACGGTCAGCAACGGCGGTCTCCTGGACAACACCGGCGGCACGCTGCAGGCCTACGGAAACCTGGCCCTGAATGCCGGGAGCCTGGGCAACGAGGGTGGCACCGTCAAGGCGCTGGCCAGCAACAGCACCCTGACGCTCACCGTCTCGGGCGCCATCGACAACAGCCACGCCGGCCTGATCGGTGCTGCCGGCACGCTCAACGCCAACGTGGGTGGCCTCAACAATGCTGCCGGCACTATGCAGGCCGGTGGCAACTTGACCTTAAGCAGCACCGGTACGATCACCAACGACGGAGGGCACCTGCTCACGGGCGGGTCCTTGACCGTGAACGCCTCGGGCCAGGCGCTCGGCAACCGCGGCGGCCTGATCCAGGCCCAAGGCGCCAGCACCTTCACCGTCGCCAGCCTGGACAATACCGGCGGCACCCTGGCCGACATGACGGCCACCACCCTCACGTTGAACGTGAGCGGCACGCTGACCAACGTCGGCGGCACCCTGGGCAGCAACGGCGGTCTCGATCTCACGGCCGCGAGCTTGAACAACAGCGGCAACGGCCAGGTGGTCTCCGGCGGCAGCACTACCCTGAATCTCGCCAGCAGCTTCAACAACACCGGCGGCCAGGTCTTCGCGGGCCAGAGCCTCGCCATCAACGCCGCGAATGCGAGCGTCACCAACACCAGTGGCGGCAGCCTGGCTGCCCTGGGCAATGTCAGTTTCAGCGCGGCGAGCTTCGCCAACACCGGCGGCAAGCTGACTGCCGGCAACACGCTCAACCTCAGCAGCGGCAGCTGGGATGGCGGCGGCTCGATCATTGCCGGCGGCAACCTCACCTACACCCTGGCCGGCAGCTACGCAGGAGCGGGCCTGTCCGCGCTACAGGCCAATGGCCTCTTGACCTTCAACGTTGGCGGCGACTTCACCAACACCGGCACTCTGCAAGCGGCAGGTGGCGTCACCGTCAACGCCAGCACCATCACCAACGCAGCGGGCGCCACCATTACCTCGGGCAATGCCAGCATGCAGGGCACGACCACCCTCCATGCCACCAACAGCCTGAGCAACGCCGGCAACATCCAGGGCACGGGCGTGGTCTTGAGCGGCAGCACGGTCACCAACACCGGCACCGTGGTCGGCCAGCAGGTGGTCGTCAATGCGGGCAGCCTCACCAACGGCCTGGATCCCGGCGCCAGCAACACCACCGACGGTTATGGCGAAGGCACCCTGGCTGCGGGCCGGTCCATGAGCCTCAACGTCGGCAGCCTGACCAATATCGATGCCACCATCCTCAGCCTGGGTACCCTGGCCATCGGTGGACAGAGCGCAGGCACGGCCGCCAGCAGTGTGACCAACAGCTCGGGCCTGATCGAGACCGAGAACGTCAACGGCACGGCCGCCAGCAACACGCTCAGCATCGACGCCACCACCATCACCAACCAGCGACGGGTGCTGCAAGAGCAGACCACGGGGCCTACGGTGACCTATCCCACCGGGTGGTCGGCGGCGTTTACGGGGTGCACGTTCCAGTCCACCACGTACAGTTGCAGCGGGCAGATGGGCGAGGTGCTCAGCTACCCCACCTCGACCTACAACGGCACGATTTCGGTCGCATCGCAGATCACCGTGCAGGCGGCCAGCCAGGCGAGTCAGATCGTCTCGGGCGGCGACCTACTGCTCAGTGGGCAGACGATGGTGAACAGCGCCTCGACCCTGGCCGCGGGCGGCAACCTCCTGGTCAACGGCTCCAGCAATACGTCGAGCATCCAGAACCTCAGCTGGATACCCAGCACCTTGACGGTGGTGTATCCCTTTACTGCGGGCCCTGCGTCCGGACCGTCGTGTACGCAGGTGGCCTATGTGCCCGCCAGCAACCCCGACATCGTCTGCATCAACATCGGCCAGAGCTCCGGGACGTCGACTTCGACCGGGAGTCCCCTCAACGCGGTCATCGCGGCCAATCAAAGCGTCGTCGTCAACACCGGCACCATCAACAACACGACCTATGCCAACCCGGTCTACGTGAATGCGGGCAGTGGCGTTGCGTTGAATACGACGCAGGCTGTGAATCTGGGAGGCAGCGGTGTTTCGGGTCAGTCTGCCGGAGCGGCGACCAGCCAGGGACAAGTGGGCTCGGGCGGCGGCACGGTGGCGGGTGGGGTGACCTCCAGCGGCGGGCTGTCCTCATCCACCGGACCGGGCGCGTCGGGCGTCAGCGGAAACTCACCGATCCTGGCGACGTATTCGGTGGCACCCGTGGCCGTCGGTGGTGCGGCCTCGGTCGGTTCAGCGGTGGCCGCGCAGGCAAGGACGGTCAACGGGCAGGGCAATCTGCCGGGCCAAACGGCCTCGACGCCGTCGTCGCTCTCCGGTCAGACGGCGATCCTGAAGGCTGCGCCGGGTGCCGGCTCGGCGACGCAGCAGTCCGCCGCCGCTGCGCTGACGTCGACCGGGCCGGCCACGCCAACTGGCCTCAGCGCCAGTGGCTTGCCTGCGGCGACGGCCACGGCGGGCAGTCCCGTCCATCAAGCCAGCAGCGGTAGCGTGGGAGGGACGCTCGCCCAGGTGGCCCTGGGTGGGTACAGCGGTCAATCGATCGGTTCCTCCGGTACACCCAGTCCATCGGGCAATGTGACCGGTACGGCCCATGTCAACGGGGCCGTGACGGGAAGCGCGCCCAGCGTGCTCGGCCCGACTACGCACATGAACCAGATCGTGGGCACGCCGGCGACACCGTTCCCCATCGCCAACCTGCCCAGCGGTGGCCTGTACACCTTCAACACCGCGCCCAACCAGCCCTACCTGATCGAGACCAACCCGGCGCTCACCAACTACCAGGACTTCCTGAGCGGCAGTTACCTCCTGGGCCTGCTCCACTGGAACGGCGCCGACACCTTGAAGCAGATCGGCGACGGCTACTACGAGCAGCAGCTGGTCGAGCAGCAGGTGGTGGACCTCACCGGCAAGCCGTACCTGGCCGACAACACCAACAACGAGGCGCAGTACCGTGCGCTGATGGACAACGGTGCGCAGGTGGCCCAGCAGTTCAACCTGACGCCGGGTGTGGCACTCACTCCTGCGCAGATGGCCGACCTCACCCAGGACATCGTGTGGCTGGTCAACGAAACGGTCGACGGCCAGCAGGTGCTGGTACCGGTGGTGTACCTGGCCGCCAATGGCAAGGCCGCCCCGGATGGCGCCCTGATCGACGGTCAGAACGTTCTGCTCTCGGCCAGCGGTAACGTCACCAACAGCGGCGTTCTCCAGGCGCAGCAGAATCTCGGGATCGCCGCCGACAACATCTTGAACCAGGGTGGTTCGCTCAGCGCAGGCAATGACCTCAGCCTTGCGGCAAGCAACGACCTTAGCAACTTGGGCGGGTCCCTGAGCGCGGGACACGACCTCAGCGCCTACGCCGGCAACGACCTGGTCAACAGCGCCCAGTTCGTCGACTACGGCTATGCCGTGGGTGGCGGTCTCACGGCGGGCAACAACGTGAACCTCACCGCCGGCCACGACCTCACGCTGACGGGTACAACGCTTCAGAGCGGCGGCGACACTCTGCTGCAGGCCGGCAACGATCTGAGCCTCGCCGCGGTGGCGCGCAGTACTCCGTCCAGCTTCGCCGGATTGCCAGCCGACATCGGCCACACGGTCGATAGCCTTAGCGCCGGAGGCAATCTCATCGCACTCGCTGGCCATGATCTGGTCAGCCAAGGTGCGCAGTTCACCGCGGGTCAGGCGATCACGTTGGGAGCCGGCAGCGACCTGACCCTTGAGGCTGTCACGAACAGTTTCAGCCAAGGTGCCTACAACACCCAGGGCCGGACGCACATCACCACCACCGCGGTGGACCAGACGGTGGTGGGCAGCACGCTCACGGCCGGCACCGCGGTGAACCTCGTGGCGGGCCACGATCTCACCGCCACGGCGGCCACGCTCACCGCCGGTGGCGCGTTGAACCCGGCAGCCGGTCACGACCTGACGCTGAACACCGCCAGCGAGGAACACGACACCAGCTACGACAGCACCACCCACCATGGTGGCTTCCTGAGCAGCAGTAGCACGAGCGTGCACGACGCCACGCAAACCATCGATGCGATCGGCGACACGCTCTCGGGCAACATCGTCAACCTGACGGCGGGCCATGACCTGAGCGCGACAGCGGCGCAGATCGCAGGCACGGGTGACGTAAATCTGCTGGCCGGCAACGCCCTCACGATCGCCGCCGGCCTGGACACCACGGCCGAGCAGTTCAGCACCACCACGACGAAGAGCGGCTTGTTCGGCGGTGGCGGGGCGAGTGGGCTGGGCGGCATCGGCTTCACGATCGGGAGTCAGCACGCCAACGCATCGGGCACGGACACGCAGCAGACCGCCGTGGCCAGCCTGATCGGCAGCACCCAGGGCAACGTGACGGCGGTGGCCGGCGGCGACCTCACCGTGATCGGCAGCGACCTGATCGCGCAGAGCGCGGCGGGCGCCACCACGGGCGGCAACATCGCGTTGCAAGGCAAGGACATCACCGTCACGGCGGCCTCGCAGACCGATCACGCCACGAACACGCAATCGGCCAGCAGCCACGGCTTCTCGGCGGCGCTGGTGGGCACGCCGCTGGACGGGATCCACAATGTGGAATCGACGCTCCACGAGCAGGCCGGGACGGGCAAGAAGACGCAGGACACCCTGAACGCCATCGGCGCCATGGGGGGCGACACACCCGGCATCGCGGTGGGCTACGGCAGCAGTGGCGCGACGGCGACAGGCGAGTCCACCACCACTACCGCGCGTGGCAGCACGCTCAACGCTGCCGGCGACCTGACGTTGAATGCCACCGGCGGCGACCTGACCGTTGTCGGCAGCGCGCTCAACGCGGGTGGCACGGCCACGTTGGAAGCGCAGCAGAACGTCGCCCTGTTGACCAGTGTGGCGACCCAGTCGCAGGACAGCCACAGCAGCAGCCACGACCAGAGCTTCACCGTCGCCCCGATCAGCTGGGGCGATATCGCCCGGCACCTGCAAGGCGGTCCCAACCACAGCGGCGTGAGCATGTCCGCCTACAACGCCCAGTCGGGCACGGGCAGCGGCACGCAGCAGATCATCGGCGAAACGCCGACCACGGTGAACGCCGGGCAGATCAACGTGATCAGCCGGCAGGGCGACATCAGTGCCCAGGGCGCGCTACTGACGGCGCAGAACGCACTCAACGTCCTGGCCGCCCAGGGCAACATCGCCCTGGGCACTGGCGAAGCGAGCCAGAGCGCGCAGAGCCAGCAGAGCACACACCAGGTCGGCGACCTGGGCGGCAGCGGCTACGCGGGCACGATCGGCGTGCAGTCGACGCACCAGGCGCAAAGCAGCCAGCTGACCACCCAGAGCACCTTGCGCACCGGTCTGACCAGTACACAGGGTGACGTGGCCGTGATCGCCAAGGGCGACCTGACCGGGCAGGGCGTGGACATCGCCGGCCATGACGTGACACTGCAAGGCAGCAACGTGGCGCTGCTGCCCAGCGTGGACACGTCGGTCCAACAGCAGAGCAGCCACAGCAGTCAGTTTGGGGTGACGGTGGCGCTGTCGGGTGCGGCGGTACAGGCGGCACAGGCCGCGGATGCCGCTGTGGCCGCCCACGACAACGGCGACAACCGGCTGGCCGCGCTGCAGGCAGCCGAAGCCGCCTACGGTGCCAAGGACAGCGTGGCCGCCGCCAACGGCCAAGGCAGTGCCAGTCTGGTGAAGGTGACGGTGAGCGTGGGCGGCGGAAGCCAGTCGAGCACGGCGTCGGCAGCCTCGCAGACGGAAGCAGGCAGCACCGTCACCGCGAGCCACAACGTGAGCATCGTGGCCACCGGCAGCGGCGCGACGGGCGCGAACGGCCAACCCACGGATGGCGACATCCTGCTGCAGGGCGCGCAGGTGCAGGGTGGCGGCAACGTCAGCCTTACAGCGGCGCACGACATCGATCTCCTCGCCAGCCAGGACACCTCCACACAAACCAGCAGCAACCACAGCAGCAGCGGCAGCGTGGGCGTGGGCTTCGCGCTGGGTGGCCAGCAGAACGGCTTCACGCTGGAGTTGGCGGCAGCGGCGGCACAAGGCAAGGCGAACGGCAACGGCACTACGAACCAGCTCACGCATGTGAATGCCGGCAACACGCTGACCCTCGCCAGCGGCAACGACACCACGCTGGACGGCGCGCAGGCGACGGGTCAGACCGTGCTGGCGACCGTGGGCAACAACCTCACGCTGACCAGCACGCAGGACAGCAGTCACTACAGCGAGCAGGACCAGAGCGCCAGCGCGGGCCTGAGCCTGTGCATCCCGCCGTTCTGCTACGGCAGCAGCAGCGCCTCGGCCAGCGTCAGCGACACCAGCATCCACAACAACTACCAGAGTGTGACCGGCGAAACCGGCATCGCGGCGGGGAACGGCGGATTCCAGATCGCCGTGGGCGGCACCACGGCGCTGACCGGCGCGGCCCTTGCCAGCAGCGCCGATGCCAGCCAGAACCTGTTGGACACCGGCAACCTCAGCGTGGCGAGCCTGCAGAACACCGCGCACGACAGCGCTAGCCAGGTGGGCGCCACGCTCAATACGGGCGGTGCGTTGGGCAGCAACCTGTTGAGCAACACCGCTGGCGCAGCGCTGAGCCTGGCGGTGCCACAGGGCGGCAGTGTGAGCAGCACCACCCAAAGCAGCATCGCGCCGGGCACCATCATTGTGCGTAATGACCCGACGCAGGACCTCAGCGGGATCGACCGCAGCGCCACCACGCTCGATGGCAACGGCGTGAACAACAGCTTCGACGTACAGCAAGTTAAGGAAAACTTCCTGCTGGGGCAGGCGGCGGGATATGTGGGGATGCGGGCCGCGGGGGACATCGAGGGCGAGACCGGCATGAAAAACGGCAGCGCCGGTGCCATCGCGCTGCATGCCGCAGTGGGGGCGATCTCCGCGTCGCTGGGTGGCGGCAACGCGGCGCAGGGCGCGGCCGGTGCGGCGGCCGGTGAAACGGTATTGGATATCTTGCCCAACCAGACCAACCCGACGCTGGTCGAGGCGGCCTCGGTCCTTGCCGGCAGCCTGGCCGGTGGCGGCTCGGGTGCAGCGACAGCCAACGCGGGCGAGCTGTACAACTACCTGACGCACTTGCAACGGCAGCAGGAAGCCGCACAGCTAGCGACATGCACGAGCCCGGCGGAATGCCAGAAAATCCAGGACTACTGGAACGAGGTGAGCGCCAGTCAGAGCCTGGCGATGACGGCATCCTTGCCGCTGGGCAGCTACACCGTCGATCTGGCCGACACCAATCCGCAATCGCCGGGTTATGACGCCTTACTGGCCACAGCTATCGCACAATCGGAGAACAACGGGGCGATCGGGGCGTTCACAGCACAAGTTGATACGACGTTGGTCAACGAAGCTGATGGCGAGCCGACGGTAAGTGCCTTGATAGGGCCCACACAAGCACAGATCAACGCACTCAACTCGGCCTTGCTGGGGCCGGTATTTGGGGCCGCAGGCAACGCCACTCGGTACTTTGGTGGTTCGCCCTCGCAGGTAGCGGCGGCCAATGACTTCGGGGCGGACGTGCTCAATGTGGCGGGTGCGACGCAATTGGATCCCCTCGCGGGTGGTCCGAACGACGGCGTGACCATGAATGGGCCTGCAATCACGTATATCAATGCGAGAGGGGCGACTACGACGCTGGTAATCGATACATTGTCGTCGAACGATATCGTACCGCCATTGAGTGGCAATACGAGCACAGCCAACGAGACAGTAGATATTGGTGGCGATGCGCCTGCGGGTGGCGCACAGCCGTTGGATTTGTCGGGGAGAGGCACCGTAGTCAATATAGCGAGTCCTTTGACATCTAGCGGGACAGCAAATGCAGCTACTGCACCACAACTTGCTGCGGACTTAGCGGTAGCTCAGTCACTGGACCCGCTGATTGGGACAACGTTACCTGGTGCCAATGCGCCTGTACGAGTTACAGCAGATGCTAGCGTCAACGGACAAAGCTTCTCTGATGTTAATCAAACCGCAAGACCCACGGGTTCGGTGTATGCGAATCAGCCGACGTTGATTTCTGATTTGGTTGAGCCGGGTGACCCCAATGGCACCTACGGTGATGCTCATGCGGAGATTGGCGCAATTCAGCAAGCCTACGATGCGGGGCTAACTCAAGATCAATCGATGACGATTGTCGTTAGGGGCCAAGATGTTTGCTCGTTTTGTCAGTCCGACCTCGTTAAAATGGCAGATGCTTCCGGCCTGAATCAACTGACGGTCGTTAATGGAGCAGATGGCTCTGTCATGCAGTGGGTTCGTGGTAGCGCCAGTTTGCAAGAAGTTAAACCGCCGCAGTTCTAATGCTCAGGGTTTGCAAAGATGCGAAAGATTCTTTATCTCAAAGCCAAGAACAATGAATTGCTCGAAACCAAGACTGTTGTGGCGGATCGCCCGGTGTGGTCCCTTGTCGAGGCGTGCATCGAGCGTGCTTTCAACTTCGGAGGGCATGTGTCGCTGTTTGCTGCAACTATTGGGGCTGGCGATAGGCTTCAACTGGGAACATTTCTTGCGATGGAATCCCATCCAAGAGAGTGCAGGCTGATTTACACCCCAGAAACCAATCCTCGCGAGAGGACAATGCGTCGGGTTTGGTGGGAGCCAGGAGATGCGCCATTTCGTGGAACAAGTAACTTCAACGATACCGAATGGGATGACCGAACGGTATGTCGCGATGTATTGGTTGCTATTGAGATGTTTCGTGATTTTTTTGATCATGGTGATCTGACGGAAACAAGCCTCAATCAGATGTACTCAGGTTGGGATCGCAAGGCGCGTTGACGTAAGTCGTGTCGGCATGATGGCGGTCGGCGATCTGGAGAGCGCCGAAGGCTGGACGCCGAGCAGTGCGCAGGCGGTCGCCATGCACGCCATCGTGGGCGCACGATTCAGTTGCTTTGAGCGATTCACACAACTAAAGCCCCCGGCGTTGCCGGGCACCATTATGACCATTGGATACCTCTACATGAACATGCATCGTTCCCTGCTTGTCGCTGCACTGGCCGCCGCTGCTGGTCTTTCCATCGCCCCCGTGACTCCGGCGCATGCCGCCACCAAGCAGGTTGCCAACGCGCTCGGCGGCAACCCGGTGCCGGGCGTGTGCATGCTTTCGCGCGAGGCGGTGTTCGCGCAGTCCAAGGTGGGGCAGGCGGCGAGCGACCGCCTGAAGATGCTTGCGGCGCAGCAGCAGGCGCTGCTGGATGATCAGCGCAAGCCGCTGGCCGCCGAGGTGCAGGCCTTCCAGAAGAAGGCCGCCAAGCTTTCCGAAGCGCAGCGCAAGGAGCAGGGCCAGGCCTTGCAGGCGCGCATGCAGGGCTTCCAGGCCCAGGTGAACCAGCTCGACGAGCGTATCCAGTTCACTCGCGGCAAGGTGATGCAGCAGATTGGCGAGCAGGCCCAGCCCATCGTCGCCAGCGCTTACGCCAGCCACCACTGCGGCCTGCTGCTGAACCGCGACGCGGTGCTCGGCGGCAACACCACGAACGACATCACCGCCGACGTGGTGCGCGGCCTGGACGCCAAGATCAGCAGCCTCAACTTCAACCTGGAGCCGGCACCTGCGGCGCCTTCCAAGTAATCCCCGAAATAACGTCCCAAACAGGAACGGCTGCAGCGCTATCGCGCTGCAGCCGTTCCTGTTTAAGCGTTCTCCCGTCGCGCAGGGTGTCACTGTCGCATGTAGCCCTACCAAGACAATCCAGGTCTGCTTGGGGGCATATTTGGGGGCATTGGTGATGCCATGCAAATAAAAAATCCATTTAACACAATATATTACAATGCAAATTAGAGTCCCTCCGGGCCAAGAACCCCGGGTTTTCCCGGGGTTTTTTGTGGATTTCCGTCCAGCGCAGTCCGGCGGTGTCTCTTGCAATCCAGCTACTTTGGGGCATCTGTGGGGGCATTTTGACAGTTTCTAGAAGGCTGTTGAGAAACCTCTGAGCATCGCTGCGGTCATGGCTGCCATCGATCACTGACCGCTTGAGTCGATGCGCAGTCCCAACATTGAAGGCTCCATCTTCCAGGCCCTCACTTGCCCATCACCGTCCATTCGTCACGATTTGAGGACAACCAATCGTGCAGGCGCAACGCAACAAGGGAGAGTCATATGATGCGTCAAATGCTGTTCGGAGTTGGCGTCCTTCTGGTCAGTAGTTCAATCGTGTGGGCAAAGGATTCAACAGATATGGGTCGGGGTATGGGAACGGCCCAACCGTTGGCTTATGACTTATCTGTCAGTCCGCATTGGCATGTTTACACGTTTAAAATGCAGGGCATTCATTATTTGCAGGTCAACGACAATGCGGGGCAAGTGCATGTCGGTCTTGGTGTTGCAAATGGGGTTTATATAGTCCTACCGATGGGCAGCGATGCGGGTAATGTATCAACGCCCGATGCGCCCTTGATGACCACGTTGACCAATATGGAAACGGTTTATCGGGATCGTGAAACTGTATTGAGTGTGGGCATCAATTCAGCGGGGCAGTTGGTTTGGGTGGCGCTACCTGCATCCACATCGACCACTGCGGTTACCGCAGCAGAGTGTGATGCCAACTCTTGTCCGATTAACCGTATCCAAACTGCGTTGCCCGCCACTCAGACTTCATCCACCACACCATCGACTTCTTTGGCCTGTGACCCAAATTCGTGTCCCATCAATCGTGGGCCTTAAGTCACGGCTGACTTGAGTTCGTGTTGAAGCAGGATATGCAGACATCCTGCGGATCGGAAAACATCACCGTGGAACAGTTGCGCACGGATGCGCAACTCATCCAATCCCAAGTCAAAAGTCCCTAACCTTTTCATGACCTCTTGCTTGTTCGGGGGGGCGATGGATTCGCCGTTGCTGATGACCCTTAAGCGAACTATCAACGCATCGTTGTTCTCTTCGGTGCGCGTGGTTAGCACAATGCGATCTGTTGGGGATTCACTAAGAAGGTGGCCGACCGCTTCGCATGCTAAGCGATACAGCATCGACAAAGCGTTTTTTGACAACAAGCTCAGTTGTCCTTGAATATCGGATTGATAGCCAATGCCAAGCTTTCCGAGAAGGTTTGCAATCGGCCCATCTTCATCTAACGCATGTGGATGACTGGCACCCATGGGAGGGGCAAGAGCGTTGGCCAATTCACTTATTTTAACAGTGGTTTGATTCAACGCCCGCTTGTGTTGTTCCACATCACTGCGGTTGTACGAAGAATCGAGCCGAATCAGCAGATTCCGATGCAGTTGCGTCAGTTCATGGTTGGTCAATGACAACTCAAACGAACTGCGTTGCAATTTGACTTCGGCCAACTGATGTTCCAGTTGTGCCTTCTTCAAGTGACTTTCAGTGTCTTCTAACGCTTTCTGGAGCTTGGTCGTTTGCAGACCCAGCACAATGAAGGTCGTCAGGAACAAGGCCATCATGGTCTGCATCATGAGGGTGGGGATATCGAACATTCCAGGCATCAACGACACGATGCAAAAGCTGGTGATGGCGCCCATCACGCTCGCACCTTTCCATCCCCACTTGACCGCGAAATAACCAGCGGGGACAAACAGAACTGCTTGTCCGATGAAGCGGGTCATGGCGTTTGGGGACTGGAGAAGCAGGGCAACCTCCACCACCACGGCCAAGACTGTCACCAAGCTTGCTTGAAGAAGCGGTTTGTTGGTCTTCCAGATACCTTTTAAGGAGTGATGTTCAGACCATTCCAAGGCACTCGTGAGTACCAAGGGGGTGATGGCCAGCATTCCCGTGTAGATGCCTAAAAAGTAATCAGGCAGAAGCTCCAGAAGGGGCTTTTGGCCAAAGGTTTGGGCATGGGGGATAAGGCTTGCTGAAACCAGACCATTGACTACCAGGATGGCCGCTGAGGCCAAGATACAGATGAGGAGACTGCTAAGCCGAAAGGTTGGCAGGCTAAGACCCTGGAGCTGAGAACGACAGAGCCCTAGCACCGCCATTAGAAAGCCGATGGGTGGAAGGATGGAGAAAAGATAGAAGGCCAAACCGAACTGAGCAATGCAGTCCCAAAGCCCATAGGCGAGCAATCCCGTTTCAGAGACCAACAGGGCAGGCCAATAACGGCGTGGGGTTAGAAGAAGGATGCTGAGTTTGAACCCAGCCAGGGGGACAAAGTGGGCAAAGCCGACCGTACGGAGTAATGAATATGTGAGTCCGTAGATTATTGCGACAGCGATTTGTCGTCCCCAAAAAACCATCCGTAGCCCCATCTGGTCTACCCCTTAGACGTTCTGTACCAAGTCCTAGCCCCCGACCTCAAATTTCACGATAAGGAGAGGAACGTGAAAGCCCTGAGAAGAGGGTAAGGGCTAGGACGCCTGCGGACCTTGCTCACGCGGCTTTGCATAAGGTGCGGCGCAGAATGCCTGTTCCAGGGATGGTGCCAAATCCACCAACCACGAAACGGGGGTCCTATGAAGACGTTGCATGCGTGTGTGCTGGCGATGGGATGCATGATGGTATTCGGTGCCCAGGCCCAGTCGGTCGCGCCCGCCACCGGCCTTGGTATGGCACGACCGAACGCGATCGATGTGAGCACCAATCCGAACTACCACGTTTATCTGTTCACCTTGGGTGGGGTGCGCTACATCCAAGTAAACGACGTCAATGGCAACGTAATGGGCGCTGTCGGTACGGCCTCCGGGCAATTCATCACGCTTCCGGTGGGTGCGTTTGCGCAGCAGGTGTCCACTCCGCAGCAGGCTCCCGCGGCACCATCGACTGCCGCGCCGAGTACCGCTCCCATCACGGTCTACAACGATGGATCAGTCCTGGTCACGGCCACGCCCATGAACGATGGAACGACCGCGCTCAGAGCCGCGCCCTCGGCAGTGGCATGCGATCCGATCGATTGCAATCTCAAGGGCCCCTAACAGTTCGTGGTCAAGAGCATGCTCCCGGCGGCTTCGGCCGCCGGGTTTTTGAGCAAAGCGCTCATCCGCACCCCGTTGGCGATCGGGCGCTCGCGCGCATAGCCCTCGAACGTGGCGGCCCGATCGGCAATAGCCACGGCGCCGAGGCCGCTGGTAACCCGGAGTAGACGTTCTCTCAGCATGGGCCAGCGAAGGCGATGGATGTGTTCGGGGTGGCGCAGCGCGTCGATCCGTACCACGGCCCAAGGCTGTGGCCCGCGGAAACAGCGCACGCGCACGTGGAAGTCCGAATAACTCTCGGTGACGCAACGCAAGGCGATGGCCTCGGCCACAATGCGGTAGATGGTTACCCGCACCACTGGCTGGAGCAGGCTGACGGGTCCGCGCGTGTCCGCGTGATAACACGCGCCGGCCTCGTTCAGAGTTCGGGCCGTTGGCCCTTGGCTCAGGGCTTCGATCAGATCCCGGTCGCGCAAGGCGGTCGGGTAGAGGCCGTCGGAGAGGCGGTCGAGCTGATCGTGGGCGTCGAACGCATGCCGGTTGTAGCTGGCTTCGTCGAGTGCTGGCTGTAAATGGCGCAGTCGTCCGAGCATCAATAGAAACGCTGCATGCACGGACTGCCCGATCTGGTCGAGCGCGGTGGCGGCGGTTCGCAGATGCGCTTCTCCCAGGTAGGCATTGCGCTGGGCCAAAGCCAGGGCGCGGCTTAAATCCTGTCGATCTTGAACCGCTCGCTCGTCCGCGGCGCTGATCCGCGCGCTGAGCAGGAGCATGGTGGATATGGCCATCGCGAGCAGGGCCTCGGCCTGCAGCGTGACGGTGTCCGCAGTGGCGGGCATCAGGGCCATGATGGCCAGGCTTGCACAGGCGCCGCCCAATGCAGCGCCGATCCAGCCGTGACGCAGGGCCATCCACGTCACCGGCAGAAACATCGCCATCTGGAAGGCGCCGCGCGCATGCGCATTGGCATTGCCTGCCCAGACCAGGAAGATCAGCAAAGGAACCAACAGCAGTACGCCGTCGGCCACCAGCCGGCTGTCCAGCAGGCCGCTGAGCCATCGCCCTGGCGGCGTGATGCGCACCGCCCGGGCAGCGGCCAGCGCGATCGGCGTCACCGTGAGCGCGCCGAGGAAGTTGCCCAAGGTCAACCGAGCCAGCAATCCGCCGTACTGCACCACGTAGCCGGAGGGCTTGGGTGTGATGGCGATCTGGCCGATGATGACCAGGGTGGCGATCATTGAGGCCAGTAGTGCGCAGAGCACCAGGGCAGGCACTGCCACCTCGCGCCGTTCCGGGGCCAGGCGCCAGCGCTCTCGCGCCAACCAGACCAGCGGGCCCAGGTAGCAAATCATGGGGACCAGATTGACCAAGGCCCAGAGCAGGCCGAACTGCGCATAGCAGGTGGCCGAGATCCAGGCCAGGCGCGCGGCGTCGCCTGCGATCAACGCTGGCCAGTACCGATAGGGGGCCAGCAACAATACGGTGAGATGGAATCCGGTGAGGATGAGCCAATTGGCAAGGGAGAGGTAACGAACCAGGATCATGCTGATGCAGTAGACGAGGGCGATACCCGCGAATTGCGCTATCCGGATGGCTTTTGCTCTGCTTTGCATGCGCCTACCTCCCCATGGATATGCTTGCAGGTTCGGGGCTTGTGGCGTCTGTGGCGCCGCCCCTCCCAGCGGATCCTTCCAGGACTCCTGATGCTCCTCATCGTAGTGCAGGCCCGTCTGTAGAGACGGCGCCCCGGTCAAAGCGGCACTGCGCCGAGGGCCGGACTGATCGGTGCGACGCCCTGCCATGCCAATGGCGTCTATCATCCACCGCCATCCGTCATGATGACGTGGAGCGCGCACTTGTTCGTACATGTCGAGACACGCCGGCGGCAGCAATGGCAATGGGCTACCTTGCTCATCGTCAGCTTCTGTGTCGTATGTTTTGTCTGGCTCGCCCTCATGCCGCCACAGCGGCGCCTGGCGGTGCTGCTGGAATGGGGAACCGTGCCGGCGAATATCTTCGACACGCATCAGCCCTTGTGGCCACAGCTGACCGACCCCTCCCTTTTGCGCCTCTTCACGGCGCTGTTCATCCATGTCACGTGGCTGCACCTGCTCGGCAACCTGCTGTTCCTGATGATCTTCGGCTTGCCGGGCGAGCGCGCGCTGGGTTCGCTGCGCTTTTTGCTGCTGTTCGTGCTCGGCGGCATCGTGGCGAACCTGATCGGCGCATTGTCGCTGGCAGGGGTGCGGTTGCCGATCATCGGCTGCAGCGGCGCGGTATCGGCGGTGGTCGGCACCTATGTCGCGTTGTTTCCCCGCGCGCGCCTGGGGCTGGTGTTGCCGCTGGGCCTGTATCTGGAATTCGTGCGCGTGCCGGCCTTCGTGCTGATCGGCATATGGGTGCTGCTGCAGTTGCTCTTCAGCTATGCCGGCCCGAGCTATGGCGCCTACGTGTGGTGGGCGCACATAGGCGGATTCCTTTTCGGGCTGGTGTTCGCCGTGTTCTCGCGCGATGCGATCGCGCGGCGCTTGCGGCATTAGCGCGGCAAGGACAGCCCGTGGCGGCGGGCGAAATCCAGCAATAGCCGGCGCGCCACGGGCGTGGCGCCGACATCCTGAAAACACCGTTGCGGATCGGAGCCCTCGCGGCGCATGTCGTTGCGCTTGCGGCGGATGTAGGCGCGCATCACGTCGGCGCTGAATTCGGGATGGAATTGCGTGCTGACGGCCTTCGCTCCGTAACGCAGCAATTGATGCGGATCGCGCGCGGAGCGTGCCAGCACGGTGGCGCCGGCCGGGGTTTCCAGCACGCTCTGTTCGTGCGTGGTGTGGGCGCGAAAACTCGACGGCAATCGGATGGCCAGCGGATCGCGCGTGGCGGCATCCAGCGTCTCGATGGCATGCGTGCCGATCTCGCGGCCTCCGGGCAGGTAGTCCACCCGCCCGCCCAGCGCGTGCGCCATCAGCTGATGGCCGAAGCAGACGCCAAACAGCGGAAGTTCCGCGTCCATCGCGTCGCGGATCCATCCTGCCGTGCGTTCGCTCCACGCGGCGCGTTCGGTGACCATGGCGGCCGAACCGGTGATCAAGGCGCCGGCCACCGAAGCCGGCGCCGGCAAACGATCGCCGTTCTGCACGTCGACGACATGGACCCGCTGCGGCGACAGGGACGCGCCAAGCCGGAACCAGTGTGCGAAATCGCCGTGACGGGCACGGATGGCGTCCGGCGCGCAGCCGGTGCGGATAATCAGGACGGGCTTCATGCGGTCTGGGCGGTTGCGGAATCGTCGGGCATGTCTGTGGGCGGCAGCACGGCCAGCACTTCCTGCACGGTGGTGAGTCCGCGAGCCACCTGTTCGGCGGCGGAAATGCGCAGCGGGCGCATGCCCTCGGACAGCGCGTTTCGGCCGAAGTTGCCCAGATCCAGTTGCGCCGAAACAAGCGCACGCAGGCGCGGCGAGACCGGCATCATCTCGTAGATGCCGGTGCGGCCCATGAAGCCGGTGTTGCGGCATTCGAGGCAGCCGACCGGTGCGCAGACCTTCTCCGGCACGGGCAAGGGCCAGCCGTGGGTCAGGGCGTTCCATTCGTGAGCATCCTGCGCGGCTTCGCGTTTGCAGTAGGGACACAGGGTGCGCACCAGCCGTTGCGCCACCACGCCGGTAAGCGTGGACTGGATCAGGTAATGCGGCACGCCCAGGTCGAGCAGGCGCGTCACCGCGCTGGGCGCGTCGTTGGTGTGCAGGGTGGAGAGCACCAGGTGGCCGGTGAGCGACGCCTGCACCGCCATCTGCGCGGTTTCCAGGTCGCGGATTTCGCCGACCATGATGATGTCCGGGTCCTGCCGCAGCAGGGTGCGCACGCCGGCGGCGAAATCCAGGTCGATCGAAGGCTGCACCTGCATCTGGTTGAACTCGGGCGACACCATTTCGATGGGGTCTTCCACCGTGCACACGTTCATCGCCGGCGTGGCCAGGTGCTTGAGCGTGGAGTACAGCGTGGTGGTCTTGCCCGAGCCGGTGGGGCCGGTGACCAGCACGATGCCGTGCGGGCGCTCCACCATCTGCCGCCACTGCGCGGCCTCGCGTTCGGAAAAGCCGAGCTGGGCGAAATCCTTTACCACCAAGTCGGGATCGAAGATGCGCAGCACCATCTTTTCGCCGAAGGCGGTAGGCATGCTGGAGACGCGCAGTTCGACTTCGCGCCCGGTGGACGAGCGGGTCTTGATGCGGCCGTCCTGCGGGCGGCGCTTCTCGGCCACGTCCATGCGCGCGAGGATCTTGATGCGGGCGGTCACCGCGGTCATCACCGGCGGCGGCAGTTCGAACACCTTGTGCATCACGCCGTCGATGCGGAAGCGCATCTGGCCGGCCTCGCGGCGCGGCTCCAGGTGGATGTCCGAGGCGCGTTGTTCGAAGGCGTACTGCAGCAGCCAGTCGACGATGTGCACAACGTGGCGGTCGTCCGCGCCCACCTCGCCGCTCTTGCCGAGTTCGACGAGCTGCTCGAAGTTGAGCAGGGCCGAGGTGTCGTAGCCGCCGTTCTTTGCATCCTGCGCCAGCTGGATCGAGCGCTGGACGCCGTAGAACTCCTGCAGGTAGCGGTTGATGTCCAGCGGGTTGGACACCACGCGATGCACGTCGCGGCGCAGCATCTGCGAGAGATCCTTCGCCCATGCCGCGTCGAACGGCTCGGCGGTGGCGAAGGTCACTTCGCCCGGCCCCATCGCTACCGGCAGGATGCGGTGCCGTTGCGCGTAGGCGTGGCTCACCACCTGGGTGACCGCGGCCACGTTGACCTTCATCGGGTCGATCTTGAGGTAGGGCAGTCCGGCGTGCCCGGCCAGCCATTCGACCAGGTTCTCCAGGCTCAACGGGCGGCCGGGTTCGCGCAGGCTGGGCAGCTTGGCGTTGGCGATCAGCACCAGCGGGTGCAACTCCACCACGCTGCGTCCGGCGCGCGAGCCCATGCGCACCTGCTTGGCGCTATCGGCGTTGACGTAGCCGTCCACCACCAGCGCGGCAAGCAGCTCGTCAAGTTCCAGCCGGCCGCGGCGGCCGAGCAGGGTAGCGATTTGCGGTGATGCGGCCATCCGGACAAGCCTCCCTCTGGCGCCGCGCGATGGCGGAAACCGGTGCGCAAGCGTGCTGCGGCTATACTAACCCGCTTTACCGAAGCCCACGGAAAACCATGTCCGCGCGCACTTTCCAGGATGTGATCCAGACCCTCAACCGCTACTGGGCGGCGCAGGGTTGCGTCTTGCTGCAGCCGCTCGATACCGAGGTCGGCGCCGGCACTTTCCACCCCGCCACCTTCCTGCGCTCGCTCGGGCCCGAGCCGTGGTCGGCCGCCTACGTGCAGCCGTCGCGCCGGCCCACCGATGGCCGCTATGGCGAGAATCCGAACCGCCTGCAGCATTACTACCAGTACCAGGTGGTGATGAAGCCGAACCCGGAGAACATCCTCGAGTTGTACATCGGCTCGTTGAAGGAACTCGGCCTCGATCCGCAGGTGCACGACCTGCGCTTCGTCGAGGACAACTGGGAGTCGCCCACGCTGGGTGCCTGGGGCCTGGGCTGGGAAGTCTGGCTCAACGGCATGGAAGTCACCCAGTTCACCTATTTCCAGCAGGCCGGCGGGCTCGAATGCCGCCCGGTCACCGGCGAGATCACCTACGGCCTCGAACGCCTGGCGATGTACCTGCAGAACGTGGACAACGTCTACGACCTGGTATGGACGGACGGCCCGCACGGCACGGTCACCTACGGCGACGTGTTCCACCAGAACGAAGTGGAACAGAGCACCTACAACTTCGAGCATGCGAACGTGCCCGAGCTGCTGCGCTGGTTCGACGTGTGCGAGGCCACCGCCAACCAGCTGATCGCCGCCAACCTGCCGCTGCCGGCCTACGAGCAGGTGATGAAGGCCAGCCACACCTTCAACCTGCTCGATGCGCGCCGCGCGATCAGCGTCACCGAGCGCCAGCGCTACATCCTGCGCGTGCGCACGCTGGCGCGCAGCGTGGCCGAAACCTACGTGGCGCAGCGCGAGAAGCTCGGTTTCCCGGGCCTGAGGAAGCACACCAAGGAGCAGGCCGCATGAGCGCCGCCAAGTCGCTGCTGATCGAACTGGGCACCGAGGAGCTGCCGCCGAAGGCGCTGGACGAACTGTCCGCCGCGTTCGCGCGCGGCATCTGCGACGGATTGGCCAAACGCGGCATCGAGGCTGCGCTGGACAAGGCAAAGGCGTACTGCTCGCCGCGGCGTTTGGCCGTCCATATCCCGCACGTGGCCGCGATGCAGCCGGAGCAATCGGTCGAACGCCGTGGTCCCGCGGTCAACGCCGCGCTGGATGCGCAGGGCCAGCCGTCCAAGGCGCTCGCGGGTTTCGCGCAGTCCTGCGGCGTTACCGTCGAGCAACTGGAAAAGCTGGAAACCGACAAGGGTGCATGGTTCGTGTTCCGCGCGGTGAAGCCGGGCCAGTCGCTGGCGTCGTTGCTGCCGGAAATCGTCGACGAGGCCTTGAAGGGCTTGCCGATTCCGCGCCCGATGCGTTGGGCCGACCACGACTACGCCTTCGTGCGGCCTGCGCACTGGCTGGTGATGCTGCACGGCGCGGAGATCATCGACGGCACGGCGCTGGGGCTGGCCGGCGGGCGCAAATCGCGCGGCCACCGTTTCATGCATCCGCATCCGGTGCACGTGGCCGACGCCGACGGCTGGCTCGATGCGATGCGTAGCGCCAAGGTGCTGGCCGATCCGGCCGAGCGCCGCCAGCGCGTGCGCGACGAAGTGGCGCGCGCGGCGAAAGAAACCGGCGGCGTGCCGCGTCTCGATGACGCCCTGCTCGACGAAATCGCCAACCTCACCGAGTGGCCGGTGGCGATCGCCTGCGGCTTCGAGCGCAGCTTCCTCGCCGTGCCGCAGGAAGCGCTGGTCACCACGATGGAGACCAACCAGAAGTTCGTGCCGGTGTTCGACGCCGACGGCAAGCTCACCGAGCGCTTCATCGGCCTCGCCAACATCGAGTCGAAGCAGCCTGCCGAAATCCGCAAGGGCTACGAGCGCGTGATCCGTCCGCGTTTCGCCGACGCGAAGTTCTTCTGGGACGAGGACCTGAAGTCGCCGCTGGCGAGCTACCAGGAGCCGCTCAAGCACGTCACCTACCAGCAGGCGTTGGGCAGCCTGTGGGACAAGAGCGTGCGCGTGGCCGAGCTGGCGCGCGTGATCGCCGGGCGCGTCGGCGTCGACGCCGGCGCCGCCACGCGTGCGGCGAGCCTGAGCAAGTGCGACCTGCTGACCCGCATGGTGGGCGAGTTCCCCGAGTTGCAGGGCGTGATGGGCCGCTACTACGCCAGCCACGACGGCGAGCCGGCTGATGTGGCGGCGGCGTTGGACAGCTACTACCAGCCGCGTTTCGCGCGCGACGGCATCGCCGCCGACAAGATCGGCCAGGTGCTGGCCGTGGCCGAGCGCCTCGATACGCTGGCCGGCATCTTCGCGGTGGGCATGAAGCCCAGCGGCAACAAGGACCCGTTTGCCTTGCGCCGCGCCGCGCTGGGTTTGGCGCGCACTTTGATCGAGGGCGGCCTGGACATCGACCTGCGCGCCGCGTTCGTCGAGGCGCTGGAGCTGCTTCCCGAAGCGGCTTTCGCGGCGGGTGCGAAGCCCGGCAAGGACGGCAAGCCGCCCGTTGTCGATATCGGCCAGCGTCGCGCGGCGCTGGTCAAGGAGCTGGTCGATTTCGTATTGGATCGCCTGCGCGGCTATTACGCGGAGCAGGGCTGCCCGGCCGAAGCCTACGAGGCCGTGCTCGCGGTACAGCCGGAAACCTTGCCGGATTTCGACCGCCGCCTGCATGCCGTGGTCGAGTTCGGGCGTTTGCCGGAAGCCGCAAGCCTTGCCGCGGCGAACAAGCGCGTGGCGAACATCCTGCGCAAGCAGGCCGAGGACGGGGGCGAGCCGCTCCCGGCCGATGCGGTCGATCCTGCGTACTTCGAGGGCGATGCGGAACGCCAGCTGGCCGATGCGTTGGCTGCGGCGGGCCGTGAAACCGCGGAGCCGCTGCAACGCGGCGACTACACCAGCGTGTTGATGCGGCTTGCCCAGCTGCAGGCGCCGGTCGACACCTTCTTCGAGCAGGTGTTGGTGAACGCCGAGGATCCGGCCGTGCGCCGCAATCGCCTTGCCCTGCTGGGGCGGCTCAAGGCGGCGTTCGGAGCGGTGGCCGACATCGCCCTGCTGCGCGATTGAACCCACCCCCGCGGCCGTCCTTGGTGCGCGCTTCCAACAAAAACGCGACGCCTGGACGGGCGTCGCGTTTTTGCATCATGCCATCTTGGGCGTCGCGTGGGTTCAGGCAACGCGCGCCTTGGATTGGCGCAGGCGGTCGGCCAGCTGGCGATTGAATTTCATCATGGCGGTGGCGTCCACGCTGGCGCCGTCCGAGCCCAGGATCTCGTAGAGATGGCTGAGCATGTCGGTATTGTCGGCCAGCGTCAGCGGACTGTTCGCCAGCTCCAATTCCGACTGCAGGATCTGCATGGCGGTGTTCAGGCGATGCGGGTTGACCGCAATGTTTTCCTGGCTCGCAAGCGCCGGTTGGGCGTGGGCGATGCGGCTGCGCGGGCGATGCGTCATGGTTTCGGTGGTGTATTGCGCGTCGTCCCCGCCGGTGACGTTCGGGTCGACCTGCAAGGCGCCCTCGCCGGCGACCAGCCATACGAGGGAGATGCCCAGGGTGCGCGCCATGGTGACGCAGCGTGCGCGCGAGGGGTCGGTGTTGCCGTCGCGCCAGCTGCGCACCACGCCTTCGGAGAAGCCGCACAGGCGTGCGATCTCGGTGGCACTGCCCACGCGCTGGATCAGCAACTTGATACGGTCGGCGAAGCTCGATTGATACGGGTCGTGGGGATGTTTTTGCGTATTCATGGTGTGATCGACCGGTAGCCTGGCAAAAGATTTTATCGCAAAGATTTACGCGCGCCGTGCCGGGAGCAAAATCCTGCTGCGGCGGCTGAAGTATCGCTCCGGGCGACTTTCACGGCGCTTTCCTGCACGATCGGTGGGCTTTGGTATGGATTTACGCAGCCCGGCCGCTCACGGAGCGAGACCTTGTGTGCATAAACTAACGGCACCAAGAAGTTCCGGTTGACAGGTCTTTGCGAACGTTAGGCAACCGTTCACGTAGATTTGACTTTGCGGTCGGGTTGGCTTGACTTTCCCGGAACTGGCCGTTTCCGCTATCCTCGGAATTTCCCCCGCGAAGAAACCGCAGGCGCGCTGCCACGCGGTTCCCGTGTTCAACCCTCCCCATTCAAGTTCGACGAGGCTTACCCCATGCGCAAGATGGTTCTGTCGGTGATGTCATTGGCCATGCTGGCCGCTTTGGCAGGCTGTGGTTCGTCGACGCCGTCGTCGTCGCAGGATGGCGTCGCCAGCGCCAGTTCCGCTGCCGCGATTACCGCCACGTCGGTCACCGGCACCATTTCCGTGCGCGGCGACATCCAGCCGTCGTCGAACGCGCAGCTGGTGATCAACCTGGTGGACGTGTCGCCGTCCGCGGCCGGTTCGGCGCCGGTGGCCAGCAAGACGGTGGCCTCGGGCGCCACGTTCCCGTATGCGTTCCAGCTGGATTTCAAGCCTGCCGACATCAAGCCGGCCGACGTGTACGTGGTGAAGGCCATCCTGACCGACGGCGCGCGCCACTACAGCATGCCGATCCAGGCACCGGTGCTCACCGCCGGCAACAAGGACCAGGCGAATATCGAGCTGGTGGCCGATCAGACCCCGGCAGAAAAGGATCTGGCCGACTTCAACGCGCTGATCAAGCAGATCGGCGGCATGAAGGTGAGCACCGGCACCAAGTTGCAGCCCGATGCGTCGCGTGGCTGGCAGGTGTTCCGCCAGAACGGCGAGGTGAAGGTGATCCGCGAGCTGGTGGACTACGGCGACAAGGGTTTCACCAGCACCGATTTCGCCTACAAGAACGGCTCGCCGTGGGTGGCCGTGCAGCAGAGGAAGGCCAGCAAGGACGCCGCGCCCAGCGTCACCCTGCGCGCCAGCTGGACGGAGAACGGCATGCTGGTGCTGCACGACCAGCAGTCCGGCAGCAACACCAGCGACCTGGGCTCCGACGAAGCCGGCAGCCTGCGCCAGCAGGCGCTGGCCATCTTCAATCTGGCCGGCGGCAACAAGAAGAAGTAAGTCGCGCCAGCGCGATGCGCCCCACGAAAAAGGCCGGCAATGCCGGCCTTTTTCGTGGACGTCTTGTTCCGCCGTGCGGCCGTCTTGGCCGCGAGGTCGAACGGCGGCCGTCCATGGCCGCTTGCCTCAGAAGGCGTACTTCATGCCCAGGTTGACGCTGTTGTACTTCTGGCTGTTGTCGCTGAAACGGCCGCTGTAGCCCACCCAGCCGCTGAGGCGCGCATTGAACTGCGCCGAGAGGCCGAGGTCGGCGCTGCCCCAGGTCTTGTCCGGCATGTAGCCACTCAGCGCGAAACTGCCGTTCATGCTGTTGAGGCCGGCGGTGATGTCGCGCGCCTCGGCCTTGCTGTCGTGGTTCCAGGCCACTTCGGCATACGGCGCCAGCATGGTGCTGCCGGCTTGCCAGTGGCCCTGCACGCGCCAGCCCAAGGTGCCGATCAATGCATCGCGCTGCTGGCGGCCGAACCACATCGCGGTACTGTCGTCGC
Source organism: Rhodanobacter sp. (assembly GCA_040371205.1). Lineage (NCBI taxonomy): Bacteria > Pseudomonadati > Pseudomonadota > Gammaproteobacteria > Lysobacterales > Rhodanobacteraceae > Rhodanobacter > Rhodanobacter sp. The sequence goes on from AP031382.1 coordinate 123,508, forward strand.
CGTGTTCGCTGTAGCCGTTGATCTTGACGGTCTGCCATTCCGCGTTCGCGAACGGGCCGGTGCGGACGCTGCCCATGTCGAACCACCAGCCGCCGGTGAGGCCGCCGCCGAGATGCGAGCCATCGGCCTTGCCGCTCTCGTTGCGGGAAGCGGCGCCAATCTGGATGCGGCGATCAATGTCGCTGAAGTTGGACTGGCCGAAGTTCAGATAGCCGCCGAGGTAGCCGCCGCCCTGATGATAGGTGACGTAGCCGAGGCCGCTGATGTCCTGCATCTTGTAGCCGCCGCCACCGGCGGTGTCGGCATGGCTCTGGCCAACGCCCAGCGCGATGCCGGCGGAGACGTTGTCGCTGGCGCGCACGTCCACGCCCAGCGTGAGGTTGACGTCGTTGCTGCTGGCCCTGGGCGAGTTGCTCTGCGCGTCGAAGCTCTGGTGCGCATAGTCCACGTTCACGAAGGCGCGGGTGTCGCTGCCGTTGCCGTCGGCGAGCATTTCGTTGCGGATCGCGCGGGTCTGCGCGGTGCTGGCCGCCAGCGGCGCCTCGCCCAGCAGGGAAATCTGGCCGGGAGCGGCGATTTCGGACAGCACCACCTCGGACAGCATCTTGTGCGCGGCCGTGGTCGGGTGCACGCCGTCGGCGAAGAGATAGGTCTGGTCGGTGCCCGGGGCGTAGGTCACCGGTGCGCCGGAACCCTGCGGTCCGCACTGCACCGAGCTGCCGCTGCCGCCGGTGCAGGCGGGCGCGGTGACATTGCTGAAGCCGTAGGCCGAAGGATTGGCGATCACTTCGTTGATGAGCGCGTAGGTATTCACCGGAATCACGTTGAGGCCGGCGCCGCTGAGCTGCTTCAGCCCGGAACTCAGCGTGCTGTTGAACAGCACCGACAGCTGGGTGGCGCCGGCCGAGGCGGCGGCGCCGCCGGCCATGGCTTCCGGCGTCGCGCCGATGTTCGGCAGGTTGTACACCACCACGTAGCGGGCGCCGCTGGCCTGCATCTGGCCCAGCAGGCCCAGCTCGGTCATGGCGGCGTTCACGGTGCCGCTGGACAGGGTCGTGGTGTTGGTGGTGGTGGAGGTCAGGTAGAAGATGTCATTGGCGCCGCCCCACACCTGGTACAGCGCGTTCGCGTCGGCATGGCCGCCGTTGGCCGCCAGGTACATCTGGAACTGCTGCGGCAGGGTCGGCACGGGCGCCACGCCCTGCACCACGCCGGCGCCGCCGAAGGCGTAGTCGGTGCCGCCCAGCAGCGATGCCTGGATCGGGTCGCCGAGTCCCGCGGCGACCAGTTCCGCGGACGTCTGGCCCGGATTGGTGGTGAAACGCATCGGCGTGGGCGAGCCCAGCGAAAGCGAGAGGTTGCCGGCGTCGCTCAGGCTGTCGCCGAACACGACGACCTTGCTGAAGTCGGTGGCACTGGCGGCCGTGCTGAACAACAGGGCGGCGGCGATGGCGCCGACTAGATGGCGGGTACGAGGCATGCGAACACTCCTGTGGCCGGGATGGCCTTGTTAGCTGGGCGTTACGGTAAGGCATCCCATACGGAACCGCATGCTGCAGCGCATCGCTGCAACAGGCGGCTTCGCGGGGGCGGTTGTTTCAGCGCTTGATCGCGCGTGCCAGCGCGTCGGCGAACGCGCTGTTGGCCGGGGCGGGCGCCTGCTTGGGCGCGACGCCCGGGCGGGGGCCGCGTGGGTCGCGCTGGCCGGGACGCGCATCGCCCGCCGAGGGCTTACCGCGCGCTTGGCCGGGCTCGTCGTCCAGCCGCATCGACAGGCCGATGCGCTGGCGCGGCAAGTCCACCTCCATCACCTTGACCTTGACGATGTCGCCGGCCTTCACCGCATCGCGCGGGTCCTTCACGAAGGTGTGCGACAGTGCGGAGACGTGGACCAGGCCGTCCTGGTGCACGCCGATGTCGACGAAGGCGCCGAACGCGGCGACGTTGGTGACGCGGCCTTCGAGGATCATGCCGGGCCTGAGATCCTTCACGTCCTCGACGCCCTCGGCGAAGCTGGGCGCGACGAACTCGGGGCGTGGATCGCGGCCGGGCTTTTCCAGCTCCTTGAGGATGTCGCGCACGGTGGGCACGCCGAACTTCTCGTCGGTGAACTGTTCGGCCTTGAGGCCGCGCAGGAAGCCGCTGTCGCCGATGAGGTTGCGCACCTCGCGGCCGCACTGGGCGATGATGCGCTCGACCACCGGATAGGCTTCCGGATGCACTGCGCTGGCGTCCAGCGGGTTGTCGCCGTTGGGCACGCGCAGGAAGCCGGCGCACTGCTCGAACGCCTTGTCGCCGAGCCGCGGCACTTTCAAGAGCGCCTTGCGGTTGGCGAACGGGCCGTTGGCATCGCGGTGCTTCACCACGTTCTCGGCCACCGAGGCAGTGAGGCCGGCGACGCGCGAGAGCAGCGCGGCCGAGGCGGTGTTCACGTCCACGCCCACGGCGTTCACGCAGTCCTCGACCTTGGCGTCCAGCGCGCGCGCCAGTTTCACCTGGTTGACGTCGTGCTGGTACTGGCCGACGCCGATCGCCTTGGGTTCGATCTTCACCAGTTCGGCCAGTGGATCCTGCAGGCGGCGGGCGATGGAGACCGCGCCGCGCAGGCTGACGTCGAGATCGGGGAATTCCTTGGCGGCCGTTTCCGACGCCGAGTACACCGAGGCGCCGGCTTCGCTCACCACGATCTTCGACAGCTTGTGTTCCGGGTGCGCCTTGGCCAGGCCCTTGATCAGCTCGCCGGCCAGCTTGTCGGTCTCGCGCGAGGCGGTGCCGTTGCCGATCGCGATCAGGTCGACGCTGTGCTTCTGGCACAGGCGGGCCAGCGCGGCCAGCGATTCGTTCCACTGCCGGCGCGGCTCGTGCGGGTAGACGGTGTCGGTGGCCAGCAGCTTGCCGGTGGCATCGACCACGGCGACCTTCACGCCGGTACGGATGCCCGGATCCAGGCCCATCACGGTCTTGGCGCCGGCCGGTGCGGCCAGCATCAGGTCCTTGAGGTTGTCGCCGAACACGCGGATCGCTTCGTCCTCGGCGCCTTCGCGCACGCGGCCGAACAGGTCCAGCGTGAGGTGCAGGTGCAGCTTCACGCGCCAGGTCAGGCGCACCGTCTCGCGCAGCCAGGCATCGGCGGCGCGGCCACGGTCGACGATGCCGGCGTGCGCGGCGACGCGGCCCTCGCCTTCGGCGTGGCCTTGCTCGGGGTCCAGTGCCGGTGCGAGTTCCAGCTCGATCACGCCCTCGTTGCGCGCGCGCATCAACGCCAGCAGGCGGTGCGAGGGAATCTTGCCGATGGCTTCCACGTGGTCGAAGTAGTCGCGGAACTTCGCGCCTTCGTTCTCCTTGCCTTCGACCACCTTGGCGCGGATCTGGCCCTTGTCCCACAGCCAGTCGCGCAGCTCGCCCACCAGGTGGGCGTCTTCGGCGATGGATTCCATCAGGATCGCGCGTGCGCCGTCGAGCGCGGCGCGCACGTCGGCCACGCCCTTGCCGGCATCCACGAACTGCTCCGCGAAGGCTTCGGGCGATTGCGAAGGATCGTCGCGCAGGCCCAGCGCCAGCGGCTCCAGGCCCGCCTCGCGCGCAATCTGCGCCTTGGTGCGGCGCTTGGGCTTGTAGGGCAGGTAGAGGTCCTCCAGCCGCGCCTTGGTGTCGGCGGCGAGGATGTCGCCCTTCAACGCATCGGTGAGCTTGCCCTGTTCCTCGACGCTGGCGAGGATCGCGGCGCGGCGTTCCTCCAGTTCGCGCAGGTAGTGCAGGCGTTCTTCCAGCGTGCGCAGCTGCGTGTCGTCGAGGCCGCCGGTGACTTCCTTGCGGTAGCGCGCGATGAACGGCACGGTGGCGCCGCCGTCGAGCAGGTCGACCGCCGCACGCACCTGTTCGGTCTTGGCGGCGATGTCCTGGGCAATGCGTTGTTCGATGCTCTGCATGGGGTGAAGCGTGTCCTTCGTGTTGGAGCGGCCGCCGATGATAGCAAGCAGGCAGGCGCGCCCCGGAATGAAAACGGCGCCGGGGCGAACCCCGGCGCCGCGCTTGCGGAACGGCGGATCAGGCGTTGAACGAACCGCCGCTGCCGGTGGATGGACCGGATGCGTCCCTGAACTCGCTGGCGCGGCCGTTGAGCACCAGCGTGCCGGCAATCAGGTCGTGCAGGCCCTGTTTGCGCTGTGTGAACGCCACCATGATGTAGCCGATGAAAAGGATGATCTGGCTCAGCAGCATGGCCGGGTAGCGGATGAGCGCGCGCGCCAGTGTCAGTCGCCGGCCCTGCATGTCGGTGACCCGGATACCTAGTGCTAACTTGCCGATGGTGGCCTGCCAAGGAGAGCTTTCGCACAGCGCGTAATACCACCAGGCCAGCACGAAGCCGGCAAGGAGCGCGGGCCACATCGTGGTATAGAACTGAACTTGGGCAGCAAGCATCGCGTGGGGATCGCCTGCGGCGTTCAGCGAGGCTTGCTTCAGCGCTTCCTTGGCCGCACGAATGCCGAATACGGATTCGATCAGCATCGACGGAACCCAGAGCACGATGATGTCTAGGATGTAAGCCGCCACGCGCTTCCAGAAGCCCGCGTAGTCTTCCAGCGAGGCAGCGGTGGTTTGCGGAAGGGCCGACGTGGGAGCCGCGGGCGGCACATTGGAATGGCTTGCCATGGCCGCCGGGTCAGGCATCGCATCGGGATAAAGCACCGACAGCGGCTGCCAGTCGGCGAGGCCTTCGCGCCAGGCGAGGTCGCTGCCGCTGACTTGTCCGCTGCGCAGCCATGCGCGCACGTCTTCTTCCTTGTAGGGGCCATGGCGTTCGCCGTTGCGGCCGATCCAGATTTCCATTGCATGCACTCCCCGCGTGGTGAATGCCGCGATGATGCCATGCCGCGCGTTGCGCGGGGCAGGGCGGAAGCGTCGAAAGCTCAGGCGGCGTGGCGCTTCAGGTGCACCAGCAGCAACGAGATCGCGGCGGGCGTGACGCCGCTGATGCGCGCGGCCTGGCCGAGGGTGGCCGGTTGCGTGCGCTTGAGTTTGAGCAGCACCTCGGCGGAAAGGCCGCGCACCGCGTCGTAGTCGAAGCCGGCGGGGATCGCGGTCTGCTCGTGGCGGCGCTGGCGCTCGATCTCCTCGCGCTGGCGTTCCAGGTAGCCGGCGTACTTGGTCTGCACCTCGACCTGCGCGGCCACGTCGGCGCGCTCCGTGGGCGGGCCGAGTTCGGCGACGCGGGTGAGCGACGCGTAGTCCAGCTCCGGGCGGCGCAGCAGGTCCAGCGCATTGGTCTCGCGGCTCACCGCGATGCCGAGCTGGCGTTCGATGGCGGCGCCCAGCGCGTTGGTCGGCGCGGCCCACAGCGTGCCGAGGCGTTGCGTTTCGCGCTCCACCGCCTCGCGCTTGCTGCACAGCGCGTCGTAGCGCGCCTGCGGCACCACGCCCAGCGCATGGCCCTGTTCGGTGAGGCGCAGGTCGGCGTTGTCCTCGCGCAGGTGCAGCCGGTATTCGGCGCGCGAGGTGAACATGCGGTAGGGCTCGAGCGTGCCGTTGCTGGTGAGGTCGTCGATCAGCACGCCGAGGTAGGCCTCGTCGCGGCGCGGGTACCACGGCGCCTTGCCCTGCGCGGACAGCGCCGCGTTCAGGCCGGCGACGAGGCCTTGCGCACCGGCTTCCTCGTAGCCCGTGGTGCCGTTGATCTGGCCGGCGAAATACAGGCCGGGGATGGCCTTGGTCTCCAGCCATGGGTTGAGCCCGCGCGGATCGAAGTAGTCGTACTCGATGGCGTAGCCGGGGCGGGTGATGTGCGCGTGTTCGAAACCCTTGATCGACTGCACCAGCGCCAGCTGCACGTCGAACGGCAGCGAGGTGGAGATGCCGTTCGGGTAGATCTCGACGGTGTCCAGGCCTTCCGGTTCGATGAAGATCTGGTGCGAGGTCTTTTCCGCGAAGCGCACCACCTTGTCCTCGATCGACGGGCAGTAGCGCGGACCGGTGCCTTCGATCTGGCCGGTGTAGAGCGGCGAGCGGTCGAGCGCGCCACGGATCAGTTCGTGGGTGCGTTCGGTGGTATGGGTGATCCAGCAGCTCACCTGGCGCGGGTGTTCGTCGCGCGAGCCGAGGTAGGAAAACACCGGCGCCGGGTCGTCGCCGCGCTGTTCCTCCAACCCCGTGAAGTCGATGCTGCGCCGGTCGATGCGCGGCGGCGTGCCGGTCTTGAGCCGGTCGGCCGCCAGCGGCAGCTCGCGCAGCCGCGCCGCCAGCGCGCTGGCTGGCGGGTCGCCCGCACGGCCGCCGGCGTATTGGGCCGGGCCGATATGGATCTTGCCGGCCAGGAAAGTGCCCGCCGTGAGCACAATCGACCTTGCGCGGAAGGAAACGCCCATTTGCGTCACCACGCCCACGGCGCGGCCGCCTTCCACGATCAGGTCGTCGACCGCCTGCTGGAAAAGGTCGAGATTGACCTGGCTTTCCACAATGTGACGTACCGCGGCACGGTACAGCGCGCGGTCGGCCTGGCAGCGGGTGGCGCGCACCGCCGGGCCCTTGGAGGCGTTGAGCGTGCGCCACTGGATGCCGGCCAGATCCGCCGCGTGGGCCATCGCGCCGCCCAGCGCGTCGATTTCCTTCACCAGGTGGCCCTTGCCGATGCCGCCGATGGCCGGGTTGCAGCTCATCGCGCCCACGGTTTCGATGCTGTGGGTAAGCAGCAGGGTGCGTGCGCCGGCACGCGCGGCCGCCAGCGCGGCCTCGGTGCCGGCGTGGCCGCCGCCGATCACGATGACGTCGTAGTGGGTGGGGTGAAGCATCGTCGACAGTGCGCTGGAACAAGGAGGCTTATGGTACTGCGCGGACATGCATCGGGTCTGGCATGCAAACTGCTTGATGTAGCCCGCACTTTCATGGGCACCGGCTGCGCGATCACGCGCGCCGGGATCGGGCGGACAGGGGCCTGATCGCGCGCCGCGAAAGGAAGCGGGACGGCGCCCCTCGGGGCGCCGTCGTTTTTTGTGCGTCCGGAATGCTTGGGCCTGGCCGCGAACGGGGATCCGACAAAAGCGAAACCCCGCCCGGAGGCGGGGTTTCGTCGTCGAGATCTGGCGCCCGGTGGTCTCAGGAACAGGGGGAATCCAGGATGACCGTGGTGCCGGGCGCCAGAAACCTTGAAACTCGGAGCTGTCCCGTCGCTTGCGGCCAGGACGTGGGTCGATCTTCGCCGCGGGCAGGTGAACCAGCGGTGACTACAGCGCAAATTTCTGCCGAAGCATGGCAGGTGTTGACGTGCTGCGTCAGTGTCGAATGGCCGCCCAAATGTGCAGTGTGATTGGCATCACACTTTGGCATGGCCGATGCATTGTCTCTGGCAACCAACTACCGGAGAGCCGTCATGGGCATGAATGTCGACTTCGAGAAGTTCTTTCCGCACCACGATCTGCTGATCGAGATCGGCCGCATCGAAATGGCCATGGAAACCCTGCAGGACCGCGCCGAGAACGAGCGTGTGATGCTGCAGCCGCGCCTGGAGTCGCGCATGGTTCGCCTGCGCACCGCGCTGAACAGCCTGCCGGTATGAACATGAGCGCCGATATCTGAGCTGCGTACCCTGGGCGCGATGGTTTTGCTCCGGGCGATACGCCAGAGCCATCGCGCACAAGGTGCGCCCCCATTGACGAGACGAAGCGGCGGCCAGGGCCGCCGCTTCGCATTTCAGCCTTTCAGCATGTTGCCGACGATCTCGGCGAGGTTGCGCGACAGCTTGTCGCGCGCCGCCAGCGAGGCCAGTGCGGCATGGGCCGCCTCGCGGCGCTGCGGCTCCAGCCGCTGCCAGCCGTTGAAGGCGGTGGCGAGGCGGGCGGCGATCTGCGGGTTCAGCGCGTCCAGCGCCAGCAGCCGTTCGGCGTAGAGCCGGTAACCGGCACCGTCGGTGCGATGGAAGCCGGTGGGATTGCCGTTGGCCCAGGTGCCCAGCAGGGCGCGGGCACGGTTCGGGTTCTTCAGGGTGAAGGATGGGTCGGCTTCCAGCGCCTGCACGCGGGCCAGCGCGCTTTCGCCCGGCAGTTGCGCCTGCAATGCGAACCACTTGTCCAGCGCCAGCGGATCGTTCGCGTAGCGCGCGCGGTAATGCGCCAGCGGTTCCGTGCTGCGTGCGGCATCGTGGCGCGCCAGCACGGCGAGCGCGGCGAGGCGGTCGGTCATGCTGGGTGCGTCGCGGTATTGCGCGGCGGCGTGGTCGCAGGCGGCGGCGGGATCAAGCCGCGCCAGCAGTTGCAGCACGCGCTGCTTGAGGCTGCGGTTGGCCTGGCTGGCGGCGTCGATGGCCGAGGTGGCCTGCGCGTGCAACGCACGATAGCGCGTGTCCAGCTTGTCGGCGCCGATGCGCGCGGCGAGGCGCTGCTGCAATTGCAGGCGCAGCACATGGATGCGCGCCGGGTCGACCACGGACTCGCGTTCCGCCAGTTCGACCTCGCCGGGCGGGGTCAGCAGATTGGCCAGCAAGGCGGGATCGAGCCGCGCGTCGTCGAACAGCACGGCCAATGCGTTGCACCACGCGTCCACGGCTTCCGTGCCGGTGCCGTCGCGCAAGGCGTCGCAGGCGCGCAGCGCCAGTTGCTGGCCGGCTTCCCAGCGGTTGAAGCCATCGGGATCGTGGCCCAGCAGCAAGGCAAGTTCGGCCGGCGTGTAGTCGCATTCCAGGATCGCCGGCGCGGAGAAGCCGCGCAGCAGCGAGGGCACCGGGCGCTGGTCCACGTCGCGGAACACGAAGCGCTGCTCGACTTCGCCGAGCACCACCACGATTTCGGTGCCGCCGGTTTGGCCGTCCAGATGCAGGGGCAGCATGCTGCCGTCGGCGCCGAACAGCGCCAGCTTCACCGGGATGGGCAGCGGCTGCTTGTGCGGCTGCTGGTGGCTGGCCGGCGTGTGCTGCGACAGGGTGAGCGTGTATTCGCGGCGCGCGGCGTCGTAGTCGCCGTGTGCCTTCAGCCGCGGCGTGCCGGATTGGCCGTACCACGCGAGATAGGGCGCGAGGTCGGTGCCGTTGGCTTCGCCTAGAGCAGCGAGGAAATCCTCGATGGTGGCGGCGCGGCCGTCGTTGCGGCTGAAGTACAGGTCGCAGCCGCGGCGGAAACCCTCCGCGCCCAGCTTGCCGGCCAGCATGCGCACCAGCTCGGCGCCCTTCTCGTACACGGTGGCGGTGTAGAAGTTGTTGATCTCGCGGTACTCGGCGGGGCGCACCGGATGCGCCAGCGGGCCGGCGTCCTCGGGGAACTGCGCGCGGCGCAGCAGCGACACGTCCTCGATGCGCTTCAGCGGCGCCGAGTTCATGTCGGCCGAGAAGCACTGCTCGCGGTAGACGGTAAAGCCTTCCTTGAGGCTGAGCTGGAACCAGTCGCGGCAGGTGACGCGGTTGCCGCTCCAGTTGTGGAAGTACTCGTGCGCGACCACCGCCTCCACGCGGCGGTATTCGTCGTCGGTGCTGGAGTCGGCGTCGGCCAACAGGCACTTGGTGTTGAAGATGTTGAGGCCCTTGTTCTCCATCGCGCCCATGTTGAAGTCGTGGGTGGCGACGACGTGGAACACGCCGAGGTCGTAGTTGCGGCCGTAGGCCTGCTCGTCCCAGCGCATCGAGCGCTCCAGCGCGTCCATCGCGTAGTGGCAACTGGCGATGGCATCGGCCTCGGCCCAGATCTTCAGCTGCACGTCGCGGCCGCCGGCGGTGCGGTAGTCGCGTTCGATCTTCTCCAGCCGGCCGGCGACCAGGGCGAACAGGTAGGACGGCTTGGGATGCGGGTCGGCGAAACGCGCCCAGTGGCGGCCGCCCTCCAGCTCGCCCGCGCCGTCGGGATCGCCGCCGGCCAGCAGCACCGGGAAGCGCGCGCGGTCGGCGCGCAGCGTCACGGTGTAGACGGACTGCACGTCCGGGCGATCCGGGAAGTAGGTGATGTGGCGGAAGCCCTGCGCCTCGCACTGGGTGAGCAGGAAGCCAGTTTCGCGCGGGCCGGAAAGGTACAGGCCTTCCAGCGCGGTGTTCGCGGCGGGGTACACGCGCACGCGCGTCTCCAGCACGCTGCCGTCGCGTGCGCCGTCCACCTCGATGCCGCTTTCGACGAGCCGGTACGCATCGGGCGCCAGCGTCCGGCCGTCCAGCACGATGGACAGCAGTTCGAGGTTTTCACCGTCGAGGCGCAACGGCTCGTCCTGCGCGGGGTCGCGACGCAGCAGCAGTTTCGCGGCCACTTCGGTGACGTCGATGCCCAGTTCGAAATCCAGCTCCACCCGTTCGACGCGCCACGCGGGGGCGCGATAGTCGGCGAGGCGGATCGGCAGGCTGGAGGCGTCGGGGCGAGCGTTCATGCGGGCGCTACATCGGGTGCGGGGATGGATCAGGCTAACATGCGGGGTCTTTTCCCCGCCTTTCGATCGGAGTCCGCCATGACGCGTTTCCGCGCCGCCGAAGCCATGCTGGGCACGCAGCCCGTGGTGCAATTGGAAGATGCCGCCGGCGGCCGCCGCGTGCGCATCGCACGGCTCGGCGCCGCGCTGCTGAACTTCGAGGTGGACGAAGGCGGCGCGTGGTTCGACTATGCCGACGGTTACCGCGACGACGCGGAAATCGTCGCGCGCTCCGGCTCGCGCTTCGCGATCATGGTGCCGTTCGGCGGCCGCATCGCCGATGCGCGCTACCGTTTCGACGGCCAACCGCAGGATCTGCAGCCTGGCGTGACGGGTGAGGCCCGCGCCAGCCGCCACGGCTTCGTGCGCGGCGTCACCTTCGAACTCGCCGCGCTCGCCGACGACGATGAGAAGGCGCAGGTCACCCTGACTACCGACGCGATCCGGCCGCAACCGGGTTATCCGCATGCGATCGACCTCGCGGTGACGTTCACGCTGGATGCCGCCGGCCTGACGCTGGAGGTCGCCATGCGCAACGTGGGCGACCGCGCGGTGCCGTGCTTCTTCGGGTGGCATCCGTATTTCCGCCTGGCGGACGCGACGGTGGACGGTTGGGAGCTGCAGATTCCCGCCGAGGGCCTGATCCGCACCGGCGCCGACCTGATCGCGTTGCCGGGTGCGGCGGCCCACGTGGCGTTGGACGAAGTGCCCGCGATGGATTTCCGCGCGCCGCGCGCCATCGGCGACCTCATCATCGACCAGGGCTACGAGGCCTTGCAGCCCGGCGCTGATGGCCGCATCCGCACGCGCCTGCACGACCCGGCCAGCGGGCGCGCGCTGGCGGTATGGCAGGAAAGCGGCGTGATGCACGCCTTCACCGCCGACACGATCAGCCGCGACCGCCGCCGCGCCGTGGCGCTGGAGCCGATGGAATGCATGGCGGACGCGTTCAACCGGCCCGAGTGCGCGCAGGCGGTTCGGCTGGAGCCGGGTGCGGAGCGGCGTTACCGCTGCGGCGTGGAGATCGTCACGCCATGAACGCGCTTCCCGACATCGACGCCATCCGCGATGCCGCCGCGCGCATCGCGCCGCATGCGGTGGTCACGCCGGTATTGCGCAGCGCGGCGCTGGATGCGCTGGCCGGCGCGGAACTGCATTTCAAGTGCGAGAACCTGCAGCGCGGCGGCGCGTTCAAGTTCCGCGGCGCCTGCAACGCGGTGTGGTCGTTGAGCGACGAGGAAGCCGCGCGCGGCGTGGTCACGCATTCCTCCGGCAACCACGGCAACGCACTGGCGCTGGCCGCGGCCACGCGCGGCATCGCCGCGCACGTGGTGGTGCCCGAAGGCGCGGTGCAGGCCAAGCTCGATGCCATCGCGAAGGCAGGCGCCGCATTGCATCGCTGCGCGCCCACGCAGGCCGCGCGCGAAGCGATGTGCGCCGAGGTGCAGGCGCGGACCGGCGCCGCGTTGGTACACCCCTATGCCGATGTGCGGGTGATGGCGGGGCAGGGCACGCTCGCGCTGGAGTTGTTGCGGCAGGTGCCGCAGCTCGATGCATGCATCACGCCGGTCGGCGGCGGCGGGCTGGCGGCCGGCGTGGCCATCGCCGCGCATGCGCTTAGGCCGGAGCTGGCGCTGTTCGGCGCCGAGCCCGCGGGCGCCGATGACGCGGCGCGTTCGCTGGCGGCCGGCTCGCGCATCGCGGACCTGTCGCCGAATACCGTGTGCGACGGTCTGCGCGCCCTGGTCGGTGTGCCGAATTTCGACGCGCTGCGCGCCCATCGCGTGGACGTGGTCACGGTGAGCGATGCGGAAACCGTGGCTGCGATGCGCCTGCTGTGGAGCGCGTTGAAGCAGGTGGTGGAGGTATCCAGCGCCACCGTGCTGGCGGCGATCCTCAAACAGCCGCAGCGCTTCGCCGGCAGGCGTGTGGGCGTGGTGCTCACCGGCGGCAACGTCGATCTCGACGCGTTGCCGTGGTGAGCGCCGGGATCATGCGGCGGCGGTCTCTTCCTCGAGCGGTGCGGCCGCGCCGACCGGAGCCTGGGCGGGTGCTTCCGGCGAGTGGTGCGCCAGGGCGTGCAGGTCCAGTTGGCTGACCGGGATGGGGCGGTAGCTCACGGGATCGAAGGCCACCTCGCCCGGCTTCCAGCCGTCCAGCCGGCGCACGACGGCGAGGAAGCGTTTCGTCGACGCCCAGTGCAGGCCGAGCAGGTTGTAGTTGTTGTCCGCGTCCACCACCGGATCGCCCACGCCGGTGGGGCGCGGCGGTTCGCCGTACAGCGCGGTGCCGAACAGCACGTCCCAGATCGAGAACACCTGGCCGTAGTTGCAGTTGTGCAGGCCGGGTCGCTCGGGGTCGACCAGCATGTGGTGCAGGCGGTGGAATTTCGGGTCGACGAACAGCTTTTCGAACAGCCGTCCGAAGCCGAGCCGCGTATTGGTGTGCGACAGGTTCTGCACCAGCTCGCCCAGCAGCATCAGCCAGGCGAACTCGTCGGGATCCACGCCCATCGCCAGGCCCACCACGGCGAGGATCATCGACTGGATGAAGCCGTCGATCAGGTTGCCGCGGTCGTTGGTCCAGCAGCTCATCTGCCGCGTGCTGTGGTGCATGCTGTGCAGCGACCACCACCACGGCAGCGCGTGCTGGGTGCGGTGCATCCAGTAGTACACGAAGTCGTAGACCACGTAGTACACGCCGAACAGCACGTAGGGATGACTGTTGAACCACGGCACCAGGGTGGTCAGCGCCAGCGGCGAGCCGGTGCTGGAAGTGTCCGTGGCGCCGCCGCCCAGCAGGTTGCTGAAGGGCATCAGGATCAGGTAGGTGAACAGCGGGAAGATGCCCACCAGCATCATCACCGTGTAGTTGCGGTCCACCAGGGTGAGCTTGCGGTCGCTCCATTTCTCCGCCGGGAAGAAGGTTTCCAGCGGGCGGAAGAGGAAGCCGATGATGCTGATCTGCAGCACGGCGATCAGCAGCGAGGCGGCGATGTCGCGCGGGTCGCCCGACAGCTTGCCCAGGTGCAGCAGGCCGAGCGCCGGCGCCACCGCATGGTTGCTCAGCCAGTCGACCAGGTGGGACCACAATGCAGGGAGCGAGGACATCGGCGGAATTCGCGGGGAACGGCAGCGCGCATGATACCGCCGCGTCCGCCGCGTCGCGCTGAACGCGGCCGCGCGAACTTGCGGTTCCGTCGCGCCGGCCTCCTGCGGCATGGCCGTATTGCCTTCGCGTGCCGGCCGGCGTTCACTGTGCGCTCGTCCCGACGGAAACCGACGCATGCAACGCTGCCACTGGGCCAGTGCCGACGACGCGCTGATGTGCGCCTACCACGACACCGAATGGGGCGTGCCGCTGCACGACGACCGGCAGCTGTTCGAGTTCCTCTGCCTCGAAGGCGCGCAGGCCGGGTTGTCGTGGCGCACCGTGCTGGCCAAGCGCGACAACTACCGCAAGGCCTTCCACGGTTTCGACATCGACCGCGTGGCGGCGATGAAGGATCGCGAGCTGGAAAAGCGCCTGCTCGACCCCGGCATCATCCGCAACCGGCTCAAGGTGGCGTCGGTACGCGACAACGCGGTCGCCGCGCGCAAGCTGATCGACGAGTGCGGCAGCCTCGACGCCTGGCTGTGGTCGTTCGTCGACGGCAAGCCGCTGCGCAACCGCTGGAAGGACCGGAGCGAGCTGCCCGCGAGCACGCCGCTCTCCGACCGCATGAGCAAGGAACTGAAAAAGCGCGGCTTCCGTTTCGTCGGCACCACCATCTGCTACTCGCTGATGCAGGCTACCGGCATGGTCAACGATCACCTGGTGGGCTGTTTTCGCCATCGCCAAGTGTAAGCGCGCAGCGAATGGCATGCGGAAAATGTGATCGCCTTCACGCCATTTTCCGCACCCTGAACGCCGGCGTATTTTTCCCGGAACCCGTGCTGAATTCGCCGATGGGCGGTACTTGCGGCACGGCCGTGGCTGCCGAATGCTGTCGCCCGCTGCCCGGCACGGCTCAACCTTCGGCATACACGAAGCGTGGGATCCGGCGACGGGCAATGGAGGCCGCTCGCGGCCCACGCCATAAGGAAATCAGGGGGAACACCAGTCGAATTATTTCGGGAGACATCCATGAAAACGCGTCAATTCACGCTCGCGCTGCTGTCCGCCAGCGTCGTGGCCGCCCTGGCTGCGGCACCGGCACTGGCGCAGACGGCCGGCACCACGACGACCGCAAGTCACGAGTCGACCCGGCTGAGCACCGAGTTCACGGCGTTCGCCGGCTCCGACACCAACGCGCAGTCGCTGGTGAACGGCCTGCGCAACGGCAGCTCAGTGACGTTGACCGAAACCGTTGCCGGCACCAACGGCGCGCCCAGCACCACCACGACCACCACCTTCACGCCGGACACCGGCAAGATGGGCTACGGCAACGTGAACATCGCGCTGTCCCTGGCCGAGGCCAGCCTGACCAAGGCGGGCATCACCGATCCCTCCGCCGCCGAACTCGAGGCCGCATTGAACGGCGGCACCCTGGTGCTGGCCGACGGCAGCACGGTCGATCTCAAGGGCGTGCTGGCGCTGCGCGCCGCGGGCGAGGGCTGGGGCCAGATCGCCGACGGCATGGGCTTCAAGCTGGGTGATGTGATGCGCTCGCCGAAGGCGGCCGGCCGTGCCGCTGCCGGCGCGCATGCGAATGTCTCGGTCGCGAAGGTCGAGTTCGGCAAGGGCCATATGGACGTCCATCCGGATGCGGCCAGCCACGGGGGGCGCCCCGACTTGGCGAACAAGCCGGACTTCGCGGGCAAGCCCAGCATGCCGGAGCGCCCGCAGATTCCGGATCACCCGACCGGCGGCGGCCGCCCGGGCGGCTGATCCGCCCCAACCGTTTCCATTCGCGCGGATCCGGCGCAGCGCGCCGGATCCGCTTCGTCGTTTCCTCCGAGGATGACTCTACCCATGCGTAACCAACACTACTGGATGGCGGTCGGCGGCTTGTTGCTGATCGGCGCACCGGCGGCCCATGCCGCGACCACGGGCAATGACCAGTTCAGCCTGTCGGCCGGCGCCAACTACAGCAGCGGCAAGTACGGCACCGACAGCACGACCGACATCTGGTCCGTGCCGCTGACTGCCCAATACGACACCAGCGACTGGAGCTTCAAGCTCGTCGTGCCGTACATCAGCGTCAGCGGGCCCAACAACGTGGTGGCTGGTCTCGGCCGTACCAACAACAGCAACCCGCACGGGCGCGGCCTCGGCCATCTGATCAACGGCCTGCTTCCGGGCGGTGCGTCCGGTGGCGGTCCGGCGGCCACGTCCAACGGTTCGGCCTCGGGCCTGGGCGACGTGGTGGCCTCGGCCACTTACCACGCATTCGTCAGCAGCGATCAGACATTCGGCGTGGATCTGACCGGCAAGGTGAAGTTCGGCACCGCCGATGCGAACGAGGGCCTGGGCACCGGCAAGAACGACTACGGCGTGGCGCTGGATACCTACAAGGTGCTCGGCAACTGGACCGCGTTCGGCGGCGTGGGCTGGATGAAGTACACCAGCTCGCAGTACATCCAGCTGCGCAACGGATTCGACGCCAACATCGGCGCCCAGTACAAGCTCGGCGGCAACGACAGCATCGGCGCCTACTACTACTACCGCGAACGCATTGCCGTGGGCGGCGCTCCGCAGAGCGAACTCACCGCGTTCTGGAACCACCAGCTCGGCAACAGCTGGCGGCTGCAGGCCTATGCTCTGGGCGGCTTCGCCAACGGCAGCCCGGACTACGGCGCAGGCGCCTCGCTGAAGTACACGTTCTGAGCAAAGGCTCGACGCCGCATGTGATGCGGCATGACAGCCAATGGCCGGCTTGTCCGGCCATTGGCTGTAGTCGGACACGGCGCAAGTGGATGGGTGCCGCGTAGGCGCATTTGCCATGGCATGCGGCAAGCCCGCGGTACTGCGGGTTGGCGAGCGGCCCGTTCATGGGTTTGCAGCCGCTTGTGCACACGCGTCTTTCATCGCGAAATCCTGCCCCTGCTAGGATGCGCGGACGTCACGCACCATCGAGCCGCGCGGATGAAGGGAAAGGCCACATCGTTCGACATCGCCCACCTCGCCGGGGTTTCGCAGTCCACGGTGTCGCGCGCCTTGCGCGGCAGCCCGCTGGTGAGCGAGGAGACTCGATTGCGCATCCAGACAGCGGCGGACACGCTCAACTACAAGGTGGACAAGAACGCATCCAATCTGCGTCGCCAGCACACCGGCACGCTGGCGTTGTTGCTGTTCGAAGATCCCACCACGGACGACTCCCACATCAACCCGTTCTTCCTGTCGATGCTGGGCTCGATCACCCGCGCCAGCGCGCAGCGGGGCTACGATCTGCTGATCTCGTTCCAGCAGTTCTCGCGCGACTGGCATGCCGATTTCTCCAGCAGCCAGAAGGCCGATGGCCTGATCCTGCTGGGCTACGGCGACTACCAGTCGCACCGCGACAAGCTGGAGAAGCTGGTGGCGCAGGGCACGCGCTTCGTGCGCTGGGGCGCGGTGCTGCCCGGGCAGCCGGGCGTCTCGATCGGTTGCGACAATTTCGAGGGCGGGCGACTGGCCACCGCGCACCTGGTCGAACAGGGTTGCCGGCGCATCGCCTTCCTCGGCGACGCCACGCCGCACTACCCGGAATTCCACGAACGCTACCGCGGCTACGAGGCGGCGTTGCGCGAGGCCGGCCTCAAGGTGGAGGAAGGCCTGCAGGCCGATGCCGAGACCACCGAGCAGGCCGGGTACGAGGCCGCCGAGCTTTTGCTCGAACGCGGGCAGAAATTCGACGCGGTGTTCGGTGCAAGCGACCTGATCGCCATCGGCGCGCTGCGCGCGCTGACGGAGCGCGGCCTGGCGGTGCCGGGGGACGTGGCGGTCGCCGGCTTCGACGATATTCCCGTGGCCAGCTTCATCTACCCCTCGTTGACCACCGTGCGGCAGGACACCGGCCGTGCCGGCGAGGTGCTGGTGGAGCAGCTGGTGCGGATGATCGACGGCGAAAGCGTGGAAAGCGCGATGCTGCCGGCGCAGCTGAAAGTGCGCCGCTCCAGCCTGCGGCCGTGACCCGGCAATCGCAAGGTATTGCGAGCCGGTGCGTTCTCACATTGTGATGATCCGGACTCTGGCATAACCTCACCGTCTGTCGCACCGCGCAACGGATGGGTTGATCCATGGGGCGTAGCGAATCCGAATCGGCATCCAGCCGCGCCTTCGAGCGGATGACCGAGGCGTGCCTGGCGCTGGATACGGACGGGCGCTACACCTACATCAATGCCGCCGCCGCCGCCCTGCTCGGCCGCCGCGCCGCAGAGCTGCTCGGCACGCCCGCGTGGGCGACGTTTCCGGGCGGCGTGCCGCAGGCGCTGCGCGAAGCCTGCGAACGGGCGATGGCCGAACAGGCGCCGCGGAGCGCGGACGTGCGGTTTGCGCCGCCGGGACGCTGGTTCGAGTGTGCCGTGTATCCCGCGCCCGACGGGCTCACGATCCGTTTCATGGACATCGACCGGCGCAAGCGCGAAGAGCTGCAACTGCAGTCGCAGCAGCAGCTGATGGAGCAGGCCCAGCAGCTGGCGCATGTCGGCAACTGGAGCTGGGAAGTCGCCAGCAACCGCGTCGAGTGGTCGGACGAGTTGTACCGCATCTACGGCGTCGATCCCGCGCGGCATGCGGCCACCTTCGAGGCCTACCTCGCGCTGGTGCATGCGGACGATCGCGCGCGGGTGCGCGGCGTGGTCGAACAGGCCCTGCGCGACGGCGGCGCGTTCGAGTTCGAGGAACGCATCCTGCGGCCCGATGGGGAAGAGCGCGTGCTGTACAGCCGCGGCATGGTGGAAGCCGATGCGGACGGTCGCGTCTTGCGCCTGCTCGGCGCCTGCCAGGACGTCACCGCGCACAAGCGCGAAGAGCGCATGGCCGCCTGCCAGCACGAGATCCTGCTCGGCATCGCCGCGCAACGGCCGCTCGCGGAAAACCTCGCGGCCATCGCCAAGCTGCACGAGGAGCTGACCCCGGGCGCGTTGTGTTCGCTGCTGTTGCTCGACGGCAAGCGCCTGCTGCGCGGCGCCGCGCCCAGCCTGCCGGATACCTGGAACGAGGCCGTGCACGGCCTCGAGATCGGCGAGGCGTGCGGCAGTTGCGGCAGGGCTGCGTGGAGCGGCCAGCGCACGGTGGCGAAGGACATCGTCACCGATCCGCACTGGCCCGTGGAGTTCCGCGAATTGGCGCGGGCGTACGATCTGCATGCCTGCTGGTCCACGCCGATACTCGGCAGTCATGGCGGTGTGCTGGGCACGTTCGCGGTCTATTACCGCGAACTGCGCGAGCCCGATGCGGACGAACTCGCCTGCATCGACCGCATGCTGCCGCTGGCCGGCATCGCCATCGAGAGCGCGCGCCTGCTGGGGCGCCTGCACGAGCGCGACCGTTTCTTCGAGATGTCGCAGGAGCTGTTCTGCATACTCGACACGCGCAGCGGACGGCTGGTGCAGTTCAACGCCTCGCTGCAGCGCCTCACCGGTCATGCCGCCAGCGAACTGAGGACGCTGGACTACCGCGAGTTCTTCGCGCCGCTGCGCGGCGGCGAAGCCACCGAGGCGATCCCGGCCGGAACCGGGGCCGGCATGACGCACGAATTCGTCAACCGCTGCGTGGCCAGGGACGGCGGCGAGCGCCTGCTGGAATGGATGGCGTATGCCGCGCCGGACGGGTTGCTCTATGCCGTGGCGCGCGACATCACCGCGCGCCAGCAGGCCGAGCAGAAACTGATCCACGCGGCCAGCCACGATCCGATCACCGAGCTGCCGCGCCGCGCCGTGCTGGAGCAGGCCATCGCCGCGATGCTGCACACGCCATGGAGCGAGGTCTGGGTGGTGGTGATCGGCCTCGACCGTTTCCAGGTGGTCAACGAATCGATGGGGCACTTGATCGGCGACGACGTGCTGCGCCGCGTGGCCGGCCGCCTGCGCGCGGCGCTGGATGCGCAATGGCAGCTCGCCCGCGTGGCCGGCGACAAGTTTGCTGTGGCGCTGGATGGCGTGCACCGCGAGGCCGCGCTGGCGCTGGTCGAGCGCCTGCGCGCCGTGGTGGCGCGCCCCATCGAGGGGCAGGACTACCGCCTGCTGCTCACCGCCAGCGCCGGCCTCAGCCACTCGCCGGTGCACGGCGACACGCCGGCGGCGCTGCTGCGCGGGGCCGAAGCGGCGTTGCATCACGCCAAGCGCAACGGTCGCGACCGCATCGGCGAATTCAGCGTCGCCCAGCAGCGGGCGCTGGACGAACGCGTGCAGCTGGGCAGCCGGCTGCCCAATGCGTTGCGCGACGACGAATTCGAGCTTTACTACCAGCCGCAATACCGCGCACTCGACCACGCCCTCACCGGCTTCGAGGCGCTGCTGCGCTGGAGCAACGGCGCCCTGGGCAAGGTCTCGCCCGCGCGTTTCATCCCGGTGGCCGAGGCGCTGGGGCTGATGCCGGAAATCGGCCACTGGGTGTTCGAGCGCGCCGCGCGGCAAATCCGCGAATGGCTGGATCGCGGCTACCGCGGCTTCACCCTTGCGGTGAACGTTTCCGCCCAGCAGGTGCTGCATCCGCACCTGGTCGAGCAGGTGGCCGAGGCGCTGCAGCACCACGCCGTGCCCCCGTCCATGCTGGACATCGAGATGACCGAAAGCGCGCTGATGGAAAACGTCGGCCGCGTGCGCCGAACGCTGGCCGGCCTGAAGGCGCTGGGCGTGCAGTTGTCGCTGGACGATTTCGGCACCGGCTATTCCAGCCTTGCCTACCTCAAGCAATTTCCCATCGACAAGCTGAAGATCGACCAGAGCTTCGTGCGCGACCTGCCCGACGACGCCGACAGCGGCGCCATCGTGCAGACCATCGTCGAACTCGGCCACCAGCTCGGCATGCTGGTGTCCGCCGAGGGCGTGGAAACGCAGGTGCAGGCGATCTTCCTCGCCAGTCTCGGCTGCGACGAGCTGCAGGGTTACGGCCTCGGCATGCCGCAGCCGGTGGTGGAGGCCGAACGCTTCTTCGTCGACGTGCGCGACACGTTCTCAGCCTGAGCCGGCGCGGCGTTAGCGGCCAGGTTCGCGCACGCGCAGCGTGCACAGGCCGGCGACGAGCAGGCTGGCGCCGCCGAGGCCCAGCGCCCAGATCGGCTGGTTGTGGAAGAACAGCTTCAGCAGCACGCCGAGCACGCTGGCGGCCATCAGCTGCGGGATCACGATGAAGAAATTGAAGATGCCCATGTAGATGCCCATCTTCGCGGCGGGCAGGTTGTCCGAGAGCATCGCGTAGGGCAGCGAGAGGATCGAGGCCCAGGCGAAGCCGACGCCGACCATCGAGACGATCAGCCAGCGCGGATCGCGGATCACCAGGAACGAGAGCAGGCCCAGCCCGCCCAGCCAGAGGTTGACCAGATGGCTCATGCGCAGGCCGCAGGCGCGCACCAGCAGCGGGATCGCGATGGCGGCCAGCACGCCCACGCCGTTGTAGGTGCCCATCAGCACGCCGGCCCAGTTGGCGCCTTCGTTGTAGGCGGCCGAGGTGGTGTCGCTGCTGCCGTAGAAATGCCCGGCCACGGCGGGCGTGGTGTTGATCCACATCGCAAACATGGCGAACCAGGAAAAGAACTGCACCCAGTTCAGCCGGCGCATCGGGCCGGGCATGCCGTACAGGTCGCCCATGATCTGGCGCAGCGCACCCTGGCTGCCGGTGCGGCTCAGCCACACGAACAGGCCGCCGAAGCCGACCAGGCCGCCGGCCAGCAGGTACAGCTCCTGCTCCAGGTCGTAGTGATGGATCAGCGACAGCAGCGCCGTGCCGAGCCCGAGGAACAGCACGCCGACTTTCCAGGCGCCGCCGACGGCGACGGGTGCCTCGTTGACGTGGGCGTCCGCGAACGATTCCAGCTGTTCCGGCGGATATTCGCGGGTGCTGAGGATGGTCCACAGCATGGCGCCGAGCAGCACCGCTGCGCCGGCGTAGAACGCGTACATCACCGAGTGCGGCACCTCGCCGGGCGGCGCGGTGTTGGCCACGCCGAAGTGGGTGAGCACGTAGGGCAGGAACGAGGCCACCACGGCGCCGACGCCGATGAACACGCTCTGCATCGCATAGCCCAGCGGCCGCTGCTTCGGCGGCAGCTGGTCGCCGACGAAAGCGCGGAACGGCTCCATCGAGACGTTGAACGAGGCATCCATGATCCACAGCAGGCCGGCCGCCACCCATAGCGTCGGCGAGTTGGGCATCGCCAGCAGCGCCAGCGTGGCCAGTACGGCGCCGGCGAAGAAATACGGCCGGCGGCGGCCGAAGCGGTTCCAGGTGCGGTCGGACAGGTAGCCGATGATCGGCTGCACGATCAGGCCGGTGAACGGCGCGGCGATCCACAGCACCGGAATCTGGTCCACGTTCGCGCCCAGCGTCTGGAAGATGCGGCTGACGTTGGCGTTCTGCAGCGCGAAGCCGAACTGGATGCCCAGGAATCCGAAACACATGTTCCAGATCTGCCAGAACGACAGCTCGGGCTTGCGCGTCATGGAGTGCCTTCCGTGGACAGGGGGACGATGCGCAGCGCGCCGATGGTGGCGTCGTTCAACGGGCCGCCGTCGCCGCCCGCGCCGCCGGTGTAGTGCGCGTTGTGCGCGAGGTAGCTCATGTTGAAACCGTCATCGAGCGCGAAGCGGCAATGCGCGCCGGCGTCGGCGGTGAAGCGCGCGGTGGTCGACAGTTCTTCGCCCGTGCTGTGCGGCATCACCATCGGCACGCGCTGCTCGGGGCTGCCGTCGCAGCGGATCGCCAGCATCTTCACCGCGGCGGTGATGCCGGTACTGATCGGGCCGTGGTCGTTGCGGTAGTCCAGCGCCACCTGGTACATGCCGCCGGCCGGCGCGACCCACGCGCGCGGCCATGCGCCGTCCACGCTGGCGAACGGGCCTTCGCACCGCGCCGGGCTCTGCAGCGATTCCAGTCCGCCGGCGCCGGTCTGCGTGAGGCTGAAGCATTGCAAGGCGTGCGTGGCCGGTACCGCGAGCAGGCTCTCGATGGCGCCCACGCGCCGGCCGTTGAGGTAGAGTACGCCGGGCGCTGCGCTGCGCACCTGCCAGTCCGCGCCGTTGCGCGTCACCTGCGGCGCGGCGGGCGCGGATGGCGCGAACGGCGGCACCGTGCTGCGCAGGCCGAGCTCGGGCACCTTGATCGCCATCAGCTGCACCACGCTCTCGTCGCCGCGCTGCGTGACGCTGTTCGCGATCAGCAGGTTGCCGCCCAACTTTTTCGGCAGCTTCAGGGTGATGCGCTTGCCGGGCAGTTGCAGGCTGATCGACTCCCGCTTGCCGAACAGCATCGGCACCATCGACACCGGCAGCTTGGGATGGATGCTGCCGTCGCTTTCGAGGCCGAACACGCCCTCGCTCACCATCGCGAGGTAGGCGGCCACCGACCACAGCTGGCGCGGCGAATCCACCACCGGTCCGCTGAGCTTGCCGTCGTCCACGTGCGGGGCTTCGGTGGTTAGCTCGTAGTTCTCCATGTTGGAGCCGGCCAGCGCGGCGCCGCGCATCACCGAGACGATCTCGAACGCGATGTGCGCGGGGTCGTTGAGCCGGCGCGCGGCGCGCATCGCGTAGGCGCTGACGAACGGCCAGATCGCGCGGTTGTGGTAGATCGGCTGGTCGGTGCGCTCGGGCCAGATCACCGGACTGCCGGCCGGCCATACGGGGTAGTTCGCCAGCGCCTGTCGCGCGCGGTCGCCATCGGCCACGCCGCTGTCGATGGCCAGCGCGATGCCGAGCAGGTCGTAAGTGTCGTAGGGGGCGCCGTCGCCGCCGATGTAGCTCATGTACATGCCGCGGTCGTCGCGCCAGAAGTGCGCGTTGATCGCGGCCTTCAGCGCATCGGCCTGCGCCTGGTAGCCGGCGGCGCGCGCGTCGTGGCGTTCGCCGGCGAGGCGCGCGGCCAGCAGCAGCGCCTGGTAGTGCAGCACGTTGGTGGACAGCGAGAACGACTGCGCGATCGGCACCACGTCGTCCGCCATCCACGCGGGGTAGGTCTGCTCGCGCCAGTCGAGGAAGGAGGTCTCGCCGCGGTACAGGCCCATGTGCGCGTCGAACACGTATTCGCGGTCCTGCGCCAGCGTGTCGGTGAGCGCCTGCCAGGTGTCGTCGGCGAACGCGGCGTTGCCGAGCAGGTGGCGCGCGCCGAGGAACCACGCCACGCGGTCCGTGCTCACCGGCCAGCTGCCGCCGGAGCCGGTGTCCTGCATCACGAACGGGCCTTTCGGCGCGCCGGGCACGCGCGTGTCGGAAAGCTTGAACAGCAGGCCGTTGCGCGAGCGCGCGGCGTCGTAGCGCCACAGCCCGAGGTCGATCGAGAACGACAGGTCGCGCGTCCACACGTAGGGCCACTTCTCGCCGGTGGCGAAGCAGTCGCAGGGGATCGGCTGGTTGTGGTCGTAGGCGCCGTCGCGGATCGCGTGCACGGAGTCCTGCCGCAGGTCGTCCTGCGCCATCGCGTACAGGCCGTCGAACAGCGGGCTGGCGGTCTCCACGGCATACGGCGGCACCGGGATCGCGCGCTTGTCGTGCGTCGTCTGCAACAGGAAGCCGCCGCCGGGCTGAATCTGCATGCTGGCGTTCTGGCCGCGCCACTGCAGGCTGTCGTGCCACAGCGGACCGTGTGCGCCGGCGGTCAAGGCCAGCATCAGGCTGCCGAAGATGCTCATGCGGCGGTTCCCCGTCGATCGGCGCGCGATGCGGCGTGTCGGGTATGGCGCACGGCGGCGTGCGCGGCGGTGTTGTTCATGTCGTTTTCCTCGGTGCGGCAGGCAGCCTCGTCATGCGCTTGCCCGCCACCTGTGCATCGGCGGCCCCCCGTGGCCGAACCTGCCGCATGGCTGGCCATGCGGCAGGTTCGGGGGCCAGTGTACGCAGATGCGTCGGTGCGTGTGTCAGGAACCCTTCCGCCACGGGACGGAAGGGCGCTCGTTCACCGGATGCGTCGGCGGCTTACTGCGCCAGCAGCACGCCGTAGTGGCCCTGCACGCTAACCGTGGCGTTGCCGTTGCTCACGGTGTACTTGTTGCCGGTGAGCAGGTCGGTGACCTGGCTGCCGTTGGTCATGCTCATTTCGTAGACCGGCACCGTCACCGTTTCCGTGTTGCCGGTGCCGTTCAGCACCACCGCGATGCGGTTGTTCTTGTCGAAGCGGCCGTAGGCGTAGATGTCGTTGGTGTTGTCGGTGATCAGCGTCATGAACGAGCCGGTGCGCAGCGCCGGGTACGTGTTGCGGATGCGGATCAGCTGCTGCGTCAGCGCCACCGCGGCGTTGGCGGTGGTGGCCTGGCTCCAGTCGAAGGTGCGGCGGTTGTCCGGGTCGGCGCCGCCCTGCATGCCGTATTCGTCGCCGTAGTAGATGGTGGGCGTGCCGACGTAGGTCATCTGGAAGATCAGGCCCAGGTAGGTCTTCCAGATGTCGCCGCCACAGCGGGTGGCGAAACGCGAGGTGTCGTGGCTGCCGAGGAAGTTGGTC
This sequence comes from Rhodanobacter sp., assembly GCA_040371205.1. Classification (NCBI taxonomy): domain Bacteria; kingdom Pseudomonadati; phylum Pseudomonadota; class Gammaproteobacteria; order Lysobacterales; family Rhodanobacteraceae; genus Rhodanobacter; species Rhodanobacter sp. The sequence goes on from AP031382.1 coordinate 148,429, forward strand.
ATGGTCTCCTGCACGCCGACCGGCAGGTCGGCGCGCGTGCCGTGCAGCCAGCTGTCCAGCTGGCTGGGCGTGAGCGAGGCGCTGTTGCCGCTTTCGTCCACGCCGCAGATCCATTCCGAGGCCGGCTGGGTGAAGCCGTTGTAGTTCATCGCGCCGTCCCACTCGGTGCCGTCGTCCAGCCAGGACGAGGCGTCGCCCCAGTATTCGCCGAGGATCTCCGCGTTCGAGTTCACCGACAGCACCGCCGTGCGCATCTCCTGCATGATCTGGTGGTTGGTGGCGTCGCTGCCGTTGTTGCCGCCGGCATCGAGGTATTGCGCCGCATCCAGTCGCCAGCCGTCGATGCCGTAGGGCTGCTCAAGGTAGGTCTGCATCACCGAGCCCGAGTTGCCGTAGATCTGGTTGCGCGTGGCCGAACCGCTGGCGCCGTAATCCAGCTTGGGCATGCTGGAAATGCCGAAGAAGGTGGAATAGCTGCCGGGCCAGTTCTGGAAGGTGTAGTAGCTGTAGTACGGACTGGACTGCGACTGGTAGGCGCCCTGCTGGCTGCAGGAGATCGTGCCGTAGGTCTGCGCGCCGAACCAGCAGTTGCTGTCGCCGCTGTGGTTGAACACGCCGTCCAGGATGACGTAGCCGTGCGGACCGTTGCTGCTGCTGTGCACGTCGGTGATCAGTTGCTGCAGCGTGGCGTTGCTGCCGAAGGCGGGGTCGACCGTGTAGTAGTTCTGGGTGTCGTACTTGTGGTTGGTCGGCGAGGTGAAGATCGGGTTGAGATAGAGGATGTCGGCGCCGAGGGTGTTCTTGACGTAGCTGAGCTTCTGGTCGATGCCGGCGAGGTCGCCGCCGAAGAACACCGCGGTGTTGCAGCCGCTGACGTTGGCGAACACGCTGGAGCCCCAGGCGTGCTGCTCGGTGGCGCAACCGGCGTAGGTGTACTGGCCGTTGGTGACGTCGTTGGCGGTGTTGCCGTCGTAGAAGCGGTCCGGGAAGATCTGGTAGATCACCCCGTTCTTCATCCAGTCCGGCGTCTTGAAGCCGGGCAGGATGAAGAAGTCGCCCGACGAGGGTTCGCTGCTGGTGATGCCGGCGGCGTTGTACCAGGCGGTGGCGGTGCCGTCGTTGATCTGGAAGCGGTAGTACTTGTTCGAGCCGCTGGCCGGAATGGTGCCCTGCCACAGGTCGTAGGTGCCGGTGGCGTCGTTGGACACCCAGTGCATCGCCACCCAGTGGAACTGCCCGTCGGCGCTGTCGTAGTACTTGATGTTGGCGCTGGTGATGTCGCCCTTGTAGGTGCGGAACGTCAACGTCACCGGCGTGCTCGCGGTGGGTTCGGGCGCGCTGTCGTACACCGGCCCCTGGTCGTGGAACAGGCCGGCCCATTCCACGTTGTTGTCGTTGCTGGCGGCGCGCGCGGCGCCGCTCCACAGCGATGCCCCGGACAACGCCAGCGCCATGCACAGGGCAAGCGGCAGCCTGCGCGGACCACGGTGGCCGTGCTTCAGATGATTCATCGAAACCTCTCCCGTATCGAACTGGGCAAAAGCCGCCGCGCGTACCGGAGCCCAGTTCCGGTTGATTCGTGCGCGACGGCGATGGAGGCCGTGCCTGGCCGGGGATCCCCCTGCGCCGCACGCTCGTCGTGCGGCGCCAACAACCCTTCAGTGCGTGGTGCTTGCGTGCAGCGTCACATCGCGCGCCGCGCCGGCGTCGAGCTTGAGCACGGTGTACGTGCCGTAGCGGTCGCTGCCGGTGCTCCAGCCTTCGCCGCCGGCGGCTTCGAGCGCGGCGGGCGTGGCGTAGTGCCGCGACGAGCCGTCCACCGCGGCGGCGGCGATGCCATGCACGCGCACCAGGTAGTCGCGCAGCGCAGGGCGGTAGCTGCCCTCGGCGGTGGTCGTGCGGAAGCTCACCGTGTCGCCCGTGCGCCGCGTGGCGAGGCGTTGCTGGAAATACGCGCCGTGCGCGTAGTCGTAGCTCTCGCCGTCGTCGTCGTAATAGTCGAAGTGGGTGGCTTCGGCGGACGGGAACACGTCCACGCTCACCGTTGTCACCGGGTGCTCGCCGGTCCAGTCCATCACCGGCTGGGTGGGGATGATCGCGCCGGCGCGGATGAACAGCGGGATGTCATCCCACTTCTTGGCGTCGGTGGCGACGGTGATGGTCTGGCCGCCGGCGTAGACCTTGCCGCTGGTCCACTCCGTCCACGTGCCGGCGGGCAGGTAGATCTGCTTGCTGGTCTGTCCTTGCTGCACCACCGGCGACACCAGCAGCCAGTCGCCGAACAGCCAGGCGTTTACGTCGTTGCGCAGTTTGGCGTCGTCCGGCCACACGAAGTTCAGCGGCTGCACCAGGCCCACGCCCTGCGCGCTCGCGCGGTGCTGGTAGGCGTAGATGTAGGGCAGCAGGCGGTAGCGCAGGCGGATCGCCCGGGTCGCCGCCGCTTCGGCCACCGGGCCGTAGCGCCACGGCTGGCGCTTCTCGTTGTGTTCGCCGTGCACGCGGAAGATCGGCACGAACGCGCCGAACTCGATCCAGCGCGCGTAGTTCTCGTCCGAGGGATGGCCGTGGAAGCCGCCGCCGTCCATGCCCCACTGCGTCTCGCCCACGTCGATGGCGCTGAGCATGCGCTCGCGCTGGCCGGCCATGCTGGCCCAGCCGGTGGAAATGTCGCCCGACCACAGGCCGTAGGCGTAGCGCTGCGCGCCCAGCCAGAAGTCGCGGTTGATCGACCACACGCGCAGCTTCGAGTACGCGCGCTGGCCGTCGTAGATCGCGCGCTGCATGTTGAGGAACTGGGTGTTGCTCTGGGTGGTGTCGGCCTCGTCGTTCCACCAGCCCACGATGCCGGTGTCGAAGCTGTGCTTCAGCGCGGCGTTGAAGAACCAGGCGCGCGTGGCCGGCTTGTCGAAGTCGAGGTCCTTCACCGGCAGGTGCGAGAAGTAGTCGGGGCTGGCCTTCTCGCCGGGCAGCCACAGGTCGTGCGCGGTGGCGTAGCGGCCTTCCACGGTGTCCACGTGCACGCGCGGCTTCATGATGCCGGTCATGCGCACGCCGAGCTTGTCCATGTCGGCTTTCAGCTTGCCGGTGGGGCCGTCGGGGAACTTCACCGGGTTCCAGCTGAACTCGCCCCAGTCCTTGCCCCAGTCTTTCCAGTCGAAGTCGAACGTAAAGGCGTCCAGCGGGATGTGCTTGGCGCGGTAGGTGGCGACGATGTCGCGGAACTCCTTCTCGTCGATGCCCCATTGGCTGTTGATGAAGCCGTTGGCCCACTTCGGGAAAAGCTCCGCGTGGCCGCTGAGGTCGGCCAGTTCGCCGAACAGCTCGGCGGGCGTGCCGGCGAGGATGTAGTAGTCGGCGTCGGGGCGCGCGAACTGGTCGACGGCGATGCGGCCCTGCGCGAGGTCGAAGTCCGCGCCGTCGCAATCCACCAGCACGCCGTAGCCGGCGGTGCTCCACACGAAGGGCGCGCCGGGGTGGCCCTGTTCGCCGGCTTTCGCTACCTGCTTGCCGGTGCGCAGCATGCCCGCGCTGGTGTCCTTCTCGAAGGCGTCGAAGCCGCCGATGCCGTACAGCGCGTCGCCGGCGGCATGCTCGAGCACGATGCGGCCCTGCGCGAGCGCGGCGAGGTCGGCCTGTTGCAGCAGCGGATGGCCTTGCGCGTCGCTCACGTCGAGTTTGCCGCTGCGCTTGTCGAAGGTGGCGACGAGGCGATCCGAGCGCAGCGTCACCGTGTCGCCCTGCTGCTGCACCTGCGGCTGGAAGGCCGCCGCACCGGCCGGGTGCGGGTCCATCACCAGGCTGGCCGGCGTGGCGCCGCTCTTCGGCAGGTAATGCACGTGCAGCACGCCGGGCGCGACCAACTGCAGGGTGACGTCGCCGTCGCCCAGCGCGAACTGCACGCTGCCGCTGCCGGCGTTGTGCAACTGCGCCGTCGTGGCGTCGGGCGCGGCGAACGCCGCGGGAACGAGGCCCAGGCCAAGCAGCACGGTGAGTGCGAGCGTGTGCAGTTTCGGTGTCGTCATCGGATGGCTCCAGGGGATGGGAGTAGCGATTGCGGGATCGCTGCCAAGTCTCGTCAGCGCAGGATCGCGCTGCCGTAGGCGGGCAGCTGCACGCGGCCGTCGGCCACGGCGGTGGCGGGGAGGCTGTGCTTGAGCAGGGTGTGGAAGCGCTGCGCCGGCAGCGTCACTGCCTGCGGCTGGCCGGAGAGGTTGTGCAGCACCAGCACGTCGCCGTGCGCGTCGTCCAGCTCCCACGCGGCCACCTGCAGGTTGCCGTCGCGCCAGTCGCGCAGCGTGCCGTCGCGCAGGGCGGGCACGTCGCGGCGCCACTGGATCAGCATGCGGTACCAGTTGAGCAGCGAATGCGGGTCGGCCTGCTCGGCCTCAACCGACACCGCGGCGCCGTCGCCCGCGCTCCAGCCTTCCCAGGTCGTCTCGCCCGCGCCCTTGCCGGCGCGGTACCAGCGCATCGGTTCGCGCAGGTGCGGGTCGGGCTTCTCGCCGCGCATGCCGAGTTCCTCGCCGTAGTAGACGAAGGGATGGCCGGGCAGGGTGAGCAGCATCGCGGCGGCGGTGCGCATGTGCTTGGGGTTGCCGGCGAGCTGGCTCATCACGCGCTCCTGGTCGTGGTTCGACAGGAACGGCGCGTCGTCGAAGCGGCCGTGCGCGGCGGCGCGGTAGGCGTCGTACTGGCGCTGCAGCGTGGCGCCGATGTCGCGGTCGCGTTCCTGCTGCGCGCTGTCGATCAGGCGGGTGGCGAGCGGGAAGTTGAACACCGCGTCCAGCGAGGCCATCCACGGCGGCAGGTCGTCGGGGTTCTGCCGCGCCACTTCGCCGACCAGCCAGGCGCGCGGGTTGGCGGCGTCGATGCCCTGGTGGAACTCGCGCCACCACGCGAGGTTCTTCCGCAGCGCGACCGGGCTGTCCACGTCGGTTTCGCTGTTGTCGTAGATGTGTTGCGCGGCGTCGAGGCGGAAGCCGTCCACGCCCTTGTTCAGCCAGAAGCGGCCCACCTTGATCATCTCGGCGCGCACGGCGGGAGTATCGTAGTCGAGGTCGGGCATCTCGGCGGTGAACACGCCGAGGTAGTCGCCGCCGCGCGGCGATGCGTGCCAGAGCGGGCCGCCTGTCGCGCTGATCTGCTTGAGGTCGGTGGCCGGCGTGGCCCAGGTGTACCAGTCGCGGTACGGACTGTGCGGGTCCTGCGCGGCCTTGAACCACGGCGACTGGTCGCTGGTGTGGTTGATCACCAAGTCCATCACCACCTTGATGCCGCGCCGGTGCGCCTCGCGCACCAGCCGTTCGAAGTCGGCCATCGTGCCGTACTGCGGGTTGATCGCCTCGTAGTCGGTGATGTCGTAGCCGTGGTAGCTGGGCGAGGAGTTGATCGGCATCAGCCAGATGCCGTCCACGCCCAGCGACTTCAGGTAGTCGAGCTTGGCGGTGACGCCGTCGAGGTCGCCCACGCCGTCGCCGTTGGTGTCGTACCAGCTGCGCACGAAGATTTCGTAGTAGGTGTCGGAAGGGGCCTGAGCGGCGGCAGCGGGGGCGCCGATGGCCGACGGAGTGCGGAGTCCGGCGGCGGCAAGCAACGAGGCGAACAGGGCGGTGGCGAAGCGGCGTCGGATCATGGGAAATCCTGCTGGATGGTGGCACGGCAGACGGGCGGGTTCATGCGTTCGCCGCGTCGGGCTGCCTGGCGCCGAAGTGCCGGGCGATGTAGTCGGCATGCGTGGGCATGGTGGCCGTGGCGCGCTGGACGATGGTGCGGATGTTGCCGAGGAACTCGTCGAGCTGGGCCTGCGGCAGTGCGTCGGCGAGCGGGTGGTAGCGCAGCGGAAGCACGCGCTGGCCGATGAGTACCTGCAGCCAGCCCATCTCGGTGAACAGCTCCTCGCCTTCGCGGAAAATGTGCGCCTGCTGGCGGAACAGCTCGATGCGGTGGGCCAGGCCGTCGGGCACCGTCATCGCGGCGCAGTCGCGCCAGAACGCGCCGTCGTCGCGCTGGTTGGCGTGGTAGTGCAGGATGATGAAGTCGCGCGTCTGCTCGTACTCGGCGCGGGTCTTGCGGTTGTACTCGGCGATCAGCGCCGGGTCGAACGAGGTGTCCGGGAACATCGTCAGCAAGCGCGCCACCGCCGACTGCATCAGGTGGATGCTGGTCGATTCCAGCGGTTCGATGAAGCCGCTGGCCAGGCCCATGGCGATGCAGTTGCGGTTCCAGATGTGTTTGCGGATGCCGGTGTGGAAGCGCAGCTGGCGCGGCTCGCCCAGCGCGCGTCCTTCCAGGTTGCGCAGCAGGATCGCGGCGGCCTCGTCGTCGCCGACATGACTGCTGCTGTACACGTGGCCGTTGCTGGCCAGGTGCTGCAGCGGGATGCGCCACTGCCAGCCGGCGCGCTGCGCGCTGGCCTGGGTGTACGGGCGGAGCGTGTCGCCGTGTTCGCTGGGCACCACCACCGCGCTGTCGCTGGGCAGCCAGTGCTTCCAGCTTTCGTAGCCGGTCTTCAGCGCGCCTTCGGTCAGCAGGCCGCGGAAACCGGAGCAGTCGAGGAACAGCTGGCCGGCGACGACCTCGCCGCTGTCCAGCGTCACCGACTCGATGAAGCCGTCCTCGCCGCGCAGGGCGACGTCGACTACCTTGCCTTCGGTGCGCACCACGCCACGCTGCTCGGCATGCCGGCGCAGCAGCTGGCCGAAGCGGGCGGCGTCGAAATGGTAGGCGTAGCGGATACCGGTGAGCGGACTGTTGCCGACCGTGTCCATCCGCGCGAAGCGGTTGCCCTCAGCGGCGCCGGCGTTGATCGAATAGGCCCACAGGCCGGGCGCCGCCGGATTTTCGCGACGGCTGCGCAGCCAATAGTGCTGGAAGGGCAGCAGGCCCAGCGGCAGGCCGATGTCGCTGAAGGCGTGCAGGTAGCTGTCACCGAGCCGGCCCCAGTCGTTGAACTGCACGGCCAGTTTGATCGTGCCGCGGCATTCGCGCAGCAGCGCGTCCTCGTCGATGCCGAGGAAGCGGCCGACGTGGCGGATCTGCGGGATGGTCGCCTCGCCCACGCCGACGATGCCGATCGCGTCCGATTCGATCAGGCGGATCGAGAGCTCGGGGCCGAACGCCTGGGCCAACAGCGCCGCCGCCATCCACCCGGCGGTGCCGCCGCCCACGATCACCACGCTACGGATGCGGGAGTCGCTCATCTCGTTGCCTCATGCCGTTGCAGTCATTGCCATCTTCCCCGGTCCGGCGTCCCTGCGGTGCGAAAAAAAGGCCCCGTTGGTTTCACGCAACGGGGCACCGGGGGGAGTCGCACAAAACGCGTTGCAGCGCTTATTGGAACTTGTAGGACACGCCCAGCGAGTAGGTGCGGCCGTACTGTTCCCACGCAACCACCTGGCGGGGATCGTTGCCCTGGTAGGTGCTGTAGATCTTGTTCGACAGGTTGGTACCCTGCGCAATCAGGGTCAGGCCCTTGAATTTGCCGCTGTTGAACGTGTAACTCACCTGCGCGTCGAACGTGCTGCCGCCCTTGATGGTCTGTGATTGCAGCGAACCGCTGATACCGTACACCTCACCCAGATAGCTGGACCGGTAGCTGTCGCTGACGCGGGCCTCGAAGCCGTTGTGCTGGTAGTACAGCGTGCCATCGGCAACCCACTTCGACAGGCCCGGTACGGTGATCGGCGACGGATTGGTGCCGTATATCAGCGAGCTCTTGGTGCGGTTGCCGGTGAAGATCGTGCCGAAGCCGTTGAGTGCAGGCGTGAACAGGCCAAAGGGCAGGTTCACGGTCACCTCGGCACCCTTCACGTAGCCGTGGCCGTCGTTGTTAGGAATGTTTTGGAGACCGAGGGGTGTACCAAGTACAGCTTGTTGCGCAGGCGAAAGGAAGGACGGAATGAATGCGCTGAAGTCGTATAGCGTCGAGTAGTTCGGGTTGATGAAATCGCGCAGGCTCAGGAAGTAGCCCGACAAGGCAATATAGCCGCCGCCGCCGCTGCGGCAGATATCCGAATTTTTCGAGTCGGCCGCATTGCACTGATAGCCGCTGATCGGGCCCGAGAAGTAGTGCTCGTAGCTTACGTTGTAATTGTCGGCCATCGTGGGCAGCAGCTTGGGATTGCCGCTGTTGGAGCTGAAGTACGATTGATTCGGGTTGGGATTCTGCAGGTTCTGGGTGCTGCCGCTTACTGCATAGCTCGCATTGATCTGATCCATGCGCGGCTGGGCCATCGTGCGGGCGGCGCTGAGGCGGATGTCGTCGTTGTCGGTCACGCCGAAGATCAGGTTGAAGCTTGGCAGGTAGCGGGTGTAACTGGTGCCGCCGGAGACCGGAATCAGCTCGGTATGTCCGCCGGTCAGCGGGCTGCCCGGTGCTACGCGCTCGCCAACCGAGCTCTCGTTGGTGTGGTCTACCTGAACGCCGAAGTTGCCGCGCAGGCTGACGTTGCCCAGGTTGGTGTCGAGGTTGAACTGCAGATACGGGTTCAGATCACGCTCGTGCACCTTCCAGTTCGGCGGAATCGGCAACGAGGACATGAACGTCGGTACTTCCACCAGCGAGCCGTTGGAGATCAGAGCCAATGGGTTATAGCAGGGCTGCGGGCCGATACCCATCCACGACAGCGGGTCGCAACTGCCACCTCCCTGGATAGGCGCCGACAGCACGGCGTTGCCGCCGCTGATGAAACCGCCACCCAAGGTCAGGAAGTCCTGATCGTTGTTGTAGGTCTTGTTGCGATCGCTGTGTGCAATGCCGAATTGCATGCTGGAGAACGGGCCGCTGGCGAAGTCGCGTTCCACGCTCAGGCGCAGGTTGGCCAGGTAGTCCACGGTGCGCGGCGCGTTGATGAAGCCGGCCTGTACCACGTCGTTGCTGGCGCCCCAGCCGTTCGGGTCAGTCAGCACGGAGCTGGTGGCGTAATCAATCGACGGGTTCAGGTAGAGCTGGCCGTTGGCGGCTTCGTTGAAGCCAACCGTGTCGGTGGCGCCGGTACCGTTGAAGCCGGTACCCGAATAGCTTTCCAGGTCGAGTTCGCGGCGGGTCGCGCGGGAATAGTTACCGTCGACGTCGAGCGACCAGTTCTCGTTTATGTGGAACCGGTTGTCCCAGTTGAAGTTGTAGACACGAGCGCTGTTGCTGTTGAAGTCGTTACGAACGATCGGTTTGACGTTGCTGTAGCTGCCACTCTCGACAAAGCCGTTCTGGACGACGCCGCCCGGCTGCAGCTGCGCAGAGCTCCAATACAGCGGAAACTCCATGCCCTTGGCCTGTTGCACTTCCTTGAAGTTGTCGTAGGTGACATCGACCGTGCTGGTGTAATGCTCGTTTGGCTGCCACTGCACGGTGGCCAGCAGGCCGTTGCGCTTCATGGAGTCCGTAATACCGTAGTTCTTGGAGCCACCGATCACGTAATCGCCGTTGCTATCCGGCGGATAACCCCAGGGCGCCTGATGCTCGATCTGCGACGGGTTGTTCTCCAGATCCACGCCCAGCGTCACGCCGACGGTGTGGTCGGCGAACTGGTTCACCCACACGCCGTTGACGTTGTAGCCCTTGTTGCTCACGCCTGAACCCTGGGACAGCTGGCTCATGCCGTTCCAGATGTACTTGGCGTTCATAGCCGCCTCGGGGCCGGACTTGTCCAGCGGGCGGATGGTTTGCATGTCCACGGTGCCGGCCAGGCCCTGGCCGATCAGATTGGCCTCGGGCGTGAGGTGCACCACCACGTTGTCGAACCAGCTGGCTGGGTACTGGTCGAACGCCACGTCGCGGTTGTTGTTCGTGCTGACCTGCTGGCCGCCGTTGACGAGTGCGGTGGAGAAGTCCGGGCCAAGGCCGTGGATGGTCAGTACCTGCGGGCGACCGTTGACGGTCTGCATGGCCAAGCCCGGCAAGCGGCCCAGGGCGTCGGCGATGGAGGCGCCGGGCAGCTTGCCCACCTGTTCGGCGGACACCGCCTCGACGATGGTGCTGGCGTTGCGCTTCAGCGCGGTGGAGTTCTCGATACTGCTGACGAAGCCGTTCACCTGCACGGCCTGCATCTCCTTGGCTTTTTCCTTGGCTTTCTTGTTTTGCGCGGCGCCGGCGTCGGCGTTGCCTTGCGCGGTGGTCTGGGTATCCTGCGGCTGTCCGGCCGGTGCGGGCGTGGCGGCATTGGCCACGGCGCAGGTGCCGAAGCAGGCCGAGGCGATCGCCAAAGCCAGCATCTTGTGTTTCATCAACATATCTCGTCTCCCCACGAAAAATTTATGGTGTTGTGGTTGTCGCGCGTGCCGCCCATCGGCTCCCTCGACGGTGGCCTGTCGTTCGTTTGCGCTGCGCGCTCCTGTCGCTCGGCCGGATGTTAGGACGGCGTTTTTCCATGCGAGCGATTCCTGCATACGTATTCAAGGCGCAGCAAAAACACCGCCATCGCAATGCAGCATCGCGCGGCCGCGGCGCGGGTATGGCCGAGCAAATCCATGCTGCGACTGCATCCGCACCCGACGATGGCATGCGCCGGGTGCGCCGTCGCTTGATTCGCATGACGCGCATGCAGCATTCGTGAATACGTATGCAGGGGTGCGCGAATCCGGCAGGCCCCCGCCTAAGCTGCACCGCATTCGACGAACGGGGCGGCATGCCTTGCGTCATGGGGCACAGCAATGACCGACACACCCTGGTGGCGCGGCGCCGTCATCTACCAGATCTATCCGCGCAGCTTTCTCGACACCAACGGCGACGGCGTGGGCGACCTGCCGGGCATCATCCAGCGGCTGGACTACGTCGCCGGTCTCGGCGTGGACGCGATCTGGGTTGCGCCGTTCTTCAAGTCGCCGATGGCGGATTTCGGCTACGACATTGCCGATTCCTGCGACGTCGATCCGCTGTTCGGCACGCTGGCGGACTTCGACCGGCTGTTGCGCGAGGCGCATGCGCGCGGGCTGAAGGTGATGATCGACCAGGTGCTCAGCCACACCTCGGACGAGCATGCGTGGTTCAAGGAGAGCAAGCAGAGCCGCGACAACGCCAAGGCCGATTGGTACGTGTGGGCCGATGCGAACGAGGACGGTACGCCGCCGAACAACTGGCTGTCGATCTTCGGCGGCGGCGCGTGGCAGTGGGAGCCGCGGCGCGGCCAGTACTACCTGCACAATTTCCTCGCCAGCCAGCCCGACCTGAATTTCCACAACCCGGACGTGCGCGCCGCGGTGCTGGACAACCTGCGCTTCTGGCTGGAGCGCGGCGTGGATGGCTTCCGCCTCGACTCGATCAACTTCTGCTTCCACGACGCGCAGCTGCGCGACAACCCGGCCAAGCCGAAGGCGATGCGCACCGGCCGCGGTTTCAGCGCGGACAACCCCTACGCATTCCAGTACCACTTCCACAACAACACGCAGCCGGAAAACCTCGCCTTCCTGCAGGACCTGCGCGCGCTGATGGACCGCTACCCCGGCATCGCCACGCTGGGCGAGATTTCCTCCGAGGATTCGCTGGCGACGATGGCCGAATACACCAGCGGTCACCGCCTGCACATGGGCTACAGCTTCGAGCTGCTGACCAGCGACTTTAGCGCCGCGCACATTCGCGACACCGTGCGCGAGCTGGAAGCGAAGATGACCGAAGGCTGGCCGTGCTGGGCGATCTCCAACCACGACGTCGAGCGCGTGCTCAGCCGCTGGGGCAGGGGCCGCGCTTCCGCCGCGATGGCCAACCAGCTCACCGCGATGGTCTGCTCGCTGCGCGGCTCGGTGTGCGTGTACCAGGGCGAGGAGCTTGGCCTCACCGAAGCCGAGCTTCCGTTCGAGGCGTTGCGCGATCCCTACGGCATCGCGTTCTGGCCCGAGTTCAAGGGCCGCGACGGCTGCCGCACGCCGATGCCGTGGAACGACGGCGACCAGGCCGGCTTCAGCAGCGCCACGCCGTGGCTGCCGGTGCCGCCCGAACATCGCGCGCTGAACGTGGCGGGCCAGCAGGCGGATCCCGCCTCCGCGCTCAACGGCTACCGCCGTTTCATGCACTGGCGCCGCGGCCTGCCTGCGTTGTGCTGCGGCGATATCCGCTTCCTCGACACCCCGGAGCCGATGCTGGCCTTCGTGCGCGAGCTGGGCGAGCAACGCGTGCTGGTGGCGTTCAATCTTTCCGGCGAGGATGCGGACTGCGAACTGCCGCCGCTGGGCGAGCTGCAGCCGCTGCAAGGCCACGGCCTCGCAACCGGTACGCTGGAGGATGGCGGGCGCTTGCGCCTGCCCGCGCACGGCAGCCTGTTCGCGCGCGTGTCCTGATCCCGCTTATCCCTGAAATACCCGCGGCGCTCCATGCGAGCGCCGGTAGCTCCGCACCACGTGTCCGTAATGCAGCACGCGGCCGATCGTGTAGAGCGTGATGCGGGTGACGTCGAGCACGGGGCGCAGGTGGCTGGGACGTGCGTCCGGCGGATAGCGCGAGGCGATCGGCACCGACACCACGCCCATGCCCAGCTCGCGCGAGGCGGCGATCAGGATGGCCGCCTCGAACACGAAATCCTGCGCGGGCAGGTCGACCAGGTCCAGTGCGGCACGCGGATACCAGCGCTGCCCGCTCTGCGTATCCGCCACCGGTTGGCCGCAACCCCACGAGATGCCCCAGTCGGCCACGGCATTGGCGCGCCGCCGGCCTTTCGGCTGCTGCGCCTTGTCCAGCAGGCGCGCACCCACCACCAGTTCGCCGGGATGCGCGGCCGCGGCGGCCGCGATGCGCGGGATGTCGGCGGCGAGGTGCTGGCCGTCGCCGTCCATGGTCAGCACGGCGTCGTAGCCCTGGCGCAACGCTTCGCGGAATCCGTCGCGCAGCGCCTGGCCCTTGCCGCGGCGGTGCCCGTGGCGCAACAGGGTCACCGGCAACGCGGCGACGATCTCCGGCGTGCGGTCCGTCGAGCCGTCGTCCACCACGATCACCGGCACGCCCAGCGCGAGCACGGCGTCGAGCACGCCGCGGATCGCCGCCTCTTCGTTGAGACAGGGGATCAGCACGCACCAGCGCGGCAGCGGCGCGTTCAAGCGGCCGGCCCGACGGTGGCGAGCAGATCCCTCGCGCCCGCGCCGCCGATGCGGCACTCGCCGCCGCGCGCGGCGAGCAGCGCGAGCAGGGGCAGCGCGGCGGCGCTGGGATTGCCGGCGGCCTCGCTGGCGAGCGCGGCCGGTGCCGGCGTCGGCGCCGCGCGTCCGTCCGCCATGCGCAGCCGCAGCTGCGTCAGCGCGTTGGCGCCCGCCGCGGGCGTCAGCAGCAGCGCGCAGCCGAAGGGGTGCTCGCAGCGCGTCATCTCCGTCAGCGGTCCGCGGCTGGCGATGTCGCTGCAGGCCAGCAGCACCGGGCGCTGCTCGGCCAGCGCCTGCGTTGCTGCTTCCAGCAGCGCGGCGCCGAAGGTGTGCGCTCCGGCGCACACCGCGCTGGACGGGGCGCGGCAACCGGTGGCGATGGTCCAGTAGCCGGCCGCCGCGTTGTGCACGGAATGGTGGAAGCGGGTGGGCGACAGTTCGGTGGGGGCGCGCGCCAGCGTGGTGCAGATCGCATCGGTGATCGACTGGTCGCCGTAGGCCGAGGCGAACACGCAGGCCAGCGCGGTCGGATCGCGGCCGCCCATCGCCAGCGCCTGCCCGGCCACTTCCACCGCGAGGCGCACGCTTTCCGGGGCGCGGCGGCGTTCGTTCGCGGGCAGCAGCGCGGCGACCGGCGCGGCGGCGGCGGCAGGCGTGCCGCCGGCCAGCAGGCTGCGCAGGGCAGCGAAGTCGCCAAGGCGCGGCGACCACAGGCCGATGCCCTCGATGTGCAGGTCCAGCGTCGTCATGGCGCACGTCCGAACACGAGGCAGGTGTTGTTGCCGCCGAAGCCGAACGAGTTGCTGAGCGCCACGTCCACGCGGCGTTCCTCGCCCTGCCAGGCGAACTGCGCGCCGCAGGCGGGGTCGGGCACGGCGGCGCCGACGGTGCCGGGCACGAAGCCGTGTTCGATCGCCTGCAGCGCGATGGTCGCCTCGACGATGCCCGCCGCGCCCAGCGTGTGGCCGGTGCAGCCCTTGGTGGAGCTGGCGCGCGCGGTCGCGGGAAAGCGGCGCGCCACCAGCGCGGCTTCCATCGCATCGTTCGCGCGGCTGGCGGTGCCGTGCAGGTTCACGTAGTCGACCTGTGCCGTGTCCAGGCCGGCGCGTGCGAGCGCCGCATCCAGCGCCAGTTCCGCGCCGTGGCCGTCGGGGTGCGGCGAAGACATGTGCCAGGCGTCGCTGGCCTCGCCGTAGCCGAGCAGGCGCGGCGCGCGCGGCGCCATGTCGATGCGTTCCAGCAGGGCGAAGCCGGCCGCCTCGCCGATCGAGATGCCGTCGCGGTTCGCATCGAACGGGCGGCACGCCGCGGGCGAGATCAGCTCCAGCGCGTTGAAGCCGAACAGCACGTTGTCGCACAGGCTGTCCACGCCGCCGACCACCGCCGCGTCGGCCAGGCCCAGCGCGAGCAGGCGCGCGGCGCTGGCGAACACCTTGGCACTGGACGAGCAGGCCGTGGAAATCGTCAGGCAGGGCCCCTCCAGCGCCAGTGCGGCGGCGACGAAGCCGCCCAGCGAACCCGGCGCGTGCAGCACGTGGCGGCGCAGGTCGGCGGGGAAGCGGCCGTCGGCGTCCAGCCGGCGATACGCCTCTTCGGTAGCGCCGACGCTGGCGGTGGAAGTGCCCAGCAGCAGCGCCACGCGATGCGCGCCGTAGCGCTCGCGGGCGGCCTGCACGCGGCCGATGAAGCTGTCCTGCTGCAGGCCCAGCCAGGCGAGCCGGTGGTTGCGGCAGTCCCATTCGGCCAGTGCCGACGGCAGCGCCGCGTTCTCCACGCCGTCCACGCGGCCGATCCAGCCCAGCTGCGGCGCACTGCCGAAATCGTTGCGGCGCAGACCGCTGCGGCCCTGCCGCAATGCCTGGTGTTGCGCCTCCAGCCCGCAGCCGAGCGCGGAACTGACGGTGCTGGCGCTGACCGCCAATGGCGTCATCAGTTTCGTCATGGCGCAAGGGTAACAGGCGGCTGCGCGGCCCCGCTGCGCACGCCGTCGGCGGCCGGTCATTTGATCCAGCGCAATGTCGCGCGGGCGGCTCTTGCTAAGCTCGTGCCGATCGAACCGGAGCATGCGCGATGAGTGAACAGGCCGAACGTGCGGAAACCTTCCTGCGCGGATTGCAGGACCGCATCTGCGCGGAATTGGAGCGGCTGGACGGCGCCGCGACGTTCGCCGAAGACGCGTGGACGCGCGACGCGGGCGGCGGCGGGCGCACCCGCGTGTTGCGCGATGGCGCGCTGTTCGAGCAGGCGGGCGTGAACTTCTCGCGCGTCCATGGCAGCCAGCTGCCGCCCAGCGCCACCGCGCACCGCCCGGAACTGGCCGGCGGCAGCTTCGTCGCCACCGGCGTGTCGCTGGTGCTGCATCCGAAGAATCCCTACGTGCCCACCACGCACGCCAACGTGCGCTACTTCGAGGCGAGCAAGGAAGGCGTGGCGCCGGCGTGGTGGTTCGGCGGCGGTTTCGACCTCACGCCGTTCTATCCCTTCGACGAGGACGTGACGCACTGGCACACCGTGGCGCGCGACCTGTGCGCGCCGTTCGGGGCGGACGTCTATCCGCGCTACAAGCAGTGGTGCGACGACTATTTCTATCTCAAGCATCGCGCCGAGACGCGCGGCGTGGGCGGCTTGTTCTACGACGACCTCAACGAAGGCGGCTTCGAGCGTTGCCTCGATTTCACCCGGGCCGTGGGCCAGGGCTTCCTCGACGCCTACCTGCCGATCGCCGCGCGCCGGCGCGACACGCCGCATGGCGAGCGCGAGCGCGAGTTCCAGCTGTACCGGCGCGGCCGCTACGTGGAGTTCAACCTGGTCTACGACCGCGGCACGCTGTTCGGCCTGCAGTCCGGCGGCCGCACCGAATCCATCCTGATGAGCCTGCCGCCGCGCGTGCGCTTCGAATACGCGTACCAGCCGGAGGCGGGTTCGGCGGAAGCCCGGCTGGCCGATTACCTCAGGCCGCGGGAGTGGGTGTAGGCGCGGGTTTGCCGCGCGCGGCCAAGCGGCTGCGCGCAGCTTCCGGGGCGTTGCGCAGCCGCCTCGCCCGGTGCGATGCCGGCCGGGCGCTTACGGCGCGTCGCCGTGGAAGCGTTCCACGCTCGCGCCCTTCACCGGGCCGATCTGCGCGCTGTCGCTGACCTTCAGCACCACGTCGCGGCGGAATTCCAGCGTGCCCTGCACCACGGCATGCGGGCCGATCACGATCACCGGCTTGCGCTCGCTGCCCCAGTGGAACCAGCCGTTGCTCGGCTTGTCGACCAGGATGCCGCCCTCGACGTGCGAGCCGGTGCCCACGGTGATGTCGCCGGAAACCGTTTCGAGGCCGCCGGCCACGTGGGCGCCGTCCAGGTCGATGCTGCCGTTGACGTTGGACAGATGGCCGTCCACCTGCGCGCCCCGGGCCAGCCGGATGTCGCCGTTGACGGCCTCGACCTTGCCGCCGACGTGGGCGCCGTCGTCCAGTTGGATGCCGCCGTTGACCGTGCCGAGTTCGCCCGCCTGTGCCTGCTTGCCCAGCTCCACCGAGCCGTTGACGGTGCTGGCCTTCGCGACTACCGCATGGTCGCCGACATCGACATTGCCGTTGACCGAGCTGACATCGCCGGCATGCTGGCCGGCGTCCACCTGCACGGTGCCGTTGACCTTGCTGACGTCGTTGTCCGCCGCGGTGGCCGTCAACGGTGCGGCGAGGGCCGCGAAAATGGCCGAGGAGAGCGCGAGGGTAACCAGGGTGCGACGCATGGGCATGACTCCGTTCGTGGAAGGGACACGCATGGGATGCCGCGCGCCCGCAAAAGGTTGGCGTGACCTTCGGCATGGTGGCACCATGCCGGGCTATCCCACCGAGAAGCCCATGCCATGCACACGCTCGTCCTGATCCGCCACGGCCAGTCGCAGTGGAACCTCGACAACCGCTTCAGCGGCTGGGCCGACGTGGATCTCACCCCGCAGGGCGAACAGGAGGCGCGCGAGGCGGGCGAGCTGCTGAAACGCGAGGGCTATGCCTTCGACGTGGCGCACACCTCGGTGCTCAAGCGCGCGGTGCACACGCTGTGGGGCGTGCTCGACGCGATGGAGATGTCCTGGCTGCCGGTGCATACCGACTGGCGCCTCAACGAGCGCCACTACGGCGCGCTCACCGGCCTCAACAAGGCCGAGACCGCGGCCAAGTACGGCGACGAACAGGTGAAGATCTGGCGCCGCAGCTACGACATCCCGCCGCCGGCGCTGGAGCGCAGCGCGAACGAGGCCGTGCACGACCCGCGCTACGCCGCGCTCGCGCCTGCGCAGATCCCCGACACCGAATGCCTGAAGGACACCGTGGCCCGCGTGCTGCCGTACTGGCACGAGACGCTGGCGCCGGCGATCCAGGCCGGCCGGCGCGTGGTGGTGGCGGCGCACGGCAATTCGCTGCGCGCGCTGGTGAAGTACCTCGACGGCATCTCCGATGCCGACATCGTGGAGATGAACATTCCCAACGGCGTGCCGCTGGTGTACGAGTTCGACGCCGACCTCAAGCCGCTGAAGCGCTACTACCTCGGCGACGCCGCGGCGATCGAGGCGAAGATGGCCGCGGTGGCCAACCAGGGCAAGGCGAAGTAACCGCTCCGGCGCGCATGACGCCGGTCATGCGCGATGCCTGCGCCGCGCCCGTCGCATGGCGCAGGCGACTCCGCTAGGCTGCGGGCTTCTGCCTTGAATGGATGCACTGCGATGCCTGCCCACCTGATGAGCTACGCGATCATCGTGCCGTTGATGGCCCTGATGGTCTGGCGCCGGATCAGCCGCAACTTCGGCCGCCAACCGATCCGGCGCGGCCGGATGATCGCGCGCATCGCGATCTTCGCGGTGATCGGCGTCCTGCTGCTGCTCGCCGGCCTGCTCGACATCCGCCTGGCCGAGGGCATGCTCGGCGGCCTCGCCATCGGTGCCGTGCTGGGCTTCACCGGCTTGCGCCTGACGCGTTTCGAGACCGACCCGGCGAAGGGCGACTGCTACGTGCCGAATCCGTGGATCGGCGCCGCGCTCACGGCGCTGCTGCTGGGTCGGTTGGTGTGGCGCTTCATGGTATTGGCGCCGCAGATGCAGCAGACCCAGGCGCTGGCGGCCGGTACGCCGCCGGGTACGGGCATGCCGGCGGGTTACCCGTCCAGCCCGCTCACGATGCTGGTGATCGGCCTGCTGGTGGGCTACTACATCGTCTACTTCACCGGCCTGCTGGTGCATCACCGGCGCTATGAGCGGTCGCGCCCCGCGGCGGCTGCCTGAGACGCTCAGGGCGCGACGCTGAAGTCGATTTCCAGCGGATACGGCACCGGCACCGCCGGCGGCGCGGGCAGCGTGAGTCCGGCGAAATGCCTGGCCATGCAGGTGGCGACCGCCGTGTCCGGCTGCGCCACGATGCCTTGCGGCTTGCCGCGTGCGTCGACGTCCAGCACCAGGGTGAAGGGCGACTTGTCGTTCTTGGAGAGGGCCAGGCAAGCCTTGTAGGCGGCCGCGGTGGAGCCGTCGATGCGGCCCCACAGGGCTTTCTGGTAGGCCGGGCCGGTGGCGGCGGCTTCGGCCATCTTTGCCGCGTGCACGCGCGCCTCGAAAGCATCGACGCCGGCGGTCGGCGTAGTGCCCAGCAGCAGGGCGAGGGCGAGGGTGGCGGGCATGCGCGGCTCCGGGCGGTGGACGGCACATTAGCCGGTTTGGGCGCGCCGGGCATCCCCGGCGTTGTCAGGCGCGGGTCTGGCGGTCCACCTCGGCGGCGTGCCGGCGCAGCCATGCCGCGACCTGCGCCGCCGGCATCGGCTGGGCGATGTGGTAGCCCTGCACCTCGTCGCACTCCATGCCGCGCACGGTGTCCAGCGCGCTTTCGGTTTCCACGCCTTCCATCACCACGCGGAAGCCGAGGTCGTGGCCCAACGCCACCATGGCGCGCACCAGCGCGGCGTCGTACCAGCGGGTGTCGATGCCGCGCACCAGCGACTGGTCGATCTTCAGGCTGCTGGCCGGCATGCGGCGCAGCGCGTCGAGGTTGCTGTAGCCGACGCCGAAGTCGTCGATGGCGATGCCCACCCCGGCTTCGCGCAGCGCGACCAGGGTGTCGCGGGTGAGGTCGTTGTGATGGATCGCGGTGTTCTCGGTGAACTCCAGCTCAAGCCGGTTGATCGGCACGCCGTGGCGCTGCGCCGCCGCGGCGAGGCGCGGCTGCAGCTGGCTGTCGAGGTCGATGCTGGACACGTTGAGCGACAGCCGCACGTCCAGCCCCTCGCGCCGCCATTCGGCCAGTTGGGCGATGCCGTGGTCGAACACCCAGTCGGTTAGCCTGCGCATCAGGCCGGCCTGTTCGGCCAGCGGCACGAAGGTGGCGGGCGAGATCGCGCCCAGCGTGGGGTGGCTCCAGCGCGCCAGCGCTTCCAGCGTGGCGCAGTGGCCGCTGTGCAGTTCCACGCGGGGCTGGTAATGCAGCTCCAGCTCGGTGCGCTCGGACAACGCCGCCGCGAGTTCGGTGACCAGGAAGAACTCGTGCCGCTGGCGTTCGTCGTCGCGATGGTCGTACAGCGACCAGCCGCGCGCGGTGCCCATGGCCATCCATGCGGCATTCATCACGCGGCGCAGCGGGTCGCCGCCGCGCAGCTCGCTCGCCTCGACCTCCAGCAGGCCCACCCCCGGCTGCAGGCTGAGCGAGATGCCGCGGCAGTCCACCGGCTCGCGCAGCAGGGCGACCAGGGCGTCGAGCTGTTCCGGCGTGGGCGCCTCGTGCCGGTTCGGCAACAACGCGGCCAGCCGCGTGGGCGCGATCTGGTAAAGCTGCATGCCGGGCAACATCCAGCTTTGCACGCGTTCGGCAGAGGCGCGCATCAGCGCATCGGCATAGGCGTGGCCCATGGCGCGGATGAAGGCGTTGAAGCGCGCCACCGGCGCCGTTTCGATCGCCACCAGCCAGGCGGTATCCGTGTCCTGCGGCAATTGCGCGTGCAGGTCGGCGAAGAAGGCATTGCGGTGCGGCAGCCGCGTGGCGGTGTCGATGCGGTGCAGGTAGCCGCGCAGCGCCGCGCCGGTGCCGGCCAGCGCGGCCGCGTCGCGCAGTGCGGCCAGCTCGCCGTGGCCATGCGACAGGCGCGGCTTGCGGTCGATGGCGAACAGGGCGCCAAGGTTTTGGCCGTCCAGACCGAATACCGGCTCGCAGGCGAAGAAGCCGACCGTGGCATGCGCGGGATCGGTGCCGGCAGGCAGGAGGCGGGTATCCGCGCGGGCGTCGTTCACCACTTCGGCGACGCCGCGGCGCGCGATGTCGCGGCAGGCGGACAGCAGCGCGTCGTCCAGCGGCAGGGCATCGGGCAGGCCGGACGGCGCGTACCAGAACGCGCTGCCGTCGATCAGCAGCAGCGCCACCAGCGGCACGCCCAGGGCATGCGCCGCCAGCCGCGCCACGGCCTCGAAGCCGGGCAAGGCGTGGTGCTCGGTCAACACGGTGCGGTCGTCGTCGGCCTCCAGGCCCGGCGGCGCGCCCTTCCAATCACCCATCGTCGGGTCCCCCTGCGTGGTCGCATGGCGCCTGCCGCGCAGGCTACCGCCGCGGCGGTAGCCGATCAATCGACGCGATGCGGCAACGCCAGGTACGCCTCGCTCTGCATCTCGATCAGGCGCGATTCGGTGCGGCCGAACTCGGCGCGGTGCCGCTCGCCGTCGTACAGCTCGGTGATCGGCGCGGCGGCGGAGAGGACCAGCTTGACATGGCGGTCGTAGAACTCGTCCACCAGCTGCACGAAGCGCTTGGCGGCATCCTCGCCGTAGACGTTGAACTGCGGCACGTCGGAAACGATGACCGCCGGGCCGGCTTTGGCCAGCGCGATGTAGTCGGCCACCGCGCGCGGGCCTTCGCACAGCGCGGCGAAATCGAACCACAGGATGTTGTCGGCGCGCTTGCGCAGCGGCACGGCGCGGCCGTTCACCTCCAGCGTGCCGCCTTCGACGGTTGGGCCCTGGGCGTGGTCGCGGAACAGGCGCTCCAACGCGCGTTGCGCCTCGGCGCCGGGCGGCGTGTAGTAGACCGCCGCCTGGGCCAGCGCGCGCAGGCGCCAGTCGCGCGAGGAAGCCATCTCCACCACGCGGCAGCGCTGCTCCAATAGCGCGATGGCGGGCAGGAAGCGCGCGCGCTGCAGGCCGTCCTTGTAGAGGTTTTCCGGCGCGGTGTTGGAGGTGGTGACCAGTGCCACGTTGCGCGCGAACAGGCACTCCAGCAGGCGGCCGAGGATCATCGCGTCGCCGATGTCGCTGACCAGGAACTCGTCCAGGCACAGCACGCGGCAACGCGCGGCGAGGCCGGCGGCCACTTCGGCCAGCGGATCCTGGCGTTCGCCCAGTTCGCGCAGGCGCTCGTGCACCTCCTGCATGAAGCGGTGGAAATGCCGGCGCAGCGCCGTGCCGCGCGGCAGGCTGGCGGCGAACAGGTCCATCAGGAAGGTCTTGCCGCGGCCTACGGTGCCCCACAGATACAATCCCTGCGGGGCGGGCGGGGCTTCGCTGGCCAGCAGCGATTTCAGGCGGCCGAACAAGCCATCGCCCCGCGGCGCGGCGGCGCACAGCGCGGCGTGCAGGCGGTCGAACTCCGGCAGCACCGCGAGCTGGGTGGGGTCGGACTCCCAGCGGTGCGCAGCCACGCCTTCCTGGTAGCGCACGCTGGGTGCGGGCGAGAGGGTTTCGCTCATGCAACGGTCACCGGCGTCGACGGCCAGTGCCGCCGCGACGCGTTCAGTTGAAGATTTCCTTGATGTCGGCCACTTGACCGTTGGCGATGTAGATCTGCACGGTCTTGTTGTCCTGCACGTAGTCGAGCCGATAGGCGATCACCGCACCGTAGACGTTCTGCACCTCAGTCCTGCTTTCGGGCTTGCCGGCCACGGCGATTACTTTCTCTTCCGAGTCGCCGATGGTGATGACCTTGGAGCCGAACCGTACAGAGCCCATGGCCAGCGCGTGGAAGGCGAGCAACAGTCCAGCGACCAACACAATCCATCGTTTCATGGCATCACCGGGTGCTTGGGTGGGGTTGGGAAATTATACGGCGTGCCGGTGCGCTCAGCCGCGCAATGCGGGCAGCCAGTCCGCGACGGCGTGTTTCACCGCGCCGCGCAGATCCATCAGCCGGCGATGGAAGAAGTGGCCGGTCTCGGGCATGCGGATCAGCTCGGGCGGCTGGTCCATACCGTCGATCCAGTCGAACACCGCCTGCGGCTCCACCACTTCGTCGGCCTCGCCCATCACCACCAGCCACGGGCAGGC
Organism: Rhodanobacter sp.; assembly: GCA_040371205.1. Classification (NCBI taxonomy): domain Bacteria; kingdom Pseudomonadati; phylum Pseudomonadota; class Gammaproteobacteria; order Lysobacterales; family Rhodanobacteraceae; genus Rhodanobacter; species Rhodanobacter sp. The sequence continues at coordinate 170,758 of AP031382.1, forward strand.
GGGCAGGGCGTCGCCCATCGTCCAGCGGCCCACTGGCGGCGCGATGCTGACCAGCGCGTCGGCCTGCAACTTCACCGCGCTGCGGATGGTGACGTAGCTGCCGAAGGAGAAGCCGGCCAGCCACAGCGCGTCGTCGGGGCGCACGCCACGCACCCACGCCACCACCGCGGCGAGGTCGTCGCTCTCGCCGATGCCGTCGTCGTAGCTGCCTTCGGACGCACCGGTACCGCGGAAGTTGAAGCGCACGGTGTCCAGCCCCGACTCGCGCAGTGCGCGCTCCACCATCGTCACCACCTTGTTGTGCATGGTGCCGCCCTGCACGGGGTTGGGATGGCAGATCACGGCCACGCCGCGGCGCGCCTCGCCGGGCACGGCGACGTCGCTGGCGCACTCCAGCGCACCGGCGGGGCCGGTCAGGGTGAAGGTAGCGGGTTCGGTGGGGAAACTGGCGGGGGAGGTCATGCCGAAATGATAGCCGAGGCATTGTGGTGGCCCTTGTTTTGCCTCAGCAGTCATGCCTTGAGCCTCTGGGTTCGGCGAAAAACCCGCCCATGCCGGTAGCGTAGTGCGCAGCCGAAGCTGCCCAAGAATCGCCCGATGATCAGCCTGTTTGCCGCCGCGGAACGAGCCACCAAGCGCGAACAGCTGGATGATTCGCTGCAGGTGCTGGATCGAGCCATCGACTTCATGCCCTGGCCCGGGCGGTGGACGCCAAGTTGTAGATCGAAGACACCGGCCGCGGCGGCCGTCCGCCGTATCCGACGGAGCCGATGATCCGGCTGCTGGTGGTGCAGTCTTTGTACCAGCCGCATTCCGGATGCCAGGACGGTCTGAGTGTGGCGCGAGCGGTTGAAGAAGCCGGACCTGATCGACGACATTCGCGAGGCCGTGGGGTGGCAGTTGGCGCAGGCCGGGTTTATCGCGCGGGGATTAGGTCATCGACGCGCCCACAACCTGATGTATCTGGAGCGATACTTAATGAATAGGGCATGGAATAGGGCATGGTGCCTGCGTGATCCAGGCAGACCGATCACTGGCGGCCGACGCGCTTGCAAGGCGCCATCTGGGCGTGAGGGGCGACGTTTGCCGACTATGTGAGCGATGTGTACGACAGATATGCCGCTCACATCATGCCAAGAGATGGGTTATTCGAGGCAACCGAGCGGCCACTTTAGGGCTTCTGGCCGGGTGCCATGCAGCGTTCGCATCGGCAGTCCGATTAAAATCAGCCAATTCGCAAGAACTTGCTTGTTGACAGAATCTTGTTGCCGCAGGAAATTGATGGCTGTGGCCGTGGAAGTGCCGGGCCAAGGGGTAAATGTTCAATCGATAAAGCTGTCCCTTAAGGGAGAGCATGGAGCTTGTCGTTAGGACGACGAGCGAAGGGATAGAAATGCTTAAGAGATCTGGGATGATGGTGCTGTTATGCGCCGCGGGATTGGCCTTCTCTTCAGGCGTGGCAGCGGTGGAGTTCGTTCCCATCCTTTCTGGGACCATCGTTAACGGCTATACGCTTGATGATGGCCCTACCGGTATTGTTGATGGTAGTGGTGGGTTGGGGGATATTGGCTACGTGTATGGTGGCTCCGGTGGCGGCGATGGAGATCACATTGCAAATAACACCGCGCCCGCTAATAAACCGGCAAAAGGCAAGCCCGCGACCGACAAAAATGGGTGTACTAACTCAGTATATCGTCCAATACTCGTCAATAGCGGAACCAAGGTAGAGACCTACCCAATTTTTGCTTTGCCTGGCGAAATGGGTCTGAGTTTCAACCTCTACTACAATACGGCGCTTAAAATACCTCAGGCCTTGGCCAATACCTATTGGTCGACCAGTTTAGGATATACGCTCACCGACAGCAAATGCTTTGTCAACAAAAATACCGGCGACCTGATATGCAGCGCCAAGATCTATCAACGGCCTGATGGGTCAACGTTGACATTTGATAACCAGAGTGGAACTTATGTCGAGGAAGGCGGTGGCGGTTTGGCGACGCTTACGAGCGGCGCCTCTTCAACGCTTGTTCTACATGATGAAGATGGCACCACCAAGACTTTCGACGTCAACGGGAACATCACGGCCATTACCGACTCTTCGGGAATCGGCTGGACGATAACTACCTCGGCACCGGCTGCTGGTTTCACTTATACAGTAACGCACAGCAGCGGAAAGTCCTACACGATTACCTACGGCAGCAATAACGCTATAACGGTCACTGATCCGTCGGGTAATACCTACGTGCTCCACACGACGAACGATGGCAATTACACCTCCATCACGTATCCCGGATCGCCTGCCACCACCGTCTCTTTCAAGTACGGACTATCAGCCTTGCCCAACCTCTTGACTGAGGTGGATTACAACGGCGTGCCGTACGATTACACCTCTTATAACACTACCTCGGGCAGCCCTTATTACGGGTGGGCGACGGCCAATTACCTAGCCGATAACTCGGAAAGTGCCACGATCCTCTACGCCAAGGATGCCGCTGGAAATCTGCAGGCCACGATCACCAATGCGCTGGGGCATCATCGGGTTCAAACCTACGACGGTACTGATGGCTCCGGCGGTGCCTACAACGGGCAGTTGTCGGCGATTAGCGACGACGCCGTCGCCGATTGTGGGGCGACGATCCAGGGCCGTTCCTACGATGCCAACGGCAACCTGTCCCAGGAAGTGGACAATAACGGCAACGTGCACACCTACACGTATGCCGCCACGGGTCAGCTCCAGTCCGAGACGGAGGCGTCCGGCACGTCGTTGGCGCGCACCACCGACTACACGTGGGATCCCAACCTCCAGCTCAATCGCTTGACGAGCGTCACGGTCGAAGGGTGGTCGAAGACCGCTTACACCTATAACGCGCAAAACCGACTGGCCTCGGTCGCGGTTACCAATCTCTCCGGTAACGGCACGACCGGCCAGACGCTGACCACAACCTACGGCTACACGCTGTACGCCAATGGCATGGTGCATACCCTGACCGTGACCCACCCCTCGCCGGGCAACAGCGATGTCGATACGTATACCTACGACACGCTGGGTAACCTGACCGCCCGTACGAACGGCCTGGGCCAGACCACCACCTACAGCAACTACAACGGACTAAGTGAGCCGGGGCACGTCGTCGGCCCCAACGGCGACGTAACCGATTACACCTACGATGCGCGCGGCCGCGTGGCCACCAAGACCACCCATCCCAATGGCGTGGCGGCCACGTGGAGCTACGGCTACGACGGTTACGGCCAGCTCGCCAGCCTGGCGGCGCCGGATGGCGATACCACGGCGTGGAACCGCGATGCGGAGATGCGCGTTACCAGCATCGTGCGCAACGACAAGGACGGAACCTCCACCGAGAGCTTCGGCTACGACGCCAACGGCGATGTAACTAGTCACACCGTATCGCGCAACGGCACCATCAGCCTGTCCGAGACGCTTCGCTACGATGCGGTGGGGCGCCTCTATCAGCGTCAGGGCAATCATGGCCAGTTGCTGACCTACGGCTACGACGGCAACGGCAACGTGCTCGCGGTTAGCGATGCTGCAGGTCACACGGTCAGCAATGAATACGATCCCCTGAATAGGCTGATCAAGACGACTTCTAGCGGTGGCGCCAGTCCGGCCATTCCTAGTGCTGCGCCGACCCTCAGTGCACCGGCTGGCAGCGCCAGTGGCAGCTATAGCGTTAGCTGGAATGGCATCGCTGGCGCTGACCACTATGTCCTGCAACAGCAGGTCAACGGCGGTAACTGGGGGACGCTGCAAACCGATGGCTCGACGAGCTTTGCCCTCAATGCTGAAGGTCCAGGCACCTATGGATACAGGGTGCAGGCTTGCAATACGACCGGTTGCAGCCCCTGGAGCAGCATTGTCGCCGTGACTGTTACACACATCACCGGCAACATCGACGGGGTTTCCATTGATGGGTCGGGTAACGCAGGCGTTGGAGGTTGGGCCTGTTCGGCGGGTCTAGCACAATCGATCAATGTGGATTTGTACGTGGGCGGTCCTTATGGCACTGGTACCTTTGTCGGGCGCTATGCGGCTGATCAAAGCAGCGAGCCGGCGGTGGCGAGTGCGTGTTCAGTCAGCAGCGGCAGTTATCGTTTCAATATCCCGCTGTCGACGACCACGCGTAGCCAGTACGCAGGAAAGACCATTTACATCCATGGCATCTCGCCGGTGGGGCTCGATAACACGTTGCTGAGCAATTCTGGCAACTTCACTGTGCCAGTCAATGAGCCGGCCGGTGCTCCCACTCTGAGCCTGCCAAGCACCAGCAACAATGGCAGCTACTCGGTCAGCTGGAGCGCAATCACAGGTGCCACTAGTTACAACCTGCAAGAACAGGTCAACAGTGGAGCCTGGAACACAGTCCAGGGCAGTGCCAGCATCAGCTGGGCCACCGCCAATCGCGGCAACGGAAGCTACAGCTACCAAGTCCAGGCATGCAATGCCTCCGGCTGTGGCCCCTGGAGTGCCCAGGCCAGCATTACAGTGCTTCTTCCTCCACAGGCCCCAACGAGCCTTTCAGTGCCGACGACCAGTTCGGGCAATGTCGCGGTGAGCTGGCCTGCGAGCAGCACGGCGACCAACTACACGCTTCAGCATCATCTGGGTACTGGTACTTGGAGTACGGCCTACAGCGGCAGTGGCACCAGTACGACGGTGGTCGAGGGCGCGACAGGCAGCTATGGCTACCGGGTACAGGCTTGTAATGCGAGTGGCTGCAGCGGATGGACGGGCAGCGGTGCTGTCACAGTAACGATTCCTCCGGCAAGTGCTCCAAGCCTGAGTGTTCCATCCAGCAATGCCACAGGAAGCTACACGGTGAGCTGGACGGGTATTAGCGGTGCCGCCAGTTACACCTTGCAGGAACAGTTCAACGGCGGTAGCTGGAGCACGATACAAGCTAACAGCAGCATCAGTTGGGGTGCCAGCGGCAAGGGGAGCGGTACTTATAGCTATCGGGTGCAGGCTTGCAATGCGGGCGGTTGCGGGCCGTGGAGCAGTGCCGGAAGCGTCAGCGTTTTGCGAGTTCCGGCCACGCCGACCGGTATTTCGGCCACGCAATATGACGAATATTTTTCGGATACGCGTCCGCCCAAAATGGTCTACTCGTTGACTGCATCCTGGTCGGGTGTCTCCGGGGCGTCCAGCTACAACTTCGGATACTGCCAGCAAAGTGGGTCTTGCTATACACAGTCGACGACAGCGACGACGGTTCCTGAGTTCTATGTGCAGGGAACCATCGCTTCGGTAACGGTGCAAGCTTGCAATGCAAGCGGTTGCTCAGCCGTGAGTGCGCCGATAACACCGGCTACGGTGAACCGATGAGGACGCGGATGATGAAGAAGGAACTCCCTGTGACTTTATTCCAGAAGCTTTCGTCGCTTTTCTCAATGGGACAGAGCGGCCATCTGAGCTGTTCAACCGAACCCAATTTGTCAGACCGGTGGCGTCGGGCATACACCATGGTCGGCACTAGCAAGCTTGGTTTAACGTGGAGAAACCTCGGGCGGAAAGTGACGTTGGCACTGCTATGTGCCGCTGGTAGCCTTGGTGCGACCGAGCCTGTGCTGGCTTCGACCACGGTGACCCAGTACACCTACGACGCGGGCAACAACATCACGGCAGTGACGGATCCGCGTGGACTGGTCACGGCTTACAACGTCGATGGGCTAGGCCAGCTCTGGGGCGTGTCCAGCCCCGATACCGGCACGACAACCTACAACTACGATGCCTACGGTCGTCGCATCAGCCTGACCCGTGCTAATGGTGTCAGTACCACCTACGGCTACGATGCCCTCAACCGGGTCACGACCGTCAGCGCCGGTGGACAAACGCAGACCTTTGCCTACGACAACTGCACGAATGGCCTCGGTCGCTTGTGCTCCGTCAGCGACACCAACGGCTCCACGGCCTATACCTACACCCCCGAGGGATGGGTCGCTGGACGCGGCTTCTCGATAGGCGGAACCAACTACTCGCTGGGCTATGGCTACGACACCATGGGCCACCTCGCGGCCGTCACCTATCCCGATGGCCATCAGGCGGTCTACAGCTACAGCAACGGTGTGGTATCCGGTATCACGTTCACGCTGGGCAGCACTCAGCTTACCGCCGCCAGCAACGTTACGTGGCAACCGATGAATGCCGCATTGGCAAGCTGGACATCCAGCAACGGGTTGTCCAATACGCTGGCTTACGACACCGATGGCCGCCTCACCGGCATCAGCGTGCCGGGCGTGGAGAGCCTGGGTTACAGCTACGACGCGGCCAACCGGCTCACCGGTATCGACAACGCGCTTGACGGCACGATGAGCCAGGACTTCGGCTACGACGACCAGTCACGGCTGGTGTCGATGTACTCGGCCAATGCGGTGGCCAGCTACGGCTACGATGCTAACGGCAACCGTATGACCAAGTCGGTGAACGGAGCGGTGGACACTACCAGCTACAGCGCCACGAACAACCAAATCGTGAACACCACCGGGGCTGATCCCCAAAGCTACGGCTACGACGCGTTGGGCAACATCACGACACTGGGTGGTGCCACGGCCTACCAGTACGATGCCTTCAACCGCATGAACGCGGCAAGCGGCACGAGTTACTACGTCAATCCGGAGGGGCAGCGCCTGCTCAAGACAGGCAGTGCGGGCACGACCTACTTTGCGCCGGATGTCAACGGGCCGTTACTGGCGGAGAACGACAATGGCAGCTGGGTCGACTACGTGTGGCTCGGCGGACGGTTGATCGGGCGCGAGGTAAATGGGCAGTTGGAGGCCATCCACGACGACCAAGTGGGCCGGCCGCAGGTGGTGACGAATGCGTCACAGGCGGTGGTGTGGAGCGCGCAGAACTGGCCGTTCACGCGGAACGTGACGGTGGCCAACACGGTACCGTTGAACCTGGGCTTCCCGGGACAGTACTACGATGCGGAGACGGGGCTTTGGAACAACGGGTTCCGGGACTATGACCCGACACTGGGGCGGTATGTGGAGAGTGATCCGATCGGGTTGCAGGGTGGGGTCAATACGTATGCCTATGTCGGGAGTGAACCGATAACTGGTGTAGATCCACTTGGGCTGTGTGAGTGCCAGGGGGCTGGGAATGCACCTGCTCCTAGCGTGTACCAGCAGCGGGGGAGGCTGGCGAATAATATGATGAACTCATATACCCCTTATGCCCCTTATGGGACGGCTTCTGCTGCTGGTGTAATGTACAACGCGAGCGAACTTGCCCAGTTTCGTCGTGGTGGTGTACTTGATGCGCAAGTGAGATATGGCGGATCACCGGCTTACGCGAATTACGTTTTCGGTGTTTATATGAGTGCTTCGGGCGCAACGCTTTCTCAAACACTATCCGGAGCACAGGATTATGCACGATTTTCTGGAGCCACGCAGACCTATAAAAATGCAGGGTATACTATGGACAAGGATTACCCCAGTCTTCCGGCTTCAAATGTGGCGAATATTACTCAGGGATACAATGACCAAAAAAATGGAACGTTATGTACGATCGATGGGCGCTAAGAGATTAGATTATGAGGCTGAATGATCGTTTGCTGCTTTCGATTGGGTCTAGCATGGTTGTTGGCGCGTGCTTTATTTTGTCGAGTTGTAGCGGGAATAGCGTGACTCTGTGGTCAACCGAATCTAAATCTCCTTGCGGTGATTGGATGGCACAAGCATCAACCTTGCAAAGTAGCGGCTTTGGTGCCGCAGCGGTTGGGACAGGTGTTTATCTGAAAAAAATAGGAGGCTTGCATGAGTCGATACAGGTGCTTGGTTTTTCCAATTACTCTGCCTACCCAGTGGGGAGCACCTCTGTAAAGCTGATCTGGGTTAATAATTCACATATTGATGTTGTATACAGTCAAAATGCAAAGTTGAATTTCCAAAAAGCAAAGGTCGATGGTGTAGAGGTCACTGCTCACCAAGCCAAATCTGAATCTTTGCCACACAAAAGTGTGGGAAACAATTCTTCTAACTAGTTGATTTGTAACGACTCGGCGCTGTCTGTACCCGTCAGGCTGTTAAAGTAAAAATCCCCCGATGCACGGGGGGGAAGGAATTAATTACCCAAAATTCTGCACACGCTCGGTTGCGACGATCATAGCCGATGATGGGGCTTGCCTGATTCGATCAAGCGGCAGATTGAGCTTCACCGCCACGCAGACCCGTCAACTTCGGATCCTGCCGAACCCACGGCTTCAGAGCCTAGCAGACCGTTGAGAAACCTCCGCGAATCACCGCGGTCATGGCCGCCGTCAATCACTGACCGCCTGAACCGATGCGCAGCCCCGACGTCCAACAGCTTGGCATGTTTTCGTATGTACCCGGAATGGATGCTCCACTGCCGCGCTGATCGAGGCCTTACCGAAACGTAGCTTACTTGGCCTGGTCGACGATCCAGGTGACCGCGGCTTTCACCTGCGCGTCGGTGAGCGCCGGGTTGCCGCCCTTGGCCGGCATGTGGTTGCCGTCGGGGCCGGTGTAGCCGTCGGTGGCGTGCTTGATGAGCGTGTCCAGGCCCTCGGCGATGCGCGGCGCCCACATGGCCTTGTTGCCCAGCTTGGGCGCGCCGTTGATGCCGGCGGTATGGCAGCTGGTGCACAGGTTGTCGTAGATCGTCTTGCCGTCGGTGGTGCCGCCGTAGGCGACCTGCGCGGCGGCGGCCTTGGCGGCGGCGTCGGCGGCGGCCTGCATGGCGGCGCGGCCGGTGTTGCCGGCGTAGACCGCGCCGGCGGGCGCGATCCGCGCGTCCACCTGCGCCTGCGCGTCGGGGTCGGTTTCCTTGGGCTCGTGGTTGTAGATCGCCCGTGCGGACAGGATCAGCACCACGGTCAGCACCAGCAGCCCGCCGATCAGCTTGGCGAACTGATGCATGAAACTCCGGTCGGATTCGTTCATGGAACCGCTCACGTAGGTACTCCAGGTCGGTGGATCGTGCGGAAGGCCCCTTTGGCGACCGGCCAGCCCGTGGCTGCCGTGCGCCCGCAGCCACCCCTACCGCGACACGGCGGCCGGCTGCAAGGCCCGGAGTATAGACGAAGCCGCCGGCAAGATTCCCGCCGCGGCCGCGACGTTCCATCGCGCTGCGGAACTGCGGCGGCCGACAGCGGGTCTGAAGCGTTTCCGGGCCGTCGGCGCGGAGCGGGCGGTTGCCGTGGGCCGCAAAGCGGTCACGCTGCTTTACACAGCTTTACATGCGTTCCGTGCCATCGGTCATGGCCTACCCCTGACAATCGGCATTGTCACGGTGCGCTGCACTGCACCTATGCTTGGTTACCATCGGCCGGTCCCCCACCCCTAAGTCCGGCAGCAACGCATCCACTTCGGGAGTTTTCTGCATGTCGCGTTTTTGGAAGATCGCGCTGATCGTCGTCGCGGTGGTCGTGCTGGCCATCGTCGCCGTGCGCCTGCTGCACAAGCCCGCCGGCGCGGGCGGACAGGAGGGTCGCGACGGCATGGGCGGCAAGGACAGCACGCCGGTGCCCGTCACCGTGGTGCCGGTGGCGAAGGAGAACGTGCCGGTCTACCTCACCGCGCTGGGCACGGTGCAGGCGCTCAACACCATCACGGTGAACCCGCAGGTGGGCGGCCAGCTCATGAAGCTCGACTTCACCGAGGGCGACCAGGTGAAGAAGGGCCAGGTGCTGGCCGAGATCGACCCGCGCACCTACCAGGCCAGCTACGACCAGGCGGTGGCCAAGCGCAACCAGGACCAGTCGCTGCTGGCCACCGCGCGCAGCAACTACGAGCGCTCGAAGGATCCGAAGTACAGCCCGTACGTGGCGAAGATCGACCTGATCACCCAGCACAACACCGTGGTGCAGTACGAGGCCGCGGTGGCGGCGGACGATGCTGCGATCCGCGACGCCAAGGTGCAGCTCGACTACACCAGGATCCTTTCGCCGATCGACGGCGTGGCCGGCATCCGCGGCGTGGATCCGGGCAACGTGGTCAGCACCAGCAGCAGCATCGTCACGCTGACCCAGCTGCATCCGATCAACATCATGTTCAACCTGCCCGAGCAGAACCTCGACATGGTGCGCAAGGCGCAGCTGGCCGCGCCGCTGCAGGTGGCCGCACTCGACCGCACCGACGCCCATCCGGTGGCCACCGGGGGCGTGCTCAAGGTGATCGACAACCAGATCGACACCTCCACCGGCACGTTCCGCCTGAAGTCGGAGTTCCCGAACGCGGACAACGCGCTGTGGCCCGGCCAGTTCGTCAACGTGCGCCTGCAGGTGCGCGTGGACGACGGCGCGCTGGTGATTCCCGCCGAGGCGGTGCAGCGCGGTCCGGATGGCGACTACGTCTACGAGGTGCAGGGCGACAACACGGTGAAGATGCAGCCGGTGGTCGTGGCCGGCGAGGTGGGCGACAGCCACGTGATGATCGGCAGCGGCCTGAAGCTCGGCGAGCAGGTGGTTACCGAAGGCCAGTTCCGCCTGAAGCCCGGCAGCAAGGTCAACCCGCTCAAGCCCGGCGAGGTGCCGCCCGCACCCACCGACGCGGAGCTGAAGAAGGCCCAGCAGCAAGGCAAGGGCGGCTTCCGCCGGCACTGATCCGATCCCGCCGCGCCGCGCGGCGGGGCACGCAGCATCGACCGGCGCAGCCGCACCGGCGAGCAGGACGCCACCCAGACAGCAGCACGGACACCCATGGGATTCTCGACGCTTTTCATCCGCCGCCCGATCGCCACTTCGTTGCTGATGGTGGCGATCCTGCTGCTCGGCATCCTGGGTTACCGCCAGCTGCCGGTGTCGGCGCTGCCCGAGATCGAGGCGCCCAGCCTGGTGGTGACCACGCAGTATCCGGGCGCCAGCGCCAACACCATGGCGGTGCTGGTGACCACGCCGCTGGAGCGCCAGCTGGGGCAGATCTCCGGCCTCACCATGATGAGTTCGGATTCCTCCGCGGGCCTGTCCACCATCGTGCTGCAGTTCGCCATGAACCGCGACATCGACGTGGCCGCGCAGGACGTGCAGTCCGCGATCAACCAGGCGCGCGGCGTGCTGCCCAGCAACCTGCCGTATCCGCCGATCTACAACCGGGTGAACCCGGCCGACGCGCCCATCCTCACCCTGTCGCTGCAGTCGGACAGCCGACCGCTGCGCTACGTCAACGACCTCGCCGATTCCATCCTCGCGCAGAAGCTGTCGCAGGTGCCGGGCGTGGGCCTGGTGTCCATCGCCGGCAACGTGCGCCCCGCGGTGCGCGTGCAAGTGAACCCGGCCCAGCTCGCCAACCTCGGCCTCACGATGGAGGACGTGCGCAGCGCGCTCACCCAGGCCAACGTCAACGCGCCCAAGGGCACCTTGAACGGCAAGACGCAGAGCTATTCGATCGGCACCAACGACCAGCTCAGCGACGCCGCCGAGTACAAGAACACCATCATCGCCTACAAGAACAACGCGCCGGTGAAGCTCTCCGACGTGGCGCAGGTGGTCGACGGCGTGGAGAACGACCAGCTCGCCGCGTGGGCCAACGGCAAGCCGGCGGTGCTGCTGGACATCCGCCGCCAGCCCGGCGCGAACATTGTGGAGACGGTGAAGCAGATCCGCGCGATCCTGCCCGAACTGCGCGCGGTGCTGCCGGCCGACGTGCACCTGAAGGTGTTCGCCGACCGCACCATCACCATCCGCGCCTCGGTGGAGGACGTGCAGTTCACCCTGCTGCTGACCATCTTCCTGGTGGTGGCGGTGATCTTCGTGTTCCTGCGCCGGCTGTGGGCCACGGTGATCCCGTCGGTGGCGGTGCCGCTGTCGCTGCTGGGCACGTTCGGCGTGATGAGCTTCACCAGCATGTCGCTGGACAACCTCTCGCTGATGGCGCTCACCGTGGCCACCGGTTTCGTGGTGGACGATGCGATCGTGATGATCGAGAACATCGTGCGCTACATCGAGCAGGGCAAGAGCGGCCCGGAGGCGGCCGAACTCGGCGCGAAGGAAATCGGCTTCACCGTGCTGTCGCTGACCGTGTCGCTGATCGCGGTGTTCCTGCCGCTGCTGCTGATGCCCGGCGTCACCGGCCGCCTGTTCCACGAGTTCGCCTGGGTGCTGACCATCGCGGTGGCGATCTCGATGCTGGTGTCGCTGACGCTGACGCCGATGATGTGCGCCTACCTGCTGAAGCCCGACCAGTTGCCCGAGGCCGACGATGCGCACGAGCGCCATCTCGCCGCCGGCAGGCGCACCGTGTGGTCGCGCATCGTGGGCGCGTACGAACGATCGCTGGACTGGGTGCTCGACCACCGCCAGCTGATGATCCTGGTGGCGTTCGCCACGGTGGCGGTGACCGTGTTCCTGTACATCGCCATCCCCAAGGGCCTGCTGCCCGAGCAGGACACCGGCATGATCACCGGCGTGGTGGAGGCCGACCAGAACGTGGCCTTCCCGGCCATGGAGCAGCGCACGCAGGCGGTGGCCAACGCGCTGCGCAAGGATCCCGCGGTGGCCGGCGTGGCCGCCTTCATCGGCGCCGGCACCATCAACCCCACGCTCAACCAGGGCCAGCTTTCCATCGTGCTGAAGGACCGCAGCCAGCGCGACGGGCTGGACAAGATCCTGCCGCGCCTGCAGAGCGAAGTGGCCGACATCCCCGGCATCGAGCTGTACCTCAAGCCGGTGCAGGACGTGACGCTGGACAGCACGGTCTCCGCCACCGAGTACCAGTACGCGTTGTCCGACACCGAGACCGCGGAGCTCGCCAAGTACGCCACCGCGATGACCCAGGCGCTGCGCCAGCGGCCGGAACTGTCCGAGGTGGACAGCAACCTCGCCGACCAGGGCAACTCGCTCAAGCTCACCATCGACCGCGACAAGGCCAGCCGCCTCGGCGTGCCGGTGCAGACCATCGACGACACGCTGTACGACGCGTTCGGCCAGCGCCAGATCTCCACCATCTTCACCCAGCTCAACCAGTACCGTGTGGTGCTGGAGGTGGCGCCGAAGTTCCGCACTACCACCGGCCTGCTCGACCAGCTCACCGTGCGCGGCAACGGCAACGGCGCGCTCACCGGCAGCAACGCCACCAGCTTCGGCCAGCTGACGTCGAGCAACTCGGCCACGCCCTCGGGCATCGGCAACGGCGGCAACGTGGGCTTCACCGTGGGCGCGGGCGGCACCATCCCGCTGTCCTCGCTGGTCAGCGCCACCACCACCAGTGCGCCGCTGGTGATCAGCCACCAGCAGCAGCTGCCGGCGGTGACGCTGTCGTTCAACGTGGCGCCGGGCTATTCGCTGTCCGATGCGGTGACCGCGATCCACCAGGTGGAGGCGCAGCTGAAGTTCCCGCCCACCTTGCGCGGCGAGTTCATCGGCAAGGCGGCGGAGTTCTCCAACAGCCTGGGCGACGAAGTGCTGCTGCTGCTCGCCTCGATCATCGTGATCTACATCGTGCTGGGCGTGCTGTACGAAAGCTACATCCATCCGCTGACCATCATCTCCACCCTGCCGCCCGCCGGCGTGGGCGCGCTGCTGGCGCTGATCCTGTTCGGCATGGACCTGTCGGTGGACGGCATCGTGGGCATCGTGCTGCTGATCGGCATCGTGAAGAAGAACGCGATCATGATGATCGACTTCGCGATCGAGGCGCAGCGCAACGGCATGAACGCGCGCGACGCGATCCGCCGCGCCTGCCTGCTGCGCTTCCGCCCGATCATGATGACCACCGCCGCCGCCATGCTGGGCGCGCTGCCGCTGGCGCTGGGCAACGGCATCGGCGCGGAGCTGCGCCGGCCGCTGGGCGTGTCCATCGTCGGCGGCCTGCTGCTGTCGCAGCTGGTGACGCTGTACACCACGCCGGTGATCTACCTGTACATGGAGCGTTTCCAGGACTGGCTGCGCGAACGCCGCGAGCGTCGCGCGCTGGCCCATGCCCAGGCCGGCGGCGCGGCGCGTTGACAGGCGGCGCCCGCCGACATGGCCGTTCCGCGCGGCGAAGCGTCCACCGCTTCGCCGCGCACGCGTTGTGCCATACATGAACCCTAGCCATTCCCCATCGAGCCACGGGTGCCGGGCATGAACATCTCCGGCATCTTCATCCGCCGCCCCATCGGCACCTCGCTGCTGGCGGCCGGCGTGTTCGTCACCGGCCTGATCTGCTACCTGCTGCTGGGCGTGTCGGCGCTGCCGGACATGCAGTTCCCGGCGATCTTCGTGCAGGCCAGCGAGTCCGGCGCGGACGCCACCACGATGGCCTCCACCGTGGCCGCGCCGCTGGAGCGCCACCTGGGCCAGGTGCCCGGCATCCAGATGATGAACTCGCACAGTTCCGAGGGCAGCACCTTCGTCTTCATGATGTTCAACAGCGGGGTGAACCTGGACTCCGCTGCGGACCAGGTGCAGGCCGCGATCAACGCCGCGATGCCCGACCTGCCCACCGGCCTCAGCGGCACGCCGAGCTACGAGAAGGCCAACCCGAACGACGATCCCATCATCGCGATCGCGCTGACGTCGCAGACGCAGTCGGCCGGGGATCTCTACAACCTCGCCGACACGCTGCTGGCGCAGCGCCTGCGCCAGCTGAAGGGTGTCAGCGAGGTCGACATCGCCGGCGCCGCCACGCCGGCGATCCGCGTGGACGTGAACCTGCGCGCGCTGAACGCGATGGGGCTGTCGCCGGACGATCTGCGCAACGCGCTCACCGCGGCCAACGTGACCTCGCCGGAGGGCTTCCTGTCCAACGGCAAGACCCGGCTGGAAATCAGTTCCACCGCGCAGCTGCACACGGCGGACGACTTCGCGGACCTGGTGATCGCGATGAAGAACGGCACGCCGGTGCGGCTGTCCGACGTGGCGCACGTCTACCAGGGCACGCAGGACGCCTACCAGTCGGCCTCGTTCCAGGGCAAGCCGGCGATCCTGCTGTACGTGTTCAAGAAGTCCGACGCCAACGTCATCGCCACCGTGGACGAGGTGCGCGCGCAACTGCCGCTGCTGCGCAACTACCTGCAGCCGGGCACCAAGATGACGCCGTTCTTCGACGACACGGCCACCATCCGCGCCTCGCTGCACGAAGTGCAGGCCACGCTGCTGATCTCGCTGGCGATGGTGATACTCACCATGGCGCTGTTCCTGCGCCGGCTCGCACCCACCCTGATCGCCGCGCTCACCGTGCCGTTGTCGCTGGCCGGCGGCTTCACGGTGATGTACATCCTCGGCTTCACGCTCAACAACCTCACCCTGCTCGCGCTGGTGATCGCCATCGGCTTCGTGGTGGACGACGCGATCGTGGTGATCGAGAACATCATCCGCCACATCGACGCCGGCATGACGCGCATGGAGGCCACGCTGGCCGGCGCCAAGGAGATTGGCTTCACCATCGTCTCGATCACCGCCTCGCTGATCGCGGTGTTCATCCCGCTGCTGTTCGCCGGCGGCTTCACCGGCATGTTCATGCACGACTTCGCGGTGACCCTGGTGGCGGCCATCGTGATGTCGGCGCTGGTGTCGCTCACGCTCACGCCGGCGCTGTGCGGACGCTTCCTCAACGGCCACGACAAGGTGGAGAAGCCGTCGCGGCTCGGCCATGCGCTGGACCGCTTCCACGCCGGCCTGCAGTCCGTCTACAGCCGCGCGCTGTCGTTTTCGCTGCGCCACACGCTGGCGTTCGCGCTGATGCCGGTGGCGCTGATCGGGCTCACCATCTTCCTGTTCGGCGTGGTCAAGACCGGCCTGTTCCCGGCGCAGGACACCGGCCTGATCTGGGGCCGCGCCACCTCCAGCGCCACGGTTTCCTTCGCGCAGAGCGTGGACCGCATGCAGCGGCTCACCGACATGATCCTGGCCGATCCCGACGTGGCCAGCGTGGGTACGCGCCTCGGCAGCAGCCGCCAGGGCACCAGCGGTTCGTTCAACATCGACCTCAAGACGCGCGCGCAGGGCCGCAAGGACGACATGTTCGCGGTGCTGGCGCGGCTCAGCGCCAAGGCCGACAAGTACCCCGACCTCAACCTGCGCCTGCGCCCCTTGCAGGATCTGCCCAGCGCCGGCGGCGGCGGCACCAGCCAGGGCGCGCAGTACCAGATCGGCCTGCAAGGCGACGACCTCGCCGAACTGCAGCAGTGGTTGCCCAAGCTGGTGGCCGAGCTGAAGAAGAATCCCAAGCTGCAGGACGTCGGCAGCGACGTGGACGAACAGGGCCTGCGCCAGAACATCGTGGTCGACCGGGACACCGCGGCGCGGCTGGGCGTGTCGATGGGCGCCATCGACGGCGCGCTGTACGACGCCTTCGGCCAGCGTTCGGTGTCCACCATCTACTCGGACATCAACCAGTACAAGGTGGTGGTGAACGCGCTGCCCAACCAGACCGCCACGCCGGACGCGCTCGACAAGATCTACGTGAAGTCCAGTTCGGGCGCGATGGTGCCGATCACCGCGGTGGCGAAGCAGGTGCCGGGGCTGGCGCCTTCGTCGATCACGCACGAAAACCAGCAGACCACGATGGACCTCAGCTTCAACCTCGCGCCCGGCGTGAGCATGGGCGAGGCCATGGCCATCGTGCAGGCCACGGTCGCCAACATGCGCATGCCGGGCGACATCAAGCTCAACGTCGGCGGCGACTTCCGCCGCTTCCAGGACGTGCAGAACGGCATGTCGCTGCTGGTGCTGGCGGCCATCCTCACCGTCTACATCGTGCTGGGCATGCTGTACGAGAACCTGATCCACCCGGTGACCATCCTGTCCACGCTGCCGGCGGCGGGCGTGGGCGCGCTGATGGCGCTGTGGATCACCGGCACCGAATTGTCGGTGGTGGCGCAGATCGCGCTGGTGCTGCTGATCGGCATCGTCAAGAAGAACGCGATCATGATGATCGACTTCGCGCTCGTCGCCGAACGCGAGCACGGCAGGACGCCGCTGGAAGCCGCGCACGAGGCCTGCCTGGTGCGTTTCCGCCCGATCATGATGACCACCATGGTGGCGATCCTCGCCGCGCTGCCGCTGGCCATCGGCCTCGGCCAGGGCAGCGAGCTGCGGCGTCCGTTGGGCATCGCCCTGATCGGCGGCCTGCTGATCTCGCAGAGCCTCACCCTGCTCAGCACGCCGGCGCTGTACGTGGTGTTCTCCTGCCTCGGCGCACGTTTCAAGGCCTGGCGCGTAGGCCGGGCCGAACGGCGCCGCACGCGGCGATCCCTGCCGGTGCGCGCATCGGGCTGAGTCCTCACCGCCCCCGAGCGCCAGCGCGCCGACCCGCACGCTCGGGCGGCCGCCGGGACGTCAGCACCGCTGGCGGCATCGAGCTGCCGCGGTCCCGTCTCACTTCCCGTCGGTCACCTCGAACGACTGTTCCGCCGCGAGCTTGCCGTCCAGCGAGATTTCCACCACGTACTTGCCGGTCGGCCAGCGATTGGGGTTCTGCACTTCGAAGGTGGTGGTGGCGGGGCCATCGGCGACGATGGTCTGGCTGAGCGCGTTGACCAGCACGCCCTTGCCCTCCAGGTAGCGCCAACGCGCGTCGAGCCGGGCGCCGCGGGTGCTGCCATCGGTGGCCACGCTGGCGTAGAGGGTGTGCGTGTCGCTGCTGAAACGGACGGCCGGCGCGGTCACGGCGTAGCCGGCGTCGATCGCGGTGCCGAGGGTGAGGCCGGCGACGCGGAAGCGCTGGTCGTCCGCGGCGGCCGGCTTGTCCGCTGCACTGCCGGCGTGGGCCGGCGCCGTGGCGGCAGGCGTCGGTGCCGGCTTGCGGCCCTGCGTCTTCGCGGCGGCGGCAGCGGGGACAGCGGCCGTGTCGTCGTGCCGGTGGCAGCCGCACAGCAAGGCGATGGCGCAGCACAGGGTGAGCGGTCGGGCGAAGCGGTGCATGGCATGACCCATGGGTGGTGGCGGCGCGGCCGCCGCGGGCGAGTTCCGTCGAGGCTAGCGGCTGGGCTCTGAAGCGCGAATTACCGGGTTATTGCCGGGCGCCGCGCAGGTTCTCCGGTGCGGCGGCGGGCAGGCTGCTGCGGAATGGGTTGATGTCGAGTCCGCCGCGGCGGGTGTAGCGCGCGTATACGCTCAGTCGCTCGGGCGCGCAGCGCGCCATCACGTCCATGTAGATGCGTTCCACGCATTGTTCGTGGAACTCGGTGTGGGTGCGGAAGGAAACGAGATAGCGCAGCAGGCCCTCGCGGGCTATCGGCGCGCCGCGGTAGGCAATCTGCACGCTGCCCCAGTCGGGCTGGCCGGTGACCGGGCAATTGGAGCGCAACAGGTCGGAAACCAGGGTTTCCTCGACCACGCCGGCGCCGGTGTCGGTGCGCAGGTAGTCGGCCTTCGGCGGGCCGTAGTCGCTGATCGTCGCGGGCAGGTCGTCGATGGATTCGCCGGCGAGGTCGGCGAACGCGTGCGCGGCGGTGCGCGCGGGGTGCAGGATCACTTCCACCGTGTCGCCGGCGGCGTTGGACAGATCCTTCCGCAGCAGCGCGCGCAACGCGTCCGCGCCGGCCAGCGGCTCCTGCGCGAAGCCGTTCAAGTACAGCTTGAACGACTTCGATTCGATGATGTTCGGCGAGCTTGCCGGCACGCGGAACTCGGCCACCGCCAGTTGCGGCTTGCCGTGTGCGTCCAGCCACGACAGCTCGTAGGCGTTCCAGAGATCGACGCCGTGGAAGGGCAGGGGCTCGGTCACGCCGATTTCCGCGCGCTTGGCCGCGCGGGGTATGGGAAACAGCAGGCCGGGATCGTAGCGGTCGACGTAGACCGTGGCCTGGCCGAGTTGGGACTGGTCGGGAGTGCTCATGCGCCCAAGTGTAATGGTGACTTCCGGCCTATCCGTCCGCGGGGGCGGCTTTCTCTATAGTGGGGCGGTCGCCCACGACTGAATCCCCTCATGAAGACCTCTCTCCCGGCTTGCGCCGCCCTGTTCGCCGCCGCCGTGCTGTGCGCGCCCGCGCATGCGCAGGACAAGGCCTCGGCCTTCGACCCGCAGGCGCTGTTCGCGCCGCTGTCCCTGCCGCATCCGGCCAACGCGTTCCGCGACGGCGCCGGCCGGCCCGGCCCGGAGTTCTGGCAGAACCGCGCCGACTACGACATCAAGGCGAGCATCGACCCGGCCACGCACGGGCTCCGCGGCGACGAGACCATCACCTACACCAACAACAGCCCCGACCCGCTCGATGCGCTGTGGGTGCAGCTCGACCAGAACATCTACAAGCCCGATTCGCGCGGCGCGATCACTTCGCCGTGGCCGAAGAAAGCCGGCGAATCCACCGACGGCTACCAGCTCGACGCGGTGGAAGTGGACGGCCGGCCAGTTCATTATCTGGTGGACGACACGCGCATGCGCGTGGACCTGCCGGCGACGCTGAAGGCCAAGGGCGGCCAGCTCAAGCTGCGCATCCGCTACCACTACACCGTGCCGGGCGAGTGGGGCGGCCGCACCGCGGTCACGCCGACCAAGAACGGCGACATCTACGAGATCGCGCAGTGGTTCCCGCGCATGGCGGTGTACGACGACCTGCGCGGCTGGGACACGCTGCCCTACCTCGGCCAGGAGTTCTACCTGGAATACGGCACCATCGATTACGCCGTGACCGTGCCGTGGAACTACCTGGTGGAAGGTTCCGGCCAGTTGATGAACCCCGAGCAGGTGCTCACCGCCACCGAGCGCCAGCGCCTGGCCGAGGCGGCCAAGAGCGACCGCACCGTGTACATCCGCAAGCCGGACGAGGTGAACGATCCTTCCTCGCGGCCCACGCACAGCGGCACGCTCACCTGGCGCTTCCACATGGAGCACACCCGCGACGTGGCCTTCGCCGCCTCGCCTGCCTTCGTGTGGGATGCCGCGCGCATCAACCTGCCCGACGGCAAGCATGCGATGGCGATGTCGATCTACCCGGTCGAAGGCGTCGGCGCCGACAAGTGGAACCGCTCCACCGAATACATCAAGGGCGCGGTCGAGCACTTCTCGTCGAAGTGGTATCCGTACCCGTGGCCGAACGCGATCAACCTCGGCGGCCACGGCGCCGGCATGGAATACCCCGGCATCGTGTTCGACGGCTACACCGACCATGGCAAGGAGCTGTTCTGGATCTCCGCGCACGAGATCGGCCACACCTGGTTCCCGATGATCGTGGGCTCCAACGAGCGCCGCCATGCGTTCATGGACGAGGGCTTCAACACCTTCATCGACGTCTACGCGTCGGATGCCTTCAACCACGGCGAGTACGGCCCCAAGCGCGATCCCGAATACGCGCCGCAGGGCGGCAACCCGGTGGACGACATCCTGCCGCTACTGGCCGACCCGGAGGCGCCCACGATGATGGCGCACGCCGATTCCATCAGCGAGAAGTACCGCCATCCGGTGAGCTACTTCAAGGGCGCGCTGGGCCTGGTCCTGCTGCGCGAGCAGATCCTCGGCCCCGACCGCTTCGATCCCGCGTTCCGCGCCTACATCCGTACCTGGGCCTACCACCATCCCACGCCGTCGGACTTCTTCCGCTTCATGGACAGCGCGGCGGGCGAGGACCTGTCGTGGTGGTGGCGCGGCTGGTACTTCCACAACTGGCCGCTCGACATGGGCATCACCGGCGCCAGCTACGTGGACAACGATCCGGCCAAGGGCGTGGTGGTGAACCTGGTCAGCCGGCAGAAGCTGGTGATGCCGGCCACGCTGCGCGTGGACTTCGCCGACGGCACGCACCGCGACATCCGCCTGCCGGTGGAAACCTGGCGCTTCAGCGGCACGCCCAAGGTCACGTTGGATACCGGCAAGGCCATCGCGAAGCTGGAGCTCGACCCCGACCACAAGTTGCCGGACGCGGACCGCTCCAACAACAGCTACGCGATGCATTGACGTTTGAAACCCCTCTCCCGCCGGGAGAGGGGCTTGGAGCAATTCCGTTCGCGCTGAGCGTGGCTTGCGCAAGCAAGCGCAGTCGAAGCGCCTTCGGAGGGACCCCTCGACTCCGGCCCAGCGGGCCTGCGCCCAGGGTGAACGGGAGGCACAACTCAGCCGTTGACGTGCGCCATGCTCGCCGCGGCGTAGCGCTCGCCGGCCACGGCATCGGGCGGGAACACCGCGTCGATGGCGGCCAGCTCCTGCTTCGACAGCGCCACGTCCAGCGCGCCCAGGTTCTCGTCCAGCCGTGAGCGTTTCTTGGTGCCGGGGATGGCCAGCACGTCGTCGCCCTGCGCCAGCACCCAGGCCAGCGCCAGTTGCGCGGGCGAACAGCCCTTGTCGCTGGCGATGGCGCGCACCTTGTCCACCAGCGCCAGGTTGCGCGCGAAGTTCTCGCCCATGAAGCGCGGGCTGGAGTGGCGATAGTCGTCGGCCTCGAAGTCGTTCGGCGAGCGGATCGCGCCGGTGAGAAAACCGCGGCCCAGCGGCGAGTAGGCCACGAAGGCGATGCCCAAGCGGCGGCAGGCGTCGAGCACGCCGTTGCTTTCGGGGTCGCGCGTCCACAGCGAGTATTCGCTCTGCAGTGCGGCGATGGGGTGCACCTTGCTGGCGCGTTCCAGCGTGGCGGCGGAGGCTTCGGAGAGACCGAGGTGGCGCACCTTGCCGGCTTGCACCAGTTCGGCCATCGCGCCCACGGTTTCCTCGATCGGCACGCCCGGGTCCACGCGGTGCTGGTAGTACAGGTCGATGGTCTCGATGCCGAGCCGCTTGAGGCTGCCCTCGCAGGCGGCGCGCACGTATTCCGGCCGGCCGTTGATGCCGCGCGCGACCGGATTGGACGGGTCGCGCACGATGCCGAACTTGGTGGCGACAAAGGCTTGCTCACGGCGTCCCTGGATCGCCTTGCCCACCAGCGCCTCGTTGACGTGCGGGCCGTACATGTCGGCGGTGTCGAGCAGGGTGAGGCCGCGGTCGAGCGCGTGCCGGATGGTGGCGATGGACTCGGCGTCGTCGCGGTCGCCGTAGAAGTCGCTCATGCCCATGCAGCCGAGGCCGAGGGCGGAAACCTGGGGACCGTTCTTGCCGAGCGTGCGGGTTTGCATGCGGTGTGCTCCATGGTGCGGGGAAGGCGGCCATGGTGCGCCTTGGCCGTTGTCCGATAAATACTCAATAATCGCCAACACTATTCCATTTGTGAAAACAATCCATGGATCGCCTGGACACCATGCGGCTGTACGCACGCATCGTCGAGCTGGGCAGCTTCACCGCTGCCGCGAACGATCTCGGCCTGCCGCGCGCCACCGTCACCCATGCCATCAAGAAACTGGAGGCGCGGCTGGGCGCGCAGTTGCTGCAGCGGACCACGCGCTGCCAGCGCGTCACCCGCGACGGCCAGGCCTATTACGCGCACTGTGTGCGCCTGCTGGCCGACCTGGACGAGGTGGAGGCGAACTTCCGCGAGGCCGCGTTGAAGCCGCAGGGCCGCCTGCGCATCGACCTGCCGGCGACACTGGCGCGCCTGCTGGTGATACCGGCGTTGCCGGAGTTCTGCGCGCGCTTCCCGCAGGTCGAGCTGGAGATCGGCAGCAGCGACCGCTTCGTCGACCTGCTGCGCGAAGGCGTGGACTGCGTGCTGCGCGTGGGCGAGTTACCGGATTCGGGCCTGGTGGGGCGGCGCGTGGCCACGCTGGCCCAGGTCACCGTGGCCAGCGCGGCCTATCTGCGCCGGCATGGCAGCCCGGCCACGCTGGCGGAACTGCAGCAGGGGCATCTGGCGGTGAACTGGGCTTCGCCCACCACCCGGCGGCCGGAGCCCTCGCTGGAGTTCGTGGTGCATCGCCGTCGCCGCGAGGTGAGTCTGCCGGCGCGCGTCACCGTCAGCGGTGTGGACGCCTACCTCGCCTGCTGCGAGGCAGGGCTGGGCATCGCGCAGTTCCCGCGCTACCGCCTCGCCGACGCGCTGGCCAAAGGCACGCTGCGCGAACTCCTGCCCGACACGCCGCCGCCGTCGTTGCCCATGCACGTGCTCTACGCGCCGCAGCGGCAGATGCCCGCCCGGCTGCGCGTGTTCGTGGATTGGCTGGTGGAATTGGTGAAGCGGCAGGTTTGAGGCCGCTTACGACGTGCGCGGCAATACCGGTTTCGGCGGGCTCGTGCCCATCGTCTCGCTGCTCAGCGGTGCGCCGGCGGCTATCAGCGCCGCGCGGTGTTCGGCCAGCGGAAGCCGCAGCATGCAATCCTCGTAGCGGGCCAGCTTCTGCATCACCGGCAGCGCCTGCACCCGCGCCACCAGGGCGGCCGTGCGCGGCCAGCGTTCGGCGTCGATGGCGTAGCGCGCGAAAAAGGCGGTGCGGAAATAGCTGGCGATACTGAGGTCGGCGACGGACAGCGCGCCGAACACGAAGCCGTCGACCGGCAGCTGGGTCTCCAGGTAGTCGATCGCGGCGGGAATTTCCACCTCCAGCGCCTGGGTGATCACGCCTTCGTCGGGCGGCTCGTTGAACACGCGGCGGCGGATCGAGCGCTGGTAGAACAGCCGCCAGATCAGGCCGTCGGCCAGCCGCGTGTCGGCGTACTCCTCGAGCCAGCGCGCGCGGGCGCGCTCGGCGATGTCGCGCGGGTAGAGCGAGGGCGTCGGGTACTTGTCCTCCAGGTACTGACAGATCACCGAAGAGTCGTTCACCACCAACCCGTCGTCGATCAGCACCGGTACGCGCCTGAGCGGGCTGATCCGGGCGAACTGCTCGTTGCCCATGAACGGCGGCATCGGGTCGACCTCGTAGTCCAGCTGCTTCAGCTCCAGGCAGGCCAGCACCTTGCGCACGTAAGGCGAGATGTAGCTGCCAACGACCTTGAGGCGAACCATCGCCGTGCTCCGCTGGATAGGGTCGCAACAGCGTGCGCGAGGGACTGTGCCGGCGTCAATCGGTCGGGAATGTGCCCCGCAGCACAGGGGCGCGGGCTCCGCTCCGGGGCGTGTCAACCGACGGCGTCGGTCGCCGTTGGGCTTTGACCGTGACGTCGTCGTTTCACGACGAATCATCGAAACATATTGCGATCAGAGCGGCATCAACTTTCGAATAGCCGCAACAGCGCATGCCGCTGTGAACGATAGGGGCGTGGTAACGGGCGAGAGGGGAGCCAGTCCGTCGTGACGGCTTCACGATGGCCGCATCGCGGTCCGGCACACAGCGAACGACCGCCGGGCGACGATGCGCAAGCCGCTTCTCTCTCCACTTCAACTGTCATCCTGCAAAGAGAGGCGGTTTCCATGATCAGCTTGCTTTCGAATGGGGAAGGTTCCAACCGCGGCGCTTCGCGCCGCATGCGGCGCGCGTGCACGCTTTCGCTTGCCGTGGCCATGGCGCTGGGCGTTACCACGACGGCGTGGGCCGGGCAGTTCATGACGCATCACGTGCGTGATGCGGTCAGCCAGAAGACGGCGAAACAGGTGGGCGACCTGCCTGCCACTCAATTGATGAGCCTCGATGTCGTCTTGCCGGTGAGCGACCAGGCGGGCCTCGACAAGTTCGTGGCCAGCGTGACCGATCCCAGCAGCATCAGTTATCGCGACTACCTGACGCCGGCGCAATTCACGGCGCTGTACGGCCCGAGCCAGCACGACTACGACACCGTGGTGCAATACCTGCGCAGGAACGGCCTCACCGTCACCGGCGGCAGCCGCAACGGCATGGACGTGCAGGTGGTCGGCCCGGTGTCCGCGGTGGAAGCGGCTTTCAACGTGAAGATGCACACCTACCAGCATCCCACCGAGAACCGCGTCTTCTACAGCCCCGACCGCGAGCCGTCCACGTCGCTGGCCATCCCGCTCTGGCACGTTTCCGGCCTGAACAACTATTCGATCCCGCACCCCATGCTGGTGAAGAAGAGCGACTACGCGCAGGCGCACGGCATCTCTCCCGATGCGGTGGTGACGCACGCCACGACGGGCTCCGGCCCCTCGGGCGCGTTCCTGGGCAGCGACATGCGCGCGGCCTATTACGGCGGCAGCGCGCTGACCGGCGCAGGGCAGAACCTGGGCCTGTTCGAGTATGTGGGCACCGACCTGGCCGACCTCGCCACGTACTACAAGAACGTGGGACAGACCAACAACGTGCCGGTCAGCGTGATCTCGACCGACGGCACCAGCACCTCCTGCGTGGACTCCAAGGCGGGCGGCAGCTGCGACGATACCGAGCAGACGCTGGACATGACCCAGGCCCTCGGCATGGCGCCCGGGCTCGCAAGCCTGGTGATGTACGTCGGCTCCACCGACACCGCCATCCTCAGCGCGATGACCACGCACAGCCCGTTGCCGACCACCATCGGCTGCTCGTGGGGCTGGACGCCGGCCGACCCGAGCACGCTCAATCCCTACTGGCAGAAGATGGCCGCGCAGGGCCAGAGCTTCTTCGCCGCGTCGGGCGACAGCTCGACCTGGTCGCGGCGCAACGAGGCATGGCCGGCCGACGCCGCCTACGTCATCGGCGTCGGCGGCACCGACCTCACCACCACGTCGGCGGGCGGCGCCTGGGCATCCGAGACGGCGTGGGTGGACAGTGGCGGCGGCATCTCGCCGGACAAGATCGCCATCCCCTCGTGGCAGGCGGCGGCGGGCGTGATCAACGCCAGCAACAAGGGCTCGACGACCTACCGCAACGGTCCGGACGTCTCGGCCAATGCCAACTTCACGTTCTACGTGTGCGCGGACCAGACCACCTGCACGGCCAACCAGTACGGCGGCACCAGTTTCGCCGCGCCGATGTGGGCGGCCTTCGCCGCGCTGGCCAACCAGCAGTCCACGGCCAGCGGCGGCGCCACGGTCGGTTTCTTCAATCCGACCATCTACGCGCAGAACGAGTCGGGCGGCAAGCTGACCAGCGCCTATTCCACCAACTTCCACGACATCACCAGCGGCAAGTCCGGCAGTTACACGGCGGTGACGGGCTACGACCTGGTCACCGGCTGGGGCAGTCCGAAGCCGGCGCTGATCTCGGCGTTGATTCCGTAATTGCAGCAGGCGGCATTCCCGGCACTCGTTCCAGAGTGCCGGTTCGGGCCCGGAGGAAACTCCGGGCCTTTTCAGTTCAGCGCCGGCACCGCCGTCGGCGAGCCGTTGGAATCCAGCGCGATCATCACGAAGCGGCCGGTGGTGCATACGCGGCGGTCACCGCTCAGCGGGTCCTCGGCGGTCATCTCCACTTCCACCTGCATCGAACTGCGGCCGGTGCCCACGATGCGCGCCACCAGTTCCACCAGCTGGCCCTTGCGCACCGGCACGCGGAAGTTCACCTCCTCCGAGCGCGCGGTGACCACGACGCGCCGCGCATGGCGCGAGGCCACGATGAAGGCGGCCTTGTCCATCCATGCCAGCGCCTGGCCGCCGAACAGCGTGCCGAGGTGATTGGTGTGGTCGGGGAAAACCATCTCCAGCAGGCGGGCTTCGGGCAGGGCGGTGGACATCGGCGGTTCCATGGGGGCGGGAGACCCGCCATTCTGCCGCAGTGCGTCAATGCGGCGCATCGTGGCGTCGCCATCGGTCCCGCTCCGCGCTCAACTTCTGGCAGGGGTGCAAGCCGGGTGCGAGGCGCTAGCATCGGGCATAGCTGCGTCCGCACTGCGGGCGCCGGTTTGGTTCCCTCACAGGGTGGAAAGAAGATGAACTCGAGTATCGGCAAGACGCGCCTCGCCGGCGCGCTGGCGGCGGCGCTGCTGGTGGGCAGCACCGGCGCGATGGCACAGACGCGCACGCTCACCGCGCAGGATTACGCGAAGGCGGAGCGCTTCATGATCTACAACACCGCGCCGCTGGTCGATCACGACGTGCAGCGGGTGAAATGGCTGGACGACACCCATTTCTGGTACGTCGACCACGACGCCAGCGGCGACCACGTGATGGAAATGGACACGGCCGACGGCAAGGCCGCGCCGGCCTTCGACCAGGCCAGGCTGGCCGCCGCGTTGTCCAAGGCCACCGGCAAGCCGGTGCCGGCGGACAAGGTACCGCCGTTCGGTTTCGACTTCAGCGTGCAGAAGGACGGCCGCTACGACATCGACCTGTCGGGCAAGCACTACCTGTGCGACCTCGGCAGCGCGGACCAGTGCACGGCCAAGGCCGCCGCGAACACCGGCGACGAGCCCGGCATCGTCTCGCCCGACAAGACCAAGGAAGCCTTCATCCGCGACTGGAACCTGTGGGTGCGCGATCTCGCCACCGGCAAGGAAACCCAGCTCACCACCGACGGCGTGAAGGACTTCGGCTACGCCACCGACAACGCCGGCTGGATCCACACCGACCGCGCCGTGCTCAACTGGTCGCCCGATTCGAGCAAGATCGCCACCTACCAGCAGGACCAGCGCGGCGTGGGCGAGATGTACACCGTGAAGACGCAGGTCGGCCATCCGGTGCTGGATGCGTGGAAATACCCGCTGCCCGGCGACAAGAAGGTCTTCATGATCGAGCCGGTGGTGATCGACGTGGCCACGCACAAGGTGGTGCGCCTGCAGCTGCCGCCGCAGCAGCGCCTGTCCAGCCTGTGCGACGACATCAGCTGCAGCAGCGACGGCCACTGGGACGACCTGAAGTGGGCGCCCGACAGCCGCAGCTTCGCCATGGTCAACAGCTCGCGCGACCGCAAGCAGGTCTGGTACCGCGTGGCCAACGCCGAAACCGGCGCCGTGCGCACCGCCTTCGACGAGAAAGTGGCGACCTACTACGAGAGCGGCATGGACCACGCCAACTGGCGCTACCTGCCGGGCTCGCACGAGGCCGTCTGGCCGTCCGAACGCAACAACTGGCAGAACCTCTACCTGTACGACACCAACACCGGCAAGGAGCTGCATCCCATCACCACCGGCGACGGCGACGTCATCGACGTGCTGCACCTCGACCGCACGTCGCGCGAGCTGTGGTTCACCGGCACCGGCCGCGAAGCGGGCGTCAACCCGTACTACCGCCAGTTCTGGAAGGTGAACCTGGACGGCAGCAAGCCGGTGCTGCTCACGCCGGAAAACGCCGACCACACCATCAGCATGTCGCCCGACGGCAAGACCTTCGTGGACAGCTGGTCCACGCCCACCACGCCGCCGGTCACCGTGCTGCGCTCCAGCGACGACGGCCACGTCATCGCCACCGTGGCGAAGGCCGACATCAGCCGCCTGAAGGCCGCCGGCTGGGTGCCGCCGATCCCGTTCACCGTGAAGGCGCGCGACGGCAAGACCGAGCTGTACGGCATGATGTTCAAGCCCAGCCACTTCGACCCGCACAAGAAGTACCCGGTCATCGACTACGTGTACCCCGGCCCGCAGATCGGCTCGGTGCGCGGCCGCAGCTTCCTGCCCTCGCGCGGCGACAACCAGGCGCTGGCCGAACTCGGCTTCATCGTGATCGCGCTCGACGGCATGGGCACGCCGTGGCGCTCGGCCAGCTTCCACCACACCTGGTACGGCGACATGGGCGACAACACCTTGCCCGACCAGGTCAAGGGCATCCAGGAGCTGGCGCAGCGCTACCCGTGGATCGACCTCAACCGCGTGGGCATCTGGGGCCACTCCGGCGGCGGCAACACCACCGTCGACGCGATGTTCCGTTATCCCGCCTTCTTCAAGGTCGGCTGGGCCGAGAGCGGCAACCACGACAACCGCAACTACGAGAACGACTGGGGCGAGAAGTACCAGGGCCTGCTGGTGACCCACAAGGACGGCACCACCAACTACGACAACCAGGCCAACCAGGACATGGCGAAGAACCTCAAGGGCCGCCTGATGCTGGTGCACGGCACGATCGACGACAACGTGCCGATCGGCGAGACCTTCCTGGTGGCCGATGCGTTGATCAAGGCCAACAAGGACTTCGACATGCTGATCATCCCCAACGTGCACCACGGCTATGGCGCCGCCACGCCGTACGCCACGCGCCGGCGCTGGGACTACTTCGTGCAGCACCTCGCCGGCGACACGCCGCCGAAGGAATACGAGATGAAGAAGTGGCCGTGGTTCTGACGGCTAGTTGAGCGACCCAGCGAAAAGGCCGGAGCATCCGCTCCGGCCTTTTCGTTTGCGACGGTTGAACGCGACATCCCTGTTGCCATCGGAGTAGGCGTCAGGACTTGCCTTCTTTGGCCAGCGTCTCGTCGATCAGCTGGTCCATCTCGCCATCCGCCTTGCGGGCGGCGGCCTGTGCCTGGGCGTCGATGCCGGCCTGCTGTTTGTCGATGCCGGCCTGCCGCGCATCCAGCTCGCGTTGATTCCGCTGCATCTGTGCCTGCATTTCGGCCTGGTTGGCCTCGACGGCAAGACGTTGCGCTTCGATGGCCTGCTGTTGCGCCTCGACTTTCTGGCGTGCGCTGTCCGCGGCGGCCTTTTGCGCATCGGAATCGCCGGCGCGTGCGGCCGCTTCAAGGGTCGCGCGTTCGGCGGCTAGGCTGGCTTGCGAGCGTGCAAGCCCGGCCTGGGCGCGTGCCAGCGCCGCCGCATGCCTCGCCATGTCGGCGTCCTGCATGGCGGCCGAACGCTGTTTCGCGGCAAGACCGATCTGCTGGTGCGAAAGCTGATCGAGCGGCAGCCAGATCCGTTCGGCGCGTTCGATGGCGGCCTTGTCGTGCGTGACGTAGGTCTGGTTGCCTCGGCGGATCCACAGCAGCGGAGCGCCGGTCTTGGGCAAACGTTTGATGGCCGCGGCGTCGGCCTCGGTGCCGCGAATCGTCAGGTGGCTGCCGTCGAACAAAGCGAAACCACGCGGCGTGTCGGTTTCGATGTCGATGTTCACGCTGCTGGCATGGAAGCCGAAATCGGGCGCGGGGGGCGGCGGTGGCGGGGCGGGAGGAGCAGGTGGCGGCGGAGGCGGCAACGCTGCAGCCGATGCATTGGGCGCGGGTGGCGCAGGGGGCGCGGGTGGTGGCGGCGGTGGCAGCGGCGCGATGGAACTGGCCGATGCAGGCGTGGCGGTGGCTACGGCGTGATCGCCCGCCACCACGCGATACGGCAGCACGCCGATCAGCGCGACGAGCGCGACGAGCAACCAGCCGCGCACGCGCGGCAGGGCGGTGGTGGTCTGTTGCAGCATGGTCAGTCGCCTTTTCAGGTTGTGGAAGGTGGGGGACGCGCCGGCCAGCGCGGCCTGCGTCGGTTGCGCCACGCCGAGGCGCAGCAGCAGGCGGCCGTAGTCCTGGGGCGCGGCGCGCTGCTGTTCGACGGCCATCGCGTCGCAGGCGGCCTCGCGGTTGAGCGCGTATTCGCGCATCGCCCAGCGCAGCAACGGATGGAAGAAAAACAGGCGCGCGGCCAGCGCGGGAATCCAGCCGAGCAGCAGGTCGCCGCGCTTCAGGTGGGCAAGCTCGTGGGCCAGCGCCAAGCCGGCCTCGTCCGTGCTCAACGTGTCGTGCAGCGGCCACAACACCACCGGGCGCCAGCCGCCGCTGACCTGCGGCGAGGCGATCCCGGGCGAGGCCAGTACGTCGGGTGCGCGGCGCAGGCCGAGTGTGCGCGACTGCCGTGCGCAACGCGTCAGCAGGCTTGCATCCGGTGTCGTCGACGCATCCCGGCGCAGGCGGCGCATGTCCAGATACTCGCGTATCACCGCGGGCAGCTGCGCCAGCAGCAGGAGCAGCCATGCGATGGCGAGGGCCGCGCGCCAATGGGCCGGGAACCGGCCTGTCGCGGTACCCGGGCTTGCGTTGCTCGCGGCTGGCATCGCGGCTTGCATGACCGTGAAGTGCGAGGATCGGTGACTGGGGCCAGAGTCGTTGTTCGCACCGATCTGCGTGGCGGTGAGGGGTGCCTCGGCAACCGTCGTGGACGCTAGCAAGGGCACGCGGATCGGCGCTTGCCAGCCCAGCCCGAGCAGCACCTGCAGGCCGACCAGCCACCACAACGCGCAGCGCGCGGCGGCGGGCAGGCGCGGCAGGGCGCGTATGAGCAACGCTACCAGCACGACCAGCAGCGCGGCCTGCAGCGATGTCCAGGCCAGACGTTCCAGTAATGCGGAGGCCAGATGATCGAGCGTCGTCATCTCACTTCTCCTTGCGCGTGCCTTTGAGTTGCTTGACCAGCGCCTGCAGTTCGGCCAGTTCGTCGTCGCTGACCTCGCCGTGCTCCGCCATCCACGCCACGAACGGCGAGACCGAGCCGCGCAGCGTGTTCTGCACGAAGCTGCCCACCGCGCTGCGCATCGCCTCGCCGGGGCCGGTGGCGGTGCTGTAGCGGTACACGCCCTGCGCCTGCCGGCGCTTGAGGTAGCCCTTGGCGCGCAGGCGCTCCATCATCGTCAGCACGGTGGAGCGGGCGAGGCCGCATGCTTCGCCGAAGCCGGCCGCCACCTCGCCTACCGAGGCGGGCTCGTGTTCGGCCAGGTAATGCAGCAGGGCGAGTTCCTGGTCGCCGATGGATGGGCGGGGCATGGCTGACTCCGTTTGACTACACGTGTCGCCACGCTACGCCTTGACGACACGTGTAGTCAAGCGCCTGTGCCGTTGGCCCGGAGCGGCCGTGTCAGAACGCCATGTCGAACGCCACCTCGCCCTGCACGCCGACCTGGTAGGCCGACACGCGTCGTTCGAAGAAGTTGGTGACTTCCTGCACGTCCTGCAGATCCATGAAGTCGAACGGGTTCTTCGCGCCGTACTTCTTCGGCAGGTCGAGCTGGGCGAGGCGCTGGTCGGCGCAGTATTCGAGGTACTGGCGCATGTCCTTCACCGAGAGGCCGGCCACGCCGCCCGAGAGCACGTCCTCGGCGAACTGGGTTTCGCAGGCGATGGCGTCCTCCAGCATCTGCTCGATCTGCGCACGCATGGCATCGTCGAACAGGTCGGGTTCCTCGGCGCGCACGGTACGCACCACGTCGAAGGCGAACGCCATGTGGCAGCTTTCGTCGCGGAACACCCAGTTGGTGCCCGAGGCCAGCCCGTGCAGCAGGCCGCGCGAGCGCAGGAAGTACACGTAGGCGAACGCGGCGAAGAAGAACAGGCCCTCGATGCACGCGGCAAAGCAGATCAGGTTGAGCAGGAACTGCCGGCGCTGTTCGCGCGTCTCCAGCCGCTGCAGGTCCTGCACGGAGTCGATCCACTTGAAACAGAACTCGCCTTTCTGGCGGATCGACGGGATGTTCTCGATCGCCGCGAAGGCCTTGGCGCGTTCGCCCGGGTCGGGGATGTAGGTGTCCAGCAGGGTGAGGTAGAACTGCACGTGCAGCGCTTCCTCGTAGAGCTGGCGCGAGAGGTACATGCGCGCTTCCGGCGCGTTGATGTGCTGGTA
Source organism: Rhodanobacter sp. (assembly GCA_040371205.1). Lineage (NCBI taxonomy): Bacteria > Pseudomonadati > Pseudomonadota > Gammaproteobacteria > Lysobacterales > Rhodanobacteraceae > Rhodanobacter > Rhodanobacter sp. Next base: position 202,843 of record AP031382.1, read on the forward strand.
CAGGTTCAGCACCAGGTTGTTCGCCACGATGGCGTCGCCGGTGGCGAAGAACGCCACCAGGCGATGGATCAGGTGGCGGTCGGCCTCGCTCATCTTCGTGCGCAGGTCGGTGGTGTCGAGCGAGAAATCCACTTCGTCCACCGTCCAGGTGTTCTTGATGGCGTTCCGGTACATCTCGTAGAACGCGGGGTAGCGCATCGGGCGCAGGGTGAGTTCGAAGCCGGGGTCGAGGATGTGCTGGGCGCGTTCGGGTTGGGCGGACATGGGCGTACCTTGAGAAGATGTTGGACGTGCAACCCTTCTCCCTCCGGGAGAAGGTGCCGGCAGGCGGATGAGGGTTCGGTTCTTGCGTGATGTCCGTGCAAGGCCGAACCCTCACCCCCACCCCTCTCCCGGAGGGAGAGGGGCTGCGAGCTGACTACTGGCAGGCCTCGCAGTACTCGGGGTTTTCCAGCGAGCAGAACACCGCCGCGGTGGCTTGCTCCTGGTCGCCGGTGGGTGCGGTCTTCGCCGCCGCCGACACCGTGGTCTTGGCGATCTTGGTTGCCGGGCGCGAGCGCAGGTAGTAGGTGGTCTTGATGCCGGCCTTCCACGCGTACATGTACATCGAGCTGAGCTGGCCGATGTTCGGGTTCTCCATGAACAGGTTCAGCGACTGGCTCTGGTCGATGTAGGCGCCGCGTGCCGCGCCGAGGTCGATCAGCGCTTTCTGCGGCAGTTCCCACACCGTGCGGTAGATCGTGCGCAGGCGTTCCGGGATCGCGCTGATGCCCTGGATCGAGCCTTCCGCCAGCTTGATCGCATCGCGGATTTCGGACGTCCACAGGCCCAGCGTCTTCAGCTCCTCGACGAGGTAGCGGTTGACCACCAGGAAGTCGCCGGACAGCGTCTCGCGCTTGAACAGGTTGGAGACCTGCGGCTCGATGCATTCGTAGCAGCCGGCGATGGAGGCGATGGTGGCGGTGGGCGCGATCGCGATCAGCAGCGAGTTGCGCAGGCCCTTGGCCTTGATCGATGCGCGCAGCGCGTCCCAGCGCGCCGGGTCGTGCGGCGTGGCGTTGGCCCAGTAGTCGAACTGCAGTTCGCCGCTGGCCGCGCGGCTTTCCGCGAAGCCGGGATGTGCGCCGTGCTCCATCGCCAGTTCGTTCGACTGCGACAGCGCGTGGTAGTAGATCTCCTCGGCGATGCGCGTGGACAGCGCCAGCGCCTTGGCCGAATCGAACGGCAGGCGCAGCTTGAAGAACACGTCCTGCAGGCCCATCACGCCCAGGCCGACCGGGCGCCACTTGTTGTTGGCGGCCTTGGCGGTGGCGATGGGGTAGAAGTTGAGGTCGATCACGCGGTCGAGCTGGCGCACGGCCGTGCGCACGGTGGCGGCGAGCTTGTCGAAATCGAACTGGCCGTCCACCACGTGGCGCGACAGGTTCACCGAACCGAGGTTGCACACCGCCGTTTCGTCGGCGTTGGTGACTTCCAGGATCTCAGTGCACAGGTTCGACAGGTGGATGACGTTCTCGGGTTTGGCCGTCTGGTTGCTGGTGGCGTTGCTGCGATCCTTGAAGGTCATCCAGCCGTTGCCGGTCTGCGCAAGGGTGCGCAGCATGCGCGCGTAAAGCTCGCGTGCCTTCACCTTCTTCACGGCGAGGCCGGCGGCTTCGGCTTCGCGGTAGGCGCGCTCGAAGGTCCCGCCCCAGCTGTCGACGAAGTGCGGCACCGCCTTGGGATCGAACAGCGACCACTCGCCGTCGCTTTCCACGCGGCGCATGAACTCGTCGGGGATCCAGTTGGCGAGGTTGAGGTTGTGCGTGCGGCGCGCCTCGTCGCCGGTGTTGTCGCGCAGTTCGAGGAATTCCTCGATGTCGGCGTGCCACGGCTCCAGATACACGCAGGCCGCGCCCTTGCGCTTGCCGCCCTGGTTCACCGCGGCGACGGAAGCGTCCAGCGTCTTCAGCCACGGCACCAGGCCGTTGGAATGGCCGTTGGTGCCCTTGATCAGCGAGCCGCGCGAACGCACGCGCGAGTAGGCCAGGCCGATGCCGCCCGCGAATTTCGACAGCTTGGCCACGTCGCCGTACTTCTCGTAGATGGATTCGAGCGAATCGGCCGGCGAGTCGAGCAGGAAGCACGACGACAACTGCTCGTGCGCGGTGCCTGCGTTGAACAACGTCGGCGAGCTGGCGATGTACTCCAGCGAGGAGAGCAATCGATACAGCTCCAACGTTTCGCCGATCTCGTTGCCGCCCAGCGCGCAGGCGATGCGCATGAAGAAATGCTGCGGCGTCTCGATCACCTTGCGCAGTTGCGGATGGCGCAGCAGGTAGCGGTCGTACACCGTGCGCAGGCCGAAATACTCGAAGCGGCGCGTGGCCAGCGGGTCGATCGCGTCGTTGAGCTTGCGCGCGTTGATGGCGACGAAATCGCGCAGGCGCTCGTTGAGGATGCCCAGCTCGGCGCCGCGCGCGATGGACTGCGAGAAGCTCTGGATTTCCTGCTCGCTCACTTCCTTGTCGATGAAGGCGCCGAGCAGGCGCGCGGCGAGCTGGCCGTATTCGGGTTCTTCCGCGGTAAGCGCGGCGGCGGTGCGGATCGAGAGCTGGTCCAGTTCCTGCGTGGTGGCGCCGTCGTACAGGCCACCGATGGTCTTCAGCGCCACGCGCAGCGGATCGACTGCGTGCAGGCCTTCGCTGCTGCGGGTCACGGCGCGCACGATCTTGTTGACGTCCACCGCTTCCTGGCGGCCGTTGCGCTTGGTCACGCGCATCTGGCCGGGATTGTGCGGCGGGGTCAGGCTGAAGGCCTCGCCAGCGGAGGGCGAGGATTGGGTGGGAAACGGGAGCGGCTCCACGCCAGCGCCGGGGCGCTCGCGGGTGGCGGTATCGAGAGGCTGCATGGTCGGTGGCTCCAGGCCGTGGCGATCAACCGCCTGCTCCCGCGCGCAGGGCTGATGCAGTGGTTGCTCGCGGACGGTCGCCCATCGGGCATGGCTGCCCGACGATCCGACGCGCCTCCCCGCGGAAGCCGCCACCACTCGTCATGGCGCTGTGGCCATGCCGCGTCGGCAGGTCTTCGGACTCGCGGACGTGGGCCTTCGGCCCGCCTACTGGTCTCCGCTTCCCGATCGCTGTGGATCAGTGCGCTATCGAGACGTTCGTTTCCGCTTACCGCTGCGGGGCAGTTCCGGATTCGCACCGGATTCCCTTTTGAGCCCGGCCGACGATCGCGTCTGGCAGGGCACCGACAGGCACAACATATCGGGCCGAATCGACCTGGTCAACCCAACAACTTGTGGATAAACCTCAAAGCGCGTCCTGATCCAACTCGCCGGTGCGGATGCGGATCACCTGTTCCAGCGGGCTGACGAAGATCTTGCCGTCGCCGATCTTGCCGGTGCGTGCGGAGTGCTGGATCGCCTCCAGCACGCGTTCGAGCTGCTCGTCCGCCACCGCGGCTTCCAGCTTGATCTTGGGCAGGAAATCGACCACGTACTCGGCGCCGCGGTACAGCTCGGTGTGGCCCTTCTGGCGGCCGAAGCCCTTCACCTCGGTCACCGTGATGCCCTGCACGCCGACCTCGGCCAGCGCCTCGCGCACGTCGTCGAGCTTGAACGGCTTGATGATCGCGACCACCAGCTTCATGGAATTTTCCTCGGGGCTTGGGGCGCCGGGTCCGACGCGGAGATCCATTTTGCCCGCAAGGCATCCCGCTGTCGCGGGACGGGTGCGTGTAGGAGAATGCCTACATCAACTCGCGGAGTTCACCGATGGCGCACCCATCAATCATTCGTCAATACTTGCTCTCGACAAGTTCGAGGCGCCATCCATGATGGATAGGCTGAATATCGATCAGCTGGCACGACGCCTGGCATCGTTGGTTCCGCCCGGAGTGGCACAGGCGCAACAGGATTTGCGAGCCAATTTCCACGATGTTCTGGCACAGGGACTGCGCCGTCTCGACCTGGTCACCCGCGAAGAGTTCGACGTCCAGACCCAGGTGCTTGCACGCACCCGCGCCAAGGTCGAGGAACTGGAGCGGCGCGTGGCCGAACTCGAGGCCGGCGCCGTTGCCTGCGGAGACTAGGTAACTCCCGGGAGCCGCCCCCGACCTGTCACCCTCACCCCGAGTTCTGCGGTCGGGGGCGGTTATTTACGACCTGAAGCCGCGCATGGAGTGATTCGATGCGGGTGCACGACAACGGCTTCGCAGCAGGCCGGCCCGCGTATCGGCACGGAGTGGCCGCATGAGTCTCGCCGTCACGCTCAGCCGTGCCCAGGAAGGCATTGCCGCGCCGCAGGTGATGGTCGAAGTGCATCTGTCCGGCGGTCTGCCGGCCACCAGCATCGTCGGATTGCCTGAAGCCGCCGTGCGCGAAGCGCGCGACCGCGTGCGCGTGGCAATCCAGAACACCGCCTTCGAATATCCCGGCCGCAAGGTCACCGTGAACCTGGCTCCTGCCGAGCTGCCCAAGGACGGCGGACGTTTCGATCTGCCGATCGCGCTGGGCATCCTCGCCGCCAGCGGGCAGGTGCCGCGCGAAAAGCTCGACGATTGCGAATTCCTCGGCGAACTGGCGCTCAGCGGCTCGTTGCGCAGCGTTTCCGGCGTGCTGCCGGCCCTGCTGCGCGCGCGCGCGCGCGGCCGCAAGGTGGTGGTGCCGCGCGCCAACGCCGCGGAGGCGGCGCTGGTTTCCGAAGTGGATGTTCGCGTGGCCGATACGCTGGCCGATGTCTGCGGCTGGTTGCGCGGCGCACAGGATCTCGACACGCCGGTGGGCATGGCCGGCGAGGGCGGCATCTACGACGGCCCTAACCTGCGCGACGTGCGCGGCCAGTTGCAGGCCCGTCGCGCGCTGGAAATTGCCGCCGTCGGCGGTCATCACCTGTTGCTGGTGGGGCCGCCGGGCACCGGCAAGACCATGCTGGCCGAACGCCTGCCCGGCATCCTGCCGCCGTTGTCCGAATTGGAGGCGCTGGAAACCTGCGCCGTGCTGTCGGTGGCCGGCCAGCCCACCGACGCCGCGCGCTGGCGGCGCCGGCCGTTCCGGGCGCCGCATCACACCGCGTCCGGGGTGGCCCTGGTGGGCGGCGGCTCGCAACCGCGGCCGGGCGAAATTTCGCTGGCACACAACGGGGTGCTGTTCCTCGATGAGTTGCCGGAGTTCAGCCGGCAGGTGCTGGAAGTGCTGCGCGAGCCGCTGGAGTCCGGCCAGATCGTGGTGTCGCGGGCTGCGCGGCAGTCCACCTTTCCCGCGCGGTTCCAACTGGTGGCGGCGATGAATCCCTGCCCCTGCGGTTATGCCGGCGATACGCGGCGACGCTGCCAGTGCACGCCCGAGCAGATCCAGCGCTATCGCGCGAAAGTCTCCGGGCCGCTGCTGGACCGCATCGACCTAGCGGTCGAGGTGCCGCCGTTGCCATTGCATGAAATGGACGCCGCGCGCGGCCCGGGCGACGAGGATTCCGCCACGGTGCGCGTGCGCGTGCTCAACGCGCGCCGCCATGCGCTGATGCGGGCGGGGCGGCCGAACGCGGAGATCAACCACCGCGAACTGGAGCGCGACTGCGCGCTGGGCTCGCCCGAGCGGCGCTGGTACGAACAGGCGCTGGAAAAACTGGGGCTTTCCGCGCGCGCCTACCATCGCGTGCTGCGCGTCGCGCGCACCATCGCCGACATCGACGGCGGCGCCGCCGTGCTGGAGCGCGAACATCTCGCCGAGGCGTTGCAGTACCGCCGCTTCTGAAAGCGCAGCGGGCGAGGCGGATGCCGTCGCGCCGCGCCAAGTCCCGCCCCGATGCCGCGCTCGCCGGCCGCGTCCTTGCCTACCTGCCGCGCAACGTGTTCCGATAAGTTTTGCAAGACGGATCAAGGATCGCGATGGGCATCGAACCGGGACTGGTGCTGACCGGCATGCTGGTGATCGGCTTCCTGTGCCAGTGGCTGGCATGGCGGATCAAGGTGCCCGCTATCGTTTTCCTGCTGCTGGCCGGCCTGTTGCTCGGGCCGGTGTCCGGGCTGCTGCGTCCCGACGCGCTGCTGGGCGATTTGCTGTTCCCGATGGTCTCGCTGGCCGTGGCGGTGATCCTGTTCGAAGGCAGTCTCGCGCTGCGCTTTCACGAGCTGCCCGGCATCGGCGGTGCGGTGCGCGGGCTGGTGAGCTACGGCGCGCTGGTGACCCTGCTGCTGCTGGCCGCGGCAGCGCGCATCGTGGCCGGCGTGGCGTGGCCGATCGCCTTCCTGTTCGGCGCATTGACCTGCGTCACCGGGCCCACGGTGATCGCGCCGCTGCTGCGCACGCTGCGGCCGAACGCGCGCATCGCCAACACCCTGCGTTGGGAAGGCATCGTGATCGACCCGCTGGGCGCGCTGTTCGCGGTGCTGATTTACGAAGTGGTGGTGTCCCGCGAGGAAGGCCACGCGCTCAGCGTGTTCCTCGGCACGGTGCTGTGCGGCGTGGCGCTGGGCGCGCTGGCGGCCTGGCTGCTGGGCCTGCTGCTGCGCCGCCAACTGATTCCCGAGTACCTGCAGAACTTCGGCGTGCTGGCCGCCGTGCTGCTGGCCTTCACGGCGTCCAATGCGCTGGCGCACGATGCGGGCCTGCTCACGGTGACGATCATGGGCATCGCGCTGGGCAACATGCGCGACGTGCACGTCGACGACATCCTCGACTTCAAGGAACACCTCACCACCGTGCTGGTGTCGCTGCTGTTCATCCTGCTGGCGGCGCGGTTGCCGTGGCCGTTGCCGGGCGACCTGTTGTGGAAGGGCGCGGTGATCTTCCTCTTCGCGCAATGCGTGGTGCGTCCGCTCAGCGTGCTGGTCGCCAGCCTCGGCAGCACCCTGAGCTGGCGCGAACGCGCGCTGATCGGCTGGGTGGCGCCGCGCGGCATCGTGGCCGCTTCGGTCTCCGCCCTGTTCGCGCTGCGGCTGCAGGCGCTGGGCGTGGCGGGTGCGAACGCGCTGGTGCCATTGGTGTTCATCCTCATCATCGGCACCGTGGTACTGCAGAGCGCAACCGCACGCCCCTTGGCGCTGTGGCTGAAGGTGGCGGAGCCGGAGCCGCGCGGCGTGCTGATCTTCGGCTCCGACGCGGTGGCGCGCGGCGTGGGCAGGGCGTTGCACGAGGCGGGCTTCCGCGTGGTGCTCGCCGACGACGACCACGACGGCATCCGCCGTGCGCGGATGGATGGCCTGAATACCTTTTTCGGCAATCCGGCGTCGCCGCATGCCGAGCGCAACCTCGATCTCGCCGGCATCGGCCGCCTGCTGGCGATGTCCGTCCACCGCGAGCGCAACACGCTGGCCTGCGTGCACTACCGGCAGGAGTTCGGCCGCCACAAGGTGTATCGCCTACGCGTGCTCGCGCCGGAGGAAAGCACTGGCCGCCACGCGCTGGCCGACTCGCTGCTGGCGCCGCCGCTGTTCGACGAATCGATGACGCATGCGCGGTTCGCGGAACTGCTCGCGCGCGGCTGGCGCATCAAGGCCACGCGGCTCAGCGCCACGTTCGATTGGCCGAGCTTCATCGCGCAATACGGGGCGGACAGCATGCTGCTGTTCGGCGTGGAGGAAAAAGGCGCGCTGCGCGTGGCCTCGGCCAAGCGCGAACTGGAACCGAGGCCGGGCTGGACGGTGATCGCGCTGGTTCCGCCGGCGGCCGACGCCGCCTAGCGCCGCCTATTTCAGCGCCAGCGCCAGCACGATGCCGATCCACAGCGTCAGGCCCCACCAGTTGTTGTGGCGGAAGGCGGCGAGGCAGGAGGCGCGCTCGCGCGTGCGGATCAGCCACAGCTGGTAGGCGAACAGGCCGGTCGCCGCCAGCAGGGCCAGCCAGTACGGCCAGCCCAGTTGCGCGCGCTGGCCCACGAATACCATCGCCAGCAGCAGGGTGGCCATCAGCACGCCGATGATCGGCAGGTCGGCGTCGCCGAACAGGATGGCGGTGGATTTCGCGCCGGCCTTGAGGTCGTCCTCACGGTCGACCATCGCGTACTCGGTGTCGTACACCACCGACCACAGGATGTTGGCGATGAACAGCAGCCAGCCCAGCGGCGGCACCGTGCCGGCCACCGCGGCAAACGCCATCGGTATCGACCAGCCGAACGCCGCGCCCAGCACCACCTGTGGCAGCGAGGTCCAGCGCTTGGTGAACGGATAGATGGCCGCCAGCGCCGCACCGGCGAAGGAGAGTTCGATGGTGAGCCGGTTGGTGAACAGCACCAGCACGAAGGCGAACGCGAGCAGTGCGCCGAACACGATCAGGGCCTCGCGCGGGGTCACCCGGCCGCTGGCGATCGGGCGGCCGGCGGTGCGTTGCACTTGCGGATCGAGCTTGCGGTCGGCGAAGTCGTTGATCGCGCAGCCCGCCGCGCGCATCGCGAACACGCCCAGCGTGAAGATCGCCAGCGGCTTCAGCGGCGGCCAGTCGCCCGCCGCCAGCCACAGCGCCCACCAGGTCGGCCACAGCAGCAGCAGCGCGCCGATGGGGCGGTCCATGCGGGTGAGCACCAGATAGTCGCGCACCTTCTCGCGGTGCCGCGCCGGCAGCTTGCGCAGCAGCCAGTCCAGCACGCCGTTGGCGCGCCTGGAGCTGTCCGCCGGACGCACCGTGGCGGCCGTCCGCGCTTTCGGGGCGTGCGGCGAAGGTGCCGGGACAGATTTGCGCCGCTGGCGCTTGCGCGGGGTGGGAGCCATCGATGCAGTTTAGCGTGGCTGGGTCGGCGGGGCGGCGTGATGCTGTGCCCAGAAATGGGCGTGCTGTGCCAGCGGACCGGCCGTGTCTCATTGCGGCGATACGTGGCATTGTTCGCCGGATCAGTGGCGGAGAGGCCGCGAGTAGCGTTCATCCGGCAGGCGCATCCTGGTTATGCTGCATGCTTCCACGCCTGTGCGTTCGCCATGCATCCGCAGCTGCTGACAAAAGCCAGGTCGGCCCTGGAACAGATCGAACCATTGGCGGCCAGCGGCTGGCCACCTGCACAAAGCATGGCGCGCCAGTTGCGATGGTGCGTGGCCTTTGCGGCCGGCCAGCCGTGCGAGGCGCGTCCGGGCCCCTTCTCAATGGGAAGTATCGCCACGCGGGAGCTGGACATGCACGGCGACAGGCCTGGGCTCGCCAGCCTCGTCAACGAAGTGCAGCGGGAGGTCGAGCGTCTGCTGGCCTGAGCTTGCGGTGGGCGTCGCGCGTGCGAAGATCACTGCGTATTCCGGCGGGACTCCCGGTTCGCAGGCATGTCGCTGCTTGCACGGTATCCACCAACCAACACCATGAAGGCAGACCATGTTGGCAACCCTTTCCGAAATCGTGCTGGTGCTGGTGGCCTTGCTGCACGGCTATTTCCTGGTGCTGGAAATGTTCCTGTGGGACAAGCCGGCGGGGCGCAAGGCATTCGGCCTGTCAAAGGAACAGGCGGCGGCCACCAAGGTATTGGCAGGCAACCAGGGCCTGTACAACGGCTTCCTCGCCGCCGGCCTGCTGTGGGGCGCGGTCGAGGGCGCGGCGGGTTATCCGTTCAAAGTGTTCTTTCTGGGTTGTGTCGTCGTCGCGGGGATCTACGGCGCGCTGACCGCCAGCCGCAAGATCCTCTATGTGCAGGCGCTCCCCGGTGCGCTGGGCCTGCTGCTGGTGTTGTTCTCGCGGTGAACGGCTGGCGGCGCGAAGTCCGCTCGATCCAACCCGACTCGATGCTCCGGCGCACATGGCTACCGATCGCGATTTCCTGGACTACGTGACCGAGCAGGCGGCGCTGGGCGAACGGTTCGCGCACAAGAAAATGTTCGGCGAGTACGCGCTCTACGTGGACGGCAAGGTGGTGGCCTTTGCCTGCGACAACAGCCTGTTCGTGAAGCCGTCGGCGGCAGCGGCGGAACTCGCGCCGAAGTTGCCGCAGCGTCCGCCGTATCCCGGCGCCAAGGACTATCCGGTGGCCGATGAGCTGCTGGACGACTCCGAAGCGATCCGTCGCCTGCTGCTCGCCACCGCGGCGTTGATGCCGCTGCCGAAGCCGCGCAAGCCGGCGGCAGTCCGTCGCGGCGGTTAGCCGCAGGCGCGTGCGATTTCCAAAGCCGTGAGCCGGCGTTGTCCGGCGGGCATCGTGCGCCTTTCTGCCGGCCTTCCGGGCGATGCCGTGCACCGCGCTTTCATCTGGTTGTAGGCGAACGTTCACAGAGCGGATTCACCATGCCGCACACCGTCATGGACGGTTGTCGAATTCACCTTCACCGCACGCGGCGCCCTCGCGGGATGCGCCGTTCGAGGATTTCTGCGCATGTTCAGCCGTCGCACTCCGATCCAACTCACGGGCCTTGCCTTGGCCATCGTCACGGCCTTGCACGGCAGCATGGCCATGGCGGCCGACGCCGCAGCTGTGGCAGCGCCCACGCCCGCCGCTGCAGCCGCGCCCTCCAAGGACAACGCCAAGGCGCTGGCGGCGGTGTCGGTGGTGGCGACCGGCGAGACGCGCCAGATCCAGACCATCGGCAGCAAGGACATCGAGGCCGCCACGCCGGGCACCAGCGCGCTGAAAGTGCTCAACGAACTGCCGGGCGTGAACTTCCAGTCATCCGATCCGTGGGGCGCCTACGAGTGGTCCACGGCGATCAGCCTGCACGGCTTCGACCAGAGCCGCCTCGGCTTCACGCTGGACGGCATCCCGCTGGGCAACATGTCCTACGGCGTGAGCAACGGCCTGCAGGTGACCCGTGCGATCAGCTCGGACAACATCGCCTCGGTGCAGCTGGCGCAGGGCGCCGGCGCGCTGGGCACGCCGTCCAACACCAACCTCGGCGGCACCGTGCAGTTCTACTCGGCCGACCCGGACATGGCAGCGGGCCTGCGCCTCAACCAGACGTTCGGCTCGGACGACACCCACCGCACCTATGTGCGGATGGACACGGGCGACTTCCACGGTTTCTCGATGTACGTGTCGTTCGACCACGCGAACACCGACAAGTGGAAGGGTTACGGTTCGCAGGAATCCAACCAGGCCAACCTGAAGGCGCTCTACCAATGGGGCGACGGCAACCGCATCAGCCTGTTCGTGGACAGCTCGCGGCGCAAGGAATACGACTACCAGGATCTCTCGCTGACCAGCCAGCGCGTGCTGGGCTGGAACTTCGACTACTGGCAGCCGGACTGGAGCACGGCACTGCAGGCCGCCACCGCCTACCACACCAGCGGGCAATACAGCGGCGTGGCCAACGGCTACCCGGCCTCGCTGGCCGGCCTGCCGGCCGACTACGACTGGCTCGACGCGAACTACTACGCCGGCGGCGGCATCCGCAACGACACGCTGAGCGGCCTCAACGGCAGCTTCAACCTCGGCAACGACATCACTTGGAACGTGGGCGCGTACTACCACGACGACCGCGGCGAAGGGCAGTGGGTGACGCCGTATGCCTCGTCGCCGGCGTCCGGCCTGCCGCTGGCCATGCGCACCACGGACTACGGCCTGGACCGCTACGGCGTCACCAGCTCGCTGCAGTACACCGTCGGCAACAACGACATCGAAGTGGGCGTGTGGGGCGAAGACTCCAGCAACCATATCGAGCGCAATTACTTCAATCTCAACGGCGCCTACACCGGCCTGTGGACGTTCTACGACGGCGAGACGCCGTTTTATCGCGGCTTCCTGCAGCACTACACCTACGACACGCGCATGGCCTATGCGGAAGACACCCTGCACTTCATGGACGACCGGCTGACGGTCAACGTCGGCGCCAAGTCGCTGCGCTCCACCAGCACCGCGGATTCGCTGGTGGCCACCACTGCGTTCGCGCAGGGCAGCATCAAGGCCAGCAAGGGCTTCCTGCCGCAGGCAGGCGTGGACTACAAGCTGGACGAGCACCAGGACATCTACGCGTCGTACAGCAAGAACATCAATGCCTACGGCGCGCTGCCTTTCGCCACCTCGCAGGCGGCGTTCGATGCCAGCAAGAGCACGCTCAAGCCGGAAGGCTCGCAGACGCTGGAAGCGGGCTACCGCGTGCACGGCGAGACCTTCGAGGCGGCGGCCGACCTGTACTACACGCGCTTCAGCAACCGATTGCTGCAGACCACGCCCTGCTCGGCGGTGCAGACCTGCGCCAGCCAGCTCGACAATGTGGGCAGCGTGATCAGCAAGGGCGCCGACCTGTCGCTGATCTGGCGTCCGTTCGAAGGCTTCCGCTGGCTCAATACCGTGTCCTCGGACAACTCCAAGTACCAGGACGACTACCTCAACGGCGGCGTGGTCGCCACCAAGGGCAAGTATGTGGTGGGCATCCCGAGCTGGATGGTCACCTCCGGCGTGAACTACCACGTGGGCGCCTGGGATTTCACCCTCGACGGCAAGTACACCGGGCGGCGCTACATCACCTACACCAACGACTCGCAGGTGCCGTCGTACTGGCTGTTCAACGCAGGCGCGAGTTACGACTTCGGTGCGCTGGCGGGCTTCCGCGACATCCGCCTCGCGTTCAACGTGACCAACCTCGCCGGCAAGCATTACTTCGCCACCACCGGCACCAACGGCTACGTCGCCTCCGATCCGAACGGCTACAACCAGACCCTGCAGGCGGGTGCGCCGCGCCAGGCATTCATCAACATCAACGCGCAGCTCTGACGCTGGCGCGTGCCGGCCGATCCGCGCCGGCACGCGCGAGGCGCGCAAGCTGCGCGAGAAAGCGGCACCATGTCCACCGGACGCGAACCTGTTCGCGTCCTTTCACTGTCGGGAATCGTCCATGAAACGTCGTCTGCTGCCCCTGGTCCTGTTGTTCGCGTTGAGTGGTTGCGGACACGAAGCGGCCGCGCCGCATCTTGCCGTCACCGGTGTGGTGGGCGGCGCAGTGCCGGTAGCGGGCGTGCCGGTCACGGCCACCGATCATGCGGGTCATCACGTGGTCTCCGCAGCGACGGATGCGCAGGGCCGCTATTCGCTTGTGCTCGACGGTGCCGGCCCCTTCGTGCTGACGGCGCCGTTCAACGACGACGACGGAACGCCGGCTACCTTGTCCGCGGTCGTGTCGCCGGCGTCGGGCCGGGCATCGGCGGTGGCCAACCTCGATCCGATCACTGCCCTGCAGGCACAGCGCGCACTGGGCACGGTGCTGGACGGCGCGCCGGATGCGGCGAAGATGGCCGGCCTCGACGATGCGCGCATCGCCGCGGCGCGGCGCGATGTCGCCACGGTGTTCGCGCCGCTGTATGCGGCGTTCCAGGTGCCTGCGGCAGTGGCGGAGGATCCCGCGGCCGATGCGGCGTTCCAGGTCGGCGGCAACGATCCGCTGGCGGCGCTGTTCTCGGTCGTGCACTTCAACGTGCGGCAGGGCAGCGCCAGCATCGGCAGCGACGCCGACCGCGCCGTGGTCTCGGTGCCCGCGCAGGGCGCGGCCTCCGCCGCGGTGCCTGCCGCCGCGGCGGCCTCGGCGCTGGCGCTGGCGCACGGGCCGACCACCACGCCGATCCAGCACGTGATCGTGGTGATCGGCGAGAACCAGACCTTCGACGCCCTGTTCGGCGGCTACGCGCCGCCGAAGGGGCAGACGGTGGAGAACCTGCTGTCCGAAGGCATCATCAAGGCCGACGGCACGCCCGGCCCCAACTTCGCGCTCGCCGCGCAGAGCAAGGGGGCGCCGCTCCAGGCCTACACCCTGCAGCCCGGGCGTGCGGGCAGCTACGCCACCCTGCCGCAGCCGCTGCAGATCGGCGAGATGAATCCGGTGACCTTCCAGAGCGCCGCGGGCGTGCCGGACACGCGCTTCCCCGCCGACCTGCCGAACGGGCCGTTCCAGATCACCCGCTACGTGCCGTACAGCATCGACGGCAAGGACGCCCTCGCGTCGGCGGTCAGGACCGGCGACCCGGTGCACCGCTTCTTCCAGATGTGGCAGCAGACCGGCGGCGACAACCGCAAGCACGACATGTTCACCTGGGTCGCCGACAGCACCGGCCAGGGCGGCGACACCCCCGGCGTGACGCCGGCCAACCCGGCGCAGGGCGGCGAGCTGATGGGCTTCATGAACATGTCGGCCGGCGATGCGCCGCTGTTCGACAAGCTGGCGCAGGACTACGCGCTCAGCGACAACTACCACCAGTCCATCATGGGCGGCACCGGCGACAATTTCTTCGCCATCGCCACCGCCGACGTGCCGGTCTTCAACAAGGACGGCAAGCTGGCCGTGCCGCCGGCCAACCAGATCGAAAACCCGAACCCGATGCCGGGCACGCCGGACTTCTACACGCGCGACGGCTACCGGGGCGGTTCCTACGTCGACTGCTCCGATCCGAAACAGCCCGGCGTCGCGCCGATCCTGGCCTTCCTGGAGGCACGGCACATCCCCAGCAAGTGCGTGCCCGGCGCCTACTACCTGGTGAACAACTACAACCCCGGCTACGACATGGACGGCCAGCCGCAGCCGATCGGCCCGGACAACTACAACTACCCGCCGCAGACCGTGCCGACCATCGCCGAATTGCTGGCGAAGCACGGCGTGAGCTGGAAGTGGTACACCGGCGCGCGCGATGCGGCCGACGTCGCCGCGGAAGCCGCCGCGCTGCACGTGCCGGTGGCCAAGGCGCAGATGCTCCAGTACAACAACCTCGGCGATGCGTTGACGGCTTCCGCCAAGGTGATGGGCGACCCGGCGCTGAAGTCCGGCCTCGCCGGCCTCGCCACGTTCGACAGCGACCTCGCGCACCACACCCTGCCGGCGGTGTCCTTCGTGGTGCCGAAGAACCTCGACAGCGGCCATCCCGGCTACTCGGCGCCGGCCAGCTACGAAGCCTTCCTCAAGGATCTGCTGGCCAAGGTGCAGGCCGACCCGGCGCAGTGGGCGCACACCGCGATCCTGATCACCACCGACGAAGGCGGCGGCCATTTCGACACCGGCTACATCCAGACGCTGGACTTCTTCGGCGACGGTACGCGCATCGCGATGCTGGCGGTGTCGCCGTATGCGCGCAAGGGCGTGGTCGACCACGAATACGGCGATCACGCCTCGATCCTGAAGTTCATCGAGCGCAACTGGCGCCTGCCGCCGCTGTCGCCGCGCAGCCGCGACAACCTGCCGGATCCGGTGACCGTGCCCGGCCATCCGTACCGGCCGATCAACGGCCCGGCGGTGGGCGACCTGATGTCGATGTTCAAGTTCTGAGCGCTCGCCGCATCGTCGGCGGGGCCGCTGGCACACGAGCATGATGCGCATACCGTTCGTCCTGAGCGCAGCGAAGCGGAGTCGAAGGACACCGGGCGAGGTTGGTGTGGGCCCGGTCAATAGGCCGAGCGATGCGCTTCGTGCTGATCGCATGCCAAAGTGTCGATCCGACCGGATCGAGGCCGCCGTTGTTGCGGTGCTGGGCATGCTCGCCATCGGCGTCGCGGGCACATGTCTTCCGGTGGCGGCGCGCGAACAGATCATGTCCGCCGCGTCGACGGACGCGGCGCGCGACGCCGCCATCCAGCGCTGGGTGCGTTATCCGCCGCTGCCGGTGCAGCTGAGCCCGCCGGCCGTGCTGGGTCGGCAACTGTTCTTCGACAAGGCCTTGTCCGCCTCCGGGCAGCTGGCCTGTGCCAGCTGCCACGATCCCGCGCACGCCTACGGCCCGCCGGACGGGCGCGCGGTGCGGCTGGGCGGCAAGGACGGCCGCCGCGCGGGCACGCGCGCGGTGCCTTCGCTGCGCTACCTCGACCACACGCCGCTGTTCAGCCGCCACGCCTTCATGCCCGGCTCCGAGGACGCCGAATACGAAGGCCCCAGCGGCGGCTTCGACCAGGACGGCGCGGCGGCCTCGCGCAAGCAGCAGGCGGCCGGCCCGCTGCTGGCTCCGGACGAGATGGCCAACGCGTCGCCCGCGGCGGTGGTCGCCGCGGTACGCGACGGCGCCTACGCGCAGCCGTTTGCGCAGGTCTTCGGCGCGGACGTGTTCCAGCATCCGCGGCAGGCGTTCGACGACATCGGCGTGGCGCTGGAGGCCTTCCAGGCCGAGGACCCCAGCTTCCATCCCTACACCAGCAAGTTCGACGCGGTGATGTCCGGCCACGCGCGCTTCACGCCGCAGGAGCTGCGCGGCTACGCGCTGTTCAACGACCCGAAGAAGGGCAACTGCGCCGCCTGCCACATCGACGTGCCCGGCCCCGGCGGGCGGCCCGCGGCGTTCACCGACTACGCCTACGAGGCGCTGGGCGTGCCGCGCAATCCGCAGATCCCGGCCAACCGCGACCCGCGCTACTACGACCTCGGGCTGTGCGGTCCCAAGCGGCACGACCTCGCCAAACAGACGCAGTACTGCGGCATGTTCAAGACGCCGACCCTGCGCAACGTCGCCACGCGCCAGGTGTTCTTCCACAACGGCTACTTCCATACGCTGGACGCGGTGATGCGCTTCTACGTCGAGCGCGACACCGACCCGCGCCAGTGGTATCCGGTGGTGGGCGGCAAGCTGCAGGAATTCGACGACCTGCCGCCCCGCTACCGCGCCAATGTCGACAGCAGCGACGCGCCGATGGATCGCAAGCCCGGCGACAAGCCCGCGCTCGACGCGCGCGAGATCGCCGACGTCATCGCCTTCCTGAAGACGCTGGACGACGGATATTCGGCCAAGGCGGGCGGGGCGCCATAGGACATGTCGCCTTCATGCAGGCGGCGCTCTACGATGGACTTCTCGCGAAGCGAAAGGTGGCGAAGCCGTGCTGCAATATGCCTTCAAGGTCATCGTCTCGGCCCTCGTCATCGTGGCCGTGTCGGAGCTGGGAAAGCGCAGCTCGTTCTGGGGCGCCTTGCTGACGTCGCTGCCGCTGACGTCGTTGATGGCCTTCGTCTGGATCTACCGCGACACGGGCAACGTCGCGACCATCGCGTCGCTGTCGCACGGCATTTTCTGGATGGTGATCGCCGCGTTGCCGTTGTTCCTGATATTGCCGGCGCTGCTCAAGAGAGGGATCGCGTTCTGGCCGGCGCTGGGGCTTTCGTGCCTTGTCGTCGTCGGCGTGTATGTCGCGCTGACGTGGGTGCTGGGGCGTTTCGGCGTGCGCATCTGAATTTCGCACGACCGGCGCGGCGTGCGGCGTTGCCATGACGCGATGAACGAACAGGTGCCCTGAAGCAGCGTGGCGCTGCACGCTGCTGCGGCCATGGGAGGCCTGGCGCCCGGGCCATCCAGGGCGAGGCGTTCCGGCGGCGCTGCTTGCATCGGCGGGGAAGCGGGCCGCGCGCGGACGGTGTCAGTGCAAGGATGCGGCCGGTGCGGCGAGCCGGCCGTGTTCGTCCAGCACGATGCGGCCCATGGCCTGCACGTCGGCGGCACAGCCATGGCGATCGCTCAGCGCGGCAAGCAGCGGCGCAAGCGCATGCGGCTGCAGTGGGTAGCCGTGGGCGAGTACGCGCGGCCGGTTGCCTTCGCCCGGCTGCGCCACGGTGACCGCAACGATGCCGAGGCCGGGGGCCTCGTGCGCATACAGCCGCGGTGCGTCGTGCCGCGGGTCGGCGTCGGCCACGGGTTCCAGCAGCCAGCCGGCCTCGCCATCGTCGTCCGCCGCGGATGACAGGCGCAGCGGCAAGGTGTGCGCTTCCAGCAGCGCGGCGTACTGGCGCAGTTCGAACACGATGCCGGCGAAGTCGTGCGCGCGCTGCGCTGCGTCGCCGTCCTGTGCGGCCAGCCAGGTGGCGGGGGATTGCGCCAGCACTCGTCCGTTTTCGTAGCGCAGCGCGAGGCCGCGTGCGCTGAGCACGCTTTCCTCGCGGTACGGCGTGAGCAGGGCCGCTTCCAGCAGGCTCCACAGCGGCGCCAGGTTGACGTGCTCGTACTGCACGCAGGTCAGCGCCAGCAGGTCGTTGCGGCTGAGATAGCGCGCGTGCTCCAGCCGCACGCCCAGCGTGCGCATCAGCCAGTCGGCGGTGCGCTCGCCGGCTTCGCCGCGGCCGACCAGCTGCACTTCGACCTGTTCGGCGAGTTCTTCGGCCAGGTCCTCCGGTGCCAGCAGCGACAGCGGCAGCAGGCGCATCGGGCCGTCCGCGTACTGCGGCGCGGGTTCCAGCGGCTGCGCCGGCATGCGGCCTTCGTGGCTGCCGAAGGCCACCACCTGCGCCACGCCCGCGCGCGGCACGCGGCGGCCGAGTTCGTCCAGCGTGGCCCACGCCGGAAAGCCGGGGCGCAGCAGTTCCACCGGGTCGAACAGTGCGCCGGCCAGCACCAGCCGCGCCTGCGCCACCTGCGGCAGCAGCGCATGCAGGTCGGCGGCGACGAGTCCGGCCAGTTCCTCGGCTTCGTCGCGGCTCAGGGTGGCGCGCGGCGCATGGCCGGCCACGGGTTCCAGCGCGAGCACGATGGGCAGGGCGATCAGGTTGGAGGTTTCCACGCCAGGGAAATCCGCAAGTGAAAGCGGCGATTCTAGCAAGCGGGCCGCTGCCTCCCGGAGACGGCACGGATCGGACGTCGGTGAACAAAAGCCGTTTGGACGGCCTGTTGCGCTTCCGCGTCGCGGCGTGGCACGTTAGCCTTGCAGTCAATCTTTGACGGATTTCCCCGGAATGGAACAGATGCAAAGGCGTGTGGGCGTGATCGGCGGCGTGCGGATCCCGTTCTGCCGCAACAACACGGCCTATGCCGACGTCGGCAATTTCGGCATGTCGGTGAAGGTGCTGGGCGCACTGGTGGAGCGTTACGGCCTGCATGGCGTGGAGCTGGGCGAGGTGGCGCTGGGCGCCGTGATCAAGCACGCCGCGGACTGGAACCTCGCGCGCGAGGCGCTGCTTTCCTCCGGTCTCGCACCCACCACGCCGGGCATCACCACGGCGCGCGCCTGCGGCACTTCGCTGGACAACGCCATCATCGTGGCGAACAAGATCGCGGTGGGGCAGATCGAGGCCGGCATCGCCGCCGGTTCGGACACCACCAGCGACGTGCCCATCGTGTACGGCACGCGCCTGCGCAAACGCCTGCTGGCGATCAACCGCGCCAAGGCGCCGCTGGACAAACTGAAGGCGGCGCTGCACCGCTTCTCGCTGAAGGAACTGAAACCATCCTTCCCCGGCGTGGCCGAGCCGCGCACCGGCAAGTCGATGGGCGACCATTGCGAGCTGATGGCCAAGCAGTGGAAGGTGGCCCGCGAGGCGCAGGACCGGCTGGCGCTGGACAGCCACCGCAAGCTCGCCGCCGCCTACGACGCGGGTTTCTTCGAGGACCTGATCGTGCCGTTCCGCGGCCTGGGGCGCGACGGTTTCCTGCGTCCCGACACCACGCTGGACAAGCTCGCCGCGCTCAAGCCGGCGTTCGACAAGACCTCGGGCCAGGGCACGCTCACCGCGGGCAACTCCACCGGCCTCTCCGACGGCGCCGCCGCCGTGCTGCTGGCCAGCGAGGAGTGGGCGGCGCAGCGCGGCCTCAAGGTGCAGGCCTGGTTCCGCGACGCCGAGGTGGCCGCGGTGGATTTCGTGCATGGCGAAGGCCTGCTGATGGCGCCCACCGTGGCGGTGCCGCGCCTGCTCAAGCGCAACGGCCTCACCCTGCAGGATTTCGACTACTACGAAATCCACGAAGCCTTCGCCGCGCAGGTGCTGTGCACGTTGCGGGCGTGGGAGAGCGCGGATTACTGCAGGAACCGGCTGGGCCTGGACGCGCCGTTGGGCGCGATCGACCCCGCCAAGCTCAACGTGCACGGCTCCAGCCTCGCCACCGGCCATCCATTTGCCGCCACCGGTGCGCGCATCATCGCCACGCTGGCGAAGATGCTGGAGCAGAAGGGCTCGGGCCGCGGCCTGATCTCGATCTGCACGGCGGGGGGCATGGGCGTCACGGCGATCCTCGAACGCTAGCTTCAGCCGCGATTCGCCCGTGCCGAGGCATAAAGACCGCATGTTGCGCCTTCGCACCACCACCAGCCTGAGCCTGCTTGCCTTGGCCGTCGGCATCGCCGGCACGCAATGGCTCAGCGGCCTCAACACCGGCTGGGCCGGTCCCGACCAGCGCGTCGCGGGTTTCGCGACGGCGGGGCATCGCCGCGAGGCGCCTTATCGCCGTGCCGTGCCGCAACGCGATCAGGCACGGCCGCATCGCGCCATCCTGCCCGCCGTGACGCTGGCAGCGCAGGCCGAACCGGCCCCGCCGACGCCCGATCTGGTGCCGGTGTCCATGCCGGAGCTGCCGGTGTCGTGGTCGCGCATGGAAGGCCATTTGCAGGGACGCGTACTGCTGCATCTGGTGATCGACGGCAACGGCCGCGTCGCCGATGCGACCTTGTCGGAGTCCAGCGGCGACCCCGTGCTCGACGCCCATGCGCTCGCCACCGTGCGCCGCTGGCGTTTCGCCGTGCCCGACGGCTACCCCGCGGGCTTCAGCGGCGACCTGCCGATGCGCTTCGGCCTTGCCGGCCAGCGGCTGGCGGACACGCCTTAGCGTTTTCCGGCCTGCCGGCCGTCAAGGCCCGGTCTCGCTGGCGTCCCAGCGATGGCGGCCGTGGCCCTTGGCGCGATAGAGGTTGCGATCCGCACGCTCCACCAGGGCATCCGCATGCAGGTCGATGGCCTGCCGCTCGGAGACGCCGATGCTCACGGTCACGCGGCCGCCGATGCCCTGGCTGTACGGCAGGTTGGCGGTGTCGATGCGCTCGATGATGCGGCTGGCCACCACCTGTGCGCCCTGCAGCGGGGTGGTGGGCAGCAGGATGACGAATTCCTCGCCGCCGTAGCGGCCGCAGAAATCCGCCGGGCGGTGCAGCGTGCCGGCGATCAGGCGCGCCACCGCGCGCAGGCAATGATCGCCGGCCTGGTGGCCGTACAGGTCGTTGTAGTCCTTGAACCGGTCGATGTCGATCATCAGCAGGCTCATGCTTTCCGTCGTGCGCATCGCCGCCGCCCACTCGCGCGCGATGGCGCGGTCGAACGCGCGGCGGTTGGGCAGGTCGGTGACGGCATCGGTGTAGGACAGCTGCTCCAGTTCCGCTGCCATGTCCTGCAGTCGATCCTGCGCCTGCATGTAGCGGTACTGCACCTGCACGCTGCGCAGGATGTAGGCCACCATCGCCACGCCCAAGACCGCGAGCACGAGGTAGGTGTGGCGGCGGTCGATGCTCACGCCCACCGCGAAGATCGCCACCAGGAACAGGATCGGGCTCACGCCCAGCGCCGCGCGCTGCAGCAGGCTGCTTCGGCCAACATCCTCCGCCGGCAGGTTGCGCCCGTGGTGCAGCATCAGGGCCAGCGCGACGAAGGGCAGCGGCGGCAGCACGTCGCCGAGCCGGCTCATGAAGCTCACGCCCACGTCCTGCATGTCGTAATGGTTGTGGATGCCGATGCACACGCAGTAAGTGATCAGGAACACGCTGGTGATGCGGAAAAAGCGCCGCGTCGCCGGCGAATCCGCGGTCAGCCAGCGGATCGTGTGCGACACCGCCATGAAGGCGTTCACCGCATCCAGCGCATGCTGCACGTACCACAGGCCGGCGGGGCTGATGCTGCCGTGCACATCCAGCTTGTCCACGATGCTGAGCCAGTACAGCAGGCCCAGCAGGGCCAGCAGCAGCGCGTCCAACCCGCGTTGCGAGCGCGATGCGTGCGGGTCGCCGAAGGTCGCCGCCACGTACAGCAGCGGGGTGCTGTAGCCGACGAACAACAGGTAGGTGTAGTTCGTCATGTCCACCAGCGAGTACAGCCAGTCGATCTGCACCAGCAGGGACGCCACGCCCAGCGTCCACACCGCGAGGCTGGCGGTGAGGGCCAGGATCAGCGGGCGCGGATACGTGGAACGGAACACCAGCCGCACGCACCAGGCGGTGGTGGCGAGGGCGACGAGGAATTGCAGGTGGTACGACCAGTGATCCGTCTGCTCCGGCGCAATCCACAGGCCGCAGGCCAGCAGCGCCGGCAGCGCGGCCAGCGCGAGGGTGTATCGCAAAACGGTTTGCCGGTTGGAGGCGTTCATCGGCTGGGACGGCAGTACGGGGCCATGGCGTCGGCGCAGCATGGGCAAAGCCGGCCGCCGCTGCAAGCCGGCGCGTGCCTGTCCGGCATGAGCCTGGCGTCTGCGCGTCAGTGCGCGGCGGCGCAGTGAAGGATTACGCCGGCCTCAGCGCTTCGCCGGCGTGCCGCGCAGCGGCGCGGTCGAGCCGCGCACCACCAGCTCCGGACTGAAACCCTCGTTGCCCTCTTCCAGCGGCTCGCCGTTTGCCGCGCGCTGCAGGTTGCCGATCAGCCGCTGCGCCGCATGGCGGGCGATCTCCTCGGTGGCCTGCCGCGCGGTGGTGAGCGCGGGCCAGGACTGCTTGGAGAACGGGCTGTCCTCGAAGCCGGCGATCGACAGCTCCCACGGCACGCTGATGCCGCCGGAATGTGCCGCGGCCAGCACGCCGGCGGCGATCTCGTCGTTGGAGCCGAAGATCGCGGTGGGGCGGTCCTTCAGCGCCAGCAGCTTGCGCGCGCCGCGGAAGCCGTCGTCGAACGAGTAGTCGCCCGGCAGGATCAGCTTGCGGTCCAGCGCGATGCCGTAATCCTTCAGCGCGTCCTCGTAGCCCTGGTAGCGCTCGGGGCTGGAGCGGTGGTCGCGGCCGCCCCACAGGAAGCCGATGCGGGTGTGGCCGAGCTGGATCAGGTGCTCGGTGATCGCGTAGGCGGCGTCGCGGTCGTCCACGTAGACGCAGGGGTAGCCGTCCTGCGGATCCTTGCGCGCGGAGATGATGCGCATGAACGGGATCTTCGCCGCCGCCAGCTTGCGGATCAGCTCCGGCTGCTCCGACATCGGCGGCGCCAGCACCATGCCGGCCAGCCGCGCCTGCGCCGCCAGCGACACCAGCTCGTCGGCCAGCCGCGGCGAGGTGGAGTCGCAGGGGTGGATCTGCAGGCCGTAGCCGTTGGCGCGGCACGCACCCAGCACGCCGCTCTGCATGCTGATGACGTAGTGCGCGTTCGGGTTGTCGTAGACCAGGCCCACCGCGTAGGCGCGCGTGCTGCGCAGGCTGCGCGCGGACGGGTCGGGCCGGTAATCCAGCGCCTCGATGGCGCGCTGCACCTTCTCGCGCGTGCGCGCATGCACCGAGGGTTCGTTGTTGATGACGCGCGAGACGGTCTTGAGCGATACGCCCGCCTGCTCGGCTACATTCTTGATGGTAGCGTTGCGCAAACGCGTGGTCTCAGTGAGGGAAGGGGGCGCGCCGGGCGGCCAGCCGGCCGCGCCGGCACGCCGCACAGTCTAGCGGACGCTTGCGCGCCTGCCGCATGCGCGGCTCAGCCGGTGCGCTGGCCGACGCGGTGTCCGCGCAAGCCGTAGTACAGGATGTAGAGGTAGCACGGCACGATGACCAGCAGGAACGCCAGCTGGAAATTGATGGCTTCCTTGAGGTGCACGAAAACCTGCGGAATCAGCGCGCCGCCGACGATGCCCATGATCAGGAAGGCCGAGCCCACTTCGGTATGGCTGCCCAGCCCCTTGATCGCCAGCGGGAAGATCGCCGGCCACATCATCGCGTTGGCGAAACCCAGCGCGGCAACAAACGTCACCGAGGCGTAGCCCGCGGTCGCGTAGGCGCCCACCGTGAGCGCCACGCCCAGCACCGCGGACACGGCCAGGTAGCGCTGCTGCGAGACGAAGCGCGGGATCAGCGCAAGGCCCACGATGTAGCCAAGCAGCATGGCGAACATCGTGTAGGCGGTGAAATGCTTGGTGGCGTCCAGCGGCAGGCCGAGGCCCTGGCCGTAGATGCCGATGGCGTCGCCGGCCATCACCTCCACGCCCACGTACACGAACAGGCAAAGCACGCCCAACCACAGGTGCGGAAAGCTGAAGATGCTGCGGCCGGTGTGTCCGATTGCATGCTCGTCGTTCGCGCCGGACGGCTTGATCTCCGGCAGGTTCGAGCGGACCACCCAGATCGCCAGCACCACCAGCACTGCGGCCATCGCCATGTACGGCGCGTAGACGCGCGCGGCAAAACCATTGAGCAGCGCATCGCGCGCCGCGAGCGTGGGCGCGGCCTTCACCTGCTGGTCGAGCGTGTCGATGCCGCTGAGCACCAGCGCACCGAACACCAGCGGGGCGAGGAAACCGGCGAACTTGTTGCAGATGCCCATGAAGGCGATGCGCTGCGCGGCGCTGTCGATCGGGCCCAGGATGCTGATGTAGGGATTGGACGAGGTCTGCAGCAGGGACAGCCCCGCGCCGATCACGAACAGGCCAACCAGTGCGCCGTGGTAATTACGCAAGTTGATGAACTCGCCGAACATCACTGCGCCGACCGCCATCACGAACAGGCCCAGCGCCATGCCGCGCTTCATGCCGGTGCGCTTGAGGATCGCCGCCGACGGCAGCGCCAGCACGAAGTACGACAGGTAGAACGCCACCGGGATCAGGAAGGCGCTGACGTCGTCCAGGCTGAAAGCCAGCTTCACGAAGATCGTCAGCGGCCCGTTGAGCCACGTGAAGAAACCCATGATGAAGAACAGCACGCCGATCATGATCATCGGCCCGATGTAGGAGCGTTCGGACGGCGCGGCCGCCTGCGTGCTTGCCATGAGTCTCTCCCCGTGATGATGCGCATGCGAAGCGGCACCCCAGTGCCGCCGAAGCCCCTTTATTGGCCTCAAAGTCCATCGTTGTCAACTGGGCGCCGCGCCAGGCCTGCGGCCAGCCGCCGCCAAGCGGCCTTTGCCGCGGGTTAGGCCGGCACGCGGAACCGTCGCGGCGAAGTGCGTCACCGGTCCGGTGCGGCGCCCTACGTGCCGTGCGCGATGTATCCGCCAAAAGCGGCCATGTCCCCTGATATCGCCCGCGCAGGCGCCCCGCCGGCCGCCCGCGGCGGCCGCTCGCCGGTATTCGCCGGACAACCCCTGCCACGAGTCATGTTGCGGTCGGCGCACGGCCTTATGAAAATTTCGGGACAGTCACTTGACAACGTTGTCATGACAATTCCAGACTCCCTTGCCATCGCCAGCCGAAAGCCGCGCGCACATCGCGCGCCGCGCCGACTGGCCGCAGCGGAGATCGGGGGAAGCCACGTGGGAGAGTTCGCCAGCCAGCGTCATGCCGCCCGGACGGTGCCGCCGACGGTGCCGCATGGCGTGCTAGACCAGGCCGAGCCGTTCCTGGCCGCCGACGTCGGCGGTACCCACGCGCGTATCGGCCTGATGCGCGCCACGCCGGGCGAGCAGCCGCCGGTCAGCGTGCTGCACTACCACCGCTACAGCTGCGCCGACTGGGCCGACCTCGGCACGGTGTTGAGCGATTTCATGGCGCAACTGCCGTCCGCCGGCCATGCCGACCTCGCCGCGCGCGTGCGTCGCTGCGTGGTGGCCAGCGCCGGCGTGGTGCTGGACGACCGCATCGTCAACGAGAACCTGCCCTGGCCGGTGTCCATCGGCGCGCTGCGCGAACAGCTCAAGCTGGCGCAGCTGAAGGTCATCAACGACTTCGAGGCGGTGACCTGGGCCACCCAGTTCCTGGGCATGGACGAGACCTTGCCGGTGATCGACGTCGCGCAGCCTGCGGCCCGCGGCCCGGTGCTGGTGATGGGGCCGGGTACCGGCCTGGGTTCGGCGGTGCTGCTGCCGCGCGCCAGCGGCCACGCGCAGGTGCTGCCCACCGAAGCCGGCCAGATCGCGCTGGCGCCCGGCAACGAGCGCGAGATCGAGATCCTGCGCATCCTCGCGCGCGGCCGCGCCTACGTCTCCTGCGAGGAGGCGCTGTCCGGCCCCGGCCTGCTCAACGTCTACCACGCCTTGTGCGAACTGCGCGATTGCCCGGTGTCGCTGATGACCCCGGCGGAGGTCACCGGCGCCGCATTGGCCGGCCACGATGCCGCCGCGAAGGAAACGCTGCAGGTTTTCTGCGGCTTGCTGGGCAGCTTCGCCGGCGACCTCGCGATGCTCTACGGCGCCAGCGGCGGCGTGTTCCTCGCCGGCGGCATCCTGCCGCAGATCCACGGTTTCCTGCGCGCCAGCACGTTCGCCGACCGCTATTTCAACAAGGGCGTGATGCGCGCCTGGCTGCAAAAAGTTCCCGTACGACTGATTGAGCACGGCCAGCTAGGTGTCATCGGCGCCGCCGGCTGGTTTCTGGAGGAACGGCAGGGAGAACAGGCCATGCCACCGCTCTAGCGACACGGCGCCGAACGCCACAACCGAAGTCAACCAAGCAAGTCAACACGACCCACGGTCATCGACCGATCCAGCCTCTGAGGGGAGGAAACCATGAACCATCGCAAGACACTGCTTGCCGCGAGCATCGTCGCCGGCCTGTGCCTGTCCGTCGGCGCGTATGCGCAGGACGGCACCCAGAACACGCAAACCACGAACAGCCAGGACGGCAAGACGTCCGGCAAGAAGGACGTGACCCAGCTCAACACGGTCACCGTGACCGGCATCCGCAACAGCGAAGAATTGTCGCTCGACACCAAGCAGGCCGCCGAATCGCATGTCGAGGTCGTCTCGGCCGAAGACATCGGCAAGCTGCCGGCCAAGAACGTGGCCGACACCATCGCCCAACTGCCGGGCGTGAACATCGCCGACGCGGCAGGTGCCGAAGGCGGTTTCGACGAAGCCGACCGCGCCAGTATCCGCGGCAGTGCGCCCTCGCTGACCTTGACCACCGTGAACGGTCACGGCATCGCCTCGGGCGACTGGTTCGTGCTCGGCGGCGGCGGTACCCGCAGCGTCAGCTACGCCATGCTGCCGTCGGAAGTCGTCAGCCAGGTGGTGGTGCACAAGACCTCCGAAGCCAACCAGCTCGAGGGCGGTGCGGCAGGCTCCATCGACATCATCACGCGCAAGCCGCTGGAATTCGCCAAGCCGTTCTCCGCCGAAGCCAGCGTTGGCGGCGTGTACTCCGACTTGCCGAGCAGCACCAAGCCGCAATTCAGCGGCCTGGTCAACTGGAAGAACGACGACAACACCTTCGGCATCCTGGGCCAGGTCTTCTACGAGGAGCGCGAACTGCAGCGCGACGGCCAGGAAATGCTCGGCTACTCGTATCTGCCCACCGGTTCGGTGGCCGCCAACCAGTTGGGTCTCGGCGCCGCCACGCCCGGCAGCGCCAGTACCGGCGTGTTTTACCCCAACCTGCCGGGCGCGGCCTTGTTCACCCAGCAGCGCAAGCGCAAGGGCGCCTCGGTGGATCTCGAATGGAAGCCGCTCGACAACCTGACGTTGAATCTCGACGGCTTCTACTCGCACATGGATGCGACCGACTACAACCGCAACTACATGCTGCGCACGCGCGACCAGTTGCCCAAGGACACGCTGACCAGCTACACCATCAACGGCAACGTGCTCACCAGCGCGGCGATGGCGCCCAACAGCG
Organism: Rhodanobacter sp.; assembly: GCA_040371205.1. Classification (NCBI taxonomy): domain Bacteria; kingdom Pseudomonadati; phylum Pseudomonadota; class Gammaproteobacteria; order Lysobacterales; family Rhodanobacteraceae; genus Rhodanobacter; species Rhodanobacter sp. Next base: position 230,096 of record AP031382.1, read on the forward strand.
CCATTTCGCAAGGCATCTACGACATGATTTCGCGTCCCGGCGAGAGCGAATCCAGCCAGTACGTCACGCTGGATGCCGCCTGGCAGGCCACCCAGAACCTGAGCTTCAAGTTCCAGGGCGGCACCACCAAGGGCACGGGCAATACCCCGACCCAGAATGTGATGGAAATGGACACCGGCTACGGCGAGCCCGCCAGCTACGCCATGAATGGCCTCGGCAAGCCGGTGGACTGGACGCTGGGCGGCAACAACAGCGCCTTCAATCCGGCCACGATGGGGCTCGACTGGATCTTCGGCGAGCAGAACATCCACGTGGTGGACAAGGAACACTGGTTCCAGGCCGACGGCGAATTCGACTTCGACGACGCCGGCGCGCTGTCCTCGCTGCAGTTCGGCGTGCGCTATTCGCGCCACACGCACGACAGCCCGACCGACGTCGCGCAGGGTCCCAACTGGGCCTCGGCCGTGCAGTTCGGCCAGAACTCCACGATCTACCCGGCAGCGGGCGGCAACTACCCGTCCGGTTTCGCCAGTGATCTGGGCGTCGGTTCGATGCCGGGCAACATCTGGTATTGGACGCCGGCCCAACTGGCGGCGATGAACGCGGCCTACGCCAACCGCGCCGTGACCGGCGACACCAGCTCGCGCCTGTATCCGAACGGCATGTACTCCATGACCGAGAAGAACGACGCGGCCTACATGCAGCTGAACTTCTCGGGCAGCAACTGGGGCGGCAACTTCGGCCTGCGCTACGTCGGCACCGACGAGAACGTGGGTTACACCAGCCCCTCCATCGTCGAGGCCGACCACAGCGCGGTCCAGTTGACATCGGCCTTCTACCCGAACGGCTGGTACTGGAATTACTACAAGCATCACTACAGCAAGCTGCTGCCCAGCTTCAACCTGAAGTTCAACTTGAACAGCGACGGCAGCCTGTTGGCGCGCTTCGCCGCCTCGCAGACCTTGACCCGGCAGGACTACGGCCAGTTGGCCGGCTTCCTGAATCTGAACGACCCGGTGACGGCCAGCGCCATCGGCTCCGGCAGCGGCGCGAATCCGTATCTGAAGCCGCTGATCTCGACCAACTTCGACGCTTCGCTGGAGTGGTACTTCGCGCCGCGCGGCCTGTTGTCGGCCAGTGTGTACGAGATGGATCTGCACAACTACTACGACTACGGCGCAGTCACGCGGACCTACCTCAACAACTACCTGACCTACAACAAGACCAACAACCCGACCGGTGCGCCCATCTACAGCCAGTACCTGGTCAGCGTGCCGGTCAACGTCAACGGCACCCTGAAGGGCGTGGAACTGAACTGGGTGCAGCCGATCGGCGACCATTTCGGCACCCAGGTGAACTACACCTACGCCAACGGCCACTCCACCGGCGGCACCTACCTGTACAACGCGGACGGCACGCTGGCGGACAACCGCGCCGCCGGGGACCGCCCGCTGTACGGCACCTCGCGCGACACGGTCAACGTGTCCGGGTTCTACGAGGATGCGCACTGGAACGCGCGCATCAACTACACGTACCGCTCGGCGTTCTACGACGGCATGATGACCAACTCCGGTGCCGGCCTGCCGTTGCTGCCGTACTGGCAGGCGGGCACGGGTTACCTCTCGGCCTCGTTGGGCTACAAGCTCAACGACAACGTGAGCTTCTCGTTCGACGCGATGAACCTCAACAACCCCAAGCTGCGCTACTACATCAACGGTTCGCAGGCAGGCCTGGGCTTCAGCAAGGCGCCCGAGGCGTTCTACGTCAACGGCCGCCAGTACTACTTCAACGTGAACTTCAAGTTCTGATCCACCGCTTTACCGCGACAACCCGCGGGCCACGGATGGCCCGCACTCTCCCCGAGCGGGCCCGGCTTCACCTTGCGGGCCCGTCTTTTTGTCCGGGGCGGCCAGGGAGCGGCATGCTAGGTTTTCATGCGCCGCCTCCCGCATGCCGGGGCGACGACGTTGCGCCTGATCCACGCAGGAGTTGCCGATGAACCGCCTTGCCTCGTTGTCCCGCGCCGGCCTGTTGTTCGCGCTCGCCCTGCTGCCCCTGCACGCGGCGGCGGTGGATGCGGCGACGCCTTCCCTGATTCCGCTGCCGGCGCAACTGGAGTTGCAGCAGGGCGGTTTCGTCGTCGATGCGGATACGCCCGTGGTGCTCGCCGACCACGACGCTTCGACGCGGCAGACCGCGGACTACCTGATCGACCTCGTGGGCCGCACGCGCGGCCTGCACCTGCACCTCGCCGGCGATGGCCAGGCCGTGCACGCCATCGTGCTGCAGCGCGACCCGCACGCGCCGGTAACCCAGGCCGGCGGCTATGCGCTGGCCGTCACGCCGCAGGGCATCCGCGTCACCGCGCGCGACGATGCCGGCCTGTTCCACGGTGCGGTCACGCTCGCCCAGCTGCTGACGCCCGACGCGAAGCAGGGCGCGGTGGACGTGCACGCGCTGTCCATCCGCGATTGGCCGCGCTTCGCCTGGCGCGGGCTGATGCTGGATTCCGCGCGCCATTTCCAGAGCGTGGCCGACGTCGAGAAGCTGATCGACCAGATGGCCCAGCACAAGCTCGACGTGCTGCACTGGCACCTCACCGACGACCAGGGCTGGCGCATCCAGATCAAGCGCTATCCCGAGCTGACCAGGATCGGCGCGTGGCGCACCCCGCCCGGTGCCGGCCACGACGGCGAGCCGCAGCGCTACGGCGGCTTCTACACGCAGGACCAGATCCGCGCCGTGGTGGCGTATGCCGCCGTGCGCCACGTCACCATCGTGCCGGAGATCGACATGCCCGGCCATGCGCAGGCCGCGGTGGCGTCGTACCCGCAGATCGGCGTGACCGGAAAGCGCCCGCCGGTGTCCGTCGACTGGGGCGTGAACCCCTGGCTGTACAACGTCAACGACGACACCTTCACCTTCATCGACAACGTACTCGACGAGGTGATGGCGCTGTTCCCGTCGCAATACATCCACGTGGGCGGCGACGAGGCGATCAAGGACCAGTGGAAGGCCTCGCCCGCGGTGCAGGCGAAGATGCGCGCGCTCGGCATCGCCGACGAGGATGCGCTGCAAGGCTGGTTCATCGGCCGCATCGGCCAGTACCTCGAAAAGCACGGCCGCAAGCTGATCGGCTGGGACGAGATCCTGGAAGGCGACCACCTGCCGGCCGATGCCACCGTGATGTCGTGGCGCGGCACCGACGGCGCGATCAAGGCGGCGCTGCTCGGCCACGACGTGGTGATGTCGCCCTCGCCGGACCTCTATCTCGACCACGTGCAGAGCGATCTCGCCGACGACTACGCCGGCCGCCTCGGCGTGGAATCGCTGAAGGACGTCTACGGCTTCCAGGCCGTGCCCGGCGTGCTCAATGCCGCGCAGGCGAAGCACGTGCTGGGCGTGCAGGCCAACGTGTGGACCGAGCACATGCCCACGTTCGCGCACGTGGAGCACGCGGTGTTCCCGCGCCTCGACGCATTGAGCGAGGTGGCGTGGTCGCCCGCGGCCACGAACGACTGGCCGGGCTTCCTCGCGCGCCTGCCCGCGCAGCTGGAGCGCTACCGCGCGCAGCACGTCGATGTGGCCGACGATGCTTTTGCGGTGAAGATCGCCACTGACCGCAATCTGGCGCTGGCCACAGGCAGGGCCACGGTCGCGCTGTCGAACCAGGCCGGTTTCGGCACCCTTCGCTACACGCTGGACGGCAGCGCGCCCACGCCGGACTCGCCGCGCTACGACGCGCCGTTCGACCTGCGCCTGCCGGCCACCGTGCGCGCCGCCAGCTTCGCCGCCGATGGCAGCGAGCTTGCCGCGGCACGCAGCCGCACGCTGTCCCGCGCTGCCCTGCTCAGCCTGCCCGGCACCGAGCTGGCCAACTGCGCCGGCAGCGACTTCCGCCTGCGCCTGCAGCCCACGCCCGATGCCGCCAGCACGCAGCCGGTCTACGCGGTGAACCTCTTCGACGACTGCCAGCAGTTCCCCGCCACGCTGATGGACGGCGTGGTTGCGATCCACGTCGACGCGGTGCGCTTGCCGCGCAACTTCGCGCTGGCGCACGAGCAGAAACTGGTGCTGGCGCATCCGTACGCCACGCCCTTCGGCGAGCTGGTGGCGCACGCCGACCGCTGCGACGGTCCGGTGCTCGCCAGCATGCCGTTGCCCGATCCCGCGCACAGCCCGCGCGCGTTCGCGCTGGACGCGAAGCTGCCGCCGCAGCATGGCGTGCATGCGATCTGCCTGCTCTACGCCGCGCCGTTGGACGGGCCGCTGTATGCGATCGGCCGCGTCGCGCTGAAGGCCGGGCCGTAGCCGGCCTCGCGGCGCGAAGCGGCCGGGTCGCTGTTGCCAGACCGCGCACGGCGACTTCGTGCGCCACGCGGTCACCGTGCCGGTGCGCGGCTTGGATCAGCCCAGGCTGCGCAGCGCCTGCCGCGCGGTCTGCGTCTCGGCGGCGGACAGCTCGGCCAGCGCTGCGAACTTGCCTGCGATCCACGCGGCCACCGGCAGCCCGTCGCGGCAGAGCACGCGCGTGCCGGGCACGGCCGGCACCTTGTCGCCGGCCAGCACGCCGCCCACCAGGTTGAGCGGATCGCAGCCGCCGACCACCGCCAGTTCGCCGTCGTCGGCGCGCTGGCGGATCGCGCGCAGCGGCGCGATGGCCTCGGGCAGGGCGTACTGCTCGCCCACCAGCCCTTCCACGAAGCGCCCGCCGCGGATCTCGCCGCGCGCCTCCAGCCGGCGGTACACGCGCAGCAGTTCGCGCCACGCCGGCAGCCACGGCGCTTCGCGCTCCAGCAATTGCCAGAACACCACGCCGTAGCGTGCCAGCAAGGCGCGCGCGACGTGCTCGATGCCCTCGTCGCCCGCCGGTGACGAAGGCGCGGCCCGCGCCAGCGACCATCGCCCCGCATCCTCGATGCCGCCGAACAGGTGCCGTCGCATGCGCCGGTGCCGCGGCGCCTCGCGTTTCGCCGCGGGCAGCAGCAGGGCGCGCAGGCCGGCGAAGCTGTCGGCGCTGGCGCGGCCGGCGGCGACCAGCTCGCCCAGCGCGTCTTCCAGTTCGGTGCGCAGCAGGTGCGCGATGGACTGCAGCTCGTCGAAGAACAGCGCGCCGTGCTCGCGCAGCGCATCGGCCACGGCTTGCGCGCGCGAGGAGAGCAGGCCTTGCTGCGGCGAGTCTTCGCGTGCGACGGCCGTCCAGACGGCCATCTGCCTGCGCGGCAGCAGCACGATGGGCGTGGCGCGCACCGGCCCGCTGCCGCCGCCTTCGCGCAGGCGGCCCCAGCCGATGCGGCCTGCGCGGCACAGTTCGTCCAGCCAGCTTGGCGAGTAGTCGGCGATGCGCGCGGGCAGGATCTCCGTTTCCCATGCGCCGGCTGCCGCCTCGTAGCCCTCCAGTTGCGCCAGCACGGCCGGCAAGGCGTCCGGCCCGCGCAGCCGCGTGGCCTGGCTGGCGTGCTGCCAGTCGAGCAGGAAGCGCATCAGCTGGCGCCGGCTCACCGGCTCGATCTCGCGCCGCAGCCGGCCCAGCGTGTAGCGGTGGATGCGCGCCAGCAGGTGGCGTTCGCACCACTGCGTGGCATCGACGGCGGGATCGAAACGGCCCTGGATCACGTAGCCTTCGGCCTGCAGGCGCAGCAGCGCGGCCTCCGCGTCGGCGGGCGTCACGCCCAGCGGTGCGGCGAGGGTTTCGACGGTGACCGGGCCGAGGCCGAGCAGCCGGCCGCGCACCAGTTCGCGCAGGGCATCCTCGCGCGCCCATTCCCGTGCGGCGTATTCGGCGGGAGCGGCGATGGCGGGGCGCATCGTGGCGGCCGGATGCACGGCCTGCCACAGCGGCAGTTTTTCCGCGCAGACCCACATGCTGCCATCTCCTTCTTCCTCCGCGGGGGAAGGAGACAAGCGGGTGGCGCGCCGGTCGTTCGCCAGTGCGTGGAGTTTGTCTTCCCAGCCTTCGTTCGCTGCAGCTTCATCCGTGGCGATGCCGCCCAGCGCTTCCAGCGCCTCGTGCATCTCGTCGGTGTTGCGTACCTCCGGCCATGCCTCGGCGCGCACCGCGGCGATCGCGTCGGGATCGAGCCGGCCGAGGTCGCCGGCGCTGGCCGGGCTGTCCTGCCGCACGGCGCGGGTGCGGCGTTCCTCCAGCGGCGCGTCGTCGAGGAAGGCGTAGGGCGCGGCGTTGAGCACCGCGCTAGCGAGCGGGCTGGGCGCGGCAAGGTCGCGCGCGACGAGGCGGATGGCGCCGCCTTCGAGCTGCCGCAGCAGGCGCAGCAGGCCGTCCACGTCCATCGCCTCGCGCAGGCAGTCGTGCAGGGTCTGCGCCACCAGCGGATGGTCGGGGATCTGCCGCTCGCCCACGATGTTCTCCAGGCAGGCCACCTGGTCGGGGAAGACTGCGGCGAGCAGGTCCTCGCTCTTCATGCGCTGCAGTTGCGGCGGCACTTTCTTGCCGCCGGCGAAGCGCGGCAGCGCCAGCGCGGTGACCGCGTTCCAGCGCCAGCGCGCGGGGAACAGCGGGGCGTCGAGCAAGGCCTGCACCAGCACGTGCTCGGCGCTGTTCGAATGCAGGTAGCGCGCCACTTCCTCCAGCGGAAAGCTGTGGCTGGTGGACAGCGACAGCACGATGGCGTCCTCGGTGGCCGCGGCCTGCAGCTCGAAGTTGAACTGCCGGCAGAAGCGTTTGCGCAGCGCCAGCCCCCAGGCGCGGTTGATGCGGCTGCCGAACGGCGCGTGGATCACCAGCTGCGTGCCGCCGGACTCGTCGAAGAAGCGCTCGAACACCAGGGTCGACTGCGTGGGCAGCACGCCGAGCGCGGTTCTGGCGCTGGCGAGGTAGTCGAGCAGCTGCTGCGCGGCAGCGTCGCCAAGGCCAAGGTTGTCGCGCAGCCACGCCAGAGCGTGCGGCGGGTCGTCCTGGCCCAGCCGTGCATCCATCTCTCCGCGCAGGCGCGACACCGCCAACGACAATTCATCCGTGCGCCCCGGCGCCTCGCCCAGCCAGAACGGGATGCTGGGCGGCACGCCGTGTGCGTCCTCCACGCGCAGGCGGTCGCGTTCCACGCGCAGGATGCGGTAGCTGGTGTTGCCGAGCTGGAAGATGTCGCCGGCGAGGCTTTCCACCGCGAAGTCTTCGTGCACCGAACCGACCACGGTGCCTTGCGGCTCCAGCACCACGAGGTAATCCGCGGTGTCGGGGATCGCACCGCCGGAAGTGAGCGCGACCAGCCGCGCGCCGCGCCGCGCGCGTACCTGGCGATGCACGGCGTCGCGGTGCAGGTAGGCCGCCCGCGCGCCGCGGCGCGTGGTGAAGCCTTCGGCCAGCATGCGCACGACCGCATCGAAATCCGCGCGTGTCAGTGCGCGGTAGGGATAGGCGCCGCGCACCAGTGCGTACAGCGCGTCCTCGTCCCACTCGCGGCAGGCCACCTCGGCAACGAGCTGTTGCGCCAGCACGTCCAGCGGCTGCGGGGGTTGCACCAGCGCGTCGAGTTCGCCGCGGCGCACGGCATCCAGCAAGGCTGCGCATTCCACCAGGTCGTCGCGCGTGGTGGGAAACAGCCGTGCCTTCGGCGTGCCGCCGACGTGGTGGCCGGAGCGGCCCGCGCGCTGCAGGAAGGCGGCGATGGAGCGCGGCGAGCCGAGCTGGCAGACCAGGTCCACGTCGCCGATGTCGATGCCCAGTTCCAGCGAGGCGGTGGCCACCAGCACCGCCAGCTCGCCGCGCTTCAGGCGCTGCTCGGCGTCGAGGCGTTGTTCCTTGGCCAGGCTGCCGTGGTGTGCGGCCACCGCCTGCTTGCCCAACCGCTCGGACAGATGCCGCGCCGCGCGTTCGGCCAGCCGTCGCGTGTTGACGAAGACGAGCGTGGTGCGATGCGCTTGCACCAGCTGGGCGAGGCGGTTGTAGACCAGCTCCCAGCAGTCGTTGGACATCACCGCTTCCAGCGGCAAAGGCGGCAGTTCGAGCGCGAGGTCGCGCTTGCGCACGTGGCCGGTGTCGATGACGGTGCAGCATGACTCTTCCTTCTCCCCCTTGGGGAGAAGGCGGCCCGAAGGGTCGGATGAGGGACGGGTGCTCGCGGCAGCTTCTCGAAGAGCAAGCTCTGATGGAGGTCGGGGCGGGAGTGCCCCCTCACCCCAACCCTCTCCCCGGAGGGGAGAGGGGATAGATACGGCACCCACCAGAAATTTCGCCACTTCCTCGATGGGTTTCTGCGTCGCCGACAATCCGATGCGCTGCAGGCGCCGCTGGCACAGCGACTCCAGCCGCTCCAGCGTCAGCGCCAGGTGCGCGCCGCGCTTGCTGCCGGCGACGGCGTGGATCTCGTCGACGATCACGCTGCGCGTGCTCTTCAGCATCTCGCGCCCGGAGGCCGAGCCGAGCAGGATGTACAGCGATTCCGGCGTGGTGACCAGGATGTGCGGCGGCGTCTTGCGCATCCAGGCGCGCTCGGCCTGCGGCGTATCGCCGGTGCGCACGGCGGTGCGGATCGCCACCTCGGGCAGGCCGTGCTTCTCCAGCTCGGCGCGGATGCCTTCCAGCGGCTCTTCCAGGTTGACGTGGATGTCGTTGGAGAGCGCTTTCAGCGGCGATACGTAGACCACCCGCGTCTCGTCCGGCAACGCGCCGCCGTTCGCCACGCCTTCGCGCACCAGCGCGTCGAGTGCGGCGAGGAAGGCGGTGAGCGTCTTGCCCGAGCCGGTGGGCGCGGCCACCAGCACGTGGCCGCCCGCGCGGATCGCCGGCCACGCCTGTGCCTGCGCCGCAGTGGGCGCGTCGAAGCGGCCCTGGAACCAGGCGGCGACGGCCGGGTGGAATCCGTTCAACGGGGAAGCATCCGCAGGCATGCAGGCTGGGCGCGGTGACGTGTGGGACGTCCGATTCTACGCGCACCGGTTTGCCCGCAAATCGCCATGCACGCGGACGCGCCGCCATGCCAAGATGCACCCTGTCGCCGCCCGCGAGGATGCCGAGGGGAGTCCGCCGGCTGCGCGCTCATGCGAAGGAAACGTATGCGTACTTGGTGCGGCGGAGCGATCCGCCATCTCGGCCGGATCGGCATGTTGGTGCTGGCGTGTGTGGCGGGTACGGCGACGGTGCGGGCGGCCAGCCTCGACGCCGCCTTGCTTCCGCAAATACAGGCAGCCACCTTCGAAGTGGTGCAGGCCAAGCCCGGCAACGATCCGCTGACCTACGAGAAGCCGCTGCCGCTGGACCTGCTTCCGTATCAGGAACGTACCGACAAGTACTATTCCATCGGCACCGCCTTCGCGATCGGCCACGGCCGCTACGTGACGGCGGGCCATGTGCTGATGGCCGGGTGGGACAGCCTGTGGGGGGCGCCCGAACTGCGCGACGGCGCCGGCCACGTCTATCCGATCGCGAAGATCGAGAAATTCTCGCTGCGCCAGGACTTCGTGGTGTTCACGCTGGCGCAGCAGCCGGCCGGCGACGCCGCGCTGGCGATCGACCGCACGCCTGCGCTCAACCAGGTGGTCTATGCGGTGGGCAACGCGCTGGGCACCGGCGTGGTGATTCGCGACGGCCTGTACACCTCCGACACGCCGGAGGAGCAGGACGGCGCCTGGAAGTGGATGCGCTTCTCCGCCGCGGCCTCGCCAGGCAACAGCGGCGGCCCGCTGCTGGACAAGGACGGCAAGGTCATCGGCGTGGTGCTGATGAAGTCGGCCAACGAGAACCTCAACTACGCGCTGCCGATCCGCGAAGTGCTGGACGCGCCGGACGGCAAGGCCGTGATGGACACGCGCGTCGGCTACCGGATCGACTTGTTCGACACCGTGCAGAACGGCGAGCTGAAGACCCAGTTCGCGCTGCCCGAGAGCCTGGGCGATTTCTATCGCGACTACCAGACGCGCTTCGACGCGAACGAGGACGGCTTGCAGAAGGCGCTGCTGGAGCGCGAATCCGCCAACCTGTTTCCCAACGGCGCGGGTTCGGCGCGCCTGTTGTATCAACAGACAATCCTCAGCAACTTTCCCTCGTTGGTCGTGCGCGACAGCGATGGCGAGTGGGGCCGCACGGATAACCAGTCGCGTTACTTCGCGCTGGACGGCAACGGCTACGTGCGGGTCGGCGCGGCCGGACACAACGGCATGGTCCGCATTCGCCGGCCTGACGGGATGGCGGCGGCGACGTTCTACGGCGATGCGCGGGCGCGCATGGATCTGCTGGCGCGCACCGGTTTGTTCCAGCGCACGGTGGCCGGCGAGAAGATCAAGATCACCTCGCTGGGCAAGCCGACGTTCGAAGCCGAGCACGTCGACCGCTGGCAGCGCCCGTGGCACGTCGCCGTCTGGCCATTGCCCTACGCGAACATGCTCGTGGTGACGTATTCGCTGCCGACGCCGGACGGCTGCGCGATGCTGGTGCGTTTCGTGCCGCCCGCCGGCTTGCACGACACCCGGCTCGACTTCGACGCGCTGAGCAGCTTCGTCTACCTGACCTACGACGGCACCTTGGCGCAGTGGAAGGATTTCCTCGGCAACCCGGCACTCCAGCCCGCCGCGTTCCGCAACATCCACATCGACTACGACTACGACAAACGTTTCAGCTATGCCTCGCAGCGCGTGGTGTTCGCTTACCCCTCCTCGCTGCAGCCGGTCAAACCGGACAACCTGCTGCAGCTGGGTTTCCGCTTCTTCCTCGATGGCGGCAAGCCGGTGTGGGGCGTCGGCGACGTGCAGATCTGGAAGAACACCGCCTCCGACGATCACGACAACGTCAACGTCCAGCGCTACATCGCGCCGCCGGCCGGGCTGGACGACGACATGAGCAGCCGCTGGAAGAAACTGTCGGAGCGACAGTACCCGTACAACGCCGTGGCGCGCTACGAAAACGATCTGATGAAGATCGACGCCGTGATCGCGCCGATGCCCGCCGCCAACCAACCCGGCGCGGTGCTGTATACCGCTTTCTACGGTACGGCGGGCACGCAGCCCCAGGACTTCATGAAAGGCAAACTCGACCTGCTGACGAAGAATATGCGGGTGATCGAACATTGATCGACATGCATGGAAGGGCGCGGCGAGCCGCGCTCTCCTCCGGGCTGTGCGGTGGCGCACCCTGATCGGGGATGGAATGGAAGGCGTGAAACAACCGGAGCTTGCGGCGCGCAAGGCGCAGAACATCGGACCCGCACACGATGCGGCATGGTTGGCCGCGCCCGACGGCCAGCCGCTGCGCTTGCGCGACTGGCCGCTGCCGCAGGCGCGCGGCGGCGTGCTGCTCGTGCACGGCCTCGGCGAACACGCTGGCCGTTACGCCGCGCTCGCGCACTGGCTCAACGCGCGCGGCTACGCGGTGCGCGGCTACGACCAGCGCGGCCACGGCGAAAGCCCGGGGCCGCGCGGGGTGCTTCGCCATCCCGACGACCTGCTCGCCGATCTCGCCGTGGTGCATGCGGACTACGCGCGCGCGCTGGGCGCCGCGCCGTTGCTGCTCGGCCACAGCATGGGCGGGCTGGTCGCGCTGCGCGCGGTGCTCGATGGGCGCGTCGCGCCGCAGGCGCTGGTGCTCTCTTCGCCGGCATTGCGCAGCCACGCCTCGCCGGGCCTGCGCAGGCTGGCGGCGGTGCTGGCGCGGACGCTGCCGAACCTGCGCCTGCGCAACGGCCTCGACCTGCCGCGCCTCAGCCACGACGCGCGCGTGGTCGACGCCTATCGTGCCGACGCCTTGTGCCACGACCGCGTCAGCCCGCGCCTCGCCGACTTCATCTTCCGCGCCGGCGCGTCGTGCACCGCCGATGCCGGACGCCTCGCGCTGCCCGCGCTGTTGCTGGTGGCCGGCGAGGACGCATTGGTCGATGCCGGCGGCAGCCGCGACTTTTCCGCCGCCGCAACCGGCACGCAGCAACTCACCACGCGCTATTTCGCCACGCTGTACCACGAGCTGTTCAACGAGGCGGAGCCCGGCCGAAGCCAGGTGCTGATGCAATTGGCCGACTGGCTGCGGCGCCTGCCGAGGGAAACGGCGAGCCGCCGTTGATGCCCGCAAACCCCTGCCTTTCGGCAGGGGGCGGCCTTCAGGCACATACACTGCGGCGCGAAGCCGGGCATAAAAGAGCGCGGGAACAGATGCCGGACGCGCGGTGTCTCCCGTTATGCTGGCGCGCCACGGAGGACACGTGAACATCTTCGCCCCCATGATCCGACGGCCCGTCGGCACCTCGCTGCTGGCGATCGGCCTGGCCATCGCCGGCTTCTGGGCCTACCTGCTGCTGGGCGTGGCGGCGTTGCCGTCGATCGAGTTTCCCGGCGTGGTGGTGTTTGCGTCGACGCCGGGCGCCAGCGCGCAGACCATGGCGAACACCGTGGTGGCGCCGTTGGAGCGGCACCTGGGGCGCATCCCCGGCATCAAGCAGATGGTGTCCAACGCCAGCGACGGCGGCGCACAGATCCAGATCCTGTTCGACATGAGCCGCAGCGCCGACCAGGCCGCGCGCGACGTGCAGCAGGCCATCAATGCCGCCATGCCTGACCTGCCCACCGGGATCTCGCCGCCGCAGTATTTCAAGTTCGACACCTCGCAGATCCCGATCCTGCTGGTCGCGGTGACTTCCACCAGTTTGTCGCCGGACAAGCTCTACGACCTCACCGACACGCTGCTGGAACCCGCGGTGGCGCAGGTGCCCGGCGTGGCGCAGGTGCAGGTGGGCGGATCGCCGCATGCGGTGCGCGTGGCGTTGCACGCCGACGCGATGGCGCACGTGGGTATTACCGCCAACGACATCGCGAACGCGTTGCGTGCGGCCAACGTCACCGCGCCGCAGGGCATGCTCGGCAACGGCGACACCCAGCTCACGGTGAGCGCGAACGATTCGCTGCACAGCGTGGCCGACTTCGCCAGGCTGGTGATCGCCAGCCGCAACGGCGTGCCGGTCCGTCTTTCCGACGTGGCCACCGTCACCGGCGGCCAGCAGGACCAGTACGCCGCGGTCTGGTTCAACGGCCAGCGTTCGGTGCTGCTGCAGGTCAGCAAGCGCCCGGAGGCGAACTCGGTGGCCACGGTCGAGGCCATCCTGGCGCGCCTGCCCGAGCTGCATGCGCTGATGCCGGCCGACGTGCAGATCCGCCCGATCTTCGACCTCACCGCCACCACCAAGTCCGCGTTGCACGAGGTGAACGTGGCGCTGCTGATGAGCGTGGTGATGGTGGCGCTGGTGATGCTGGTGTTCCTGCGCCGGCTGCGGCCCACCGTGATCGCCATGTTCAGCGTGCCGTTGTCGCTGGCCGGCGCCTTCGTGCTGATGTGGGCGCTGGGCTTCACGCTCAACACGCTGTCGCTGGTGGCGCTGGTGCTGTGCGTGGGCTTCGTGGTGGACGACGCCATCGTGGTGATCGAGAACATCGTGCGCCACATGGAGGCGGGCATGCGCCCGCTGGAGGCCGCGCTCACCGGCGTGCGCGAGATCGGCTTCACGGTGGTGTCGATCACCTTGTCGCTGATCGCGGTGTTCGGCCCGATGGTGTTCGGCGACAACATGTTCACCCTGTTGATGCGCGAGTTCTCGGTGACGCTGATCGCCACCATCGTGATCTCCGCGCTGGTGTCGCTGACCCTCACGCCCGCGCTGTGCGGACGCTGGCTGGCGCACGAGCACGCCGGGATCGCACGCCGGCCGGGCCGGCTGGAGCGCTGGGCCGAGCGTTTCGACCAGGCCATCCTGCGCCGCTACGAACGCTGGCTGGACTGGGCGATGAAGCATCGCCGGCTGATGCGCTGGCAGCCACCCATCCTGCTGGTGCTGACCGCCGCGTTGGCGGTGCTGGTGGGCATGATCTCCGGCGGCGGCCTGATGCCGAAGGAGGACATCGGCCTGCTGCAGGCGCAGATCACCGCCGATGCCAACATCTCGCCCACCCAGATGGCGACGCGTACCCAGGACATCTCCGCCACCGTGCGTGCCGACCCGGCGGTGCTCGACGTCACCAGCATTCTCGGCGGCAACAACAACAGCGGCGCCGTCGGCAACCGCTCGACGCTGTTCATCGACCTGAAGCCGCATGGCGACAAGCCCGGCGACCGTCACGAAACCGCGCAGCAGGTGGTCGACCGGTTGTCGGCCAAGTTCAAGAACCTGGCCGACATGAACGTGTCGCTGACGCCGGTGCAGTTCCTCGGCGGTGGCGGCGGCGGTGGCAACGGCGGCCCGCAGTATTCGTTCCAGCTCAGCAGCACCAGCGGCGCGCCGCTGCAGCAGCCCACGCTGGCGGTGGCCAAGGCGATGCGGGGCATGAAGCAGTTCCGCGACGTCACCACCAGCTACGACACCATCGGCAAGCAGCAGATGCTGGAAGTGGACCGCAATGCGGCGGCGCGGCTGCAGGTCACCATGGGCGAGGTGGACGACGCGCTGAACCGGTCGTTCGGCCAGACGCCGGTGTCGACGATCTACTCCGACATCAGCCAGTACTCGGTGGTGCTGACCTCCGACAAGGCCGATTCGCTGAGCCCGGCGAGCCTGCTCAACACCTATGTGCGCAACGGGCAGGGCAAGATGATCCCGCTGTCCGCGATCGCGCACATCAAACCGATCACCGCGCCGCTGACCATCAGCCATTTCGACCAGATCGAGTCGTCGCAGATCAGCTACAACCTCGCCAAGGGCACCACCCAGATCGAGGGCCTGAAGCTGGTGGATCAGGCGATCTACGCCGCCAACCTCCCCGCAGGCATCCAGAAGAAGTACACCGGCGACAACCAGAACCTGCTGGACGCGCTCACCAATGCGTTGCTGCTGCTGATCGCGGTGATCGCGGCGATGTACGTGGTGCTGGGCATCCTGTACGAAAGCCTGATCCACCCGCTGACCATTCTTTCCACCTTGCCGGCTGCAGGCATGGGCGCCTTCCTCGCCATGCTGCTCACCCACACCCAGCTCACCCTGATGTCGGTGATCGCCGTGCTGATGCTGATCGGCATCGTGAAGAAGAACGCGATCCTGATGGTGGACTTCGCCCTGGTCGCCGAACGCGAACACGGCAAGACGCCGCCCGAGGCGATCCGCGAGGCCGCGCTGGTGCGTTTCCGCCCGATCACCATGACCACCCTGGTGGCGATGGGCGCGGCGCTGCCGCTGGCGATCGGCTTCGGCACCGGCTCGGAGATGCGCCAGCCGCTGGGCATCGCCATCCTCGGCGGCCTGTTGGTATCGCAATTGCTGACCTTGCTCAGCACGCCCGCGATGTACCTCTGGCAGCACGACCGCCGCGAGCGCAAGGCCAAGCGGAAAGCGCTGCGCGAGGAGATCCGCCGCCAGCGCGAAGTGGCGAAGCAGATGCCGGCGTTGCCGGGCTAGTGGCCTGCAAGCGCGCACTGGACGGCCGGGCGCAGTGCGCCCGGCCTTTGGAAGAGCCGGGCACGATTTGGTGGTGACTCTGTCGGGTGCCGGCACTCATGTGCGGCACCATCGACGTACGCCGCCTGCTCAAGCCGCGGGAAGTATCAGTTGCTCTTCGCGGCGGGTGCCGATGCGTCGTGCTTGCTTGCCCGGTAGGCTGCGAGCTGCTTCGTCGTCTCGTCGGAGATCTGCTGGATCTTCGGCATCAGCGCGGCCATCCTCGATTGCACGGATTGCATGAGTTGCGCCATCAGGGCCGGCATTTTCGCGATCATCGCCTGGCCGGCCGGCGACCGGTAGAAGGCCAGCATGCCGTTGATGTCCTGCTGCGTGAAGGTCTTGCTGTAGATGTCGACATACATCGGTTGCAAGGAATCCCACGACACCTCCTGTTGCATCAGGGTCTCCATCTTGTCGACTTGGGCATCGATGATCTTCTGTTCACCGGCATCGATGGGCTTGCCGGCGGTGGCGCGTGCGATCGACTGACGTAGCATGCCGTCCATCCGTGCGGTCATGGAGTCGATCAGCTTGTGCGACTGCGTCACCTGCAGAAGTTCGTTGATCGAAGCCCTGCTGGCGGGCTGGCTCGATGCCGCGGCCGTGGTTGCTGCGGGTGTTGCGGCGTTAGTTGCGCCGCAAACCAGGAAGCCGGCCAGAAGGCCGAAGGACACAAGACGCATGGGTTCACTCCTTTGGATGTCGAATGGAGACCGGCAGCGGATGTTGCTGCCGGTACAACGGTCTTTCAATTTCCGCTATGCGTCCGGACCGGCTTGACGTAGGTGTTGAACAGCTCGTCAATCCGCCGGTACTCGTCGTACCAGTCGGCGGCGTGCTCGAACTCGTGGCGTTCCAGCGGGTACAGCGAGATCCAGAAGTTCTTCTTGTGCAGTTCGACGAAGCGCTGGTAGAGGCGCAGCGAGTCGCTGGCCATCACGTTGTTGTCGATCAGGCCGTGCTCGATCAGCAGCGGGTCCTGCAGGTTCTGCGCGTACTCGATCGGCGAGCTGGTCTTGTACGCCTCGGGGTCGAGTTGCGGATCGTTGAGGATGTTCGAGGTGTACTCGTCGTTGTAGGTGGACCAATCCGCCGGCGGACGCAGCGCGGCGCCCGCCGCGAACTGCCCCGGCGCGCGCAGCAGCGCCATCTCGGTCATGAAGCCGCCGTAGCTGCCGCCGTAGATGCCCACGCGCTTCGGGTCGACGCCATGGTGCTTGACCAGCCAGGCCTTGCCGTCGAGCAGGTCTTCCAGCTCCGGGTGGCCCATGTGGCGGTAGATCGCGTCGCGCCAGTCGCGGCCGTAGCCGGCGGAGCCGCGGTAGTCCATGTCCAGCACCACGTAGCCCTGCTGCACCAGCAGGTTCTGGAACATCTGCTCGCGGATGTAATAGGTCTCCTGCTTCGACACGTCCTGCAGGTAGCCGGCGCCGTGCACGAAGATCACCGCAGGCCGCGAATCGGGCGCGTCGGTCTCGCCGGCGGGTCCGTAGTACTTGGCGTAGATCACGCCGGCGCCGTGCGACGAGGGTACCTCGACAAACTGCGGCTGGATCCACGGACGCGCGGAAAAACCGGGCTTCATGGTGTCGGTGAGTTCGCGCGGCGTGCCGCCGCCGGCCGGCTGCACGGCGAGCTGGTCGAGCAGGTAGGGCGCGGAATGCAGCACGGCGAGCCGGCTGCCGTCGGGCGAGAGCGCGAAGCCGTCCACGCCTTCGTACTGCGTCAGGCGGGTAAGCGCGCCGCCGCTGGCCGGCACGCGGTAGACGTCGTAGCTGTAGGGCGCCGTCTTGTTCGCCAGCAGGTAGAACCACTTTCCGTCCGGGCTCAGCTGCGGTTGGCTCACCTCGAACCGGTTGTTGTCGGTGAGTGCCCGGGCCTTGCCGTCCAGCGGCTTGGCGTAGAGGCGCGACCAGCCGCTGGCTTCGCTCAGGTACCACAGCGTGCGGTTGTCCTTCTCCCAGCCGAAGTCGTTGAAGCTCCAGTTGATCCAGGCGTCGTCGTGCAGACGGTCCTGCGGCACCAGCGTGTGGTGGGCGAAGTCGACGGTGGCGAGCCAGCGGTCCTTGTTGTCGATCGCGCGCAACTGCACGGCGGCCTGGCTGCCGTCGTCGCTCCACGCGATGCCGCCGCCGTTGCTGTCGCTGTCGACCAGGGCGATGGTGACCGGGCGCACCGCGGGCGCCTGCAATGCCTTGGCCTCGTCGGCGTGGCCGGCCTTGAGCAGCGCGGCGACGGTCTGCGCGCGGATCGCCTTGAGCGGATCGTCCTTGATGCCGGGCAGGTTGTCGGTGGAGAGCGGCCACGCCTTGTGCACGGCGAGGTCGAGCAGCAGCAGCGACTGCGGCGCGGGATCGTTGCGGCCCACGTAGGTGCGCGCCGCCTCCGTCTCGGTGTAGCCGGAATCGGTGACGTAGTGGATCACGTCGGGCGCTTTGCCGTCGTCGTGGTGCGCGGGCAGGGTGACCACCAGCATCCAGCGGCCGTCGGGCGACAGCTCGGTGTCCGCCGCCTTGATCTTGTCGCCCAGCCAGAACGGTTGCGGCGCGCGGCTGGCGTCGGCGGCGGCCAGCGCCTGCTGCCGCGCGCGCTGCGCGTCGCGGTCGGCCTTGATCTCGCGCAGCGTGCTGAACAGCGCGAGCTGCTGGCGTTGCAGCGCGTCGGGCTGGGCCGCCTGCGGGTCGTCGGCGAATTTCAGGATGGCGACGGGCGAGGTGACGCCGCTGGCGAGGTCGTAGCTGTACCAGTCGTTGCCGTCGCGGAACTGCAGCGCGCGGCCGTCGGCGCTGAACTGCGGCGAGGACTCCGGTTGCGGCGAGCGCGTGACCTGCACGCGCCGGCCGCTGGCGAGGTCGATCATGAACACGTCGCCGTGCAGGATGAAGGCCGCGTGCGTGCGGTTGCGGTCGTACACCGCCGGGCCCTCGGCCTGCGCCATCGCGGCGGGATCGAGCTTGCCGCCCGCGCCGTTGCCGGCGTCGACGCGGTAGAGGTCGCGCACCTCGTCGCCGTCGCGCTTCAGCGCGTAGTACAGGCTGCGGCCGTCCACGCTCCAGTACGGGCTTTCCACCGCATGACCCAGCCAGTCGGGGCTGGCCATGATGGTCTGCAGATCGAGCGGGGCGACGGCCGGCGTCGCGGCCAAAGTGGCGGCGGGCAGCACGGCGAGGGCGATCAGGCTGGCGAGCAGCAGGCGGCGCATGGGTGATCCTTGCAACGTAAAAAGGCAGCATAAACGAGCGCGCGGCACGTGCGACCTTCCCCGTGCCGGAAGTCAGGTGCGTGGCGGTTGGTGCGGGAGTACGCTCGAAGACCGACCGAGCTGCCGGAGAAACCGCATGCGTCCCATGTTCGCCCTTTCTCTCGCGCTGGCCGCCGGTATGGCGGTCAGCAGCGCGGCCGCCCAACAGGTTCCCAAGCCGCCACACGACGATGTGTCGCTGATCGGCGACCGCGCGCAGCCGCCCGCCTCGCCGCAGCACGACGACGCCAGCGTGCTGCACGGCGTGCGCGTGCCCGATCCCTGGCGCTGGCTGGAGGACGCCGACGCGCCGGCCGTGCGGCAATGGATCGCCGCGCAGAACCGCTACACCGACTACATGCTCGGTGCGATGCCGGACGGCAAGGCGATGAACGCGCGCGTGCAGCAACTGGCGATCACCTCGGTCACCCGTTCCTCGCCGCTGCTGGCCGGCGGCACGCTGTTCTACCTGCGCGAAACGCCGCCGCAGCCCCAACCGCAACTGATCGCGCAGCGCTGGCCGGACGGCGTGCCGCGCGTGCTGGTGGACCTCAACGCCCACGGCGGCAACACCGCGATCACCGGCTACTGGCCGTCGCCCAGCGGTCGCTACCTCGCCTACGGCACCGCCGAGGGCGGCAGCGAACTCACCACCCTGCACGTGCTCGACGTGGCCAGCGGCAAGACCCTGCCCGATACCCTGCCATGGGCCGGCGGCGGCACCACGCCCGAAGGTGTGGCCTGGGACGCCGACGAGAAGGGCTTCACCTACGTGCGCTTCCCGCCGCCGCCCGCGGGCAAGGCGGTGGTGCAGTTCGACGCCGCGCTGGCGCATCACGCGCTGGGCCAGCCCGCGGCAAAGGACGCCGTGGTGTTCGGCCAGGATTTCTCCAAGGTGGCCGAATACCGCCTGCTCACCTCGCCCGGCGCCCAACAGCTCGCCGTGCTGGCCAACGCGGGCGACGGCGGCCCCGCCCAGGTATGGCTGCGCGAAGGCGCGCAATGGAAGAAGATGCTGGGCGACGAAGCCGACGTGCGTTTCGCCCACTGGGTGGGCCAGCAGCTCTACGCCGCCAGCTTCGCCGGTGCGCCGCGCGGCAAGCTGCTCGCGCTGGACGCGGACGGCCATGCGCACCAGGTGCTGGACCAGCGCGAAGGCGCCCTGCAGGACGTGGCGCCGGTCGCCGACGGCTTCCTGGTGGTGCGCAGCTGGGGTCCGGACTGGTGGGTGGAGCAGTACGACCATGCCGGGAAATTCGTGCGCCGCCTGCCGCTGCCCGCACAGGGCATCGCCATCGGCGGCATCGCGGCCGAGCAGGGGCAGGACCGCGCGCTGGTCAGCTACGGCGGCTGGACGCTGCCCACACGCTGGGCCGAATACGACGCCAAGGACGGCACGCTCAAGACCGTGTTCGCGGTGAAGGCCGCCGCGGATTATTCGCGGATCAAGGCCTACCGCATCGAGGGCACCTCGAAGGACGGCACCAGGATCCCGGTCACCGTGCTGGCGATGCAGGGCGTGACGCCGGACGGCGCGCGTCCCGCCATCCTCTACGGCTACGGCGGCTTCGACATTCCGGTCGCGCCGCATTTCATCGGGCCCGAGCTGGCCTGGCTGGAGCGCGGCGGCGTGCTGGCCTTCGCCAACATCCGCGGCGGCAACGAGAACGGCGAGCTGTGGCACGAACAGGGCCAGAAGCTGCGCAAGCAGAACGTGTTCGACGATTTCCATGCCGCCGCGCTGGCGCTGTTCGGCATGCACTGGACCGACCGCCGGCACCTCGGCATCCTCGGCGGCAGCAACGGCGGACTGCTGATGGGCACGCAGATCGTGCAGCATCCGCAGGACTACCGCGCGGTGGTGAGCATGGTCGGCATCTACGACGTGATCCGGCACGAGACCGAATTCGCCAACGGCGCCTACAACGTGCCCGAGTACGGCACGGTGGCCGATCCGGCGCAGTTCAAGGCCACGCTGGCCTATTCGCCGCTGCAGAACGTGCAGCCGCACACCGCCTATCCGGCCGTGCTGATGACCACCGGCGCGAACGATCCGCGCGTGGCGCCGTGGCAATCGCGCAAGTTCACCGCCGCGCTGCAGGACGCCACCAGCTCGGGCCGGCCGGTGCTGCTGCTCACGCGCATGAATGCCGGCCACGGCATCGGCGCGCCCTTCAGCCAGCGCGTGGGCAACACGGCGCTGATGCTGACGTTCTTTGCGCAGGAGCTGGGCTTGCCGCCCGCGGCCACGGGAGGCGCCGCCGCTTCGCATTAAGCTGTGCGCTTTCCCTTGCCGATTGCCGCCATGCCGAGCTTGCTTCCCGCCGTCGAACACGAAACCGCCGCCGATCCGCGCTACAGCGTGATCTGGCTGCACGGCCTGGGCGCGGACGGGCACGACTTCGCGCCGATCGTGCCCGAGCTGGTGGCGGCGGACTGGCCGGCACTGCGTTTCGTGTTTCCGCATGCGCCGGTGCAGCCGGTGACGGTGAACGGCGGCATGCCGATGCGCGCGTGGTACGACATCGTCGGTTTCGACCTGCTGGCGCGGCAGGACGAGGCGGGTGTGCGCGCATCCATCGGCGCGGTCGAGACGCTGATCGCGCGCGAGAACGAACGCGGCGTGCCGGACGAACGCATCGTGCTCGCCGGTTTTTCGCAGGGCGGCGCGATCGCGCTGGCCGCGGGCTTGCGCCACGCCAGGCGGCTGGCCGGCGTCGTGGCGCTGTCCACCTACCTGCCGATCGCCGACACGCTGGCCGCCGAACGCAGCGCGGCGAATGCCGGCGTGCCGATCTTCCAGGCGCACGGCACGTTCGATCCGGTGGTGATCCCACCGCGCGGCAGCGACAGCCGCGACCTGCTGCAAGGCCTGGGCTATCGCGTCGAATGGCATGCCTACCCGATGGCCCATGCGGTGTGCGCGGAGGAAATCGCCGACCTGCGCGCGTGGCTGGGACAGCGTTTCGCCGGCTGACGCCGCATACTGCGCGCATGCGCCTGCCTGCCATCGGCCCCACCGACGAACCCAGCCCGCTGCCGGATTTCTGCAGCCTGCCGGTGCTGTTCACCCTGCTGGTGACCGGCGCGTTGGCCGCCACGGTGGTGTGGCTGGCCGCGGGCGACCATCGCGACGTCTCCGGGTACAGCGTCGGCATCCTGTTCGTGAGCTGGCTGGCGCTGGTGATCGTGGTGGTGCTGTGCCTGCTGCGCCCGTGGCTGCAGCGCCTGCCGGGGCATCTGCCGTATCTCGCTGCGTGGTTGCTGGTGATGCCCATCGTGGGCGCGGCGAGCTGGGTGGCGCACGGGCTGGACGAATCGCTGCACATGGGCCTGGTGGGCGAGGGCGCGGCGGCCTTCGTGCGCGACAACGTGCTGATCGCCGGCCTGCTCGGCGCGGCGATCCTGCGCTACTTCTACGTCGCCGCGCAGTGGCGCTTGCGCCTCGCCGCGGTGACCCGCGCGCAGGTGGAGGCGCTGCAGGCGCGCATCCGCCCGCACTTCCTGTTCAACAGCATGAACACCGTGGCGGCGCTGATCCCGCTGGATCCGGTGGCGGCGGAGCGCACGGTGGAGGATCTCGCCGAGCTGTTCCGCGCCGCGCTGGGCCAGCACGAACAGGGCGACGGCACACTGGGCGAGGAGCTGGCCCTGCTGGACCGCTACCTCGCCATCGAACAGCTGCGCCTCGGCGACCGCCTGCGCGTGGAGCGCGCGCTGGAGGCGTTGCCGCGCGATTTCCCGTTGCCGCGCCTGCTGCTGCAACCGCTGGTGGAGAATGCCGTGCACCACGGCATCCAGCCGCTGCGCGAGGGCGGCGTGGTCAGCCTGCGCGGCGCGCGCGAAAGCGATGCCATCCTCATCGAGATCGCCAACCCGCTGCCCGACGTGCCCGCGCGCGGCGGCAACGGCCACGGCCTGGACAGCGTGCGCCGGCGCGTGGCCTTCCGCTACGGACCGCGCGCCGTGGTGCGGGCGGGGCCGCAGGGCGAGCGCTACGTGGTGAGTCTGCGCCTGCCGCTGCCGGACAAGGAAAGGGACGATGCGCGTACTGATCGTCGATGACGAGCCGCTGGCGCGCCTGCGCCTCGCCGCCCTGCTGGGCGAATGCGAAGGCGTGGAACTCGCCGGCAGCGTGGGCGACGGCGAAGCCGCGCTGGCCGCGCTGGCCGAAGCGCAGCCCGACGTGTTGCTGCTCGACATCAACATGCCGGGCCTGGACGGCCTGGCGCTGGCCGCGCGGCTGGCCGGGCAGGGGCGGCCCAAGGTGGTGTTCTGCACCGCCTACGAGAACCACGCGCTGCACGCCTTCGAGCTGGACGCGGTGGACTACCTGCTGAAGCCGGTGCGGCTGGAGCGTCTGCGCGAGGCCCTGCAGCGCGCGCAGAAGCGGCTGGCCGACGCGCCGCGCGCCGCCAACGCATGGCTGCACGCGCGGGTGCGCGACGAGCAGGTGCGCGTGGCGTTGGACGAGGTGATCTGCCTGCTCGCCGAGGAAAAATACGTGCGCGTGCGGCATGCCGGCGGCGAGCTGCTGATCGACGAATCGCTGCGTCAGCTGGAGGAAGCCTACCCCGAGCAGTTGATCCGCCTGCACCGCAACTGCCTGGTGCCGCCCGCGCGTCTGCTGGGGCTGAAGCCGCTGGCCGACGGACGCATGCTCGCGCGCCTGGCCGGCACCGACTTCAGCCCCGAGGTCAGCCGCCGCAACCTGCCGGCGCTGCGCAAGCTGCTGCGCATGGGCTGATCGACGCCGGCTCCGCAGGGACGAAGCATCGGCGACAATCGCGTCTTCCGTTCCGTTGCCGCCATGGAGACCTCATGATCCCCAACACCTTGCGCATCGCCACCCGCCGCAGCCCGCTCGCGCTGTGGCAGGCGGAGCACGTGGCGGCCCTGCTGCGCGCGGCGCATCCGGGGCTGGCGGTGGAACTGGTGCCGATGACCACGCGCGGCGACGAGATCGTCGACCGGCCGCTGGCGGCCATCGGCGGCAAGGGGCTGTTCCTGAAAGAGCTGGAAGTGGCGATGCTGGAAGGCCGCGCCGACCTGGCCGTGCACTCGCTCAAGGACGTGCCGGCGGAGCTGGAGCCGGGCTTCGTCCTGCCGGCGATCCTGCCGCGCGCGGATGCGGCGGACGCCTTCGTCAGCAACCGCTACGCCGGGCTCGCCGACCTGCCGCAGGGCGCCAAGGTGGGCACGTCCTCGTTGCGCCGGCAGGCACAGTTGCGTGCGTTGAGGCCGGATCTTGAACTGCTCGACCTGCGCGGCAACGTGGGCACGCGGCTGGCCAAACTGGACGAGGGCCGCTACGACGCCATCGTGCTGGCCTGCGCGGGGCTGGAGCGGCTGGGCCTGGCCGCGCGCATCCGCAGCCGGCTCGCCGCGCCGGACTGGCTGCCGGCGCCGGGCCAGGCGGCCATCGCCGTCGAGGCGCGCGCCGACCAAGCGCACACGCTGGCCCTGTTGGCTGCGCTGGACGATGCCGACACGCGGCTGGAAACGGGCGCCGAGCGCGCGATGAACCAAGCGCTGGGCGGCAGCTGCACGGTGCCGGTGGGTGCGTGGTGCACGCTCACCGAGCGTGGCCTGCATCTGAGCGGACTGGTGGGCGACGCATCCGGCGGCCGGCTGCTGCGGGCGCAGGCGGACGGCGGGGACGCCGTGGCGCTCGGGCGCGCGGTGGCCGAAGCGCTGCTCGGCCAGGGCGCGGCAGAGTTCCTGGGCAGGTAGGCACCAGAGTATGAAGCAGCCTTCGCTCAGTGTCCGGAAGTGCTTTCCTGCACTTCCCGGACTTGGCTCCGCCGATGATCAAGCCCCTTGGTGCTTGATCGGCGTGCAATCCATCCGTGGATTGCGCTGACCAGCGGTCAATTGACCGCTGGTCAGAAGTTGTAGACCAGGTTGGTGGTGGTCAGCGTGTCGGTCCGCTTGATGCCCGGCAGCACGGTGCTGTTGTGGCGCACCTGGAAGCCGACCTTGAGCGCCAGCTTCTTGGTCATGTTCACCGCGAGGCCGGCATCGTTCTGGATGTAGGTGTCCTTGGAACCGGCTTCGGTGAGGAACGTATCCTCGAACGCGGTGTTGTCGGTGAGGCGGAACTTGTAGTTGACCAGGCCGCGCGCCACGGCTTCGTGTTCCACCGGCTGGACCTGGTTGACCTTGACGCCGTTGATTTCCACCGGGAGCGCCGCCGGGCGGTATTCCTTGTAACCGGGGCCGATTTCGAACGACAGCTCGTTGCGTGCGTCTTTCAGCGCGATGTAGCCGTAGCCCAGCGACACCACGCCTTGCCACAGGTTGGCGCCGAAGTCGTCGTGGTCGTAGCGTGCGGCGCCCACGATGTAGCTGCGCGGGTCGAGCTTGTAGCCCACCGAGGCGCCGCCGTCGTAGCGGTTGGCGGTGGTTTCGAACTGGTCGACCGTGTTGCCGGCGGGCGTAACCACCTTCTCCTGCACCTTGGTGCGCAGCACGTCGAGGAAGAAGCTGTTCTTCCACTGCTCGTTTTCCTGGTTCAGGCCGAGCTTGGCGTTGACGTTCTGCGAACGGGTGTTGCCGGTGGCGGAGGCGTAGCCGAATTCGCCCGAGCCGCTCCAGCCGCCGTTGTTGGCGGCGTTGCTGGCATTGGCGTTCGCGTCGGTGTCCTGGGCCTGTGCGGCGAAGCTGGTGCAGGCGGCCAACAGCAGGGCGGCGATCAGGGTCTTCTTCATGGGTGGGGATTCCCGTTTGTTAAGCAAATGTAAGTGGCACACCTTAACGGAAGCAATTGAATTTGCAATGAACATGGCAGGCGATCCCGTCGCGGACCGGCTGGTACGCCAGCTGCCCGGCTCACTGGCCGGCAAGGTTCGCCTGCGCGGTTCGGGCCCGAACACGTGTGCCAGAGGCGCCGGGCAATCTTGCGGGCACTGCCGTGGATACCCATAGTTCCCATCTGCCGCCGCGACCGCCGAGCCCGCCATGGACCGCTACGAACGCACCCTCACCCTGCATCGCCTGCTGAAGTCGGCGCATTACCCCGTGCCGCTGGCCAAGCTGATGGAAGAACTGGAATGTTCGCGCGCCACGGTGTACCGCGACATCGACTTCCTGCGCGACGCGCTGGGCGCGCCGATCGAGAGCATGGGCAGCAAGCAGAACGCGGCCTGGCGCTACGAACGGGACGAAGGCGAGCGATTCGAATTGCCCGGGCTGTGGCTCACTTCCGACGAACTGGCCGCGCTGCTGGCGCTCAACGAGCTGATCGGCCGCAGCGGCCCCGGCGTGTTGGCCGGCTCGCTGGCGCCGTTCAAGTCGCGCATCGAGCAGCTGTTGTCCGGCCACGGCAGCGGCAAGGCGCTGCCGATCGAACGCATCCGGGTGATCCCGTGGGGTGCGCGCAAGCTCGACCAGCAGGCGTTCCGCATCGTGGCCGGCGCGGTGCTGGAGCGAAAGCAGTTGCGCTTCCGCTATCGCGCCCGCACCACCGGCTCGGACAGCCGCCGCACGGTGTCGCCGCAGCGGCTCACGCATTACCGCGACAACTGGTATCTCGACGCCTGGGACCACGACCGCGAGGCGCTGCGAAGCTTCGCGGTGGACCGCATCGTCGAGGCGCAGGCGCAGGACGCGTCCGCGCGCGACGTGGACAAGGACGAACTCGATCAGACGCTGGCCTCCAGCTACGGCATCTTCGCCGGCCAGCCCAAGGCCAGGGCCACCATCCGTTTTTCCGCGCATGCCGCACGCTGGGTGGCCGACGCGCACTGGCACTCGCAGCAGGTCGGCACGTGGCTGCCCGACGGCCGCTACGAACTCCAACTGCCGTATTCCAATTCCAAGGAACTGCTGATGGACGTGCTCAAGTACGGCCCGGACGCCGAGGTGGTGGCGCCGCTGCCGTTGCGCGAGGAGATGAAGATCCTGTTGCAGCTGGCGCAGGGCGCGTACCAGAACCCGCCGCGCTGAATGGCGCGTAGGCGTCACGCGCCTTGGCCGTGGCGTGGAGCGCGCGCTAGGATGGATGCCAGCCACGCGTAGTCGCCCGTGAATTCCAGAGGGAGCTGATTCATGCCCAGCGTGTACGAGATCAAGCCACGCTTCCAGGCGCTACTGCGGCCGCTGGTGAACCGCATGGCGAACGCCGGTATCCGGGCGAACCAGGTGACGGTGGCGGCGATGCTGGTCTCGCTGATGGTGGGCCTTGGCCTAGCCTGCCTGGCCGGCGGCCATCGGTGGCTGTGGGCGCTGCTGCCGCTGTGGCTGATGCTGCGCATGGCGCTGAATGCCATCGACGGTATGCTGGCGCGCGAGCACGCCCAGGCATCCAGGCTGGGCGCGGTGCTCAATGAGTTGGGCGACGTGGTGGCCGACGCTGGCCTGTACCTGCCGCTCGCGCTGACGTCGATGTTCTCGCTGTGGCCGCTCGCGGTCTT
The DNA here is from genome assembly GCA_040371205.1 of Rhodanobacter sp. Classification (NCBI taxonomy): domain Bacteria; kingdom Pseudomonadati; phylum Pseudomonadota; class Gammaproteobacteria; order Lysobacterales; family Rhodanobacteraceae; genus Rhodanobacter; species Rhodanobacter sp. The sequence continues at coordinate 257,110 of AP031382.1, forward strand.
CGTGCTGTTGGCCGTCATGACTGAGATGACGGGCGTGCTCGGCATGCAGATCGGCGCTTCGCGCCGCTACGATGGGCCGTTGGGCAAGAGCGACCGCGCGCTGGTGTTCGGCATGCTCGGCCTGCTGTTCGCGTTGGGTGTGCCGGCCGGGCATTGGCAGGATGGCCTGCTTTGGCTGCTCAGCCTGCTGTGCGTGCTGACGGTGCTGAACCGAGCCCGCGCGGCCCTGGGCGAATCTTGCGAATGACACGGGCGCAATGACGAGTGCCTGCCGAAAAGCCATGGGGGATGCATGCTTGAGCCGTTGGTTGCCCGCGCAATGACGGGTTTCATCCGCCTGCTTACGGGCAGTCGGGTGCTTTGGAACGAGAAGCTCGCGCCCGGGCGCCGGGTGTATTACGGCAACCACAGCAGCCATGGCGATTTCGTGCTGATCTGGTCGGCGCTGCCGGCCGCCTTGCGCGCGCAGGCTCGCCCGGTGGCGGCGGCGGAGTACTGGCGTCGAGGCATCCTCCGGCGTTACCTGATCCAGCGCGTGTTCAAGGGCGTGCTGGTCGAGCGCAATGCCGAGAAGCGCACCGAGGATCCGGTCGCGGCGATGGCGGCGGCGATCGAGGCGGGCAATGCGCTGATCCTGTTTCCGGAGGGCACGCGCAACCCCGGCGACGGTGTGCTGCCTTTCAAGAGCGGCCTCTATCACCTGGCCACGCGATGCAGCGGCCTGGAGCTGGTGCCGGTCTGGCTGGAGAACCTCAACCGCGTGATGCCGAAGGGTCGCCTGGTCCCGCTGCCGTTGCTGTGCACGGCGCGCTTCGGTGCACCGCTGCATTTGGTCGAGGGTGAGGACAAGCAGGGTTTCCTGGAACGGACGCGCGCCGCGCTGCTTGCGCTGTCACAGGAGGTGGCCTGATGCCGCACCTGACCTCGCATCAACAGGCCATGGCCCTGTTCGCCGGCATCGGCGCGGTGTTGCTGCTGGCCACCCTCGTCGGCCGGGTATTGGCATGGCGGGTGGCGCCGGCGGGTCGTTCGACGGTGGACAACCTCAACGCACGCATCAACGCCTGGTGGGTGATGGCAGCCCTGGTCGGCACCGCCTTCCTGTTCGGCAAGCCTGGCGTGCTGGTGCTGTTCTTCCTGGTCTCGCTGCTGGCGCTGCGCGAATTCATCACGCTGCTGCCGACGCGCGGCGGCGATTACTGGGCGCTGGTGGCGGCGTTCTATCTGGTGCTGCCGATCCAGTACGTGCTGGTGGGCATCGCCTGGTACGGCATGTTTGCGATCTTCATTCCGGTCTATGCGTTCCTGCTGCTGCCGATCCTGGCGGCGGCCGGCGGCGACACCGCGCACTTCCTGGAGCGCGCGGCCAAGGTGCAATGGGGGCTGATGATCAGCGTGTTCTGCATCTCGCACGTGCCGGCGCTGCTGACTCTGCAGATCCCCGGTTACGAGCATCGGCAATTGCTGCTGATCGCGTTCCTGGTGATCGTGGTGCAATCTTCGGACGTGCTGCAGTACGTGTGGGGCAAGTTGTGCGGCAAGCGCCTGATCGCGCCGGTGCTGTCGCCATCCAAGACGCTGGAGGGCTTTGTCGGCGGCGTGGTTTCGGCCAGCCTGCTGGGCGGCCTGTTGTGGTGGATCACGCCGTTTTCGCCACTCGGCGCGATGGGCATGGCGCTGGTCATCAACCTGATGGGCTTCCTCGGTGGCCTGGTGATGTCGGCCATCAAGCGCGACCGCGGCATCAAGGACTGGGGCCACATGATCGAGGGTCATGGCGGCGTGCTGGACCGGCTGGATTCGGTCTGTTTCGCCGCGCCGGTGTTCTTCCACATGACGCGCTTCATCTTTACATGATGGCCGGTTCCTGCGGTCAGGCCGGCTAGCATTCACCATATACGGAACCGCCATGAGCCAGTTCGCCCTGTTCGGCCAGCGCCGTTTCGCGCCGTTCTTCTGGACGCAGGCGCTGGGGGCGTTCAACGACAACGCGTTCCGCAACGCCTTGCTGATGCTGGTGGGATTCCAGCTTGGTTCGGATGACCGGATCGCTGGGTTGTACGCCAGTTTCGCCCCGGCGTTGTTCATCCTGCCGTTCTTCCTGTTTTCGGCCACTGCGGGGCAGCTTGCCGAGAAGATCGAGAAGACGCGCATCATCCGTTGGGTGAAGCTGTTCGAGATCGTTGCGATGACGATCGCGGCGGCGGGTTTCATCACCCACCACGTGAGCCTGCTGCTGGTGGTGCTGTTCATGATGGGCCTGCACTCCACCGTGTTCGGGCCGATCAAGTACGCGATCCTGCCGCAGGCGCTGAAGCCGGCGGAACTGGTGGGCGGCAACGGCCTGGTGGAAATGGGCACGCAGCTGGCGATGTTGCTGGGCATGGTCGCGGGCAACCTGCTGATGGGCGTGGCGCATGCGGGGCCGTGGCTGTCGGCGGGGGCGACCATCGCGGTCGCGGTGACGGGCTATCTTGCCAGCCGCGCGATTCCGCCGGCGCCGGCCACCGCGCCGGAACTGAAGATCAACTGGAATCCTTTCGGCGAGACGGCGCGCGTCATCGGCATCACGCGCGCCGACCGCACGGTGTGGAATGCCGTGCTCGGCATCTCGTGGTTCTGGTTCTTCGGTACCGTGCTGATCGCGCAGTTGCTGAACTACACGCGGCAGACGCTGGGCGGCGACGGCTCGGTCTACACCCTGGCGCTCACGCTGTTCTCGGTCGGCAGCGGCATCGGCGCGCTGCTGTGCGAGAAGCTGTCTGGCCGGCGCGTGGAAATCGGCCTGGTGCCCTTGGGTGCGTTCGGGCTCACCGCGTTCGGCGTGGACCTGTACTTCGCCCGGCATGGCCTTGCGCCCGTGCGCGGGCTGGACTGGTTGAGCTTCCTGCACGCGCCGGGCAGCGGGCGCGTGGTGCTCGACCTCACCCTGATCGGCGCGTTCGCGGGCCTGTACGTGGTGCCGCTGTTCGCCTTCGTGCAGGCGCGCGCGCCGCGCGAGAAGCTCTCGCGCATCATCGCCGGCAACAACATCATGAACGCGGTGCTGATCGTGGCGGCGTCGCTCTTCTGCATGGGCCTCGCTGCGCTGGGGCTGCATGCGGTGCAGATCTTCCTCGCCGCCGCGCTGCTCAACGTGCTGGTGGCGGCCTACATCTTCACTCTGGTGCCGGAGTTCATCCTGCGCTTCGTCACCTGGCTGCTGACCAGCACGCTGTACCGCGTGCGCGCGGACGGCCTGCGCAACATTCCCGAAGAAGGACCGGCGCTGTTGGTGTGCAACCACGTGAGCTTCGTCGATCCGCTGCTGCTGATGGCGAACCTGCGCCGCCCTGCGCGTTTCGTGATGTATTACCGGATCTTCAACCTCCCGCTGCTGCGGTTCCTGTTCAGGACCGCGAAGGCCATCCCCATCGCGGGGCAGAAAGAGGATCCCGCCATCCTGCAGCAGGCCTACGACGCGGTCGACGCGGCGCTCGCCGACGGCGAGTTGGTGTGCATTTTCCCCGAGGGTGCGCTCACCCGCGACGGCGCCATCGCGCCGTTCCGCCCGGGCGTGGAGAAGATCCTCGCGCGCCGTCCGGTGCCGGTGGTGCCGATGGCCTTGCGTGGGTTGTGGGGCAGCATGTGGAGCCGGCGCGACTCCGCGCTGGGCCGCGCCCGCCTGCCGCGGCGCTTCCGCGCACGTGTGGAGCTGGTGGTGGATGCGCCGCTGCCGCCCGAGCGCGCCAGCGCCGCGGTGCTTGAGGCGCGCGTGAGCGCGTTGCGCGGCACGATGGCTTGAGCGTTTTCCATTTCCTGCATGGACGCAGGGAGCGTGGGATCAGCGCAGCCAGCCGCCGATCACGATCAACGCCACCACGCTTAGCCAGGCCAGCAGGGCGCGCAGCAAGGCGTCGCGCAGGCGGCGCAGTTCCAGCAGCGCATCGCTGCGCTCTTCCACGTAGCCTTCGCCGCCTTCGATGTCGACCTGGATGTCCGCGCGCGCCGCGGCGCCGAGGAAGCCGGGGCCTTCGTTGAGCCAGCTGTTCGGCAAGGCCTGCTGGTGCCAGCGGTTCCATGCGCCGATCACGGCGTCCCAATGGCCGACCAGCGCCAGCGTGAACACCATCAGCTGCGCGGGAACCCAGTCCAGTCCGTTGGCCAGCTGACGCGCGGTGCCGCGCGCCTCGGTGTCCAGGCGCAGCGTGTCGTCGTGGCCCAGCGCTCGCGCCAGCCGGTACAGCAGCGCCCCGAGCGGGCCGAGCAAGAAGAACCAGAACAGCACGCCGAAGCGTCGGCGCAGCGCGGCATAGACGGTGGCCTCGCCCAACTCCACCGCGCGCCACGGCACATGCTCGCCGTCCTCGGCCAGCGCCTGCGCGGCGGCTTCGCGGCCGGTGTCGTCCTGCGCGGCGAGGATGGCTTCGAGATCGGCTTCGAAGGCATGCGGGCCGAAGCAGAACAGCAGCACCACCAGCGCAAACAGCAGGTGCGACAGGTCGGCCAGCGGCAGATGGCGCAGCAGCCAGGTGGCCAGCGCGCACAGCAGCAGCGGCAGCAGCAAGGCCAGCACCACGCGGCCGGCGCCGGCGGTGTCGCTCAATTGCGCCACCCAGCGGCGGAAGCCGCCGTCGTTGCGCCAGTGCGCCAGCCGCGGTTGCCAGTGCAGCAGGCCGAGGGCGATCAGGGCGGCAAGCAGACGTAAGGCCATGCGCAGTGCTCCGTGGGGTACCTCGCATTGTATGCGAGGCATCCTGCCGTCACAGGGTGCCTTGGGCGGCGATCAGTTTGTCCAAGGCCATGCCGGCGCGTTCGTGCAACCAGTGCTGCAGCAGCCGGTAGGACACCGACAGCGGCGACGACGGTACGAAGCTGCCGTCGGCGATGCCCTCGGCAATTTGTGTGGGTGTGAACCAGCGGGCCTCTTCCAGCTCGCCGTCGCGGAGGCGGATCGCGGGGTCGAGCGCCACGGCGGTGAAGCCCACCATCAGCGAGGCCGGCATCGGCCAGGGCTGCGAGGAGTGGTAGCGCACCTCGCCCACGCGCACGCCCGATTCCTCCATCACTTCGCGGCGCACGGCATCCTCCAGCGCCTCGCCCGGTTCGATGAAACCGGCCAATGTGGAATAGCGCCCGGGCGGCCAGCCGGCCTGGCGGCCGAGCAGGCAGGCGCCCGCGTGTTCGACGATCACGATGATCGCCGCATCGGTGCGCGGGAAATGCATGCGGCCGCAGGCGGCGTGGGTGCAGCGCAGGCGGTGGCCGGCGGAAACCACGGCGAGCGGCGAACCGCAGTAGGCGCAGTGCCGCGTTTCGCGGTGCCAGTGCGCCAGGCCCTTGGCGTAGGCGAACAGGCCGGCTTCGTCGGCAGGCAGCAGCAGGCCGGCCTCGCGCAGGCTCGCGCGGCGGGCGCGTAGTCCGGCTTCGAGCGCCGCGAGCTGCGTCTCGTCTTCCAGCGCCAGCAGGAAATGCGGACGACCGTCGGCAATGCCGAGCAACGAAACGGAAGCGTCGTCGGGCAGCTGCCGGCGTTCTTCGGCATCCAGCCAGCGCAGCGCGTCGCGGTCTGCATGCAGGAAACCGCGGCCATCGGCATCGAGCAGCAGATGGCGTGCCGCCGGCGACGCGGCCTGCCCGGCCAGCCAGGCCGCGTCGTCGCGGCGTTCGGCCATGCGGTCGAGGATCAGGCTGAGTCCGGCGAAGGTATTGGATGGCACCGCGGACATCGGCAGACGGCGCTCAGGTGGAGAACGAGGAGCCGCAGCCGCAGGTGGTCTTCGCGTTCGGGTTGCGTATCACGAACTGCGAGCCGTTGAGGTTCTCGCTGTAGTCGATCTCGGCGCCGGTGAGGTATTGCAGCGAGAGCGGATCGCACAGCAGGGTCACGCCCTCGCGCTCCAGCGCGAAGTCGTCCTCGGCCTGCGCCTCGTCGAAGGTGAAGCCGTACTGGAAGCCCGAGCAGCCGCCGCCGGAGATGTAGACGCGGAGTTTCAGGCTGGGGTTGCCTTCCTCCGCGATCAGCTCGTGCACCTTGCGCGCGGCGGCCTCGGTGAACACCAGCGGCGCGCCGTTGCTGCGGTAGTCGGGAACGGTGGGAAGGGAGACGACGGTATCCATGGCACTCACATGGGGATGCTGGCGGGCGGTACAAGGATACTTCGCCCGCCTGGCGCTGGCGTGACTGTCGCGGGGATCAACTCTGCATCTTGCTCTGCAGGTAGCGCTCCGCGCCGATGTCCTTGATCAGGCTCTGCTGGGTTTCCAGCCAGTCGATGTGTTCTTCCTCGTCGTGCAGGATGCCCTTGAACAGGTCGCGGCTGATGTAGTCGGCGACGCCCTCGCTGTAGGCGATCGCCTCGCGCAGATCCTTGGAGGCGAGCAGTTCCAGGTCGAGGTCGCCCTGGATGCATTCCGGTACGTTCTCGCCGATGCGCAGCTTGCCGAGGTGCTGCAGGTTGGGCAGGCCGTCGAGGAACAGGATGCGCTCGATCAGCCGGTCGGCGTGGCGCATCTCCTCGATGGATTCCTTGTATTCGTGCTCGGCCAGTTCGCCGTAGCCCCAGTTCTTGAACATGCGGGCATGCAGGAAATACTGGTTGATCGCGGTCAGCTCGTTGTAGAGCACCTTGTTGAGGAATTCGATGACCTTGGCATCGCCCTTCATGGCCGTCTCCGTGCGGGTGGGGATGCCGCGACTATACGGAGTTCGCCGTGCGGCCTGCGTAACACGAATGGCAACGGTTCGCGCGCGCTTTTGCGCAGCGCGCTCAGGCGACCGCGACGAAGGCCGGCAGCGCCGCCGCGGAGCCGTGCTGCCCGACCGCCTGCGCGAGGCAGGCGCGCGCCTCGGATTCGCAGCAGCCGCAGCAGTCCGAGCAGCCGGTGCGCGACTGCAATTCGGCGAAGCTGCGCACGCCGTCGGCGACTTCGCGGCGGATGTCGTGGTCGGTGACGGCATTGCACAGGCAGATGTACATGCCGCACATAAGAACGCGAATGCGAATGATTGTCAACTTCTCAGGCGGCGCGCCAGTCCTGCTGCGGCTCGTCTGTCTGGACGTCGCCGGTTTCGCGCGGCGGGGCATGGCCGAGTTCGATCCGGCACATGCCTTCCACCAGCGGGGCGAAATGGCGCAGGGCGCGCTCGTAGACCTGGCGCTTGAAATTCACCACGTGGGCGGCCGGGTACCAGAAATCCACCCAGCGCCAGATGTCGAACTCGGGCTTCTCGGCGGCATCGAGCCGCAGTGCGTTCTCCGCGCTGACCAGCTTGAGCAGGAACCAGACCTGTTTCTGGCCGATGCAGGTGGGGTGCTGGTGGTGCCGCACATAGCGTTGCGGCAGCTTGTAGCGCAGCCAGCCGCGGGTGGAGGCCACCACTTCGACATGCTCTGGCGCCAAGCCGGTTTCTTCTTCCAGTTCGCGGTACATTGCCTCCAGCGGCGTCTCGTCGCTGCGCATGCCGCCCTGCGGGAATTGCCAGCCGTCGCGGTTGATCCGGCGCGCCCAGAACAGGCGGCCGTCCGCGTTCAGCAGCACGATGCCCACATTCGGACGGTAGCCATCGACGTCGATCATCTCGTCATCCTCGGGCCAAGCCGCGCAGCGGCAGCAGCCGGCGCGCGCAGGGCGATGGACCGATTCAACCATGCGGCCGGGGGCGCGGCAAGCCGGATGGCTTGAACCTGGACGTGCGCGCCATTAAACTGCCGCGCCCCGCCACCGGCTTCGTTGCGATCCGGTGCGGCGGCCCACCCCATGGCTATGTAGCTCAGCCGGTTAGAGCACAGCACTCATAATGCTGGGGTCGGTGGTTCGAGTCCACCCATAGCCACCATGCCATCACGCGCTCCATCCCGCGCCCGTGCGATCCGCGGTCGACGGACCGCCGGAGCCACAGCGTGCGCATCTTCAAGGTTTTCCAGATCGAGGCGGCCCACCGCCTGCCCAACGTGCCTGCGGGGCACAAGTGCGCGCGCCTGCACGGGCATTCCTTCCGCGTGGAAGTCCATCTCAGCGGCGGAATCGGTGCGAATAGCGGCTGGGTGATGGATTTTGCCGACGTCAAGGCGGCGTTCCAGCCGCTCTACGATCAGCTCGACCACCACTACCTCAACGACATCACCGGCCTGGAAAATCCGACCAGCGAGCGCTTGGCCGTGTGGATCTGGGAACGTCTCAAGCCCGCCTTGCCGCTGCTGGCCGAGGTGGTGGTGCACGAGACTTGCACCTCGGGTTGCAGCTACCGTGGCGATTGATGGCGCCCGCGAGGGCGCAGGAACCCGATGCCGCGATGCCCGTCAGGGCCGTCGCGGCGGACGGTGGCTTTTCACTTTGTAACGACGGGACACAAGCATGACGACGGATGCGAAGGGCGGTTTGCAGTTGGGCTTCGTCGGCCTGGGGCGCATGGGCCTGAACATGGTGGGCCGCATGCAGGCGGCTGGCATCCATTGTGTGGCGTTCGACACCAATGCCGACGCGCGGACCGCCGCCGCCAAAGCGGGCGCGCAGGCGGCGGATTCGATCGAGGCGATGGTCGGCAAGCTGTCCGGCCCGCGCGCGGTCTGGCTGATGCTGCCCACCGCGGTGGTGGACAAGGTGCTCGACACCCTGGTGCCGCTGCTCGGTCCCGGCGACATGGTGATCGACGGCGGCAACTCGCATTACGTCGAAGACCTGCGCCGCGCGAAGGCGCTGGGCGAAAAGGGCATCCGCTACGTGGACGTGGGCGTCAGCGGCGGCGTGTGGGGCCGCGAGCGCGGTTACTGCCAGATGATCGGCGGGCCGAAGGAAGCCTATGAGCACCTCGAGCCCGCGTTCGCTGCGCTGGCGCCGGGCGTGGCCACCGCGCCGCGCTCGCCGGGGCGCGAGGGCGACCCGTCGCCGGCCGAGCAGGGGTACCTGTATTGCGGGCCGAATGGCGCCGGGCACTTCGTGAAGATGGTGCACAACGGCATCGAATACGGGCTGATGGCGGCTTATGCCGAAGGCCTCAACATCCTGCACGGCGCCAACGTGGGCAAGCAGGCGCAGGTGATCGACGCCGAGACCACGCCGCTGGAGCATCCCGAGCGCTACCAATACGACTTCCCGCTCGGTGAGGTGGTCGAGCTGTGGCGGCGCGGCAGTGTGGTCGGTTCGTGGCTGCTCGACCTCACCGCGATCGAGATGGGCCGTGATCCCAGCCTCGCGCATTACGCCGGCCGCGTTTCCGATTCCGGTGAAGGTCGCTGGACGGCGCTGGCCGCCATCGAGGAGGGCGTGCCCGCGCCCGTGCTTACGGCGGCGTTGTTCGGCCGTTTCAGTTCGCGTGGCAATGATGCATTCGCCAACCAGGTGATGTCGGCGATGCGCCATGCGTTCGGCGGCCACGACGAGAAGCCGGCCAAGGCCTGAGTGTCATCGCGGCGCGGAGTTGACGCGCTGCGACGAAGGTTTTCCTCCGGCAAGAGGCCGTGTTTCCTGAATATTTCCCGATTGGTCTGGTCGCCCGAAGAAAAATATATTGCATTGCACAAAAATGCTTGCTAGAGTGTTTCCTACTACCCGCACACCCCAGCGAGGGCAAGCATATGACGCAGCAATTCAACACCCAGTTTTTCGCCTACACCAAGCAAGCCACCGAGAGCGCGTTCAAGGCGCAGTCGCTGGCGCTGAAGGGTCTGGAGACGGTCGCCGCGCTGCAGCTCAAGGCGTTCGAGCAGCAGACCCGCGACTCCGCTGCCTTCGTGGCCGAGGCGCTGGAAACCCGCGACGCCGACGCCCTGCGCGGCCTGTGGGAGAAGGGCGCCAACCTGAGCCGCGAGCAGGCCGAGCGTGCCGTGGCGGTTTCGCAGGAAATCATCGCCGTTGCGCAGAAAACCGCGGAATCGCTGCAGGCGCTTGCGCAGGAGCAGCGTCAGGCCGCCAACGACGCGGTCGCCGCGCCGGTGGTCAAGAAGGCGGCCGCCAAGTAAGGCAGCACGTCGCAACAAAGCACTCTCTGCCGGCATCTCCCCTCCGCTCGGCAGTCTGGGCCGGACTTCCCCAAGTCCGGCCCTTTTCTTTAGGCGAATCAGGCGACGGCGGCCGTCCGGCGGGTTGTCCGCGAGGCGAGTTGCGTGGCGTGTGCAGCTTGTCGCTGCGAGCGCGGCGCTGATATACTTTTGCAGATAGGATCGCGTTCGCGGCTGGTATCGGTGAGAACCGGTGCGGAGAAGTTACGTGCTCAACAGTCTCGATGCCGGTCGGCGCCTCGCATTGCGCATTGTCCTGCTGCAATTGGTGGCAGCGGCGGTGGTCGGTGCGGTGTTCCTGATCGCCAGGGGGCATCGGGAGGCTGTTTCGGCTGTGGCCGGGGGATTCACGGTAGCGCTGGGTACCGCGCTGATGTCCGTGCAAACCTTCGGTCGACTGGTCGGTGGTGCGGTAGCTTTCTTCCGCCTGCTGCTCGGCCTGTTGCTGAAATGGGCAGTGGTCGTGGGTGGGTTGGGGCTGATCCTGTTCAAGTACAAATTGCCGCCGCTGGCTGCCGTGACGGGGCTGGTGGCTGCTTACGCGGTTTATCTGGTGGCATTCAGGTTCAAGGGTTGAGGCATGGCAAGCGAGCCGGGCGGTCTTTCCGAATACATCCAGCACCACCTCACGCACCTCGTTCCGCATGCGAGCAAGGACGGTTTCTGGGCGGTGCACCTTGACTCGATCACGGTGTCGCTGGCGTTGGGCGTGGTGTTCTGCCTGTGGTTCTGGTCGGTGGCGCGCAAGGCTACTTCCGGCGTGCCGAGCAAGGGCCAGGCCTTCGTCGAGATCATCCTCGAGTTCGTCGACGGCCAGGTCAAAGACGTATTCCACGGTGACCGCAGGTTCCTCGGTCCGCTGGCGCTGACCGTGTTCGTCTGGGTGTTCCTGATGAACGCGATGGATCTGCTGCCGGTCGACCTGCTGCCGTGGATCACCGAGAAGTTCGGCATCGGCCACTTCCGCGCCGTGCCCACCGCCGACACCAACATGACGTTTGCCATGTCGATCACGGTGTTCCTGCTGATCATCGTCTACAGCTTCAAGGCCAAGGGCTTCGGCGGGTACATGCATGAGCTGTTCACCGCGCCGTTCGGCAATCATCCGGCGCTGTGGATCTTCAATTTCCTGCTCAACGTCGTCGAATTGGTGTCCAAGCCGGTGAGCCTGGCGATGCGACTGTTCGGCAACATGTACGCGGGCGAGCTGGTGTTCATGCTGATCGCCGGCCTGTTTAGCGCGGGCGCGGGCGTGGCCGGCTGGGCGCTGTACGGCGCAGGCATCATCGGCTACACGGTGTGGGGCCTCTTTCACATCCTGATCATCTCGATCCAGGCCTTCATCTTCATGGTGCTGACCATCGTGTACATCTCGATGGCGCACGACCATCACTGATTCCGTTTCGATTTTTTCAACCCTTCAACGCAACAACCGTTTTTTCGAGGAGATCACCGTGGACCAAGTCGCCGCTCACATCGTTCAAATCGCCCAGGTGCAGGGTTTCACCGCCATCGCGCTCGGCCTGATCATCGGCCTCGGCGCCCTCGGTGCCTGTATCGGCATCGGCGTGATGGGTTCGAAGTTCCTGGAAGCCGCTGCCCGCCAGCCGGAGCTGGTGCCGCTGCTGCAGGGTCGCATGTTCCTGCTGGCCGGCCTGATCGACGCGGCGTTCCTGATCGGCGTGGCGCTGGCGATGTACTTCGCTTTCGCGAACCCGCTGCTGTCGAAGCTGGGCTGATCGACGCTGGCGGCGCTGGTCGCCGCCATCCTTTCGGTGCGGGTCGCGCAAAGGCCCGCACCGGTTCCGTTCCGTATTTGCAGGTAACGCAGCGATGCTTCCCAACGGCACACTGATCGGCGAGATGATTGCTTTCGCCATCCTCATCTGGTTCTGCGTCCAGTTCATCTGGCCGCATCTCACCAAGGCCATCGAGGAGCGGCAGGTCAAGATCGCCGAAGGCCTCAGCGCCGCCGAGCGTGCGCACGCCGAGCTGAAGGATGCCGACGCCAAGGTGGCGGACGAGATCCGCAAGGCGCGCCAGCAGGCGTCGGAGATCATCGACAAGGCGCAGCAGCAGGCCAACGGTATCCTCGACAAGGCCCGCGCCGACGCCATCGTCGAGATCAACCGCCTGAAGGCCGTGGCCCAGGACGACATCGCCGCGATGGCGCAGCAGGCGCGTGAGCAGTTGCGCGAGCGCGTGGGTGCGCTGGCCGTGCAGGGCGCGTCCAAGATCGTGCAGCGCGAGGTGGATGCCTCCACGCACAAGGCGTTGCTCGACCAGCTCGCCGCCGAGGTCTGATCCATGGCCCAGGCAATCACCCTCGCCCGTCCCTACGCCCGCGCCGCGTTCGAGCTGGCCCACGCCCACGGCACGCTGCCTGCGTGGTCGCAGGCGCTGGCGTTCGCGGCGGCGGTGGCGCAGGACGCGCGCGTGGCCGCGCTCGGTAGCGACCCGCGCGTGCAGCCGGCGCAACTGGTGGCGCTGCACCTGCCGGAAGGCATGGCGGCGGATGCGCCGTTTGCGCAGTTCCTGGGCGAAATGGCCGAGAACCGCCGCATGGCCCTGTTGCCCGAGGTGGCCGCGTTGTACGAACAGTACCGCCGCGAATCCGAGTCGCAGCTGCTGGTCAAGGTGACCAGCGCGATGGCGCTGGATGCCGCGCAGGCCGAACAGCTCAAGGCTTCGCTGAAGCGCCGTTTCAAGCGCGAGATCGAACTGGAAACATCCGTCGACGCCTCGCTGCTGGCGGGCGTGGTGGTCGACACCGGCAGCGAAGTGATCGACGGCTCCGCGCGCGGCCGCCTGGAGCGCCTGGCCGGAGCCCTGGTCTAGTTTCACGCGAAGTCCGTTTCGCGAAGAGCAAAAACCGGCCATCCGTGGCTGGACAGTCAATAGGTTTCACGCGAAATCCGTTTCGCGAAGAGCAAAAACCAGCCATCCATGGCTGGACTCTTAAAAGAGCTTTCAAATTTCAGGATATCGACCCATGTCCAGCACCACCCTGAACCCGTCCGAGATCAGCGAGCTGATCAAGAACCGCATCGAGCAGTTCAAGCTCGGCGCGGAAGCCCGCAACGAAGGCACGATCATCAGCGTGTCCGACGGCATCGTGCGCATCCACGGCCTGGCCGACGTGATGCAGGGCGAAATGATCGAACTGCCGGGCAATGCGTTTGCGCTGGCGCTGAACCTCGAGCGCGACTCGGTCGGCGCCGTGGTGCTGGGCGAATACCAGCACCTGCGCGAAGGCGACGTCGCCAAGACCACCGGCCGCATCCTCGAAGTGCCGGTCGGCCCCGAGCTGCTCGGCCGTGTGGTGGACGCGCTGGGCAACCCGATCGACGGCAAGGGTCCGATCAACGCCAAGCTCAGCTCGCCGATCGAGAAGGTCGCGCCGGGCGTGGTGTGGCGCAAGTCGGTCGACCAGCCGGTGCAGACCGGCTACAAGTCGGTCGACTCGATGATCCCGATCGGCCGCGGCCAGCGCGAGCTGATCATCGGCGACCGTCAGACCGGCAAGACCGCGCTGGCCATCGACGCGATCATCAACCAGAAGGATTCGGGCATCTTCTCGATCTACGTCGCGATCGGCCAGAAGCGCTCGTCGATCGCCAACGTGGTGCGCAAGCTGGAAGAGAACGGCGCGCTGGCCAACACCATCGTGGTGGTCGCCTCCGCCTCCGAATCGGCCGCGCTGCAGTACATCGCGCCGTACTCCGGTTGCGCCATGGGCGAGTACTTCCGCGACCGCGGCCAGGACGCGCTGATCGTGTACGACGACCTGTCCAAGCAGGCCGTGGCCTACCGCCAGATCTCGTTGCTGCTGAAGCGCCCGCCGGGCCGCGAAGCCTACCCGGGCGACGTGTTCTATCTCCACTCCCGTCTGCTCGAGCGCGCTTCGCGCGTCAGCGAGGAGTACGTCGAGAAGTTCACCCACGGCGAAGTGAAGGGCAAGACGGGTTCGCTGACCGCGCTGCCGGTCATCGAGACCCAGGCCGGCGACGTGTCCGCCTTCGTGCCGACCAATGTGATCTCGATCACCGACGGCCAGATCTTCCTCGAGACCGACCTGTTCAACGCGGGCATTCGCCCGGCCGTGAACGCCGGTATCTCGGTGTCGCGCGTGGGCGGTTCGGCGCAGACCAAGATCGTCAAGAAGCTCTCCGGCGGCGTGAAGCTGGCGCTGGCGCAGTACCGCGAGCTGGCGGCGTTCGCGCAGTTCGCCTCCGACCTCGACCCGGCCACCCGCGCCCAGCTCGACCGCGGCCAGCGCGTGACCGAGCTGATGAAGCAGAAGCAGTACGCGCCGCTGTCGATCGCCGAGCTGGCGCTGTCGGTGTACGCCGCGGAGAAGGGCTACCTCGACGACCTGCCGGTGAACAAGGTGCTGGCGTTCGAGAAGGGCATGCACGACTTCTTCCACCAGAACTACGGCGAGCTGATGAAGAAGATCGTCGCCACCGGCGACTGGAACAACGACATCGAAGGGACCTTCAAGTCCGGCCTCGACGAGTTCAAGAAGACCGGCAGCTGGTAATCCCAGGAACGGCGCGCCGGTCGTGAACCGGCATTGCACAGACCCGACAGGTTGAGGCAGACGTGGCTAGCGGACGCGAAATCAAAACCAAGATCAAGAGCACGCAGAACATGCGCAAGGTGACGCGCGCGCTCGAAATGGTCTCGGCCTCGAAGATCCGCAAGGCGCAGGATCTGATGAAGGCCTCGCGTCCCTACGCGCGGGCCATGCGCAAGGTGATCGCGCACGTGGCGCAGGCCAGCACCGACTTCAGGCATCCGTTCCTGGTCGAGCGCGCCAACGTGGCGCGCGTCGCCTACATCGTGGTCTCCACCGACCGCGGCCTGTGCGGCGGCCTCAACTCCAACATGTTCCGCCGCCTGTTGCCCGCGATCCGCGAGTGGCAGGAGCAGGGCGTGCAGGTGGACGTGGTGGCGATCGGCCAGAAGGCGCTGCAGTTCTTCCGCCGCATCAAGGGCGTCAACCTCGCCGGCAGCGTCACCCACCTGGGCGAGCGGCCGAAGCTGGAGCAGTTGGTCGGCGTGATCAAGGTAGTGCTGGACGCCTACTCGGCGAACAGCCTCGACCGCGTGTTCCTGGCCTACAACGACTTCGTCAACACCATGACGCAGAAGCCCACCATCGACGCGCTGTTGCCGCTGCCGCTGGTGGCCGCCGAGATGGAAGCGCACCAGGCGGCTGGCGAATCGGCCTACGCCGGCATTGCGCTGGAGCAGGCCCACGACTGGGACTATATCTACGAGCCCGACGCGCAGACCGTGCTGGAGCACGTGCTGGGCCGCTACATCGAGTCGGTGGTGTACCAGGGCGTGCTGGAGAACCTTGCCAGCGAACACGCCGCGCGCATGGTCGCGATGAAGAGCGCGTCGGACAATGCGAACAAGGTGATCGACACGCTCACGCTGGTCTACAACAAGACCCGCCAGGCGGCGATCACGCAGGAAATTTCCGAGATTGTAGGCGGTGCCGCGGCTGTATAAGTGCGGTCATCCATGACCGCAATCCGAATAAAAGCAACCGCTTCGTGGTTGCACTAAACCAGGCGACGCTTCGTCGGCGCTGATACGAAATCACAGAGATCCATCCGGAGCACATCCATGAGCCAGGGCAAAGTTGTTCAGATCATCGGCGCGGTCATCGACGTCGAATTCGCGCGCGATCAGGTACCGCAGGTGTACGACGCGCTGAAGATCGACGGCACCGAGATCACGCTGGAAGTGCAGCAGGTGCTCGGCGACGGCGTGGTGCGCACCATCGCGCTGGGTTCCACCGACGGCCTGAAGCGCGGCCTGGTGGCGCGCAACACCGGCGAAGGCATCAAGGTGCCGGTGGGCAACGCCACCCTGGGCCGCATCATGGACGTGCTCGGCAATCCGATCGACGAAGTCGGCCCGATCAATGCCGAAGACAAGTGGGTGATCCACCGCGAGGCTCCGTCCTACGATGAGCAGGCGCTGGCCAACGAGCTGCTGGAAACCGGCATCAAGGTGATCGATCTGGTGTGCCCGTTCGCCAAGGGCGGCAAGGTCGGCCTGTTCGGCGGCGCCGGCGTGGGCAAGACGGTGAACATGCTCGAACTCATCAACAACATCGCGACCAAGCACTCGGGCCTGTCGGTGTTCGCCGGCGTGGGCGAGCGTACCCGCGAAGGCAACGACTTCTACCACGAGATGCAGGACGCCGGCGTCGTCAAGCTGGACAACCTGCCGGAGTCGAAGGTGGCGATGGTCTACGGCCAGATGAACGAGCCGCCGGGCAACCGCCTGCGCGTCGCGCTGACCGGACTGACCATGGCCGAGTACTTCCGCGACCAGAAGGACGCGTCCGGCAAGGGCAAGGACGTGCTGTTCTTCGTGGACAACATCTACCGCTACACGCTGGCTGGCACCGAAGTGTCCGCGCTGCTCGGCCGCATGCCGTCCGCCGTGGGCTACCAGCCGACGCTGGCCGACGAGATGGGCGTGCTGCAGGAGCGCATCACCTCCACCAAGACCGGTTCGATCACCTCGATCCAGGCCGTGTACGTGCCCGCGGACGACCTGACCGACCCGTCGCCGGCCACCACCTTCGCGCACCTTGATTCCACCGTGACGCTGTCGCGCCAGATCGCCTCGCTGGGCATCTATCCGGCGGTGGATCCGCTGGACTCCACCAGCCGCCAGCTCGATCCGCAGGTGGTCGGCCAGGAGCACTACGACGTGGCCCGCCGCGTGCAGGGCATGCTGCAGCGCTACAAGGAGCTGAAGGACATCATCGCCATCCTCGGCATGGACGAACTGTCCGAAGAGGACAAGCAGGTGGTGGCGCGCGCGCGCAAGTGCGAGCGCTTCTTCAGCCAGCCGTTCCACGTGGCCGAAGTGTTCACCGGCGCGCCCGGCAAGTACGTGTCGCTGAAGGAAACCATCCGCGGCTTCAAGATGATCGTCGAAGGCGACGTCGACCACCTGCCCGAGCAGGCGTTCTACATGGTCGGCGGCATCGACGAGGCGATCAAGAAGGGCGAGGAGATGGGCGCGAAGAAGGCCGCGTAAGCGACTTCCTTCCGACCCACTTCGAGTGCAGCGAGAACCATCATGACCACCACCATCCGCGTCGAAGTCGTCAGCGCCGAGGCCGAGATCTATGCCGGCGAGGCGACCATGGTCGTCGCCACCGGCGAAATCGGCGAGCTGGGCATCACGCCCCGCCACGCGCCGCTGATCACCCGGCTGAAGCCGGGCAAGGTCGTCGTCACCGACGTCAACGGCGAGAAGATCGACATCTCGCTCACCGGCGGCGGCATCCTCGAAGTGCAGCCGCAGTCCGTGACGGTGCTGGCCGATACGGCCATCCGTTCCGAGGACATCGACGAAGCCGCCGCCCAGCGCGCCAAGAAGGAAGCCGAGGACGCGCTGGCCAGCCGCACCGACGCGGTGGAAGTGGCCGAAGCCCAGGCCAAGCTCGCGATGGCGATGGCCCAGCTGCAGGCGCTGGAACGGCTGCGCAGGAACCTCAAGCACTGAGCCTTGGCTTGTCCTGGCGGTCGTATCGAATCAGACGCCGGCCTCGTGCCGGCGTTTTCGTGTCCGTGGTAGGTGCCGCGGCCGGTAGTAGTCTGGTGACATGTGGCCTGCATCGGAGCGAGGAGTCGAGCCATGACCGTTCGCCAGCCTCTCGTCAGCCTGCTGGCGCTGTGCCTCGCAGCCTGCGCTTCCACCCCCGCGGGCAAACCGGCGAACGGCGAGAGTTCCGGCACAGTCAGTGTGCCGTTGGCGTTGGGCGAGACCAGCAGCGGTGGCGAGCCGCTGGACTGGAAGATGCCGTCGTACCCGGCTGCGATGCGGCAGGCCTGTCCCGCGCTTGAAGCAATCGACGTGTCGGTACGCGTCGATGCGGCCGGCAGGGTGAGCGATGTCATCGGTATCGTGGTGGACATGGCATTGCCGCCATGGGACGCGTACTTCGCCGCTGTGCGCCCGGCAGTGATGCAGTGGCGCTTTTGGCCCCTGCGCGTGGATCACTGGGCCGCTGACGCCGCTGGAACCACGCATGCCGTGGACGGCAGTGCACGGCCGTTCGAGCGTGAGTACGCCTTTGATTTCGTCTGTCGCGCCGGCAAGACGAGCGTCTCTGTCAGGGCAAGAGGCGGCGCCCGCCCGCGCTGATCCGGTGGCGGGAGCGGCTGCTAGACTTCCCGGCCAGCACACGTCCTGGCCGACCCGCATGAACCACGTCCCGCTGCACGTCATCGTCCTCGCTGCCGGCGCCGGCACGCGCATGAAGTCCACGCGGCCCAAGGTACTGATGCCGCTGGCCGGCCGGCCGTTGCTGGCGCATGTGCTGGATACGGCGCGCGCGCTGCAGCCGACCGCGATCCACGTGGTGTACGGCCATGGCGGCGACCAGGTGCAGGCCGCGTTCGCGGGCGACAAGGACCTGCACTGGGTGCTGCAGGCCGAGCGCCTCGGCACCGGCCACGCGGTGGAGCAGGCGCTGCCTGATGTGCCCGACGCGGCGCAGGTGCTGGTGCTCTACGGCGATGTGCCGCTGATCCGCGCCGACACCCTGCGCCTGCTCACGGAAGTGGAAGGCGGCTTTGGCCTGCTGGCGATCCGGGTCGCCGACCCTTACGGCTACGGCCGCGTTTCGCGCGACGGCAACGGCCGCGTGCGCTGCGTGATCGAGGAGAAGGACGCCACCGACGAGCAGCGCGCCATCGACGTGGTCAACACTGGCATCCTGGCAGCGCCTGCTGCGGCGTTGCGCGTCTGGCTGGCCGGGCTCGACAACGAGAACGCGCAGGGCGAGTACTACCTCACCGACATCTTCGGCATGGCGAACGAGGAGGGGCGTCCCGCGCTCGGCATCGAATGCGCCGACCCGATGGAGGCGTCGGGCGCCAACGATGCGCAGCAGTTGGCCGGGCTGGAAGCCGAATACCGGCGCCGCGCCGCGCAGGCGTTGATGCAGGGCGGCGTGCGCCTGGCCGACCCGGCGCGTGTCGACGTGCGCGGCGAGGTCAGCCACGGCCACGACGTGGAGCTGGACATCGACGTGATCCTGGAAGGCGCCGTGCATCTGGGCGACGAAGTGCGCGTCGGCCCGTTCACCCGGCTGAAGGACGTGCGGCTCGCCGCCGGCACCGTGGTGCAGCCGCATTGCGACCTGGACGGCGTGGTCACCCACGGCCCTTGCACCATCGGCCCGTTCGCGCGGCTGCGCCCAGGCACCGAACTCGACGCCGGCGTGCACGTGGGCAACTTCGTCGAAACCAAGAAGACCCGCATCGGCGCGGACAGCAAGGCCAATCACCTGAGTTACCTTGGCGACACCGTGATCGGCCGCGGCGTCAACGTCGGCGCCGGCACCATCACCTGCAACTACGACGGCGTGAACAAGTTCGTCACCCGGATCGGGGACGGCGCCTTCATCGGCTCCAACGCCGCCCTGGTGGCGCCGGTCACCATCGGCGCGCAGGCCACCATCGGCGCCGGTTCGGTCATCACCAAGGATGCTCCCGCGGACGCGCTCACGGTGGCACGCGGGCGGCAGCTCACCTTGGCCGGCTGGAAACGGCCGACGAAAAAGGCGTAGCGCTGGGAGCGCGGCTATCGAGGCTCGCGTACCGCGCATCGCGGCAAAAAGTGTCCGGCCTGCTGCAGACGCGCCGTGCGCAAAGCTGCTGCCGGCGCGTCCGTGCCAGCGGGCGCGCTAGGCATACCGCCACCCATCAAGCTCCACCAACAGCTCGCTGCGGCAGACGTCGCCGTGCAGCAGCAGCACCGGCACGCCGGGCAGCCGCTGCCGGAGCAGTTCGCGCACGTGCGGCGCATCGGTGGCGTGGCGCACGTAAGCCTTGAGGGGCGCGTGGGTGTCGAAGCCGGCGGGCATGTCGGCGCTGGCCAGCAGGGCTTCGAGGTTGACCAGAATTTCGCCGAGCTGCGCGGCGGTATCGCCCTCGTGGGCGGAGGCGTGGCCCACCACGGCGGCGGTGCCGGAGATCGCCAGCGCATCCTGCGCGGGCAGGCGCATCGCGCGGGCGAAGCCCGGCGCGGTGCGGCCGTATTGGCGCGGGTAGCGCCAAGCGCTGGTCTGGCGCGGGTTCTCCACCGCGGTGCCGGCCTCCGCGCTGGCGAGCAGGTAGACCTGCAGCAGATGCGGGTCGCCGTGGTGGCCGATCGCGGTGGCAGCCGGATAGCCGTCGGCGAACCAGTCGCCGCAGCCTTCGGCGCGGCCGTCGCAGAACAGCTTGTAGCGTTCGGCGTCGCCCTCGCCCTGGTTGATCGCGCCCTGGTAATTCCAGATGCGCAGCACTTGCCGCTCGTCGCGGCTGCGGACGAAATCGCGCAGTTGGGCGTAGACCACGCGGGCCGCGCCGGCCGGGCCGCCGTGCTCGCGCTCGTCCAGCTCCAGCGCGGCGAACAGCCAGCCGCCGCCAGCCGACCAGCGCAGCGTGCCATGGCGGCCATGCCGTACCGGGCCGTCCACCTGCCACAGCTCGAAGGGCGTGGGGGCGTCGAAGGCCTCCAACGGCACACGCAGCAGGCGCGGGTCGCCGCTGGCGGCCACGTGGTTGCCGAAGCCAAACACGGCCAAGGCGCCAGGTTCGGCCAACAAAGCGGTGGCGTCGTCCATGCGGTAGGAAATGCGCGGCGCGCATGCCGGGCCGGCTCCGGCCCACTTGCTTTCACAGCCCTCGATCATGCTTGCAACCGGGAATGACAAGGCCGCCATGTTACACTTTGCGGCTGCATTCCACTGATTCGACGACGTTTCCGGGGTTTCCTGCCGATGGCCGAATTGACCGCTGCCCAGCACGAGCTGGCCACCCTGATCGTGGAAAGCCTGAACCTCGAAGCCGTCGATCCCGCGAAGATCGACCCGGACGCGCCGTTGTTCGGCGGCGAACTGGGGCTGGATTCCATCGACGCGCTGGAAATCGCGCTGGCGGTGACCCGGCGCTACGGTTTCCAGCTGCGCTCCGACCATCCCGACAACCGGCGCATCTTCGCCAGCCTGCGCGAACTGAGCGCGTTTGTCGAAGCGCACCGCAGCCAGGGCTGAGGCCCGCGGCATGGCCGACGCCACGCACTGGCGGGCGCAACGCGAAGGCGGCGGCCGTTTCGCGCTGTGGCTGATCCGCGCGCTGGCCTTGCATGGCGGCCGCCGTTTCGCGCGGCTGCTGCTGTATCCGATCACGCTGTATTTCTTCCTGCGTCGCGGTGCCGAGCGGCGCGCGTCGCGGCAGTATCTCGCGCGCGTGTTCGGGCATGCGCCCGGCATCTGGCCCATGCTGCGCCAGTTCCATGGCTATGCCGCCACCACGCTGGACCGGGTGTTCCTGCTGGCGCGCGGCGAACGCGGTTTCGACATCGAGGTGGAAGGCCTGGCCGAGCTGGAGCGTCGGCTGGCCGGGGGGCGCGGCGTGCTGCTCGTCGGTTCGCACCAGGGCAGCTTCGAAGCGTTGCGCGTGCTCGGTTCGCGCCGTCTCGACATGCCGCTGCGCGTGGTGCTGGACAAGGCCAGGACGCCGGCAATGACGGAGCTGCTCGAGGCGCTGGCGCCGGAAGTGGGCAAGTCGGTGATCGACGCCGCACAGGGAGGCGCCAGCGTGGTGCTGGCGGCCGCCGAAGCCTGTGCGCAGGGTGCGATGGTGGCGTTGCTCGCCGACCGCGCCGGCGAGCAGGAGGCGCAGCGGGCGGTGGATTTCCTCGGCGCGCCCGCGCCGCTGCCAGTGGGGCCGTGGTTGCTTGCCGCTGCGCTCCAGGTACCGGTGCTGCTGTGCTTCGGGCTGTACCTCGGCGGCAATCGCTACCGGCTGGTGTTCGAGCCGTTCGCCGAGAGCGTGGCGATCCCGCGCGAGCGACGTGGCCCGGCGTTGGATGCGTTGCTCGCCCGCTATGCCGCGCGGCTGGAACACTACGTGCGCGTGGCGCCGTACAACTGGTTCAACTTCCACGATTTCTGGCGGCCCGTCGAGGGCGGCCCGGCAACGCCGTAGTCCAGCGCTCAGAGCAGCCGGTTCACCAACCGGTCCAGTCGCACCCGGCTCAGCCGCCGCAGCAGGCGCCGCACTTCCGGCGGATAGCTGCGCGCACTCTGCAGCGCACGGTGGTCGACCAGCCGCGTGGCGTGCTGGCGCAGCGCCGTCCACTCCGCCTCGTGCATCGCGTGCAGACAGCGCGTGGGGTCGCGCAGCAGCAGCCCGTTTTCCAGATCCAGCGCCCACGCGCGCGGGTTGAGGTTGTGGCCGGTGAGCAGGGCGCAGTCGTCGTCCACGAACAGGCCCTTCAGGTGGTAGCTGTTGTCGCCGTCGCGCCACAGCCACAGGTTCAGCTGGCCGCTGGCGAGCTGGCGCGCATGCGTGCGCGCGAAGCGGCGCAGATTGTTCTCGTAGAGATAGGGCAGCAGGCCGATGGTGCGGAACGGCTGCTCGGGCGAAATGTAGAAATCGTTGGCGGTCTTGTCGCCCACCATGATCTCGACCGTGCAGCCGCGCCGCAGCGCTTGGCCGATCGCCGCGCGCACCGGCCGCGGCAGGTTGAAGTACGGCGTGAGCAGCACGATGCGCCGCCGCGCGCTGCGCAGCAGGGCCAGCATGGCGTCGTTGAGTGCGTTGTCGTTGCGGCCGAAACCCTTCAGCGGCGTGACGGCCACCGCGCCGGGCGGCAGGGCCGCCATCGGCACCAGGTAGCCGGCCTGCTGCAACTGCTGGCGGAACGTGCGGATCGCCGGCAGCAGCGTGCGCGTCGGCGGCGGATCGGGAAGGTCGAGCCGGCGCACCGCCTCGCTGTCGCGGAACTGCCGTAGCGTGAACGCTGCCATGCTCTCGGCCAGGGCAGCATCGCGGATGCGGTGGCAGCGGTCGAGCCGGTAGCGTCCGTGCCTGGCCAGGTAGACGTCGTTGAGGCTGGCGCCGCTGTACAGCACGGTGTCGTCGAACACGAAACCCTTGAGGTGCAGCACGCCGAACAGTTCGCGGTTCTGCACCGGCACGCCCCACACGCGCACGCCGCCGCCGTGGCGCTGCGCGAAGTCGCGGTACATCGCCGCGTTGCCCGGACTCTTCTGCTTGCCGATCAGGCCGCGCTGCGCACGATGCCAGTCCACGAAAACGTCGATCTCCAGCCCGGACCGCTGCGCATGCGCCGCGTGGAGCGCTTCCATCACCTCGCGGCCCGCATCGTCGTCCTGCAGGTACAGCGCCACCAGCACGATGCGCCGCGTGGCCTGCGCGATCTGCGCCAGCAGCGCCTGGTGCAAGGCCTGCGGCCCGTGCAGGGTCTCGACGGCGTCCGCAGGCGCCGCGAAACCGGGCAGTGTCTCCAGCCACGCCCGCGATTTCGGGCGCAACGGGGAGACGAGGCGGCGCGCAATCCG
Source organism: Rhodanobacter sp. (assembly GCA_040371205.1). Taxonomy (NCBI): domain Bacteria; kingdom Pseudomonadati; phylum Pseudomonadota; class Gammaproteobacteria; order Lysobacterales; family Rhodanobacteraceae; genus Rhodanobacter; species Rhodanobacter sp. The sequence continues at coordinate 280,492 of AP031382.1, forward strand.
CCGTGGTGCGTCGATCAGCGTGTTCATGGGCTAGAGGATACGCAATGGCTGCGGGCGAGAGCAGTCCGTCCGGCGCCTCGCCTCCAGACGAACACGCCGCCGCGTCATTCCGCATCGATGCGCCGCTGCCGCCGTTGTCGCCGAATGTAGAAAGCGAAGAACGTCGGATGAGGGTGTTGTATTCCGGGTGGTTGGTGCACCGCGGCTTGCGCATCGCATGGGCGTCGTCGTGTGTGCGCCTGTGCGGATGCTTGACCAGGCCGCCGGCACCGCCGGCACGCGCGGAACCTAGAGACGATCGCGTGGCGTTGTTCGGGGGCAAAAAGCCGAAGAGCGCCTTGAGGCGCCCTTCGATGCATGGATGACGCGTTGGCTCAGCCCTTGATCGGATAGGTCTTGGTCGCGCCGCTGTCTGCCGGCTGGGCTGGGTTGTTCGTGGTGGCGGGCTGGATGACGCGCGAGCCGCACTGGTAGGCGCCCCAGGGCTGCGAGCCGTCGGCGGGGTCGGCCAGCGGCTTGATGGTGTCCGCATGCATGCTCACGGCTTCGTTGCGCGCCATCACCTGCAGCTCGTCGCGCACCTTGATGTCGTTGCGGTCCACCGGGCCGACGTGGTCCATCACCGACACGGTGATCTTGCCGAGGTCTCGGCAGCCGGAGACGTCGCCGTTCCATGCCGTGCGCACGTTCCGCGAGGCCGGCGTGGGATTGATGCCCCAGGTGCAGGCGCCGAGCAGCAGGGTGGGAACGATCAGCAACACGGTCTTGCGCATGGGACGGCTCCGGTGTCGGGTTGGGAAAGGCCGGACGGCGAGCGTCCAGTCGCCATGCTAGCGCGCGATGCTGGATCGCGCCTGTATGCGCGATTACTCCGGTGCGGAGCCGCCATCGGCACCGATCACGCAGGCTGCGGCATGTGCAACGGGTCGCGAGCATGGGCGAACGGGCGGTCTGCGCGACGGGCGAGCTGGGCATGCGTCCGGACAGCTGTCCGCTTTACGGGTGCGGCTGTCCGCGGACAAGCGATCGGCGTGCAGGCTTGTCTAATTAATCATCGACATTTCAATGAGTTGAAGAAATTTTTCGGTTTGGCACGGAACCTGCTGATTACCTCGTGCAGGAACCACCCATCCAAGTCGGAGACAACCATGAAATACGAGAACCTGATGTTGAGCGGCCTGTTCGTCGCCTGCCTGTTGGTCTGCATCCTGGTGCTGGGCACGATGTTGCGGACGCCGTCCTCGCCGCAGCTGGCCGCCGGCGGCATCGCCAACGCCTTGCTCGCCAGCCCCGCGCAATGCGCGTTGCCGGCCGACGGCGTGATCTGCCCGCGCCAGCCGGGCTGAGCAGGTGCACCGAACCCGCGACCGAACGCACCAGTCCGCCTGCGGATTTTTTCCCGCTGTGCCGGATTCCTACCGAAGCCTTTGCCGGAGATTCCCCATGAAAAGCGAAACCGTGATGCTGGGCAGCCTGTTCGCCGCCTGTCTGTTGGTCTGCACCTTGGTGCTGGGTTCGATGTTCACGATGCGCCCGGCGGCCACCCGCACGCTGGCCAATGCGGACCGCGCCTGCGCCACGGCGGTCGCCGGCACGGCCTGTCCGCTGGCGCGCGGCTGATGCTCGCGCCATCTCGCCTGCGCGGCGCCGCGCACGCGATAATCGCCGCATGCTGCATGTCATCCTGTTCCGTCCCGAGATTCCGCCGAACACCGGCAACGCCATCCGGTTGTGCGCCAACACCGGCGCCGCCTTGCACCTGATCCGCCCGCTGGGCTTCGAGCTCGACGACGCTCGCCTGCGCCGCGCCGGACTGGATTATCACGAGTACGCCCGCGTGGCGGTGCACGACAGCCTCGACGATTGCCTCGCCGCCATCGGCCAGCCGCGCGTATTTGCCTTCACCACGCGTGGCCGCGTGCGTCACGTCGATGTGCGTTATGCGCGCGGCGATGCCTTGTTGTTCGGCTGCGAAACCGCCGGCCTGCCGGGCGAGGTCTTGGACGCCGTTCCCGAGGCGCAACGCCTGCGCCTGCCGATGCAGCCGGACAGCCGCAGCCTGAATCTCTCCAATACCGTGGCCGTGGCGGTGTACGAGGCGTGGCGGCAGTTCGGTTTCGACGGCGCGACGGCGTAGCCGGCAGGCCGATGCCCGCCATCCCGGCATGAACCGGAACGGCGGGCCGCAGGCAATCCGCGGGGCGATCCCTTATGCCGCAGCGGGCCGGGCGAACTGCGCTTCCTCGGTGGAGCCCTTCAATGCCGTGGTCGACGACAGGCCCTGCTGGATCGCCTGCGTCACCGCGTCGAAGTAGCCGGTGCCCACCTCGCGCTGGTGCTTCACCGCGGTGAAGCCGCGCTCGGCGGCGGCGAACTCCCTTTCCTGCAATTCCACGAAGGCGCTCATCTGGCGGCGCGCATAACCGTGCGCCAGGTCGAACATGCCGTAGTTGAGGCTGTGGAAGCCGGCCAGCGTGATGAACTGGAACTTGTAACCCATTGCGCCCAGCTCGCGCTGGAACCTGGCGATGGTGCTGTCGTCGAGGTTCTTCTTCCAGTTGAAGCTGGGCGAGCAGTTGTAGGCGAGCAGCTTGCCCGGGAACTGCCGGTGGATCGCCTCGGCGAACTGGCGCGCCTCTTCCAGGTTCGGCTTGCTGGTCTCGCACCACACCAGGTCGGCGTAGGGCGCATAGGCCAGGCCGCGGCTGATCGCCTGCTCGAGCCCGGCGCGCACGCGGAAGAAGCCTTCCACGGTGCGCTCGCCGGTGACGAAGGGCTTGTCGTTGTCGTCGATGTCGGAGGTGAGCAGGTCGGCGGCGTCGGCGTCGGTGCGCGCCACGATCAGGGTAGGCACGCCGGCCACGTCGGCGGCGAGGCGCGCGGCGGTGAGCTTGTCCACCGCTTCGCGCGTCGGCACCAGCACCTTGCCGCCCATGTGGCCGCACTTCTTCACGCTGGCGAGCTGGTCCTCGAAATGCACGCCGGCGGCGCCGGCCTCGATCATCGCCTTCATCAGTTCGAAGGCGTTGAGCACGCCGCCGAAACCGGCCTCGGCATCGGCCACGATGGGGGCCAGCCAGTCGATGCCGTCCTGGCCTTCGGCGTGGTGCAACTGGTCGGCGCGCAGCAGGGTGTTGTTGATGCGCTTGACCACCTGCGGCACCGAGTTGGCGGGATACAGCGACTGGTCGGGATACATCTCGCCGGCGAGGTTGGCGTCGGCGGCGACCTGCCAGCCGGAGAGGTAGATGGCTTTCAGGCCGGCCTTGACCTGCTGCATGGCCTGGTTGCCGGTGAGCGCGCCCAGCGCGTTGACGAAGTCTTCCTCGTGCAGGCTCTTCCACAGGCGTTCGGCGCCGTGGCGCGCCAGCGAGTGTTCGATGGCCACGGTGCCGCGCAGGCGCACCACGTCGGCGGCGCTGTAGTTGCGGCGGATGCCGGCCCAGCGGGGGTTGTTGTTCCAGTCCAGCTCGATCTGCTCGGCGGTGGGTAGATGGGTCTTCATGGTGTGGCTTCCGTTGAGTTGGGTGCAGTGGATGCCGCGATCAGGCGAGCTGTTCGTAGGCGGGCAAGGTGAGGAAATCGGCCAGCGTGTCGGCGTGGATCAGTTCGCGCAGCAGCCGCGCGGCGGCATCCACGCGCCTTGCGCCGGGCACATGGCTGTCGCGCAGGCGATGGGCGTGCGTGGCCAGCGCGTGGTCGAACAGGGCGAAGTCGATCGGCGCGTGGTCCGGGAATGCCAGGCCGCCTCCGGCCGGAGCGTCGGCATGGTGCAGCCACTGCCACAACTGCGCGCGGGCGATCTCGGCGGTGGCGGCGTCTTCCATCAGGTGGTGGATCGGCACGCAGCCCTGGCCGTCCAGCCAGGCCGCGGTGTAGCGCAGGCACACCTCGACGTTGTTGTCGAAGCCGGCGCGGGTGATGGTGCCGGCGCACGGCGCCAGCAGTTGCTCGCGGCCCACGCGCACGTCGTCGCGCTCGACGTCACGCTGGTTCGGCTCGGGCATGTATTCGTCGAACACCGCCTGCGCCACCGGCACCAGCGCGGGGTGCGCCACCCAGGTGCCGTCATGGCCGGCCTTCACCTCGCGCAATTTGTCGGCGCGCACCTTGGCCAGCGCGGCCTCGTTGGCCGCCTCGTCGCCCTTGATCGGGATCTGCGCCGCCATGCCGCCCATCGCGAACGCGCCGCGCCGATGGCAGGTCTGGATCAGCAGCTCCGAATACGCCTTGAGGAAAGGCACCGTCATCAGCACCTGGCCGCGCTCGGGCAGCAGGCGGTCGCGGTGGCCGCGCAGGGTCTTCAGGTAGGAGAAGATGTAATCCCAGCGGCCGCAATTGAGGCCCACGGCGCGCGACTGCAGCGCGTGCAGGATCTCGTGCATCTGGAACGCGGCGGGCAGCGTCTCGATCAGCACGGTGACCTTCATGCTGCCGGGCGGCAGGTCCAGCTCGGCTTCGGCGTGCGCCATCACCGCGTCCCACAGCGCGGCTTCCTCCATGCATTCCAGCTTGGGCAGGTAGAAATACGGGCCGAGGTCGCGGCGGTGCAGGGCGCGTGCGTTGTGGAAGGCGAACAGGCCGAAGTCCACCAGCGCGCCGCTCATGGTCTCGCCGTCCACCGTGAGATGGCGCTCCGGCAGGTGCCAGCCGCGCGGGCGCACCACCAGCACGGCGGGGTTCGCGTTCACGCGGTAGTGCTTGCCTTCGGGCGAGGTGTAATCCAGCATGCCGGCCACCGCGTCGCGCAGGTTGATCTGGCCGTCGAGCTGGTTGGCGAAGCTGGGCGCGGAGGAGTCCTCGAAATCCGCCATGAACACCTTCGCGCCCGAGTTCAGCGCGTTGATGATCATCTTGCGTTCCACCGGCCCGGTGATCTCCACGCGGCGGTCGCGCAGGGCGGGCGGGATCGGGCCCACGGTCCATTCCGACTCGCGGATCGCGGCGGTGTCGGCGCGGAAATCGGGCAGCTCGCCGGCGTCGTAACGGGCCTGCCGTTCGCGGCGGGCGGCCAGCAACTCGCGGCGGCGAGGGTCGAAGCGCCGGTGCAGGTCGGCGAGGAAGGCCAGCGCCTGCGGATCGAGGATGGCCTGCTGGGCAGGGCTGGGCTGGCCGTGCAGGCGCACGGCGTCGGTGGCTAGGCGTTCGCGGGGCAAGGCCATGATCGGCTCCGGTCATTGGACGACTCGAAGCTAGGTCATCGGATTGTAGTTTGACAAAGCAAATGTTTCAATTTTTGATATTGTCTATATCAATGTTAGTTTCAAGTCATTGACATGAAAGATCAAAAATCATCATCAAGGGTGGCGAAATCGGTCCGAAAGCCGTCCCGCAGTGCAGCAGAAAAGCGTACGCACGCGCATGGTTCGGCCGGCGAAGCGGCCCGCTTCTACTACAAGGGCAACCGCCACAAGCAGCTGCGCGCCTTCGTGGCCACGGTGAAGCTGGGCACGCTGAGCCGTGCCGCCGAGGCGTTGTACCTGTCCCAGCCCTCGGTGAGCCTGCAGTTGCAGGCGCTGGAACGCGAACTGGGCACGACCCTGCTGGAACGGCGTCGCCGTCGCATCAACCTCACCGATGCCGGCGAGGCGCTGTACGAGCTGGCGCGCCCATTGGTCGAAGGCTGGGACAACCTCGACCGCGACTTCCAGGCCAAGGTGCAGGGACTCACCGCGGGCCAGCTCACCATCGCCGCCGGCACGTCCACCATCCAGTACCTGCTGCCCGAGCTGGTGCGCCGCTACCGCGAGCGCTATCCCGCCGTGCACCTGCAGCTGGCCAACGTCACCGGACGGGACGGCATGGCGATGCTGCGCGAGGACAAGGCCGATTTCGCCGTGGGTTCGATGCTGGACGTGCCGCACGACATCGCCTGGGCGCCGGTGCGCCACTACGACCCCATGCTGATCCTGCCGCCCGACCATCCGCTGGCGGCCAAGCCGGAAGTGACGCTGGCGGACCTGTCGCCCTACGGGTTGATCCTGCCGCCGCAGCGGCTATCCACCTACCGCCTGGTGGACCTGGTGTTCCAGCAGAACCAGGTGCCCTACCAGGTGGCCATCGAAGTGGGCGGCTGGGACGTCATCAAGGAATACGTGGCGATGGGCCTCGGCATCTCCATCGTCACCGGCATCTGCATCGCCGAGGCCGACCACGCGCGCCTCGCCGTGCGCAACATGTCGCGCTGGTTCCCACAGCGCAGCTACGGCGTGGTGATGCGCAAGGGCAAGTTCCTGAGCGCCGAGGCGCGCGCCTTCATCGACCTGATCCGCCCTGGATTGCTCACGCATCGCGATTACGACGAGCCGGGGCATTCGGGGCGGTGAAGTGCTCGATCACACCCCGTGGTGCTTCCCCCGGAACGGCGCATAGAAGGCGCGCAGCCGTTCGACGTCGGCGGCCATGTCGCCGGTGGTGTCGAACAGCGGGCCGAGCCGGATGGTCTTGTCGGGGTAGTTGAAGGCGACCGGGAACACCGGCACGCCGGCGCCGTGGGCGATGCGCCAGAAGCCGCTTTTCCACTTCGGCACGTGGCGGCGCGTGCCTTCGGGGGCGATGCCCAGCCACAGCGTCGGCTGGCGGGCGAAGCGCTCCACCATCTGCTCGACCATGCCGGCGGCGGCGCTGCGATCGATGGGGATGCCGCCGAGCTTGACCAGAAGCGAGCCGAGCGGCCCGCGGAACAGCTCGCGTTTGGCCATGAAGTGCACGTCGGCGCCGATCGCGGCCTTCGTCAGCAGGCCCCAGATGCCGTCCCACCACGAGGAATGCGGCGCGGCGATCAACACCAGTTTCGGCACGTCGGGAAATGTGCCGACCAGGCTCCAGCCGCACAGGCGCAGCACGCCGCGGCACAGTTTGCGGCGCCAACTGTCGCGCAGGCGCGGCATGCACGGCGGCAGTTGCGAAGGCGCGAAGACCGTGCCGCTCATTCGTCCCCCGGTTTCTTCGCGCGCAGCTGCTTGAGCTTGCCGCGTTGCTGCTTGCCGGCGAGACGGCGTTCTTTGGAGGCGCGCGTGGGCTTGGTCGCCACGCGCTTCTTCGGCACCACCTGCGCGGCGCGGACGATCTCGACCAGCCGCTCGCGCGCGTCGTCGCGGTTGCGCGCCTGGTCGCGGAAGCGGCGCGCCTGGATCACCAGCACGCCGTCGTCGGTGAGCCGGCGGTCGCGCCGAGCCAGCAGGCGTTCGCGCAGCGGCTCCGGCAACGTGGGCGAGCGCGCCACATCGAAGCGCAGCTCCACCGCGCTCTCGGTGCGGTTGACGTGCTGGCCGCCGGGGCCGTCGGCGCGCAGGAAGCGCTCGACGAGCTCGGTTTCGGGCAGGGCAAGGGTGCGGCTGACGGTCAGCATGCGCGGAGTGTAGGGGATGGCGCGGGCGAGAGGCGGCACATGCCGTTCGGGCTGAGCGTCGCCGCATAGCGGCGGAGTCGAAGCCTTGTCGCGGAATGTCCTTCGACTTCGCGCTGCGGCGCTACACCCGGAACGAACGGGATGCGGAAGCGTGCGTCATCCGGCGGACGGTTTCGTGTCTTCGGCCAAGGCCCAGCCGAAGCGTTCGAGTACGCCGGCGTATTCGCGGTCCAGCGGCGCGTGCAGCGTCATCGCCGCGCCGCTCGCCGGATGCCGGAAATCGAGCTTCCACGCGTGCAGCAACATGCGGTGGCAGGCGAAGTGCTGCTTGTAGAGGCGGTTGTGGTCGCTGCGGCCGTGCTGGCAGTCGCCGATCACCGGGTGGTGGATGTGCGCGAGGTGCTTGCGGATCTGGCGGAAGCGGCCGCTTTCCGGTTCGGCCAGCAACAGCGCATAGCGCTGCTGCGGGTAGCGGCCGAGCGCTATCGGCACCTCGACGGTGGCGAGGCGGTGGTAGCGCGTGCGCGCTTCGCGGCGCGGGCCCGTCTCGCGCGAGCCGGGCAGCGGGTAGTCGACCACGCCCTCGTCCGGCTCGGGCCAGCCGCGCACGACAACGAGGTATTGCTTGCGCACGTCGCGACCCATGAACTGCTCGCCCAGCGCGGCGGCGATCTCGCTCGATCGCGCGACCAGCAATACGCCGCTGGTGGCGCGGTCGAGCCGGTGCGCGAGGTAGACGTTGCCGCCGACCTGCTCGCGCAGCACGTCCACCAGGTACTGCTCGGCGTCGTTCACCATCGCGGAGCGGTGCACGGGCAGGCCCGCGGGCTTGTTCACCGCGATGAGGGCGTCGTCCTGGTGGAGGATGTCGAGCATGGGTCGCTCGGGTTCAGCGCGAGCGCAGCCAGCCGAGGCCGAAGGCCAGCACTCCCGCGACGCCCATGCCCAGCGGCAGCCAGGGCCCGTGCTGGGGCGACAAGGCCCACAGCAGGGTGGCGCACAGCACCAGGGTGGCGCCGAGCGCGCTGCCTGCGATCATGCGCAGCAGCCGGCGCAGCAGCTGGCTCTGGTGGCTGAGCGTATCGGCGTCGGCCAGCAGCCGGTGTTCGCCCTGGGCGATGCGTTGCAGCGATGCGCGCAACAGCTCGGGCCACTGCGGCGCCAGGTGCAGCCACTCGGGCAACTGCCTGCGCACTTCGCGCAGGGTGCGCAGCGGGCTGTAGCGTTCGCGCAGGATGCGCTTGAGCACCGGATGCGCCACCGCCCAGATGTCGATCTCGGGATCGAGCATGCGCCCGACGCCCTCGATGTTGAGCAGGGTCTTCTGCAGCAGGATCAGCTGCGGCTGCAGGGTCAGCTCGAAGCGTCGCGCGGTCTGGAACAGTTTCACCACCAGCTCGGCCAGCGAGATCTGCGACAGCGGACGGGTGAAGTAGGGTTCGCACACCGTGCGCACGGCGGCTTCCAGTTCGTCCAGCCGCACGGTGTCGGGCATCCAGCCGGCGTCGACGTGCAGCTTGGCGATGCGCGCGTAGTCGCGCTCGAACAGCGCGATGAAGTTCTGCGCCAGCCAGTACTGGTCGGCCTCGGGCAGCGAGCCCATGATGCCGAAATCCAGCGCGATGAAGCGCGGCTCGGTGGGGCGCGTGGCGTCCACCCAGATGTTGCCGGGATGGGCGTCGGCGTGGAAGAAGTTGTCGCGGAACACCTGCTCGTAGAACACCCGCACGCCCTTGGCGGCCAGCGCCTTGCGGTCGATGCCGGCGTCGTCGATGGCGGCGATGTCGTCGCTGCTGATGCCGTGCACGCGTTCCAGGGTGAGCACGCGCTGCGCGGTCAGGTCCCAATGCACCTCGGGCACGTAGAGATCGACGCCGCTGGCGAAGTTGCGCCGGAGCAGGCTGGCGCTGGCGCCTTCGCGCTGCAGGTCCAGTTCGTTCTCCAGCATCTTCTCGACTTCGGCCACCACGTCGAGCGGGCGGATCTTGTCGGCGTTGGGGTGCCAGCGGTTCGCCAGCTCGCCCAGCGACTGCAGCAGCTTCACGTCGCGCGCGATCCGTGCGTCGATGCCGGGGCGCAGCACCTTCACCACCACGGCGCGGCCGTCCGGCAGTTCGGCGGCGTGCACCTGGGCGATCGAGGCGGAGGCCAGCGGCGTCTCGTCGAAGGCGGCGTAGAGACGGCCGACCGGCGCTTTCAGCTCGCGTTCGACGATGGAGCGCGCCTCGGCGCCGGGGAAGGGCGGCACCTGGTCCTGCAGCAGCGCCAGTTCGTCGGCGATGTCGGCGGGCACCAGATCGCGGCGGGTGGACAGCACCTGGCCGGCCTTGACGAAGATCGGCCCCAACTCGGTAAGGGCGAGGCGCAGCCGCGCGCCGCGCGGCAGGCTGCGCACGTCCACCGCGGGGCGGCCCAGCAGCGGGCGCACCAGCTTCAGCGGGCGGAACAGGTGGGCGGCGTCCACCAGCTCGTCGAGCCGGTAACGCAGCAGCACCACGGCGACGCGCAGCAGGCGCGGAACGACGGCCAGCGAGGTCACGCGCCGGCTCCCTTGCCGTGAGGCTTGAGGCGGGCTTCGAGGCGCGCCAGCCGCGCTTCCAGCCGTTCGCTGCGCTCGCGCAGGGTGTCCACGCCGTCGAGGAAGGCTTCCGCCTCGCCGGGCGCCAGTGCGAGGCGCGACTCGTCGCGCAGCCACGCGGCGCCGTCCTCGGTGAGGTGGCTGGCGGTTTCCTTCGCATGCGCCAGCGCCGTGCGCACCGCACGCGCCAGCGGCACGCCCAGCACGTCGCCGAAGGTGCGCGCGAAGGCCTCCTCGAAATCCGGCGCGAACTGCGTGGCCAGCTTTTCCAGCCGGCGTGCGAGGTCGGCGTCGCCGGCGATCTCCACCTTGCCCGGCGCCACGCCGTCGTCGCCGCGACGCAGCGCCATCGCCAGCAGGCTGCCCGGCGTGGCGGCCACGCGCAGCGTGCCCGCAGCGGTTTCGCCGTCGTCCGGCGGGCCGACGCGCAGTTGGCCGTCTTCCACGTTCACCGCCAGCGCCAGTTCCGGCCCGCGCAGGTGCAGCAGCACGCGGCGGCCGTTCAATCCGGCGAGCCTGCCCTGCGTGTCGGGATCGAGCGAGAGCGTGTGGTTGAGCGCGGTTTCCAGCGCGCGGGCGGCGAGCCTGCGCAACGGCGCGGGGAGCCAGGCGTTTGGGGCGGGCGAAGTCATCCGCCGATTGTAGCGGTGCGATCGCCGTCTACGCGCGGTGGCCGGGTGAAGGCGCGCGTGCCAGTGCCCACACGTCAACCCGCTGCACACCGGCCTGCTTCAGCATGCGGGCGCATTCGGCGAGGGTGGCGCCGGTGGTCATCACGTCGTCGAGGACGGCCACGTGCGCGGGCAGCGCGATGCCCGCGCGCACGGCAAAGGCGCCGCGCACGTTGCGGCGGCGGGTGACGGCGTCCAGTTCGGTTTGCGCCGCCGTGCTGCGAAGCCGTAGCAGCAGGTCGCGGCGCAGCGGCACGCCGAGCGCGCGCGCCAGCGGTTTCGCGAGTTCCAGCGCCTGGTTGTAGCCGCGCTGGCGTAGCCGCGTGCGGTGCAGCGGCACCGGCAGCAGCAGGGCGGGCCTGGCCAACGGCATCGGTTCGCCCTGCCACAACGCGGCCAGCGCACGCCCGGCGGCGAGATCGCGGCCGAACTTGAAGCGCGCCTCCAGCCGGTCCAGCGGCCAGCCGTAACGGAAGGGCGCCCATGCCGCGTCCCACGGTGGTGCATGGCGCTGGCACTCGCCGCACAGCGCGGCGGCTGCGGGCAACGGCAGTGCACAACGCGCGCAGCAACTGCGGTTGCGCGGCAGCTCCGCGGCGCAGGGCGCGCATAGATCCAGGTCGTTCGCGCCCGCGGCGCCGCACAGCAGGCAGCAGGACGGCAGCAGCCAGTGCTGCAGCCCGCGCCACGGTTGTAGCCATGCTTCCCTGGGCATCGTCGCCTTGCCTCCTTGCCGGACGGGTCGATGGTAGCGGCAGCTCGCGTCAACCTCGATACCCATGCGAACGGTTGACGCATGTGTGCACGCCGCCCACACTTCGCGGCCTCAGCCACGGAGCCACCCCATGCCCGAAGCCGCCGTCCGCCACGACTGGAGCCGCGAGGAAGTCGCCGCGCTGTTCGCGCTGCCGTTCAACGAGCTGCTGTACCGCGCGCACACCGTGCACCGCATGCATCACGACGAGAACGCGGTGCAGGTTTCCACCCTGCTGTCGATCAAGACCGGCGGCTGCCCGGAGGATTGCGCCTATTGCCCGCAGGCGGCGCGCTACGACACCGGCGTGGCGGCGCAGAAGCTGATGGAAGTGGACGCCGTGCTGGCGCGCGCCAAGGCCGCCAAGGCGGCCGGCGCCAGCCGCTTCTGCATGGGCGCGGCGTGGCGCGGGCCGAAGGACCGCGACATCCCCAAGGTCGCCGAGATCGTGCGCGCGGTGAAGGACCTCGGCCTGGAAACCTGCGCCACCCTGGGCCTGCTCGGCGACGGTCACGCGCAGCAGCTCAAGGACGCCGGGCTCGACTACTACAACCACAACATCGACACCGCGCCGGAGTTCTACGGCGAGATCATCCACACCCGCGAATACCAGGATCGCCTGCAGACGCTGGAACAGGTGCGCGACGCCGGCCTGAAGACCTGCTGCGGCGGCATCGTCGGCATGGGCGAGACGCGCGAGCAGCGCGCCGGCCTGCTGCAGGCGCTGGCCAACCTGCCCGAGCATCCGCATTCGGTGCCGATCAACCAGCTGGTGCCGGTGCCGGGCACGCCGCTGGGCAACGCGGAGAAGCTCGATCCGTTCGAGTTCGTGCGCACCATTGCGGTGGCGCGCATCCTGATGCCGTTGTCCGTCGTGCGGCTTTCCGCCGGACGCCAGCAGATGGACGACGCGGTGCAGGCGCTGTGCTTCCACGCCGGCGCAGGCTCGATCTTCTACGGCGAGAAACTGCTCACCACCGGCAACCCGGATACCGAACACGACCGCGCGCTGTTCCGCCGGCTCGACCTGCATGCGATGGAAGTGGTGGAGGAAGCCGGCACGGTGCACGCGGACATCATGGAAGCGGCGCCGGCGGGATGCGGTCATGGCTGCGGGTGCAGTGCGGCGGCGTGATCGCCGCCACCTCGGATTCGTCGTTCCGGCTTTCGCGGGATGACGTTCAAGAGCGCGACATGCCCATGCCCAGAGCCGACCTTCTCGAACGACTGGCCATCCAGACGTCCGAACGCGAACGCGCCAGCCTGCGCCGCCGGCTGCGCACGGTCGAGCACGCTGAGGGTCCGTGGCTGGAATGCGATGGCCGCCGGCTGCTCGGTTTCTGCAGCAACGACTACCTGGGCCTGGCGCAGCATCCGCAGCTGATCGCCGCCTTGAAACGCACGGCCGACGACGAGGGCGTGGGCGGCGGTTCGGCGCATCTGATCTGCGGGCATCGGCGCGAGCACGCGCAACTGGAAGAAGCGCTGGCCGAGTGGACGGGGCGCGAACGCGCACTGCTGTTTTCCACCGGCTACATGGCCAACCTCGGCACGATGCAGGCCCTGCTCGCGCAGGGCGACGTGTGCGTGCAGGACAAGCTCAACCACGCCTGCCTGCTCGATGGCGCGCGGCTGGCCGGCGCCGAGCTGAAGCGCTACCCGCACGCCGACGTCGAAGCCGCCGCGCGCCAGTTGCAGAGCCGCCCGGACGCCGCGGCACTGCTCGCCACCGACGGCGTGTTCAGCATGGACGGCGACGTGGCGCCGCTCGCCGCGCTCGCGGCGCTGTGCCTGCGCGAGCGCACCACGCTGATGGTGGACGACGCGCATGGCCTGGGCGTGCTGGGCGCGGAAGGCGCCGGCAGCGTGCAGGCCGCCGGGCTCGGCCCGCGCGAGGTGCCCGTGCTGATGGCTACGCTGGGCAAGGCGCTGGGCTGCAGCGGTGCCTTCGTGGCCGGCTCCGCCGCCTTGATCGACGGACTCGTGCAGTTCGCGCGGCCCTACGTCTACACCACCGCGATGCCGCCCGCGCTGGCTGCCGCCGCCTGCGCCGCGGTGGCGATCGCGCGCCGCGACCACTGGCGCCGTGAAAAGCTGCAGGCGCTGATCGCCCGCTTCCGCGCCGGTGCCGCCCAGCTCGGCTTGCCGCTGATGGCGTCGCCGAGCGCGATCCAGCCGCTGCTGCTGGGCGACGCGCAGGCCGCGCTGGAGGCCGCGCAGGCGCTGGAGCAACGCGGCCTGCTGGTCACCGCGATCCGCCCGCCCACGGTGCCGCCTGGACAGGCGCGGCTGCGCATCACGCTCTCGGCGCTGCACGAGGACGAGCACGTCGACCAATTGCTGGACGCGCTGGCCCTGCTGCCACGGCAGGCCGGTGCAGGCGGCCCCGTATAATGGCGGGCCGCTTCGCCGCATTGTCCCCATGAACACCGTCAACCTTTCCGCCTACCGCTTCGTCGCGCTGGACGACCTGCCCGTGCTGCGCGAGCGCGTATTCGAACGCGCTGCCGCGCTGGCGCTGAAGGGCACCGTGCTGCTGGCGCCCGAGGGCATCAACCTGTTCCTCGCCGGTCCGCGCGAGGCGGTGGATGCGTTCATGGCCTGGCTGCGCACCGATCCGCGTTTTGTCGGGCTCGAAGCGAAGGAGTCGCTGTCCAGTGCGGCGCCGTTCGGCCGTCTGCGCGTGCGGCTGAAGAAGGAGATCATCACCATGCGCCAGCCGGCGATCCGTCCCGAAGGCGGGCGTGCGCCGGCGGTGGACGCGCCCACGCTGAAGCGCTGGCTGGATGCGGGCCACGATGACGACGGCCGCGAAGTGGTGTTGCTGGACACGCGCAACGACTACGAGACCGACGTGGGGAAATTCGAGCAAGCGGTGGACTACCGGCTCGCCAGCTTCACGGCGTTTCCCGAAGCCGTGGCCGCCGACCGCGCGCGCTACGCGGGCAAGACGGTGGTGTCGTACTGCACCGGCGGCATCCGTTGCGAGAAGGCCGCGCTGCACATGCAGGAGCTCGGCATCGAGCACGTGCACCAGCTCGAAGGCGGCATCCTGAAGTACCTGGAACTCACCGACGGCGCGCACTGGCAGGGCGACTGCTTCGTGTTCGATGGTCGCGGTGCGGTGGGCGCCGACCTGCGGCCTGCAGGCGAGGGCGCGTGAGCCTGTACATCGAAAAACTGGGCCACGGTCCGGTGCCGCTGGTACTGCTGCACGGCTGGGCGATGCACGGCGGCGTGCTGGCGCCGCTGGTGGACGCGCTGGCGGAGCGCTGCACGCTGCACGTGGTGGACCTGCCCGGCCACGGCCATTCGCGCCACTGCGGGCTGCCGCTGGAGCCGTCGGCCTGCGCGGCCGCCATTGCGCAGGCCACGCCGCCGGCGCTCTGGCTGGGCTGGTCGCTGGGCGGGCTGATCGCGCTCACCGGCGCGCTGGAGCAGACGGAACACGTGCGCGGCCTGGCCATGCTGTGCGCCACGCCGAAATTCGCGCGCGCAGACGATTGGCCGTGGGGCAGCGATGCCGCGCTGGTGCATCAACTCGCGCTTGACCTGGAAACTGACTACCACGCCACCATCGAGCGCTTCCTTGCGTTGGAGGCGATGGGCAGCCCCGATCCGCGCGCCGAGCTGCGCCACCTGCGCACGCTGGCGTTCGCGCGCGGCGAGCCGGAGCTGCGCGTGTTGCAGGAAGGCATCCGCATCCTGGAAACCCGGGACCTGCGCGCGCAGTTGCCCGCACTGCGCCAGCCCAGCGTGTGGATCGCCGGCCGCCGCGACCGCCTGGTGCCGCCGCAGGCGATGGCGTGGTCGGCGCAGCAGGCGCAGGGCGGCTACGCGCAGATCGAGCATGCCGGCCACGCGCCGTTCTTCACCTACCCCGACGACGTGGCGCAGGCGCTGCGGCCGTTGCTGGACCGCTTCGATGAATACGGCTCATGAGTGACTTCCACCTGGATCGCGGGCGCGTGCGCCGCAACTTCGGCCGCGCCGCGCGCAGCTACGAGAAGCACGACGCCCTGCAACGCGAGGTACAGCAGACGCTGCTGGAGCGTCTGGACGTCTATCTGGAAACGCCCGCCTGCGTGCTCGACGTGGGCGCCGGTACCGGTCGCGGCACGGCCCTCCTGAAGCAGCGCTACGCCAAAGCGGAGGTGATCGCGGTCGACCTGGCGCTGCCGATGCTGCGCGAGGCGAAGGCGAACAGCGGCTGGCTCAAGCCGTTCCGCCGCGTCTGTGCCGAGGCCACCGCGCTGCCCTTTTCCGACCACAGCGTGGACGTGCTGCACTCCAACCTGTGCTTCCAGTGGATCGACGACCTCGCCGCGTTGTTCGGCGAATGCGCGCGCGTGCTGAAGCCCGGCGGCCTGCTTGCCTTCACCACCTTCGGCCCCGACACGCTGAAGGAGTTGCGTGCGGCGTGGGCCGCGGCGGACGGCCGTTCCCACGTCAGCCGCTTCCTCGACATGCACGACATCGGCGACGCGATGCTCAATGCCGGCCTGCGCGATCCGGTGCTGGACGTGGAGCGCTACACGCTCACCTACAGCGAGCCGCGCAAGCTGCTGGAGGAACTGCGCGGCCTCGGCGCCACGCATGCCGACAGCCAGCGCGACCGCCACCTCACCGGCAAGTCGCACTACCGCGCCATGCTCGCCGCCTACGAGGCGATGCGCGTGGACGGCCGCATTCCCGCCACCTGGGAAGTGGTGACCGCGCATGCGTGGGGTCCGCCGCCGGGGCAGTCGCGGCGCATGGCCGGCGGCGGCGAGATGGCCAGTTTCTCGGTGGACAGCCTGCGCGGATCGCGACGGCGCTGAGCGCCACGGCGGCTCAGCCGCGCGCGCCGGCCAATCGCCCCAGCCGCAATGCCAGCCAGCGGCCGACATCCGGCCACTCGTGGTCGAGGATGGAATAGCACACGGTGTGGCGCAGGCTGCCGTCGGGGCGGCGCTTGTCGTTGCGCAGCACGCCGTCGCGATGGGCGCCCAGGCGTTCGATGGCGCGTTGCGAATCGAGGTTGCGATGGTCGGTGTGCAGCACCACGGCCACGCAGCGCAGCGTTTCGAACGCGTGCGCGAGCAGCAGGCGCTTGCAGGCCGTGTTGAGGTGGCTCTTCTGCCAGCGCTTCGCGTACCAGGTGTAGCCGATGGCCAGTCGCGGCAGCTCGGGCGCGATGTCGTAGTAGCGGGTGGTGCCGACGATCTCGCCGCTGCCCAGTTCGCGCACCGCGAACGGCAGCATCGTGCCGTCGCGCTGGCCGGCCAGCGCTTTCTCCACGTAGGCGCGGGTCTGGCCGGGGGCGGGTGCGCTGGTGAACCAGAGCTTCCACAACTCGCCGTCGGCCGCGGCGGCTTCGAGCGCGGGGACATGGTCGAGGCCGAGCGGCTCCAGCGCGACGTGCTCATCGCGCAACCGGGCAGGTTGGGCGAAGGTCGTCATGCGTCCAGATCGGGGATCAGTTTGCTTTCCAGCCGCGCGATATGGTCCTTCAGCAGCAGCTTGCGCTTCTTCAGGCGAGTGAGCTGCAGTTCGTCGCGGCCGAGGGAACTCGCCAACTGGCCGATCGCGACGTCGAGGTCGCGGTGTTCCTGCCGCAATTCGGCAAGCAGCTGGGCGGTTTCGGCAGGATCCTGCATGACGGTGCGTGGCGTGGGCGATCCGACTAGTGTAACGCCGCCGGATGCGGGCAGGCAGGTACAATGCGCCTTCCCCCGCTGCCGCACCCGCCATGTCCGCGCTGCCCGAATCCGCCGCCACGCCTGCCGCCGAGGTCGAACGCCTCGCCACGCGCTTGCGCCACCAGGTCGGCAAGGCGATCACCGATTTCCGCATGATCGAGGACGGCGACAAGGTGATGGTGTGCCTGTCCGGCGGCAAGGATTCCTACACCCTGCTGGACGTGCTGCTGCAGCTGCAGGCCAAGGCGCCGGTGCGCTTCGAGCTGATCGCGGTAAACCTGGACCAGAAGCAGCCGGGTTTTCCGGAGCACGTGCTGCCGGAGTACCTGAGCTCGCGCGGCGTGCCGTTCCACATCATCGAGCAGGACACCTACAGCACGGTCACGCGGGTGATCCCGCAGGGCAAGACCATGTGCAGCCTGTGCTCGCGGCTGCGGCGCGGCTCGCTGTACACCTGGGCGGCAGCCAACGGCATCACCAAGATCGCGCTGGGCCACCACCGCGACGACATCCTCGCCACCTTCTTCCTCAACCTGTTCCACCAGGCCAGCCTGAAGGCGATGCCGCCCAAGCTGCGCTCGGACGACGGCCGCCACGTGGTGATCCGCCCGCTGGCGTACTGCCGCGAGAGCGAGATCGCCGACTACGCGGCCCTGCGCGAATTTCCCATCATCCCGTGCAACCTGTGCGGCTCGCAGGAGAACCTGCAGCGCAAGCAGGTGCGGCGCATGCTGGACGAATGGGAGCGCGACCACCCCGGCCGCAGCGAGACGATGTTCCGCGCGCTGGGCAACGTGGCGCCCTCGCAGCTGGCCGACCGCAGTCTGTTCGATTTCGAAGGCCTCGGGGCGGGCGGCGGCGAAATCTGAGATCATGGGGCGTTCGTCCGTATGGACGTCCATACTTCCATTTGAAATCATCATACGAACCAGCAGCGAGGAATCACGTGTCCATTTTTGCTTCCGTGGCGATGGCGCCGGGCGACCCCATCCTCGGCCTCACCGAGACCTACAACGCCGATCCGCGCAAGGAGAAGGTGAACCTCGGCGTGGGCATCTACGTGGATGAGCAGGGCAAGGTGCCGGTACTGGACGCGGTGCGCCAGGTGGAACAGGCGCTGGCGCGCGACGACCAGCCGCGCAGCTACCTGCCGATCGATGGCCTGCCCGCGTATGCCCGTGCCACGCAGAAGCTGCTGTTCGGCGAGGATGCGGCCATCCTCGACGCGGGCCGCGTGGCCACTGCGCAGACCATCGGCGGCAGCGGCGCGCTGCGCGTGGGCGCGGACCTTCTCAAGAAGGTGCTGGGCGACAAGGCCACGCTGGCGATCAGCAACCCGAGCTGGGGCAACCACCACGTGGTGTTCCGCACCGCCGGCTTCCAGTTGATCGACTACCGCTACTACGACGACGCCAGCCACGGCCTCGATTTCGCCGGCATGCTGGAAGACCTGGGCAAGCTGGCGCCCGGCACCGTGGTGCTGCTGCACGCCTGCTGCCACAACCCCACCGGCGTGGACCTGGACGCCGCGCAGTGGGCGCAGGTGGTGGCGCTGCTGAAGGAGCGCGGCCTGCTGCCCTTCGTGGACATGGCCTACCAGGGCTTCGACAGGAATTCGGCCGACGACGCCCTCGCGGTGCGCCTGCTGGCCGACTCCGGCATCCCCGCTTTCGTGGTGGCGAACTCGTACTCGAAGTCGTTCTCGCTGTACGGCGAGCGCGTGGGCGCGCTGAGTTTCGTCGGCGCCGACCGCGACGAGGCCGCGCGCCTGCTGTCGAACATCAAGACCACCATCCGCGCCAACTACTCCAGCCCCGCCACGCACGGCGGCAAGTTGGTGGCCGGCGTGCTGGAAAGCGCCGAGCTGCGCGCGCTGTGGGAGCGTGAGCTGGGCGGGATGCGCGGCCGCATCCACACCATGCGCGCAGCCTTCGTGGACAAGCTCGCCGCGCTGGGCGCGCCGGACTTCGGCTTCATCAACAAGCAGGCCGGCATGTTCTCCTACTCGGGCCTGAGCAAGGCGCAGGTGGATCGCCTGCGCGAGGAGTTCGCCATCTACGCGCTCTCCAGCGGGCGCATTTGCGTGGCCGCGCTCAACACCGGCAATATCGACTACGTGACCAGGGCGGTTGCGGCTGTGTGCCGCTGATCCCGCTGCCCAGCTCTCCAAGCCGTTCGCGCTGAGCGTAGCCCGCGCCGCGGGTGGAGTCGAAGCGTCGCCGATCCGTGTGGCGGCCGCTCGACTCCGTTTCGCTACGCTCAGGGCGAACAGCGTTTTGTCCGTACTTTCCTGGATTCTGCATGTTCTTCCGCAACCTCACCCTGTTCCGCTTTTCCCCCGCCGTTGCCGACGACCTGAAGCGCCTCGACGAGGCGCTGGGCGAGCATCGCCTGCGTCCCTGCGGCCCGCTGGAGATGTTCACCAAGGGCTTCGTGCCGCCGGTCGGCCGCGGCGACGAAGCCGCGCTCACCCACGTGGTGAAGCACTGCACCTGGCTCACCGTGGGCGGCGAGGACAAGCTGTTGCCCGCCGCGGTGGTCAACGACGAGCTGCAGCGCAAGGTGCGCAAGATCGCCGAGGAGGAAGGCCGCAAGGTCGGCGGCCGCGAGCGCAAGCGCCTGAAGGAAGACCTGCTCACCGAACTGCTGCCGCGCGCCTTCGTGCGCAGCTCGCGGCTTTCCGCCTACGTGGACACGCGGCACGGCTGGCTGGTGCTGGACACCTCCAGCCGCAAGAGCGCCGAGAACGCGCTCAGCCAGATCCGCGAGGCGCTGGGCAGCTTCCCTGCCGTGCCGCTGGCGCCGGAGGAAGGCCCGCGCGTGCTGATGACCGATTGGCTCGCCAACGGGACGCTGCCCGCCGGCCTCGCGCTGGGCGACGAGGTGGAACTGCGCGACCCGTCCACCGCCACCGGCGCCATCGCCAAGTGCCGCCGCCAGGACCTCGATGCGGAGGAGGTGAAGGAGCACCTGCGCAACGGCAAGCAGGTGTTCCAGCTCGGCCTGGTGTTCGACGAGCGCATGAGCTTCGTGCTGGGCGAGGATCTGATCGTGCGCAAGCTGAAATTCCTCGACGTGGTGACCGAGGAACTGGGCGACAGCCACGAGGACGCCGCTGCCGAAGCCGACGCCGGCTTCGCCCTGCTCACCCTGGAACTGGAGCGCTTGCTGGCCAAGCTGGAGGAATGGTTCGGCCTGCCGCGTCCCAGCGACGGCTGAGATTGGCGCCAGACAAGGCTTTCCCGGAGGCGTGACGATCGCCTCTTGCACCCGGCCCCGGTTCTCCCCACATACTGGCTACCCGGCCCGCCGTCGCTGACGGGCCGGCCGTACCGGCGGCAAGGATCATGGCGCAACATCTCGAAGGCGACTGGCTGGAACTGGCGACCGCAGGCGGCAACACCATCCGCGTGCTCAAGGCCGCCCATCCGCGTGCGCGCCGCCTGCGCCTCACCGTCACGCCCAAGGGTGCCCGCGTCACCTATCCCGACGGCACGCATCCCGCCCAGGTCAGCGCCTTCCTGCGCCACCACGCCGACTGGCTGGAACAGAAACTCGACGAGCTGCACCTGATCGTGAAGCCCTTGCCGCCGCTGCGCGTGGGGCACGCCACCACCTTGCCGCTGCGCGGCGAGCAGGTCGCGCTGGACTGGGACGAAGGCGCCTATCCCCGCGTCGAGGCATCGACCGACAAGCTCGTGCTGGTGATCCCGCGCCCGCATACCCGCGCCCTGCTGGTGGCGCGCGGCCTGCTGGCCTCGCATTTCGAATCGTTGATCCGCCGCGACGTGTCGCGCTGGCTGGCGTTCTACGTGCCGCAGCTCGGCCTCGCCCCCACCGCGCTGAGGGTGCGGCCGATGAAGAGCCTGTGGGGCAGCCTCGACACCCGCGACCGCATCAACCTCGACCTCGCGCTGGCGCTCGCGCCACCCGCCGCGCTGCGCTACGTGCTGGTGCACGAACTCTGCCACCTCAAGGTGCGCAGCCACGCGCCGCGTTTCTGGGCGCAGGTGGAGCAACTGATGCCCGAGTGGCGCGAGCAGCGCAATTGGCTGCGCGTCAACGGCGCCACGTTGAAGGCCGAGCTGGATCGGCTGGTGGCCGACGTGGCGGATTGAGCGACTCGGCGGCGTGAGAGTGCCTTCAAGGCGCCGTCGTGCGGCGCCGAGTATGCGAGCCACCTGACGTCCGTCGCTCAATGGCATCGCAGCGGCGGCGCGTGCTTGGCATGGCCATGCCGCATCGCACCGATCAGTGCGACAGCGCGAACGCGGTGAGGATCTGCGCGGTTTCTTCGGGTTTTTCCAGTTGCGGCATGTGGCCGCAGCCGATCAGCGTGCTGGTGCTGATGGCGCTGGCGTGGACGAGGCCGTTGCGCAGGCTGTCCTGCGCGGAGATGTCGATGACCTTGTCGCCGTTGCACCACAGGCCCAGCACCGGCATGGTGAGCTGGCCGAGGCGGTTTTGCAGGGCGAGGTATTGCGAGGGCGCGCGCAGTTCGTCGAACACCTTGGCGATGAAGGCGTGGTCTTTCACGTTGTGCGCCACCAGCACGTCCACGAAGCGGCCGGGGATGTCGGGGCGCTTGGCCAGCACCAGGTCGGTGGCACGCCAGAAGCCGGCGCGATCGTCGAACACGAAGGGGTCCTTGCCGGCCAGCGTCTCGCGCGCGAAGGCGTTCTCGTCGAACTTCAGTCCGAAGCTGTCCAGCAGCGCGAGGCTGCTCACGTGCTCGGGGTGCTCGGCGGCGTAGACGCCGGCGATGGCGCCGCCCATCGAGTGGCCGACCAGCAGGAAGCGGCCTAGACCCAGCGTCTGCACGAAGGTCTGCAGGCGCGCGGCCTGCGCGTCGATGTCGTAGCTCGCGTCCATGTTGCGCGAGGACTCGCCCCAGCCCGGCAGGTCGGGAATGACGAGATGGAAATGCGGCGTCAGCTGCTTGGCCATGTCCAGCCACACGTCCTTGCTGTCGGCGAAACCGTGCAGCAGCACGATGGTGGGGCCGCTGCCGCCTTCGTAGTACGACCAGCGGGTGTCGCCGGCCTGCACCGATTTCTTCTCAAGGTGCGCGGCCATCGCCTCGCGCGCGATGTTGGCGTTGAACAGCCATTGCGGCGCGAACAGGTAGCTGCCGCCCAGCAGCACGCCCAGCGCCGCCACCACGATGGCGAGGAACTTCAGCCGGCGGATGAGCATGCGCTGCCAGAGCGGTCGGGTGGAGGGGCTGGTATTGGGCATGGATGCGAGTCCCGCTGGACGGATGATTCGTCATTCCGGCATCCGCCGGAAGGACGGGCTTGCGGCGATTAGTGCGTGGACGCCGGCTTTTCGTTCGCCTTCGCGAACAGCCGCTCGATGGCCTGCTGCGTCAGCGGGTGGTAGCCGGCCTTCGCCTTGGCGTAGACCTGTTCGGCGTAGGCCAGCCCCTGCGGCGTCTTGGCGAATGCCGCGTACACCGGCATGGTGAGGTAGAGCCGGCCGATGCGGCGCATGTGCTCGGCGGCGGCGGGCCACACGGCCCGGTCGCCGGCGGCGATGGCATGGATGTACCAGCGCATGCCGATCTCCGCGTTCGGCGTGCCGGTGAGGTGCCACGCGGCGTCGATGGCCTGTACCTGCGCCAGCGTCGGCGCATCGGGCAGGCGGTCGAGGAAGTACATCCACTCCTGCGTGTTCCAGCCCTTGGCGGCCAGCTGCGCGGCCGGCAGCGTGCCGGCGAGGAAGGCGCTGCGCTGCTTGTCGATGGCGTCGAACTGCGGCGAGTCGGGGATCGGCGCATCCTTCGGGATGCCGGTGCCGTAGACCCATGCGCGCACTTCGTCCCAGCGCATCTTGCCGGGGTATTTGTCGATCAGGTTGGGCCGCAGGTAGGCCAGCATCTGTTCGGTGGTGATGCTGTGCCAGGCGAAGTGGTTGAAGTAGCCCTTAAGGTAAGCGTCGAAGTCCTTACGGCCGAAGCGCTGTTCCAGCGTGCGCAGGAACCACGAGCCCTTGTTGTAGGCCACGTCGGACAGCGAATCGTCGGCGCCCAGGCCGCGCGGGTCGGGCGCCAGGCGCTGCGCGTTGGCGGGCATCGCGCCGATCTCCTTCTGCAGCGCGCGGATGTCGAGCAGGGTCTCCTCGTCGGCCTGGCGCTTGCCGTACAGCGCCTCGGTGATGCGGCCCTGCACGTAGGTGGTGAAGCCTTCGTTGAGCCAGATGTCGCGCCAGCTCGCGGCGGTGACCAGGTTGCCCGACCAGGAGTGCGCCAGCTCGTGCGAGATCACGCTGACCAGGCTCTTGTCGCCGACGATGATGGTCGGCGTGGCGAAGGTCATGTCGGGGTTTTCCATGCCGCCGTAGGGGAACGAGGGTGGCAGCACCAGCAGGTCGTAGCGGCCCCAGCGGTAGGGGCCGTACAGCGACTCGGCGGTCTCGATCATCTTCTCGGTGTCGGCGAATTCGCGCGCGGCCTTGTCCACCACGCTGGGCTCGGCGTACACGGCCGAGCGCGGCCCGGTTTCCTTCACCGCGATGTCGCCGGCGGCGATGGCCAGCAGGTAGGACGGGATCGGGTGCGGCTGGTCGAAGCGGAAGTCGCCGTCCAGCGGATGCTTCGCGTCGTTGAGCGCGCTCATCACCACGCGGATGTTCTTCGGCGCGCTGACGTGGGCGTCGTAGGTGAAACGGATCGCCGGCGAATCCTGCAGCGGCACCCACGAGCGCGCGTGGATGGATTCGGACTGGGAGAACATGAAGGGCTGCTTCTTGTCCGCCGTCTGCGCGGGCGGCAGCCATTGCAGGCCGGTGGCGTCGGGCGAGGTGACGTAGGCGATGCGCACCTGTGCCGGATGCCGCGGCGCGTCGATGGTGAGCTTGCTGCCGAGCGTCTTGTCCGCCGGCGCCAGCGCGTATTTCAGCGCGTGCGTCTTGCCGTCGGCGTCCACCGCGTCCACTGCGGCGATGGTCAGCGCGCGCGTGTCCAGCACCAGCGCGGGCGCCTTGGGGTTCTTCCAGTCGAGCTTGAGCGTGGCCACGCCGTCGAGCTGCCGGTGCGGGAAGTCGATCTTCAGGTCGAGGTCGAGATGGGTCACCACGACCTGGTCGGGTTGGGCGTAGGAATCCGGGTCGTTGGCGTGGGCCGCCAGCGGCAACGCGAGCGTGCCGAGGGCAAGGAAGGAAAGCAGGCGCATGACGGGGACTCTGGGCCGGGAAACCGCAAGTATGCCATCCGCCCCCGGGCGACGAACCGTGGCGAAAGTGCGCTCAGCCGGCGGCGGCGACGGCGGGCTCCGGGTGGATCCGGTAGCCGTGCTTGCCCGCGTGCTTGACCTGGTACATCGCCTGGTCGGCGTGCTCCAGCAATTCGGTCAAGGTGCGCCCGTGCTGCGGATAGAAGCTGATGCCGATGCTGGCGTGCATGGTCCAGGCATGGCCGGCGACCGTGACCGGTTCGGCCAGCGCGTCCAGCAGCTTTTGCGCAATGGCGTGGACCTGCCCGGCCTGTTCGAGCTGGGTGCAGATCGCCACGAATTCGTCGCCGCCCAGGCGGGCGCAGATGTCGCTGCTGCGGGTGGCCTGGCCGAGCCGTTCCGCCACCGCTTTCAGCACTTCGTCGCCGGTCCGGTGGCCGGCCTGGTCGTTGATGGCTTTGAAGTCGTCCAGGTCGATGCACAAGACGGCCACCAGGTCGTGCGTGCGGTCGGCCAGGAGCAGCGCGTTTTCGAACAGCGCGTTCATGTAGCGCCGGTTGCTGAGGCCGGTGAGCGGGTCGCGGAACGCCATGTCCAGTGCGCTGGATTCGGCCAGCAGGAGCCGCCGCTGGAAGCTGCGCAGCAAGGCGGCGAGCAGGGCGAAGTACTGCACCAGGGTCAGCGCCACGCCCAGCAGAAAGCCGTGCGACGACCAGGCGGGTATCCACGCGGTGATCGTGTAAGCCAGCGCCCAGTGCGTAGCCAGCAGCAAGCTGGCGAGGCTGAAGACCGGCATCCAGCGCGGATCCAGCTCGTGGCGGAAGCGCAGGGCGATCCAGGCGGCAGCCCATTGAACCGTCACGTTGATGCCCACCAGGGTCAGGCCGCGCGCGTGCGGACTGAGGCCGAGCACCGGGCACAGCCATATCCATGCCTCGGCCAGCAGCCACGCCAGCGCCACGAGGCGCAGGTCGAGCTCGATCCGGAAGCAGCGGATCAGGCCGGTGATCATGCAGGTCGCTACCGTCACGCTCAGGCTGGCGAAGACCACTCCGGTGGGCGGCCCCACGCTGGACACGGGGTACAGCAGGTAGTCCACGTGTCCGGCGCAGGCGAACAACAGCGCCGCCGCCCACCATGCCGCACCGGGGTGGGTGCGCGGGATGCCGCGTATCCACAGGAACAGCACGCAGAAAACCAGGTAGACGGCGGCGCCGACCGCGTGGATGGCTTCGTGCGACAGCATGGTTCCCCCGCAGCTTGTCCCGCCCCGCTCGCCGCCGGTTGCAGCGGCTGGGCGTCCTCGGCAGGTGGGTTCGGCTCCGCAGTCAGTCTGGAGCGCCGCCGCCGCGGAAATCAAGCGGCGCCGCGTGAATGCTTGGCGGCCTCCGCGGCGGCGTGGCTCAGGCGTATCGGTCCGCCAGCCGGTCGGTGGCCTCGATCAGCGCGTCGACGATGGCCGGGTCGGCGGCGCTGTGGCCGGCGAGCACGATGCGCAGTTCCGCCTCAGGCCAAGCCGCGTGCAGGTCCAGCGCGGTCTTCACCGGGCAGATGATGTCGTAGCGGCCGTGCACGAGGGTGGCGGGGATGCGACGGAGCTTCGCCACGTCGCGCAGCAGCTGGTCCGGTTCGAGGAACATGCCGTGGCGGAAGTAATGCGCTTCCAGCCGTGCGAGGCTCACCGCCTTGTGCGGCTCGGCAAAATCGCCGGAGGCGTCGGGATCGTGCAGCAGCGTGGTGCTGCCGCCTTCGTACTCGCTCCAGGCCTGCGCGGCGGCGAGGCGCAGCGCCTCGTCGTCGCCGTCGAGGCGCTTCCAGTACGCCTCGATCATGTCGCCGCGCTCGGCCTCCGGAATGAAGTCGCGGAAGCGCGCCCAGCGCTCGGGGAAAATGAAGCGCGCGCCGCCGTCCGCCTCGTTGAACCAGCGCAGCTCCTCGTTGCGGGCGAGGAAGATGCCGCGCAGCACCAGGCCCAGCACGCGCTCGGGATGCGCCTCGGCATAGGCCAGCGCCAGCGTGGAACCCCAGGAGCCGCCGAACACCACCCAGCGCTCGATGCCCAGCTCCTCGCGCAGCGCCTCGATGTCGGCGACGAGGTGCGCCGTGGTGTTGTCGACGAGGTCGGCGAACGGCGTGGACTGCCCCGCGCCGCGCTGGTCGAACAGCACCACGTGCCAGCGCGCGGGATCGAAGAAGCGGCGGTGGTAGGGCGCGATGCCCGCGCCGGGGCCGCCGTGCAGGAACACCACCGGCAACGCGCCGGGCGTGCCGCACTCTTCCACGTGCAGGGTGTGGCGCGCGTCCACCGCGAGGCGGCGGGTGCGAAAGGGTTCGGTCGCGGGATAAAAGTCGCGCATGGCGGTCAGCCGAACTGCAGCGTGTTGGTCAGATCGCCCGGCGCCGGCCCGCCCGCAGCGAGCATCGCCTTGTCGCGCATCACGATGCCGGGCAGCGGCTGCAGCCCGAAGCGGCGGTTGAGCAGGCGCTGGATGGAGCCGGTGTCGTAGACGGTGTGGTCGACGTGGCCCTTCTTCGCGTAGGGCGAGATCACCAGCGCGGGGATGCGCGTGCCCGGCCCCCAGCGGTCGCCCTTGGGCGGCGCCACGTGGTCCCACCAGCCGCCGTTCTCGTCCACGGTGATGACCACCATGGTGTGCGGCCACAGCGGACTCTTCTGCAGCGCATCGACGACGGCGGCGATGTGCGCGTCGCCCGCGGCGATGTCGGAATAGCCCGCGTGCATGTTGAGGTCGCCCTGCGGCTTGTAGAACGCCACCGCGGGCAGCGTGCCGCGGGCGATGTCGGCGATGAAGCGGTTGGTGGCGGCGTCGCTGCCGACGCCCGCGTCGCGCAGGTGCTGCGCGCGCGCCGCGGTACCGGGCGCGAACGCGCGGAAATAATTGAGCGGCTGGTGGTGCTCCTGAAAATTCGGCCCGTAGGGGAAGCGGTCGTGCGAGCCGCGCACGCCGGCGCCGTCGAGCGCGAGTTGCCAGCCGCCGGCGTACCAGGCCCAGTCCACGTTCGCCGCGCTGAGGCGGTCGCCGATGCTGGCGTGCACCTGCGGCGGCAGCGTGCTGGGGTCGGCGGGATCGGCCAGCGCCGGATTCTTCGGGTCCTTGGTGAAGGCCGGCGCATACGGCGGACCCATCGTGTTCACCGCCCAGAAGTCCGGCGTGAGCGCCATCCGCGAGGCGTACTTCGGCCGGCCCTGCATCGCGCTGGCCGGGGAGTCGTCGGCCAGCTTGGGGCGGATGCCGGTGGGGTCGTCGCCTTCGAGCTGGGTGATCTGGAACTGCGCCGGCGTCTTGTCGGCATCCGGGAAGAACGGCGGCCGCGCGGCGACCAGGTACTGGTGGTTGAGGAAGGAGCCGCCGAAGGCGCCCATGAAGAAGTTGTCGCACAGCGTGTACTGCCGCGCCAGCCGCCACAGCGCGAAGTTGTCCGCGCCGGTGGCGTAGTGGCCCATCACCAGCGCGCCGCTGTCGCCCCAAGCCACGAAGCCGTCGTTCCTGCCGCCGTTGATCTGCAACTGGTTGGTGTAGAAGCTGTGGATCAGGTCGCGCGTGACCAGCGCGTGCGGCAGCGGCTCGCCTTCGGGCGTATGCAGCGCGAACGGCGCGTTGGCGATGTCGCGGATCGCATCTTCGGCGATGTGGTACGCGCGCCCGTCCAGCGTCTGCTGGTGCGGCACCAGGCCGTGCCAGATCGGCGGCAGCGTGGCCAACGGCGTGCCGTCGCGGTCACGCTGCTGGAACTGCGCAGGTTGCAGCGCGGACAGCGGCTGCGCAAGGCCGGGGAAGCCGCCGAACAGGTTGTTGAAGCTGCGGTTCTCCGCGTAGATCACCACCACGTGCTGGATGTGTTCGCGCAACGCGGCGTCCATCGCCTTGCCGGCGGCGTCCGTCGCGACGGCGTCGCCGCCGCGCGTGCCGCCCTGGCAGCCGCCCACGGCCAGCGCGGCGCCGGCCAGCGCGATGCCGCCCAGCACGCGGCGGCGCGCGGGATCGGCGGGTGCGTCGTCGGCGGTCGCGGAGGGAACGGGCGGCAGTTTCTCGGTCATGGCGATTCGTGCGTGGGAGATCGAAGGAAGCGACCATGCGCCGCAGGCCGCGTGTGCGTCAATCCTGCGGCAACTTGCGCGCGGCGTCCCACATCGCGCGGGTGACCGCGCGGTTCGCATGTGGGGCCTGCAGCACCACCAGCGTGGTGGTGCTGACGCTGGCGTGGATCTTCAGCAGGCGGTCGAGCACGCTTTCGAGGTGGGTGATGGACATCGCCACCACGCGCAGGATGGCGGAATCCTCGCCGGCCAGGCGGCGGCAATCCAGCACTTCGGGAACGTCGGCGACGATCTGGCCGATGCGCGCGCAGATGCCGCCGTCGCAGCGCAGCCGCACCATCGCCTCGATGCGGTAGCCCAGCCGCTTCGGCTCCACCACGGCGCGGTAGCCGCAGATCACGCCGGCATCCTCCAGCCGCTTCACGCGCTCGGCCACGGCCGGCGCGGAGAGCTTCACCTTGCGGCCCAGCTCGGCGTAGCCCAGCCGCGCGTCGCGCTGCAGGGCTTCCAGCAACTGCCAGTCCTTGGCGTCCAGTTCGGGTTTCGATTCCAAGGCAGTGTGCTCCGGTTTTCGTTTCGATCGACGGCGAAACATCGCAATCGCCTGCCGATGCATTATTCATCGGCATCGCGGGCAAGACTAGGATGCGCACTCCCCATCGCAGGAATTCACACCCATGAGCGCCACCGAGCGCCTCGACGCGCGCGCCCTCATCTGCATCGCCATCGCACTGGTCACCTGGTCGTCGGCCTATGCCGCGATTGCCTATGCGCTGGCCTCGTTCACGCCGGGCGAGGTGGCGTTCGCGCGGCTCGCGATCGGCTCGCTGTGCTTTGCCGCGCTGCTGGCGGCGAAGCGCGTGCCGCTGCCGGCGTTGCGCGACTGGCCGAAGCTGTTCGTGCTGGGGCTGATCGGGCTCACCGCCTACCACGTCTGCCTCAACTGGTCGGAGACGCGCATCGCCAGCGGCACGGCGTCCATCATCATCTGCCTGGTGCCTGCGGCGACGGCGGCGGTGTCGGCGCTGTGGCTGCACGAGCGGCTGAGCCTGCGCACCTGGGCCGGCCTGGCCATCGCGCTGGCCGGCACGGTGCTGGTAGTGCTCGCCAGCGGGCAGAAGGTCGAGGCTGACCCGAAGGCGCTGCTGGTGCTGGTCTGCGTGCTGGCCTCGGCGATCTTCTTCGTGGGGCAGAAGCCTTTGTTCGCGCGCTCCAGTACGCTGGCGGTCACGGCGTTCGCCTTCTTCGCCGGCACGCTGGGTTGCCTGCCGTTCGCGGGCGGCCTGCCGCAGGCGTTGGCGGCGGCGCCGTGGTCGCACATCGCCGCGCTGTTGTGGCTGGGCATCGCGCCGAGCTTCATCGGCTACCTTGCGTGGAACGTGGCGGTGCACCGCGCCAGCGCCTCGCGCGTGTCCAGTTTCATCTACCTCTCGCCGCCCATCGCCATCGTGATCGGCTGGGTGTGGCTGGGCGAGGTGCCGGGCGCGACGGTGCTGGTGGGCGGCGCCATCGTGATCGGCGGCGTGGTGCTGGCGAACGCGCGGCGCCGGCCCGCGGCGCCGGCGGTGCTGGCGGCCGATTCGACCTGACCATCCAACGGAGGAGTGCCGCGTGTACGAGCTCAACATCGCCAACAAGAATTACTCCTCGTGGTCGCTGCGGCCGTGGGTGCTGATGCGCGCGCGCGGTATCGCGTTCGCGGAAAAACTGGTGCCCTTCGAGGGCGGCATGGGCGAGAGCTGGGCAGCGTTCCGCGCGTTCTCGCCCAGCGGCAAGGTGCCCTGCCTGCGCGACGGCGGCACCGTGGTGTGGGATTCGCTGGCGATCGCGGAATACCTCGCCGAGCGGCACGCCGGCGTGTGGCCGGCCGATCCGCAGGCGCGCGCCTGGGCGCGCTGCGCCGCCGCCGAAATGCATTCGGGCTTCGCCGCCTTGCGCAGCGTGTGCCCGATGAATTGCGGCGTGCGCGTGCGCGTGAACGCGCCGGGCGAAGCCTTGGGCAAGGACGTCGCGCGCGTCGAGGAGCTGTGGAGCGAGGGCCTGGCGCGCTTCGGCGGCCCCTTCCTCGCTGGCGACGGGTTCACCGCGGTCGACGCGTTCTACGCGCCGGTGGCCTTCCGCATCCAGGGCTACGGGCTGCAGTTGGGCGATGCGGCGATGGCCTATGCGCAGCGCCTGCTCGACCTGCCCGCGATGCGCGAGTGGTACGAGGCGGCGCTGGCCGAACCCTGGCGCGACCCGGAGCACGAGGACGAGGCGCGCCAGGCCGGCACGTGGCTGCAGGATCTGCGTGCGCCGGCCTGACGCCGGCAGCGGTCAGGTTCGCCCTGGCCGTGCGGCCCGAGCCTGCGCGGATCGCAGCGCCTGCCAACGCCCCAACGCGATCAGCACCAGGGCAACCACGACGAACGCGAGCAGCATCACGCAGGCATTGCCCAGCACGCGCAGATAGCCCAGCGAGGCGACGTTGACGAACGGATACGGATACCGGCCGTCCACCGCGCCGCGCAGCAGCACGTAGACGAAATAGGCGGCCGGATAGCCTTGCCAGGCGAATGCCTGCGGCCAGCGCAGCGTCGCCTTCGGCACCGCCCGCCACCAGTGCAGCAGGAACAGCGCCGGCATCGCCACGTGCAGCAGGTTGTCGGCCACGGCGCGCCAACCGTGCGGCTGCCACAACTGGCGCAGCATCAGGTTGTAGACCAGCGCGACGATCACGATGTTCATCGCGGTGGCGGCCTGCACGTCCGCGCGCACGAGGAAGCGGCCGACCGCCCCTCGCCAGCGGCAGGCTTCCGCGGTCAGTACCAGCGCCACCAGTCCGTTGGTGAGGATGGTGAAGTAGCCGAGGTAGACCCACACGCCGCTCCAGCCGTCCTGGCCGTTGGCGATGCTCGTCTGGATCGTCAACACCAGCTGCAGCGCCAGCGTGAGCCAGCCCAGCAGCGCGGCCACGGCGGCGAAGATGCGGAGGCGGTCGGTTGGTCGCTGCATCGGTGTGCCGGTCAGCGTGGCATCAGAACTTGTATGCCCGGTGGATCGCCACGATGCCGTTGGAGAGGTTGCGCACTTCCACGCGGCCGAAGCCGGCGCGTTCCATCATGCCCTTCAGCGTCTGCTGGTCGGGGTGCTTGCGGATGGATTCGGCGAGGTACTGGTAGCTGCCGGCGTCGCCGGCGAACAGGCTGCCGAGCTTGGGCAGCACCTTGAACGAGTGGAAATCGTAGAGCTTGCCGAACAACTCGCTCTGCACCTTCGAGAACTCCAGTACCAGGGCGCGGCCGCCGGGCTTGAGCACGCGGCAGATGTCGGCCAGTGCCTTGTCCTTGTCGGTGACGTTGCGCAGGCCGAAGGCCATGGTCACCGCGTCGAAGCTGCTATCGGGAAAGGGCAGGCATTCGGCGTTGAGCTGGGCCCAGCGCAGGCCGGTGACGAGGCCGCGGTCGGTGAGGCGGTCGCGGCCCACGCCGAGCATGGCGGCGTTGATGTCGCCGACGACGACTTCGCCCTGCTCGCCCACCACGGGTTTCAACAGCGCGGCGATGTCGCCGGTGCCGCCGGCCAGGTCCAGCACGCGGTCGCCCTTGCGCACGCCGCTGATGGCGACGAAGTGGCGCTTCCACAGCCGGTGGATGCCGAACGACATCAGGTCGTTCATCAGGTCGTAGCTGCGCGCGACCGAGGTGAACACCTCGCCGACCAGCTTCTGCTTGTCGGCGACGGGCACGTCGCGGAAACCGAAATGGGTGGTGGACTGCTCGTTCATGCGATGCCTCAAAGCGGCAGGTTGCCCTGCTGGTCGGGTTCGTGCCGGCCGGCACCGTGCGATGCGTGTTCGGCTTCGACGTGGCGCTGGTGCAGTTCGGCGGCGGTGTCGGCCGGCGGCGCCGGTGCGGGCGCGGTTTCTCCGGCGGCGACGTCGCGCTCGCCGCCGGGCGTGATCTTCAGGATGGAGTGGCGCATCTCGCGCGAGAGGATCACCCGCGAGTCGCGCACCATCTCGTCCAGTGCGTTGTCGAAGTCGAGCTTGCCGGCGTCGTCCGTCCACACCACGCGGCGCTCGCGCAGTTTCTGGATGAAGCCGCGGAACAGCGCCTTGTCGAAGAACTCCGGCGCGTTCATTTCGTTCAGCAGGGACAGCCGCTGCGCGGTGAGCGTGCAGGTGTTCTCCAGCTCGGCGGCGGTGAGCGCGTGCGGGCCGTGCTTGGCCAGCGCGGCGAGCGCGATGTAGTAGCGCTCGAAGGCCTGGATCAGGCTGCGCGCGATGATGCGCAGCTGGTAGGCGCCGTCGTCCTGGCCGGGCGCGCGTTCCAGCAGGTGGCCGTCGCTGGTGGTTTCCAGCAGGCCGCGGCGCACGAAGAAATCCATGGTGGCCTGCAGCTGCGCGGCGAAGCCGTCCTCGTCCCAGGCCAGGAACAGCTCGCCCTGCAGGAACGGGTAGATGACGCGCCCCAGCCGCTGCACCGACGCGGGCGACACGCGACGGTTGTTGAGGAAGCAGCAGGCCGCCCACGCCGCCACGGCGACGAGGTGCAACACGTTGTTGCGGAAGTAGCTGAGCAACACCGACTGCTCGGCCTCCACGTCCAGCACGTCGCCCAGCGGATGGGCGATGCGGCGGATCCAGCCCATCTGCTCGCCGTAGGCGATGATGCCGGCGGGGTCCATCGGCGTGATGGTGACGCGGTCGGAATAGGGCAGTTCCAGCAGCAGCGACTTGGTGAGTTCGAGCTGCGCCAGCAAGTCGTTCTCGGCCATCGCGTGCTTGGGCGTGGCCAGCAGGGTGAGCGCCAGCAGGTTGATCGGGTTGACGTCGGCGGCGCGGTTGACGTTGACCTGGATGCGCTCGGCCAACTGGTCGATGGCGCCGCCCAGCCATTCGGGGCGCGCGTCGGGGTCGGCGCTGGCGCTGCGCCAGTCCTTGCTGGCCGCGTCCAGCAGCGGCGTCAGTTCGATCGGTTCGCCGAAATTGATCGTGACGTGGCCGTAGCGCTGCTTGAACAGGCTGCCGATGCCGCGCAGCAGGGCGAACAGGGTCTCCTTCTCCTTGGGCTGGCCGCTCAGCTCGCCCGCGTAGCTCTTGCCTTCCATCAGCTTCTCGTAGCCGATGTACACGGGCTGGAACAGCACCGGCCGGCGCGGCGCGCGCAGAAAGGCGCGCACCGTCATCGAGAGCAGGCCGGCGCGCGGCGCGAGCAGTCGCCCGGTGCGCGAACGGCCGCCTTCGACGAAGTATTCCATCGGCACGCCGCGGTCGATCAGCTGCGCCATGTACTCGTTGAAGATCACCGAGTACATCGCGTTGCCCTTGAAGGTGCGGCGCATGAAGAACGCGCCGCCGCGGCGCAGGATCGGCCCGATCAGCGGCAGGTTGAGGTTGACGCCGGCGGCGATGTGCGGCGGCACCACGCCGGACATGTGCAATTGATAGGACAGCAGCAGGTAGTCGGCGTGGCTGCGGTGGCTGGGCACGTACACCACTTCGTAGCCCGGCGCGGCGGCGCGGGCCTTGTCGAAGTGATGCATGGCGATGCCGTCGTACAGCTTGTTCCAGAAGTTGGACAGCAGGAACGACACCGAGCGCACCACCGGGTGCGAGTAGTCGGCGGCGATCTCCAGCATCATTTTCTGCGCGCGTCGCCAGGCCTTGGCCTGGCTGATCTTCTCCTTGGCCGCGGTGGCGGCGATCGCGGCGCGTACCGGTTCGGCGCGCAGCACGTCGTCCACCACGGTGCGCCGGTGCGAGAGGTCGGGGCCGATCACCGCGGCGCGGATGCGCCGGAAGTGGGTGCGCAGCACGCGCGCCAGCTTGCGCGCGAAACGCGGCGGCGGCAGCTCGCCGGATTCGGCCAGCACCTCGCGCAGCGACACCGGCTCGGCGAAATGCACGGTGGTGTCGCGGCCGTTCAGCAGCACCGCCAGCAGGCGCCGGAAGCGGCCCACCATCACCCAGTTCTCGGAGAACAGCACGCTGAACCAGCCGGATTCGCGGTTGGGCGCGCGGCCCACGTAGATCGACACCGGCACGATCTGGATGTCGCGCTCGGGCATGCCTTCCAGCGACTGCACCAGCTGGCCCAGCGGCTCGTTCGGCGAGCGGTGGCGCTTGCGGCCGAACAGCCAGCCGTCGCGCCGCATCAGGGCGAACACCGAGCGCTTGCGGCGGGTGCCGGCCAGCGGCTGCAGCGGGCTGGGCAGGCCGGCCTCGCGGCAGGCGCGGTCGAGGATCAGCGCGTCGGAAAACCCGTCGCGCTCGATGACGTAGCACACCGGCACGCCCGCCTTGAGCAGGGTGGCCGGCTCCGCCGGGTCGCGTCGAAGGCGCACCCAGGGCTGCAACAGTTGCCCGGCCAGCCGGAACCACCAGGGGTTGCGGCGGCGGGAGGAGTCCGCATGGGAAATGTTCTGCATCCGCCTATTCTACCGGTTGGCCGCGGCAACCATGCTTGGGCGTGTGGTGCGCGGCTTCGTGCCTGCACGGGACTTCTTGCGGGCTGGATCGGCTGCGCGCAACGGCTTGATGCGCGGAGCGCCGCCTTCAATGTGCCGTCGCGCTGCCCGATGCCGCCGGTTGCTGCCACTGCGCGTGCGCCTTGCGCACGTCGTCGATCAACGCCGCGCTGTACCAGCGGCCGCCCAGTTGCACCAGGTCGGTTTCGAGGGACAGTGGCTTGCCGAGCAGGGTGCAGTCGATCTTCACCACCGCGCGGCCGTCCCGGTTGGAAACGGTGCTGAGTTTCACCGTATCGAGCACGTCGTCCACCGACAGGCCGTAGAGCGCCAGCACCTGTTTGAAGCCGGCGAAGACGGTGCCGTATTTGGCCATCGCCGCGTCGAAATCCATCGTGCGCAGTTGCTCCGGCGCCCTGAGGTTGAGCCTGCGCGCGGTGGCTACCAGCACCGCGATGGCTTGTTTTGCCTTGGCCTGGTCGAACCAGGGCGCCTGCTGCGCCCAGGGCGTGAGGACGTCGATCAGCTCGGCGACCTGGGCTTTCTGTGTGGCATCCAGGTTCGGGTTCTGCGCCACGTTGTGCTTGAGGAAGGCGCCGCCCATCGCGATCAGCACCGGCGCCTGGTCGCTGTATTGCTGCTGCATCCGGACCAGCTTGGGCTGCACTTCGGCGTAGAGCCGGGTCTCCGCGTCGGGGCCGGTGAGCTGCTGCATGGCGGCGTCGAACCGGGCCTTGTCGGTGGCGCTGGCCGGCGGCCGGTTCGTGCCGTGGAGGCGCCAGTCCGCGCGCAGGGTGGCGTAGTCGTCCGGCGGCAGTGCCTGCTTCCACAGGCCGTCGAGGTCGTTTGCCTTGAGCCGGTCGATCAAAGCTTGCACGGCTGCTTCAGGCGTACTGCCGCCGGCCTGCGCGGTTTGGTTGCCGTGGCAGGCGGCCAACACGAGTGCGACGAGCAGGGGCAGCAGGACGCGAAAGGCGGGGCGGAAGTGCATGGGTGGGGTCTCGCGGAAGGCTTGGCTAGGCGCGGCAGATCAGGGTAAGCGGCGCAGCAGATGGTGAACAAGGCTCGCCGCATGGAATCTGCGGGCCTGACTGCACGATGCCTAAAGAAAACCCCGCGGGCGCATGCCTCGCGGGGCAGTCCGGCAGAGCCGGAAGGGAAATGGCCTTGCCTGCGGAAAACATGCGGTCAGCAGCAGGTAGGCGGGAGAGATATTAACGGCGCTTCAAACTTGAAGCAATACTTTTGTTATGCATCATAAGTACATGTTTTTAATCAATTAAATCGCAGGGAATCCAGCTTTTGCCGGCGCCGCTCTGTGGCCGGCGCGCTCCAGTCGTTGTTGAACAGCGCCGGCTCCCACGAGCCGTAGGTGGGGTTGGGCAGCACGAACCAGCGGGTGCCGATCCAGTTCATGTAGCCTGCGATGGCCTGCTTGCGGCCTGCATCCGTGTTGGCGACCACGTCCACGAAATCGCCCAGCTGGTCGCCGAACTGCATCAGCACACGGTATTTGCGGCTTACCAGCTGGCGTCGGCAACCTTTCTCGGTACCCACCTGTTCGCAGCCCGGCTCGATCGTGCCCAAGCCGAGAAAGGCATCCGGGCCGGAGACCGGAAAACCCAGCTGGCGCAGGTTGGCCAGGGTGACCGTATCCAGGTCCTTGGCGCGGTTGGAGAGGTAGATCACCGCGATGCCGTGGGCCGCGGCGAATTGCGTGAAGGCGAGCGCGCCGGGCATGGCGCGGGCGCGTTCCTCCTTGCACCATGCGGCCCAGCTGGCCTCGTCATAGCTGCCGCCGCTCTTCACCAGTCGCGCCTGGTAGGGCGAGTTGTCCAGTACGGTCTCGTCGATGTCGAGCACGACCGCAGGCGGCAGGCCGGCGGCGGGGGCGACACGGTCCTGCCTGGTCAGCGCGTCCCAGTGCGGGTCGTGCAGGGCGGCGAGCAGGCGCGATTGCGCGTCGCGGTAGGTCTGGATGTAGATCAGGTCGTGTTCGATCGCGGTCTGCGTCCAGGCCACCGCGTTGAGGTTGTCGTCGGGGGCGACTTTGGCGACGGCAGGCGACGCGGTGGCGGTGGTGACAGGGGCGGCCGCTGTGGCAGCGGGATGTGTCGGCGCGCTGGCGCAACCGGCAAGCAGGACGGACGCGGCCAAGGCCAGCGGCAAATGAAGTCGCATGGAGTTCTCCGACGAAAGGCGGCAAGTCTGTCGGGAGTTTAAGGCAGCGATCTGACAGACTGATGCCCAGCCCAACTCGCCGGAGCCCGAATGAACGATCCGACGCCTGTCCTGTTTCCTGCCGGTTCGCGCGCCATGCAGATCGCCAGCTACGTGCTGGCGGCCGTGATGCTGTGGCTGATACTCCATCTGCACCTGCTGTCTGCCCTGTTGGCGGGCTTGCTGGTGTACGAACTGGTGCAGGCGGCGACGCCCTTGCTGGGCCGGCGCATCCCGGGCAATCGTGCACGGGTGGTGGTGGTGGCGGTGATGGGCGCGGTGGTGGTGGGCCTGCTGGTACTGCTGATACTCGGTGCGGTCAGCTTCTTCCGCAGCGAGCTGGGCAATCCCGGGATGCTCTGGCAACAGCAGCTGATGCCGCTGGTGGACAAGGCGCGCCAGCAGTTGCCGGCCATGCTGGTCGACCACCTGCCCGACAGCGTGGACGATCTGCGCGACGGTTTGGCCGCGCTGGCCAGCAAACACGCGGCCACCCTGCAGACGGCGGGCAAGGGCGCGGCGCGGGTGTCGGTGCATATCCTGATCGGCCTGGTGCTGGGCGCCATCGTCGCGTTGAGCCGCACCCGGCCGGCGCATCAGGTGGGACCGCTCGCGGCGGCGCTGGGCCAGCGCTGCCAGCGGCTGGCCGGCGCGTTCCACGACATCGTGTTCGCGCAGATCAAGATCTCGCTGGTCAACACCGCACTCACCGCGGTGTTCCTGCTCGGCGTGCTGCCGCTGCTCGGCATCCATATACCGCTGGCCAAGACCCTGGTGGCGCTCACCTTCATCGTCGGCCTGCTGCCGGTGCTCGGCAACCTGATCTCCAACACGGCCGTCACCATCGCTGCGCTGTCGGTATCGCTGGGGGTGGCCATCGCTGCCCTGGGTTTCCTGATACTGGTCCACAAGCTGGAGTACTTCCTCAATGCCCGCATCGTGGGCTCGCAGATCCACGCGCAGGCATGGGAACTCCTGGTGGCGATGCTGCTGCTGGAAGCCGCCTTTGGCCTCCCTGGCGTGATCGCGGCGCCGATCTATTACGCCTATCTCAAGGCTGAGTTGGAGGCGCGGGAATTGATTTGATGGCGCAATATTTCACGCATCAGCATTATATTGCTTATATTCGCGCAATATATCTCGATCACTCATGATTTAATTGCAGAAGTGACAACTTGGCGTTGCATAAACGT
Source organism: Rhodanobacter sp. (assembly GCA_040371205.1). Classification (NCBI taxonomy): domain Bacteria; kingdom Pseudomonadati; phylum Pseudomonadota; class Gammaproteobacteria; order Lysobacterales; family Rhodanobacteraceae; genus Rhodanobacter; species Rhodanobacter sp. Next base: position 318,622 of record AP031382.1, read on the forward strand.
TAAGCCTCATGATAAAGCTTGAACCGCACAGCCGTTGAATGAGCGAGTCGGCAAGGGGCCGCTAGTTCATGTATCAGGCATCCGATGGCGCATGTGCTCGATGTCCGGGTTCCAACATTTAAAATATCTGGGGAGTACCAAAAGCATGATCAGGTCGAAACTGGCCGTTGCCGTGATGGCAGCGTTGACTTTCGGTGTTGTGTCCATTTCCCATGCGGCTGACCAGCCGCTGCAGACGCCATCGAGCCAGAGTCAGGATAGCGATCAGTCCGCGAGTGTCGGCACGCAATCCACAAGCGCTGATGCGAACGACAAGAGTTCGGCCGATATTGACAAAAAGGCCAAGCGGCTCGATGCCGTGGTGGTTAGCGGATCGCTGATCAACAACGCGCAGATCCAGACGGCGACGCCGACGTATACGATCAGTGCAGACGACATCAAGGCGCGCGGCTTCACCAGCGTGGCGCAGGTACTGCAGAACGTGGTGCAGGCGACCGGCTCGGTGCAGGGGCCACAGCAAAGCGGCGGCTTCACCCAGGGTGCGCAGACCGTCAGCTTGTATGGCTTGAACCCGGAATACACGCTGACCCTGATCGATGGCAAGCCGATCACCCAGTTCGGCCAGCTCTACAACGGCCAGAGCAACTTCACCAATATCTCCAACATCCCGTTGTCGATGATCGACCACATCGACGTGATCCCCGGCGGCGGTTCGTCGATCTATGGTTCGGCGGCGATCGCCGGCGTGATCAACATCATCACCAAGCAGCACATGGACGGCGGCGAGGTATTCGTGCGCACCGGCAACTTCCATGATGGTGGCGGCGCCGAACAGCACATCACGCTCTCGTTCGGTCACGACTTCGGCAAGCTCGACGTGCTGGGCTCGTTGGAGTTCGACAACCAGTCGCCGATCTGGGCGTACCAGCGCTCGTTGACCGCCACCAATCCCACGCCGGTGACCGTGGCCAAGATCTACAACTACGGCAGCTTGTATGACGGTTCCTACAATGGTTCGGTCTTGAGCTATCTGAGTCCGACCGACAACTGTGCTGCGATGAACGGCCTGTTCCATGGCACCACGTACGACACGCCATATGTCGGCACCTCGTCGCACCCGCCCACCGGCACCTATTGCGGTTCCAAGAATGTGCTGGGCTACACCTCGTTGCAGAACCAGAGCCGCAGCTACGACGGCATGCTCAAGCTGCGCTACAACGTCAACAACTACGTGCGTCTGTACAGCGACATCCTGGTTGACTTCCAGCAGCAGCGCTGGACCCCGGGTTCCGACTTCAACTGGTGGGGACCCTCCGTCGGTTATCCGTACGGATTGGTGGAGGACGCCAATACGGGCGACATCCTTTATCCGGAGCGTATATTCGGTCCCGAGGAAGTGGGTAACAATTACTACAACCAGTTGGGTGTCCAGGACGACTTCATGTACCAGGCCGACATCGGCGCCAACGGTACCTTCGGCGATTCGAACTGGAACTGGGACGTCTATTACCTGCGTTCCGGCGACCGTACCGACCAGAGTTCGCCTGAGCGCATGGCTGCGCCGGTGAATGCCTACTTCAACAGCATCCTGCGGCCGGTCGGCTTGGATCCGAACACTGGCCTAGAGATGGTCAACCCGAACTACCAGGCCTTCTTCACGCCGTTGACGACTGCACAACTCGCCAGCTTCATGCGGAACATCACGACGTTCAGCAACACCTGGATCAACAACACCCGCGCTACCATCAGCAACGATAGCCTGTTCCACTTGCCGGGCGGCGATGCTGGCTTCGCCTTCCTGGTCGAGGGCGGCAATCAGGCATGGTACGAGCCGCTTAGCCCGCTGATCGCAAATGGCGACGTGTGGGGTCTCACCGGCACTGGCGGCGGCGGCGTGCGTGAGCATCAGGGCTCGGCCTTCGAGTTGAACCTGCCGGTGCTCAACAAAGTTACCGTCGACCTATCCGGTCGCTACGATCACTACAAGGCGGATGGCGGTGGCAGCAACGGCAAGTTTACCTACAAGGCCGGCATCGAATACCGTCCGTTCGATACCTTGCTGCTGCGTGGCAACTACGCCACGTCGTTCCTGGCGCCGGACATGTCGGCGTTGTTCCTGGGTCCCAGTGGCAATTACCAGAACATCATCGACTACTACCTGTGCGCCGAGCAGGGCAACAACCAGAATTGCAGTGCCAATTACTCCGAGCAAGTGCAGGGCACGCTGCTTTCGAACAAGAACCTGAAGCCGACCACTGCGCAGAGTTGGACCGGTGGCTTCGTGTGGTCGCCGACCAGCAACATCAGCCTAAGCGCCGATTTCCTGCACATCGCCATCCAGAACGAGATCGCGCCGCAATCCACCGACCTGCTGATGCGTCAGGAGGCGCAGTGCAGGCTCGGTACGGTGAATGACCCGGCTCTTTGCAACCAGGTTGAGAGCCAGGTGCAACGCAATGCGCTGACAGGCCAAGTCGATACCATTACCCAGTACTACGTCAACGTCTCCAACGAAGTGACCGATTCGGTGACTTCCGAGGCCAAATACCAGTTCAACCCGACCCGCTTCGGCACCTTTGGCTTGCAGTTTGACTACAACGACATGCTGAAGCACAGCTACCAGATCTATCCGGGCAGCATGCCGATCAATATGTTGGCCAATCCGTTGTACAGCTCCGAATTCAAGAGCATCGCAACGGGTGCGTTCAGCTGGTCGTTGCACGACACTTGGTCCAGCACGCTGTACTGGCATCGGTATGGACCGACGCCGAACTTCACTGCGATGGTCGACGGCCCGGGCTACAAGGGCGCGAGCAAGGTGTCTCCGTGGATCACCTGGAATTGGAGCCTGACCTACGCGCCGAAGGAGCTGAAGGGTCTCAGCCTGTCGATGCTGGTCAACAACGTTACCAACAAGATGCCGCCCAAAGATCCGACCTACGCAACGAGCTTCCCGTACTACAACACGCAGAACTATAACGTGTACGGTCGGGAGATCATGCTGCAGGCGGACTGGAAGTTCGGCGCCAGCACCAACTGACCGACGGTTTATGGATTGAAGCAAAGCCCTTCCCAAAAGGAAGGGCTTTCGCTTTTCTGGCCGGTTAGAGCATGCATCGCCAAATCCATGGCCCTGCCGTCAAGTGGCTCCGATGCCCGCAGCGACCAGCCGCCAGCGGACGTCGCGCAGTTGGGCTTCGTAGTGGCGCCAGTGGCCGATGGGCTCGTGGTGGGCGGGCATCCGGGTGCTTGCGTTGGCCGGTGCGGCGCCGCCCTCGCGGGTCAGGCAGGCCTCGCTCCATGGCAGTCCGCAGAAGGCCAGCAGCTCGCGCATGGTGGCCTCGGGGGCTTCCACCAGGGATTCGTAACGGACGGTGTGGATTCGGCCGGGGAACAGCGTGTTCCAGTGCGCCATCAGGCGCTCGAACCGGATGATGTAGCGGCTGATGTCGTCGAGGTCGAAGGCGTAGTCGTAGAGCCCTGATTCCTGGCGGAACAGGTGGCGGAAATTGCCGATGCAGGTGTCCAGCGGGTCGCGGCGCAGGCAGAGGATTTTCGCGTTCGGCAGCGCGCGTGCGATGAAGCCGACGTAGAAGAAGTTGTGCGGAAGCCGGTCGATGAAGTGCGGTGTTTCATCGCCGCCTGGCCGTGCGCTGGCCAGGTAGTCCGCGCCGAGCTGCCGCCAGTCGATGTGGCGGCTGCGTGCGGCGATGTCCGCTTCGGCGAGCAGGGCGGTGCGGCAGCCGGAGGCGCGCTGCAGCAGGCTGGAAAAGTGCTGCAGTTCGCCGGCGGAGCGCACGTCGGGATGGCCGGCGAGCAGGCGGTTCAGCAGGTCGATGCCGCTGCGCGGCATGCCGATGATGAAGATGGGTTCGCGTGAGGGGTCGCCCGCGGCGGTGGGCTCGGCCTCGCTGGCGGGAAAGGCGCGCAGCAGCGCCTCGAAGATCGCCTCGTCGCGTTCAAACGCGTAGGGCCGCATGCTCCGGCCGGCGGCCTTGCCGCGCGCGTAGTGGTCGAACGCCCGGGGATAGTCGGCGAGATCCTCGTACTCCTTGCCCAGCGCCATGTTGAGCAGCAGGGCCGCGCCGGGCGCGTGGCCATGGCTTTGCAGCAGGCCGCTGATGCGCTCGACGTGGTTGTGCCCGGGGATCTGCGTGCGCAGCTGGGCGAGCAGCAGGTGTGCGTACCAGTTGTGCGGTTCGAGCCGAATGCCCGCTTCCAGTGCTTGCTCGGCGCCTTCGATGTCGCCCAGCGCATTCAATGCGTAGGCGAGGTTGAGATGGGAGGCCGCGTGTTCGGGCATCAGCGCCGCGGCGCGGCGGAACGCGTTGGCGGATTGCATCAGCGCATTGGCCTGCTGGTAGACCGCGCCCAGCGTGCCGAGGGTGTGCGCGTTGTCGGGCGACAGCGTCATGGCGCGGTCCGCGACCAGCCGCGCCTCGCGCAGGCGGCGCGCCAGCGCCAGCGCGCTCGCGTACTGCGCCACGTAGTCGGCGCGGCGCGGTTCGATGTGGGTGGCTTTCAGCAGGTGTTCGAGCGCTTGCGGCATCTGCTGCATTTGCAGGCAGGCGACGCCGGCCATGAAACGCACGCGCGCGTCGTCCGGCGCGACGATCAGCAGCTGGGCGCTGCGTTGCTGCACGCGCGCCCAGTCGTTCTGGTTGAAGGCGGCGACGAGCTTGCCGAAAGCCCGGGTCGAGTCGATCACGGATTCCCCCTGGCGCCGCGGAAGAAGAAGGCTGGGCGCCATCGCTACACTGAAAGGCACGGGGCCGCGGATGTCAACCGGTCAGCCGCCTGCCAGCATGGCCTTGATCCGCGCCATGTGCGACTCGGCGGTTTCGCGCACGGCCTCCTTGTCCGCTTCCGGGTCCTTGCCCTGCCAGTGCAGGTCGGCCTGCGGCAGCTCGTGCAGGAAGCGGCTGGGCTGGTTGCTGTGCACCTCGCCGTAGCGCTTGGTCTTGGCCGACCACGACAGCGTCAGTAGTTCCTTGGCGCGCGTGATGCCCACGTACATCAGGCGGCGCTCCTCGTCGATGCGGCCCTCGTCGATGGCGCCGTCGTGCGGCAGGGTGCCGTCCTCGCAGCCGACGATGAAGACGAAGCGGAACTCCAGGCCCTTGGCGGCGTGCAGGGTCATCATGCGCACCGCGTTGCCGGGATCGTCGCGGTCGGCGTGGCTGAGCAAGGCGAGTTGCGCGGCGAGGTCGCCGGCGCTGTCGCCCTTCTGCATGGCGCGGAACCAGTCGGTTAGCTCGCGCAGGTTGCCCAGCTTGCGTTCGCGCACGCCGGGGTCGGGCGTGCCGGCGGCGAGCTGCGCCGCGTAGCCGGTGCGCTTGAGCAGGCGTTCGACCAGATCCGCCGCGCTCTCGTGCAGCGAGGCGCTGCGCAGTTCGTCCAACACGTCGGAGAACGCGGCCAGTGCGGCGGCGGGACGCGGCGTGAGCTGGCGCAGCACGCCGTCGCTGCGCGTGGCATCGAGCAGCGAGCAGTGCTTCGATTGCGCGAGCTGGCCGAGCTTTTCAAGCGTGGTGGCGCCGATCTCGCGCTTGGGGCTGTTCACCACGCGCAGGAAGGCGGCATCGTCGTTCGGGTTGGCGAGCAGGCGCAGGTAGCAGAGCACGTCCTTCACCTCGGCGCGGTCGAGGAAGCTCAGTGCGCCGGTGAGGTGGTAGGGCACGCGCGCCAGGCGCAGCGCCTTTTCCAGCGGGCGCGCCTGGAAGTTGCCGCGGTAGAGGATGGCGATATCGTGCCAGCGCGCCTTGTGCTTCTCCGCCAGCGTGGTGGCGAGCGCGGCCACCTTCTCGGCCTCGTGCTCGGCCTCCTTGCACTCCAGCACGCGGATCGGCGCGCCTTCCGGGTGCTCGCTCCACAGCTTCTTCTCGTGCGCGTGCGGATTGTTGGCGATCAGCGCGTTCGCGGCGCGCAGGATGCGCTTGCCGCAGCGGTAGTTCTGCTCCAGCTTGATGACCCTGAGATTCGGCCAGTCGCGTCCGAGCTGGTCGATGTTCTCCGGGTTGGCGCCGCGCCAGGCGTAGATGCTCTGGTCGTCGTCGCCCACGCAGGTGATGCCGCCGCGCTCGCCGGTGAGCGCCTTGAGCAGGCGGTACTGCGCGTCGTTGGTGTCCTGGTATTCGTCCACCAGCAGGTAGCGCAGGCGCTCGCGCCAGGCGGCGCGGCATTCGTCGTCGCTTTCCAGGATGCGCAGCGGCAGCCGGATCAGGTCGTCGAAATCCACCGCGTTGAACGCGGCCAGGCGCTGCTGGTACATCTCGTAGATGGTCGCCGCTTCCAGCTCGCGCGGGCTGCGCGCGGCGGCCAGCGCTTCCTCCGGCGACAGGCCGGCGTTCTTGGCGCGGCCGAGCAGGTTGCGCAGGCCGAACAGCACGTCGGGCTTGGCACCTTTCGGAGCAAGTTCCTTGACGATGCCCTCGCTGTCGTCCGCGTCCAGCACCGAGAAGCCGCGGCGCAGGCCGGCGCGCGCGTGCTCGATCTGCAGGAACTTCAGCCCCAGCGCGTGGAAGGTGCACACGGTGAGCGCGGCGGCGTCCTCGCTGCTGACCAGCTTGCCCACGCGCTCGCGCATCTCGCGCGCGGCCTTGTTGGTGAAGGTGATCGCGGCGATCTTCGAGGCTGACAGCTTTCGCCGCCCGATCAGGTGGGCGATCTTCTGCGTGATCACGCTGGTCTTGCCGGAACCGGCGCCGGCGAGCACCAGCAAGGGCGTATCGCAGTGTTCGACGGCGGCCTGTTGTTGCGGGTTGAGCATGGAGCGCTGCGGGCGTGAGGCGGCGGCCGATGGTAGCAGAGCGGCCGGACCGGCACGGCCGCGCTACCATGGCCGTCCACGTTTGCCGCGCACCGCCATGGCCAAGCTCTATTTCTATTATTCGGCGATGAACGCCGGCAAGACCACCACGCTGCTGCAGAGCGCCTACAACTACCACGAGCGCGGCATGCGCACGCTGATCCTCACGCCGGCGCTGGACAACCGCTACGGCGAGGGCGTGGTGGCCTCGCGCATCGGACTGAAGGCGAACGCGCGGCGCTTCCATGGCGACGAGAACCTGCTCGCCCTGGTCGAGGCGGACATCGCCGCGCACGGCACGCTGCATTGCGTGTTCGTGGACGAGGCGCAGTTCCTCACCAAGGCGCAGGCATGGCAGCTCACCGACGTGGTGGACACGCTGCGCGTGCCGGTGCTGGCCTACGGCCTGCGCACCGACTTCCGCGGCGAGCTGTTCGAAGGCAGTGGCTACCTGCTGGCCTGGGCCGACGAGCTGCAGGAGATCAAGACCATCTGCCACAGCGGCAGCAAGGCCACCATGGTGGTGCGGGTGGACGAACAGGGCCGCGCGGTCACCGACGGCCCCCAGGTTGAGATCGGCGGCAACGACCGCTATGTCTCGGTGAGCCGCGCCGAGTTCAAGAAGATCACCGACGGCCGCGGCCGCCTATGAAAAATTGCGTCCCCGCAAATTTGCGAAATCCGGCCACAGGCTTTGGCTTCGCGCCTCACCGTATTCCCCATCCGTTTCAGGCAGGCCCATGACCGAAACCGCCCCAACCCCCGAATGGCCGCGCCCCTACTGGCAGCCCGGCAGCGGCCATGACGTGCTGCTGCAGTTCTTCGTGTTCGGCAAGTTCGACCCGCACGAGATGGTGATACCGGCACGCCGCTACGGCAGCCCGGGCCTGCCCGCGGGCGTCGACCTCAAGCGTTTCCACAACCTCGAGCTGCGCAAGTGGGAGGGCTACCCGCTGTCCGGCACGCTGGGCGAGATCCTGCGCGAGGAGTCGCCCGAGGCTTACGAGCAGGCGCGCATCGCACCCGACGTGCTGCTGGTGCGCGGCCAGCTGCAGGACGGCCCCGGCCTCGACTACCTGCGCGACACGCTGGGCGTGCTCGCCGCCCTGCTCGACATCGGCGGCCGCGCGATCCTCGATCCGCAGATCATGGGCCTGTTCGATGCCGATGCCTGGCGCGCGCGTTACCTGGTGCCGGGCGGCGCGCCGCCGCGCAACCACGTGCTGATCCTGCGCAGCGACGAGCCGGACAGCGATCGCTCGTGGGTACACACGCGCGGCATGCGCAAGTTCGGCCGCCCCGACCTCAGCTTCCGCCAGATCCCGGCGCACGAGCTGGATCGCGCCGGCGTGCTGTGCGAGAAACTGGTGGAGATGCAGGCGCTGGGCACGCGCTTCGCGGCGGGCGAGGCGCTGGAGGTGGAAGGCATGCAGCAGGCCCTGGTCGCGCAGCCGGGCGGGCAGCTGGACGATCCGGAGTTCAACAACCTGCACGTGGAATTCCGCTGGCCGTTCTAAGCGACGCGGCTACAGCCGAAACGAAAAGGGCGGCCCATCGGCCGCCCTTTTCGTGTGCTTCGCCAGCGGCGAATTCAGCCGGCGACGATGAAGCGCTGGCCGTCCTCCATGAAGGCCTTCTCACCGAAGCCGTTCTCGTGCGAACCGAACGGCATCTGCGCGCGCAGCTTCCACGACGCCGGCACGTTCCACGCCGTGCGTGCGGCGTCGTCCACCAGCGGGTTGTAGTGCTGCAGGCTGGCGCCGAGGCCGGCCTCGGTCAGCGCCAGCCACACGGCGAACTGCGCCATGCCGCCCGACTGCTCCGACCACACCGGGAAATTGTCCGCGTACAGCGCGAACTTTTCCTGCAGCCCCTTCACCACGTCCTGGTCCTCGTAGAACAGCACGGTGCCGATGCCGGCGGCGAAGCTGTCCAGCTTGGCGGCGGTCTGCGCGAACGCCTCGGCCGGCACGATCTTCGCCAGCGCTTCCTTGGCCAGCGACCAGAACTTCACGCTCTGCTCGCCGAACAGGATCACCGCGCGCGAGCTCTGTGAATTGAACGAAGACGGCGTGTGCTTGATCGCCTGCTGGATGAGGCCGTTCAGGGCGTCCTTGTCCACATTCACGTTGCGGCCCAGCGCATACTGGGTGCGGCGCTTCTTGAGATGTTCGATCACGGCGTTGCTCATGGCGGTTGCTCCGTAACAAGGAAAAGCCGAACCCGCGGCATGCCGGGGCGTTCCGGTCTGGCGCATGCGTGTTCAGGATGGCGACCATGTTGGCCGCATCGCGCAGCCGCGGGTAGCCGGCAATCCGTGGTTACAGCGTTTCCCGAAGGAAACGCTGGTCCTCACCGCTGGCAGCGCGGGCACCAGAAGGTGGAGCGCTGGCCCAGTACGGCCTGCCGTATCGGCGTGCCGCAGACCTTGCACGGTTCGCCTGCGCGGCCGTAGACCATCAGTTCGCGGAAGAAATAGCCGGGCGCGCCGTCGGGGGCGAGGAAGTCGCGCAGCGTGGTGCCGCCGCGTTCGATCGCGTAGGCGAGGATGCGCTTCACCTCGGCGGCGAGCCGCGCGTAGCGGGCGCGCGACACGCTGCCGGCCTCGCGGCGCGGGTCGATGCCGGCGGCGAACAGCGCCTCGCTGGCGTAGATGTTGCCCACGCCCACCACCACCGCGTTGTCCATCAGGAATATCTTTACGGCCGCGCTGCGGCCGCGCGACGTATGCCACAGCAGGTCGCCGTCGAAGGCCTCGGTGAGCGGCTCGGGGCCGAGCTTCGCCAGCAGCTCGTGCGTGCTGTCGGGCGACTGCCACAACAGACAGCCGAAGCGGCGCGGATCGGTGAAGCGCAGCACGCGCGGGCCGGTGTGCGCGCCGCGGTCCACGCCGATGTCCACGTGGTCGTGCGGGCCGAGCGGCGCGTCGGGCGGCAGCACGCGCAGCATGCCGCTCATGCCGAGGTGCAGCAGGGCGCTGCCGGCCTGCGTGTGCAGCAGCAGGTATTTCGCGCGGCGCTCCACCGCCTCGATGCGCTGGCCGGGCAGCAGTTCGGCAACTTCGCGCGGAATCGGCCAGCGCAGGTCGGGGCGGCGCAGCGTCACCGCGGTCACGCGCCGGCCGAGCAGGTGCGGCTCGATGCCGCGACGGGTGGTTTCGACTTCGGGCAATTCGGGCATCAGTGCAGCCCGATGCGTTCTTGCTGCTCGGCCTGCGGCATGAAGCGCAGCGACACCAGCGCCACGCGCGCGCCCACCTGCACGTAGCACTGCGGGCCGGTGGCGGACATCGCGCCGAAGGCGAGGCGTTGGCCGTCCAGCGCGAGCACGGCCTGTGGCGGGGCCAGCCCGATCTTCGCGGCGTCGAAGTCGCCGTCGGCGCGCCATTGCACCACGGGTGCGGCGGCGGCCTCGGTAAGCGTGTCCAGGTAGCGGTCGTCGGCGCGCCGGCCATCGTCGCGCCACCAGTGGCCGTCGCGCCTGGCGTAGTGCACGGCGGGTGCGCCGCCGAACTGCAGCGTCACCTGGGTGATCGCCGCGGGATCGAGCGCAGTCAGCGTGCCCGGCGCGTTGCGTTCGTCGCGTTGCAGCTGCCACAGCGCCAGCGCGATCAGCGCGGCGACGCCAAGCAGCATCGTGAGGCGCGAGCGCGTGGCGCGCTTCATCCGCGGCGGCGCCGCCAGGCGATCAGGCCGCCCAGCACGAGCAGCAGCAGCGGCAGCACCGCCATGAAGCCGATGGTGGCGGCATTGAGTTCGCCCTGGCCGATGCGCAGCACGCGGTCCGGCACGCCTTCGCGCGGCAGGTCGACGAGCGCGTCGTCGCCCAGCAGCCAGTTGAAGATGCGCTCGCCCAGCGCGCGGTTGCCGCCCTGGCCGAGGTAGGCGTTGGACAGGAAGTCGCCGTCGCCGACCACCACGGCGCGCTGCTCGCGCTTGCCGGGGCTGGGCGACAGCCGCGCCAGCGCGAAGCCGAAGTCCAGCGGCCCCTTGAACTCGCCCGCCGCCGCGTCGTAGTGGATCGCCGAGGGGTGCGCGTTGTCGATGGGATGGAATTCGGTCCAGCTCTGCGCGCTGGAGCGCAGCAGCGGCGTCACCGTCCAGCCGCCTGCGCCGGTGCGCGCCAGTGCGGCCACCTGCGGGAAGCGCGTGGCGAGCTGGAAACCCAGCGTGATCGGATTGGGCGGGTACTGCGCCACCGCCAGCAGGCGCGGGTCGCCCAGGCCCAGCGTGCTGCCGGCGCCGTCCACCAGCACGCCGGGCAACACCTGCACGCCCAGCGCGTCGGCCAGCGGCTTGAGGCCGAGATCGCCGTTCGCGGGGTCGCGCAGCCACAGCAGGTTGCCGCCGTCCTGCACGTAGTCCACCAGCGCCTGCGTCGCGGCGGCGGGCAGGTCGGACGTGGGGCTGGCGAGCACCACGAGGTCGGTGCCCTCCGGCACGGCGTGCGCCTGCGCGAAGCTCAAGGGCACCGCGCGCAGGCCGCTCTGCGCGAGCTGGCCCATCAGCAGGCCCATGTCGGCGTCGCCCTTGCCGGAGGGCAGCCGTTCGCCGTCGCCGGTGACGAAGGCCACGATGCGGTCGCTGCCGCGGATCAGGCGCTGCAGGGCATTGGTCACGCTGCTTTCGGAGAGTTCGGTCAGCAACTGCTGGTGGCCGCGATAGTGCACGATCAGCTCGCCATCCACCGTAATGCCCAGCTCGCGCATCCTGGCCGGGTCCTGCTGCGGATCGACGAAGCGCAGCGTGAGGTCGGGCTTGGCCTGCCGGTAGCGTTGCAGGAAGCCGGCGACCTGCGCGCGCAGGTTGCCCTGCGGACTGGCGTAGCTGACGATCTCGACCGGGCCGTCCAGCTTCGCCAGCACGGCGCGGCTCTGCGGCGACAGGCTCAGGCGGCCGTTCGCGGTCCAGTCGGAAACGTGCGCGTAGCGCGCGCTGAGGTAGCCGAGCGCGCCGGCGCCGATCAACAGCAGCAGCGCGAACAGCCAGCCGTCCAGACGTCTGGAAAGTTTCATGTCAGCCGCGCTCCTTGTCGGCAGCGAGCCGCCGCGTGGCCAGCGCGAGGCACACCGCGATCAGCAGCACGAACCAGATGATGTCCGCGGTGGAGACCAGGCCGCGCAGCAGGTTCTGTTCGTGCGTGCTCATCGCCAGCCAGTTGATCGCGCCGTCGTCGAGCCCGGCCATCTGCGCACCGAGGTTCACCGTCCACAGCCCGAGGCCGATCAGCAGGCCCAGCACGGCGGCGATGGCCGGGTGCGCGGTGAAGGCGGAGGCCGCCACGGTGAGCGCGGCCAGCGCGGCCAGCATCAAGGCGACACCCAGCGTCGCGGCGGCCAGCTTGCCCCAGTCCGGCGTGGTGGCGTGCGCCAGCGAAAGCGGCATCGCCAACGTCAGCGCCAGCCACAGCAGCAGCCACAGCAGCAGGGCGAAATACTTCCCAAGCACGATGCGCGACGCCGGCACGCCATCGGCGAACAGCAGCGGCAAGGTGCCGTGGCGGCGTTCGCCGGCCAGCGTGGACATCGCCAGCAAGGGCACCACCAGGAAAGCCAGCTGCGCCAGCTGGCCCAGCAGCGGTACGGCCACCAGGTCCACGTAGCCGGGGCCGTCCGGCAGGGCGGCGCGCTTGATCTCGCTGGCGAGGAAGTCGCCCAGCAGCTGGGTGAAGCACCAGCCAAGCCAGGCCAGGCTCAGCGCCAGCAGCACCCAGGCCAGCGGCTGCACGCGCAGGCGGCGGCATTCCAGCCGGAACATCGCGGCGAGGCTCATGCGGCGCGCGCCTGCATGGCGATGTCGAAGAAGCGGCGTTCCAGCGCGGCGTGATCGTCGGCCGGCACCGGGCCGTCGTGGCGCAGCCGGCCCTCGTGCAGGATCGCCACGCGATCGCACACCGCGGTGACCTCGACCAGCACGTGGGTGGACAGGATCACGGCGGTGCCGGCGGCGGCCTGTTCGCGGATCAGCGTGCGCAGCGAACCGACCTGCACCGGGTCGAGCGCGTTGGCGGGTTCGTCCAGCACCAACAACGCCGGCCGGTGCAGCAGCGCGCAGGCCAGGCCCAGGCGCTGGCGCTGGCCTTGCGAGAGCATGCCCGCCAGCCGGCGCGTCAAGGACTGCAGCTCCAGCCGTTCGATGATGGCCTCGCGCGCCGCGCGCAGTTCGGCGGCGCCCATGCCGCGCAGGCGGCCGTGGGCGTCCAGGTGTTCGGCCACGGTGAGTTCCGGCCACACCGGCGCGCGTTCGGGCAGCCAGCCGATCAGGCGCCGCGCCAGCTCCGGCCGCTCCAGGAAATCCTCGCCGTTCAGGCGGATCGAGCCGCTGTCCGGGTGCAGTGCGCCCGCGATCATCGCCAGCGTGGTGGACTTGCCCGCGCCGTTGACGCCGAGCAGGCCGAGCACCTGGCCGCCGGCCAGGGCCAGGCCCAGCTCCTGCACGGCGGCGCGTCCGGCGCGCCGGCGGGTGACACGGTCGAGTTGCAGCAGGGCAGGTGCAGCGGAATTGACGTCGGTCATTGCACGATTGTCGATGCGGCCCCATCTTCAACACAACCTGTCGCCGTTGCGGACCGGCTTTAACGAAAGTGCAAACCATGGTCGCGTAACATGCTGGCGGGTATGGAAAACCCCTTCTAGACTGCCGTCACATCCACCCGAGTTCCCCTCCGATGTTCGATACCGTGCTGAACTTCCTGTCCAGCGGACTCACCCATGCGGGCTGGGCCGGCATGCTGGTCTACCTGCTGGTGGTCACCCAGCTCACCATCTTCACGGTGACGCTGTACCTGCACCGCAGCCAGACCCATCGCGGCGTGGATTTCCACCCGGCGCTGGCGCATTTCTTCCGCTTCTGGGGCTGGCTCAGCACCGGCATGGTCACCAAGGAGTGGGTGGCGGTGCACCGCAAGCACCACGCCAAGGTGGAAACCGAGGAAGACCCGCACAGCCCGGTGATCTTCGGCATCAAGAAGGTGTTCTGGGACGGCGTGTCGCTGTACCGCGACGCCTGCGCCTCGAAGGAGGACATGCAGCAGTACGGCCGCGGCACGCCGGACGACTGGGTCGAGCACAAGGTCTACGGTGCGCATCCGTACTCCGGCCCGGCGCTGATGCTGATCATCAACCTCGCGCTGTTCGGCGTGATCGGCGCGGCGATCTGGGCCGTGCAGATGATCTGGATACCGTTCTGGGCCGCCGGTTTCGTCAACGGCATCGGCCACTGGGCCGGCTACCGCAACTTCGAAAGCGCCGACACCTCGCGCAACCTGTTGCCCTGGGGCTTCTGGATCGGCGGCGAAGAGCTGCACAACAACCACCATGCCTTCCCCAGCTCGGCCAAGTTCGCGCTGCGCAAGTGGGAGTTCGACATCGGCTGGGCCGCCATCTGCGGCCTGCGCGCCATCGGCCTGGCCAAGGTGCTGCGCGTGGCGCCCACGCTGGACGTGCGTCCCAACATGCCGCTGCCCGATGCCGAGACGCTGAAGGCCGTGCTCACCCATCGCTTCCAGGCGATGACCGACTACTACCGCAACGTGATCGTGCCCACCCTGCGTGAAGAAGCCACGCACGCCGGCGAAAACATCAAGTCCGTGCCGCGTCGCCTGCGTCGCGCCCTGGCCGACGGCGGCCGTTGGCTGGACAGCGACGCCAGCGGCAAGCTGCAGGCCGTGCTGGCCAAGCGTCCGACCTTGAGCACCGTGTGCGACTTCCGCAACCGCCTCGCCGCCCTGATGGAGCAGCGCGGCGCCGAGCAGGCGCTCAAGGGCCTGCAGCAGTGGATCGTCGAAGCCGAGCAGAGCGGCATCCGCGCACTGCAGGACTTCGCGGCACGCCTGAAGGCTTACGCCGTCACCGCCTGATCTGCTGCCGTACCCGGCCAACAAAAAGCCCGCCGACGATGGCGGGCTTTTTGTTGGGGGCAGCCCCGATGCGTTCTCAGAGCCGGTCGGGACCCTTGCGCAGCCAGCGGTCGAGCAGCGCCTTCTCGTAGCGCAGGCTGTCGCTGTCCGACGTGCTGATGCTGTCGGTGAGGAATCCCGGATCGCGCAATTTGCGCGTGCCCTCGCGGATCAGCTTGCCGCTGGCGTCGAACAGCTTGAAGCGCAGATCGATGCGCGGCGGGTAGATGTCCTTGATGATGCGCACCTCGCGCAGCGGGTAGGGGCGCCACGGCTCGAAGTTGCCCGCGCGGTCGATGTCGGTGACCACGATGGCCAGGCGTTCGCCCGGGGGAAGCATCTTGCTGGCGCGATCCTCGATGTACGACTTCAGCACCTTGAGGTAATCGTCGTCGTCGCGCATCGGTGCCATCGAACGAACCTTGCGCGTTTCGGTGAATTGCTCCGGATGGTCGTAGCTCACGGTGACGTTGGTGGGCGCGGCCTTGCCGGCCATTGCGGGCAGGGTCAGCAGGGCCAGGGCGGCGAGCAACGCATGCAGGACGGTGCGGCGGTTCATGGCGTTTTCCTCCGGCGAGGGCGGTATCGCCCGGATGCTCACGATAACGCCGCAGCGGCTTCGCGGTGTACGCGGCTTTGCCGGCCGTGGCTCGCATGGCAAGCTCGGTTCATCGCGTATCGGCGAGGATGGACGGAATGGCCCGGCGGGTGATGGTGCTTGGCGCGACCGGCGTGTTCGGCTCGCGCATCGCGGCGCGGCTGGCGCACGACGAACGTTTCGAGCTGTTGCTGGCGGGGCGCCGCGAGGCGCCGCTGGCGGCGATGCGCGCGTCCATCGGCGATGCGCGCGTGCGCATCCACGCGCTGGATGTGGCAGGTGCGGATTTTCCGGACGTGCTGGCCGCGCTCGAGCCGCAACTGGTGATCCATGCCGCCGGCCCGTTCCAGGGGCAGGATTACCGCGTCGCCGAAGCGTGCATGGAGATCGGCAGCGACTACATCGACCTCGCCGACGGCCGCGATTTCGTCTGCGGTTTTTCCCGGCTCGACGGACGCGCGCGTGCCGCGGGCCGGCTGCTGGTCAGCGGCGCGTCCAGCGTGCCGGCGCTAAGTTCGGCGGCGGTCGATGCGCTGTTGCCGAGGTTCGGCGCGCTCGACGCCATCGAGCACGCGATCAATCCCGGCAATCGCACGCCGCGCGGCGACGCCACAGTGGCGTCCATCCTGGGCTATTGCGGGCGCCCCATCCGCCTCTGGCGCCACGGTCGCTGGGCCGTGGCGCACGGCTGGATGGACAGCCGGCGGCAATGGTTCCCGTTCGGCCATCGCCGCGTGGGCGTCTGCGACGTGCCGGATCTGGAGCTGTTCCCCGCGCGTTATCCGCAGGCGCGTTCGGTGGTCTTCCGCGCGGGCCTCGAACTGCCCTTGCTGCAATGGGCCACCTGGGGCATGGGCGTGCTGGTACGGCTGGGCCTGATCCGCGACCTCGCGCGCCACGCGCCCGCGCTGCGGCGCATGAGCGAGTGGTTCCTGCGTTTCGGCTCGGACGTCGGCGGCATGGCAGTGGAATTGCGTGGCACGGACAAACAGGGCCAGCCGCTGCACCTGTGCTGGTGGCTGGACGCCGACGCGGGCGACGGCCCGCAGGTGCCGGTGACGCCGGCGATCGTGCTCGCGCGCCGATGGGCAGATGGCCTGCTGCAAGCGAAGGGCGCCATGCCATGCATGGGCTTGCTCACGCTGGAGCAGATCGTCGACGGCTTTGACGGCTTCGCGCTGCGTACCGGCGTCGAGACGATGCCGTTCTAGTCGATGAAGCGCCACGCCTGTTCCGCTTCGGGCAGGCGGCATTGCGTGCGGCGGCCGAACAGGCGGTAGCGGTGGCGGGCGATCCAGCGGTAGGCGGGGTCGCGCAGGCGGCGCGGGATCGCGCGCAGCATCGTGCTGGCCATGCGCCACGGGCCGCCCAACTGGCCCAGCACGCGGGCGATGGCATCCGTGTCGCTGTAGCCCCGGCCCTGGTCGACCAGCAGGAACGACGCCGGGTCGTCCGGCGACAGACCGTGCGCGATCAGCAGGGTGCGACCGTGCTGTCCCTGCATCGCCGCCAGCCGGAAGCGGCCGGCGCGGTCGTGGCGCAGGATGAAATCCACCCAGCGGCTGCACAGCACGCAGACGCCGTCGAAGACGATGACGGGGTGTCCGATTGCCGAAGGTGCTTCAGGTGCCATGCTCGATTTCCAGCCAGCCGCGGTAGGCGACGAGTCGCCCTATCAGCGGCAGGCGCACATCGATGTCGAACGCATAGCGACCGTCGCGCACGCCACTGCGCGACAGCAGCGTGCCGCAGAGAGCGCGTGGCAGCGGCAGGCCGAGCAGGCGCACGCCTTGCAGTCGCCAGTCGATGGCGTCGCCGTCGCGGCGCAGGGCGAAGCGCAGGGTCGCGGGGCCGAGGCGTTCGTGCAGCAGGCCGTCGTTGCCCGCGCGCAGCGTGGAGCACATGCGGCCACGGTGGAACTGGCGGCTCCAGCGTTCGTGGCTGGCGTGGCGTTCGATGGTGACCGTGATGGCCTGTCCGGAACCGGGTTCGGGCAGGGTGAGCAGGCGGCGCAGCAGGCGGGCGGGCAGGTGGGTTGCGCCGGCGACGTCGGCTTGGCCGCTGGCCTGGATCACGCGGCCTTCGGCGTGCATGCGTTGCACGGCGGGGGCCAACTGCGGCCAGTCGGCGGCAGGGAGCAGCGTGGAGAACAGCGGCGGCGTGGATGGCATGGGGCCATCTTCGTGGGGCGGTAGGGCGTGGGCAAGAAAAAACCCGCCTTGCGGCGGGTTTTTGCGTACTTCAGTGGATCCCTGCCTGCGCAGGGATGACGCAACGGCGCGTTCGCGCGATGCGCGAACGCGCCGTTGCGTCACTTGATCTTGCCTTCCTTGTAGATCACGTGCTTGCGCACGACCGGATCGTACTTCTTGAACTCGAACTTCTCCGGCGTGTTCTTCTTGTTCTTCTGCGTGGTGTAGAAGTGGCCGGTACCGGCCGAAGAAATCAGGCGGATCTTGTCGTTTGCACCCTTAGCCATGACTGTTCTCCTTAGACCTTCTCACCGCGGGCACGCAGCTCGGCGATCACGGCCTCGATGCCCTTCTTGTCGATGGTGCGCAGCGCGTGGTTGGAAACGCGCAGCTTGACCCAGCGGTTCTCGCTGGCGACCCAGAAGCGACGCTCGTGCAGGTTCGGCAGCCAGCGGCGGCGGGTCTTGTTGTTCGCGTGCGAGACGTTGTTGCCGGTCTGCACACCCTTCTTGGTGACTTGGCAAATGCGGGCCATGATGAGCTCCGTAATGTTCTGTTGACCGCCCGTTGGCCAGGGCGACATCGGCCCAGCGGCGCCATGCGCCACGCGATGCTGGAGGGTATTGCGCCTGCTTCGCCACGAGGTCCGCATCGCGTTGCGGACTCCCCGGACGGGCCGGGTTGGCGTTGTGAGCCGTGCATTATCCAGCAAAATCAGTCCCGTGTGCAATCCGCCGTAGCGGTTGCGGGTGCATGCGACCGGCAGGTATGAAACAATCGGCCTCTTTTGACGCCAGACATATCGAGGATTCCCATGGCAGAAGTCGCCACCAACGGCCAGGCCAGCGCGCAGGGCAACCCGCCGCAGCTGGTGCTGCAGAAGATCTACGTGAAGGATGTCTCCTTCGAGGTGCCGGGTGCGCCGCAGATCTTCCAGGAGTTCAACGGCGAGAGCGACCAGACCGCGCCGCAGGTGCAGCTGAACCTGGGTCACAAGGCCATGGACCTGGGCAACGACCTGTACGAAGTCGTGCTCAGCGTCACCCTCACCTGCACGCTGGGCGAGCGCACCGCCTACCTCGCCGAGGTGGAGCAGGCCGGCCTGTTCGGCATCGCCGGCTTCGGCGCCGACGAGCTGGCCGGCGTGATCGGCAGCTACTGCCCGAACCTGCTGTTCCCGTATGCGCGCCAGGTGATCTCCTCGATGGTGCTGGAAGGCGGGTTCCCGCCGTTCCTGCTGCAGCCGATCAACTTCGACGCGCTGTACGCCGAGCAGATGCGCCGCATGGCCGCTGGCGGCGACGCACCGGCACAGCTCAACAGCTGAGCCAGCGCATGACGCAGCATCCCACCCTGGCGGTACTCGGTGCCGGCTCCTGGGGTACCGCGCTCGCCGCACTGACGGCACGCAACGGCGTGCCCACACGGCTGTGGGGCCGCGACCCGGACGCGCTGGCGGCGATGGCCGCCGCGCGTTGCAACCAGCGCTACCTGCCGGGCATCGAGTTGCCGGCGGCGCTGGGCTACGAGCCCGACCTGGCGGCCGCCGTGCGCGGCGCCGACGTGGTGCTGCTGGTGGTGCCCAGCCATGCTTTCGCCGCGATGCTGGACGACGTGGCGCCGCTGCTGGCGCCCGGCGCCACGCTGGCGTGGGCCACCAAGGGCTTCGAGCCGGGCACCGGGCGCCTCCTGCACGAGCTGGTGGCGCAGCGCCTGCCGGGCCATCCGGCGGCGGTCATCACCGGCCCCTCGTTCGCCAGGGAAGTCGCGGCCGGCCTGCCCAGCGCGGTCACCGTGCATTCGGAAGACGCCGCCTGCGCGCAGCGCGTCGCCAACCTGCTGCACGCGCCCAACCTGCGCGCCTACACCGGCGGCGACATGCTGGGCGCGGAACTCGGCGGCGCGATGAAGAACGTGCTGGCGGTGGCCACCGGCATCGCCGACGGCATGGCGCTGGGCCTCAACGCCCGTGCCGGCCTGATCACCCGCGGCATGAACGAGATGCTGCGGCTCGGCGTGGCGCTGGGCGCGCGGCCGGAGACGCTGATCGGCCTGTCCGGCCTCGGCGACCTGGTGCTCACCTGCACCGGCGACCTCTCGCGCAACCGCCGGCTGGGCCTCGCGTTGGGCAAGGGCATCGCCATCGACGAGGCGGTGCGCCAGATCGGCCAGGTGGTGGAGAGCGTGCTCGCCGCCGACGAAGTGGCGCGACTGGCCGACCAGCACGCGCTGGATCTGCCGATCAGCGCCGGGGTGCGCGCCGTGCTGCACGGCGAAGTCACCCCCGCCGAAGGCCTGAAGATGCTGATGGCGCGCGAGCAGAAGCCCGAATACCCGCACGGATTGTTCGGCAACACCTGAAGCGGCGGCTATCCGTGCGCAGCGGGGCGCGTACTTCCGCGCGAGCCTGCTAAGCTCGGCGTTTTGGTCGTCGCCACGGGGCGCATGCACATGCAGCAGCCGGACGGGAAACCACGCGCCACACCGGTCGGCGGCCTGCCGCCGACCTGGCGGCGCCTGCTGGACGCGCCCAAGGCATCGGCCGGCGACGAACCCGCCGTGCTGGGTTTCTTCCTCGAAGTGATGCCGGACGACGGCGCTGCCGCGGCTCACCTCGACGTGGCGCCGGTGTTGCTGGCCGTCGGCGAACACGGCCGCTACCTGCGGCCCACGCCGCTGGACGGCCACTCGCTGGTGCAGGCGCCCCTGCCGCCGCACGAGCAGCGCCTCGCCGCCGCCGTGCTCGGCCTGCCGCAGAGCCAGCGCAAGGGCCGCAACTACGCGCGGCTGGGCGGCCACGTCGGCGACAGCCTGCTGGTCGAGCTGCTGGACACCGCGCCCTGCTTTCTTGGCGGCCTGGCCGGGCTGCGGCTGTCGCGCGGGCGGGCGCATGCGCTCAACTGGCACTGGCTGCTGGAGCCGGACGGCAGCCAGCGCCTGCTGCCGCAGCTCCCGCACAGCCAGCGCCTGCTGCGCATCGACGGCCTGTGGTACCTCGACGCCGAACACGCCACGCTGGGCCATCTGGAGGCCGCGCCCGAGGAAACGGCGTGGCTGGACCTGCCGCCGCTGAAACACGACTACGGCCGCGGCCTCGCCGAAGCGCTGCCCGGCAGCCGGCTGGCCGCACGCATCCCGCCGCCGCAGGTGTTCGACGAATTGCAGCGCGCCGAACTCGCACCCAAGCCGGTGCTGACCCTGCACGCGCTGACCCGCCATGCGCGCCTCGCCGCCGGCACGCCGCCGCTCGCGTGGGCGCGGCTCTCCTTCGACTACGCCGGCGAGCGCCTGCCCGGTCGCGGCGGCGAGCCGCTGGTGCGCCGCGTGCGCAATGGCCAGCTGGTGGAGATCGTGCGCCGCCGCGCGGAAGAGCTGGCCACCATGGAGCACCTCGAACGCGCCGGCCTGACCCCCGCCGTCGACACCGAAGGCCTGCCCTGGGACATGGCCGACACCTTGCCCGACGACGCGTGGCTGTTCCCCGGCACCGGCCATGCCGGCGCGCTGGAGGTGAACACCCCGGCACGCTGGCTGGCGTTGCGCCCCAAGCTGGAGGTCGACGGCTTCGTGCTGGAGTACGCGCCGAGCTTCCCGTTCGAAGTGCTGGAAGGCCCGGTGCGCTGGTACGGCCAGGCCGCCGAGGACGCCGACGACCACGCCTTCGACCTGGAGATCGGCATCGAGCTGGAAGGCAAGCGCCACAACCTGCTGCCCGCGGTGGCGCAGGCGCTGGCCGAGCACCAGCTCAACCTCAGCCCTGCGCCGAACGAACCGGAAGACGCCGTGTGGTACGCGCCGGTGGACGAGCGCCGACGCGTGCCGGTGCGGCTCAAGGTGCTGCGCGGCCTGCTGGCGCCGCTGGCCGAATACCTGGAGAAGCCGCGCAACAAGCTGCACCTCCCGCGCGTGCAGGCGGGTCGGCTGGATGAACTGGCGCAGGCCCTGCCCAGCGACGGCGCGCTGGAAGCGCCCGAGACGCTGCGCGGCTTCACCACCCGCCTGCGCGATGCCGCCGAGCGCGCCAGCGATGCCTTGCCCGCCGGCCTCACCGTGGAACTGCGGCCGTACCAGCGCGAAGGCCTGCGTTGGTTGAACGCGCTGGCCGAGGCCGGCGTGGGCGGCGTGCTCGCCGACGACATGGGCCTGGGCAAGACCCTGCAGCTGATCACCCACCTGCTCGCGCTGAAGGAGAACGGCGCGCTCAACCAGCCCGCGCTGGTGGTGGTGCCCACCAGCCTGATCCCGAACTGGCAGTCCGAGATCGCGCGTTTCGCGCCCGCGCTCAAGGTGCTCACCCTGCACGGACCGCAACGCGCCGAGGCGTTTGCCCAACTCGGCGCGCAGGACATCGTGCTCACCAGCTACGCACTGCTGCCGCGCGACGTGGTGCCGCTGCGCAAGCAACCGTTCGCGCTCACCGTGCTGGACGAAGCACAGCAGGTGAAGAACCCGCGCACGCAGGCGCGCCGCGCCCTGCTCAGCCTGCGGACGCGCCGCCACGTCTGCCTCACCGGCACGCCGCTGGAAAACCATCTGGGCGAGCTGTGGTCGCAGGTGGATCTCGCCGTGCCCGGCCTGCTCGGCGACGAGAACGCGTTCCGCCGCTACTACCGCGTGCCGATCGAGAAGCAGCGCGACGAGGAATGCCAGCAGCGCCTCAACCGCCGGCTCGCACCCTTCATCCTCCGCCGCACCAAGGCGCAGGTGGCGTCGGAGTTGCCGCCGAAGACCGAGATCACCCGCCGCGTGGTGCTGGAAGGCCGCCAGCGCGAACTCTACGAAGGCCTGCGCCTGTCGCTGGCCGAGGAGCTGCGCGAGGTGATCGCCCAGCGCGGCATCCAGTACTCCGGCATCGTGGTGCTGGACGCGCTGCTCAAGCTGCGCCAGGTCTGCTGCGACCCGCGGCTGGTGAAGCTCGAGGCCGCGCGCGGCGTGCAGGGTTCGGCCAAGTTCGAGCTGCTGATGGACATGCTGCCGCCGCTGCTCGACGAAGGCCGCAAGGTGCTGCTGTTCTCGCAGTTCACCGGCATGCTCAAGCTGATCGCTAGCGAGCTGGATCGTCGTCGCATCCCCTACGTCACCCTCACCGGCGAGACGCGCGACCGCGCCACGCCGGTGCAGCAGTTCCAGCAGGGCGAGGTGCCGCTGTTCCTGCTCTCGCTCAAGGCCGGCGGCGTGGGCCTCAACCTCACCGCTGCCGACACGGTGATCCACTACGACCCGTGGTGGAACCCCGCCGCCGAGGCGCAGGCCAGCGACCGCGCGCACCGCATCGGCCAGGACAAGCCGGTGTTCGTGTTCCGCCTGATCACCGCCGGCACGGTGGAGGAACGGATCGAGGAACTGAAGGCGCGCAAGGCCGAACTCGCCGAAGCCGTGCTCGAAGGCGGCGGCAGCCGCGAGAAGCTCAGCTTCGACCAGGATGACTTGGACGCACTGCTCGCGCCGGGGTGATCCGGGCGCTCTTCGCTCGATACTCAGCCAGACCGGGCCGCATTGCGGCCCTTTTGTTTGGACGTAGGAAGCCTGTCCGCCTTGACGCAAGAAATCCATACGACGTATGGTTATGGTCATCGTGTAATGATGGTGGCCCGGATGAAAGACGCGAAACAGATGCCCGAGCCTGCGGGGCGCAGGCAGCGAAAGCGGCAGCGCATGGCCTCGCATCTCGCGGATACCGCTTTCGAGCTGTTCGAGGAAGCCGGCTACGAAGCGGTCACGATGGAGCAGATCGCGGCCGAGGCCGATGTGGCGAAAGCCACGCTCTACAGCTACTTTCCGATGAAGGAGGCGCTGGTCGCGCATCGCTTCAAGGACGAGATCGTCGGAGGCATGGCTGCGCTTGCGGATCAGCTTGCATCGCATCGCGGCTTCGTGTCGCGCATGCGTTTCCTGTTGGGCGAATCCGCCGCATGGCATGCGGCGAAGCGCGACTACCTGCCGCATTATCTGCGCTATATCCACAGCATCGTGGATAACGTCGCGGGCGATGCGATCCGCGAAGCGGGCAGCACGGCGACATTGAATGCGCTGGCGGCACTGTTCCGCGCCGGGCAGCAGGGCGGCGAAGTGGTTAAGCGCATCCCGGCCGAGACGCTGGCCTGGTCGTTGCAGTCCTTGCTGTACGGGGCCGTCCAGCACTGGCTGTTCCATCCCGAGACCGATCTGGCGGAGTCGTTCCAGCGGGC
Source organism: Rhodanobacter sp. (assembly GCA_040371205.1). Lineage (NCBI taxonomy): Bacteria > Pseudomonadati > Pseudomonadota > Gammaproteobacteria > Lysobacterales > Rhodanobacteraceae > Rhodanobacter > Rhodanobacter sp. The sequence goes on from AP031382.1 coordinate 342,304, forward strand.
GTTTTCCTTGCTGATGAACGGCGCTGCTGCGGACAAGGCGACGGGCCAGCCCAAGTCGGTTGCCATGCGCAAAACGGGTTCGAGGAAGAGTCGATGACGATGCGACAGAAAGCTCTTCGCCCGTGGCCTCTCGGCCTGCCGCTGCTGCCGGCCATACGCCGCGACCCACTCGGTTTCGTTGCGCGGCTGCGTGCGCAGCATGGCGACAACGTGAAGCTGAAGGTGCTGTCCACCCGCATCCATTACCTGTTCCGGCCCGAAACGGCGCGGCAGGTGCTGGTGAACCATCACGACGATTTCGAGAAGGACGGGCGCGTGTTGGGCATCATGCAATCCGTGCATGGCGCGAACGTGATCACCACGGAGGGCGCCGTGTGGGAACGCCAGCGCCGCATGCTTGCGCCGGCCTTCGCGCCGAAGCGGATCGCGGCCTGCGCGGCATTGATGGCTGCGGCGGCGGACGAGTGCGCCAGCCGTGAACTGCCTACACGGCAAGGCGCCAGCATGCTCATCGACGTGGACGCGCTGACCACGCGCATCACGATGGACGTCATCTTGCGCGCGCTATTTTCGTACCGCTACGCGTCGGACGAAGCCGCCGAAGTGTCGCGTGCCATTCGCGCACTGTCGCGGCAAGTGATGCGGGAGTTCTTCTGGCCGGTGCGGCCGCCGGCGTGGCTGCCTTTTCCGGGGCGCGCGGAAAAGGCGCGCAGCCTGGCCGTGATCCACGACCTCATCCGCGCGCGGATCGCGGCGCGCAGGCGCGATGTCGCCGCCGGCGCGGAGGCGGGCGAGGACATTCTCGGGCTGATGCTGGCGGCGCGCGACGAACAGGCCGAGGCATCGCAGGCGGCTTTGAGCGACGCGGAACTCCTCGACAACTGCGTCGGCCTGTTTGGCGCCGGGCACGACACCTCGGCGACGGCGTTGACGTGGTGGGTGGGCCTGATGGCCGCGCATCCGGACATTGCCGCGCAGGTACGCGACGAAGTGCGCGGCTTGCCGGAGGACCATGCCGCGGCAGCGATGGGCATCGCGGGAGCACGGCTTCTCCATGCCACGATCAAGGAAGCCATGCGGCTGTACCCGCCCTCGGCGGCGACGTTCACGCGGCGCGCACTGCGCGACGTGGATTTGGGAGAATGCGTGATCGCCAAGGGCGCGCTGGTGATGATTCCCATCTGGAACCTGCATCACGACGAACGCTGGTTTCCGGAGCCCGACACATTCCGTCCCGAGCGTTTCCTGCCCGATGCGCCGGCCGTGCCGCGCAGTGCCTTCATGCCCTTCGGCATCGGGCCGCATTTCTGCCTCGGCCAGCAGTTCGCCATGGTGGAAATGGCACTGATCGCGGCGCGGCTGATTCGCCGCTACGATTTTTCGCTCGACCAGGGCCACGCCTTGCCCGCTCCGGTAGTGGATCTGGTGCTGAAGCCGCGGGTGCGCTTGCGGGTGCGTTTCACCCGCCTGGCCTAGGCCGACTTGGCGGCACGGTGTTGTCCGCGCATCCGGCATGGCTATGCCGTTCGCGGCTACGCGTGCGAACGGTTCGGTTCCGCCGCGGTTTCGCACGACTCAGGCATGGGCCGCCTGCGCGACGCGTGCCTGCGCGCGCTCCCGGTATTCGTTGCAGCGCCGCTCGACCAAGGCGCGGTGGTCGGGCAGGTCGTCGAGCGCCTGGGTGGCCGCGCGCCGGATCATGGCGAATTCGCGGCTGGCTTCGGCGCCGCGCGGGTAGGCGCTGCGCATGGGTTCGAGATCGGTCTTGAACTCCATGCCGTACAGCATGTATTGCCAGCTCGACACCAGGAACATCTCCAGGTCGCCGACGAAGTCGAGCCGGTGCGGCGGCCGGTGCCGCCACTGCGCCAGCTTGTCCTGCAGGCTGGGCGGGATGCCGGCCGGATCGGCGTTGTCGATCCAGAACGCCGAGTCGCGCCGCTGGCTCAGGCAGTAATGCATCTTGACGAAATCGACGATGCGCTCGTAGCGCGCGGACATCATCGTGTTGAAGTGGCGCGCGGCGCGTGCCATCTCGCCGCGGTCGCCGGGGAGCAGGTGGGTGATCAGGTAGGCGGCCAGTTCGATCAGCGCGATGCCGGTGGATTCCAGCGGCTCCACGAAGCCGCCGGACAGGCCCACTGCGACGCAGTTGCCGCGCCACGCTTCCGGGCGATAGCCGTTGTCGAAGCGGATGTGCGTGGCGTCCTGCCCATCGGCCGCGTTGCCCAGGTAACGGCGGAAGGTTTCCTCGGCGCGTGTCGCGTCGGTGTGCCGCGAGGAATACACGTAGCCGACGCCGCGCCGCTGCTGCAGGCCGATGTCCCAGATCCAGCCGCACTCCTGCGCGGTGCACAGGGTGAACGAGGGAATGGGCGCGTCGGGGCGCGGGTACGGCGCGGGCATGGCGACCGCACGGTCGGTGAACAGCACGTCGGCGCAGCTGCGGAACGGCGACTGCAAGGTCTCGCCGATCAGGCTGGCGCGCAGGCCGGTGCAGTCCACGTAGAGGTCGGCCTCCAGTTCGCCGAGTTCGGCGGTGACCAGGCTGGCGATGTCGCCGTTGTCGTCCAGCACGGCGCGTTCCACGGTGGCCACGTGCCGCGTGATGCCGAGCGCCTGCTGGCCATGGTCGGCCAGCAGCAGCGCGAAGTGGCCGGCGTCGAGCTGGTAGGCGTGGTTCATCGGCCCCTGGTAGTCGGGGTCGTGCGCGCGCCTGGGCGCACGTGCGCGGTCGACCAGCAGGCTTTGCATGGTCACCGCATCGGCGAAACCGAGGCCGGCCGGTGCCGCACCCAGCAGCCAGTACGGAAGCAGCTCGGGGCCGCCGGGGCGCTGGCTGGGCACGCTGAAGGGGTGGAAGAAATGTTCCTTGCCGGGCGTGCCGGGCGGCCGTACCCAGTGCCGGAAGCGGATGCCCTGCTTGTAGGTGGCGGCGGCCTCGGTCAGGAAGCGTCGCTCGTCGAGGCCGATGGTCGACAAGGTGCCGCGGATCGACGGGAAGGTGGACTCGCCGAAGCCGACCAGGCCGATGCGGTCGGATTCCACCAGGTGCACCTGCACGCCGGCCGGGTCGGCCGCGTGCACCGCCTTCGCCAGGTAGCAGGCGGTCAGCCAGCCGGCGGTGCCGCCGCCCACCACGAGTACCTTGCGCAAGCGCGTCATCGCCGTTCCTTTGAAGAAGAAACGCCGGACTCCATGCGGAGCCCGGCAAAATCGCCATCCCGGGGAGGGTGGGCGACGCTCGCTGCTGAAGTCGGCGTCGCCGCAGAATGGCAAACCGGTGGCGGCAGCGGCTGTCCGCGGCCGCCGTTGCCCCGCCTCAGAACGAGGTGCCGAACTGGATGCCGTAGGTGCGCGGCGCGAGGTATTCGGACACGTACTCGAAGCTGCCGTCCGGCATCTGGAAGCGGCCGGCGTTGGTGCGCACCTTCACGTCGGTGACGTTCTGCGAATACACGCTGATCCACCAGCGGTCCTGCGGCTCGGTGTAGCGCAACGACACGTCGCCGCGGAAGTACGCCTTCTGCTGGTCGCCGCTGCCGAGGTTGAACGGGCTGAGCCACTGCATGCTCTGGTACTGGCCGCTGAAGCGCGGCGTGACGCGGCTGCCGCTGGGCAGCACGAAGTCGTGCTCGTAGATCGCGGACAGCGAAACCGTCGGCGCGTGCGCGAGGTCGTTGCCCGAGATGTCCATGCAGCTGGCGATGCCCGACTGCGGCGCGCAGGCCGGCAGTCCCTGGTAGTCGTTGCTGCCGGCATACGGCAGCGTGCCGAGGGTCTTCTTCGGGATGTACGACAGCACCAGGTTGGCGCGGTCGTTCGGGCTCTGGTAGGCCAGCTCCGACTCGAAGCCGGCGACCTTGGTGCTGCCACCGACGTTCGAGAAACCCAGGCCGCGGTTGCCGTTCGGGTAGGTGATCGGCGCGGAGAGCTGGAAGTTCTTGAAGTTCTCGTAGTAGGCCGCGCTGTTCCAGGTCAGGTGGCCGTCGAGGAAGGAGAACTTGGCGCCGATCTCGTAGTTGGTCAGCGTCTCCGGCTTGTACAGCGTGCCGGCGTCCTGGGTGCCGCCCGACTTGTAGCCGGTGGACACGCTGGCATACAGCATGCCGTGCTCGCCGACGTCGGTGTCGATACGGCCCAGCCAGGTCCACTCGCCCTTGCTGTACTTGGCGTCGTTGTAGGTCGACACCGCGAAGCCGGTCGCCGGGCCGGGGATGGTGCTCGGCGCGATCGGCTGCTGCGGCACGCTGGCGTCGTAGTCCCAGCCCCAGCCGCGGCCGCCGATGTTGCGCTTCTCGTCGTTGGACCAGCGCAGGCCGCCGGTCAGGTGCCAGGTGTCGGACATGTTCCAGGTGGCCTGGCCGAACACGGCGGTGGAATTCACCAGCTCCTCGGGCTGGATGAACGAGCCCTGCCACGACACCGAGCCGTACTGCGTGCCGTTCATGATCGGGATGTCGAAGCGGATGTTGTTGTCTTCGTGGCCGTAATAGGCGCCGACGATCCAGTCGACCGTCTGTTCGCCGCGCGACTTCAGGTCGAGTTCGTGGCTGTAGCTGTCGTAGTTGGACGCATTCGTGCGGTCGTCCTGGTAGGTGGCGCCGGTGGTGAAGCTGGTGGGCACCTGCACGCCGACGTCCTGGTCGAAGTCGCTCTCGCCGGAGAAGCGGTTGACGCCGGCGATGTAGCTCAGCTCCATGCCGTCGTTGATGTTCCAGTCCATGCGGCTGCGCAGCGTGCCGGAGTTGCGGTGCAGGTAGGGCGCGGTGTCGATCAGCGCCGACCAGAACGACTGGCCGGGACGCGGCGTCTGCATCAGGCTGAGGTCGGGCGTGCCGCGGTCGACGAAGTACTCGTAGGAGAGATCCCAGCGGAACGCGTCGCTGGGCTGCCAGCGCGCGCTGATGCGGGCGGCGGACTGGTCCTGCGCGTTGTACTTGGCGCCGTTGTGTTCGTACTGGCCGGGGTCGATCGGACGGAAATTGGCGAGGCTGCCGCCCGAGGCGAGGTAGGCCGTCTGCTGCTGCGCCACGCTGGGCAGCTCGCTGGCCGGGTTCTGGTAGTCGACGTAGCCGTCGTGCTGCTCGTGGGCCACCGCGACGCGCATCGCGAAGGTGTCGCTGAAGGGCAGGTTCATCGCGGCGCGGGCGCCGGACTGGTTGTAGTTGCCGGCCTCGATCTCGGCATAGCCCGAGGCGTCGCCGCCGACGTCCGGCTTGGCGGTCTGGAAGCTGATCGCGCCTGCGGTGGAGTTGCGTCCCCACAGCGTGCCCTGCGGGCCGCGCAGCACTTCCACGCTGTCCATGTCCAGCAGCAGGCCGGCCGCAGCCTCGGCGCGCGCGGTGTAGACGCCGTCGACGAAGATGGCGACCTCGGGGTCGGCGTATTCGGTCTTGGCGCTGTCGTTGCCGATGCCGCGCATGGTCAGCGTGACCACGCCATGGTCGCCTTCCGAGGTGGCCTGCAGGCCGGGCACCAGCGGCGTCAGATCCTGCACGGTCATCGCGCGCTGCTTGTCGAGCGTGTCCGCGCTGATCGCGCTGACCGCGACGGGAGTTTTCTCCAGCGGCGTTTCGCGCTTGGTCGCGCTGACCTCCACCGCGGCGAGCTGCTTGACCTTCTTGTCCGATTTCGCCGGGGTGCTCTGGGCCGTGGAGTCCTGCGCGGCCGCGCCTTGCTCCGCGGCCTGGGCCAGGCATGGGACGAAGGCGAGCGACATGGCGACGTACAACGCTGAGTAGCGCAACTTCATTTCGTAACCCCTCTGTCTTTGTTCTTGCTGACGTGTGTGCCATCGGCAGTGCCGAGGCGGCTGATTGTCCTGTCCCCGAATGACAGCGCTGTCTATTTTGCGAGTGACAGCGCTGTCAAAATCATGTTAGCGCTGTTTTTCAGGCAAATCATGCTGCGTTGCGGAACGGTGGAAGGCGGGTTCCGAACGCGGAATGTCGATCAGTCGCGCTCAGCGCGTGCATGCGAGCACACGGTCGGCATTGGTACCCAGCGCGACACGCGCGATGTCCAGTTGCGTGCCCTTGCCGGCCTCGATCACGAAGGGATCGACGATGTGGTGCATGTCGGCGCCGGCGTGGCGCAGGCACTTCAACGGGATGCCGACGACTTGCCAGCTTGCCGCTTTGGGCGCGGCGTCCAGTGCGACGCGGCCGAGGCAGTCGCGGCCGCAGCGCATGCCGATCCACGCCGGTTGCGCGCCGTGCGCGTCGATGCGCATGGTCGCCAGCAGCATCACGTCGCCGTTGGTCTGGCGGTCGAGGTCGAGCGGGCTGGCCGCGGCGAGCGAGAACGCGGCCGTGCCGCCTGTCCACGCCAGTCTGCGCGCGTCCTCCTGCGCCTTGTAGTCGAGTGCGGTCATGCGCAGGCTGCCGTCGGCGGTAGCGGCAGGCGTCGCGACGGGCTGCACGGTGGCACCGTCCGCACCGGTGAGTTCGAGCGCATAGCCGTGGGTGGCCTTGCCCTTCTCCAGGTAGTCGTCCGCCAGCACCTCGTCGCCGCTCACGCCGGATTGCTCCGGCAGCTTCGGCAGGTCCACATGGTCGGCGTAGGTGAGGCCGTAACCCAGCGGGAACTGCGGTTTGCCGCGGCCGGCCACGGCGCTGGCTGGCCAGGCGAAGGCCAGCGTGCCGTGAAAGTCGTGATCGATCCGGCCATCGGCCTTGCGCAGCAGCACGTCGGCCACGCCGCCGCCTTCGCTGCCGGGCAACCAGGCGGCGACGAAGGCATTCGCGGCGTTGATCTCGCGGTTCACCCACAGCGGGCGGCCGCTGAGGAACACCGCGACCACGGGTATGCCCTGCGCGCGGAGGCGGCGGATCAGGTCGAGATCGTGGTCGTCGCCGGGATGGAATTGCAGGTTCGGGATGTCGCCCTGGAACTCGGCGTAGGGCGTTTCGCCGAAGACCACCACGGCGACGTCGGGCTTGTGCGTGTAATGGCCGTCCGCCGCGATCTCGGCGTCGCCGCCGGCGGCCTTCACCTGCGCGGCGATGCCGGCGCCGATGGACTGCGCGTCGGGGAAATCGGCATTGGCGAGGCCGGTGCCTTGCCAGGTCAGCGTCCAGCCGCCGCATTGCTGCGAGATGTTGTCCGCGCCTTCGCCGGCGATGAGGATGTGCCCGTGCGGATCGAGCGGCAGCAGGTTGCCGTTGTTCTTCAGCAACACCAGCGACTCGCGCACCGCGCGCCGCGCGAGTGCGCGGTGCGCCGCGTTGCCGACGATGCGGCCGGCATCGCGCGCCAGCGGCTGCGTGGACGGCGCGCCCGCGTCGAACAGGCCCATGCGGAACTTCACGCGCAGGATGCGCGCGACCGCATCGTCGACGCGCGCCATCGGTATCGCACCGGACTTCACTTCGGCCAGGGTGTGCTCGTAGAGGCCTAGCCAGCTGTCAGGCGCCATCAGCATGTCGGCGCCGTTGTTGTAGGCGGCAGGGCAGTCCACGTTGCTGCAGCCGGGCAGCTGGCCGTGCGCGTTCCAGTCGCCGACCACGAAGCCCTGGAAGTCCATGTGCTGCTTCAGCACGTTGGTGAGCAGGCCGCGGTTGCCCAGCATCTTCACGCCGTTCCAACTGGAGAACGAGGCCATGATGGTCTGCACGCCGGCGTCGATCGCGGGCGGGTAACCGGCGGCGTGCACGGCAATCAGGGTGCGTTCGTCGATCTCGGCGTCGCCCTGGTCCTTGCCGTTCTTGGTGCCGCCATCGGCAAGGAAGTGCTTGGCGCTGGCGATGACGTGCGCATCGTCGAGGAAGTCGCGGGTGCCGGGCGTGCCCTGCAGGCCTTCCACCATCGGGCCGGCGTAGCTGGCCACCACGCGCGGGTCCTGCGAATAGCCTTCGTAGGCGCGTCCCCAGCGCAGATCCTGCGGCACGGCGAGCGTGGGCGCAAAACTCCAGTTGAAGCTGGTGGCGCGCACTTCGGCCGCGGTGGCGGCGCCGATCGCGCGCATCAGCGCGGGGTCGTGCGCGTTGCCCAGCGCCGAGTTCTGCGGGAACAGGGTGGCGCCGAGGGTGCCATTGTCGCCGTGCACGGCGTCGATGCCGAACAACGGCGGGATCGCCGCGTGGCCGCCGGCGGTGTCCATCGCCGCGCGGTAGAACGCATCGGTCAACGCTTGCCACTGCGCCACGGTGGCGAAGCGGCCGCCGCCCGGCTTGGAGTTGCCGCCGGCGAGGATGGAACCGAGGTGGTATTGGCGCATCTGCGCCGGGGTGATGCTGGCGATGTCGGCCTGGATCAGCTGGCCGACCTTGTCTTCCACCGACATGCTCGCCATCAGCGCATGCACGCGTTGCTCCAGTGCCGCGTCCGCCGGCAGGGGCCAGTGCGCCGTTGGCCACAGGGCGGGGTGCACGGTCGCGGCGTCGCCGCCCAGCGCGATGCCGACGGGGACGATGCCGAGCAGCGCGGCGAGCAGGATGCGGGTCGATGGAAGGTGTCGGATGGGCATGCGCGTTCCTCGGTGCGGCAAGGGCCGCTGGCGAGGCGGTACTGTCCGGCATGAATGACAGCGCTGTCAAATTGACGACGGAACACGGTGCGATCAAGTTGCGGAGTGCGGCCGGCTGTGGGCCGCGGGCAAGGGATGGTGTGGAGGCGCCCGTGCCCTGCACTCAGGCCGGCGCGGCGGCGGTCGATTCGCGCAACTGCAGCTCGTAGGGAATCTGCACCAGCCGGCCGTTGCCGCGGCCGCGCAACTGCTCAAGCAACTGCTGCGCGGCGAGCCGGCCCATCTCGCGGCTGGGCTGGCGCACGGTGGTCAGCGACGGCCACAGCTGGGTCGCCAGCGGGGTGTCGTCGAAGCCGCACACGGAAAGATCGCGCGGCACCTTGAGGCCGATTTCGTTGGCCGCCCACATCACGCCGGCGGCCATGTCGTCGTTGGCCGCGAAGATCGCAGTGGGGCGGCGTTTCAGCGCGAACAGCTGGCGCGCCGCCACCACGCCGGAGCCGAAGGTGAAACCGCCCTGCACGACGTACTTCGGATCGCAGGGCAGCCCGGCGGCGGCCATGGCCGCTTCGTAGCCGGCCAGGCGCCAGCGGCTGGCGCCGTGGTCGGCGATGCCCAGCACGTGCGCGACACGGCGGTGGCCCAGCCCGATCAGGTGGGCGACCAGGTCGCTGGCCGCCTGCTGCTCGTCCATGGCCACGCCGATCACGCCCTTGTGGCGCACCGGCGAGATGCAGGCGTGCGCCACGCCGTGCTCCTGCAGCCGCGCCAGCAGCTTGCGGTTGTCGGTGAGCGGCGGCGTCAGCACCACGCCGTCGATGTGGTGGTCGGTCACCAGGGCGTCGATGCGGCGGATGAAGTCCGGCCCGCGCATGCGCAACGGGCAGACCATCATGCTGTAGCGGTGCGCCTCGCAGGCGTCGAGCACGCCGTCCTGGATTTCGGCCAGATAGGTGGACGCGGGGTTGTCGTTGTTGTCGTACAGCATCGCGACCAGGAACGAGCGGCTGCCGGCGAGCCCGCGCGCGGCGGGGCTGGGGCGGTAGTTCATCGCCTCCATCGCGGCCAGCACCTTCTGGCGCGTGGCGTCCTTGACCGAAGGCTCCTCGTTGAGGACGCGCGAAACCGTCTTCTGCGAAACCCCCGTGGCGCGCGCCACGTCTTCCAGCCGCACTCGCATGGTGATCCGCTTCTCCTGCCGTCGCTGCACAACGCGCGATGGCCGGATAGTCAGCCCCGCGCCGCCACCTCGTCAATGCGCTTCAGCAGGTCGGCGGGGTCCTCGTACACGCGCAGCGCGCCCGCGCGGGCGAGTTCGTCCTCGCCGTAGCCGCCGCTGAGCAGGCCCACGGCCAGCGCGCGGGCGCGCTGCGCGGCGAGCATGTCCCACACGCTGTCGCCGACGACAACGGCATGGTGGATGTCCACGCCCAGCCGTTCGGCGGCGGCGAGGAACAGGTCGGGGTCGGGCTTGGCGTGGCGCACCTGGTCGCGCGTCACCACCGGCACCTTGGCCGGATCGACGCCGAGGGCGTCGAGATTGTGCCGGGCGGTGCGCAACTGGCCGCTGGTGGCGATGGCCCAGGGGATGTCCTGCGCGGTGAGATGGGCCAGCAATTCGCGCGCGCCGGGCAGCGGTTTCACCGCGCCTTGCGCATGCAGCCGGTTGAAGGCCTCGGCGTGGGCGTCGTAGAGCCGCTGGCGGGCTTCCTCGCCGATCTCCAGCCCCGTCTCGCGCAGAAGCACGCGGGTAAACAGGCCGCCGCTCATGCCGATGCGGCGGTGGATGCGCCACACGGACAGGTCGATGCCTTCGCTGTCCAGCGCTTCCTTCCACGCCAGCACATGCTGGTAGACGCTGTCGACGAGGGTGCCGTCGAGATCGAACAGGAAGGCGGTGTTACGGCGGGGCATGGCAGGTCCGTCGATCAGCGGTGCGGGTGCAGCGGCAACCCGGCGGCGCGCAGCGCGATCGCCGCCGCGCCGAGCAGGCCGGGTTCGGGATGGGTGATCGCCGAGGTGGGCACGCGTTCCATCGTTTCGCGGAAACGGCCCTTGGCCTCGAAGCGTTCGCGGAAACCGCCGCGGTGCAGCCACGGCAGCAGGAAGGGCAGCACGCCGCCGGTGAGGTAGACGCCCTCCCAGCCGCCCAGGCTCAGCACCAGGTCGCCGGCCACGCTGCCGAAGATGCCGGCCAGGGTCTCCAGCGTGCGCACGCACAGCGGGTCGCTGCCGGATTCGGCGTGCGAGGTGATGTCCTCGGGGGTGTAATCCTCGGCGGGCTGGCCGGCGATATCGGCCAGTGCGAGGTAGAGGTTGACCAGGCCGTTGCCGCAGATCATCCGCTCGTTGGAGACGCGGCCGAAGCGCGCGTTCAGCCGGTGCAGGATCTCCACGTCCTCGGCGGTGTGCGCGGCGAAGCCGGCGTGGCCGCCTTCGGTCTCCAGCACCACCCACTGGCCATCGCGCCACAGCAGACCGGCGACGCCCAGGCCGGTGCCTGGCCCCATCACCACGAAGGTCTGCGGCTGGGTGCTGTCCAGCTTGGCGGCGCCGACCGTGCCCACCGTCGCCAGCGAGCCGTCCCCCAGCAGCGGCACGGCCATGCTCTGCGCGGCGAAATCGTTCACCAGGCGCACGCCGTCCATGTCGAGCTTGGCCTGCAGGGCCTGCGCGGAAATCGCCCAGGGATTGTTGGTGACCTTCACCGTCTCGCCGCCGGCGATGCGGCCGGCCGCCGCGATCACCGCGCGCGAGGCGTTGCCGCCGGTATCAGCGAAGTACTGCAGGGCGGCCTCGGCCAGCGAGCCGAAGTCCTTCACCCGGTAGCGCCGGATGCTGTCCATGCGCAGCGGCGCGTCGGCGCTCTCGCCGGCCAGCGCAAAGCGCACGTTGGTTCCACCCAGATCGGCCAGCAGGGTGGCGGTGTTTCCGTGGGACATCGGTAGCGCTCGGCAGTCGCGAAAACGCCTAGGGTGCAACGCAGCACGGGTGCGCGTCCACTATCTGCGCACGTATGTTCCGCCGGCGCATGCGGCAAAAACGTGCGTTTCGGCCTTGCGGCGGGCGTCGCGGCGCTAAAATCGCGCGGCTGCCCTTATGAGATTCCACCATGAACTTTCCCGCCATCCGTCCCCGCCGCATGCGCCGCGATGCCTTTTCCCGCGCGCTGATGCGCGAGCACGCCCTGCTGCCCAGCGACCTCATCATGGTGGCGTTCGTGGTCGAGGGCGAGGCGAAGCGCGAGCCGGTGCCGTCGATGCCCGGCGTGGATCGACTTTCGATCGACGAATTGCTGAAGCTGGCCGGCGAATGCGTGCGGCTGGGCATCCCCGCGTTGGCGCTGTTTCCCTCGCCGGGCCAGGACGTGAAGAGCGAGGACGCGCGCGAAGCATGGAACCCCGGCAACCTCATGCACCGCGCCGCGCGTGCGCTGAAGGCGCAGTACCCCGAGCTTGGTCTGATCGGCGACGTGGCGCTCGACCCTTACACCACGCACGGCCAGGACGGCCTGATCGACGAACACGGCTACGTGATGAACGAGCCCACCGTCGAGGCGCTGGTGAAGATGGCGCTGGCCCAGGCCGAGGCCGGCATCGACGTGGTGGCGCCCTCGGACATGATGGACGGCCGCGTCGGCGCGATCCGCGAGGCGCTGGAGGAGGCCAGCCACATCCACACGCGCATCCTCGCCTACTCGGCGAAGTACGCGTCGAGCTTCTACGGCCCGTTTCGCGATGCGGTGGGCTCGTCCGCCAATCTCGGCAAGGGCAACAAGCACACCTACCAGATGGATGTCGCCAACAGCGACGAGGCATTGCGCGAAGTCGAGCTGGACATCGCCGAGGGCGCCGACATGGTGATGGTGAAGCCGGGCCTGCCCTACCTCGACGTGCTGCGCCGGGTGAAGGACGCCTTCGGCATGCCCACCTTCGTCTACCAGGTGAGCGGCGAGTACGCCATGCTCAAGGCCGCCGCGCAGAACGGCTGGCTGGACGAGAAGGCCGTGGTGCTGGAGACGCTCGTCGCGTTCAAGCGTGCTGGCGCCGACGGCATCCTCACCTACTTCGCGGTGGATGCGGCGCGCTGGCTGCGCGGGGAATAGCCGCGGCGTCTGCCCGGGAAAATCCACGGTAGCGGCTGCAGCAAGCCCGAGACGTCGTGCAGGATGGTGCGGAGCGTCGCCTGACTTCCCATCCAGATCGAGTCATCCCGGCAAAGCGCCGGGCAAAGGGGCATCATGAAAGCGTGGTTCGTGTTTTTCACTCTGCTGTTCGCATGCGCGGGCGTGCATGCGGCTGAATCGACATGGCAACCTTCCGCCGGCCACGTGCAGATGCCGCTTTGGCCGGGCACGCCGCCCGACATGCAGGCCATGCCAGGGCCGGAGACCGTGAAGACCAGCACCACGTTGCTCGCCGGCAAGACAGTGACGGCGGTGAGCAACGTGTCGCGGCCCACCCTGACGGTCTACGCGCCGCAAGGCAAGAACACGGGCGCCGCCGTGGTGGTGATCCCCGGCGGCGGTTTCGAGATCCTGGCGATCGACCTCGAAGGCACCGAGATCTGCGACTGGCTGACCGCGCGCGGCATCACCTGCGTGCTGCTCAAGTATCGGGTGCCCGGCGCGCCCTACGATTGGCACAGCAACAGTCGGCCCCACAATTATCAGGTGCCGACGATGGCGCTGGAGGACGTGCAGCGCACGATGGGCCTGGTGCGCTTCCACGCGAAAGACTGGCATATCGATCCGCGCAAGGTCGGCGTGGTCGGTTTCTCCGCCGGCGGTTACCTCGTGGCGGAAATCAGCACGCACTTCGACAAGCGCCTGTACAAGCCGCTGGACGCCGCCGACAGGGAAAGCATACGCCCGGACTTCGCCATGGCGATCTATCCGGGGCACCTCGCGCTTGACGATGGCACGTTGAATCCCAACGTGCCGGTGACCCGTGCCACGCCGCCCACCTTCATCGTGCAGGCCGAGGACGACGACGTCGACGGCGTGCAGCAGGCGCTGGTCTATTTCACCGCGTTGAAGAAAGCCGGCGTGCTGACGGAGATGCACGTGTACGCGCAGGGCGGCCACGCCTTCGGCGTGCGTCGCACGGACAAGCCGATCACCCACTGGACCGATCTGGCGGACGCGTGGATGCGCACGATAGGGGTGTTGCCGCACTGACCGTCGGCGCGCCCGCAGGTGCCGCGCTCAATGCGCTGGCTTCGGCGCCACCAGTTTGATCTCGTACAGCTTCGGCCAGCACTTGCCGGTGACGAACAGGCGGTCGTGCTTGGCGTCGTAGGCGATGCCGTTGAGCACGTCGTTGACGGGATCGGCCAGCGTATCGGCGGGCGGCACGAGGCCGGCGAGGTCGATCCAGCCGACCACCTTGCCGTTGGCCGGGTTGATGCGCGCGATGCGCGTGGTGAGCCACACGTTGGCGTAGATCTGGCCCTTCACCCATTCCAGCTCGTTGAGGTTGGCGAGCGGCTTGCCGTCGGCGGTCACGTCGATCTGGCCGACCTGCTTGAGCGTGTCCGGGTCGAGGATGCGGAGGGTCGGGGTGCCGTCGCTCATGTACAGCCGCTGGCCGTCGCTGGTCAGCGCCCAGCCTTCGCCCGGATAGGGGAAGCGCATCTGCGGTTTGAGCGTGGCGAGGTCGTAGACGAAACCTTCGTGATTCTGCCAACTGAGCTGGATCAGCTTGTCCTTCCACACCGCGATGCCTTCGCCGTAGTCCGGCCAGGGCGTGGGCGTGGACTGCAGCACCTTGCCGGTGCGCAGGTCCACCTTGCGCACGGACGAGCTGCCTACCTGGCCGGTGCTCTCGTAGAGATCGCCGTCGAGGTAAAGCAGGCCCTCGGTGTAGGCGTTGGTGTCGTGCGGGTAGCTGTGCACCACGCGATAGCCGTAGACGGGAATGGGGCTTTGCGCGTGCAACGGAGCGGCAAGGGCGATGGCGAGCGCGGCGATGGCTGCGGGGATTTTCATGGCACCGATCATCCCATGATCCAGCGATCCCGGCAGTATCGGACGCGCGAAACGAATGAACTGGCCAAAGACGCCAGCTCTCGCGTGGTGTCGACTCGTGGCGGCGGGGCTGTGTCCTCTGACGCGCACGCTGGGAGAGTCAAGTTTCAAGCCTCGGGCAGGCTGTCCGGCGCGGCGAGGTGCACGAGGCGCAGACTGCCGACCAGCAGCGCCAGCGCGCCCGGTTCGTAGTTGTAGAACTGCAGGGCGAACGCGCCCAGGGCCGCCGCCAGGCACGCCAGCGTGCGCGAGCGGAACAGCAGCGACGACGCCGCCGCGACGAGTGCGGCGATGCCATAGGCGTCGTGCAGGAAGCCGACCACCAACGCCTGCCGCAGCGCGCACCACGCGGGCGCCTGCGCGGCCGTGCAGCGGTCCGCGATGGCGTGCGGTTCGATCAGGCCGTAACGCAGCCAGGCCGCGCCCGCACCGACCAGTGCGATGGCGAGCCATGGAATCAACGCGCGCAGCTGGCGTGTGCCCATCAGTGTTCTCCGTGGCGTGGCGGCAGGCGGATTTCCGCGGCCAGCGCCAGATGATCCGAAAACGCCTGCGGTAGCGTCCACACTTTCTCCAGCGCCACGCTGGGCGAGGCGAGGATGTGGTCGAGCGCGCGTTTCGGCTTCCAGCTCGGGAAGGTGGGTGTGGCCAGGGCCGGGGCCTGCAGCCGCGAGCGTGCGAAAAGTTGGCGCATCTCCGGGCTTCCGGCCTCGGTGTTGAGGTCGCCCATCAGCACGGCGTGCGGATGGTCCTCGAGCATCTCGGCGATGAAGCCCAGTTGGCGTGTGCGTGTGGCCGCGCCCAGCGAGAGGTGGGCGATCACCACGGCCAGCGCGTGCCCGCCGGTGCCGAAGCGCACCAGCAGCGCGCCGCGGCCGCGGCCGGGCAGCGGGTAGTCCAGCACCGAGCTGGGTTCGATGCGGCTGATCAGCCCGTTCGCGGTATGCGACAGCCCGGCTACCGGGCGGTTCGGCTGGTGGCTCCAGTACGGCATGCCGGCGGCTTCGGCGAGGTAGCGCGTCTGGTTGAGGAAGCCGGAGCGCAGGCTGCCGGCGTCGGCCTCCTGCAGACCGATCACGTCGAACTGCGGCAGCAGCGCGGCGAGGCGGTCGAGATTGTCGATCTTGCGGCGCCCCGGCAGCACGGCGGTAAGGCTGCGGGTGACGTACTCGCTGTAACGCTGCACGCTGGCGCCGGCGAGGATGTTGCAGCTCAGCAGGCGCAGGCGGGGTCCGGCATGAGCATGGGGGGCGGCGGCGTGTTCCATGGGGCTGTGCAAGATACTCGCGGGAAACCGCAGCGGGCGTGAATGCCCGCCGTGGCTCCGGGCCGGCAGGTCACTTGCCCTTGTTCGCCGCGTCCAGCTCGCGCTTGGCCAGCCACAGCGTCACGGCGGACAGCTCGTCCAGCGTCTTGACGTGTGCGACGCGGTATTTGCCGTCGATCACGATGCTGGGCGTGCCGTCCACGCCCCATTGCTGGATCAGCGCGAGGTCGGCCTTGAGCTTGGCGGTGGCGGCATCCGAGGTGGCAAGGCGCATGAACTCCGCGCGGTTCACGCCCTCGCGGGCGTAGAAGTCGGCGAGGTCATCCAGCGAGTTCATCGGATAGTGCTGTGTGAACTTTTCCTTGAACAGTTGCAGGTGGGTGCGATCCACCACGCCCAGCTTGTCCGCCGCGTAATAGGCACGTGCGAACGGCAGCCATTCGGCGCTGAAAGGAGCCGGGACCAGCTCGAACTTCACGCCTGGGGGCAGCGACTCTTTCAGTTTCTCGGCGAGCGGCGCGAAATGGGCGCAATGGATGCAGCCATAGGAGAACACCTCGGCCACTTCCACCTTGCCCTCGCTGCTGTAGCGCTCGTGCGGGCCGGGCAAGGTCACGTACTGGTCGCCCTCGGTGTACGGCGCGGCCGTGCCGGATTGGGCGGTGCAGGCGGTGGCCAGCAGCAGGCCGGCGAGCAGGGTGAAGGTGCGCAGACGGGCGAGGTGTTTCATGACGTGATGCTCGGTACGGGGACGGAAGGACGAAGGGCAGGGCGCGGCCATGGGCTCACTTGCCGGCGGCTTCCTTCGCCACCAGCCACTGGGTCAGCTCGATGGCGCGCTGCACGGTGTGCACGTCGGAGGGCGAGAAACGGTACTTGCCGTCCACCACGATGGTGGGCGTGCCGGCCACGCCGTAGGCCTTGATGAGGTCGTCGGCCTGCTTCATCTTGGTGTTCACCGAGAAGGAGTTGGCCACCGCCACGAACTCCTTGGGGTCGACGCCGAACTTGGCGTAGAACTTCGCGATGTCCTCGATCGTCGGCCAGTCCGCCTTGGGCTTGGGACGGCCGAGGCTGAGGTCGTAGGTAGCCGTTTCGCCGGTCTGCCAGGTGGCGTCGAAGAAGGCGTCGTGGGCCTTGGCGCGCACGCCCAGCGCCTGGGCGGCGAAGAACGCACGCTGGTACACGGGCCAGTTTTCGTCGGGGCGGAAGGCGGCGGGCAGGTAATGCACCACGGCATCCGCCGGCAGGCTCTTTTCGATCTGGTCCATCGCGCCGTGGAAGGCATTGCAGGCCGGGCAGGCGTAGGAGAACACTTCCACGACCTCGATCTTGTCGGTGGGCATGTACTTGGGCTGGGCCGGATCGATGCGGAAGTAGTCCTTGCCCTCCACCCACTGCCCGTTGTCCACGAAGGGCTGGGCGGCGGGCTTGGCGGCGGCCGTGGTGGCTGCGGCCGCTGGCGCCGCGCTGGTGCTGGCGGCCGGTTGGGCGGCAGCGGTGCCGGCCGGTGCGGGTGCGGGTGCGGCCGTGGTGGTCGCGCTGCTGGCAGCGGCAGCCGGTTTGGCAGCGGCCGTGCTGGCCGCCGCCGGCGACGCGGCCGCTGCCGTGGTGCCGTTGTCGGTGGAATGGCCGCAGGCGGCCAGCGCCAGCAGGGCGGCGCACAGGAACGGCAGACGCTTCAACATGGGATTACCTCGGGGGATGGGCAGAGCGGAAGCAGGCACCCGGCCGGGCCGGGTGCCGCGGAGTCGATCAGGGGCTGGCGGCGGGTTGCGCCAGGTCGGCAGCGGTGGCCGGATGCAGGCCCTCGACATAGCTGGCCACGGCCGCGATGTCGTCGGCGTCCAGCTTCTGGGCAATGGCAGGCATGATCTGCGAGTGCGCGTCCTTGCCCCAGGCGTCGCCGCCGTGCCAGGCCTTCAGCACGGCCTCGACGTACTGCGCGTGCTGGCCTTCCAGCTGCGGAAAGGCCGCGCCGGGATTGCCGCGGCCGTCGATGCTGTGACATGCCATGCAGGCCGGGATGCCGCGCTTGACGTCGCCCTCGCGAAACAGCTGCTGGCCGCGCTGGACCAGGGCCTGGTCGGCCACGCCGGGCAACACGGTCTTGCTGGCGAAGTAGGCGCCGATGTCGTGCATGTCCTGTTCGGACAGCGGCGTGGCCATGCCCAGCATGATCGGGTTCTGGCGCCTGCCGCTCTTGAAGTTCTGGAGCTGGCGGACGATGTACTGCTCGCTCTGGCCGGCCAGCTTGGGGTATTGCGGGTCGGTGGAGTTGCCGTCCATGCCGTGGCAGGCGCCGCAGGCGGCGGCCTTGGCCTGGCCCGCGGCGGCGTCACCGGGCTTGACGGCGGCTTCGGCGGCGGGCGCCGCAGTGGCCGGCGTGGCGGCGGCAGGTTGGGCCGTCGTGGCGGCCTTGGCCGGCGCGGACTGGGCCGTCGCTGCATTCGCGCCCAAGGCGAGCATCAGGGCTGCGGCGGAGCCCAGCACGGCGGGTCGAAAACCTGCGAACCGAAAACCCATACACTTCCCCTCTCAGAAACTGTCGAAGGCTGCCATCGCCGGTCGGTATCGGCGCCACGGGCAGAAACCGTCGGATTATCCCCATGCCTTCGCGCTCCGGTCAAACCATGCCCAATCCGCTGCAAGGCGCGCATTTCGTGCTCGCCGCCCATCGCGTCAACCAACTGCCCGCCGACCACGGCGCCGAAGTGGCGTTTGCCGGGCGCTCCAATGCGGGCAAATCCAGCGCGCTCAATGCGCTGACCGGCCACAAGGGGCTGGCGCGCACCTCCAAGACGCCGGGCCGCACCCAGCAGATGGTGGCGTTCGCGTTGCCGCCGCTGATGCAGGGCGAAGGCGAGGCGCCGCTGGCCGCGCGCCTGATCGACCTGCCCGGCTACGGCTACGCCAAGGTGCCGGAGGAACTGCGCGCGCACTGGAAGCAGGAAATCGACGCCTACCTGCACCGCCGGCAAAGTCTGCGTGGCGTGGTGCTGATCGCCGACATCCGCCATCCGCTCAAGGAGTTCGACCGGATGATGCTGGACTTCTGCTTCGCCACCGGCCTGCCTTGCCACCTGCTGCTGACCAAGGCCGACAAGCTCTCGCGCAACCAGGCCGCGCAGGCGCTGGCGGCGATGCGCAAGAGCTTCCCCGACGGCTTGCACGCCACCGCGCAGGTGTTCTCCTCGCCCGCCGGCACGGGCGTGGACGAGGCGCGCGAGCGGGTGGTGGAACTGCTGCGCACGCCGCGCGGGTGACACCGCGGCGTGTATGGCGCGGTTAGGCCGACACGTGTTCCATGAACACCGCGCACAGTGCTTCCATGCCGGCACGGTCGTCCTCGTCGAAGCGCGCCACCTGCGGGCTGTCCACGTCCCACACGCCGAGCAGGCTGCCGTCGGCCTTCACCAGCGGCACCACGATCTCCGATTGCGAGGCGGCGTCGCATGCGATGTGGCCGTCGAAGTCGTGGACGTCGCGCACCACCTGGGTCTGCCGCGTCTGCGCGGCAGTGCCGCATACGCCGCGGCCCAGCGCGATGCGGATGCACGCGGGCCTGCCCTGGAACGGGCCGACCACCAGTTCGCTGCCGTCGTAGAGGTAGAAGCCGCACCAGTTGAGGTCGGGCAGGCTGTGGAACACCAAGGCGGAAAAATTCGCCGCGTTGGCGATCAGGTCGCGTTCGCCGGCAAGCAGGCCGCGCGCTTGCTGCGCGAGGTCGGCGTAGTGCTCCCGTTTGTCCGCATGCGCCTGCGTCTTGAGTTCGAACATGGCGTGGGTCCGCTGGCAAAGCCCGTATTATGCGCGCATCTCACGGAGGGTAATGGCGCATGAGCCAGATTGAACATGGCGAAGGCCGGGCATCGTCATCCGCGCCGGGTACGGCATGGTTCGTCGCCGGCACCGACACCGGCATCGGCAAGACGCACGCCGCCTGTGCCCTCCTGCACGCGCTGCGCGCGACGGGCCTGCGCGCCACCGGCATGAAGCCGGTGGCCAGTGGCTGTGTCGAAACGCCGCAGGGTCTGCAGAACGAGGATGCGCAGGCCTTGCGTATGGCCAGCAGCGGATCACTGCCGCCATACGCGCACAGCAACCCGGTGGCGTTGCGCGATGCCTTGTCGCCGCACTTGGCCGCCGCACACGCAGGCGTGACGATCGCGTTGCCGCCCTTGCGTGCCGCATTCGATGCGTTACGTGCCGCCCACGACGCCGTGGTGGTGGAGGGTGTGGGCGGCTGGCGCGTGCCGCTGGCGCCGGGGCTGCTCGCCTCCGCCATTCCAAAGCAGTGGGACTTGCCGGTGATCCTCGTGGTTGGCCTGCGTCTGGGTTGCCTCAACCATGCGCTGCTCAGCGTGGAGGCGATCCGCGCGGACGGCTGCCGGCTGGCCGGCTGGATCGGCAACCGTGTCGATCCGGCGATGGAGGCGGTCGAGGAAAACCTCGCCACCTTGCACGAGCTGCTGCCCGCGCCCTGCCTCGGCGTGTTGCCGCACGGTGTGCCGCCGGAGCGGGCGGCTACCGCCATCGATCCCGCCATCCTCAGCTAAGGAGACGCCATGACCCAACGCAACCACTATTACCTCAGCATGGCCGACCTCGCCCAGGCGCGTGGCAGCGATGCGGCGTTGAGCTGGGACGGCGCCGGCCCGGCCGACCTCGCCGCCGCATTGCAGGAGGCGCTGCGCAGCCATACGTTGTTCGAACGCTGGCGCGCGAAGCAGCCGGACCCCGATGCGGTCGATCAGGCGCTGGGCGCCATCGACGCGCAGGCCGAGGTGCAGGCGCGCGTGGTCGACCTGCACGTCGACATCGACGTGCTCACCAGCCTGCCGATGAGCCTGCTGCGCCAGCGCCTGAATTGGCTGGCCGGCACGGCGTGGCAGTTGCGCGACGTGCGCCCCGCCTGACCTGGCTCGCGCCGGATTACGCTGCACTGCCGCTGGCAAAAGGCGCCGTGCTGTCGTTACATTCGGTAACTTCTGCCCGCGCCTCGGCGCACCGACCGGGAACTCAGCATGCTTCGCCTACGCTCCATCGTCATCGCCACCAGCATCGCCCTCGCTGCCTGCTCGCAGGGTTCCAACGAGCCGGCCAAACCCGCGCCGGCCAAGCCCGCCAGCGCCGCCGCGCCGGTGGCCGATGCCGTCGCCGTCAATCCGTTCTTCGCCGCCAGCACGTTGCCGTTCCAGGCGCCGCCGTTCGACAAGATCAAGGACAGCGACTACCAGCCGGCCATCGAAAAGGGCATGGCCGACCAGCTCGCCGAGTGGCAGAAGATCGCCGACAACCCCGCCGCGCCCACCTTCGACAACACCTACGTGGCGCTGGAGAAGAGCGGCGTGCTGCTCAATCGCGTGATGGAGGTGTTCAACGGCGTCGCCAGCGCCAACACCGACGACGCGCTGCAGAAGGTGCAGGAGGAAGAGGCGCCCAAGCTCGCCGCGCACCAGGACGCGCTCTACCTCGACAGCAAGCTGTTCGACCGCGTGCAGAAGGTCTACGACGAGCGCGATTCGCTCAAGCTCGATCCCGAGTCGCTGCGCCTGGTGGAGGTGACCTACCGCCAGTTCGTGCACAACGGCGCCAAGCTGTCCGACGCCGACAAGGCCAAGCTGAAGGCGCTCAACCAGCAGGAGTCCACGCTGGAGGCGCAGTTCAACAACAAGCTGCTCGCCGCCACCAAGGACGGCGCGCTGGTGGTGGACGACAAGGCCAAGCTGGCCGGCCTGCCGGACGAGGACATCGCCGCCGCCGCGCAGGCCGCCAAGGACCGCGGGCTGGCCGGCAAGTGGGTGATCGTTCTGCAGAACACCACGCAGCAGCCGGCGCTGCAGTACCTGAAAGACCGCGACACCCGCAAAGCGCTGTTCGAGGCCTCGTGGAACCGCGCCGAGAAGGGCAACGCCGACGACACCCGCGACATCATCGAGCAGCTTGCGCAGATCCGTGCGCAGGAGGCCAAGCTGCTGGGCTTCCCGAACTACGCCGCGTGGACGCTGCAGGACCAGATGGCGAAGACGCCGGAAGCGGTGATGAGCTTCATGGACAAGCTGGCGCCCGCCGCGGTGGCGCGCGCCAAGCAGGAAGCCGCCGAGATCCAGGCGCAGATCGACAAGGACCAGGCCGCGCTGCACCAGCCCACCTTCAAGCTGGAGCCGTGGGACTGGCAGTACTACGCCGAGCAGGTGCGCAAGGCCAAGTACGATCTCGACGAGTCGCAGATCAAGCCGTACTTCGAGTTGAACAACGTGCTGCAGAACGGCGTGTTCTACGCCGCCAACCAGCTCTACGGCCTCACCTTCAAGGAGCGCCACGACATTCCGGTGTACAACCCGGACGTGCGCGTGTTCGAGGTGTTCGACAAGGACGGCAAGTCGCTGGCGCTGTGGTACTGCGACTACTTCAAGCGCGACAACAAGAACGGCGGCGCGTGGATGGACAACTTCGTCGGCCAGTCCAAGTTGCTCGGCACCAAGCCGGTGATCTACAACGTCGCCAATTTCACCAAGCCCGCGGCGGGCCAGCCCGCGCTGCTGTCGATGGACGACGTGATCACCATGTTCCACGAGTTCGGCCACGCCCTGCACGGCATGTTCGCCGACGAGGAATACCCGAGCCTGTCCGGCACCAACACCGCTCGTGATTTCGTGGAGTTCCCCTCGCAGTTCAACGAGCACTGGGCCGTCGATCCCAAGGTGTTCGCGCACTACGCGACGAACTACCAGACCGGCAAGCCGATGCCGCAGGCGCTGGTGGACAAGATGAAGAAGGCCCGCCTGTTCAACGCAGGCTACGACATGACCGAGCTGGTGGCCGCCGCCATGCTCGACATGAACTGGCACATGCTCGGCGCCGATGCGCCCAAGCAGGACGCGGACAAGTTCGAAGCCGCGTCGCTGAAGAAGGACGGCGTGGACCTCAGCTACGTGCCGCCGCGCTACCGCTCCAGCTACTTCCTGCACATCTGGAGCAACGGCTACTCGGCCGGCTACTACGCCTACCTCTGGACGCAGATGCTCGCCGACGACGCCTTCGAGGACTTCCAGCAGCACGGCGGCCTCACCGCCGCGAACGGCCAGCGCTTCCGCGACATGATCCTCTCGCGCGGCAACACCGAGGAGCTGTCCAAACTCTACAAGGACTGGCGCGGCCAGGACCCCAGCATCGAGCCGATGCTGATCAACCGCGGCTTGAAGGCAGAGTCGAAGAAGTAAGCGTCCACCTTGATGCAAGCATGGAAAGGCCCGCCGGTTTGGCGGGCCTTTTCATATCTCGGTGTCTCGATGGCTGTGGCGAGGGGTTGCGCGGCTGAGCGATGCGCGTTGCGGCAATGTAAGGTTGGGCCGCAAACTTTCCACATCGTTTGCCTGGGGGAAACGCATGTCTCATGCCGCAGGGTGGTTGCCGGTTCGCTTTGCGCTGCTCGTCCTTGGTCTGGCCATGGTCACGCCGGCAGCGCTGGGCGACAGCTGGCCACCCGCCACGACCAAGGTGTACTTGTCGTCCGACCAAACGTGGCGCCTCACCGTGACGCCGCGCGCCGTCTCCGGACCGTTGGAGTACTTCGAGGACAAGGCTGTGGGCCGCAAGGATGCCGGTGCGTTGCCGGGTAATCTGCAAAAGCGGGCGCAAGGGTTCATGGAGCATCTGGAGCACGGCCACTGGCGTGCCGTGTGGAACGAGCCCTTGCTCAACGAGGTGAGCCCCGTCACGGCGATCGTGTCGCGCTCCGGATTGGCGGTGACGTTCGATAACTGGTTCAGCGTGGGATACGGCAAGGATACCGTGGTGATCTACGACGGTCGCGGCAAGCCCGTGCGCGCGCTGGGATTGGACGACTTCCTGCCGAAGGCCTACATCGAGGCTCTGCCGCACAGCGTCAGTTCCATCAGGTGGGGAGACGAGCATCGTTTCTCCGTCGACGGCAAACAATTGATCCTGCGTGTCGTGGTGCCAAACGAGAATCCGGCCAAGGCATGGACCGATCCGAGCGCAGCGCGTGTCGAGCTGGCCTTCGACATGGCGAACGGGCAGGAATTTGCCCCTGACGAGCCGGCATGGTCCAGGGCCATCGCGCAGGCGAATCGGGTCGATGCGGCGTTACGTGCCGAAGAGGCCAAGCAGGAGGCTGCCTTCATGGCGCCGCTGGTCGCTCCGCGCAGCGATGTAGATGTCGACTGGCATCGTTATCTGATAGAGGCGTTCTTCAGAATCGACCCGGATTGGAAGGATGGTTATCCGGCCACCATGGTTCTTCGATTACCACAGCGCAAGGACTATCCGGTTTCGGTCGACTTCCTCAAGGATGCGCTGCATGGCGATCTGTACAGGCACGGTGTGACCATGATCGCGTCGCCCTCGCAGGACAACCTCGTGCGCGTGCTGACCCATATCGCGGCGAAGGTGCCGCATGGATGGCTGAAGGATGTCCGGATTTATGTGGCGGTGGACAATGCACACACCGCCGCAGTGGCAAAAGCGCTGGCGCCCACGGGGGCGACGTACATCCAGCTGAATCCGGATGTTGCCATCCCGCAAAGCAAGGCACGCCTCGACGCTTATCTGGCTAGGAAAAGCGAACAGTAGCTCGTCATCAGCCGGGCTTCCGTTCCTTCCGTTCAACGAGGGGGCGGCGGATGGCCTCAGTAAGCGTACTCGCGGAACACCGGATCCACGCTGCCGCCCCATGCACCGTGGAACAGCTCCAGCTTCCGCTCGGCGGGCGTCTGGCCGGCCTCGACGATTTCGAGCAGCGGTTCGAGGTAGATGCGTTCGTCGGCGTTGTTGCGGTTGAGCCTGGCGCGGCGGGCGAGGCCGTGCGCGGCGATCTTCAGCGTTTCGCGGGCGAGGTCGCGTACAGTGCCGTGGCGGAAGGGGAGCTTCAGCGCATGCTTGGGCACGCCGTTGCGCAGGGCGTGGCGTTCGGCCATGGAGAAATCCTTGACCAGATCCCAGGCGGCATCCAGCGCCTCGTCGTCGTAGAGCAGGCCCACCCACAGCGCCGGCAGCGCGCACAGGCGGTTCCATGGGCCGCCGTCGGCGCCGCGCATCTCCAGGTACTGCTTGAGCCGTACTTCGGGGAAGGCGGTGGTGAGATGGTCGGCCCAGTCCTTCAGGGTGGCCTTGACGCCCGGCAGGGCAGGCAGTTCGCCGGCCATGAAGCGCTTGAAGTCCTGCCCGGCGAGGTCGGTGTAGCGGCCGTCCTGGTAGCTGAAGTACATCGGCACGCCCAGCGCGTAGTCCACGTAGCGCTCGTAACCGAAGCCGTCCTCGAACACGAAGTCCAGCATGCCGGTGCGGTCCGCGTCGGTGTCCTCCCACACATGCGAGCGATAGGACAGATAGCCGTTTGGACGTCCTTCCGTGAACGGCGAATCGGCGAACAGCGCGGTGGCGATGGGTTGCAGCGCGAGGCTGGCGCGGAATTTCTTCACCATGTCCGCTTCGCTGGAGAAGTCCAGGTTCACCTGCACGGTGCAGGTGCGCGTCATCATGTCCAGGCCGAGGCCGCCGACCTTGGGCATGTATTCGCGCATGATCTTGTAGCGGCCCTTGGGCATCCACGGCATCTCGTCGCGGCGCCACTTCGGCTGGAAGCCCATGCCGAGGAAGCCGATGCCCATCGGGTCGGCGACGGAGCGCACTTCGTCGAGGTGTTTGTTCACCTCGCAACAGGTCTGGTGGATGGTTTCCAGCGGCGCGCCGGAGAGTTCCAGCTGGCCGGCGGGTTCCAGTGTGATGTTGGCCTTGTCGCGGACCAGCGCCACCGGGAACTCGCCCTCACGGGCGATCTCCCAGCCGTGTTGTGCGGCGAGGCCTTCCAGCAGGGCGCGGATGCCGCGCTCGCCTTCGTAGGCGGGTGGCTGCAGATCGTCGGCGCGGAAGCCGAACTTTTCGTGCTCGGTGCCGATGCGCCAGGCCTCGCGCGGCTTTTCGCCGGCCGCAAGGTGGTCGACCAACTGCTGGCGCCCTTCGATGGGGGTGCTCTTGACGGCGCTAGGGATGGACACGGGCACGAACTCGCGGTGGGGAGCACCGACTATGGAGGCACCGCGCCGTGGCGAAAAGGGGTTGACGGAAATTTTTTGTACGAGACGGTACAGGTGGTTGCTGGACCCGCGTCAGTAGTGCGGGAAACATAGATTGGCTATGCGAGCAACCGATAGGACACAGGCGGCCGTGGCTCAAAGCCAGAGCTGTTGCCTGATGTCGGAAAAGTGCTTCCTGCACTTTTCCGACTCGCCGATTCCAGGACAAGCCCGGAGCCGGCTCCGCCACCCGACCGCTGGCGCGGTCGGGTGGCGAGCGATCCGTCCGTGGATCGCGCTGAGCGTCTGCTGCAAGCAGACGCTCAGCGCTTCATCGAATTGAAGAACTCGTCGTTGGACTTGGTGTTCTTCATCTTGTCGAGCATGAACTCCATGGCGGCCAGCTCGTCCATCGGGTGCAGCAGCTTCCGCAGGATCCAGATCTTGGCCAACATGTCCGGTTCGATCAGCAGGTCCTCGCGGCGGGTGCCGGAGCGGTTGATGTCGATGGCGGGGTAGACGCGCTTTTCGGAGATGCGGCGGGAGAGGTGCACTTCCATGTTGCCGGTGCCCTTGAACTCCTCGTAGATCACCTCGTCCATCTTGCTGCCGGTGTCGATCAGCGCGGTGGCGATGATGGTGAGGCTGCCGCCTTCCTCCACGTTGCGCGCGGCGCCGAAGAAGCGCTTCGGGCGCTGCAGCGCGTTGGCGTCCACGCCGCCGGTGAGCACCTTGCCGGAGCTGGGCACCACGGTGTTGTAGGCGCGGGCGAGGCGGGTGATCGAGTCGAGCAGGATCACCACGTCGCGCTTGTGCTCGACCAGGCGCTTGGCCCGCTCGATCACCATCTCGGCCACCTGCACGTGGCGCACGGCCGGTTCGTCGAAGGTGGAGCTGATCACCTCGGCGCGCACGGTGCGGGCGATCTCGGTCACTTCCTCCGGGCGCTCGTCCACCAGCAGGATGATCAGGTGCGCGTCGGGGTGGTTGTACTGGATCGCCTGCGCGATGTTCTGCAGCATCATCGTCTTGCCCGATTTGGGCTGGGAGACGATCAGGCCGCGCTGGCCGCGGCCGATCGGCGCCACCAGGTCGAGGATGCGGCCGGTGATGTCCTCGCTCGAACCGTTGCCGCGCTCCAGCTTGAACGCCTTGCGCGGGAACAGCGGGGTGAGGTTCTCGAACAGCATCTTGTTCTTGGACGCTTCCGGCGGATCGCCGTTGATGTCGTCCACGCGCAGCATCGCGAAGTAGCGCTCGCCTTCCTTGGGATGGCGCACGCGTCCGGTGATGTAGTCGCCATTGCGCAGGTTGAAGCGGCGGATCTGGCTGGGGCTGACGTAGATGTCGTCGGGGCCGGCCAGGTAGCTCTCGTCGGCGGAGCGCAGGAAGCCGAAGCCGTCCTGCAGGATCTCCAGCACGCCCTCGGCCCAGATGCCGCCGCCGGAACGGGCGTGCGCCTTGAGGATGGAGAAGATCACGTCCTGCCGGCGCGCGCGCGCCACGCCTTCGCGGATGCCCAGCGACTCGGCGTAGGCGATGAGCTGCGGCGCCTTCATGCGCTTCAGCTCGGTCAGGTTGATCAGACGGTCGTCCGCGCCGGGGTCGGCGTTGTCGTCGTCCATCGGCAGGCCGTGCGGGTTGTTGTAGCGCGGGTTGTTGTTGCCGCCGCCGTTGCCGCCCTGCTGCTGGCGCTGCTGGTTGCGTTCATGGCGGCGGCGACGGCCGCGGCCCTCGCGGTCGTTGCGGTTGTTGTTGCCGTTGCCCTGGCCCTGCGGCTGCGGGTTTTGCGGCTGGCCGGCGTTCTCGCGCGCCTCGGGCGCGGCAGCGGCAGGCTCGCCCGTCGGTGCGGGAGGCGTCGGGGCCGGCGCGGGCGCGGGCGTCGGCGCGGCGCTTTCGAACGATGGCGCGCCGGCGCTCTCGGCGGGCGCCTCGCTGGCGGCCTGCTTGGTGCTGCGCGGCTGGCGGCGCGGTGCGCGCGGACGCGGCTCGGTCGGGTTCTCGGCGCCGCTGGCGCCGTTCGGGGTGGTGCTATCGGTATCGGACACGGGCAATCCTCGCGGGGCGCCGTTGGAAAACAGGAGGGAGTGTGTGCGTCGCGCCAGCGGGGCGCAGGGGGAATCAGAGAAGGATTCCCGACGGACGCGTGGAATCTAGCACCCGCCGCGCGCGGACGTCAAAGCGTTGCGCGCGGCCGGCGACAGGCGGCGATCAGATCGCCTTGTCGATCATCTGGGCCAGCTGGCCCTTGCTCACGGCGCCGATCTGGGTGGCTTCGACCTTGCCGTTCTTGAACACCATCAGGGTGGGGATGCCGCGCACGCCGTAGGTGCGGGGGGTCTTCTGGTTGTGGTCGATGTTGAGCTTCACGACGCGCAGCTTGCCCTGGTACTGGCCGGCCAGCTCGTCGAGGATGGGTGCGATGGCCTTGCACGGGCCGCACCATTCCGCCCAGAAATCCAGCAGCACGGGGGTGTCGGACTGCAGCACTTCCTGCTCGAAGGCGTCGTCGCTCACATGGGTAATCAGGTCGCTCACCGGAATCTCCGAAAGAGGTGCGGAAGGGGGTTCGGCGACCGCGCGGCCTGCATCGGCTACACTGGGGCGCCCAAGAAGCGCGGGTCGAACCGGGAAAGAGGGGCTTGGCCGTTGCGGCCGGGTACCTCATTGCAGCGTAACTCGGGGCGCGATTCAAGCGATTCAAGGGCAGCAACGGACGGTTCCGTTGACATAGGCGAGGCGATTCGGGCGTTTGCGGCGCAAACGCAGGCACCGGGATCCTCGAGTCCTTTCGCCTATGCCAGCGGGGCTGCCGGTTGCGTCGCCTCACCGACCCGGCGCCACGCGCCGCACTCCCACCGCTCCGCACGCGCCTCCCGCGACCGGAGCCGGGCCAGCCCATGCCTGCGCCCGCATCCCACCGGCTTTCCCTATCCATGTCGCAGACCGTACTCACCGATACCTTCTACACCAACTTCGATCTTCATCCTCTGCTGCAGCAAGGCCTGGCCGACGCCGGCTTCACCCGCTGCACGCCGATCCAGGAACTGACCCTGCCGGTGGCGCTCACCGGCCGCGACGTCGCCGGCCAGGCGCAGACCGGCACCGGCAAGACCTGCGCCTTCCTGGTCGCGCTGATGAACCGCCTGCTCACCACGCCCGCGGTGGCCGAGCGCAAGGACAGCGACCCGCGCGCGCTGGTGATCGCGCCGACCCGCGAGCTGGCCATCCAGATCGACAAGGACGCGCGCAACATCGGCCGCCACACCGGCCTCAAGACCGCGCTGATCTACGGCGGCGTGGACTACGACAAGCAGCGCCAGCAACTGCACGACGGCTGCGACATCATCATCGCCACGCCCGGCCGCCTGCTCGACTACTACAAGCAGCAGGTATTCGGCTTCAACGGCGTCGAAGTGATGGTGATCGACGAGGCCGACCGCATGTTCGACCTCGGCTTCATCAAGGACGTGCGCTTCATCTTCCGCCGCCTGCCGGCGCGCGAGCAGCGCCAGGTGCTGCTGTTCTCCGCCACGCTGAGCCACCGCGTGCTGGAACTGGCCTACGAGCACATGCACAACGCCGAGAAGCTGGTGGTGGAGAGCGACAACGTCACCGCCGACAAGGTGCGCCAGGTGGTGTACTTCCCGGCCAAGGAGGAGAAGCTGCCGCTGCTGCTCAACCTGATCGACAAGCACCAGCCCAAGCGCAGCATCATCTTCGTCAACACCAAGGCCGCCGCCGAGCGCGTCACCGACCGGGTGAAGCGGCACGGCTGCCGCGTCGGCGCGATCTCCGGCGACGTGCCGCAGCTCAAGCGCCAGAAGCTGCTGCAGCGCTTCCAGGACGGCCAGCTCGACATCCTGGTCGCCACCGACGTGGCCGCGCGCGGCCTGCACATCCCGGCGGTCAGCCATGTCTTCAACTACGACCTGCCGCAGGACGCCGAGGACTACGTGCACCGCATCGGCCGCACCGCCCGCCTGGGCGCGGAAGGCGACGCGATCAGCTTCGCCTGCGACCTGTACGCGATGAGCCTGCCCGACATCGAGACCTACATCGGCCAGAGCATCCCGGTGGCGGTGATCGAGCCGGAGCTGCTGGTGATGCCGAAGCCGCGCGAGGTCGATGCCGAGTTCGCCGCCAACGCCGCCGCCGACAGCGCCGCCTTCGGCGACCGCGTCGAGCCGCGCCACGACGACAAGAAGAAAGACGGGCGGCCGCGCCGCGCCGGCGGACGCGGCGAACGCAGCGAGCGCGGGCCGCGCGAGGATCGCCCGCGCGAGCCGCGGGCGCCGCGTGCCGAGGCGGCGAATGCCGAAGCAGCCGCGCCGGCGGCGAACGAGACGCCGGCCGCGGCCGGCCAGGGCGAGCGCAAGCGCCGCCGCCGCGGTGGCCGCAATCGCCGCCGCGAGGGTGGCGAGGCGGTGGCCAATGCCGTGCAGGGACAGTCGCCGTCCGCCGCCGAAGGCGCCCGCCCGTCGCGCGGCGAACGCCGCCCGCCGCGCGAGCAGAACGCGGCGCATGCCGCGCGTCCCTCGCGCCAGGTGGCGGCCACCGCCGCCGAGCCGGCGCATCCGAACAAGCCCAGCCTGTTCCGCCGCCTGACCCGGTTGTTCACGGGGCGTTGACCGCGCGTGCCGCCGGGCTGAACCGGCGGTTGCCCGTCTTTGCGCGCGCAGGGCGATCTTGTGCGCCGCATCCCTTATCCTTGTTGCCGATACGACAGGCGGGGGTGGCGCGCGGTGATCCAGTTCGACCAGGTGAGCAAGCATTACGCAGGCGGTCATGAGGCGCTTTCGCAGCTTTCCTTCACCGTGTCCACGGGCGAGATGGCCTTCGTCACCGGTCATTCGGGCGCGGGCAAGAGCACCTTGCTCAAGCTGCTGGGCGTGATCGAACGGCCCAGCCACGGCATCATCACGGTGGACGGACAAAGTCTCGCCAAGGTGCGCGGCCGCGGCATTCCCAAGCTGCGCCAGCGCATCGGCATGGTGTTCCAGAACCACCGCCTGCTGATGGACCGCACGGTGTTCGCCAACGTCGAGTTGCCGCTGACGATTGCCGGCGTCGCCCGGGCGGAGCGCGGCAAGCGGGTGCGCGCGGCGCTCGAAAAAGTCGGCCTGCTCTCGTACGAGCGCCAACTGCCGGACACGCTGTCCACCGGCGAGCAGCAACGCGTGGGCATCGCCCGCGCCATTGTGGGGCGGCCCTCCCTGCTGATCGCCGACGAACCCACCGGCAACCTCGATCCGCAACTGGCGCTGGAGATCATGGGACTGTTCGCCGAATTCCAGCAGGTGGGCACCACGGTGCTGATCGCCAGCCACGACCTGCCGCTGATCAAGCGCATGCGCAAGCGCGTGGTGGTGCTCGACCACGGCCGCCTGGTGGCCGACCTCGCCGCGGAGGAGGTGCTGTGAGCGCGGATGCCGGCATGCCCGTGCGCAACGAACCCGGCCGCAACCGCAGCGTGTCGAGTTGGCGCGAGCACCATGCCTGGAGCGCTGCGGACAGCCTGCGCCGGCTCGCCGCGCGCCCGCTGGGCAGCCTGCTCACCGTCGCGGTGATGGGCCTGGCGCTGGCGCTGCCGTTGGCCTTCTACCTGCTGCTGGGCAACGTGCAGCAGATGGGCCGCGCGCTGGGCCAGGACCAGGCGATCAACGTGTTCCTGCAGCCCGACGAAGGCGAGTCGCAGGTGCAATTGCTGGCGAAGCAGGTCGGCGACCGCTCCGACGTGGCCGCGGTGACGGTCAAGACCCCGCAGCAGGGTCTGGACGAACTGGCGAAAATGCAGGGTTTCTCCGGCGCGCTCGATGCGCTGGAGCAGAATCCGCTGCCCTACGTGCTGATGGTGCAGCCCAAGCCTGACCTGGATGCCGCCGCCGTGGCGCGCCTGGCTGGCGACTTGCGCGACATGCGCAGCGTGGCCCAGGTGCAGGACAGCGGGGCCTGGCGGCAGCGGCTGGATGCGCTGCTCGACGTGGGCGGACGCGTGGTGGCTGCGCTGGCCTCGATGCTGGCGCTCGCCGCCCTGCTGGTAGTGGGCAACACGGTGCGGGTGGACATCGCCAGTCGAAGCGAGGAGATCGGCGTGCTGCTGCTGGTGGGGGCCAGCAGCGCCTTCGTGCGCCGCCCTTACCTGTATGCCGGCATCTGGTATGGCTTGTTCAGCGGGCTGCTGGCCGCACTGCTGGCGCTGGCGATCGAATTCGCGTTAAGCGGGCCGGTGGCACAGTTGAGCCAGGCCTATGATGGCAAGCTGCACCTGGGCGGCCTGCCGCTGTGGTTGCTGGCGGCCGTGCCGCTCGCGGCGGCGGTGCTGGGTTGGTTGGGGGCGCGGCTGGTCAGCGCGTGGCAATTGCGCAAGGCTGTCTGAGCGCAGCGCGGGGGCGACGGGGGCATGAGCACGAACATCAGCAGTCGTTCGGTCGGCACGGCGCCACGCGTGCTGGTGGTCGACGGTTCGCGCATGGTGCGGCAGATGATCGCGCGCGTGCTGACGGCCGAGCTACCGGGCGTGGAGGTGGTGGGCAGCGGCGGCGGCAGCGAAGCGCAGCAGCTGCTCGGCGATGGCGTGTTCGACTTCATCACCATCGCGCTGCGCCTGCCCGACATGGATGGCTTGGAGCTGGCGCGCTTCGTGCGCGAATCCGCGCCGCAGACCTACGTGCCCATCGTGGTGGTTTCCGGCGACGTGGACGACCGCCTGCACCGCCGCACGCTGGGCGAGGACGTCACCGACTATTTCGACAAGTCGCTGGGCTTCCAGGCGCTGGCGGAATTCATCCGCGGCTACGTGTGCCCCGAGGGCTCGGCCGAGGGCGAGGTGCTCTACGTGGAGGACAGCCGCGTGGTGGCGCTGGCCACCCGCCGCATGCTGGAAAAATACGGCCTGAACGTGCGTCACGTGGTCAGCGTGGAAGACGCGCTGGCCATGCTGGAAACCGCGAAGGTGCGGGGCGAAGTGGGCGCCGACGTGGTGCTCACCGACGTCAGCCTGAAGGGCGAACTCACCGGCGGCGATCTGCTCGAACGCATCCGCAACCAGTTCGGTTACGGCAAGGGCCGCTTGCCGGTGCTGGTGATGACCGGCGACGAGAACCCGGCCAACCAGGCGGCGCTGATCAAGGCCGGCGCCAACGACCTGGTGGAAAAACCCGTCGACGAAAAGCTGCTGCTCACCAAGCTGCTATTCCAGTTGCGCGTGGCGCGCCACCTCCGCCAGCGTGGCGAGTCCGCATGAGCGAGGTGCGGCTGGAGCCGTCGTGGAAGGCACGCATCGGCAACTATCTCGAACGCCCCGACATGCAGGCGCTGGCCGGGTTCCTGCGCGCGGAAAAGCGCGCCGGCAAGGCGATTTATCCGCCGGGCGAGGAAATCTTCGCCGCGTTCGACCACACGCCGTTCGACGCCGTGCGCGTGGTGATTCTCGGACAGGACCCTTACCACGGCCCCGGGCAGGCGCACGGCCTGTGCTTCTCGGTGCGTCCGGGCGTTCAGACGCCGCCGTCGCTGGTGAACATCTTCAAGGAAATCGACCGCGACCTCGGCATCCCTGCGCCCGGCCACGGCTGCCTCACGCCCTGGGCGGATCGCGGCGTGCTGCTGCTCAATGCGGTGCTCACGGTGGAGCGCGGGCTGGCCGCCTCGCACCAGGGCAAGGGCTGGGAAGGCTTCACCGACGCGGCCATCGACGCGCTCAACCGCGAGCGCGAAGGTCTCGTCTTCATGCTCTGGGGCAGCTATGCCCAGCGCAAAGGGCAGCTCATCGACACGCGCCGGCACTGCGTGCTGAAGAGCGTGCATCCCTCGCCGCTGTCGGCGCATCGCGGGTTTCTCGGCTGCGGGCATTTCTCCGCGGCCAACCGCTATCTGGAAGGCCGCGGGCAGGCGGCGGTCGACTGGTCGTTGCCGCCGCGCGCCGCCTTGCAGGCTTGATCAAGCCGCCACTTCCGCCCACATGCGCAGCAGGTTGGCGTGCGAGCGGCTGATCAAGTCGAAGGTTGCGCTCTTGCCCTCGCGGCCGAAGATCTCGCGCTTGGCGTTGTCCAGGTCCCACAGCAATTCGCGCCGCGCCGGGTCGCGCACCATGCTCTGCACCCAGATGATCGCGGCGTCGCGCACGCCGCGCGTGACCGGACTGACATGGTGCAGGGTGTTGGCCGGATAGGCGATGGCGGCGCCGGCCTCCAGCTTGAACTTGTATTCCATGCCGCCGCTGGCGTGGGTCACCAATTCGCCGCCGTCGTAGCTCGCCGGGTCGGACAGGAACACGGTGATCGCGATGTCGCTGCGCACCGCACTGCCCATGCCGCCCATCACCGGGGCGTCCACATGCGCGCCGTACTCCATGCCGCTGGCGTAACGGTTGAACAACGGCCGCGTGTTGGCCGCCGGCATCAACGCCGCCTGCAGCAAGCCATGGCGCAGGAAGGCGGTGCGCACGATGTCCGCCATGCGCGCATAGCTCGCGCTGTTCGGATCGATCTGCTGATTCTTCTTCACGTTGCGCGCCGACCAGCCGGCGGTGGCGGAGCCGTCCACGAAGGGCGCGGACGGCAACTCGGCGCGCAGGGCGGTCAACTCCTGAGCCGTCAGGACATCGGGTACACAGACGATCAAGCGGATTTCTCCGGCAGCGTGGCGGATCGGGGCATTGTAATAAGCGGCGCGGCCCCGCGGCGACTGCCTACGGCTTTGGCGGACGTCTCATGCCTGATGGCTATCCTTGCCGTCCCGGGTGTACACGCCCGATGTCCAGGCAGGTGCCATTCATCGGTCCAATGGACTGAGGACCCCGTTGGCGTTGCGGTTCAGAACGTGGGTATAGATTTGGGTCGTTGCGACGTCCCTGTGCCCGAGCAGCTCCTGGATAGTCCGGATGTCATAGCCCATCTCCAGCAGATGGGTGGCAAACGAATGCCGCAAAGTGTGGGCGGTCAGCGGTTTGGCGATGCGCGCACGCTGGCGCGCCGCCTTGAGTCCGCGTGCCAGGATCGCCTCGTCGAAATGATGGCGACGTTCCATGCCGTCGGTGGGATCGATCGACCGCTGCACGGACGGAAACACATACTGCCAGCCGAAGTCATGCGCCGCCGACGGGTACTTGCGTGCCAGTGCGTAGGGCAGGGCCGCTGCGCCAAACCCTGCAGCGAGATCGGCGGCATGCAGCGTCCGCGCGCGTTCGATTTCGCGTTGCAGCGGCTCGACCAGCGACTGGGGCAATACCGTATGACGGTCCTTGGCTCCTTTGCCGTCTCGGATTGTGATCATGTTGCGCGCGAAATCCACATCCTTGACCCGCAGGCGCAGGCACTCCATCAAGCGCATGCCGGTTCCATAGAGCAGGCTCGCCAAAAGTTGTGGCCTACCATCCATGTGCGCCAACAGGCACCGCGCCTCGTCTTGCGAAAGCACCGTCGGCACCCGCTTTGGCCGTTTGGCGCGCACGACACCCTCCAGCCACGGCAACTCGATCCCAAGGACCGCCCGGTACAAGAACAACAAAGCCGACAGCGCCTGATTCTGAGTGCTGGCCGCGACCTTTCCCTGGACGGCAAGCCGTGACAAAAACGCCTCCACCTCGGTCGCCCCCATCTCGCGCGGGTGGCGCTTGGCATTGGCCAAGATGAATCGCCTTATCCAGCCGATGTAGATCTTCTCGGTCCGCAAGCTGTAGTGTTTGATACGCATCTGTCGCCGAACTTCGTCGAGCAGGCGCGGAGCGGGTGCGTTCGGAAGAAGGTCGGATATCCCCGCGGATGGTGGTGGATAAGACATAGCGCCCCGGATAAAAAGGTTTGCGAGGCAACGTAACGTCGGGGTCGGCACCGAGGTATCGGGTAAAGGCTTGATCTCGTGTAGGATTCGGGCGAACAAGGGGCGCGGGTAAGCTGAACATCCCGGGCATATTGTCTAATCGTGGTACTACTGAAGCGTTAGGGCCTAAACTTGACCTCATCGTTCATTTGCCCAACTTGCGGAGAGACCCACGAGGGCTTGCCCACAGATCATGGCTGGAAACTTCCGGATGACGTATGGGCTATCCCGGCTGACGAGCGAGCGGACAAGGCCGAGTTCAACAGCGATCTCTGCCAGTTGGGCAATCGGTTCTTCATCCGTTGCTTTCTAAAGCTCCCTTTCAACGAGCAGCCTGGCTACTACGGCTGGGGCGTCTGGGTGGAGGTGGCGGAGACGGACTTCTACCGCTATGTCGAGCTATACGACGAGGACGGGAGTGCTGAGCCACCTGTGCCAGGCACAGTCGCAAATGCAATTCCAGGCTATCCATCTACCCTTGGTCTACCTGTAGCCGTGCAGTTCCAAGCCAGTACTAGCCGGCCCAGCGTTGCTGTGGCAGCTAACAGTCACCCCATCGCGACCGAGCAATCCGAAGGCATAGCCAATCGGCGTTATCACGAAATACTTGTTGCTACAGGGGCGCTTGGTGGGCCCTAACAACTCGTTCAAGGCGGACGCGCTGACGCGCGCCGCTTAACTCCAGCGTTAGGCGCCAATGGAAGTAACTCGCCGATTTTGGTTATGGCTCACCATCCTTCTCGCTTTCCCTGGCGTGCTCTACTTCGTCGGACCGTCGTCAGCTCCATCTGCAGTCGTGCTTCACGACTTCGTGGCCAATTACCTCTTCATGGCCGCTCCGCATCTTGTTGTCGCCGCGTTCGCGATCTCGCCAAGGCGTCAGCGGCTCGGCGTGCTGCATGCGCTCGTCGCTCTTAACCTTCTGCTGCTCGGGTTCTGGTGCTGGATCCAACTTGCCGTTCCAGCTCATGAATCGGGTCTCGCCTGGGTTCTGTATTTACCCTTGGCAGGCATTGCCCTGGCTTTGCTGGGTGTCGTTGCCATCCTGTTGCACAGGCGGAGGGGCGGCGGCACAGTTGGCGCCTAACATCTCGTTCAAGGCGGACGGCTTCGCCGCCGCTTAACTCCAGCGTTAGGCCCAAGATCATTTCCCCGTGAAGTACAAGCTCATCAAGTCCATGGCACACAACTGGACTCACTCGTTCATGAGTGGAATGAACTACGTAGATGGCCATTCCATCTTTGAGGACATGTATCGGCTTGCCCGTGACCGAAGAGGGGAAAAGGTTACGGTCACCTGGATTCCCAATCGCCCGGAAGAGTTGTTCGGTCTCACTCCTCGCGTTCGGGAGTCGCTCAAGCATTATCGCAAGGCTCTTCCAGAGCATCTCGAGCGTCACCAGATCGACCCAGGGGCTATCTCAGAGATGCGCACCGAGGTATACGTCGCCGAGAATCATCGCATGTACGTCAGATCCTACGTTCTGGACAATCGCGGGAAAGAGCATGTTCAGTTCGTTTGGGCCTAACTATTCGTTCAAGGCGGACGCCTCCGGCGCCGCTTAACTCCAGCGTTAGACCCCATGAAATCATCTCGAATTGGCAAACTTGAGGCACAACTTTCGGCCACCGAGGCGGCGCTGTTGGACCTGCTTGCGCTGGTGCTTCCCCGAGTAGCTCACTCCGGCGAGATGGTCTTTTTCAACTCCGCCTTCCTACCGGCCACGATCCGGCCACGTTGGCTTCCCCAAGAGAGCGAGGAGCTTCTGTCCCTCGCCAGCAACGCAGTTTCACTACGTGAGGAGCTGGGCTTGTCTGTCGTGGGCACGGTTGGCCAGCTTTACCTTTCTGCATGCAGTGAGTCGGCAAACAACGCCAACGGCAATCGGCGTGGGCCTCGTCAGCTCGCAACTTGGTTGCTTGGCGAGTTGGGGTCTAACATCTCGTCCAAGGCGGACGGCTCCGCCGCCGCTTAACTCCAGCGTTAGAGGCTACATGGATGTTTTCGGTCGACTTATCTTCTGGACCAGCACCACAGGTTTCCTTCTTGCGTGCGTTGCTGGTTTTTACTTCTGGGCCCGCTTGTTCGCGGTCAGGGCACAGGCCAAGCGTTTCCGCATCTGGGAGGTTAGCCTTTGGGGCAAGCTCTGCAGTACTGAGCCAGCGGCGCGCTATGCCCGCAGCTTCATGCGGTCCATGCTGGTCGCTGCAGGCTTTTGGTGTGCGGGCTTCGCCACAGGGCTATCAACAGGCATCCTTCACTGAGGGCTGCTCTAACTACTCGTCCAAGCGGACGCGCGTACCGCGCGCCGCTTAACTCCAGCGTTAGGTAAAGAAGCAGGGAGTGTTCTGATATGTCAGAAGCCCGCAAGCATCGAGACAAAGCCCCAGACGTTCTCAAGGAGCTTAAGAAGGGTACTTGGCTGCAGAATGCTCGCGCGCGCAAGCAATACCAAAAAAGTCCATGGAACACGGTC
The DNA here is from genome assembly GCA_040371205.1 of Rhodanobacter sp. NCBI lineage: Bacteria > Pseudomonadati > Pseudomonadota > Gammaproteobacteria > Lysobacterales > Rhodanobacteraceae > Rhodanobacter > Rhodanobacter sp. The sequence goes on from AP031382.1 coordinate 380,408, forward strand.
ATTCAAATTGTCGGGCTACCGCTCTGGCTGGGTTCGGCATATGGGCTTGCCGCACTTGCGGTGTTGCTGCGAAACCGGTTACATCCTAACCATATTGGTCCAGCGCTCACGCATACGAGCGGCTTTGCCGAGGCAATAATAATTTTTGCTCCGTGGCTCGCGGGCATCTTTATCGGCATGATTGGCGCTAATTTCCTCGTGTACCAGATACCATCAGCACGCCGCGCCTTGGACAAGGAAGGTGAAAAAATGCCAAGTATAAGTTATGCCGTGTCTCAGCGATCATTGCTTAAAATCGGCGCACCAGTCATATTTGTATCATTTGCATTGCTAATAACGGCAGCGGTCATCGGTTAACCTTTACCCGCTACCTAACAAGTCATGTATGGACTCCTCGTGCAACTAGCCCGGAGTGCTGTGGCAATCGATGCGGGGTGAATGAATCGGTTGTAGTCGTGTATTCGGCCTTGGGGTGAGCGAACAACGCTCGGGCCATCATGGAATCCGCGAATCGAAAGCCAATCGTTCAAAGCGGCCTCGCGGGCCAGAAGTGTTATCGGCTTGGTTCGATTCGGGACCGACACATTCGCCATGACACAGATCGCCTGGGCAACTCGGGGCGAGTGAAGCGCTTACTCGACAATCGCCGGCCTCGGCCGCACGCTGCAGTGGTTGCCGTCGAACGCGGCGTGGTGATGCTCCATCGCCCAGATCCGCCGGGCGACCTTGTTGGCCAGGGCGACGGCGGCCTTGTTGTGACCTTGCCGCGCCTGCAGCGCCAGTGCCCAAGCCTGCAGGCGGTCGAGCGGTTGATCCTTCCGCTGTCGAACCTGCGCGGCCCGCAGGGCGGCGCGTGCCCCGTGGATCAGCAACTGACGCAGATAGCCGTCGCCGCGCTTGCTCATGGCGCCAAGATGACGTTGCGCACCGGACGAATGCTCGCGCGGAGTCAGTCCCAGCCATGCCGCGAAGTGGCGACCGCTGCGGAACCGATCCAGCGATCCCGCACTGGCGCGCAGGGCCGTGGCGGTCAGCAGGCCGACGCCAGGGACGCTCTGGTAGCGCTGACTGACCGGGTCGCGGTCGGCGAACGCCTCCAGCCGCTGCTCGATCGCGTCCATGTCGGCCTGCAACCCCACCAGTCGCTCAAGCAACTCACCCAGCGTGTGACGCAAGGCCATCGGCAGGTCGTTGTCGCCGTCTTCGAGCGCCGCCAATACCGCCGGACGTACCTTGGTTGCACCCAGCGGCATGGCCAGGCCGAACTCGCGCAACACGCCGCGCAGCAGGTTGATCGTGGCGGTACGTTGGCTCTTGAGGCGCTCGCGGATGCGATGTAGTGCCTGCACGCCCTGCTGCTCGGGTGACTTCACCGGCACCGCATCGATCTGCGCGCAGCGATCCGCTTCGAGTATCCCGGCCACGTCGGTGCGGTCGGTCTTGTTGCGCCTGACGTACGGACGCACATCGCGCGCGGGCAACAGCCGCACCGTATGGCCCTGCCTGGCGAACCGGCGCGCCCAGTAGTGCGCACTACCGCAGGCTTCCATCACCACCCGCAACGGCCCACGGTTGTCCAGTGCATGGGCGAAGGCCCGGCGCGACAACCGCTTGCGCTCCACGATCCGGTGCTCGGCATCGGCATACGCCAGCTCGAACACATCCTTGGCCAGATCCACGGCGACCATGGTCGCCGGCGCAGTTTCAGGCGTAGCATGCATGGCGGACTCCTCTCGTGATCCCGTCGACTGAACGGCAACGGCTCAGTCTGGCTCATCGAAGCCGTGCGGCGACGCGGGAGGAGTCCATTCAATCATTCGAGGCGGACGCCTCCGGCGCCGCTTAACTCCAGCGTTAGGCCGCAACCATGACGAACGCGCTTGCCCCAATTTTGTTTTGCCTCGGCGTCGCCAATTTCATCGTGACGATCCGGCTCGTTCGTAGCCCCTCGTACACGCCCCGGCAAAAAATACTTCAAGCCATCATTGTGTGGTTACTCCCTGTCCTCGGCTTCGCCTGGATCGTCTACATGCTACGGGAAGATTCAGTTATTCCGTCAAAGCCAAACCCGTACGCGAACCGAGATGACTTGCAGGCCTTCAATCTTTACTCTGGTGATCACACCAACCACCGTTAGGTGCGTGGCCTCTCCGCAGGTTGCGCCTAACATCTCGTTCGAGGCGGACGGCTCCGCCGCCGCTCAACTCCAGCGTTAGCGCTCAAGATGAACTATCCCGAATATTGGCAGACCTTCGTTAGCGCCCACGATCTTGTCGGAGCATCGGCTTGCGTCGACGAGGAGCACGATCTCTCGGGTTTAGGCGTAGACCTTGCTTTCCTAACGGAGGCGCAAGCACACGAAGAGCTCACTCTATGCTGGCCTGGTATTGGCGTGGCAGCAAACGGTTATATACCCGTTGCATCGTGCTCTGAGGGCAGCGGTGACTACTACTACATCAACAGCAACGACGGTGCTAACGGGCCGCTTTACCGCATCTATCACGACTCGGTCGGCCCACAAGGCTATGATCCTAAAGAGGCGATAGCCATGGTCTTCAAAAACTACGAGGCGATTCTCGACTATGTTGAGCGCTAACATCTCATTCAAGGCGGACGCGCTGACGCGCGCCACTTAACTCCAACGTTAGCTCATCAAACATGCTTAAGCTGCTTATCGGAATCATTCTGACACTCCTCATCGCCGCATGTGCAACATCGCGCGTTGAAGACCTTGGCACCGTTCACGCCGATTCACTCAACGTGTCAGTTCAAGAGCTACTTGGTCGACCAGACTTTTTTGACGGTCATCGCGTTCGCGTAATCGGCGTTGCCGAGTTTGACTTGGGCATCGAGGGAGTCTCCGGAATTTACGCATCAAGCGAAGACTTCAAGCGAGCCACTAATAGTTACGTTGAGATAACAAGTTTTTCAAAAGACCTTTCTTCAAACGAAAGTGCTCTGGGTGCCCTGTCAGGTCAATTTGTGCTCCTGGAAGGCGTCTTTCACAAGCCGGAGTTTCGTTGGCCGCAAGAGGGCGGCCTATGTCTAGGGGTCTGCAAGACGTCGGGCACCATCGAGCATGTAAGCAGAGTGCTTAGGTGGCGGAATTGACTCTGCGGCCACGCTTCAACTCCTGCCGACGCAATACATGCCCGGCAGCATCCGTCTCGCACACCAAGAACACCCGCTTCGCCAGATCCACACCCAGGGTTATAGTGTTCATGGAGACTTCCTCTTCTGCTGGCGGTTGTGTCGCAACACCATCATGGCCCTCGAGGCCGAAAGGGGAGGAAGTCTCTTTTTACTCGTTCAAGGCGGACGGCTTCGTCGCCGCTTTACTTCAGCGTTAGACCTAGCAGACACATTGACGGAGCCGTGTATGTCCTTTCAACTGCGGTGCGCCGTCATAGGGTTTGCCGTGGCCCTTGTGCTCAGTCTCAGAGCGCATGCTCAGGACGCGAGCCTGGGGGCAGAAACGCCCAAGGTGTACCAAGCATTCCTGACCTCATGGCAGGGAAAGAGCAAAGCACCTCTCAACGTGGCGGCAGACGCAAGGTCGCTATCACCGCAGGACCTAAAAGACATATCGTCCTGCGCCGGCGACGGTGGTGAGTGGCAAGTGGCCACAACCAGCGTCCCACTCGCTATCCAGCTCGGCCCACTTCCTTGGATCCGCTTTGTGAAGCACGGCGAGTCGCAAGCAGTAGACCCTGGCAAGCTTATCGCGCGGGGCATGCCCGTCGACGAAGCAGTGGAGCAAGGCTTCTCCCATGCTCTGCTCACACTCTCCATGGTTGCCTTCGAACGCTCCGGGCAGCGAGCTGCGCTCAACTACTCGTTTGTCTGTGGCCAACTCTGCGGCAACGGTGGCACCGTTCTGCTTGAGCGCACCCCGCAGGGCTGGGTGCGCAGCAAAACCCAGTGCGACACGTGGATATCCCACTCGGGCAGGCCTAACAACTCCGTAAGAGACTTCAGATCAACCCGGGTGCATGACGCTTTTTCCCCGGGCTTTCGGGCCACTGCAAATCGTCAGTGCCCATGAGAACTTTTCTAATCGCCTACACAATCGTTGCTATGGCTTTGCCGAGCTATGTTTTGGCATGCAGTCCGGCTTATCCGGACGAATCGATGGCACGCGAATCAAAGGGCCTTTTCGTTGGCACAGTTGTCAATTCTCGCTGGTCGGATGAGCGTCCACACCTGAATGTGAGGGTCAAGGTCACCGAGGTTCTTCGCGGAAAAGCATCAGGTGAGATTTTTGCCATCTCTCCCTGTGCTCTTCCTGTCAACGATGGCGAGCGGGTCGTTGTAGTTCAATATGAAGACGGCAAATATGACTACAATCAAGTGGTGTATCCCGCCGACATGGCCGAAAAAATATTCCGGGCGGGCCTCCGCGCTGGGCATTGACTACTCGTTCAAAACGGCTGGCGCCGCCGCCGCTCAACTCCAGCGCCAGCCTCAATGCGCACGCCAGCCGCCTTTCTGGTCAAAGCGCGCCGACGAAATCCGCTTTGCCGATTTCCACGCCCATGCCGCGGAACAGGTTGTAGGCGGTGGTGCAATGGAAGTACAGGTTGGGCAGGATGAATTGCAGCAGGTAGGACTGGCCGCTCATGTCCAGCTCGCCGTTGCGCATCTTGAGGTGGATCGCGCGGCCTTCGCTGCCGTCGATCTGCTCGGCCTTGAACGACTGCGCATAGGCGATGGCGCGGTCGATGCGGTCGAGCACTTCGGCCATCGTCGTCTCGTTGTCCTCGAAGCTCTTCGGCTCTTCGCCGGCAAGGCGGGCGGCGCCGCGGCAGGCCATGTCGCAGGCGATCTGCACCTGCTTCACCAGCGGCAACATGTCGGGGATCAGGCGCGTCTGCAGCAGCACGGCATCGGCGACGCCCTTGGCCTTGGCGTGCGCCTCGCCTTTTAGCAACACCTGGCGCAGGTTGCCGAGCGCGCGGACGAAAACCGGTACGGATGCCTGGTACATGGAAAGGCTCATGGGGTGTGCTCCAGTGGTTCGGGGGAAGGCGGAACAGGTGCAAATGCCGGTGCCGCACGGCGCGTGGCGCGTAGCGCCACCATGCTGGCGGCGGCGAGCAGCATGGCTGCCACCACGAAGGCCACGCCGGGCAAATGATGGATCGGCGCATGATCGCTGATGAACAGCGCGAACAGGTTGGCGAACATCGCCGGCCCGAAGATGCCGGCGAGGCCGCGCAGGCTGGAGAGTGCGCCTTGCAGGCGGCCTTGTTCGTGCGGGTCGATCTGGTGGGTCATCATGGATTGCGCCGGCGGACCGGCGAGGCCGCCGAGGCAGAACACCGGGATCGCCAGCAGGAAGATCGCCGCGCTGGGAGCAAGGCCGAACAGCAGGTAACCGGCCACGCACAGCGCGAGGCCGAGCAGGATCATCCGGCGCTCGCCGAGTTTCGGCATCCAGCGCCGCACCAGGCCGCCCTGCACGATGCCGGTGCAAAGGCCCACCGCGCTCAGCGTGTAGCCCACCATCTGCGGCCCCCAGCCGAAGCGGTAGTCGGTGAACAGCACGTAGGTGGAGTTCAGCGAAAACTGGGCGAGGTTGATCAGGAAGAACACCACGGCCAAGCCGAGCACCTGCGGGTAGCGGCGCAGCAGCAGTAGCGCGCCGAACGGGTTGGCATGCCGCCTGTCGAAGCGCGACGCGCGGCGCTCCTTGGGCAGCGACTCCGGCAGCACGAACCAGCCGTAGCAGAAGTTGACCAGCGCCAGGCCGGCCGCGACCCAGAACGGCAGGCGCAACTGCCAGTGGCCGAGCAGGCCGCCCAGCGCCGGCCCCAGCACGAAGCCCACGCTGAAGGCCGCGCCGATCATGCCGAACGCGGCCGCGCGTTTTTCCTGGGGCACCACATCGGCGATGTAGGCGTTGGCGGTGGAGATGCTGGCCGAGCAGGCGCCCGACACCACGCGGCCGATCAGCAGGAACCACAGCGATGGCGCGAGCGCCATCACGATGAAGTCCACGCCTAGGCCGAAGCACGAGATCAGCACCACCGTGCGCCGGCCGAAACGGTCGGACAAGGCGCCCTGCAACGGCGAGAACACGAACTGCATCGCCATGAACAAGGTGGCGAACGTGCCCACCCACGACGCGGCCTCGGCGAGATTGCCGCCGATCAGGTCGGCGATGAGGTGCGGCAGGACCGGGATGACGATGCCGAACGCCAGCATGTCCAGCGCGACGGTGACGAAAATGAAGGCGAGCGCGGCGCGATGGCGCGATGCGTGGACTGCGGGATGATTCATGGCGGATACGGCAACGGCAGACAGGGAACGATAGCGCATCGCGCCGCGCTGCGGTTCAGCCCGGCGGCGCCGTGAGTTCTTGCGCGTCCAGGCAGCCGTTGCGGCGGCGGTCCAGCCGGTGGAACTGGCGGCGCAGGTTGTCCTGCCACTCCTTCAGCGTCACCGGCCTGCCGTGGCCGCCGGGCAGCTCGTCCGGTTCCAGCACGCCGTTGTGGTTGCGGTCCATTTGCATGAAGCCGCGGCTCATGTAGGCCACGTATTCGGTTTCGCTCACGCAGCCGTTGCCGTCGGTGTCGAACTGGCGCAGATAGGCGTCGCGCGAATCCTGCGCGACGGCCGCGAGCGGCAGCAGCGACAGCGCGACGACGGCGAGCCGGCGCATCAGCGGCGCATGCTTCCGTGCAGGCCGATGAACTGCAGGAACTCGGCGCGTGTGCGCGCGTCGTCGCGGAACGCGCCCAGCATCTGGCTGGTGACCATCGACACGCCGCGCTTGTGCACGCCGCGCGTGGTCATGCACTCGTGGCTGGCGTCGATCACCACCGCGACGCCGGCGGGCATCAGGTTTTCCTGGATGCAGTGCGCGATCTGCGCAGTGAGCTTCTCCTGCACCTGGAAGCGGCGCGCATAGCCTTCCACCACGCGCGCCAGCTTGCTGATGCCGACCACGCGGTTGGTCGGCAGGTAGCCCACGTGGGCGCGGCCGACGATGGGCGCCATGTGATGCTCGCAGTGGCTCTCGAACTCGATGTCGCGCAGCACCACCATCTCGTCGTAGCCCTCGACTTCCTTGAAGGTGCGCCGGAGGTATTCGGCTGGGTCTTCGGCGTAACCGGAGAACCAGTCGCGGTAGGCCTTCACCACGCGCTTGGGCGTGTCGAGCAGGCCTTCGCGTGCGGGATCTTCGCCGGCCCAGCGCAGCAGGGTGCGCACGGCCTCTTCGGCCTGCTGCTGGGTGACGTCGTCGTCGGCTGCGTGCTTGCTCATGGGGATTCCGGGGATGAGGCGAAGCTGCATTTTAGCGGCTTCGCGGCTCAGGTCGCCGGCGGCGTGCCGAACAGGCGGCGCGCCAGCGCGTCGAACGCCACACTCACAAGCAGCGCGGCCGCGGCGCCCAGCGCGACTTCGCCGAGCCGGAACAGCGCGAATTGCCAGAACGAACCGGTGTGCGGCACCAGCATGATGATGGTGGTGGTGATGCCGCTGAGCCGGCCGGCCGCGCCGAGGTTGAGGGCCGAGCACAGCAGCATGCCGATCATCACCGCCAGCACGTAGTTGAGGTAATGCCCCGGCCCCAGCGTGGCGACGGCCATGCCGATCAGGCCGCCGATCACCGCGCCGAGGAACTGGTCGCGCGATGAGTTGCGCACGTCCGCGTAACTGCTCTGGCTCACCGAGATCGCGGTGATCGCGGCCCAGTAGCCTTGTTCCAGACCCAGCGCGAGCGCGCCGAAATAGCCCAGGCTGGCAGCCAGCACCGCACGCGACGCATGCGCGAGGCCGATCAAAAGACGGTCGCGTTGCGGTAGCGCCTTGCACAGCCGTTGCACCTGGTCGCCCAGCGTGCCGAGCTGGCGATGGTGTTCGGCCAGCGGGCGGCGCGGTTCGTTCATGCGTCGTCGTCCGAAGCGTCGTCGTCGGGCGACGCATCGTCGAGCAGTCCGGCGGCGTCTTGTTCCGGCAAAGACTCCACGTCGCGCAGCTTGCGCGTGATCGCGCGGGTGCGCACGCCGGTGGCCTCGATGTGCTTGCCGGCCTCGTCGAGCTTCTTCTTCACCTTGTCCAGCACCTCGCCGAACTTGCCGAACTCGCTCTTCACCGCGCCGAGCAGCTGCCACACCTCGCTGCTGCGCTTCTCGATGGCCAACGTGCGGAAACCCATCTGCAGCGCGTTGAGGATCGCGGTGAGCGTGGTCGGGCCAGCCACGGTGACGCGGTGCTCGCGCTGCAGCGCCTCGAACAGGCCGGGCCGGCGCAGCACTTCGGCGTACAGGCCTTCGGTGGGCAGGAACAGGATCGCGAAGTCGGTGGTGTGCGGCGGCGCCACGTACTTGGCGCGGATGGTCTTCGCTTCCTCGCGCACGCGGCGTTCCAGCGCGGCGGCGGCGAGGTTGGCGGCCTCGGCGTCGGCGCGCTCCTGCGCGTCGAGCAGGCGTTCGTAGTCTTCGCGCGGAAACTTCGCGTCGATCGGCAACCACACCGGATGCTCGGCGTCCGCGCCCGGCATGCGCAGCGCGAATTCCACGCGGTCGTTGCTGCCGGGCACGGTGGCGATGTTCGACCGGTATTGTTCCGGCGTCAGCAACTGGTCGAGCAGGGCACCCAGCTGCACCTCGCCGAGGATGCCGCGCGTCTTCACGTTGCCCAGCACGCGCTTCAGGTCGCCGACGCCGGTGGCCAGGCTCTGCATTTCGCCCAGGCCACGCTGCACCTGTTCCAGCCGTTCGGAGACCAACTGGAACGACTGGCCCAGCCGTGTTTCCAGCGTGGACTGCAGTTTCTCGTCCACGGTGGCGCGCATCTTTTCCAGCTGCGCGGCGTTGTCCTCGCGCAGCGTCTTGAGTTGGCCCTCCAGCGTGCCGCGCACTTCGCCCATGCGCTGTTCGTGCTGCGCGCCGAGCGCGGCCAGTCGCTGCTGCTGCTGCTCGCCGAAGCGGTTCAGCGCCAGCGTGAGTTCCTCGCGGCTGTGGCGCGCATCCTCGGCGAGGCGTTGCGCCAGCGTCTGCAGGCCCTGCGCGGTCTGCTCGGTGAGCGCGGCGAGCCGCTGGCCGAAGCCGTCGATACGCTCGCCCTGCTGGCGCGACATGCCGTCCAGTTGTTCGTTGACGTGGCCGCGGAAGCGCTCGAAGCCCTGCTGCAGCTCCTCGCGGCCGCTGCGCTGCTCCTCGCGCAGCGCGCGTTGCAGGCGTTCGTTGTCGTCCTTGAGGGCGTCGAGTCGCGCAGCCAGGCCCGCATCGCCACGGCCGCGCAGCAGCAGCGCGACCTGCAGCGCCAGCAACAGCAGGGCCAGGACGACGAGGGTGACGAGCAGGGTTTCGCTGGATGGCATGGACGGATTTCGTGTGGAACGGACCGTGTCAGTGTACGTCCTGCCGTCGCAGCGACTGCGACATCACTCCACTCGGCAGAACACCGCCTTGAGGTAGCGGCTTTCCGGCACGTCGGTGCGCACCGGGTGGTCGGCGCCGGCGCCGCGCACGTCGAGGATCTGGATCTCGCGGCCGGCATTGATCGCCACGCGGCGCAGCATCTCCAGGAAGTCCGCCTCGCTCACCAGGCCGGTGCAGGAGCAGGTGAGCAGCAGGCCGCCGGGCGGGATCACGTCCAGCGCGAGGCGGTTCATCGCGAAGTATTTCTTCAGCGCGTCGAACACCTTGTTGCGGTCGCGGGTGAGCTTGGCGGGGTCGAGGATCACCGCGTCGTACTGCTCGCCGCGTGCCACCGCGTCGCGCAGCCAGTCGAAGATGTCGGCCTGCTGGAAATCCACCGCGAGCTTGTTCGCGGCGGCGTTGGCGCGGGCGATCTCGAGGATGCCGGCGTCCATGTCCACGCCCACGGCCTCGCGTGCGCCGCCGGCCATCGCGTGCACGGCGAAGCCGCCGGCGTTGCAGCACAGGTCGAGCACGCGTCGTCCACGCGCCAGTTCCGCGAAGCGGCGGCGGTTGTCGCGCTGGTCGGCGAAGAAGCCGGTCTTGTGGCCGGCGCCGGGCGCGGCGTGGAAGGTGAGGCCGTGCTCGTGCACTGCGACCGGCGTGGGCGGCTCGCTGGCGCGGCAGTCAAAGGATTCCTGCTTCTGCACATGCGTCTCGGCGAAGCCGTAGAGGCGCGCGCCGGGGAAGTGCGCCAGCAGCGCGTCGCGGATCGCGTCGCGGAACTTCCACATGCCGGCGGCGAAGTATTCGACGACGAGGATGTCCGCGTAGCGGTCCACGATCAGGCCGCTGAGGCCATCGCCCTCGCTGTGCACCACGCGCCAGGCGTCGGTGGACTGGTCCAGCTCCAGCAGTTCGCGGCGCAGGCGTACCGCGCGGTCGATGCGCGCGGCGATCCACTCGGCGTCGATGGTCTCGGCGGGGTTGGCGGTGAGCAGGCGCAGCGCAATGCGTGCGTGGCCGTTCCAGAAACCGCGGCCGACGAAGCGGTTCTTCGCGTCCACCACGTCTACCACGCTGCCGGGCGGGATGCGCCCCTCGGGCTTGTGTACCTGCGCCGACCAAACCCAAGGGTGGCCGGGCGTGCGGTCGGTCTTCAGGCGGATGGTGGGGAGGGCGGATGCGGTGTCAGTCATCCGCCCATGATAACGGTTTGCCTTGCTCCCCTCTCCCACTTGCGGGAGAGGGGCTGGGGAGAGGGTGCTTTTGCTTGTGTGTTCTCGCGAGCGACAAAGCAGTTTCGTGCACCTGTCGGTGCCCGAGCTACTTTCTCTTTGCGTGCCCAAAGAGAAAGTAGCCAAAGAGAAACGGCACCCCGTGGCGACGCTTTTCGCCCATCCGTGGGCGAAAAGTGCGTGAGACGTGGCCGGGCTTCTCGGCCGGGCATCCTGCCCGGTCGAAAAGGCATCGCCATCCTTGGCGATGCCCGCTGCGCGGCCTGATCGTCCCCGCCTCACCGTCGCCGAGGGGCCCCATGAAAAGCGGCGCGCATCGTGCGCGCCAGAAGCGGAGTGCCGCTATCTTTGGAGTTCTTGGGCGACCTGTTAGTCGTCGCCGGTCGTCTTCGTCTGTACCGGCCAATTGTCAGCAAGACTGCCTCCCCGTTTTGGGGAAGTGGGCCAATCATTGTTTACAAGTAGATAGATGCCGATCAGCGTTCCGAGTGGGATGCCTAGAAGCATGAAAAAGCCGAGCACTTTGGACGTTGTATGTGCCCAAGATTTCAGATCGCGTGCACCTTTGGCTACGAAGTGATTGAGGATGGTCAAGCCGAAAAAAACAGAAACATTGAGATCGGTTTTGCCAGCGATGCCCCCGCGATGCCATCGGCTGCGTCGTGAGATAACTGATCCAGTGGCATACCAACTGCGAGCAGTCCAAAGAGCCACGATAGTGCTCGATGGACGTGGGCCGCCTTGATGTTCTTCTCCATCCGATTACCCCTTGTTGATGAAACGGCTTCAGTCGTCAGTAGATGGAGGAGGTCGTCTTGGAAGCTTGCATTAAACATGCTAGTAAAAGCCCCTCTCCCGCAAGTGGGAGAGGGGCTTTGGAACTTCAGACCGGCTCGAGCCAACCCCACTTGTCGTGGGTCTTGCCGTTGAACAGGCCGAAGAACAGTTCCTGGATGCGGCGGGTGACCGGGCCGGCGTGGCCGGCGCCGACCTGCTTGCCGTCGACCGCGCGGATCGGGGTGACTTCGGCGGCGGTGCCGCACATGAACACTTCGTCGGCGAGGTAGAGGTATTCGCGCGGCAGGTCGCGTTCGACCACTTCGATGCCCTCCTCGCGCGCCAGCGTGATCAGCGAGTGGCGGGTGATGCCGGTGAGGATGGAGGCGCTGGCCGGCGTGGTGTGCAGCGCGCCGTCGAACACCAGGAACAGGTTCTCGCCCGCGCCTTCGCTGAGCAGGCCGGTGGAGGCCAGCGCGATGCCTTCGCCGAAGCCGAGCCGGCGCGCTTCGCGTGCGATGAGCTGGCCGGAGAGGTAGTTGCCGCCGGCTTTGGCACCGGCCGGGATGGTGTTGGGCGCAAAGCGCTGCCAGCTCGACACGCAGGCGGTGATGCCCTGTTCCAGCGCCTCCGGCCCGAGGTAGGGACCCATCGGCCAGGCGGCCACGGCCACGTCGATCGGCGTCTCGGCGGAGAGGCCGAAGCCGCCCAGGCCGCGCCATGCCACCGGACGCAGGTAGGCGGCGGTGAGGCCGTTCTTCTTCACTACCTCGCGGCAGGCCGCGGCGAGCTGGTCGCGCGTGTACGGCACCGCCATGTCGTAGATCTTCGCCGAGTGGAACAGGCGGGTGAGGTGGTCGGTGAGGCGGAAGATCGCCGCGCCGTCCGGCGTGGCATAGCTGCGGATGCCCTCGAACACCGAGGAACCGTAATGCAGCGCATGCGACATCACATGGGTGGTGGCCTCGGCCCACGGCTTGATCGCGCCGTTCTGCCAGATCCAATCGGGGTACTGCTGCGCCATGAGGAATCTCCGTGGTGGATCGCCCATGATAAACCCGCACCCCGTGCACCGCGGTTTGCGGCGCAGCAAGAACGCCGCTTCAGTCGGCGTAATGCAGCCAGAGGCAGCCGGCCTGTTGGACGACGGCGAAGTTGGCCTGGTCGCCGCCATCGGTGCGCAGTTGCAGCGTCTCCATGGGCACCGACGGCGTCGCGGCCGCGCCGTCCGGCGCATTGTCGAAGTGGATTTCCAGCAACGGTTGCCGCACCAGCTGGGCCAGCGCACGCAGGTCGCCGACGGTGGAGCTGCCGCCGTAGCCGCGCCAAAGCATCAGTCCGGCGAGCCGGTTGGGGTCGCGCGCGGCGAAGGCGCCGATCACGCGCTTGCGCAGTTCCGCCGCGGTGGCGGCGCAGTGCTGCAGCGGCACCGGCGCGCCCGGCGCCGTGGCGCTTGCGGCCGAGGGCGGCGCCTGCACCGGCGTTGCCTGCAGCGAGGCGCAGGGCTGGTCGGTGAACACGGGATTGCCGTGCGCATCCACGCAATGGTGGATGGCGTCCTGCGCCCGTGCCGTTGCGGCAAGCACGCAAAGCGTCAGCAGGAGTAAAACCAATGGGCGCATCGCGCGAGCATAGCGATACGCGGCTGGGTCAAGCGTGAATCAATCCAGTTGTTCCAGCACCGCGCGCGTGGCCCTGGCGCGGTTCAACGTGTAGAAGTGCAGCCCCGGCGCGCCGCCGTCCAGCAGGCGGCGGCACAGTTGCGCCACCACTTCCGCGCCAAGCGCGCGCACCGATGCGGCGTCGTCGCCGTGCGCCTGCATGCGCTTGGCGATCCAGCGCGGGATCTCTGCGCCGCAACCGTCGGAGAAGCGCTTCAGCTGGGTGAAGTTCGCGATCGGCATGATGCCGGGCACGATCGGCACGCGCACGCCGAGCCGGTGCGTGTCGTCCACGAAGCGGAAGTACGCATCCGGATTGAAGAAGTACTGGGTGATCGCGCCGTTCGCGCCGGCATCCACCTTGGCCTTGAAATGGCGCAGGTCGGCCAGCGCGTCCTCGGCCTGGGGGTGGGTTTCCGGGTAGGCCGCCACCTCGATGTGGAAGTGGTCGCCCGAGTGCTCGCGGATGAAGCTCACCAGTTCCGCGGCGTAGCGGAAGTCGCCCGCACGGGCCATGCCCGAAGGCAGGTCGCCGCGCAGCGCCACGATGCGGCGGTAACCCGCGGCCTGGTAGCCGTCGAGCAGGGCGCGGATCTCCGCGCGCGTGCCGCCCATGCACGACAGGTGCGGCGCCACCGCATAGCCGTGCGCCGCGTGCAGGTGCGCCACGGTGTCCCCGGTGTAGCTCAGCGTGGAGCCGCCGGCGCCGAAGGTCACCGAGGCGTACTCCGGCTGCCAGGCCTTCAGCACCTGCGCGGCCTGGTCGAGCTGGGCGCGCTGCTCGTCGGTCTTGGGCGGAAAGAATTCGAGGCTGATGGCGGTCATGGGAGTTGCCGGTGCGGGTTTTCGGCAATCTTATACGTTCATCGCGATGAAAAGATAGACGTCCAAATGCCGGAGGGTTGGCCAAGGTCGCTGACAACAACCTCTCGACAAGCGCCATTCATTTGTGTACTATTTGGTACATTAAAAGCCATGAACCAATGACGGCTTTAGCACTCTAATTGAAGGAGTGCTAATCTGTGGCCCTTGTACGGAGGTTTTCCATGTCCCAAGCCTTGGCGACCATCCCCTCGACGCTACCCAGCGTGGTCGGCAGCCTGGATGCCTACATCTCGGCCGTGCACCGCATTCCGGTGCTGAGCCAGGACGAGGAGCAGGAGCTGTCGCGCCGCTACAACGAGCAAGAGGATCTCTCGGCGGCGAAGAAGTTGGTGATGTCGCACCTGCGCTTCGTGGTGCACGTGGCGCGTGGCTATTCCGGCTACGGCCTGCAGCTCGCCGACCTGATCCAGGAAGGCAACATCGGCCTGATGAAGGCGGTGAAGCGTTTCGACCCCGACCAAGGCGTGCGCCTGGTCAGCTTCGCCGTGCATTGGATCCGCGCCGAGATGCACGAGTTCATCTTGAAGAACTGGCGCATCGTGAAGGTCGCCACCACCAAGGCGCAGCGCAAGCTGTTCTTCAACCTGCGCAAGAGCAAGAAGCGCCTGGGCTGGATGAATGCCGAGGAAGTGCGCACGGTGGCGCAGGACCTGGGCGTGCCGGAAGCGACGGTGCGCGAGATGGAATCGCGCCTGTCCGGCCGCGACATCGGTTTCGAAGCCCCGGCGGATGCCGAGGACGACGCCAAGCCGGCGCCGGAAGCCTTCCTGGTCGACGAGGGCGCCGATCCGTACGACAACCTCGCCGAAGCCGACCAGAGCGACAACCAGCTCAACACGCTCTCCAGCGCATTGGGCAACCTCGACGAGCGTTCGCGCCACATCATCCAGCGCCGCTGGCTGGACGAGGACAAGGCCACGCTGCAGGAACTGGCCGACGAGTACGGCGTCTCCGCCGAGCGCATCCGCCAGGTCGAGGCGAACGCGATGAAAAAGATGCGCGGGCTGTTCGCCGCCTGATTGCAACGGCCACACAATGACGTAGTTGCAAACGGCCTCTGCACGGGGCCGTTTGCCGTTCTGAAGCCGCGACGCCCTACGGGACACCCGCGATGCCGCGCATCCTGGTCATCGAAGACGACGAAGTCACCGCGCGCGAGATCGTCACCGAACTTGCCGTGCACGGCATGGCGGCGGATTGGGCCGCCACCGGCTGTGCCGGCCTCGAACAGGCGCTGGCCGGCGGCTACGACCTGGTCACGCTGGACCGGATGCTGCCCGGCATGAGCGGGATCGACGTCATCACCGCGCTGCGCGAGCGTCGCAGCGACATCCCGGTGCTGATGATCAGCGCGCTGAGCGAGGTGGACGAACGCGTGCGCGGCCTGCGCGCGGGCGGCGACGACTACCTCACCAAGCCGTTCGCGCCGGACGAGATGGCGGCGCGGGTCGAGGTGCTGTTGCGGCGGCATCAGCCGCAGGCGGAGAATCGGCTGCGCGTGGTCGACCTCGAACTTGACCTCGTGCGGCACGTTGCCCGTCGCGGCGGCCGGCCGCTCTCGCTCCTGCCCACGGAATACCGGTTGCTGGAGTTCCTCATGCGCAATGCCGGCCAGGTGCTCACCCGCACGATGATCTTCGAGCACGTGTGGGGCTTCCACTTCGATCCGGGCACCAACGTGATCGACGTGCACATCGGCCGTCTGCGTCGCAAGATCGACGTCGCCGGCCTGCCTGCGCTGATCCGTACCGTGCGTGGTTCGGGGTATCGCCTTGCGCCCGCTGATTGACGTCTGGCGCGCCGCCACCTCGCGCCTGATCCTGATCTACGGCGCGTTGTTCGTGGTGTGGAGCGTGGTGCTGCTGGGCGCGATCCAGTGGGAAAGCTCGCGCTACCTCACCCACGTGCTCGACCAGATCGTGTCGCAGCGCATGGAGTACCTCGGGCAGATGGACATGGCGCATCTGCCGCAGGCGGTGGATGCGGCGGGTGCGCTCGATCCGCACGGCATCATGTCGGCGGGCCTGTTCGATCCGCACGGCCAGCCGCTGGCCGGCAACATCGCCAGCATGCCGCAAGGTTCGGTGGCGGACGGCCGGATGCATCTGCTCGCCAAGGGCGTGGTGCGCAAGGATCGCCTGCGCAGCGACATCAGCGCGCGCGTGATGACCGGGCGCCTGCCCAACGGCGACCTGCTGGTGCTGGCCAAGGACACCAGCACCATCGACGGATTGGGCGCGATCATCCGCCGCACCCTGCTGTGGGGCTTGTCGTTGACGGTGATTCCCGGCCTGCTCGGCGGCCTGCTGCTGAGCCGCGGCCCGGCGCGGCGCATCCGCGAGATCCAGCTCGCCACCGAGCCGATCCAGCGCGGCGACCTCACCCGGCGCCTGCCGGTGAGCCGGCGCGGCGACGAACTGGACGTGCTGGCCGGCATCGTCAACACCATGCTGGGCGAAATCGAGCGCCTGATGGGCGAGGTGAAAGGCGTCTGCGACAACATCGCGCATGACCTGCGCACGCCGCTGACCCGGCTCCGTGCGCGCCTGTACCGCGCCCAGCAACAGTTGGACGGCCGGCCCGAAGCGACGCTGGTGGAAGCCTGCGTGGCCGACATCGACGCCGCGCTGACGCGCTTTCGCGCCTTGCTGCGCGTGTCCGAGCTGGAGGACGGGCGCCGCAACGCCTGCTTCAGCGAGGTGGACCTGGAACGCGTGCTGCAACAGGTGCACGACTTCTATGCGCCGCTGGCCGAGGACCGCGGCCTGCGTTTCGTGCTGGAGCCAGCGCCGCTGGCGCCATTGCGCGGCGACGCGCACCTGCTGTTCGAGGCGTTTGCCAACCTGGTCGGCAACGCCATCAAGTTCACGCCCGCGGGCGGCCGCGTGCTGCTGCGCGCGCGGATGGAACACGGCGGTCCGCGCGTGGACGTGGTGGACGGCGGCCCCGGCATTCCCGCCGGCGAGCGCGATGCGGTGACACGGCGCTTCTACCGCGGCGACAACAGCCGCAGCACGCCAGGCTCGGGCCTCGGTCTCAGCATCGTCAGCGCCATCGTGCGCCTGCACGGCTACGCGCTGGAGATCGGCGACGGCGATGGCGGCGGCGCGTGCATCAGCATGCATTGCCTGGCGGCGGCGGTCGAGGCGGCATAGCGAAGCCTGCACGGCTGCGGGAAGGGCGCGGCGGCCAGATGAAATTATCTTCATGCGGCCGGGCGCTCAACGCTCGGCCCCACGTGGGAAAATTTCGTGACGCCTCCCCGCGCTCGGAATCCCCGCATGATTGGCCTGGTCAGGATCGCGCTGTCGCGACCGTACACCTTTGTCGTCTTCTCCCTGCTGATCCTGATCACCGGCACGCTGGCCGCCGTGCGCATGCCGGTGGACATCTTCCCGAGCATCGACATCCCGGTGATCGCGGTGGCCTGGCAGTACACCGGCCTGCCGCCCGACGAGATGGCCGGCCGCATCGACACGCCGTTCGAGCGCGCGCTCACCACCACGGTGGACGACATCGAGCACATCGAGGCGAACTCGTACAACACCTTCGGCATCGTGAAGATCTTCTTCCACCCTGGCGCCAACATCGCCATCGCCAATGCCCAGGTCACGGCGATCGCGCAGACCCTGCTCAAGCAGATGCCGCCGGGCACCACGCCGCCGCTGATCCTCAACTACAGCGCCTCGACCGTACCCATCCTGCAATTGGCGCTGTCCGGCAAGGGGCTCAGCGAGCAGAACCTGGCCGACATCGGCCTCAACCAGGTGCGCTCGCGGCTGATTACGGTGGAAGGCGCGGGCATTCCGTACCCGTTCGGCGGCAAGACGCCCGAGGTGAAGTTCGACCTCGATCCCGCCGCGCTGCAGGCGCGCGGCCTCACCGGCAACGACGTCGCCAACGCGCTGGCCGCGCAGAACCTGCTGACGCCGGTGGGCACGCAGAAGGTCGGCGACACCGAATACGTGGTCGACCTCAACAACGCGCCGTCCGGCATCGAGGACCTCGCCAACCTGCCGATCAAGGAAGTGAACGGCGCGATGGTCTACATGCGCGACGTCGCCAGCGTGCACTTCGGCAGCGCGGTGCAGACCAACATGGTGCACGTGGACGGCAGCCGTTCGGTGCTGCTCAGCGTGTTCAAGAACGGCGCCACCTCCACGCTGGACATCATCAGCGGCATCAAGAAGATGCTGCGCACGATCAAGCCGTCGTTGCCCGACGCGTTGCAGGTCAAGCCGGTCGGCGACCAGTCGGTGTTCGTCAGCGCGGCGGTGACCGGCGTGATCCGCGAAGGCGTGATCGCGGCGGCGCTCACCAGCCTGATGATCCTGCTGTTCCTCGGCAGCTGGCGCTCCACCCTCATCATCGCGGTGTCGATTCCGCTGGCGGTGCTGGGGTCGGTGGCCATCCTCGCGGCGCTGGGCCAGACGCTCAACATCATGACCCTGGGCGGCCTGGCGCTGGCGGTGGGCATCCTGGTGGACGACGCCACGGTGACCATCGAGAACATCAACTGGCATCTCGAACACGGCAAGGACGTGGAGACCGCGATCATCGACGGTGCGGCGCAGATCGTGACGCCGGCCTTCGTGTCGCTGCTGTGCATCTGCATCGTGTTCGTGCCGATGTTCTTCCTCGAAGGCGTGGCGCGCTACCTGTTCGTGCCGATGGCCGAGGCGGTGATGTTCGCGATGGTGTGTTCGTTCCTGCTGTCGCGCACCCTGGTGCCGACGATGGCGAACTACCTGCTGAAGGCGCATGCGCCCGGCGTGGGCGCGCACGGCGAGGACAGCACGCGCGCACCGTCGCGCAACCCGCTGGTGCGATTCCAGCGCGGTTTCGAGGCGCGCTTCGAGAAGATCCGCGCCGGTTACCACGGCATGCTCGGGTTGGCGCTGGAGCACCGCCGCGTGTTCGTGGCGGGTTTCCTCGCCTTCGTGGTGCTGTCGTTCGGGCTCACGCCGTTCCTGGGGCGCAACTTCTTCCCCTCGGTGGACGCGGGGCAGATGCTGATCCACGTGCGCGTGCGCGTCGGCACGCGGCTGGAGGACACCGCAGCGCAGTTCGGCCGCATCGAGCAGGGCATCCGCCAGATCATCCCGCCGAAGGATCTCGATACGGTGGCCGACAACATCGGTGCGCCGTTCCTGTCCTCGATCAACACCATCTACAACAACACCGGCACCATCGGCGAGCAGGACGGCGACATCCAGATCGCGCTGCGCGAAGGCCATGCGCCGACCGCCGGCTACGTGAAGCGCCTGCGCGAGGAACTGCCGAAGCGCTTCCCCGGCGTCACCTTCTCGTTCCTGCCGGCGGACATCGTCAGCCAGATCCTCAACTTCGGTACGCCCGCACCGATCGAGCTGCAGGTGCGCGGGCGCAGCCTGCCGGCGGATTTCGCCTACGCCAACAAGCTGCTGGCGCAGATCCGCCGCGTCACTGGCGTCGCCGATGCACGCATCCAGCAGTCGCAGTCGCAGCCGACGGTGGACGTGGATCTCGACCGCACGCGCGCCGAGTACGTCGGCGCCACGCCGCGCGACGTCACCGACAGCATGGTGGTGAACCTGGCCGGCAGCAGCCAGGTGGCGCCGACCTTCTGGCTCAACCCGAAGAACGGCATCACCTATCCCATCGTGATGCAGACGCCGCAGTACAAGCTGGACACTGCCGCCGCGCTGGCCAACATCCCGGTCAATGCCGCCGGCAGCCCGACCACCGTGCTCGGCGGTATCGCCGACATCAAGTACGGACGTGCCGATGCGGTGGTGTCGGAGTACGACATCCAGCCGATGGTGCAGATCTTCGCCAGCACGCAAGGCCGCGACCTCGGCGCGGTGGCGGCGGACATCCAGAAGATCATCGCAGCCAACGCCAAGGATGCGCCCAAGGGTTCCACCGTGGTGCTGCGCGGCCAGGTGCAGACGATGAACAGCGCGTTCTCCGGCCTGCTGTTCGGCCTGCTCGGCGCGATCGTGCTGATCTACTTCCTGATCGTGGTGAACTTCCAGTCGTGGGCCGACCCCTTCGTCATCATCACGGCGCTGCCCGCCGCGCTGGCCGGCATCGTGTGGATGCTGTTCGCCACGCACACCACGCTGTCGGTGCCGGCGCTGACCGGCGCCATCATGTGCATGGGCGTGGCCACCGCCAACTCGATCCTGGTGGTGAGCTTCTGCCGCGAGCGCCTGCACGCGCACGGCGATTCGCTGCGCGCCGCGCTGGAGGCCGGCTTCACCCGCTTCCGCCCGGTGCTGATGACCGCGCTGGCGATGGTCATCGGCATGCTGCCGATGGCGCTGGCGCTTGGCGAGGGCGGCGAGCAGAACGCGCCGCTCGGCCGCGCGGTGATCGGCGGCCTGGTGTTCGCCACCGTGTCTACCCTGTTTTTCGTCCCTGTCGTGTTCAGCATCGTCCATCGGCGCTATGGCGAAAAGCATGCGCCGCAAGGCCACCCCGGAGTCACCCATGTCCCAGCTTGATCCGCACACCCGGCCGCAGTCCGCCGCGCCGCGCGGCCTACGCACGGCCGGCCTCGCCACCGCCGTGGTGGCCGCGGTCATCGTCGTCTACGGCGTGGCCAGCCGTGTCCATGGCACCGAGCAGATGCGCGCGTGGACGCAGCAGCAGGCGCTGCCGGTGGTCGCCGTGGTGCGGCCGGTGGCGGCGAGTGGCCAATCCACCCTGCAGTTGCCGGGCCGTTTGCAGGCCTTCGTGAGCGCGCCGATCTTCGCGCGCGTGTCCGGTTACCTCAAGAGTTGGAACACCGACATCGGCGCGCACGTGAAGAAGGGCGACCTGCTCGGCACCATCGAGACGCCCGACCTCGACCAGCAGCTCGCGCAGGCGCAGGCCAGCCTCGGCGTGGCGCAGGCCAACGCCGGGCTGGCGCAGATCAGCGCCAAACGCTGGCAGGCGATGGCCGGCAGCGACGCGGTAGCGCAGCAGGACATCGATCAGCGCACCAGCGCGTTGAATGCCGCCGAGGCGCAGGTGAAAGCGGCGCAGGCGCAGGTCGACCAGCTCGACGTGGAGAAGGGCTTTGCCGGGCTCGTCGCGCCGTTCGACGGCACCGTCACCGCGCGCGACACCGACGTGGGCGCGCTGATCAACGTCGGCAGCGGCGCCGGGCCGGAGCTGTTCGTGGTGTCCGATACGCGCAAGCTGCGCCTGTACGTCAACGTGCCGCAGAACTACGTGCCGCAGGTGCCCAGGGGCACGCATGCGACGTTGCGCGTGCCGGAGCATCCGGGCCAGACCTACACCGCCACCGTGCTCGACTCGGCCGATGCGGTGAACGCCTCCAGCGGCACCACGCTGATGCAGTTGCTGGTCGACAACCCCAAGGGCGAACTGATGCCCGGCGGCTTCGCCAGCGTGGCGCTGGATCTCGGCGCGGCGCAGCACGACCTGAGCATCCCGTCGAGCGCGCTGGTCTTCAACGGCGCGGGCATGCGGGTGGCTACGCTGGGCGCCGGCGACCGCGTCACGTTCAAGCCGGTGACGGTGCTGCGCGACGACGGCAAGCAGGCGGTGATCGGTGCCGGCCTCGCGCCTGGCGACGAAGTGATCGACAGCCCGCCCGATGGCATCGACACGGGCGACCAGGTGCGCGTGGCGGACCAGCAAGACAAGGCCGGTGATCCCCATGCGAAGGGTTGATCGGTTCCTGTCCGCGCTGCCTCTGGTTGCAGTGCTGGCCGGCTGCAACCTCGCGCCGGCCTACAAGGTGCCGAGCACGCCGGTCGCCGCGCAGTACAAGGACACCGGTCCGTGGGTGCTGGCGCAGCCGGCCGACCGGTTGCCGCGCGCCGATTGGTGGTCGCTGTACGGCGATCCGCAACTCGACCAGTTGCAGCAGCGGCTGCTCGCCAACAACGCCGACCTTGCCGCTGCGCTGGCGCACTACCGGCAGGCGCAGGCGCTGTTCCGCGAAGCGCGCTCCGGCTATTTCCCGCAGATCGGCGCCAGCGCGGGCGCGGTGCGCCAGCACCAGTCCGACAACGCGCCCTTGCGCGGCGCCACCTCGCCGGCGGACTACGACACCTACAGCGCCGGCGCGCAGCTCAGCTACGAAGTGGACCTGTGGGGTCAGGTGCGCGACACCGTTGCCGCCGGCCGCGACGAAGCGCAGGCCACCGCGGCCGACCTCGCCTCGGTGCAGCTCAGCCTGCAAGCGCAGCTGGCCGACGACTACCTCGCGCTGCGCGGCCTCGACCAGCAGCTGCAGTTGTTGCAGCAGAGCGCCGATGCCTATGCGAAGGCACTGCACCTCACCCGCGAGCTGCACGACGGCGGCATCGTCTCCGGCCTCGACGTGGCGCGCGCGCAGACGCAGTGGTCCACGGTGAAGTCGCAGTGGTCGCAGACCATGGCCCAGCGCGAGCAGATGCAGGACGCCATCGCGGTGCTGGTGGGCGAATCCGCCGCCACCTTCAGCCTGCCGGCGCAAACGGCGGCCATCGCGCTGCCGTCGGTGCCGCTGGCTGTGCCCTCGACCCTGTTGCAGCGCCGTCCCGACATCGCCGCCGCCGAACGCCGCACCGCCGAGGCCAATGCCGAAATCGGCGTGGCGCGTTCGGCCTATTTCCCTTCGCTGACGCTGGATGCGCAGGGCGGCTTCCTCAGCAAGCGCTACGCCGACCTGCTCACCGCGCCTAACCATGTCTGGGCGCTCGGCCCCAACCTGCTGTTCGACCTTTTCGATGGCGGCCGGCGCAAGGCGCAGGTGGCGGCCGCCAAGGCCGCTGCGGACGAAGCCGGCGCAAAGTACCGCGGCGTGGTGCTGGCCGCGTTCCAGCAGGTGCAGGACAACCTCGCCACCCTCGACCGCCTCGATGCCGCAATGGCCGACCAGCAAGCCGCCGCTGCCGCCGCGCAACGCTCGCTCGATCTGGCGATGAAGCAGTACAAGGTCGGCGCGGCCAGCTACCTTGACGTGGTGCAGGCGCAGACCGCGGCGCTGCAGGCGCAGAGCGGTGTGCTCGGCCTCGGCACGCAGCGTTTGCGCGCCAGCGTGCAGCTCATCCGCGCGTTGGGCGGCGGCTGGTCGCGCGATCGCCTGGCGACCGCGCACGCCGGCCCCTGATCGAGGCGGGCGCGCATCGTCTCGTGCGTTGCTAGAGCCGCGTCGCTTCGTCCATCGGCCGCGGCTTCCACCCCAGCCGCGGCGCCACCATCGGCACGGTGAGCATGGTGCTGGCCACCGCCATCAGCAGCAGCGCGGTGAAGGTTGCGCCGGTGATGATGTGCCGGTCGAGCAGGATGTTGACGAAGATGATCATGATCAGCGCCTTGGTCTGCAGCAGCCAGCCGATCACCCACGCCTCGCCCTTCGCCCAGCCCAGCAGGCGACCGGCCAGGCCCGTGCCGGCCAGCTTGCCGGCGACCGACGCCGCCAGCAGCAGCGCGGCGGCGACGAACACGGCCGCGCCGCCGATGCTCCATTGCGTGCGCAGCCCGGTGGAGAGGAAGAACACCGGCATCACCACCAGCAGTACGTGGTGGCGCAGCAGGTCCATGCGCGCCTGGTCGAACCAGGTACGGTCGGTCACCGCGCCGGCCAGAAAGGCGCCGACCATGAAGTGCAACCCCGCACGGTCGGCCGACCAGGCGCACAGCACCAGCCAGATCAGTCCGACGTACCAGCGGTCGCCGGCCGGTAGCCAGCGCATCAGTTTGCGATAGAGCATGGACACCGGCACCAGCAGCACCAGGAAGCCCGCCTGCAGTCCCACGCGATGCCAATCCAGCAGGATCAGCGCGAGCACGCCCCAGATCGCCACGTCGTCGAGGCTGGCGTAGCGCAGCACGCGCTGGCCCAGCGGCGCGCGCAGGATCTCCAGCTTTTCCATCAGCAACAGCAGGATCGGCAGCGCGGTCACCGCGCAGGCCATGCCCACGCCCAGCACGAACTGCCAGGTCTGCGCCGCCGCCCCCATCCAGCCGCCGCGCCACGCCAGCAACAGCAGCGCCGCCGCGCCGCCGAACAGCAACGGCAGGCCCAACGCGCAGGCGGCGGTGAGTCCGCACTCGCGCCGTCGCCGCCACGTTTCGTGCAGGTCCAGCTCGATGCCGGCGATCCACACGAACAGCATCACTGCCCACCACGCCACGCCGTTGAGCGCCTGGATCACCGGCGGAGTGAACACGGCGGCGTAGTAACCGGGCAGCGCCGCGCCCAGCACGCCCGGCCCCAGCACGATGCCCGCGACGATCTGCACCACCACCAGCGGCGCCACGTAGTCGGTGCGGCCGAGTCGCCACACCAGGTAGGGCACGGTGAAGATGATCGCGATGGCGATCAGGAAAACCTCGGCGTCGTTCATGCAGTCCCCGCGGCCGCGCGATGCGCGTTGGCGCAGAGCATAGCGGTTGCGCCGGTCCGGCTCGGCGGTCGGCTGCGGGCCTGCATGCGCGCCGGCCATCGCGGCACGGGTCGGCGCGCCGCGCATGGCGGCGGTGCCGGCGGTCAGTAGAGGTCGACCGGGTCCACGTCCAGCGACCAGCGCACCTTGCGCGCGCCGGGCAGGCGCGCGAGTTGCGCGGCCCAGGGACGCAGCGCGGCATGGAGTTCGCGGCGGCCGGCGGCTTCCAGCAGCAGTTGGCCGCGTTGGCGGCCGGCGCGCAGCGGCATCGGCGCAGGCATGGGGCCGGCGATCTGCAGGCCATGCCCGGCCGGCAGGGCGGCGCAGGCTTCGGCGAGGAAGGCGTCGACCGCGTTGCGCTGCGTGGCTTCGGCGCGCAGCAGCGCCTGGTGCGCGAACGGCGGCAGCAGGCCTTGCCGCCGTTCGGCGAGCAGGGTCTGCGCGGCGGCGGCATAGCCTTGTGCCAACAACTGGCGGAGCAGGGGATGATCCGGGTGATGCGTCTGCAGCAGCACGCGGCCCGGCTTGGCGGCGCGGCCGGCGCGGCCGGCGACCTGCACCAGTTGCTGCGCCAGCCGTTCGCCGGCGCGGAAGTCCACGCTGAGCAGGCCTTCGTCCACGCCGACGATGGCGACCAGGGTGAGGTTGGGCAGGTCGTGGCCCTTGGCCAGCATCTGGGTGCCGACCAGGATGGCGGACCTGCCGGCTTCGTCGTGCAGGTCGCCCAGCAGTTGCTCGAAGGCGTCGCGGCGGCGCGTGGTTTCGCGGTCGATGCGCAGCACGGGTACGTCGGGGAAGCGCGCGGACAGCGCTTCCTCCAGCCGCTCGGTGCCCTGGCCCTGCGGCTTGAGTTCGGCGGCGCCGCAGCTCGGGCATGCCGCGGGTATGCGCGCACGGTGGTCGCAATGGTGGCAGACCAGCGCGCGTCGCCCGGCGTGCAAGGTCATCGGGCGGTCGCAGCGCGGGCAGTCGGCATGCCAGCCGCAGGCATGGCAGTACAGCACAGGCGCATAGCCGCGGCGGTTCTTGAACACCAGCACCTGCTCGCCGCGCGCCACGGTGTCGGCCACGGCAGCGAGCATGGTGGGTGAGAGGCCGTGTTCCAGCCGCTGTGCGCGCATGTCCACGATCTGCACCGTGGGCGGCCGTACCGCGCCGGGGCGCGCGCGCAGATGCAGCGCGCGGTAGCGGCCGGCTTCCACGTTGGCCAGCGATTCCAGCGAGGGCGTGCCCGAACCCAGCAGCACCGGCACGTCCAGCGCGCGGGCGCGCACCACGGCGAGGTCGCGCGCGTGGTAGCGGAAGCCTTCCTGCTGCTTGTAGGCGCCGTCGTGTTCCTCGTCGACGATGACCAGGCCGGCCTGCGGCAGCGGCGTGAATACCGCCGAACGGGTGCCGAGGATCACTTTCGCGTCGCCGCTGCGCGCGCGCAACCAAGCGCGGGCGCGGTCGCCTTCGGCGAGGTTGGAGTGGATCACCTCCACCGGCACGCCCAGGCGCTCGCGCAGGCGGCGCACGGTCTGCGGGGCGAGGCCGATTTCCGGCACCAGCAGCAGCGCCTGCCTGCCCTGCGCCAGCACGCGTTCGATCAGGGCGAGGTAGACCTCGGTCTTGCCGCTGCCGGTGACGCCGTCCAGCAGGAACGGCTGGTAGCGGCCAAGGCTTGCCGCAACGGCATCCACGGCCTGCTGTTGTTCATCGCTGAGCGCGGGTGCGCTACGTTTTGGCGCGCGGACTTCGGCGTCGCGTTCGCCGCGTTCGATCAGGCCGGCGGCGAGCAGCCGCCGCGCCGCGGCACGCCAGTCGGGCAGGCAGGCATCCAGCTCGGCGGCGCTCGATACGCCTTCGGCGAGTGCGGCGAGCAGGGCGCGGCTGCCGCCACGGCGGCTGCCGGCGTCCAGCGCGCTGCGTCCGGCGCAGGTGAGCGACCAGCATGCTTCGCCCAGTGCCGGCAGCGGCCTCGCTTCGCGCAGTGCCAGCGGCAATGCGTTGGCGTAGGCCTCGCCGGGCGCGCCCAGCCAGTAATCGGCGGCCCAGGCCAGGGTCTGCATCAGCTCGGCGTCGAGCAGGGGGGCGTCGTCCAACAGGCGCAGGGCCCGCTTGAGCTTGCCCGCGCCCACCGAGGCTTGCACGCCCGTGGCCACGACCACACCGACCGTTTGCCCGCGGCCGAACGGCACCAGCACCCGGCAGCCCGGGTGCGCGTCGCCGCCTGCCGCTGGAGGCAAGTAATCGAACAGGGTGGGCAGGGGCACCGGCAGGGCGACGCGCAGGACGGCGGGCATCATGCCGGGCAGTGTAGCGGTGCGGTCAAGTTGGCCGGAGCCGCATCTTCGGCGTTCGGGCCAAGTGGGCCGGAGTTTGCAGGCGCTTGCTGCCGGTGGATCGAGAAACGGGACGCAAGTCACTCTTTGCTGCAGGTTTTTTCGTTTATCCACAAAACCTGTGGAAAAGTCTGTGGACGAGGCGGGGACGAGGGGCGCCGAAGCGCATGGCGTCGCCCTTCGCGACGGTCTGGACATGTTTTGGTCACGCAAAAAACATGTTTTATATCAATGCGTTGAAAATTTCGTCTAGCTGGCGTTCATTTGTCTGTCACCTGCCACAGAGTGACTTGACAGGTTATTGACGCTGTGCAAAACCGCAGCCGCGGCGTCTGAATTCAGTGCGCCAGCCCCAGCGCGGTGGCACAAAGCAGCACGAAAACCAGCAGCCAGAACCAGCACCAGCCGATGCACCAGTATTTCAGCAGGGTCATTGGCCAGCCTTGCCGGTAGATACGCTTCTGCATCACCAGCAGGTAGATCGGCGCCCACCAGGCCAACACGATTTCCAGCCAACTCAGCGGCCGACCGGCCCATGCCGCGTGCGGCGCCAGCCAGCCGGACAGCTCGGTCAGCGCCACGATCAGCAACAGCCACAGAAACAGGAAGGCCTGACTGTGCAGCACCACGATCAGGTGCTCCATGTAGAGCCGGCGCTTGAACACGTAGAACAGCTTGAGCAGCAGCGCGAACACCGGCACCAGCATCAGCATGGCGCCCGGCAATTTGCCGAAGATGCCGTTGATCATGCGCTCCTTGGCTGCTTCGCGGGCTTTCGGATCGCCATGCTTGTAGTCGTGGTAATTGTCCTGGATGTGCTGGAAAGTAGCGGTCAAGCCGTGGTTGACGAAGGCGGGCAACCAGCCGATCCGGACCGGATCCACCGGCGTATGGCCATTGCTGCGTGGGATCGGGGCCGCTGCCGTGCTGCTCTGCGCTGGCAATGGCGGGGCGTGTAGCTCGGCCAGTCGCCGGTTGGCGGCATCGTGCAGCAGCTGTTTCGTCTTTTCCGCCTGCGCGGCCATGGCGTTGCTGCCGAGAGCCTGCACGGCATTGAGCGCGTTGTCCTTCGCATCAAGCATGCTGCGCACATCGGCGGCGCTGGCTGCATCCGCGAAGTCGCCGCCGCGATCGAGCAGCACATGCTGCTGATGCTGGTCGAGGTCGCGCTCGATCGCGGCCGAGGTGACCAGGTGCAGCACGAAGAAGCACAGCAGGCACAGCACGAACATCAGCCGGAACGGCGCGATATAGCGCACGCGGCGGCCGGCGAAATACTCCAGCGTGAGGAATCCGGGCTTGAGGAACAGCGGCGGCAGCGTGTGCACGATGCGGCTGTCGATGTGCAGCACCGTTTCCACGGTCTCCTCGACCATGTGGTGCATGGGCTGGAGCACGCTGTGCACGGACTGGCCGCAGGCGTGGCAGAACTCGCCGACCAGGGGCGTGCCGCAGTTGGCGCAGTGCAGGCCCTCGTGGCTGGTCAGGGATTTCATCGCGCGCCCCTCGATTTCGTCGCAGCGGACGATCTTGGCATGCCGGACAGCCTCGCCGGAAGGCTCGGGTAGAATGGCCGGCCGTTGGAGCCCTTGTCCATGAAAGCGTTTCGCCCCGAGCGTGCCCGCGTGCGGCACGAGATCGTCGCCACCGTGCGGCTCGCCATTCCGCTGATGCTGGCGCAGCTGGCCGCGATCGGCAGCAACGTGATCGACGCGGTGCTCTCCGGCCACGTCGGCGCGCACGTGCTGGGTGCGGTGGCGGTGGGTGCCAACATCTGGTCGCTGGCCATCGTGTCCGGCATCGGCACGATGATGGCGGTGCCGCCTGCGGTGGCGCAGCTGGATGGCGCGGGCCGGCGCGGCGAAGTGGGCGCCGTGTTCCGGCAGGCGCTGTGGCTGGCCCTGGCGATGGGCGCGCTGCTGTGGTTCGCGGTGCGCCACGCGGGGCCGCTGATCGACCTGATCGGCGTGACGCCCAGCCTGCGCCACGACGTGCTGCGTTTCCTGTCCGCGATCAGCTGGGGCGCGCCCGCGCTGACCTGCTACTTCGCCCTGCGCGGCCTGTCCGAGGGACTCTCGCTGACGCGGCCGTCGATGTTCTTTAGTTTCGGCGGCTTGCTGCTGCTGGTTCCGCTGGGCTACGTGCTGATGTTCGGCAAGCTGGGCATTCCGCCGCAGGGTGCGCACGGCTGCGGCATCGCCACGGCCACCGTGCTGTGGTTGGAGATGCTGGGTTTCGCGGTATTCGTGCTGAAACACCGCGACTACCGCGGGCTCAACCTGCTGGAGCGTTTCGAATGGCCGCACTGGCAGCGCATTGGTGCGCTGCTGCATGTCGGCGGGCCGATGGCGGTGACCCTGCTCGCCGAGGGCGGGCTGTTCGTGGCCGCTGCGCTGCTCGTCAGCACGCTGGGCGAGGACGTGATCGCCAGCCATCAGGTGGCGCTCAATGTTGCCGCCTTGTTCTTCATGATCCCGCTGGGTCTGGCCATGGCGATCACCGTGCGCGTGGGCAATGCCGTCGGCCGCGGCGATGCGCGCGGCGTGCGCTATGCCGGTTTCTGCGGCATCGCCCTGACTCTCGCCACGCAATCGGTGTCCGCTTCGCTGATGCTGTCCCTGCCGCATTTCATCGCCACCTTGTACACGCACGACGCCAAGGTCATCGCGTTGGCGTCGCAGCTGATCGTGCTGGCGGGCCTGTTCCAGTTCTCCGACGGCATCCAGGTGGCCGCGAACGGCGCGTTGCGCGGGCTCAAGGACACGCGCGTGCCGATGGCGATCACCCTGTTCGCGTACTGGTGCGTGGGCATGCCGGTCGGCTGGTGGCTGGGCTTCCACCGTGGCCTCGGCGCGCGCGGCATGTGGATCGGCCTGATCGCCGGCCTGACGGTGGCGGCAGCGATGCTTTTCACGCGCTTCTGGCGCAGCGTGCACCGCGAGCGTTGGCGGCGGTATGCACCACCGCCGGCGGTGGCCGCCGCGCAGGCCTGACGTCGTGGCATGCAAGCGGCTACGCTAGCCGCACCTGCAAGGAGCCCCGATTATGCCGCCACCCCCGATGCCGTCCCGTTCCCCGTCGTTGCCGCCACCGCCGCGTCGCAGCGGATTCTGGGCCGTGCTGTGCGGCATCGGCCGCGGCATCAACGTGGTGCGGCTGCTCATCCTCAACGGGGTGTTCTTCTTTGTGCTGTTCATCGTGCTGCTGGCGATCGTCGGCGGGATCGCGGCGAGCCGGGCGAAGACCACGGTGCTCGACGGCAGCGTGCTGGTGCTGGAGCCGGAGGGCCAACTGGTCGAGCAGTACAGCGTCGATCCGCTGCAGCGCGCACTGGCGAAGCTTTCCGGCGGCAAGTTGCAGCAGGTGCAACTGCGCGACCTGGTCGGCGCCATCGACGCCGCCGCGAAGGACAAGCGCATCAGCCGCATCCTGCTGCTGCCGGACGAGCTGCATGCCGGCGGTTTTGCGGCCCTGCGCGAGGTGGGCGCGGCGCTCGACCGCTTCCGCGCCACCGGCAAGCCGGTGATCGCGTGGGCGGCGAACCTGGACCAGGGCCAGTACTACCTCGCCGCGCATGCCAACCGCGTGCTGCTCGATCCGCAGGGCGGCCTGATGCTCACCGGTCTCGCCAACTATCGGCTGTTCTACAAGGACCTGCTCGACAAGCTGGGCGTGGACGTGCACCTGTTCCGCGTGGGCCAGTTCAAGAGCGCGGCCGAGCCGTACATCCTCGACCATGCCTCGCCCGCCTCGAAGGAGGCCGACAGCTACTGGATGGGCGGGTTGTGGGACGAATACCTCGCCGAGGTGGCAAAGCTGCGCAAGCTTGATCCGGCCACGCTGCGCGCCGACGTGGACGACCTGCCGCAGACCATCGCGAGCACCCAGGGCGACCTCGCCCAGCTGGCGCTCAACGAACACCTGATCGATGGTACCGCCACGCGCGCCCAGCTGATCGCGTCGCTGCGCGAACAAGGCGTGCCGGCGGCGAAAGACGGCCACGGCTTCCGTGCGGTGGATCTCGCGCATTACGCTGCCGACGTGCAGAAGGGCGTGAGTCCCTTCGCGCCGGGCGTGACCGTGGTGGTGGCCGAAGGCGAGATCGCCGGCGGCAAGCGGCCGGCCGGCAGCATCGGCGGCGAGTCCACCGCCGCGCTGATCCGCGCCGCGCGCGAGGACCGGCGCACCCGCGCGCTGGTGCTGCGCGTGGATTCGCCCGGCGGCGAGGTCTATGCGGCGGAACAGATCCGTCGCGAGGTGGCACTGACCCGCGAAGCCGGCATCCCGGTGGTGGTGTCGATGGGCGACGTGGCCGCCAGCGGCGGCTACTGGATCTCGATGAACGCCGACCGCATTTATGCCGAGCCGAACACCATCACCGGCTCCATCGGCATCTTCGGCATGTATTACTCGTTGCCGAACACGCTGGCCAAGTTCGGCATCGCCAGCGACGGCGTGGCCACCGGGCCGATGGCCGGCGCGTTCGACATCACGCGCCCGCTCGATCCCAAGGTGGGCGCGGTGATCCAGGCCATCATCGACAAGGGCTATCGCGACTTCGTGGGCGGCGTGGCCAAGGCGCGCGGCAAGAGCTTCGACGCCATCGACGCCATCGCGCAGGGGCGCGTGTGGACCGGCAGCCAGGCGCTGGACCGTGGGCTGGTGGACCAGCTTGGCGGCCTCGACGACGCGGAGGCCGAGGCCGCCAGGCTGGCGAAGCTGGGTACGGACTATCCCGTGCGCTACCAGCAGGCGCCGATGGGCGCGTTCGAAAGCTTCCTGGTCGGCTTCAGCCAGAGTGCCAGCGTCGAATGGCTGCAGAGCTGGGGCGTGCGCCTGCCGCCATGGTTCGCGCAGGTGCATGCGATCGCGCCGGAGTTGTCCTTGCTGCGGGATGCCAGGGCCGGCACGCCGAACATCTACGCCTACTGTTTCTGCACGCCACACTGACGGACAGCGGCGGCCTCCGGTCTGTTCGTCATCCCGGCGCAGCACGGGATGGCGGACGGGATCTTCGCCCGGTGCGCGGCTACGCTTGAGCCACCGTGGCGTCGTACCACTCGCCATGCCGCGTGACGCGGATCGGCATGCCGAACGCCTCGCCCAGCGCGTCGTCGGTGAGCACGGCGGCCTTGTCGCCCTGCCGCAGCGTGCGGCCTTGCCGGAGCAGCAGCACCTGGCCGATCTCGGGGATGATTTCCTCGACGTGATGGGTCACCAGCAGCAGGGTGGTGCCGCCGCGCGCGAGGGTGCGCAGCGCCTCGAGGAAATGGCGACGGCTGGCCAGATCCAGCCCGGCGCAGGGTTCGTCCAGCAGCAGCGCGCGCGGGCGATGCACCAGCGCGCGGGCGATCAGCACGCGGCGCGCCTCGCCGGTGGACAGGCTGGCCATCTCGCGGCCGACCAGGTGACTGGCTTGCATTTGCGCAAGTGCGGCGTCGGCGCGCTCGCGCATGGCGTCGGTGATCCGGTGGTCCAACCACAACCCGCGCGCGGCGAAGAAGCCAGACACCACCGCGTCGAACACCTCCAGCGGCGCGTCGCTGGTGAAGTCGCGCTGCAGCGCCGGCGAGACGATACCGAGCAGGCTACGCAGTTCGGCCACGTTCCAGCGGTCGCGGCCGAACACGCGCACTGGGCTGTGGCCATTGCCCGGTGCCAGCGGGTAGAGCTGGCGCGCGACCAGTTGCACCAGGGTGGACTTGCCCGAGCCGTTGGCGCCGAGGATCGCGGTGTGCTGGCCGGCCTCGATGCGCAGGCTGAGCCGGTCGAGCGCGCGGCGGCCGGCGCGCACCACGGTGGCGTCGTCGATTTCGAGCAGGGGCGGTGTGGCGGTGTCGGCATCCATCCGTCGAACGATGCCGGCAAACCGCGTTTCATGCAAGGCGTTTGGCCGTCTTGACGGCCAAACGATTCACTGCATCGGCGCCTCGGCCTGCTGGTTCTGCGCTGCCGCCTGCTTGTTCACGATTTTCTGCACGTCCTTGGCGCGCTGTTCGTCGGCCTTCATCGCGTCCCATGGCGTGGCGACGCGGCTGCTGGCGGCGGCAGGTTGCGCCGTGGGTTCCGGCGGCTTGCCGGAGCAGGCGGCGAGGGCGAGCACGCACAGCAGCGGGTGCAGGTTTTTCATGGCGACGGGCCTTCGGGTGGCAGGCGTCGAGTGTCCTGCCGCGGCGTTCGCCGGGCAAGCATCGTGTAAGCTCGCCGCATGAGCAGCCGCATCGACGCATGGCAACTGCAAGGCCACACGGCCCTGGTCACCGGTGCCAGCAAGGGCATCGGGTATGCCGCCGCGCGCGAGTTGGCCGGGCTGGGGGCCAACCTGCTGTTGGTGGCGCGCGACGAGGACTATCTCGAACAGGTGCGCGTGGAGCTGGCCGACGAGCACGACGGCATCGCGGTCTACGCGATGGGTGCCGATCTTGCGGTGGCGGAAGACCGGCTGGCGGTGTTCGACTGGATCGCCGATCTCGGCCTGCCGCTGTCGCTGCTGGTCAACAACGCCGGCGGCAACGTGCCCGGTCCGGCACTGGAGTACTCCGACGACGCGTACCGCGCCATCTTCGAGCTGAACCTGTTCGCCGCGTTCGAGATGTGCCGGTTGGCGCACCCGCAACTGGTACAGCATGCGAATGCCGCCATCGTCAACGTGGGGTCGGTGTCGGGCGTCACCCACGTGCGCACCGGTGCGCCCTATGGCATGAGCAAGGCCGCCTTGCACCAACTTACCCGAAACCTCGCCGCCGAGTGGGCCGTGGACGGCATCCGCGTCAATGCGGTGGCGCCGTGGTACATCCGTACCCAGCGCACGGATTCCGCGCTGGCCGACGGGGATTATCTGGAAGAGGTGCTCGACCGCACGCCGTTGCGCCGCATCGGCGAGCCGGAAGAAGTGGCCGCGGCGATCGCCTTCCTGTGCCTGCCCGCGGCCAGCTACATCACCGGCCAGGTGCTGGGTGTGGACGGCGGCTTCCTCAACTACGGTTTCTGAACCTTCATGGCCCGCCGCAGCCCTGCAGTTGCGCGCGCAGTTCGGTCTCGCGCGCGAGCAGCGGCGCTTGGTCGCTCTTGAAGGCGCGGCTCAGTGCGTGCTCGTTCCGCGTCCAGTCCGCGCGCAGGGCGGCGCAGGTTTCCTCGGTGCTCATTTCGCGGCATGAGTCCTGCACGTAGGTGTAGTAGCCGGAAACCATAGCTGCATTGGGCTTGGCGTGGCCCATGCCGTTTGCCGCGGTGTATTGCTCCGTCAGCAGCGTGGGCAGGCCCACGATGCCAAGCGGGGCGTAATAGCCGGGTGGGTGGCCGTCCGTGCTGGTGTAGGTCTTGCCGTCGGTGGCGCGCACGCACTGGTAGAGCGTGGGCACCGGCGCCGCGGGACCCGGTGCGGGCGGCGGCACGGCGGCGGTGGGCGGCGGCGTGCTGTCGGCGGGTGCCGGCGGCGGTGGGGAGGACGGCGCTGGCGTGTCGAGGACGATCTGGCGGCCGCGCTCGCCCGGGCAGGGCGTGGACTGGTAGCTGGATTCGCCATGCGCGCCGACGCATTGATAGACGGTTTGCGCCAGGCAGGGCGCGCACGCCGCGATGCCGGTCAGCAGGAGGAGGGCAGGCAAGCGCGCCATCGTTCGCTCCACGGCCATGTTCGGCTCAGAAGTCGGGCTCGTGTTCCTCGGCGGCCAGTCCCAGCGTCACCGCGCCTTCGCCCACGTTGACCATGCCGGTGATGCTCATCGGTGCCTCCAGCAGGGCGACGCCGCATTCCTCGCAGGCCGCGCGCAGCTTGTCGTAGCCGGGCAGGCTCGACAGCACGGCAAGGTCGCCGCCGTAGCTCACGCACACCATCGGCACGATGAGTCCGGCCCGTACCCGCGCGGCGGCGTAGTCGAACAGCTGCTGCGCGCCCTGGTCGAAACCGCGGGCCTTGCCGACCGGCCCGGTTTCGCCGCGGAAGCAGCGCAGGATGGGCTTGATGTCCAGTGCCGAACCCAGCATTGCGCTGACCAGGCCCACGCTGCGGTCGTTCTTCTTCTTGGCGCGGGCGCGCAGGTAGTAAAGGTCGCGCGGCATCAGATAGCCGTAGCTGTGGTTGGCGACGTGGTTGAGCCGTTCGCGGATCGCTGCCGGAGGCATGTCCGCGGCGATCAGGCGCGCCGCCTCCCACACCACCGGCGCGGTGCCCGCGAACACGTTGCGCGTGTCGATCACGCGCATCAGGAACTGCCCAGGGATGCCGGCCGGTTCGCGCACGTCGCGGTAGCTGCGCAGCACGGCGAAACTGGCGCGCAGCACGTTGTCGTAGATCGGGCTGCGCGTGGCGGTGACGGTGAGGCAGAACACGCAGTCCTGCTCCAGCGCCAGCCGTTCCATGAACAGCTTCTGCACGTCTTCCGACGAGGTCGGTTCGGTTTCCGCCGAATGGCTGCGGCTGCCGAGGCGGCGGTCGACGAAGCGCTGCACTTCCACCGGATCGCGGTTGTCGGTGAAAGTCTCGTCGTCCACCTTGATAGTGACCGGCATCACCGTGATGCGGTGTTCCTGCAGGAACGCCTGCGGCAGATCGCAGGACGCGTCGATCGTCAGTCCCATGCGCATGGGTTCACCCTCTCGAAAGGCAGCCGCAACATAGCACGGCGCCACGTGGCCGGCTGCATGGATAATGTCCGGGCAAACCCAAGGTGCCCGCCGGCGTGGCGTCGCCGGCAACCCCGCACAAGGCAACACGGCATGAAAGACAAACACGAGATCGTTTCCAACTGGCTGCCGCGCTACACCGGCACGCCGCTGGAGCAGTTCGGCCAGTACATCCTGCTCACCAATTTCGGCCACTACGTGGATCTGTTCGCCGAGTGGCACGGCGTCGACGTGCAGGGCCGCGACCGCCCCATGCCCAACGCCACCGCCGACGGCATCACCCTGATCAACTTCGGCATGGGCAGTCCCAATGCCGCCACCGTGATGGACCTGCTCGGCGCGATCAGGCCGCACGCCGCGCTGTTCCTCGGCAAATGCGGCGGGCTCAAGAAGAAGAACCAGATCGGCGACCTGGTGCTGCCGATCGCCGCGATCCGCGGCGAGGGCACCAGCAACGACTACCTGCCGCCCGAGGTGCCGGCATTGCCGGCCTTCCAGTTGCAGCGCGGCGTCTCCACCATGATCCGCGACCTCGGCCACGACTACTGGACCGGCACCGTCTACACCACCAACCGCCGCGTGTGGGAGCACGACGAGGCGTTCAAGGATCGCCTGCGGCAGACGCGCAGCATGGCGATCGACATGGAGACCGCCACCATCTTCGCCGCCGGCTTCGCCAACGAGATCCCCTGCGGCGCACTGCTGCTGGTGTCCGACCAGCCGATGATCCCCGAAGGCGTGAAGACAGAAGCCAGCGACCGCAAGGTCACCGAGAAATTCGTCGACGCGCACATCCGCGTCGGCATCGAGGCGCTCAAGCTGGTCCGCCGCAACGGCCGCAGCGTGAAGCATCTGCGTTTCGAGGAAGACCGCGAAGACGATTGAGCCGCTCGCGATCCGTACCGGAGCCAGGGCCGCGTGGATCATGCACGCGGCCTTTTTCGTTCTGCGCCTGCAGTAATGCCTGGAGGCGAATTCTTGCCGCAATCTTGTACGTGGCCGAGGAAATTTCGACCGAATTACTTGCTGGCATGCCCTCCGCATGGTGCTGTCCGCGCGCATCAGATGCTGCTTAGTCGTGCATTTTCAATGGCTCGTCGCTGCCGGTTGAAGGGTGGGCGCCATTCGCAAATTAAATCGAATTCGCAAGGAGGCGGGCGTGCTCGGCGCGGATCGAAATATCATGCGTAAACCGCTGTTTCTCAAGGAATAATAGCAATTTCTTGAATGTTGACTTTGTGTTATTCGGCTGATTAATGTCGGCGTGCTTCTGGCAGCACGCGGGTACATCTCGGCCGCTCAACCCGGCTCGACGCATGCTTGCAATTTGAAGAATGTCGCCATTTTCCGCTGGGGAGTTTCCATCTCATGAATGCCACGAATTTCAATAACAAGGTGCGCCGACCTGCAGCGCGCCGCACCGTGCTGGCGCTGGCTGTCGCCGCCGGCATCGGATTGACCGGTACGGCGCTGGCACAGGCCACCACCGGCTCCGTGTTCGGCACCGCGCCGGTGTCGGCCGGCGAGACGGTCCGCACCGTCAACAACGCGACCGGCCTGACCCGCGAAGTGGCGGTCGGCACCGACGGCCGCTACACCGTCAGCAAGCTGCCGGTGGGCGAATACACCGTATCGCTGATACAGAACGGCAACGTGGTGACTTCGCACAATCATGTGCAGGTGAGCGTGGCTGGCGGTTCGGCGGTGTCCTTTGCCGCGGCCGACGCCGGCAAGAGCGTGCAGAACCTCTCCAGCGTCACGGTCACGGCCAACTCGCTGCCGGCGATCGACGTGTCGTCGACCCGCCAGAGCTCGGTGATCACGGCACAGCAGCTGAAGGTGCTGCCGATCGCGCATGATGCCGAAGACATTGCACTCTTGGCGCCGGGTGTCAACTTCGGTGCCAGCACGCTCGGCCAAGGCCCGACCGGCACGCCGTTGGTTTCCATGGGTGGCAACAGCGTCGTGGAAAACGCCTACTACCTCAACGGTTTCAACACCACCGACCCGATCGGCGGTGCAGGTGGTATTTCGCTGCCGTATTTTGCCATTGCCGAGCAGCAGACCATCACCTCCGGCTACGGCCCCGAGTATGGTCGTTCCACCGGTGGCGTGATCAGCCAGATCGGCAAGCGCGGCAGCAACGAATTCCATGCCGGCGTGTACGCGTCGTGGCAGCCGTCCTGGGCCGAAAGCACCTACAAGAACGTCCATTACAACAACCCGCTGACCCCGGTGGGTGCCGTAGATAACCAGGGCAATCCTTACCTTGCCTCCAGCCAAGGCACCACGGCATACCCGGCCGGCTACGGCCAGATCATGCAGGGCAACAAGCAGAACAGCGACTGGCGGACAATCTACGACGCCTATATCAGCGGACCGCTGATCAAGGACAAGCTGTTCTTCTACATCACGGCAGAATGGCAGCACGACAGCACCCAGGCGGGACTGAAGGACTACGGTATCACCACCCCGCAGGGTTACTGGCAGTCGAGGAGCTACAAGCAGCCCAAGATCTACGGCAAACTGGACTGGAACATCAACGACAACAACGTGATGGAGTTCACCGGCGTCCAGACCAAGAACGACGAGAACGGCAGTAACTTCTACAACTACGACTACAACAATCAGAAGGTCGGCAGCTATTACGGCCCGGGCATCCTGTCCAACAATAGCTTCCAGATTGGCATCGCGAAGTGGACCTCGTACATCACCGATAACCTCTCGCTCGAGGCGCAGTACGGTGTGATGAAGGCGCAGTACGACAACACCCTGGCCGGCGGCGTGCAGTCCCCCGTGACCTTTGGTTCGGGCGTGACCATCCCGGCGGGCGTTACCGTACCCAACCTGCTTGACACGACCGTGGGCAACACGGACCACAACACCAAGACGGCCAACCTGCGCATCGACCTGGACTGGAAGATTACCGACACTCATGACCTGAAGTTCGGTATTGATAACTTGGAGTACCGTGACAATAACGAGGGTTCCGACATCCTCAACGGCAGTTCCTACAGCTATGTGTACGGTACGCCGTCCGTCTTCGCCTCCAGCACGCCGTTCATCGGCAATCCTGGTTTGGGCAATTACGTGGTGCAGAATTTCGTGCGCCAGGACACCTCGCTGCAGACACAGGAGCGGGCCCAGTACATCGAAGACAAGTGGCAGGTCACGCCCAATCTGCTGCTTGACCTCGGCCTGCGCAACGACCAGTTCACCAACCTTGCTCACGGCGTAGCCTACGTCAAGGAGACCGCGCCGCAGTGGGCGCCGCGCCTGGGCTTCAGCTGGGACGTGTTCGGCGACAGCACCTTCAAGGTCTACGGCAACGCTGGGCGCTACTACCTGGCACTGCCCGCCGCGTTGGCCGCGCGTAACCCTGCGGAGGCCTCGATCAACGGCAGCGTTGTCTACACCTACACGGGCATCAGCCCGAATGGTGTGCCGACAGGCTTGACCGTAGTTCCGGTGGCTACGGCTCCGGGTGTAACGACGCCTGGGTTCTTCTCGTCGGACGGCGAGAACGGTATCCCCGGCAACATCAAGGACTATGCCTCGACCAACCTGAAGCCGCAGTATCAGGACGAATACGTGCTGGGCTTCCAGAAGACGCTCGGCGACACCGGTCTGGTCTACGGTTCGCAGGCGACCTACCAGAGGGCAGGCAACCTGGTTGACGACGTGGATCTCAACAGTCCGTATTGCGCTGCCGGTCTGGTCAACCCGGGCAAGACCAGCTACATCCCGTGCGCTGCGGCACCGGGTGGCGAAGTGGTGTGGAACCCGAACAATGGTCAGGGTGTCTACACGGCTGGTCAGCCCTTCATTCCGTACCCGAAGCCCTCGCGTGATTACTACGCTTTGGACACCTTCCTGGAGCACACCTGGGACGGCAAGTGGTTCGGGAAGATCGACTACGTGTTTGCGAAGTCCTACGGCAGCAGCGAGGGTCCGACCAACACCCCGATCGGCCAGATCACCAACCAGACGAACGGTGGCTTCTCTGGCTCGACCACGGCGGCGTGGGATTTCCCGGACCTCATGGCTTACGCGAACGGCGAACAGGCCAATAGCCATCGTCATACCATCAAGGCATTCGGCTCCTACGCCATCACGCCGGAATGGATGATCAGCGGCACCTTCGTCATGCAGTCGGGTGTGCCGAACCTGTGCCTGAGTGGTTTCGGTTCCACGATCTATGCCGATGCGTACAACGGTCCGTATCAGCACTACTGCGGTGGCGTGCCCAGCGGCATTTCGGCCACCGGGGTCGGCTATGGTGGCGTAGGCTCGCCCGGCGGCACCAGCGGGCATACGCCGTGGACCCATCAGCTGAACCTGAGCCTGACCTACACCCCGGAGTGGGCGAACAAGCATCTCACCATGCAGTGGGAAGTGCACAACGTGTTCAACGAGCAGAAGGCGACGCTCTACTACACCGCGTACTCGGTTGGTGCTGGTGGTGGTCCGCTCGGCAACAACTCTGGTACGTACCTGT
This sequence comes from Rhodanobacter sp., assembly GCA_040371205.1. Classification (NCBI taxonomy): domain Bacteria; kingdom Pseudomonadati; phylum Pseudomonadota; class Gammaproteobacteria; order Lysobacterales; family Rhodanobacteraceae; genus Rhodanobacter; species Rhodanobacter sp. Next base: position 420,160 of record AP031382.1, read on the forward strand.
ACAACCCGGTCTACCATACTGCGGCGGCGATGGAATTACCGCGCTATATGGACTTCAGCGTGAAGTACGACTTCTAAGTCAAGCCACCCCAACCTCGTGTCGTCGCCAGCGGCGGCATGAGGATAGGGAATGCAGAAACAGAAAGCCGCCGGATATCTGGCGGCTTTCTGTTTGCGTTAGCTGAATTGAATCCTGTGACCGTTTAAGTGCACGGTGTGGTGGCCGCGCAGGAGCGGTGCAACTGGATGATTGACTGTAGGCGACATCGGATTCGAACTTTTCGTACCCTGTGCACGGGTTAACTTATTCTTGAAAGCCGCTCCCGTAATAGGGGCAGCCACTGTCGATATGGCTGACTGTGCGCCGTGTCGGCTCGGATCGGCTGACGAACCTGCGCAGCGCTCGCCGTGCTCAGCACCTCGCGTTTGCTCTGGTGCGGTGTGAGGCAGGCGGCGTCGAAGGGCAGTTCGCAGAAGTCGAGCAGGCGTCGGATCTGCGTGTCGGGTTCACGTACCAGGGCTTCGTAGGGGAGGTCGAGCACGTGCTGCGGGTGGCGCGTCAGCCAGAATGCGCTCAGGCGCGCGTAGTCGCGGTAGTGATCGGCCAGCTCGTCGAGGTTGTAGCTGTAGTGCACGCTATGCCGGAACAGGTGGCGGTAGCAGGAGAAGCAGGTTTCCACCGGATCCCGGTGGCAGTGGATGATCTTCGCGCCGGGCAGCATCAGGCGCACGGCGCCGAGCAGCGGCCAGTTGATGACGTTCTTGTCGGTGAAGCGCGGGCGTTGTTCGTGCCAGCGCGCGGTGCGTGCCAGGTAGTCCCGGCCTAGGCGCTGCCAGTCGTCGGCGGTGGCCGCAGCCACCCATTGCGGGAAGGGTAGGCCGCGGCGGCGCGATTCGTCCTCGATGACCTGCGGCAGGTCGGGTATTTCGTTGGCGCCCTCGACGTCGGGATGCGATGCGAGGATGTGTTCGACCAGGGTGGAACCCGAGCGCGGCATGCTGGCGACGAAGATGGCTTCGTGGCCCAGCGCGGGATCCTTCGGCGCGGGCAGGGGGGCGCTGAAGGCCTCCATGATGCGCTCGATCCGGGCGTGCTCGGCGGCGGCGTCCCATTCCACCTGCCGCCGCTTGGCCGCGTTCGCCTGTCGCAGCGCCTCGAAAGCGTTGGCGTAGTCGTGCTGGTCTTCCAGCGCGCGGAAGAGGCTGAAGCCAAGCATCGCCTGCATGTCCGGCGGCAATTCCGGCTGTTGCAGGGCGCGGCGGATCAGTTCGATGTCGGTCGGCCCCAGCGACTCGGTCTTGAGGTTGGCCAGGCCGTGCCATGCTTCGGCGCGACCGGGTTGCAGGCGCAGCGCATGCCGGTATTCGGCCACTGCGCGCGGGATGTCGCCCTGCATGGTGGCGATGTCGGCCGCGCCGACGCGCGCCAGCACATGCCGCTCGTCCAATGCGAGCGCCCGGCGGAAGGCCGCGTCGGCGTCTTGCAGGTGTCCACACTGCTTCAGCGCTTTGCCGAGGTTGTACCAGGGCGTGGCTTGCCGCGGCGCCAGTTCGCAGGCTTGCCGCAGGTGCACCAGGGCTTCGTCCAGCAACCCGGCGTCGTGCAGGGCGCAGCCGAGATACCCCTGGATGTTTGCGTCGGCGGGTCGCTGCGCGACGGCCTTGCGCAGGAAGCTGGCGGCCTTCGCGGCATCGCCACGCATCAGGCAGGTGACGCCGTAGAGGAATTGGGCGTCGGCAAGTCCGGGCGCGGCCGCAAGCGCTTGCAGCAAGGCGCGCTCCGCATGGTCGAGCTTGCCCTGGCTCAGCGCCGTGCCCGCCTCCGCCAGAAGTGGGCCGATAGGAGCCTGGAAAGGGGGGTGCGGTGGCATGGTGGTCGGTATCGGCTCGCGGAGAGGGGCTGGCGGAAACTTGGGCTGCGGCCTGATCGATGCCGCTCAGCCGTGGGTGGGCAGCAGGCCGGCCGCATGCAGGCGGGCGCGCAAGGGATCGAGCCTGTCGCCGTAACGCGGCCCGCGCGCGGTGTCGCGATGCAAGGGCTGGCGCACCTGCGCCGCACTGATCGTCAGCACGGCGCGCGGCGTCCGGTGGTAGGCAAGGCAGGCCGGATCGAAAGGCAAGGCGCAGGCCTGCAGCAGGCGGTGGATCTGCGCCTCGGCATCCAGCGTCAGCGCCTCGTAGTCGTGCTCGAAGTACTGTTGCGGGAACCGCTGCCGCCACAGCGCGCTGAGCCGCGCGTAGCCGGCGTAGTAACCCACCATGTCGTCCAGGTCGTAGCTGAAGTGCACGCCGGTGGCGAACAGTTGGCGGTAGCAGGCGAAGCAGGTTTCCAGCGGATCGCGGCGTGCGTTCACCACGCGCGCGCCGGGCAGCATCGCCAGCGCGGCGCCGACGAAGGCCCAGTTGCTGATGTTCTTGTCGGTGAAGCGGCGGTGTTGCCGGCCCCAGTGGCGCGTGCGCTCCAGATATTCCAGGCCGAGGCGATGCCAGTCGTCGGCGGTCGCCGCAGGCACCCACGCGGGGAAGGCGCAGCCGCGGCGCGTCGATTCCCCGTCCAGGATCTCGGGCAGCACGGGAATCTCGTCGCCGCCGTCGACCTCCGGATGCGAGGCGAGGATCTGCTCGACCAGCGTGGAGCCGGCGCGCGGCACGCTGATCACAAAAATCACCTCATGCCCCAGCGCGGCATCCAGTGGCGCAGGCAGGGGCTGGGCGAAGGCGCGGGCGATGGCCTCGATGCGGGCGCGCTCTTCGTCGCGGTTCCAGTACAGCTGGCGCCGCCGCATCGCGTTCGCTTCGCACACCACGTCGAAGGCGGCCGGGTAGTCGGCCTGGTCCTCCAGCGCCTTGGCCAGGGTGAAGCCGAGCAGGATGCGCGCGTCGTCCGACTGCTCCGGCTGCCGGAACAGGCTGCGCAAGTGCGCCGCGTCGTTGCCGTCGAGCCGTTCGGTCTTGAGGTTGCCGAGCGCGAACCATGCGTCGGCATTGTCGGGATGCCGGCGCAGGGTTTCGCGCAGCGTCGCCACGGCCGCGGCCGCATCGCCGAGGTTGGCCAGCACCGTGGCCAGCGCGTTGCGCGCCTTGACGTAGTCCGGGGCCAGCGCCACCGCCCGGCGCAAGGCGTCGCATGCCGGCTGCAGACGGGCGGAAACCTGCAGGGCGCGGCCGAAGTTGTACCAGGCGGCCGGGTCTTCCGCGGCGAGTTCGCAGGCGCGCTCAAGGCAGGCCAGTCCGGCCTCGGCCTCGCCGGTTTCGAACAGGGCATTGCCCAGCGTCATGTGGATCGTGGCGTCGCCTGGCCGCGCGGCCAGCGCATGGCGCAGATGGCCGATCGCCTGTGGGTTGTCGCCGTCCATCAGGGCGGCGATGCCGAGCAGGCGATGGGCTTCGGCGTCCTGCGGCGCCAGGGCCAGCGCCTTGGCCAGCCGCTGCCGTGCGGGCTCGCTCTGGCCGAGGCCGAGTGCCCGGCGCGCCTCGTGCAGCAGCCGGGGTACGGCGGCTGCTTCCTGCGGTCCGGGCGCTGGCGTGCTCATGGGCGGAAAGTCAGCGCCGGCTCGCGGTCAGCCGGCGCTCGCGGTCCACGCTTCCATGCCGCCGGTCACGTTGTGCACGTTGCAGAAGCCGTGCGCGGCGAAGCGCTCGGCCACGCCCTGGCTGGAGATGCCGCGGCTGCAGATGAAGGCGAGCGCGGTGTCCTTGGGCAGGGCGGCGAGCGCCTCGTAGCCTTCATCTTCGAGGATGCGCGCCTGCGGCAGCGGGGCGAGCTGCGCGCGCGCGGCGGCGGGGCGCACGTCGACCAGGGTGATGCTGCCGGCGGCGAGGCGCTGTTGCAGCTCCTGCACGTCGAGCGACTTCACCTCGTTGGCGCCGGGGAACTTCAGGCTGAGGCCTTCGCCCTGCACGGTGGAGACCCAGTCGATCACGATGCCCTTGGCGCGCTGGGCGCTGGCGGGGTCGAAGTGCACTTCGAGGCCGTTGGCGTGCGCCACGATGTCGTGCTCGCTGGCCGGCGCGAGCTGGAAGCCGGCGCTGTGGTCGGGGCCGATCTCAAGGTGCAGCGCCAGACCCTGCGCGTTCGCGGTGCCTTCGCGGATGGCCTTGGCGGCGGCGTCGGTGATGGTGATTTCCGGCGGCGTGCGGTCCGGCGCGGCGACACCGAATAGCGCATGCAGCTCGCCGCTGCCGTACATCTGGCGGATGATGTCCGCCCCGCCGACCAGCTCGCCTTCCACGTAGAGCTGCGGGATGGTGGGCCAGTCGCCGTAGGCCTTGATGCCTTCGCGGATCTCGGGATCCTCCAGCACGTTCACCGTGTGGTACTCGGGCAGCAGTTCGTTGAGCGTGTTGGTCGCGGCGGCGGAAAAGCCGCAGGCCGGCGCGTGGCGGTTGCCCTTCATGAACAGCACCACGCGGTGGCTCTTGAGCAGGGATTCGATGCGTTCGCGGGTGGCGGTGTCGAGGGACATGGGAGGCTCCGGCAAAGAAGGCAATGATACCGCCTGTCGATATGCCGGCTCCGCCGCGCGGCTTCAAGTCGCCAGCATGCCGCGCACTGTGGGCAGGGCGGCCCCGGCCCAGAGGGCGTACTGCGCGGCCGAGGGATGCAGGCCGTCGCCGGCGAGCAGGTCGGGGTGCCGTCGCGAGATCGGGGTGATGTCCACCCAATGCGCGCCCGATTGCAGGGTTTCCTCGCGGGCCGCCGCGTTGTAGGCGTCCAGCTCGGCGGCGATGCGCGCGGTGTCGCGGCCGCTGTCCCGCGCGAACGGGGTAACGCCCCAGTCGGGGATGGACAGCACCAGCGTGCGTCCCGCGCGGCCGCCGGCCAGCGCGACCGCGCGCTGCAGCAGCCGGCGGAACTCGCCGCGGTAGTCGTCCACGCCGCGGCCGCGGTACTGGTTGTTGACGCCGATCAGCAGGCTGACGAGGTCGTGGAAGGGCGCGAAATCCGTGCCGTCCATCGCCGCGGAAAGCTCGTCGGTGGTCCAGCCGGTGGTGGCCAGGATGCCCGGTTCGGCGACGGCGCTGCCTTCGTTGCGCAGCATGGCGGCCAGTTGCATCGGCCAACGGCCTTCGGCCGGCACGCCTTCGCCGATCGTGTAGGAATCGCCGAGAGCGAGCCAGCCGATCACGCGACGGCTGCGCGCCGCGGTTGCGCCGCCGCCATGCGGGCCAGCACGCGTTCGATGCGCGCGAACACTTCGCGCAGTTGCGCCGGTTGCGGCAACAAGGTGAGCCGCAGGTGGCGGCTGGCCGGCACGTTGAAGCTGGAGCCGGGCACCACCAGCACCGATTCCTCTTCCAGCAGGCGCAGCGCGAAGGCGTTGTCGTCGAAGTTCGGGATGGCGTCGGCACGCACCTGCGGGAACGCATACAGCGCGCCGGCCGGCGATACCACGTCGAGGTAGGCGCTCGCGGCCACGCCGTCCAGCACGGCCTGGCGCGCCTCGTGCAACCGGCCGCCCGGCGCGGTGAGCGCGGTGATGGTAGGGGCGTCCTGCAGCGCGGGGATCACCGCCCACTGCGCGGTGACGTTGGCGCACAGGCGCAGCGCGGCCAGCAGCTGCAGCGCGTCGCGGTAGTCCGCGCTGCGTGCCGGATCGCCGGAAAGCGAAAGCCAGCCCACCCGGTAGCCGCAGGCGCGGTGCACCTTGCTCAGGCCGCCGAAGCTGACGCAGGGCAGCTCGCCGGCCACTTCCGCCAGCGGCTGGAACGGCGTGCCGTCGTAGAGGATCTCGTCGTAGATCTCGTCGGTCAGCAGCAGCAGGTGGTGGCGTGCGGCTACCGCCACCAGGCGCTCCAGCAGCGCGCGCGGATAGACCGCGCCGGTGGGATTGTTCGGATTGATCAGCACCAGCGCGCGGGTGCGCGGCGTCACCAGCGCCTCGATCTCGTCCGGATCGGGCAGGTGGCCGTTCTCGGCGAGACAGCGGTAGTAGCGCGGCTTGCCGCCGTTGAGGATGGTGGCGGCGCTCCACAGCGGGTAGTCGGGGCTGGGCAGCAGCACCTCGTCGCCGGGCTGCAGCAGGGCGCGCAGGCTGATGTCGATCAGCTCGCTGACGCCGTTGCCGATGAAGATGCGCTCCACGTCCACGTGGCGCGCGCCGCGTGCGCGCTGCTGGGCGGCGATGGCTTCGCGCGCGGCATCGAGGCCCTGCTCGTGGCCGTAGGCCTCGCTGTCGCGCAGGTGGCCGGCGATGGCCTCGCGCAGATGGGCGGGCGTCTCGAAGCCGTAGCGGCCGGGATTGCCGATGTTGAGCTTGATGATGTCCAGGCCGGCGGCCTCCAGCTCGCGTGCGCGCCGGGTGAGTGCGCCGCGGATCTCGTAGCGGACATCCGCGAGATGTGTGCTGGGTTTGATCGGAGCCAACGCCGGAATCCTCGGGCTGTAGGGTGCCGCCGATCCTAGCAGCGTGGTGCGGTGCAGCGCGAGCCATTGCGCGGGCATTTCCGGGGCAGGGCATAATCGGGTCACTTGTCGAAGTCCCCAGACTCATGAGCGAAGCCGAAACGAAAGAGCGATTGCGGCGCATCGGCTGGCGCGGCGATGCCTTGCCTGCGACCGGCCGCACGCTGGCGCGCGTGGTGGCGCAACACCGCACCGGGTACGAGCTGCACGACGGCGAGCAGAGTTTCGGCGCGCAGCCGGCCGGGCATTTCCTGAAGCGCAGCCTCGATCCGGGCGAGCGGCCCGCGGTCGGCGATTTCGTGGAGATCGAGCCGGGCCAGCCGCCGCACATCGTCGCCGTGCTGCCGCGGCGCACCGTGCTGTCGCGCGCCGCCGCGGGCGAGCGCTACGCGCGGCAGGTCATCGCCACCAACATCGACTGCGTGCTCGTGCTCACCGGACTCGACGGCGACTACAACCCCGCGCGCATCGAACGCTACCTCTCGCTGATCGAGGATTCCGGCGCGCGTCCGGTGGTGCTGCTGAGCAAGACCGACCTGCACGCGGACGCCGCCGAGCGCATCGCCGAACTGCGCGCGCGGTTGGCGCCCGGCACGGCGATCCACGCGATCAACGGCAAGGACGCGGCCAGCGCGGCCCAGCTCGCGCCCTACCTGCAGCCCGGCGACAGCGCGGTGCTGGTGGGTTCGTCCGGCGCGGGCAAGTCCACCCTCACCAACACCTTGCTCGGCATCGACCGGATGGCCACCGGCGCGGTGCGCCACCACGACAGCCGCGGCCGCCACACCACCACCCACCGCGCGCTGCTGCAGCTGCCCAGCGGCGGTTGCCTGATCGACACGCCCGGCATGCGCGAGCTGAAACTCACCGGCGAGGAGAACCTCGACCTGTTCGCCGACATCGAGGAGCTGGCCGAAACCTGCCGCTTCGCCGATTGCGGCCACGGCAGCGAGCCGGGCTGCGCGGTGCAGGCCGCGCTGGACAGCGGCGAGCTGTCGTCCGACCGCTGGCGCAACTACCTCAAGCTGCGCGACGAACGCGAGGAGCAGGCCAGCACGCTGGAAGCCAAGCTGCGCCGGCAGCGCGGGGGACGGCCGATCGAGAAGCCGCACGCGCCACGCGGGAAACGGGAGCGGGATTGACGTGAGAGCACGCGTGCGCGTGGGCAACGAAGCATCGGCCAGCCGCCGCCGTTACCCGCGCTGGCTTGGTGCGGGCATGGCCTCGTGCTCGGTCGTGGCCTTGTTCGGCGCCTGGCGCGAGGTCGCGCACCACGATGGCCTGCTGCTGGTCGCGACTGCTGCGTCGACCATGCCCCTGCTGTCCGCATTGCTGGCCAGGCGCATGGCGCGCGAAAAAGCCGACCGTGACCGGCACGCCGCCGCTCGACCTGCAGCACGTCGCCGCGCTCGACCAGCGCCTGCTGGCCGCAGTCAGGGGCATCCGCATCCTGCCCACGGTGGCCTGGCCGGCCTCGCTGGAGAACCGGCTGATCGCGGACTTCGCGGCGGGCCGCTTCGCCTTGCCCGAGGTGCAGTACTCGCGGCCCGACCTCGGCGCGGCGCGCGCCGAACTGGAATCCATCGAAAGCGAGGCGCTGGCGCTGGGCGGCGCGCTGGGCGAGTACCTTGCGCGCACGGCCGAGTCCAGGCGCATCGCGGCGGAAATGCTGGAGCAAGTGGGCACGAGCCAGGTCACCGAGCCGTCCATCCTGCTGTACGGCCGCCCCGGCGACACCATTCCCGGCAGCGAACGCAGCAACCTCGATGCGGCGCGCTACTTCGTCGAACTGTCGGACGAACTGGGCGCCGACCTGCAGACCGACGACGCGAGCGTGGGCATCGGCGCCGAGGCCTTGCGCGACGAGCTGGCGCGCAAGCTCGACGAGTTCTTCGGCGCGGGCCGGGTCAAGGTGGAGATCGACCCCGAACTCACCGCCAAGGCCGCCGCCGGCGCCACGCGCATCCGTCTGCGCGGCGGCGCCAGCTTCAGCGACTACGACCGGCACCAGTTGCTCGCGCACGAGGCGCTGGTGCACACGCTCACCGCGCTCAACGGGCGCGAACAGCCGGTGCTGGCGTCGCTGGCGCGCACCTCGCCGCTCGTCACGGCCACGCAGGAAGGCTTGGCGGTGTTCGCGGAACTGATGTCCGGCGCCATCGACATCGCGCGGCTGAAGCGCATCAGCCTGCGCATCCTTGCCATCGAGATGGCGCTGGATGGCGCCGACTTCGTCGAGGTGTTCAAGTTCTTCAACGACCGCGGGCAGGGCGCGGCGGACAGTTTCCATTCGACGCAGCGCGTGTTCCGCGGCGTGCCGCCGGGCGGCGGCGCCGCCTTCGCCAAGGACAACGTGTACCTCAGCGGCCTGCTCACGGTGCATACCTTCTTCCGCTGGGCGTTCCGCGAGCGGCGGCTGGAGCTGCTGCGCTGCCTGTTCGCCGGCAAGCTCACCTTGTCCGACGTGGTGACGCTGCAGCCGCATTTCGAATCCGGCGCCATCGTGCCGCCGCGCTGGCTGCCGCCCTGGATGCAGCACGTGCACGGGCTGGCCGGCAAGCTGGCGTTTTCCGTGTTCGTCAACGGCATACGCATGGGCAAGGTCGGCGCGGAAGATCTGGCGCGCGGCGTGTAGCCGATAGCCCGGGTGTTACCATGTCGGGAGCCGCCACGCGGCCCTCCGGATCCCACGAAAAGCCCCGTCCATGACCCATTCCGAAGATCTGCGCCGCGCCGCGCTCGAATACCACCGTCATCCGCGTCCGGGCAAGATCAAGGTGAGCCCGACCACGCCGCTGCTGACCCAGCGCGACCTGTCGCTGGCCTATTCGCCCGGCGTGGCCTACGCGTGCGAGGCCATCGTCGAGGATCCGAACGCGGCCAGCGAGATGACCGCGCGCGGCAACCTCGTCGCGGTCATCACCAACGGCACCGCGGTGCTCGGGCTCGGCGACATCGGTCCGCTCGCCGGCAAGCCGGTGATGGAGGGCAAGGGCGTGCTGTTCCAGAAGTTCGCCGGCGTCGACGTGTTCGACATCGAACTCAACGAGCGCGATCCCGACAAGCTGGTGGACATCATCGCCGCGATGGAACCCACCTTCGGCGGCATCAACCTCGAGGACATCAAGGCGCCGGAGTGCTTCATCGTCGAGCGCAAGCTGCGCGAGCGGATGAAGATACCGGTGTTCCACGACGACCAGCACGGCACCGCGATCATCGTGGGCGCCGCCGTGCTCAACGCGCTGGAAGTGGTGGGCAAGAAGATCGAGGACGTGAAGATCGCGACCACCGGCGCTGGTGCGGCGGGCATCGCCTGCCTCGACATGCTGGTGGCGCTGGGCGCGAAACCCGAGCACATCGTCGCGTTCGACCGCGAGGGCGTGATCTACCGGGGCCGCGACCACCTCGACCCGGACAAGGCGCGCTACGCGCGCGACACCGACCAGCGCACGCTGGCCGAGATCGTGGCCGGCGCCGACGTGTTCCTGGGCCTTTCCGCCGGCGGCATCCTCAAGCCGGGGATGGTGGCCGCGATGGCCGACAAGCCGGTGATCCTGGCGCTGGCCAACCCCGATCCGGAGATCCTGCCGGAAGACGCCAAGAAGGTGCGCCCGGATTGCATCATCGCCACCGGCCGTTCGGACTACCCGAACCAGGTCAACAACGCGCTGTGCTTCCCGTACATCTTCCGCGGCGCGCTGGACGTGGGCGCCACCAGCATCAACGAGGCGATGAAGACCGCCTGCGTGCGCGCCATCGCCGAGCTGGCGCGGATGGAAGCCTCCGACCTGGGCAGCGCCTACGGCGGCGAGGTGCCCTCGTTCGGCGCCGACTACCTGATCCCCCGCCCGTTCGACCCGCGCCTGCTGGTGATGCTGGCGCCGGCGGTGGCGCAGGCGGCGATGGACTCCGGCGTGGCCACGCGGCCGATCGCCGACATGGAGGCCTACAAGGAGAAGCTCGGCCAGTTCATCTACCGCACCGGCCTGATCATGAAGCCGGTGTACGACGGCGCCCGCGCCGACATCAAGCGCGTGGTGTACGCGGAAGGCGAGGAGGAGACCGTGCTGCGCGCGGTGCAGTCGGTGATCGACTACAAGCTGGCCTTCCCGATCCTGATCGGCCGCCCCGACGTGATCGAGATGCGCATCCAGCGGCTCGGCCTGCGCATGCGCCAGGGCACGGACTTCGAGTTGACCAACATCAACGACGACCCGCGCTTCAACGATTACTGGCAGCAGTACCACGCCATGACCGAGCGCCGCGGCGTCACGCCGGACGCGGCCAAGAACCTGATGCGCACGCGCCACACCCTGATCGCCGCGATGATGGTGAAGCGCGGCGAGGCGGACGCGATGATCTGCGGCCTGGTCGGCCGCTACCACAAGAAGCTCGGCTACCTGCGCAGCGTGTTCGGCCTCGACCCCGGCGTGTCGTGCACCTCGGCGATGACCGGCGTGATCAACGACAAGGGCGCGTGGTTCTTCCTCGACACCCACGTGCAGGTCGATCCCTCGGCCGAGCAGATCGCCGAGGCCACGATGCAGGCCTCGTACCGGCTCAAGCTGTTCGGCATCGAACCCAAGGTGGCGCTGCTGTCGCACTCCAACTTCGGCAGCCACGACAACCCCAGCGCGGCGAAGATGCGCAAGGTGCGCGAGCTGCTCATCGCGCGCGCCCCCAAGCTCGACCTGGACGGCGAGATGCAGGCCGACACCGCGTGGGACGAGGCGCTGCGCAAGCGCATGTTCCCCGGCACCACGTTGAGCGGCCGCGCCAACCTGTTCGTGATGCCCAACCTCGACGCCGCCAACATCGTCTACAACATGGTGCGCGTGATGACCGATGGCGTGGCGATCGGCCCGATCCTGATGGGCGTGGACAGGCCGGCGCATATCCTGACCACCTCGTCCAGCGTGCGCCGCGTGGTCAACATGACCGCGATCGCCGCGGTGGATGCGCAGATCCGCGCTGCGCGCGTAACGCGCGCAGAGGACTGAGGCCGGGGTCGAAGCCGGACGCTGCCGGGACACATGGTGTCCGGCGGGCGAACCCGCGCACCGCATTCGCCTCCCCTCCCCTCCGGGGAGAGGATTGAGGTGAGGGGCGGGTGCTCGCGATGCTGCGCCATCGAAGCGTGCTTCGTGGCCCGTCACGTGGCCAGCCCGTCCCCTCGCCCCAGCCACCTCCCCTCCGGGGAGAGGGAGCAAGCCCGTGCCATGCGCTGCCGCATGTGGCCGTGGACGGACGTCCAACTGGCAGCGCCACGCTGCGAAAGCTAAACTCGGGCGTCGGCCCGCCGCTTCCCCACGGCGGCCGCTTTCCCTACAGGCATTGCGCCATCCGGCGCCGCGGAGAATCCCCCATGGATCAGCTCGACGACATCCTCAACCAGGATCTCGATCCCACCGAAACCCGCGAGTGGATCGACTCGCTCAACGCGGTCATCAACCACGACGGCACCGAGCGCGCGCACTTCCTGCTTGAGCAGATGGTCGATTCGACGCGCCGCGCCGGCGGCTACCTGCCGTTCGACCCCACCACCGCCTACGTCAACACCATCGCGCCCGCCAACGAGGCGAAGATGCCGGGCGACGCGGCGATGGAATGGCGCATCCGCACCCTGATCCGCTGGAACGCGATGGCGATGGTGGTGCGCGCCAACCGCAAGCCCGGCGAGCTGGGCGGCCACATCGCCAGCTTCGCCTCGTCGGCCACGCTGTACGACGTCGGCTTCAACCATTTCTGGCGCGCGCCCAGCGCCGATCATCCGGGCGACCTGGTGTTCCACCAGGGCCACTCCAGCCCCGGCATCTACGCCCGTTCCTTCCTCGAAGGCCGCATCGCCGAGGAGCAGATGGACCTGTTCCGCATGGAAGTGGCCGGCAAGGGCCGCGGCCTGTCCTCCTACCCGCATCCGTGGCTGATGCCGGACTACTGGCAGGTGCCCACGGTGTCGATGGGCCTCGGCCCGATCCAGGCGATCTACCAGGCGCAGTTCTGGAAGTACCTGGAGCACCGCGGCCTGATCCCGAAGAGCAACCGCAAGATCTGGTGCTTCATGGGCGACGGCGAGACCGACGAGCCCGAGTCGCTGGGCGCCATCTCGCTGGCCGGCCGCGAAGGCCTGGACAACCTGGTCTTCGTCATCAACTGCAACCTGCAGCGCCTGGACGGCCCGGTGCGCGGCAACGGCAAGATCATCCAGGACCTGGAGGGCGTGTTCCGCGGCGCCGGCTGGAACGCCATCAAGGTGATCTGGGGCAGCTACTGGGATCCGCTCCTGGCGCGCGACAAGAACGGCGTGCTGCGCAAGCTGATGATGGAAACCATCGACGGCGAATACCAGGCCTGCAAGGCCTTCGGCGGCGCGTACACGCGCGAGCATTTCTTCAACAAGTACCCCGAGACCCGCGAGATGGTCGCCAACCTGTCGGACGACGACATCTGGCGCCTCAACCGCGGCGGCCACGATCCGCACAAGGTGTATGCCGCCTACCACCAGGCGGTGAACACCCAGGGCATGCCCACCGTGATCCTGGCCAAGACGGTGAAGGGCTACGGCATGGGCGCGGCCGGCGAGTCGCAGAACCCCACGCACCAGCAGAAGAAGCTGGACAACGACGCCGTGCGCCACTTCCGCGACCGTTTCAACATCCCGGTGACGGACGACAAGCTGGGCGAGGTGCCGTACTTCCATCCGGGCAAGAACTCGCCGGAAGTCGAGTACATGATGGAGCGCCGCCGCGCGCTGGGCGGCTTCCTGCCGCAGCGCCGCCGCCATGCCGACGCCAAGCTCAAGACGCCGGAACTGTCGGCGTTCGAGCAGATCACCAAGGGCACCGGCGACCGCGAGATCTCCACCACCATGGCGCTGGTGCGCGGCATGAACCTCCTGCTGCGCGACAAGCAGATCGGCGAGCGCATCGTGCCGATCGTGGCCGACGAGGCGCGCACCTTCGGCATGGAGGGCATGTTCCGCCAGATCGGCATCTACGCGCCGTTCGGCCAGAAGTACCGCCCGCAGGACGCCGACCAGCTGCTGTACTACCGCGAGGACCAGAAGGGCCAGGTGCTGCAGGAAGGCATCTCCGAGGCCGGCGGCATGGCCGCCTGGATGGCCGCGGCCACCAGCTACAGCATCAGCAACCAGGCGATGCTGCCGTTCTTCATCTACTACTCGATGTTCGGCTTCCAGCGCATCGGCGACCTGGCCTGGGCCGCGGGCGACATGCGCGCGCGCGGCTTCCTGATCGGCGGCACCGCCGGCCGCACCACGCTCAACGGCGAGGGCCTGCAGCACGAGGACGGCCACTCGCACCTGATGTCCGGCACCATCCCGAACGTGAAGTCGTACGACCCGACGTTCTCGTACGAGGTGGCGGTGATCCTGCAGGACGGCACCCGTCGCATGGTGCAGGAGCAGGAGGACGTCTACTACTACATCACCGTGATGAACGAGAACTACAGCCATCCCGACCTGCCGCAAGGCGTCGAGGAAGGCATCATCAAGGGCATGTACCTGTTCAAGGACGCCGGCAAGCCGAAGAAGGGCGAGCCGCGCGTGCAACTGCTGGGCTCGGGCACCATCCTGCGCGAGGTCATCGCCGCCGCCGAGCTGCTGGAGAAGGATTTCGGCGTCAGCGCCGACATCTGGTCCTGCCCCAGCTTCATCGAGCTGCGCCGCGACGGCTTCGACGCCGAGCGCTGGAACCGCCTGCATCCCGAGGCCGAGCAGCGCGTGCCCTACGTCACCGGCCTGCTCGATGGGCGCGCCGGCCCGGCGATCGCCGCCACCGACTACGTGCGCGAATACGCCGACCAGATCCGCGCCTTCATGCCGGACGGCATGCGCTACACCGTGCTCGGCACCGACGGCTTCGGCCGCTCGGACACGCGCGAGCACCTGCGCGGTTTCTTCGAGGTGGACCGCTACTGGATCGCCCACGCCGCGCTGGCCGCGCTGGCGAAGGACGGCAAGGTCAACGCCAAGGACGTGGCCCGCGCGATCAAGGAATACAAGCTCGACCCCGAGAAGCCCAATCCGCTCACCGTGTGAGCGGAGCGCGACGCCAACAAAAAGCCCGCCATCGGCGGGCTTTTTGTTGGCCGCGGCACGCAGCGGCGGAAGATCTCAACCGGCCAGTGCGTAGGCGCCGCCGCGTTCCAGCGCGCGCCGGTAGGCGTCGCGCGCATGGATGCGCTCGAGGAAGGCCATCAGCCGCGGCCGGCCGGCGTCGAGGCCGGCGCGCGCGACCGCCGCTTCCAGCGGAAAGCTCATCGCGATGTCGGCGACGCCGAAAGCCTCGCCGCCGAACCATGCGCTCTTGCCCAGCTCGGCTTCGAGGTAGTCCAGGTGCAGTGCGATCTGCGGATCGACGAACGCATGCTGCACCTTGCCGGCGACGCCTTTCGCCACCCGCCGCACCAGGAACGGCGCGCGCGTGGCCTCGACGCGATGGAACACCAGCTTCAGCAGCAGCAAGGGCATCAGCGAGCCTTCCGCGTAATGCAGCCAGTAGTCGCAGCGCAGGCGTGCGGGCGTGCCGTGCGGCGGCATCAGCGTGCCGCTGCCGTGGCGGTCGCCGAGATAGCCGAGGATCGCGCCGGACTCGGCCAGCACCAGGCCGTCGTCCTCGATCACCGGCGACTTGCCGAGCGGATGCACCGCGCGCAATTCCGCCGGCGCCAGCATGGTCCTGGGGTCGCGCTGGTAGCGCCTGACCTCGTAGGGCAGGCCGAGCTCTTCCAGCAGCCACAGCACGCGCTGCGAGCGCGAATGGTTCAGGTGGTGGACGACGATCATGGCAAGGCTTTCCAGGGGCGGAATTCGTCGCGCACCTGCGCGCTGCACAGGCGGCGGATGATCCAGCCGGACAGCGCGCAAAGCAACAGGGCCATCAGTGTGCCGAATACTTGGGCGGCGCGCATGAAGTCGTGCATGACCGACGACATGTCCGCGGGCATGCCCGGCGCGTGCAGGAAGGCGTCCATCGACCCCGCGAACCACCATTGCCAGGCCAGGCCGAGCACCTGGTACGCGATGTTGAGCCCCATCAGCCCGATGAACAGGCGACGCGCCCACTCGTGCCGGCGCAGCAGGCCGATGGCGGCGGCCAGGGTGACGGCCGCCACCAGCAGGAAGGCGCGAAAGAACCACACCATGTGCCCGAACATCCATTGCGTCGGCGCCGGCAGGCCGGGCGGCAGCGGCGGCGCGGGTTGCATCTGCATGGCCGGCAGCCACAACCACTGCAGCATCAGGTTCCGCAGCAGGGCGATCAGCGCGGCGAACCCCGCCATGCCGATGAACAGCCAGGCCAACACGGTGACGAAGGTGGAGCGCAGGGGCGGCGGCGTGGGCATGCGCGGCTCTCCATGGCGAGCGATGTGCGCAAGCTTCGCCGGCCGGCGCGTTGCTTACAACCGCTAAAGCGTCGCTCCTGCGGCCTGCGTGTCCTCCGCGGCGGTCTCCATGTGCAGTTTCTGCCGCCGCCGCAGGCCGGGGAACATGCCCATCCACAAGCCCACCACCACCAGCGTGCCGATGCCGCCCAGCACCGTCGCGTTCACCGCGCCCAGCCATGCCGCGAGCATGCCCGACTCGAACTCGCCGAGCTGGTTGGAGGTGTTGATGAAGATCGAGTTGACCGCGTTGACCCGGCCGCGCATCGCATCTGGCGTGTCCAGCTGCACCAGCGAGCCGCGGATCACCATGCTCACCATGTCGAACGCGCCCAGCGCGAACAGCGCCGCCAGCGACAGCCACAGCGCGGTGGACACGGCGAACACCAGCGTGGCCACACCGAAGCCGGCCACCGAGGCGAACATGATCATGCCGACGCGGCGCTGCATGTCGTGCCGGGCCAGCCATACGGACATCAGCAGTGCGCCCACCGCCGGCGCCGCGCGCAGCAGGCCCAGGCCCCACGGGCCGGTGTGCAGGATGTCGCGCGCGAAGATCGGCAACAGCGCGGTGGCGCCGCCCAGCAGCACCGCGAACAGGTCCAGCGAGATCACGCCCAGCACGTCCTTGCGCTCGCGGATGAAGTGCACGCCGGCGAACAGCGTCTTCAGCGTGGCCGGCTCGCGCTTCGGCGGCGCCTGCTCGTAGCGCAGCAGCGCCATCATGCCCGCCGCGACCATGTACAGCACGGCCGCCGCGATGTAGACCACGCCAGGGCCCGCCACGTACAGCAGGCCGCCCACCGCGGGGCCGAGGATCATCGCCATCTGGAACGCCGAGCCGCTCACCGCCACCGCGCGCGGCAGGATGGCGGTAGGCACCAATGCCGGCAGCAGCGACTGCATCGAGGGTGCCTCGAAGGTCTTGGCCACGCCGATCACGAGCACCAGCAGCAGGATGCCGATCTCGTGGATGCGGCCGAGCAGGGTGAGTGCGGCGAGCAGCACGATGGCCGTCCATTCCACCACCTGCCCGAGCAGCACCACGCGCCGCCGCTCGAACTGGTCGGCCACGTGCCCCGCCGGCAGCGCCAGCAGCACGGACGGGATGAATTGCGCCAGGCCGATCAGGCCGAGGTCGAAGGCACGGCCGGTGATCGCGTAGACCTGCCAGCCCACCGCCACCGACAGCATCTGGAAGCCGAAGCCGGAGGCGATGCGCGAGCACCAGAACTGCACGAAGGCGGGATGGCGCAGCAACGAGTCCGCCGGGGCGGACGGGGACGTGAGCTTCGACATGGGAATCCTTGCCGGGGGAACGCGCATTGTAGTCGCGCATGCAGGTGCCGGCAGCGGTGTGGCCCGTGTCCTAGGCCTGCAGGCGCGTGAAGCCGTCCGCGCTCCAGTCCTCGCTGCCGACGCCGTGGTGGACGAAGAACAGGCCGTCCGGATCGTACTTGCGCTTGGCCGCGGCGAGCCGCGGATAGTTGTCGCCCCAGAATCCCTGCTGCCAGTCGCGCAGGAAGTAGTCGCTCTCCGAGACGTAGCAGCCGGCGCCGGGCGCCGCGGCGCGGATCGCGTCCATCGCCTGGTCGATGGACGCCGCCTCCTGCCGCGCCTTGGCCAGATCGGGCCTGGCACCCGGCATGCCGGGGTAGGCGGGATCGCCACCGGTGGCGCAGATCAGCAGGGCGAACGCATCGAGCACCTGCGGATGGGTGGCAGTGTCGCGGGCGCGGGCGATCGCGTCGGCCGGTGCGCCGGCCAGTCCCTTGTTGAAGTGCAGGGCGAAACCCCAGTGCCGCGAAGCGGCGAACAAGGCCTCCACCAGTTGCGCCTGCCGACCCGGTTCCAGCAGCGAGGCCGGTAGCCAGGCCGACTGGTAGCCGTGGATGAACCCGCCGACCTGCTCACGGTCGCCGGCCCACACGAAGCGATAGCGCGGCGCGTCCGGGCGGTCGTCCGCGACAATGGCGCCCGGCAGGTACTTGTGCAGGAATTCGGCGTCCCAGAGATGCTGGGCCGGCGCCGCCATCACCCCGAACGGTTTGCTGATGTGGCAATCCTTGCGGGCATGTATCCAGGCAAGGAAGGGTGCCCAGGTCTGTTCCGCCTGCTGTTTGGTTAGGCCCTGGAACATCATGGAAACTTCGAAGGTGTCACCATCGTAGAACTTCATCTGCTCGCCCCAGTGCGGGTTGAACAGCGCGCGCCGGTAAAAGTCCGTCGCCTCGGCGATCAGGGCACGATAGGCCGCATCCGAATCGGCCTTGACGGTGAGATTGACGCCGCCGAAGAACTCGGGCAATGCGTGGGTGCGCAGGGTCAGCCGGGTGACCACGCCGAGGCTGCCGCCACCGCCCCCCTTGAGGCCCCAGAACAGCTCCGGGTTCGTGCGGGCATTGGCGATGCGCACCTGGCCGTCGGCGGTGACCACTTCCGCCTCCAGCAGGTTGGACGCCGCCGTGCCCCAGCGCTTGGAGAAGCTGCCGAAGCCGCCGCTCTGCACCAGCCCGGCCACGCCCACCGTGGTGCAGCCGCCGCCTTGAACGTAACGGCCACCATCGGTGGTCACGGCGTGGTAGGCATCGATCCACATCGCGCCAGCCTGCACGCTCACCGCCGGCAGCGGTGCCACGTGGCCGGCGCAGCCTTGCGGCACGAAGGCGTCGTGCAGCGCGATCCGGTTCATGTGGCGCGTCCACACCAGCAGCGAGTCCGGCGCGTCCGAGGTGCCCTGGTAGCTGTGGCCGCCGCCTTTCACCACCAGCCGCAGGCGATGCCGGCGCGCGAAGTCGACGGCCGCTACCACGTCGGCGGCGCTCTCGGCCGCCACCGCGTAGGCGCTGGGTTGCGATGCCCAGGCATCCGCCCAGCCGCTGCTCTGGGTCAGCGCGGGGTTGTCGCCCACCGCGAACGGGTTGTCCAGTTGCTTCAGCGCCTGCGAGGCATTGCCATGGGCGAACGGCGGCTCCAGCTTCTGCAGCCGTCCCCCGACCTGGCGATTCAACCCTTCCCATTCCGCCGCTGCGGGCCAGCCCGGCTGGCCCGGGCGTGGACGAAGGGTGGTCGCGAGCGTGCCGGCACCGCGCGCCAGGGCCGTGCCGCCGCGCATCAGCAGGGGCAGCAAGGGCAGGGTGGCGGCCGCCTTCAGCAAATCGCGCCTTTTCATCGTGGGTGGCTCCGGCTGGATGGAAAGCGGCCAGCATGGTGCGGTGTGCCCGTCCTTCCCAGCGTGGAGTGACGGATCGCCGGTGGTCAGGGACAGGCCGACCCTGGCGTGGGACGGGGCGCGCGGGGATTCCGCCGCAGCCACGTACAATCGACAGGATGAACGAGCAGGCGGATGCCGGATACAAGGACTTTCAGCGCTGGCCGCGGCCGGTCGAGGTGGCTTTCTGGGTGGCGTTGTACGCGCTCAACACGGTCTTCAACGGCCTTGTCGCGCAGATCGACCATGCCCGCACGGCGGCCTGGGAGCCGTGGGTGTGGGAATCGAGCAGCGCGCTGCTGATCCTGCTGCTGATCCCCTTCGTGAAGATGGTGGAGCGGCGCTGGCCCTTCCGCTTCGACACCTGGCGCTACAGCCTGCCGTGGCACCTGCTGGCCAGCGTGGCGTTCAGCCTGGTGCACGTGGCCGGCATGGTCGGGCTGCGCAAGCTGGCCTACCTGGCGGTCGGCCAGCATTACCGCTTCGGCGCCTGGTGGCCGAACTTCGGCTACGAGTACCTTAAAGACATCCGCAGCTATTTCCTCATCGTCGCGCTGATCTGCCTGTCGCGGTTGTGGCTGCTGCGCCAACAGGGCGAGGCGAGGTTGCTGGCCGAGCCGGACGACGGCCCGCCGGTGGAGCCGTTGGAACGCCCCGAGCGTTTCCTGGTACGCAAGCTGGGCAAGGAATTCCTGCTCTCCGCCAGCGAGATCGAATGGCTGCAGGCCGCGGGCAACTACGTGAACCTGCACGTGCGCGGGCGCGACTATCCGATGCGCAGCACGATGGCCGGCATCGAGGCGCGGCTGGACCCGGCGCGTTTCCTGCGCGTGCATCGCGGCTATTGCGTCAACCTGGACTACCTCGCGGAGATCGAGCCGCTGGATACCGGTGACGCGCGCCTGCGCCTGCGCGACGGCACCATGATTCCGTGCAGCCGCCGTTACCGCGCCGCACTGCGCGAGCGCTTCGGCGGGCAGCCTGTCACGGACGAATGAGCTTGCGCCGCGGCGCGCGATCGTTCCAAGCTAACCGTTGCTCCCGCCCTGGATGATTCGCGATGACGACCGCGCCGCTACGTTTCCGCTTCGCCCCAGCCGCCCTTGCCGGCGCGCTGATACTGGCCGGCTGTTCGCAGGGAGGCGCCCCCGCGCCGGACGCCGCGCAACAGCAGGCGCAGGCGCAGGCCGCCGAGGCGGCGCGCGATCTCGACACCTATCGCCAGCTGCTGCGCATCCACAACGACCAGATGGCGTCGTCGATGGGCGAGGACATCGTGCGGCGTTTCCCCGGCAGCGCCGCGGCGAAAGAGGTGCAGCAGACCTTGCCCGAGGTCGAGAAGCGCTGGAAGGAGAACAGCGAGAAGGCGCGCCTTGCCGCGTTGTGGCAATACCAGGTGGCGCCGATGGCGGGCGGCACGCAGTCCACCGCGGCGATCTACGACAGCCGGCCCGCCGACGTGCGCGTGCGGCTGGTGCTGCGCCGGCACACCAGTTGGGGCCAGAGCGCGTTCCTGTACAGCGACACCCACGGTTTCGTCTGCAGGGGCGACTGCACCATCGCGGCGAAGTTCGACGACAAGCTCCATCCGATCAAGGCCTATGCGCCGCCCACCGGCGAGCCGGCGCTGATGATCCGCGACGACAAGGGCTTCATTGCGCTGCTGGAGAAGTCGAAGACGGTCAGCCTGCCCGTCACCATGCAGGACGGCGAGAAGAAGGTGGAGCTGGTCTACGAAGTGGGCGGCTTCGTGCCCGGCCAGTGGCAGGCTTTGCCCAAGAAAGGCGGCAAGAAGTAGCGCGGTGCACCGGCCGCCAGCCGGTGCGTTTCATCAAGCATCGCCCCGGAGGAGTGGCAGCCATGTTCCGCAAGATCCCTTGGATGACCGTGGTGCTTTCGCTGTCGCTGGGCGCGTGCTCCAGCGTGCCCTACGCGCAGCGGATGGCCGAGCGCCAGGCGGCCTATGCGGCCGCGGCTGGCGCGCCCGTGCGCAGCTTCCATTTCTACGACCTGTACTCGTGGGAGCCGCTGGGCGACAGCCAACTGGCCGTCTATACGCAGGTCAACCGCGCCTGGCTGCTGGACGTGGGACCGTGTCCGAACCTGGAGTACGCCAACGCGATCGGGCTCACCTCGTTCACCGGCGACGTGTCGGTAAACTTCGACAAGGTGCTCACTGGACGCGGCTTCCCGCCGTGCTTCATCTCGAAGATCCGCCCGGTCGACGTGGCCAGGCTGAAGCTGGCGCAACAGGCGCAGCGCAAGATCGATGCCGAATCGCGCGAACAGGATTCGGCCCCGGCCGGCCACTGAGCCGCGCCGGCTAGCGCACCACCGTCACCGGCACGTGCGCGCGCGCCAGCACGTTGTCGGAAACCGAACCGATCAGCCAGCGCGCCAGCGCGCCGCGTTCGGTATGTCCGATCACGATGTGGTCGATGCCGTGCTGCTCGACCTGGCTCAGCAGCACGTCGCCCGGCGCGCCGTGGGTCAGCTCGACGTCGACGAGGCGCGCGGCGTCGGCGTCCAGCGCGGCCAGTTCGTCCTTCAGCTCCTGCACGCGCTGGATGCCAGGATCGGTCATCATCAAGGCGCAGGTGTCGCCGCCTTCGGCCACCTGCAGCACCGACACCACGCGCACCCGTCCGCCGCAACCCCGCGCCAGCTCCATCGCGAAGGCGAAGGCGCGGCGCGCGGCGTCCGAACCGTCGTAACCGACCAGCGAATGCTTGGGCATGCTTGCTCCTGTCATGGCGAGACCGTGTCGGATGCAGTGTGGCTGCGGCCGCGTTAGCGAAACATCAAGCTAGATGAACGGAAGCGCGCGGGACTCACACCGTCGTCACGATGCTCCGTCGAGGCTGGATCGCGTGTCCGGCCGGCAAGTCCGGCGGAACGCGATGACCCCGCAAACCGTAGGAGACGACAATGAACAAGCGCACCCTCGCCCTGACTGCCGCCCTGCTGCTCGGCACGGGCACCCTGGCTGTCCTGCCTGTCGCGCCCGTCCATGCCGCCGAGGCCAACGTGAAGTGCCACCTCGATTTCAACCTGTCGGGTTGGTCGATCCTCTACAAGCACGCCGAAGGCAGCGGCACCGTGCGTTGCGACAACGGCCAGCAGGCCGCCGTGAAGATTGCGGTGGTGGGCGGCGGGCTCACCGCCGGCAAGTACCGCATCGACCATGGCACCGGCGACATCACGCATGTGCGCAACATCGACGATGTGTTCGGCGACTACGCGCAGGCGAGCGCCGAGGCCGGCGTGGTGAAGAGCGGCA
Source organism: Rhodanobacter sp. (assembly GCA_040371205.1). NCBI lineage: Bacteria > Pseudomonadati > Pseudomonadota > Gammaproteobacteria > Lysobacterales > Rhodanobacteraceae > Rhodanobacter > Rhodanobacter sp. Next base: position 442,461 of record AP031382.1, read on the forward strand.
CCGTGCAGGTGCTGACCAAGGGCACCACCTCGCTGGCGCTGGCCGGCCATGGCGAAGGCGTCAACCTCGGCGTGTCGGTGGGGCGTTTCACCATCAGTCCCCGTTGAACGACGCGGCCGCGTCACGGACGGAGGGCGCCGCAAGGCGCCCTTCGTTTGCGCGGCGGCGTACACTGGGCACTGCCATTCCATGGAGTGCCGCCATGCGCCGCCTTTCGCTGTTGTTTGCCCTGACCTTGCTCTGCGGCCTGCTCGCCGCGCCCGCATTCGCCGCCGATGCCGCCATGCCGCAGGCCGGCACGGTCGCCCCGACCTTCCGCCTGCAGGACCAGAACGGCCATTGGCGCAGTCCCGCCGATTACCGCGGCCATTGGCTGGTGCTGTATTTCTATCCCAAGGACTTCACGCCCGGCTGCACCACGGAGGTCTGCACGTTCCGCGACGACATCGCCAAGCTGCGCCAGGCCGGCGCTTCCGTGGTGGGCGTGAGCCTGGACGACATGAAGTCGCATGCGGACTTCGCCGCCAAGTACCACGTGCCGTTCCCGCTGCTGGCCGACACGGACCGCAAGACGGCCACCGAATACGGCGTGCTCAGCAGCATGGTGGGCATGCACTACGCCAAGCGCACCACCTTCCTGATCGATCCACAGGGCCGGATCGCCAAGGTCTACGTGGACGTCGATCCCAAGGCGAACTCCAGCCAGGTGCTGGCCGACCTGGCCGCGCTGAAGAAGACGGCGCACTGATGCCGGTGCGGGCGCCGGTCGGATCGGGCGACGCGACGCACGGCTTCGCGGCGTGGCGCGTGGTGGCGTGGCTGCTGTTGCTGCTGGCCGGATTCGGCTGCGTGCAGTACCTCTCCCATGCGCAGCTGCTGTGGGCGCAGCGCGCGAATGTGTCGCCCGCCGACGGTGCCGCGCTGCGGCGCATGCTGGCCTGGGACGTCGGCTATTTCGCGGCCGCCTTTGCGGTCATCGTGCTGTGCGCCGCATGCATTCTGCGCCAGGCGTGGGCGCGCGTGCCCTTGCGCGTGGCATGCGGTGCGCTGGCGTTGTGGGCGCTGGCCGGCGGCGGCGTGATGTTGGCGCACTGGCCGCAGTTCGACCGCGCCAGTGCCGATGCGCTGGCCCAGGTGGGCAAGGACGAGATCCTGCGCAATGCCTTGCTGCATGCGCGGCGCGTCTATCGCATCACGCTGGGGCTGAAGGCCGTCGCGATCCCCGTGTTGTTGTGGCTTGCCTGGCAGTTGGGTGCGCCGTCCGTGCGCATGCAATTCCGGCATCGTCGTTGATTTGCTCTAACCAAGGAGGATGTGCAATGAAACGTTGGTTGATCGGTTTTTCGTGCCTGTGGCTTTCGGGCGTGGCGCTGGCCGCCGCGGCGGACGACGCGCACAAGTTCACGCAGGCCAGCATGCTGGTCAGCGGCAGCATCGAGGTGGCGCCGGACGGCAGCGTGATGCAGTACGCGCTCGACCATCCCGATGAGCTCCCGGCGCAGGTGAAGGACCTGCTGGCCAAGGCCATTCCCACATGGAAGTTCAAACCCGTCGCGGTGGACGGCAAACCGGCGATCGCCAAGGCTTCGATGAGCGTGCGCGTGCTCGCCATGCCGATGGCCAACGACATGTTCCGCCTCGACGTCGCCGCCGCACATTTCTTCGAGCGCAACGGCAAGCCCGCGATCAAGGCCGTGCAGGAGCGGAACCCGGTCTACCCGAGCGAGGCCCTGCGCGAACGCGTCACCGGCACGGTGTACCTGGTTGCGCGCCTGGATGCGGCCGGCAAGGTGGTCGATGCCGCCGCCCAGCAGGTCGACCTTGGCAAGTTCGGCAGCGCCGTTGAGATGGAACGCTGGCGCGACCAGTTGGCGCGGGTTTCGGTACGTGCGGCGCAAAGCTGGCTGTTCAGCCCGGCAACGGACGGCGCCACGGCGTACCGCGTGATCCGGTTGCCGGTGACCTTCGCCATGCGCATCAACGGCTATTCCACCCGCGCCCATTACGGCCAGTGGGACGTTTACATACCCGGCCCGATGCAGTGGATTCCCTGGCTGGACAAGCGGCAGATCACCGGCGGAGTCGATGCCGTGCCCGACGGCGCCATCGACCAGGTGGGCCGCGGCCTGCGCCTGCTGACGCCGCTCAAGGGCGCATGACGCGACGGGCGTTCAGCACGGGTTGATTCGCCGGAGGGTATCGGTGCGTGATCCCGTCTGCGGAATCCGCCCGATGCGTCTTCGCCACCTGTCCGTTTGCCTTTTGCCGCTGTTCGCGGCCTTGCCGCTGCATGCGCAGGATCTTGCCGCCACCTGTCGCGCCAGCAGCAGCTACGACGTGACGCTGCGGCCGGACAGCCTGCTGTTCGACCGCGCTTCGCCCGACCCCACGCGGGTGGAGCTGAGCCAGGGCACGTTGCGCGTCGACGGCGTGCCGGTGGCGCTGAACGCGGAGGACCAGGACCGGCTCTCGTTGTTCGAGCGCGACCTGCGTGCGCTGGCGCCGCGCGTGCGCACGGTGGCGCAGCATGGCGTGGACATGGCGGCGCAAGGCTTGCGCCAGGAGGCGGCGGGCATGGGGCTGGACGCCGATACGCGCGCCGAGCTGGATCAGCGGCTGGCGGCGGATGCGGCCAGCCTCAAGCGGCGCATCGCCGCCAGCAACAGCACGCACGACTGGCAGGGCGCCGCGATGAACCAGTACGTCAGCCAGGTCGAGGGCGACCTGTTTCCCCTGATCGTCGGCGACCTCGGCCAGCAGGCGCTGAACGCCGCGATGAACGGCGACCTGCAGACCGCCGCCGACCTGCGCGACCGCGCGGCGAACCTCGCCACGCAACTGGAGCCGCGCATGCGTCAACGCATGCAGGCGCTGCAGCCGCAGATCGCCGAGCTGTGCCCGTCGATCCGGCAACTGGCATCCTTGCAGCAAGGCGTGCGCGACGGCCAAGGCCGTCCGCTGAACCTGTTGCAGATCGGTCCATGAACGCGGGCGCTGCGGGTTAATCTCCGGCTAAGTGGCCATGGTCGAGGATGGTGCCACCCATTCCCGCGCCCTCCCCATGGCATCGTGGTCACGAAATCCGTACACAACACGCGCAACCGGCTGATCCGCCGCTGCATCGATCTCTGCCGCCTGTATCGCTATGCCGCGCAGGCGGTGAACGAACTGGGCCTGCGCGCCGTGCTGGGCGAAGACGCGCAGGCGCTGGCTTCGGTGGCGGCCGAGCTGCAGCGCGATGCGGAGCGGGCCGGCGACCAGGTACGCAGCCGCGGCAGTTGGCGGGCCGCCTTGCGTTGCCGGCTGGTGGGCAGCACGGCGCGCGCCTCCGCGCGGCACGACCAGGCATGGATACAGGCGTTGGCGCAGGATGAAAGCGCGCTGCTGCGCGCCTTCGAAAAAGCCATCGCCGACCTGCCGGAAGAGGCCGCCCGCAGCCTGCACAAGCAGCTGCCGCGCCTGCGCAGCATCCATCTGGACATGCACAGCCTGGCGGGCGCCGCGCATTCCTGACGGCACGCGACTACACGGCGTTGCGCGGCAGGCTCACCTAATCGTCAGCCGGTTGCGGTATGCCGCGCGGGCGAGCATGGGCGAACCTGCCTTGCCGGGCGCGAGGCGCCCTTCGCACGGGGAGTGCACCATGCATCGATACCTGCGGGCCAGCCTGCTGGCGGCGGCCTTGTCCGCCTGCGCGGGCATGGCCGTCGCCACCGACAGCCTGCGCGTGGGCAGCCGCGTGCTGGTGGTGGGCGACAGCGCGGCCACGGTGCTCGACCTGCTCGGCAAGCCGTCGCACAAGTCGCATCGTGGCGCGCGCAGCGGCGGGCGTCGCGGCCGGCACGTGCGCGCGGCCTCCGGCGGCACGGCATCCAGCGAAACCTGGCAGTACCGCCGCGACGGGCGGGTGATCGTGATCACCCTGGCCGACGGCCGCGTCAGCGACATCGACGAGCGCAGCCGCTGAACTTGCTCTGCGGCCGCGCCCGCGACGGGTCTACTGCAACGTCACCGTTTTGCGGTTGTCGTCCGGCACCTTGTCGATCAGTTCGTTGTACGGGTCGATGCCGGCCGTCGCGGGCACGCCGTCCACGGTCACCGTGATCGTGCTGTCGCCCTCCGGCAGCCGGCGCTTGGCGAGGTACAGCGGCTTGCCGTCCTTGCCGCCGCCGGGCGCGGCGGCGAACACGCCGATGTCGATGGGAATGTTCGGCGCCACCGGCGTCTCCTTGCCCTTGCCGTCGGCATAGGCCATGGCGGCGTGCACCTTCAGGGTCACCGCGTACTTGCCGCCGGGCAGTTTCTTCGCGGTGGCGTCCAGCATGCGGTCGTCGAACAAGGTGATCCGCCAGAAGAAGTCGTCCAGCATCGGTTGCCACTGCGGCCCCAGCGCTTTGCCCAGCGCATCGACGAACTCCTTCGAGGTGGTGTAGGGCGGCTGCTGGAAACCCTTGCCGAGCAGGAACTGCTTGAGGAAGGCATCCAGCCAGTCCTCGCCCACGTAGTCCTGCAGCGCGTAGAACACCAGCGAGCCCTTGCGGTAATGGATGTAGGGCTGGTTCTCGACCTTGCCCAACGGTTCCTCGGCGACCTTCTCGGCGGCGCGGCCGGCGAGGTACATGTCCAGTTCGTACCTGAGGAACTTGCGCATCTGGTCGGCGCCGTACTTGTGCTTCATCACCATCAGCGAGCTGTATTGCGCCAGCGATTCGCTGAGCAGGGTGGAGCCCTGCATGTCCGCGCCGATCACGCGGTGCGCCCACCACTGGTGCGCCACTTCGTGCGCGGTGACGTCGTAGACGTAGTCGATGTGGCTGGCGTCGCGCAGGTCGGCGATGAAGCCGATGGACTCGGAGAACGGGATGGTGTTGGCGAAGCTCTGCGCGAGCGTCATGTAGTCGGGGAACTCGACGATGCGCAGCTGCTTGAACTGGTAGGGCGTGTAGTGGCTGTCGTAGTACGCGAGCGAGTCCTGCGCGCTCTCCAGCATGCGGTCCACGTTCCACGCGTGCGCCGGGTTGTAGTACACGGTGACCTTCACGCCGTTGGCGTCGATGCTCCTGGTGGCGTAGCGCGCGGACAGGTACGCGAAGAAGTTCAGCATCGGCCGCTGCATCGTGTAATGGAAGTAGCGGCGGCCGCCTTGCGTCCATGCCTTCACCAGCGTGCCGGGCGCCAGCGCGATCTGGTCGGCGGCGGTGGAGACGGTGGTGTCGAAGCTGATCCAGTCGGCGTCGTTGCTGATGTAGGTGTTGGCGCGCGCCTTTTCGTCGCCCAGTGGCGGCATGCGCGGCACGTCAAGTTTAAGGCCGTACTTCCTGCGCTCGTTGCGGTCGCTGAGCTGGACCCTGGACTGGTAGCCGAACTGCGGCAGCAGCGCGTTGTTGAAGAACGTGCCGTTGTGCACCAGGAAGGTTTCTCCGGTGCCGTTGGTGAAGCCCTTCGGCGCGTAATCGATGTCGAATTCGAACGGCATCGAGGCGCCCGGCGCCAGCGGCGTCTTCAGCCTGTAGATCGCCACGCCGAGGCGCTTGTCGAAGCTGGCGGTGTCGTGCGGCGCGAAGCTTAGCGTCCTGGGCACGAAGCCGTCGGCGTAGTTCACCAGCAGCTCGGTCACCGGCACGTCGCGCTTGTTGACCAGGGTGTAGCGCGCGTGGATGTGCAGCTGGCGATGGTAAGGGTGGATGTCCACGTCGGCTTGCACCGCGGTGATGCGCGGCTGCGGCAGGTCGGCGTACTTCGCGTATTCCTTTTCGTAATCGGCGCGTTCGCGCTGCTGCTCGGTGCTGCTTTCGAAGTGGTTGAGCACGTGGGTGTTGTAGTAGACGAAGCCGCCCAGGCCGGCGAAGCCCAGCAGCGCGGCGGCCAGCATGGCCGCGAGGCCGGGGTGCAGCCGCGCGCGCGCTTCGCGCAGGCGGCCGCGCCAGTCTGCGCCGGTGCCGCGCGGCCACAGCAGGGCGGCCGCCGCCAGCATCGCCAGCGCCAGGCAGGTCCAGTAGGCATCGAACCACAGGGCGCCCACGACGAAGTGGCCGAAACCGTTCAAGTCCGAGTACGGCACGTCGGGCGCGCTGCCGTAGTTGTAGAGCCTGTCTTCCCAGTGCAGCAGGTCGAAGGCCAGCGAGCTGGCCAGCCACAGGATGCCGGCGAGATAGCCGAGGAACTTGTTGTTGCACGCCACCTGCAGGAACAGCGCCAGCGCCGCCGCCAGCACGAACGGGATCGCCTGCAGCCCCAGCATGGACAGGTACAGGCCGGGCTGCAGGCGGGTATAGCCGTGCGCGAGCTGCCAACCCATGCCCACCACGGCACCGCTGGCGAGCATGACGGCGATGACCGCCAGCAGCGCGCCGAACTTGGCCAGCAGCGGTACCCAGTCGGGCACGGGGAAGGCGTCGCTGACTTCGGCGGAGCGGCACTGGCGCTCGCGCCAGACCAGTTCGCCGGCGTAGAACAGCAGCACGATCATCAACGGCAGGTTGAAGCTGCCGGTGATCGCCGTAAGCACTTGGTGAGTGACCGGCCAGGTCGGCGTGCCGTAGATCAGCCCGCCCATGGCCAGCGTCACCAGCATCAACACCACGGCCAGCACCAGCAGCACCAGGAAAGCCGCACCTTGCAGCACGCCGCGCAGGTCGAACAGGAATTGCGCGCGCAGCTGGGCCAGCCGCGCGCGCGCGTCGTGCGCCAGCGCCGCCTTCGGCAGTGCCAGTGCCGTTGCGCCGGCCTGCGGGCGCAGCAGCGGCGGCTCGGCGCGCGGCTTGCGGCGCGGCAGCCGTAGTCCCTCGCGGTCGGTGCGGAACAGCGCAAAGCTGGCCGCCAGCAGCAGTGCCGAGACCGCCAGCCACAGCAGGCGGTTGAACAGCAGCACACCGTCGAGCGCGGGCAGCAGGTGGTTGGTCTGGTCGGCGGTCCAGTAGCGGGTGACCAGTTGCAGCGTATGGCCGCCGAACGGATCGATCATCGCCGCCAGCCAGCGGTTGTCGAGGCTGCGGCTGAGGGAGCCGGCCACGCCCTGCAGCACGAAGTAGGCGATCACGCCCACGTAGCTGGCCAGCAGCGAGCGGGTGACCGTGGCCAGCAGGAACAGCAGGGCGGCGACGAAGAACAGGTTGGGCAGCACCAGCACGCCGAAGCCCCAGAGATAGCCGCGCCAGTCGGCCGCGCCCAGCCGTCCGGCATCCACCCACGGCATGGCGCCGCCGGCCGCCAGCGCCAGCGCGCACAGCGCGAGGATGACCACCAGCACCAGGTAGCCGGCGGCGAAGCGGCCGCCCAGGTACGCGCCGCGCCGCATCGGCGTGGCGAACAGGAGTTCCGCCGTGCCTTGCTCGAAGTCGCGCGTGGCGGCATTCGCGATGAAGGCCACCACCAGCAGGATGCTCAATACGGCGAACACGTTGAGCAGGCGCGCGATCACCAGCGGCGCGTTGCGCAGCACGTTGCCGCTGGCGCCGCCCAGCACGATGGCGTCGGTGCTGGCCAGCGTGAAGGCCAGCCCCGCGAACGCCACGGCGATGATCCAGAACAGCGGCGCCTTCAGTTGCTGGCGCAGTTCGAAGCGGAGGATCTCGAAGAACATGGCGGGCCGTCCGTCAGGCGGCGCGCGCGGTGGCCTGCGCGCGCAAGCGGCCGAAATAGACGTCCTCCAGGTCCGGCGCCACCGGCTCGAAGCCCGCCTCCGGCCGCTCGTCGGCCAGCACGTGCAGCAGGGTGCGGCCGCCGGCGAGGCGGGTGGAGAGGATGTTCATCCGTGCCCGGTAGCCGTCCAGCTCGGCCTTGTCGATGCTGCGCCGCCAGACCTTGCCCTCCAGCGCGCGGATCGCCTCGTAAGGCTCGCCGGCAAGCAGCACCTGGCCCTGGCCCACGATGGCCATGCGCTGGCAGAGGTCGGTGACGTCCGCCACGATATGGGTGGAAAGGATCACCACCACGCGCTCGCCGATCTCGGCGAGCAGGTTGAGGAAGCGGTTGCGTTCCTCCGGGTCCAGGCCCGCGGTGGGCTCGTCCACGATCACCAGCCGCGGATCGCCGATCAGCGCCTGCGCGATGCCGAAGCGCTGGCGCATGCCGCCGGAATAGGTGCCGAGCTTGCGCCTCCGCACGTCCCACAGGTTCACCTGGCGCAGCAGCGATTCCACCAGGTCGCGCCGTTCGCCCTTGGCGGTGACGCCCTTGAGCACGGCGAAATGGTCCAGCATCGCCTCCGCGGAGACCTTCGGATACACCCCGAACTCCTGCGGCAGGTAGCCGAGCAGGCGGCGGGTGGCCTGCTTGTCGGCCAGCAGATCCCGGTCGTCCAGGTGGACGCTGCCCGCGTCCGGGGCCTGCAGGGTCGCGATGGTGCGCATCAGCGAGGACTTGCCCGCGCCGTTCGGCCCCAGCAGGCCGAACATGCCGTTCGGGATGTCCAGCGAAACGTCGCGCAGCGCACGCACGCCGTTGGCATAGGTCTTGGACAAGTGACGGATGCTGAGCATGGCGGTTCGCGCTCTGGACGATGGCGGCAGTGTGAGGCAAGCGGGCGGAACGGCACATGGGCCTCCCGTCATGGCCATCGCTGCCGTGCATACGTATGCGCATGCAAATCCGCGGGCCGTGAAACCTGCCGCTGGCTGGCCCCGTTCGATATGATGCAAGTCTTGCGACCGCTCCTCCGTCCCCATCGCGCGGTCTGCCCTCGCCATTCGCAGGAGACACCATGGCCATTCAAGAAGCCCGCGTACCCGACATCGGCGGCCACGACAACGTGCCGGTGATCGAGGTGATGATCAAGCCCGGCGACCGCGTCGAGAAAGAGCAGAGCCTGATCACGCTGGAATCGGACAAGGCCACCATGGAAGTGCCTGCACCGTTCGCGGGCATCGTGAAGGAAGTGAAGGTGAAGCTGGGCCAGGAGGTCTCGGAGGGCGCGCTGATCGCGCTGATCGAGGCCGAAGGCGCCGCCGCGGCTCCGGCATCCACCCCCGCCCCTGCCCCCGCGGCGGCTGCGCCGGCGCCGGCCCCGGTGGCTGCCGCGCCCCAGGCTGCGGCCGCCAGCGGCGGCGTGCGCGAGGCGCGCGTGCCCGACATCGGCGGCCACAGCGACGTGCCGGTGATCGAGGTGCTGGTGAAGGTGGGCGACCGCGTCGCCAAGGACCAGGGCCTGATCACGCTGGAATCGGACAAGGCCACCATGGAAGTGCCCGCGCCGTTCGCCGGTGTGGTGAAGGAATTGAAGCTCAAGCTCGGCGACGAGGTCTCCGAGGGCGCGGTGATCGCGCTGATCGAGGCCGAAGGCGGCGCCGCGCCGGCTCCCGCGGCGCCGGCTCCCGCGCCTGCCCCGGCGGCGAAGGCGGAAGAGAAGCCTGCGCCGAAGGGCGGCCGCAGCGTGCTGCCCGGCAATGTGCCGGAGGGCGACGTGCCGCCGCAGGTGCGCCCGCCGTTCGACGCCAACATCGTGATGCCGGGCGACGCGCCCTACGCCAGCCCCGCGGTGCGCGCTTTCGCGCGCGAGCTGGGTGTGGACATCCAGCAGGTGAAGGGCAGCGCGCGCGGCGGTCGCATCGTGCGCGAGGACGTCAGCGCCTACGTCAAGCACGCGCTGGCCTCGGGCGCACGGCCGGTGCAGGGCGGCGCGGCCGTCGCTGCCGGCGGCGGCCTCAACCTGCTGCCGTGGCCGAAGGTGGACTTCAGCAAGTTCGGCCCGGTGGAAGAGAAGCCGCTCTCGCGCATCCAGAAGATTTCTGGCGCCAACCTCGCGCGCAACTGGGCGATGATCCCACACGTCACCCAGCACGAAGACGCCGACATCACCGAGCTGGAGGCCTTCCGCAAGAACCTCGGGGCCGAGAACAAGGACCTCAAGATCACCCCGCTGGTGTTCCAGATGAAGGCGGTGGTGGCGGCGCTGAAGCAGTTCCCGCAGTTCAACGCCTCGCTGGACGAGACCGGCGAGAAGCTGGTCCTCAAGAAGTACTTCCACGTCGGCATCGCGGTCGATACCCCCGATGGCCTGGTGGTGCCGGTGATCCGCGACGTCGACAAGAAGGGCCTGCTCGACCTCGCCCGCGAACTGGGCGAGATCTCGAAGAAGGCGCGCGACAAGAAGCTGGGGCCGAACGACATGTCCGGCGGCTGCTTCTCGATCAGTTCGCTGGGCGGCATCGGCGGCACGTCGTTCACGCCCATCGTCAACGCGCCGGAAGTGGCCATCCTCGGTGTCTCCAAGTCGGCGATCAAGCCGGTGTGGAATGGCAAGGAGTTCGCGCCGCGGCTGATCCTGCCGCTGTCGCTGTCCTACGACCACCGGGTGATCGACGGCGCCCTGGCGGCGCGCTTCGCCGCCTTCCTCGCCCAGCAGCTGGGCGACATCCGCCGCCTGCTGCTCTGACCGGGAGCGCCGGGTGACCGCCCTCCGCTCGGGCGATCCGCTGACCCAGGTGCGCGCCGCCGTGCCGCACACCTGGGAAGACGGCGTGCGCCAGTTCAACGAGTGGATGAACGTCAAGCTGCTGGACATGAGCGGGGTGAGGGTCACCGTCGGCTCGGTGCTGGCGGCGGTGCTGGTGCTGGTGGTGTTCCTGCTGCTGTCCTCGTTCTTCCGCCGCCTGCTGCGGCGCTACGTGGAGCGGCACGACAACCTCGATTTGTCCTCGGTCTACACGGTGGAGCGGCTGACCCACTACCTGCTGCTGCTGGTCGGCGTGCTGATGGCGCTGAACGCGTCCGGCATCCCGATCGCCAAGTTCACCGTGTTCGCCGGTGCGCTGGGCGTAGGCCTGGGCTTCGGCCTGCAGGCGATCTTCAACAACTTCGTCTCCGGCCTGATCCTGCTGTTCGACCGCAGCCTCAAGGTGGGCGATTTCGTCGAGCTGGCTTCGGGCGTGCACGGCAACGTGCGCGAGATCCGCATCCGCGCCACGCTGATCACCACCAACGACGACATCGACATCCTGGTGCCCAACTCCGAGTTCGTCACCGGCCGGGTGGTGAACTGGACGCTGCGCGAGGCCGCGCGCCGGCTCAAGGTGCCGTTCGGCGTGGCCTACGGCACCGACAAGGAACTGGTGAAGAAGGCCGCGCTCGAAGCCGCGGCGGCCGTGCCGTTCACGCTGGCCATGGACGGTCCGCGCGGACCGCAGGTATGGCTGTGCGGCTTCGGCGACTCCTCGCTCGATTTCCAGCTGGTGGTCTGGCTCGATGCCGAAGCGACCCGGCGACCGGGCTCGGTCACCGCCGCATACTACTGGGCGCTGCACACCGCGCTGGAGAAATACGGCATCGAGATTCCGTTCCCGCAGCGCGACCTGCACGTGCGCAGCTGGGCCCGCCGGCCAGCTCCGGAGCCGGTGGCCGCAGACCCGCAAGCAGGGGGCGCCGGTCCCGATCCCGACAAGGGCAACGACGCCGCGCGCGACGTCACCAGTCACATGAAGCCGTCCAGCGAGACGGCGCCCCGTTCCCCCGAACCCGACCCGGGCGTCGCTCGCTGACGCCTCGCAACGCAAAGGAAACACACCATGGCCAACACGCTCGAGATCAAGGTTCCCGACATCGGCGGTCACGACAACGTGCCGGTGATCGAGGTGCTGGTGAAGCCCGGCGACACCGTGGCGAAAGAGCAGAGCCTCATCACGCTGGAGTCGGACAAGGCCACGATGGAGGTGCCGTCCAGCGCCGCCGGCACGGTGAAGGAACTCAAGGTGAAGCTGGGCGACGAGGTGTCCGAGGGCACGGTGATCCTGCTGCTCGAGACCGACGGTGCCGCCGCGGCGCCGGCCGCGCCCGCTGCTGCGCCGGCGCAGGCTCCCGCACCGGCCCCTGCGCCGAAGGCGGAATCGAAGGCGCCGCAGGCCGCCAGCGCCTCCGGCCGCACCGCGGACATCACCTGCCAGCTCGTCGTGCTCGGCTCCGGTCCCGGCGGCTACTCCGGCGCGTTCCGCGCCGCCGACCTCGGCCTCGACACCGTGCTGGTGGAGCGCTACGACACGCTGGGCGGCGTCTGCCTCAACGTGGGCTGCATCCCGTCCAAGGCGCTCTTGCACGCCGCCGCGGTGATCGACGAGGCCGAGGCGATGGCCGCGCACGGCGTCAGCTTCGGCAAGCCCAAGCTCGACATCGACAAGCTGCGCGACTTCAAGGCCGGCGTGGTCGGCCAGCTCACCAAGGGGCTGGCCGGCATGGCCAAGCAGCGCAAGGTGCGCACCGTGACCGGCACGGGCACGTTCGTGTCGCCGCACGAGATGGAAGTCCAGACGGCCGAAGGCACCAAGCTCATCCGCTTCGAGCAGGCGATCATCGCTGCTGGCTCGCAGTCGGTGAAGCTGCCCGCGTTCCCGTGGGACGACCCGCGCGTGGTGGATTCCACCGGTGCGCTGGAGCTGAAGGACGTGCCCGGCAAGCTGCTGGTGGTCGGCGGCGGCATCATCGGCCTGGAGATGGCCACGGTGTACGCCGCGCTGGGCAGCGAAGTGACCGTGGTCGAGTTCATGGACCAGATCATCCCCGGCGCCGACGCCGACCTGATTAAGCCGCTGGCCAAGCGCCTGGGCGGCAAGCTCAAGGGTATCCACCTCAAGACCAAGGTGACCGAGGCCAAGGCCGGCAAGAAGGGCATCGAGGTCAAGTACGAGGGCGAGAGCATCCCCGACACCAGCGTGTTCGACCGTGTGCTGGTGGCGGTGGGCCGCTCGCCCAACGGCCACAAGATCGGCGCCGACAAGGCCGGCGTGGCGGTGACCGAGCGCGGCTTCATCAATGTCGACACGCAGCTGCGCACCAACGTGCCGCACATCTTCGCCATCGGCGACATCGTCGGCCAGCCGATGCTGGCGCACAAGGCGGTGCATGAGGCGCACGTGGCGGCGGAGGTCGCGGCGGGCCACAAGGCGCACTTCGACGCACGCGTGATCCCGTCGGTGGCCTACACCAACCCGGAGGTGGCCTGGGTCGGCGTCACCGAACGCGAGGCGAAGGAGAAGGGCCTCAAGGTCGGCGTGGGCAAGTTCCCGTGGGCGGCGTCCGGCCGCGCCATCGGCATCGCGCGCACCGAGGGCTTCACCAAGCTGATCTTCGACGAGGCTACCCACCGCATCGTCGGCGGCGCCGTGGTCGGCGTGAACGCGGGCGAGCTGATCTCCGAGCTGGCGCTGGCGGTGGAGATGGGCGCCGAGGCGGCCGACATCGCGCTCACCGTGCACCCGCACCCCACGCTGGGCGAATCGGTGGGCATGGCGGCCGAGGTCTACGAAGGCACCATCACCGACCTGTACATTCCGAAGAAGAAGTAAGCGCGCATCGCTCCGCAAAAGGCCCGGCTTGTGCCGGGCCTTTTGCATGCGGTTGCCGCGGGTCGCAATCGCCGGATCAGACTACGGTGAGCTTCACGTCGATGTTGCCGCGGGTGGCGTTGGAGTAGGGGCACACGATGTGGGCCTTCTGCACCAGCGTTTCCACTTCCTCGCGCGGCAGGCCGGGGACGTGGATCTTCAGCTCGACCTCGATGCCGAAGCCGGTGGGGATCTGGCCGATGCCGACCGCGCCTTCGATGGTGGTGTCGGCGGGGAGTGCGCGCTTGTCCTGGCCGGCGACGAACTTCAGTGCGCCCAGGAAGCAGGCCGAATAGCCGGCCGCGAACAACTGCTCGGGATTGGTGCCGGTGGCGCCGTTGCCGCCGAGTTCCTTCGGCACGGTCAGTTTGACGTCGAGCACGCCGTCGGAGGAGGTGGCGTGGCCGTCGCGGCCGCCGGTGGCCTTGGCGTGGGCGCGGTACAGGACTTTTTCGATGGACATGATGGTTGCCTCGTAATGGCCGGACTGCGGGGGAGTCGATCGGGGTGGTCCGGCAAACCTCGTCGATAATGGACTATTGAATAGCGTGCTATTTATGTGGAGGAGAGAGGCGCCCGGCGCTGCCGGATCAATCCGCATCGGCCAGGTGTCCGCGCAACCGCTCCAGGTCGCGCTTCAGCGCGCGCAGTTCGTTTGGCGTGCAGCCGGCGGCACAGAACAATCCCGCCGGCACGGCGGCCGCACGCTTCTTCAGCGAGTGGCCCTTGGCGGTCAGGCTGATCACCACCTGGCGTTCGTCCTCGGCCGAACGCTCGCGGACGAGCAGGCCGGTGGCCGCCAGCCGCTTGAGCAACGGCGTAAGGGTGGCCGAGTCGAGGTACAGGCGGGCGCCGATCTCGGACACGGTCAACCCGTCGCGCTCCCACAACACCAGCATCACCAGGTACTGCGGATAGGTGAGATCGAGTTCGGTCAGCAGCTTGCGGTACACCTTGCCCATCGCCAGGTTCGCCGAGTAGAGGGCGAAGCACAGCTGCTGGTCCAGCAGCAAAGGCGGGGTGGTGGCGGCGCGCTGTGTAGTCATGGACTACTATATAGCACGCTATTTAATCTTGAGCAAACTTTATGACCTTGCCGCGATGCCGGGGTCAAGTGCGCCACCCGGCCATGCAACGCACCGGCAGCGTTTCGGTTTGCGCCAATGGCGTGCCCGTGTTCCGACGGGATATTTTGGGTGCGGACGGTTCGGCGGCCTCACATCACGCAAGTCGCCACCCCGAAACCCACGCCCATCACTACCGCCACCGCAACGCACGCGCTTGCCATCCGCACCCGCCGCGCATCCACCCGCGGCGTGAGTCTCCAGATCAGCGCCGCTCCCGCCAGCATGTCCGCCACCAGCACCCAGCGCAGCAGTCCCGAAGCCAGCAGCGGCCGGAACGGCGGATGCAGGTGGCCCTCGTAGGCCGCCACGCCGACCACCAGCAACATCCCGAGCAGGGTCCACAGCAGGCAGGCGAGGTAGATGCGGTTGAACACCACGTTGCAGCGTTCGGTCCAGCGCAGCACCACCCAGGCGATCAGTGCGCAGAACAGTGCGGCGATGCTGCCGTAGAGCACCCACCACACCAGGCTGCTGACGACGGTAAGCAGGGCATTCATGCGACGTGCTTGAAGCCGAGCCGGCGCAGCAGCTTGGCCATCAGCCATGCGGGACCGATCAGCAAATAGGCGAGGTCGGTGAGGAAGCTGGGCTTGCGTCCCTCGAACTGGTGGCCGATGAACTGGCCGATCCACGCCACCACGAACACGCCGACGGCGAGCCAGCGGAGATCGGCCGCACCGAGCTGCGCGTAGAGGACGTTGGTGAGCAGGCCGAGTGCGGCGAACGCGACCAGCAGCGCCAGCGCCAGTACGCGCGCGCGCTTCCAGTACCAGTAGAACGCCAGCACCATCGCCGCCACCGCCCAGGCGCCGGGGCGCAGCCAGTCGCGCGGCACGGGCAGGGTCCACAGGAGCGCGATCACCGACCAGACGATGGGCGGCACGCAGCACCAGTGGAAAACCTGATTGACCGGGTTGCGGTGGTCGCTGCTGTAGCTGTCCAGCCAGTCCTGCATGCTGCGCGGGTTTGCGGCTTGCGTGGTCATGATGCGTTCCCCGGGGGATTCAGGGTGCAATAGCAGCACGCCAGCGACGGCCATCGCAAGCCGGGGCTCAGGCCAGCCGGATATCCGCCAGCCGCTCCAGCGCTTCGGCGTACTTCGCGGCGGTACGCGCGATCACCTCGTCGGGGATCGTCGGGCCGGGCGGGGTCTTGTCCCAGCCCTGCGCCTCCAGCCAGTCGCGCACGAACTGCTTGTCATAGCTGGGCGGGCTGATGCCGACCTGGTAGCTGTCGGCAGGCCAGTAGCGCGTGGAGTCCGGCGTGAGCATCTCGTCCATCACGTAGAGCTTGCCGTCGGCGTCGGTGCCGAACTCGAACTTGGTGTCGGCGAGGATGATGCCGCGTTCGGCCGCATACGCGGCGGCCCAGCGATAGATGGCCAGCGTGGCGTCGCGCACCTGTTCGGCCAGCTCGCGGCCCACCTTGTCGACCATCACGTCGAAGCTCACATTCTCGTCGTGGTCGCCCACCGCGGCCTTGGTCGACGGCGTGAAGATCGGTTCGGGCAGCTGCTGCGCCTGCTTGAGGCCGGCGGGCAGGGCGATGCCGCATACCGCGCCGGTCTTCTGGTAGTCCTTCCAGCCCGAGCCGATGAGGTAGCCGCGCGCGATGGCTTCCACCGGCACCGGCTTCAGGCGGCGCGTGACCACGGCGCGCTTTTCGTAGAGCGCGAGGTCGGTGCCGGGCGGCAGCACGTCGGCCAGCGGTACGTCGAGCAGGTGGTTGGGGATCAGGTGCGCGGTCTTGCCGAACCAGAAGTTGGAGATCTGCGTGAGCATCTCGCCCTTGCCGGGAATCGGGTTGGGCAGCACCACGTCGAACGCGGAAAGCCGGTCGGTGGCCACCATCAGCAGGCGCTGGTCGTCCAGCGCGTAGACGTCGCGCACCTTGCCGCGATGGATCAGTTCCAGGCCGGGCAGGTTCGATTGCGGCAGGGTGGTGGGCACGACGGCAGTTCCGGGGCGAAGGGGGAATGCGCATTGTAGCGGCTGGCGCCGGCGTCGCCGCGGTGGATCGCGGGTGGCGCTGCTAGAATTCGCGGCTTTGAAGCCGGCGTTCGTCGATGCGCATCCTGCTGACCATGGCCCTTGGCCTTTTCGCCGCCCTTCCGGGATGGGCGCAGACGGCGCCGCCCAGGCCGTCGCGGCTGGGGCTGTGCGCGGCGTGTCACGGCGAGACCGGGACGGCCGTCATGCCCGGTGCGCCCAATCTGGCCGGGCAGCGGCTGGATTACCTGCGTGAGGCCTTGAAGCATTACCGCGACGGCAGCCGCGACGTGCCGGTGATGCGCGCGGCCATCGGTCCGCTCAGCGACGCCGAGCTGGATGCCGTGTTGCGCTGGTACAGCGCGCAGACTCCGACGCCGGCGGGCAAACCATGAGTTTCACCTACACGCTTTGGTTCGGCTTCTTCGGCCTGCTGATCGGCCACCTGCCCGGCGCCATCACCGGCGCGGTGATCGGCTTCGTGTTCGACAACCTGCGCCACAGCCAGCGCATGCAGGCCACGCCGGAGGCGGGCGGCTTCGTCGGGCCGCTGTTCGCCCTGCTCGGCGCGGTGGCCAAATCGGACGGCCGCGTGTCCGAGGCGGAAATCGCCATCGCCGAGCGCATGATGACGCGCATGGGCCTGGACGCCGCGCAGCGCCAGCAGGCGATCGCCAGCTTCAACGCCGGCAAGCAAGCGGAATTCGACGTCACGCCCACCATCGACGGCCTGCGCCGTTGGGTCGGCCTGCGCCGCGACCATGCCTTTCCGGTGCTGGACGTGGTGATCGACACCGTGCTCGCGGAAGGCAATCCCGCGCCGGAGAAGATGGCGATACTGCGCCAACTTGCCTTCGCCCTGCGGGTCAGCGACATGGAGCTGATGGCGCTGATGGCGATGAAGGGCTATGCGTGGAACGCCGGCGGCGCGCACGGCCGCGGCGGCCAGAGCTATGGCGGCTACGTGCCGCCGCAGCGCAATACCCAGGGGCCCGATCCCTACGCTGTGCTCGGCATCGACCGCAGCGCCGACGACCGCGCGGTGAAGCGCGCCTACCGCAAGCTGATTTCCGAACACCACCCCGACCGCCTCGGCGACCTGCCCGAGGCGATGCGCAAGCAGGCTGAGGCGCGCGCCAGCGAGATCAACGCGGCCTACGAGCGCATCAAGGCGGAACGCGGCTTCAAATAACCGGGAAGCACGAGCATGAGCAAGCAATCCCCCATCATTGCCCCCTCCATCCTCGCCGCCGACTTCGCGCGGCTGGGCGAGGACACCGCCGCGGCCTTGGCCGCCGGCGCGGACTGGGTGCATTTCGACGTGATGGACAACCATTACGTGCCCAACCTCACCATCGGCCCGATGGTGCTGCAGTCGCTGCGCAAGTACGGCATCGCCGCGCCCATCGACGTGCACCTGATGGTGAAGCCGGTGGACCGCATCGTGCCCGATTTCGCCAAGGCCGGCGCCAGCCTGATCAGCTTCCACCCCGAAGCCAGCGAGCACGTCGACCGCACCATCGGCCTGATCAAGGACTCCGGCTGCAAGGCCGGCCTGGTGTTCAACCCCGCCACCTCGCTGGATTGCCTGGACTACGTGCTGGGCAAGCTCGACCTGGTGCTGATCATGTCGGTGAACCCCGGTTTCGGCGGGCAGAAGTTCATCCCGATGGCGCTGGAGAAGCTGCGCCGCGTGCGCCGCATGATCGACGAGCGCGGCCTGCCGGTGCGGCTGGAGGTGGACGGCGGCGTCACCGCGGAGAACATCGGTGCCATCGCCGCCGCGGGCGCAGACACCTTCGTCGCCGGTTCGGCGATCTTCCACGCCAAGGACTACCGTGCCGAGATTGCCGCGATGCGCGAAGCCATCGGCTGAAGCTTCCTGCGGACGGCAAAAAGCCCCGGCGCGGAGAGACCGCGCCGGGGCAAACGTCGTGGTATGACGTGCGAGGAGACACCATCGACCGACGCCTTGGCGCGGATGCGTCCGCTGGGGAGGGATGCGCCGCATCCGCGCCATCCACGGCAATGGAAGGGCGTCAGTCGATGATTGAGACAAGCCGTCGCCGGAATGGTTCCCGAAAAAGCGCGGCGAAAAAAATCCCCTCGCGGAGAGGGGATCGAAGGAACCACCAGCAGGAGGAAAAGCCTTGGCAGGTTGGCCGTCGCGAGGAGCGTCCTTGCCCCGCGGCCGGCGTGCGTCCCTGCGCGCCGGCCGCTTGCCGGCCTTCCACGGGAAACGGTCAGTGCAACCCCATCAGCAAGCCGAGCAGCAGCGCGCCCAGCGCCAGCGTCACCCGCAGCGGCTCGAAACCGCGCAATTCGGCGTTGGGGTCGCGGTCGGCGGCATCGTTGCGGGGCATGGCGGCATTCCGGTGGGGATGGATGCATTGCACGCCCAAGCGCGGCCGCGCGAGCGGCGGTGCCGGGGCCATCTGCCGCCGATTTGTGGCAAAACGCGGGCAGCGGCACCGCGCGGCTTGCGCCATCGCGGCGCACATAGCACGCTGCATACGCTTGCACCGCACCGCTGAATCGAATCGCGCCATCGCACACAGGGAGCCGCCCATGGGCCGCAGCATTGCCATCGTCGAGGACGAACCGCTGATCCGCGCCAACTACGTCGAGGCGCTCAACCGCTTCGGCTACGACACCCGCGGCTACGGCTCGCGGCAGGACGCGTCCAACGCGTTCGCGATCAAGCTGCCGGAGCTGGTGATCATCGACATCGGCCTCGGCGACGAGCCGGAAGGCGGCTTCGACCTGTGCCGCGAGCTGCGTGCGAAATCCGCCACGCTGCCGATCATCTTCCTCACCGCGCGCGATTCGGACTTCGACGTGATCTCCGGCCTGCGCCTGGGCGCCGACGACTACCTCAGCAAGGACACCAGTCTGCACCAGCTGGCCGCGCGCATCGCCGCGCTGTTCCGCCGCATCGAATCGCTGAAGGCGCCGGCGACCAGCGAGACGGTGATCGAGCACGGCCCGCTGAAGATGGAATCCGAGCGCATGCGCATCACCTGGAACGGCGCGGAGGTGCCGCTCACCGTCACCGAGTTCTGGATGGTGCACACGCTGATCCGCTTCCCCGGCCACGTGAAGAACCGCGACCAGCTGATGCGCGAGGCGGAGCTGGTGGTGGACGACGCCACCATCACCTCGCACATCAAGCGCATCCGCAAGAAGTTCATCGCAGTGGCGCCGGAGTTCGATGCCATCGAGACGGTGCACGGCGTGGGTTACCGGTGGAGGCCGTGAACATGCGCCGCCTGCTGATGCTGATGCTGTTCGTGTTCTGCGCGTCCGCCGCGGCGGCGCAGGCCGGCGACGACGTGCTGGCCCACGGCGTGCGCGATGGCGACGCGCCGGCCTGGGCTATCGCGGTGGCCAGTCCGCCGGGCTGGACCCGCGACTGCTGCACCTATGCCAAGGCCATCGGCGTCGATGCCGTGCTCTACCAGGGCGAGTGGACCGGCAAGCCCGAGCGCGTGATGGTGCTCAACACCTGGTCGCGCAAACTCGCCACGTTGGCCGACGAAGTCGCGGCCGACCGCAAGCAGTACCTGCAGCGCGACCCCAAGGGCAAGGCCACCGACATCCGGATCGGCAATCGGCACATGTCCTGCGCCGGCGTGCTGTACCAGGGCAGCGACCGCATCGACGACGCGGTGGTGTTCTGCGATCCGGGCCGGGCCAGCGGCATCCGCCTGAGCTGGTCGATGAGCTTTGCCGACGGCGACCCCGCGCAACGCGCCTTGCTCGACGCCTTCATGCAGGTGGCGACCGACGCGCGCTACGAGCGTTACGTCGAACCCGCGAAGCCTTGATGTCCCGATGAACCTCCGCCGCAAGCTGCTGCTCGTCGCGCTGTGCACGCTGGCGTTGCCGGTGGCCGGCTGGCTGTATGTGCGGCAGATGGAGGCGCTGCTGCGCGAAGGGCAGGCGCAGGCGCTGATCGCCTCGGCGCGCGCGGTGGCGCGCAGCCTGGTGGTGACGCATGCGGTGCAGCCGCAGGGCGACGCCGCCTGGTACGTGGAGCAGGCGGTCGATCCGATCACCGTGGACGGCTACGGCGACGACTGGGCGCCGTTGACGCCATGGAGCCAGCCGTTCGGTCCGCGCGGCAAGCTGCTGCTGGCCGAGGACGCGAGCAGCCTGTACCTCTACGCCGAAGTGCGCGACACCCGGCGCACCCGCGCCGACGCGATGGACGGCTCGAACGCGCTGGCGGCGGATCACTTGAACCTGGTGCTGGCCAACGGAGCGGGCACGCAGCATTACCTGCTGGAAAGCGACGCGCCCGGCGCGGTCACGGCCAAGGCGCTGGATGCGCCCGTGGCCGGTCTGCCCGCGGAGTTTCCCGCGCAGTGGCAGGAGGACGGCAGCGGTTTCCGCGTCGAGCTGCGCCTGCCGCGTAGCCTGTCCCTGCAGGCGCTTGGCATCGGCGCCTACGTGGCGGTGGACGGCGGCGACCGCCTGACGGCGGAAATGCGGCCGCTGCGGGATTACTCGCCCGCGCTGTCCGCCGAACTCGCCAGCCTTGCGCCGGACCGCACGCAGGCGCGCGTGCTGTCGCCGCAGGGCTGGCTGCTCGCGCGCAGCGGCAGGCTCGACACGGCGCCCGGTGCGCAGGGTCAGCCGGGCTGGTTCGCTTCGCTGGTCTATCGTTCCCTGCTGTCGCCGCGGCTGGAGGACGCCAACCTGTGGGCGCAGGACGTGCCGCGGCTGGAGACGCCCGAGGTGCTGCACGCGCGCGCCGGCCAGCCGGTCAGCGTGTGGCGCAGCGGCGAGGAGCGCGGCAGCGTGGTGCTCTCCGCGGCGGTGCCCATCGAGCAGGGTGGCAAGCTGGCTGGCGTGCTGTTGCTGGAGCAGGCCAGCCGCGCGGTGCCGCTGCTGGCGAACCGCGCGTTGTTCGGCCTGCTGCTCACCAGCTTCGGCGTGCTGCTGTTGGCGGGCGCGATCCTGCTGTTGTTCGCCACGCGTCTCAGCCTGCGCCTCGGCCGTCTGCGCAATGCGGCCGAACGCGCGCAATGGTCGGATGGCCGTCTGGATGGCCTGTTCGAGCGGGGGCGCTTTCCGATGACCGACGCGCCGGACGAGATCGGCGACCTCGCGCGCAGCTTCGAGAAACTCTTCGAGGCGGTGGGCGGCTACACCGACTACCTGCGCACGCTGGCCTCCAAGCTGTCGCACGAACTCAACACGCCGCTGGCCATCGTGAAGTCCTCGCTGGACAACCTGGAGCACGCCGAGCTGCCGCCGGATGCCCAACCCTACCTTGCGCGCGCCCGTGACGGCGTGGCGCGGCTGGGTGCGCTGGTGCGGGCGATGAGCGAGGCCAGCCGCATGGAACGCGCCATCGCCGCCGCCGAGCCGGAGGACGTGGACCTGCGCGAGGTGGTGCGCGGCTGCGCCGCAGCCTACCGTCCGCTGGCCGGGGCGCGCCGGCTGGACTGCGTGTTGCCGGACGAACCGCTGCACCTGCACTGCGCGCCCGAACCCATCGCGCAGGCGCTGGACAAGCTGTTCGACAACGCGCTCTCGTTCACCCCGCCCGACGGCTGGCTGCAATTGAGCCTGCGGGCCATCGACGGCGGCGCCGAGATCGAGCTGTCCAACCAGGGGCCGCTGCTGCCGGCGGCGATGCAGGGCCGGCTGTTCGATTCGCTGGTCAGCCTGCGCGACAAGGCCACCCCTGGCGACGCGCCCCACCTCGGCCTCGGCCTCTACGTAGTGCGCCTGGTGGCCGAGCGCCACGGCGGCATCGCCAGCGCACGCAACCTCGACGACGGCAACGGCGTAGCCTTCAGCCTGCGCCTGCACGGGATGCCGCGGCAGCGGCTGTGACTCGTCTCTCCCGGATGCAACATGCATGCGGCAAAGAGGTGTGCCATCGGTAGTGGTTACTTCAAAAAGAGAGGGAGCGGCACGATACCGCTCCCTCGCCATGCTCCAGCGATTAGTTCGACGTCAGAACTTGTAGTTCAAGCGCGCAAAGAACGTGCGGCCGTACCAGTCGTACTGCGAGGCATACAGCGGCGTATTGCCGACGGTGGTGCCTGCGCTGGGCGAGATCAGGTCAGGCTGCTTGTCGAACAGGTTGCGGATGCCGAGCATCACGCCCCAGTCGCCCTTTTCCCAAGTCGCGGATACGTTGTGCAGGAACTGCCAGCCGGCTCTGATGTCGCGTGTTGCGCCCTGATAGCCCGAGTAGGTGAAAGTCCGGCTGTAGTCGTTCTGCGTGCTGCTGACGTAACGCCCCTGCCAGGCAAAGGTCCAGTCTCCGCGCTGCAAGCTGAGGTCGGCGAGGCCTACCGTCTTGGGGCGGCCGATATAACCTACTTGGTTCTCCTTGGTGAAGCCGCTGGCCTCCGCACTGCTGAAAAGCACGGTGGTGTCCTCGATCGTGTAGGTCACTTGGGCATCTGCCGACAGTTTGCCGAACGAAAGATCCTTGTCGTAGTTGACCTGCAGGTCGTAACCGCGGGTACGCTCGCGGTTGATGTTGATATAGGAGCCGTAGACGTCCGTGATCATGTAGGGGTTACCCGGATCGTTGCCTGGCTTGCGCACGATCTGGTTGCAGAAGGCATTCGGGAATACTGCGCTTCCGTAACAACCGGCGATCACGTCGCTTGCACTAAGTTGTTCGATCTCACCGCGCACGTTGTAGTCGAAGTAGTCAAGCGCGATGTTGAGGTTGGCAAAGCTCGGCGCCCATACGAAGCCGAGGCTCTTGGCCCTGGAAGTCTCAGGTTTCAGGTGGCCCTTGCCACCACCGGAATGGATCAGGGCGGACGAGCCGGCACCGTTGTAGTCGGCTGGAATGCCGGCGGCCGCACAGTTTGTACGGATACGGTCATTGGTACTGTCGCCCCACAATATGCAGGGATCGATTGTCGTCTGCGACTGGAAGCCGGTCTGGTCGCCGAGGTACAACTCGTACAGGCCGGGCGCGCGATACGAAGTACCCAGTGTGCCGCGTAGGCGGAATGTCGGAGTGATCTGCCAGTTGAGGCCGGCCTTCCACACTTCGTCGTGGCCGTCCACGGTGCCGTATTTGAAGATACGGCCAGACACGTCGGCCGTCAGTGACTCGATCGCAGGGATGCCCTTCAGCAAAGGTACGCTGATTTCGGCGAAGGCTTCCTTGACGTTGTCCGTACCGTAGGTGCGATCCGCCGAGGTATAGCCCCACTGCATCTTGTCCAGCGCGAGCTGGCTCGGTCGATCGTCGATCTTATAGTGACGGTATTCGGCGCCGAATGCGGATGCCACATCGCCGGCAGGCATGGTGAACAGGTTGCCGGTAAACACGGCGTTGACTGTGGCCTCCGTATAGACCGTGTTGCCGGTGTCCCAGACGCCGATAGCATTGACCAGGTCCTTCATGCGAGCGCCGCTCAGGAAACCCGGGTCGAAGTAGTTGACCAGGGCGTCTCCGGAGTTGTCGAGGCTCAGGTCTCCTGTCTTTGCGGTGTCGATATCCAAGTGGCGGTAGTCGCCGTCGGAACGGCTGAAGCCCGCATTGACTTCCCATGCCCAGCTGTCTGTTGAGGAAAACAGGCCCTCAAGCTTGGTGGTGCCGTATAGGTAGTTCACGGATTCCGTACCATTATCCGGGAACGGCATGATGGGTTCGTAGATGTTCGAGAGGTCGGGTGCGATCGGACCATCGGAGACCAGCGGAAAGAACTGGCGGTACGAGTGTGTCTTGGTGGTGCGATGGTTCAACAGCCACTGGGTCTTCCAGTTCACGCTGCCAAAGCTGAAGTCGGTGGCCAGATAGGCGGTAGCGCGTTGGCGTGCGCTGATGGCGTCACTGTCGCCATAGAACGGATAGTTCAGCACGTCTTCGTAATAGGCTTGGCCGCCGTTCGCGTAACTTGGCGTGGGATACGGCCGCGGGTGGTAGCCCGGAAACGGGCCAACGGTGCTTCCGTCCTTGGATGGGACGTAACGTATCCTGGAGTTGGTGTACTTGATGATCGAATCCGCATACAGGTTGTTGCAGCCGGCCAAGCTGCTGCCCTCCAGGATCGAGTGATCGGCGCGGTCGATGCGCTGGCCATTGCTGCCCCATACCATGTCATGGGTACAACCCAGGAAGTCGCGGTCGCCTACTTGCAGCGCTTTCAACTTGTCGAATTGCACAGCAGCCAAGATGCTGCCGCGATCAAAGCTCCAACCGTTACCGAAAGAGAACGTGTACTGCTCGCCGCCGCCATGTTCCGGCAGGCTGGTGGCGAGGGTCAGCTCCGGGCGATCCATGCTCTTTTTGGTGATCAAGTTGACCGCACCAGCCAGCGCGTCCGATCCGTAGATCGAAGAGGAGCCGTCCTTCACGATTTCAATGCGGGAGAGGATGACCTGCGGAATGACGTTGAGATCGAATGCGCCTACCTGGCCACGCGTGCCCGCCGGGCCGGGGCGCTGGCCGTCGAGCAACACCAAGGTGCGATTCGCGCCGAGGCCACGCAGATTGACCGTCTGCACGCCGGTGCCACCTTCCACCACGTAGCCGCCGAACTGGCCATTGATCTGCGTGGAGCCCGCTGCGGCCGACGTGGTCTGCAGGATGTCGGCAGTGTCGAACTGGCCGGCGGCGACGCTGGTCTTGATGTCGATCACCTGCACCGGCGAAGTGGTCTCGTATTCCGGGCGCTTCAGCAGAGAGCCCGTCACGGTGACTGCTTCCAGTTGCTTGACCTTGTCGCTGCTCTTGTCGGTCGACTTCGAGGCGTTAGTGCTGCTGTTCGTCTGACTGCTTGGTGTGGTGTCGGGCGCTTGATCCTGCGCGAAGACCGGTGTGGCTTGCAGTACGGCAATGACTGCAACCGCGAGAGGCAGACGACGGATTCCCTTATGTGCAAACGTGGACATGCTGGATTCACTCCCCCTTGAATGCGATGCGTAAAGTGTTGCGACCGCATTATCATGCGGTTAAGCGAATGTAACTTAGCGAAATATATTGCGCAAGCGCGCTGCTAGTGCGCGAAATATCACGGAACCTGCCCGTGCAGTCGGGAGACGCGGATTGGCAGTGGCGTTATCGCTACAGGCGAGAAATGCGAACGTGCGCTGCGTGGCACTCGCAAGCCCGGAGCCGTGAGCGGGCGGCTCCGGGCTTGCCGTCAGGAGCTGAGCGAGCCGCAATCTTTGTCGAGATAGTTCACGATCAGATTGAGGGTTTCGCGCTGCTGGCGCGGGTACCACGGCATGCTGTGAGGCATGTCGGGTATCACGTGGTACTGCGCTGGCACCTTGCCCTTGACGGCTTCGTAGTAGTCGTGCGGATGGAAGGGCGGGACACGCACATCGCGGTCGCCGCCGAACAGCATGATGGGCAAGTGCGCCTTATCCGTGTTCAGCATGGGATCCATGCCTTTCACCGTGCGCCCCTGCATGATGCGCTGCAGGCGGTTGTCGCTCCACGAGGTGCCGAGTCGGCCCAGGTTGGCCACGGGGGCGCCGGCGATGGCGCACTGGAAGGGCGATGGCGAGCGTACGTCGGCGGCGATGGCTGCGAACCCGCCGTAGGAGTAACCGAAGATCGCGATGCGGTCCTTGGCAGCGATGCCTTGGGACACCAGCCACGCGGCGCCGTCGTCGAGGTCGTCGGACATCTTCAGGCCCCACTGGGCATCGCCGGCCAGCCACAGGCTGCGGCCAAGACCCTCGGAGCCGCGGTATTGCGGGCGCAACACGGCGTAGCCGCGCGAAGTGAGCAGAGGTACCCAGCCCGAGGCATCCCAGCCCATGTAGTCGCGCGCCCAAGGGCCGCCGTGCGGCAGCACGATGGCAGGGGCGGCGGCATCGCCCTGCTTCCATCCGGCCGGCAGGTCCAGGATGGCAGGGATTTCACGGCCATCGCGTGCCTTGTAGCCCACCCAGCGCTCGGTGCCGGTCTGATCGGGGCTGATGCCGCTGCGCGTGCTGCCCAGGTTCATCACTTGCTTCTTGTCCAGAAGCAGGTGGTAGGCCGGCGCCACGTTGGCGCTCTCGGTGACGAACAGCACCTTGGAGAAATCGTCGGTGTAGTCGACCAGGCTCACCTGCTGGCCGGGGAAGGCTTGCTTGATGCTGGCCTGGATGGACTTGAGCGCCGGATCGACGTAAACCGTTTCACGTTGCGGGCCATCGATCACGAAGCCCGTCACCTGATTGAAGTTCGCCGGGCGTGTGCTGAACAGCAGGCGGGCAATGGAATAGTTCGCATCGGCAACCACGGGCTCGGGGTCGTACTGGTGCTTGACCGCGTCGTACAGGCGCACCTGCACCATGTCGGAGAACTGGTCGGTGAGCACGTAGTACTTGCCGGTGGCGTCGTCGATACCCACCGGTTCCACGGTGTAGCGATCGGACAGCTTGGTGGACAGCGCCGGTTGCGCTTCAAACTGGCCGGACTTGGGATCGAGGAAGAGGACTCTTCGCTC
This sequence comes from Rhodanobacter sp., assembly GCA_040371205.1. NCBI lineage: Bacteria > Pseudomonadati > Pseudomonadota > Gammaproteobacteria > Lysobacterales > Rhodanobacteraceae > Rhodanobacter > Rhodanobacter sp. Next base: position 469,322 of record AP031382.1, read on the forward strand.
GTAGTCCCCGTCCTTGGGTTCGACTTCGGCTCGGGCCAGCACCTTGCCGGTGCGCGAATCGAACAGCGACGGCGAGGCGCGCGTGTTGTCGCGGAACAGCAGCTCGGATTCCCCGGTCTTCAGGTTGTAGAGGTAGTAGTTTGAGGTGAGGCTGACGCCGCTGAGTTGCCTGATGATGACTTTGTCCGGATCAAGCGGCAGCATGTCGACGAGGGATGCGGTACCGGCGAGCTCCAGGCACTCCTGGGTTTGCTTGCTGACGCCGGTCGTGTGGGTATCCTTCGCGAAAGCCTCCTCGAAACTCTTTTGGTCGTCGCCTGTCATGTAGGCCTTGGTGATAAAGGTCTTGGTGGCGCCTGTGACCTTGCCTTCGCCGCAGCCGCCAAGCTGGCCGGTCCACTCTTGCCGCGCAATGGCGAGAATCTTGCCGGCCTTGAGCGCGGAAGCTGCGATGAACTTCATGTGATCGCCCGATGGCGTGACCACCGTTGGCCCTTTGGCCAGCGCACGGGTGTCCCAGGTCGCCAACGCGGTCTCGTCCGGGCTCTTGGGTGAAGGGATGAGAGCGACAAGATGCTTGCCGTCAGGGCTCATGGATACCGACTGCAAGGCCGGCAAGCGCGCCAGCGCCTCGATGGAGATGGGCTGGATTGCCGCGGGCTGGGCCGCCAAGGCCAAGCCTGGCGTCAAGCCTGCCGCCAGCGTGACGGCCAGAAGAGACCGATGGAGTGTGTCGCGCATGTGTCCGTTTCCTCCCCTTGAGTCCATGACCTGGCTTGCTCCATGCGTCGTGCAAGTCCGTCAGGTCGAATGCAATAATTTGCGAATCTAGCAGATTATTGCGACCAATGAGAAGCCTGGTGTGCCGTGGTCCTTCGTCAAGACATGCGGGCACGAATGGGCTGCCTGCGGGCAGGCGTTTTTATTTCAGCGCCGGCTTGCTATGCCAGAAGAAAGTGAAGCTTCCGTGCCCGCCGGAACTTGGGAGCGTTCAAACTTGCTCAAACATGCATGGCTGCGTGTTGAGGTTTTGGACGTCCATCCGGAAATCCGCGCCGGCCTGCTATCGTGTGCAGCCCGTTCCCCGTGAGTGGTTCATCCGTGATCTCCCGTAGCGACTTCGACGCGCTGGCCGCGCAGGGCCACACCCGCATTCCGCTGGTGCGCGAGGTGTTCTCCGACCTCGACACCCCGCTGTCGGTGTACCTGAAGCTGGCCGACGGCCCGTACACCTTCCTGTTCGAATCGGTCGAGGGCGGCGCCACCTGGGGTCGCTACTCCATCATCGGCCTGCCGGCGAAGCGCGTGTACCGCCTGCGCGGGCACGAGCTGGAAGTGGAGGATTCCGGCGAAGTGGTCGAGCGCCGCCATCTCGACGACCCGCTGGGCGAGATCGAAAAGCTGCGCCAGCAGTACGATGTGCCGCGCCTGCCGCAGCTGCCTGCGTTCAGCGGCGGCCTGGTCGGCTACTTCGGCTTCGAGACCATCGGCTACATCGAGCCGCGCCTCGCGCAGTGGGACCGCGCCGACGAGCTGGGCACGCCCGACGTGCTGCTGATGCTGGCCGAGGAAGTCGCGGTGTTCGACAACCTCAAGGGTCGGCTGTACCTGATCGTGCACGCCGATCCGTCGCAGCCCCAGGCCTACGCCGCCGCGCAGCGCCGGCTGGACGCGCTGGTGCACCGCCTGCGCCAGGGCGGTGCGGCGTATCCGCAGCTCACGCAATCCGTCGCGCTGGACGAGAGCGACTTCACTTCCTCCTTCACCAAGGAGGAATTCGAGGCGATGGTGGAGCGCGCCAAGGAATACATCCGCGCCGGCGACATCTTCCAGGTGGTGCCCTCGCAGCGGCTGAGCGTGGGCTTCAACGCGCGGCCGGTGGACGTATACCGCGCGCTGCGTGCGCTGAATCCGTCGCCCTACATGTACTTCGTCGACCTCGGCGGCACGCAGATCGTCGGTTCCTCGCCCGAGATCCTCGCGCGGCTGAAGGACGGCAAGGTGCTGGTGCGCCCGCTGGCCGGCACGCGCAAGCGCGGCGCCACGGAGGAAGAAGACCGGGCGCTGGAGGCCGAGCTGCTGGCCGACCCCAAGGAGCGCGCCGAGCACGTGATGCTGATCGACCTCGGCCGCAACGACATCGGCCGCATCAGCGAGACGGGCACGGTGGAGGTGAGAGAGTCCTTCGTGGTCGAGCGCTACTCGCACGTGATGCACATCGTCTCGCAGGTGCAGGGCAGCGCGAAGCCGGGCCTCAGCTACATGGATGTGCTCAAGGCCACCTTCCCGGCCGGCACGCTGAGCGGCGCGCCGAAGATCCGCGCGCTGGAGATCATCCAGGAACTGGAGCCCTGCAAGCGCAACATCTACGCCGGCGCGATCGGCTGGATCGGCTGGTGGGGCGACGCCGACACCGCCATCGCCATCCGCACCGCGGTGATCCAGGACGGCCGCCTTTACGTGCAGGCCGGCGCCGGCATCGTCTACGACTCCGATCCCGCTTCCGAGTGGGAGGAGACGATGAACAAGGGCCGCGCGCTGTTCCGCGCGGTGGCGCAGGCGGCGAAGGGCTTGTAGGCGCCATGCACCTGCGGAATCTCGCGGCATGGCTTGTGCTGACGTCGGCCGTCGCAGCCACCGTTTCCGCGCGCGACGTCTGGCCGGACACGCCGCTCGCGCGCACGCAGGCGCTGGCCGAACTGCAGACGATCAATGCCGACCTTCTGAGCCATCCCAGCGCCACGCTGACGCTGGAGCGCTGGTGCGGCGCGCATCATCTGGCAGTGCAGGCGAAGATCCTGGCGCATCGCGTGCAGGGCGAGGGCAAACCGTTGCCAAGCGATGGGCGGGTGCTGCTCGGCATCGGTCCCGACGAGCCGGTGCGCTACCGCCGCGTGCAGCTGGCCTGCGGCGGCACGGTGCTTTCCGATGCCGACAATTGGTACGTGCCGTCGCGGCTGACGGCGGTGATGAACCGGGCGCTGGACACTACCGACGAACCCTTTGGCAAGGTAGTGCAGCCGTTGCATTTCCATCGCCGGACGCTCTCCGCCGAGCTGCTGTGGTCGCCGCTTCCGCCGGGCTGGGACAGCGGCGCGGCGCTGCCGCCGGCCAGCCATCGGCCGCTGGCAATTCCGCGTCACGTGCTGCAGCACCGCGCCCTGCTGTACACACAGGACGACCGGCCTTTCAGCCTGGTGGTGGAAAGCTATACCGCCGACGTGCTGGTCCGTCCCTGAGCAGCGGCGGCAACATGGCCGTCCATATGCGGTGCATGCGGCGCAGGGCGCGCAGCGTGCCGGTATGATGTGGCCTCCCACGCCTTTTGCGAAGTCGCCGCGCCATGCTGCTGATGATCGACAACTACGACAGCTTCACCTTCAACCTCGTGCAGTACCTCGGCGAGCTGGGGCAGGAGGTGAGGGTGGTGCGCAACGACGCGCTGGACGTCGCCGGCATCCGCGCGCTGAAGCCGTCGCACATCATGATTTCGCCGGGGCCGGGCACGCCGGACGATGCGGGCGTGTCGCTGGATGTGCTGCGCGAGCTGTCGGGCGAGGTGCCGGTATTCGGCGTGTGCCTGGGCCACCAGGCGATCGGCCAGGCCTTCGGCGGCAAGGTGATCCGCGCCAAGCAGATCATGCACGGCAAGACCTCGCCGGTGCGCCATCGCGGGCAGGGCGTGTTCGCGGGCTTGCCCGATCCGTTCGAGGCCACGCGCTACCACTCGCTGGTGGTGGAACAGGGCTCGCTGCCGGATTGCCTCGAAGTGACGGCGTGGACCGAGAACGCCGACGGCAGCCTCGACGAGATCATGGGACTGCGCCACAAGACCCTGCCGGTCGAGGGCGTGCAGTTCCATCCCGAATCCATTCTCACCCAGCACGGTCACGACATGCTGGCCAACTTCCTCGGCCTGCCGCGGCGGAAGCTGGCGGCATGAGCGAGCGCGCGATCACCATCACGCCGCAGGAGGCCCTGCAGCGCACGATCGAGCACCGCGAGATCTTCCACGACGAGATGATCGCGCTGATGCGCCAGATCATGGCCGGCGAGGTGAGCCCGCTGATGACCGCGGCCATTGTCACCGGCCTGCGCGTGAAGAAGGAGACCATCGGCGAGATCACCGGCGCGGCGCGCGTGATGCGCGAGCTGGCGCACAAGGTGGACGTGCCGGGCGACACTAGCCGCCTGCTCGACATCGTCGGTACCGGCGGCGACGGCGCTTCCAGCTTCAACATCTCCACGGCCTCGATGTTCGTGGCGGCGGCGGCCGGCGCGCGCATCGCCAAGCACGGCGGACGCAGCGTGTCGTCGAAATCCGGTAGCGCCGACGTGCTGGAGGCGCTGGGTGCGCGCATCGACCTGCAGCCGGCCCAGGTGGCGCAATGCCTGGACGAGACCGGCATCGGCTTCATGTTCGCGCCCAACCATCATCCGGCGATGAAGGTGGTGGCGCCGGTGCGCAAGGAAATGGGCGTGCGCACGCTGTTCAACATCCTCGGGCCGCTGACCAACCCGGCCGGCGCGCCGAACATCCTGATGGGCGTGTTCCACCCCGACCTGGTCGGCATCCAGGTACGCGTGCTGCAGCAGCTCGGTGCGCGGCGCGCGCTGGTGGTGTGGGGTCGCGACGGCATGGACGAGATTTCGCTGGGCGCGGCCACCCTGGTCGGCGAGCTGCGCGACGGCGTGGTGCGCGAGTACGAGGTGGAGCCGGAGGACTTCGGTCTGGCGATGGCCTCCAGCCGCAACCTGCGCGTGGCCGACGTGGCCGAATCGAAGGCGATGCTGGAGCAGGTGCTGGCCGGCGAACGCGGCGTGCCGCACGACATCGTCTGCCTCAACGCCGGCGCGGCGCTGTATGCGGCGAACGCGGCCGGTTCGATCGCCGAAGGCATCGAGCGCGCGCGCGCGACGATTGCCAGCGGCGCTGCGCATGCGAAAATGCGCGACTTCGTGGCAACGACGCAGCGGTTGTCCGGCAGGGTGTGATAGCGTGATGACGCAGCGCCCCCGCGACGCTGCGATGTTCCGGCCCTCCGCATCCCCAAGAGCACAGACAGGCTCTCGCGCCATGACCGACATCCTCAACCGCATTCTCGCCCGCAAGGCGGAAGAAGTCGCCGAACGCCAGTCGCGGCTGCCGCTGGCCGAACTCGTCGCGCGCATCCCCGACCTGCCCGACACGCGCGGTTTCGCCGCGGCAATGGAGGCGAAGATCGCCGCCGGCGAGCCCGCAGTGATCGCCGAGGTAAAGAAAGCCAGCCCGAGCAAGGGCGTGATCCGCGCCGATTTCGACCCGGCGGCCATCGCCCGCAGCTACGAGAAAGGCGGCGCGGCCTGCCTTTCCGTGCTCACCGACAGCGACTTCTTCCAGGGCAGCGAGGCCTTCCTGCAGCAGGCGCGTGCGGCGTGTTCGCTGCCGGTGCTGCGCAAGGACTTCATCATCGACCCGTACCAGGTGCACGAGGCGCGTGCGATCGGCGCCGACTGCGTGCTGCTGATCGTCGCCGCGCTGGACGACGACGTGCTGTTGCAGCTTGCGTTGCAAGCCGCCGAGCTCGACCTCGACGTGCTGTGCGAAGTGCACGACGAGGACGAACTCGAACGCGCGCTGGCGTTGCCGGTGCCGCTGATCGGCGTCAACAACCGCAACCTGCGCAGCTTCGAGACCTCGCTGGAAACCTCGCTGCGGCTGCAGGAGCTGATGGAGTACGACCGCATCCTGGTCGCCGAATCCGGCATCCGCACGCCCGACGACGTGGCGCAACTGCGCGAGGGCGGCATCAACGCCTTCCTGGTCGGCGAGGCGTTCATGCGCGCCGAGGATCCCGGTGCGGAACTGAAGCGACTGTTCGGCACGAAGTGACATCCATGCCACTTGAAAGCATCGAGCCGTCCGCGAACGAGGGCGGCGACGCGGCCCTGCCGCGCGTTGTCCTGTTCGATTTCGACGGCGTGCTGCTGCACGGCGACGCGTTCGCGCTGTTCGTGCGCAGCCGCTATCGGCGCGCGTGGCTGCGCACGCTGCTGGTGCTGCCCTGCCTGCCGTGGCTGCTGCTGGTGCTGCCGTTTTCGCGCCGGCGCGCCTTGCGCACGCTGGTGCATGTCGCTCTGTTTGGCATGGGCGAGGCGCGCTACCGCATGCAGGCACAGGCCTTCGCCACCGAGCTGGTGCGGCATTCGCGCCGCTTCAACCGCGATGCGCTACGCCAGCTGCGCCGTCATCAACAGGCGGGCGACCGCGTGATCGTGGTGACCGGCTGCGAACACGCATTGGTCGGCAGCATCCTGGAGCAGCTGGGCCTGGGCGACGTGGAGCTGCTCCCCTCGCGGCTGCGCACCAGCGGGCTCGGCATGCGCACCGGTTTCCACAACGTCGGCGCGAACAAGCTCAAGGCGCTCGCCGGGCACGGCGTGCGTGCGTGGCAGGTTGCCTATTCTGACTCGCTGATGGACGTGCCGATGCTCAAGCCCGCTGCCGAGCCGGTGCTGGTCAACGGCACGCCCAAGCTGTGCAAGAAGATGGACGCCGCGCTGGGGCGCGTGGTCGGGCGGGTGGAGTGGCAGTGATGTACCCGTGAGGTGAATGGCTGCACGCTCACATTCTGAGACACATACGTGGTTTGATGCGTCGTCAAGCATGACAACAGTCGAAACCGTTCCAGGGATACAATCCTTCCATCATGGATACGACCGACACTCTCCGCTTTGCCCTGAGCGATTGCATCAACGATGCGCCGATCGGGCCATCGCGTGTTCCGCTGCACTTGCTGGGGCAGTTTCAGCGGGAAGTCGAGGAGTTCCTGAAAGGTTCCAATAAGGATGTGGATCCAAGTCAGGTGTTTGTTTCCATTGAGGAAGGCTCACTGGCCATCGTCGCTGGCGGTTTGCTGGCAGCCACCGGTCTATGGGCTGACATGGGGCATCTGCAAAATCCTTCCGCACTGGGCTTGCTCGATCCCAAGCGCGCCAACGTGGTGGAGCGCTGGCAGGCGGACGCCCGCAAAAATCCGCATCGTAACTATGTGCTGGCCGACATGGACGGCAAGCTGACCATCCGGGTAGATACCCGAAGCGATTTTCACAATCAGGTCGAGGCGATCTGGATGCCGGTGGAAAAATTCCTGCAAGGCATCGTTATGGACATGGGCGGCACGACAAAGCCGAACATCCACTTGAAGTTGGCTGACGGCAAGACTCTCACCATTATTGCTACACAACAGCTTATTGCCGGCGAAGAAAAGAATCGGCTATATCGTCCGGCGCTGTTGCGCGTGTCCGCCGAGGAGAGTCTGAAAACCGGTGAACTGCGCAACCCAACCTTGTTGGCTTTCGATGCCAGCCGGCCACACTGGGATGAAGCCGAATTCAATAAGCTCGTCCAGAAGGGGACGGAGGCATGGGCCGGCGTTCCTGCTGACTGGCTGGAAGAGTTGCGAGGCAGGCAGGGATGAGTATTTCGGTGCTGCTGGACACCAGCTTTCTGATTACGCTGGTCAATGCCAACCGACCGCACCATGCCGTGGCGATGCAGTACTACCGTCACATGCTCCAGAATGACGTAACGATGTATTTTTCGGCCATTGTCGCCTCGGAGTTCGGTATCAAGCAGCACATCACTGAGTTGCCGCTCGGCAATTTCCGTCCGCTGAACTTCAACATACCTCACGGCCAGAAAGCAGCTTTCATCTGGAACCAGCTTGGTAGGCGCGATCCAGGTGATTTGCGCCACGCCGTACGCGATGACGTGAAGCTGATTGCGCAGGCTGATCACGAAGCCATCGCCTTCATCCTCACCGAGGATGAGAGCACGTTGTACAAGTACTGTGAACGCCTGCGGAATGCGGGGCATATCCAGACTCGCGCCATCAAACTGGCGGATGGCTTCAATGCCTACGCTCTTAATGAAGATGGGCAAGCGAGTATCGCTTTTCCGGAGTTACCGCCCGAATCCAAGACATGAATCTCGCTTCTGGCGAACCAAGGAGATAAGGGGATACTCCGGCGTGAATGACATCGTCAAGCCTGATCGCGTCACGTAGCGCCGCGTGATCGCGTTGATCGAGCAACAGCTTGGCTGGTTCATGGAGCATGCTCTCATCGCGACGCGGTGATCGACAGCGCCACCGCTTCCGCCACGCGGATGCCGTCCACCGCGGCGGAGAGGATGCCGCCCGCGTAGCCCGCGCCTTCGCCGGCCGGATACAGGCCGCGCGTGTTGAGGCTCTGCAGGTCGTCGTCGTTGCGGCGCAGGCGCACGGGCGACGAGGTGCGTGTCTCCACGCCGGTGAGCATGGCGTCGGGCAGCGCATAGCCGCGGATCTGGCGGTCGAACGCGGGGATCGCGGCGCGGATCGCCGCCACCGCGTAGTCGGGCAGCGCGGTGGAAAGATCGGTGAGATGCACGCCCGGCTTGTACGAGGGCAGCACGTCGCCGAGCGCGCGCGAAGGCTTGCCCGCGAGGAAATCGCCCACGCGCTGGCCCGGCGCGCTGTAGTCGCCGCCGCCCATGCGGAACGCGTTGGACTCCCAGTGCCGCTGCAGCGCGATGCCGGCCAGCGGGCCTTCGCCGTAGGGCGCGTAGTCGGCGGGCGTGATGTCGCAGACGATGGCCGCGTTCGCGTTGCGTTCGTTGCGCGAGTACTGGCTCATGCCGTTGGTGACCACGCGCTCCGGCTCGCTGGTGGCGGCCACCACGGTGCCGCCGGGGCACATGCAGAAGCTGTACACCGAGCGGCTGTCGTTGCCGTGGTGTACCAGCTTATAGTCCGCCGCGCCGAGGATGGGGTGGCCGGCCTGCGGCCCGAAACGCGCCTGGTCGATCAGCGACTGCGGATGCTCGATGCGAAAGCCGATCGAGAACGGCTTGGCCTCCATGTACACGCCGCGCGTGTGCAGCATGGCGAAGGTGTCGCGCGCGCTGTGGCCCAGCGCCAGCACTACGTGGTCGCTGCGCAGCTCGCCGCCGTCGGCCAGCCGCACGCCGCGCACGTGGCGCCCGCCTTGCGCGTCGGTGTCCACCAGCAGGTCGTCCACGCGCTGGCCGAAGCGGATCTCGCCGCCCAGCGCCCCGATGGTGCCGCGCATGTTCTCCACCATCGTCACCAGCCGGAAGGTGCCGATGTGCGGCTTGCTGACGTAGAGGATTTCCTCCGGCGCGCCGGCCTTGACGAACTCGGCCAGCACCTTGCGGCCATGGTGTTTCGGGTCGCGGATCTGGCTGTACAGTTTGCCGTCGGAGAAGGTGCCCGCGCCGCCTTCGCCGAACTGCACGTTGGAGTCGGGATGCAGGTTGCGCTTGCGCCACAGGTCCCAGGTGTCCTGGGTGCGCTCGCGCACCGCCTTGCCGCGCTCCAGCACGATGGGGCGGAAGCCCGACTGCGCAAGGATCAGCGCCGCGAAGAGGCCGCAGGGACCGAAGCCGATCACGATGGGCCGGTGTTCCAGCTTCGCCGGCGCCTGCGCCACGAAGTGGTAGCCGGTGTCCGGCGTGGGCTGCACGTGGCGGTCGTCGGCGTGGCGCGCCAGCAGCGCGGCCTCGTCGGTCACGTCCACGTCCACGGTGTAGATCAGCGCGATGGCGCCGCGCTTGCGCGCGTCGTAGCCGCGGCGGAACACGGTGAAGCCGCGCAGGGCTCCGGCAGCGATGCCGAGCTTGGCGCGGATCGCGGCGGGCAGGGCTTCCGCCGGGTGGTCCAGCGGCAGCTTGAGGTCGGTGAGGCGCAGCATCGGCAAGGCTTGGCAGGGCGAGACGGCGGATTTTCGCAGATTCGCGCCCGCCGTCCGCGATCCGCCGCCGGGACGGCGGGGCGGCCGGCCGATCAGCCCGTTGGGCGATGCGCCGGCCGCAGGCCGAGTAGCCAGGTCGCGCCGACGCAGGCGCCCAGCGCCAGCAGCCAGTGCATGGCCGGCGCGCCGGGCGGCGGCAGCAGCTGGCGGAAGGCCGGCAGCCAGGCGTTGCCGTAGAGCAGGGTCACCACGGCGGCCGATACGGCGAGCAGCGCGATCAGGGTGGCCGTGAGCGCCCATTCGAGGCGCGATTCCGCCGCCGGTTGCCGCGCTGGCGCGGCGCCGACCCGCACCGCCATCTGCCGTGCGAAGTCGGCCGGCAAGGCATCCGGCATGGGTTCGCGCAACACGCGCGTCAGCGCGCGATAGCGGCGCAGGCGTGCGTCGCCGCTCGACGGATCGAGGCCGAGCCGCTCCGCCTGCAGCGCCCGCTCCTGCGCCTGCCACTCGCGCTCGTGCGCGGGGTTGTCGAAGGGCGCGTGGTCGAGCGGGGTGTCGTCGAAGGGAGGGATGTCGTGGTTCATGCCGCAACTCCAGTCCTGCTGTCCAGCACTTCCCGCAGGCGCAGGCGCGAGCGGAACAAGTGGCTCTTGATGGTACCTCCCGCGAGGCCGGTGATGCGGGCGATCTCGGGGATGGGCGTTTCGTCGAGGTAGTACAGGGTCAGCACGGTGCGCTGCACCGGCGGCAGCGCCTCGATGGCCTCGTGCAGGTGGCGCCGGGTTTCCTCGTCCATGCAGGCGGCTTCGAGGTCGAAACCGTCGCCGAGGTTTTCCAGCAGCGACGTGCCGTCGTCGTCGCAGGATTCGACCAGCGGGATGCGTTTGTGCTGCAGGTGGCGCAGCGCGATGGTGTAGGCCACGCGGCCGATCCAGGATTTCAGCGCGCTCTCGCCGCGGTACTGGTGCAGGCATTGGTGCACGCGCAGGAAGGTGTCCTGGCACAGCTCGCGGGCGTCCTCGGGGTTGCGCACCATGCGCTGGATGATGTGCCAGCACAGGCCCTGGTATTCGCGCACGAGGCGTTCGAACGCGCCGGGCCGGTTGGCCAGCACGGCTTCCGCCAGGGCGCGGTCGTTGGGGTGGGCGTCATCCATGGCGCAAGGGATACGCGCATCGCCAGAACGGTTGCAAGCGGACCGCTGCAACCGTTGCGCAGGCGACCGTATCCATGCTCCCGACAGCCGGGCATTCCGCCAGCGCTTCCAAGGAGAGCTCCATGAATTTCGGTGACCTCATCCCAATCAGCCTGTTCATCTGCATCGCTTACACCATCAAGGTCTGTGTGGACGCGATGGTTCGCAAACGCATGGTGGCCACGGGCGGCTCGGCCGACCTGGTCGCCTCGGTGCTGCGCGACGAGGAGCTGCGCCGCCGCCATTCCTCGCTGCGCTGGGGCATCGTACTGCTGTCGGTGGCGCTGGGCTTCGGCCTGATCCAGTGGTTCGGCTGGCAGGAAGTCACGCCCGGCATGGTCGCCGTGCTGGCCGGCGCCACCGGTCTCGGCAACCTGGTGTTCTTCGCGCTCTCGCGCAGGCTGAGCTGAGGCCGCGCCTTGCGGGCGTCGCCGCGGCGGCGCGCCCGCAAGGCATTCCATATGCGCCGAGCCGGGCCGGGATGCCGGGCATGGATGACCAAGGGCAGGGTGGTTCGTCATCGACGGCATGCTAAGTTGGGCGGCGACGGGTCGGGGAGGCCCGCGTACAGGGAGCAGCACACGTGTCCACGCCCAGCGTCAGCGTCGAATCGGTGACCAAACGGTTTGCCGGCCATACCGCCGTGAATGACTTGTCGTTGCAGGTGCCGTCCGGCGGCATCTGCGGCCTGCTCGGCCCCAACGGTGCCGGCAAGTCCACCACCATCCGCCTCATCATGAGCATCCTGCAGCCGGACGAGGGGCGCATCGCGCTGTTCGGCGACGGCCGCAACAGCCGCGACCTGTCGGCACGCATCGGCTACCTGCCCGAGGAGCGCGGCCTGTACAAGAAGATGAAAGTGCTCGACCACCTGGTCTTCCTGGGCGAGGTGAAGGGCATTGCGCGCAACGATGCGCGGCAGCGCGCGCAGGCGTGGCTGGAGCGTTTGGAGATCGCCCACTGGGCGCAGAAGAAGGTCGAAGACCTCTCCAAGGGCATGCAGCAGAAGGTGCAGTTTGCCGGTGCGCTGCTGCACGAGCCGGAGCTGGTGATCCTGGACGAGCCGTTCTCCGGCCTCGATCCGATCAACGCGCAGGTGATGAAGGACATCGTGGTGGAGATCGCCGCCGGCGGCCGCACCGTGCTGTTCTCCACCCACGCCATGGAGCAGGCCGAGCGCATGTGCGACCGCGTGGCGATCATCGCCCGCGGCAAGCTGGTGGCCAACGGCACCGTGGCGCAGGTCAAGGCCGACTTCGGCGGCCGCCACGTGGCGCTGGGCTTCGCCGGCGACCGCCACCGGGCCGACGCGGTGCTCGCCGATCCGCGCCTGATCGCGCGGCTGGACGACTACGGCGCCAGCGCCGAGCTGAAGATGGCCGAGGGCGCCGATCCGCAGCAACTGCTTGCCGCACTGCTCGCGGCCGGCGTGGGCCTGCGCCGCTTCGAGGTGGTGGAGCCTTCGCTGCACGCCATCTTCGTCGCCAAGGTTGGCGCCGATCCCGATGCCGCCCCCCTGCCTGTCGCCGATGGAGCCGCCGCATGAACAAGACGCTTGCCGTGATCCGCCGCGAGTACGTGGAGCGCGTGCGCACCAAGGCCTTCCTGATCTCCACCCTGCTGCTGCCAGTGTTCATGCTGGCGATGGCGGTGCTGCCGGCGCTGCTGATGAGCGGCGGCAACCACACCAGCCGCGTGGCGGTGGTGGACGCCTCCGGCAGCGGGCTGGGCCAGCCGGTGATGGCCGCGCTGCAGGCCGTCACCGTCGGCGACAGCCGGGCCGCCAGGCCGCGCTACGAGCTGACCTTGTTTCCCGCCGATGCGGCGAACCTCGCGCAGGTGCGCGACGGCCTGATCGCCTCGACGGGTTTTGCCGGCAAGACCCGCAAGGACGGCTGGGACGGCGTGCTGGTGCTCGATGCCGACACCCTGGCCAGCGGCAAGCTGCACTACTACGGCGACAACGTCAGCTCGCCCGAGGGCATGAGCCGGCTGCAGCGCGACCTCTCCAAGGCGCTGGCTGGCGTGCGGCTGGCGCATGCCGGCGTGGACACGGCGCTGGTCGCCAAGGCGATGGCGTCGGCGGACGTGGACACCGCCAAGGTCACCGACGGCAAGCTCACCGGGCAAAGCGGCGAGGCCTCGTTCGCGCTCGCCTACGCGATGGGCTTCATCCTCTACATCGCGATCATCTCCTACGGCAGCCGCACGCTCACCTCGGTGATCGAGGAAAAGAACTCGCGCATCATGGAGGTGCTCACCTCCTCGCTGACCCCGTTCCAGATGCTGATGGGCAAGGTGCTGGGCGTGGGCCTGGCCGGCCTGACCCAGATGGCGATCTGGGTGGGCACGGCCTTCGTGCTCGGCGGGCAGGGCCCGCACCTGGCCGGCGCGTTCGGCATGGGCGCCGAGGCCGCGGGCAAGTTCGCCATCCCCAGCGTGCCGCCGATGCTGCTGGTGGTGTTCCTGCTGTATTTCACGCTGGGCTTCCTGATCTACGGCTCGCTGTACGCGGCGATCGGCGCCATGTGCAACACCATCCAGGAGGCGCAGCAGTACGCCGTGTTCGTCACCATGAGCATCCTGGTCGGCTTCATGTCGATGTTCGGCCTCATCAACGACCCCTCGGGCGCGCTGGGCACCACGATGTCCTTCATCCCCTTGTTCGCCCCGTTCACCATGCCGGTGCGCTGGTCGATGACCGCGGTGCCGCCGCTGCAGCTCGCGCTGTCGCTGGGCCTGATGGTGCTGGGCCTGCTCGCCTGCGTGTGGCTGGCCGGCCGCATCTACCGCACCGGCATCCTGATGTACGGCAAGAAGCCCACGTGGGGCGAGCTGTGGCGGTGGATTCGGGCGTGAGGCGGGAGAAGCCTTGATTGCGGGGCGTACCACGGAGAACCCCCATGCTCGATCTCAACAGTCCGCGGTGGGGTGACCTGACGCATGCCTACGGCAAGGCGTCGGACGTCCCTGCGCTGCTTCTTCAACTGGCTACATTGCCGCCGTGCGACCTGGAACAAGAGCCCTGGGCATCACTCTGGGGCGCGCTTGCCCATCACGGTGATGTCTACCCTGCTTCGTTTGCCGCGGTTCCACACGTAGTCGCAGCTCTCGCAACGAATCCGTTAAAGGCCGATTCCGCTTATTTCCAGTTTCCGGCATGGGTCGAGTGCTGCCGTGCCCGCAACAACGTCGTCATACCAGACGATCTCGTCGCGCCCTATCGGCAGGCGTTGACCCGGCTTCCGCAGTTGGTTGCCGATGCAAGCAAGCGCCCTTGGGATGAGGAGTTCATGCAATGTGCCCTCGCTGCCATCGCTGCTGCAAAAGGCGCAACCGTCGTTGCGGAAGCCGCCATGGAACTCGATTCTGTAACCGCAGGACAGTTTCTGGAATGGTTTCACGGCCGTTAGGCTAAGACCTGCTTCTGATCCGAAACGATCAGTTTGTATGTGAACTCCACCAGGGTCCTAAGGACACGAAATGTTGGAAGCCATACCCGTCGACTTCAACAATGCGGATGCGGACGGTGCGGTGCGTCTTGAGACAAAAGGCGTGCTCAATTTCTTACGGTTGCGCTCGATCGAGTTGGCCGAAGGCATGATAGTCATCATTGCAGATGATGGGTTGATTGCACGTGCACTTGTGACTATGCGCGATGGCATATGGGTGGCCAGAATCGAAGGGTGGCTCGACAACTGATAATGTGTGTCAGGCGCGTGTTCGGAGGCAGTGGCGGAATTCGACCCAAAGCGGACACTGATGCAACGCGTGCCTTCACGCCCTGCCTGCGGATTGGGGGCTGGCTGGAATAAGTCCTGAGGTGAGTACGAATGGTCAGGAAGCTTGGATTGATTACTGGGCTATTGGCTCTGGTATTTGGGCAAGTAAGCGTGGCCGGAGCCGAGGAACGCCCCAAGTTAAGTGCGTCCGGCCTTGAGCGGATTTACACCTGCGCCGAGGTCGCGCATCGTCTTGCGGCGGACGATGCGTCCGCTCAGGACATCGTGATCAAGGCGTTGGAACAGGCCTATCCGGAAGTTCGATCGAAGAGTGGAGAACTTCACTTGCAGGCCAAGCAAAAGGTTGACGCCATGCTGACGGACTCGGAGTTGCGTCAGTTCGATAGAGAACAGTGCACGAGGGCCGTTGTCAAACGGATCATCTGATGTCGGACATTCTTTGTGTCCGCCACAACAACTCGGCAATACCCGCTTTCGACCCGAAGCGGACCTTGAAGCAATGAGCCAACAATGCGCTGAGGAAGGCTATGAACTATCCGCGAATCTTGGCTTTTTCGCTGCTTGTGCTCCTTGCGTTGCTTCTTCCCGGACTGACACTAGCCATGATGCTGGGATGGGAGCCGCTCCTTTTTGGCCATACCCCGGAAGAGGCTGGTATGAGCTTTCAGCTGATCGAGCAAGTAGCCACCAATACGGCCGTGATCCTTACCTACGTATGGCTTCTTTGGCCGATAACCGCGAAGCTCTTGGCGCATGCCGCAATCGTTTTCTTTGCCGTAGAAGCATTCCAATCAGTGCTTGGTCTAATCTTTTGCGGTGCACTCGCGGACGCCCTCGCCTGGCAGGCATTTCTCGCCGATGCACTCTATGCAGCGATTGGAGTACTACTTGTGATCGTGTGGCGTTCGATACGTCCAAGGCTGGCTAGGTAATGCCCGTGATCGGTGTGAGCGGCTAACAGTTCATCCGCGCGGATAGCTTCGCCGCCGCTTAACTCAAGCGTTAGGTTTACAGGGAGATGACCATGAGCCTTACTGGTATAGCGTCGACCGCAGGTACAACCACATCCAGCATTGAGAGGCTAATCAACGATGGCACAGGCAGCGCTGGTCTCGCGTCGTCAATCGGCACGACCAGTTCATCCATTACAAATTTCGTCAATGGGCAGGCCTCTGCCGGCATTGCATCAGCGCTTGGCACTACGACCAATAGTGCTCAAGAGCTTCGGGACCTCATCGGCCGAGACGGAGCTATTGGGCTAATTATTGGCCTTGCGTGTGGGCGCGGCGGCAAGTAAACCTAACTCCAGCGTTGGGCTGCAATCAGATGAGCAACCGAGTATTTCTCGGATTCATTGCACTTCTCCTCTTGCTTGGAATCTACCTCGGGTGGCTTCTAGCGAATCGCCCGTCGTTTTCGATTCCGGCCTTGCTGAACGTTGCTGGCATCGGATACAGCATCCTTGCCATCATCGTGCTTTACGAAACGGTCGCGCAGGACGAAAACCTCAAAGCAGTGATCGTCTCGTACGTAGCACCGTTTCTGCTCTGGGCGCAAACGATGGTTCCGTTAGGCGTCACCGCATCATGGTTCTTGATCCGAAATCTCCATCACGGAAATGAAGTGGCCGCGCTCAGCCTCTCGCTCTTCGCTTACTCTATTTTGCCGCTGTCGTTTGTCGATGCTACGGTCACCTTTCCGAGAATCGCAAGATTCAAACCGCTTGATGGTCGCTATCGGAGATTCGGCCTCTTTCTGTTGCTGAGTGGCTTGGTAATGCAGTTAATCGCGGCGTTGGCGGCGCTGTGACATTGCAGCCCAGCCCGGCAAAAAGCCTCGCAGGACGGTTAGTTCTACGTTGAACGTCCGCTTCTGGCCGGTTCCTGCCGGTGGCTCACACTGATCTGCATGAGCGTCGTCGCCGAACAACTCACCCAAACAACTCATACTGCGCCGCATAACTGTCGGCATCGATGAAGCCAGCCAGCCCCACGCCGACGAGGCGGTAGAGCGCGTCGGCGGGGCGTTCCACTCGTTCGCGCAGGGCGCAGGCGATCTCGGCCAGTTCGTGTTCGGAGGCCGGGCGCTGCGAGGGCGTGAGGCTGCGCGTCAGCGTGTGGAAGTCGGCGGTCTTGAGCTTCAGCACCACGGTGCGTGCGATGCGGCCTTCGTCGGCCTCGCGCTGGTGCGCGGCCCAGGCCTTGGCGGCGAGCCGGCGGATGTGCGGCTCCAGTTCGTCCAGCGTGAGGTCGTGTTCGAAGGTGTCCTCGGCGGAGACCTGCAGCGTGGGGCGGTCGGGCGTCACCGGGTGGTCGTCGATGCCCAGCGACAGCTCGTGCAGGCGCCGGCCCCAGCGCCCGAAGCGCTGTTCGAGTTCCGCCGCCGCGAACGCGCGCAGCTCGCCCACGGTGGCCAGGCCCAGCGCGGCGAGCTTGCCTTCCATCACCTTGCCCACGCCGGGCAGGCGGCCGATCGGCAGTGGCGCGAGGAAATCCAGCACCTCGCGCGGACGCACCACGAACAGGCCGTCGGGCTTGCGGAAATCCGAGGCGATCTTGGCGAGGAACTTGTTCGGCGCCACGCCGGCGGAGGCGGTGAGCTGGGTTTCCTCGCGGATCGCGGCGCGGATCGCCTCGGCGGTGGCGGTGGCCGAGGGCAGGCCGGTTTTCGTCTCGGTGACGTCGAGGTAGGCCTCGTCCAGCGACAGCGGTTCGATCAGCTCGGTGTGCCGCGCGAAGATCTCGCGCACCTGCCGCGACACCGCCTTGTAGCGCGCGAAATCCGGTGGCACGAAGATCGCCTGCGGGCACAGGCGTTCCGCGCGTACCGCCGGCATCGCGGAGCGCACGCCGAACTTGCGCGCCTCGTAGCTGGCCGCGCACACCACCGAGCGCGCGCCGCGCCACGCGACCACCACGGGCTGGCCGCGCAGCGAGGGATCGTCGCGCTGCTCCACCGACGCGTAGAACGCGTCCATGTCGACGTGGAGGATTTTGCGGGGAGGCGTGGGCACGGTGCAGGCGATTCTAGAGCCTGCCCGTGGCGTGGCCTACGGTCGCCGCACGCGGGCGGCGAGACGCTCCGCATAGCGTTCGGCGGCGTCGGGCCGGGCCGCGAGATGCAGGAACGGCTCGATCAGTTCCGCCTCCATCAGCAGGAAGCGTCCGTCCTGCATCACGCCGTCGATGCGCGCATAGGCGGGCATGGCGTGGCCGGCGCGCTGCACCGCGGCCAGCACGCTGCGCGCGCCGGCCAGGGCCGCCGTGGGTGCGTTGGCCAGTTCCGCGCTGCCGCCGTGTTCGCCCTGCACGCGGTAGTCGCCGGCCTTCGGCCGCTTGCGCACGGCATGGCTGTAGTCGTTGTCGAAGAACAGCAGCGACCATTCGCCGTCGCGCTGGATCTCCGCCACGAACGGCTGCACCAGCCAGTCGCTGTCGGGCAGCGCGGCGACGGCCTGCGCGAAGGCCGGGTCGTCCGCGCTGCCGCGCAGCGTGCGCCAGGCGCCGCCGCTCACCGCGGGCTTCACCACCGCGTCCTGCCCGCGCATGGCCTGCAGCGCCGACGGCAGTTGCGCCGTGTGCGCCAGCCGCGTGGGGATGATTTCCACGCCGTGCCGGGCCAGTTCCAGCAGGTAGCGCTTGTCGCTGTTCCAGCGCAGCAGGCGGCTGTCGTTGACGGTGGGCACGCCCAGCGCATCGAGCGTGTCGAGCCACTGCAGGAACTGCGGATAGCGCTGGAAGTAGTCCCACACGGTGCGGATCAGCACGGCGTCGAAGCGCGTCCAGTCCACGTCCGGGTCGTTCCAGATGCAGGGCACGGAATGCACGCCGAGGCGGGCGAGCGTGGCGACGAAGTGCGCGTCGTCGGGATACACGCCGGGGTGGGCGGCGTCGGTGGCAAGCGCGAGTTGGATGGACATGCGAACCCTCTCGGTGTCGAGGGCGCCCTTGTCGACGAGGATCGCGCGCCGAGCGTGGCGGATGACTCCGTCGCAGCACCCCTCGGCACGGACTGCGCGGCGCGTGTGCCGACGCAACAGGGAGCATCGCCGGGCGATGCATGGCGCGCATTCTTCGGCGACGCAGGGCGGCTGTCAATCGGACGTATGCTGTCTGCCTGCATCCCTAAATGCCTTGCGGGGTCTTCATGTTGCTCGACGCGATCCATGCCGGGTCTTCGATGCTCGCCGCCTTTCTTGCTTCGCTGGTGGAATGCGTGGAGGCGTTGACCGTGGTGCTGGCGGTGGGTGCGGTGCGCGGCTGGCGCAGCGCGCTGGCCGGCAGTGCGGCGGGATTGTCGGTGCTGCTCCTGCTGGTGGCGGCGCTGGGGCGTGCGCTGGCCCATGTCCCGCTGCACGCGCTGCAACTGGTCGTGGGGGCGCTGTTGCTGCTGTTCGGCATGCGCTGGCTGCGCAAGGCCGTGTTGCGCGCGGCGGGGGTGCTGCCGCTGCATGACGAGGCGGCGATCTACGCGCGCGAGACGCAGGCTTTGCGCGGGCAGGCCGCGGCATCGCAGTGGGACAAGCTGGCCTTCGCGACTGCGTTCAAGATCACCATGCTCGAAGGCGTCGAGGTGGTGTTCATCGTGCTCGCCATCGGCGCCGGCCGCCCCGGCCTGTTGTGGCCCGCCAGCCTTGGCGCCGTGGCGGCGCTGGCCGTGGTGTCGGCCTTGGGCGTCGCGCTGCATCGCCCGCTGTCGCGCGTGCCCGAGAACACGCTGAAGTTCGTGGTGGGCGTGCTGCTCTGCGCCTTCGGCACGTTCTGGGCTGGCGAAGGCATGGGCTACGCGTGGCCGGGCGGGGACGGTGCGCTGGCCGGCCTGGTCGGCGGCTTCCTGGCGACGTCCCTGCTGTGCATCCCGTGGTGCCGTCGCGTGGCGGCACAAGGAGGCGTCCGATGAACGGGCTGCGCGCGTTGCTGGCGGAACTCTGGGGCCTGTTCGTCGACGACGGGCGCGACGCGCTGGCCGTCGTCGCCTGGCTGCTGCTGGCATGGCTGGCGCTGCCGCTGCTGGACCTCGGCGGCGGTTGGAACGCATCCGTCTTCGCGGCAGGCCTGCTCGCGATCCTGGCCGTGAGCGTGCTGCGCCGCGCGCGGCGCTGATTTCAATGGCTGGCCAATGACGTCGAAGCAATCAGGTAGACACGCGTATCGGCTTGCCCATTCGTCAGCAGCAGGGCGGCACCGTGCTCGACCTGGATGCCGTTCGGCAACGTTGGTGGCGTTGCCGCCTGCAGCAGGGTTCGGGTCAGTGCCTGGGTGGTGCGTTCGCGGCTGACGGCGCCGGGTAGCCAGATCAGTGTCAGCAGCATCAGCGCACCGGCGCCTGCCGTTGCGGGCAACCAGCGAGCGAAGCGCTGGCGGGTCGGTTCGCGCTGTTCGCGCAGGCTGTGGCGCAGGTGTGCGAGGCCGCCAGGTGGCGGGGAGAGTTCGGGTAGCAGGTTCGCCAGTTCACGCATCGTCGGATTCTCCCAGTAGGGCTTTCAGTCGCTGTAGGGCGTGGTGCTTGCGCGAGGCCACGGTACCGGCGGGGATGCCGAGCACGATGGCGATCTCGGCGCCGGCAAGGCCGCTGAATTCGGCCAGCAGCAGTACATCGCGCGAGCTTGCCGGCAGTTGGCGCAAGGCCTGGCGCAGGCGGCGCGTGGCGAGAAAATCGCTCTCGCCGCTTTCGTGCGCCAATCCGTCCGCCTCGTCCAGCGACGCGAAGCGCCGCAAGCGATGCCACCGCAGACGGTTCTTCGCCAGGTTGAGCGCAGTGGTCCACAGCAAGGCATCAAGAGTGGCTTCGTCCACCCGTGCGCGTTGCGCCCATACCCGCATGCAGGCGTCGTGGATCACGTCCTGGCAGTCCTGTGTCTGCCAAAGCTGGCGGTACAGCACGTTGTACAGCGGCCGCTCCAGTCGCCGGTAGCAATCCTCAAGCGCCTCCTCGCGCAGCGTCATGCGGGGCGCTCAGGCTTTGGCAGGCAGACGATCCACGCGCACGACGAGCAGGCGCAAGGCGGGTTTGTCTTGGCAGGTCGTATTGGTAGGCATGACGCCGCTCGACCCGGTCGGGCATGCGCCGGGCGCCATGGCCAGCACGAGGTATTGGCCGAAGGTGGCGTCGACCTCTGTGTTGAGCTTGCCCAGGCCGCGGTTGCTGGAGTCCTGGTAGCCGAGTTGCAACCGTGCCGTGTCGCCGTTGACCGCTCCAACGCGGAAGTCAAAGTCGCGCAGGTGGGGGCCGTCGGCGGTGATCAGGTTACCGGTCTGGCCGCTGACGCCGACCAGGGTCGCGGCCTGGTCGAGATGGAAATGCAGCGGCCCCATCGATTGTTGCAGCGAGGCCAGGCTGCCGGCGAGGTTCTTCAGCGCGGGATCGTCCGCGCCGGCACCGGGCTGTCCGTCGATGACCCAGAAGTGCACGCCCACTTGCATTGCCGGGGCCTGCTTCGGCACGGCCTTGCCCAGCGCTTCGATCGCCTCGCCGATCGAGGCTTGCGCGTCGCGCGGCGCATAGACCAGCAATTGGCCAGGCGCGGCCTGGCTCACGCTGGCCTTGCTAGCCATGGCTTGGGTCAAGGCGTTGCGCAGCTCTTCCGACTGCGCAACCGGCACGTGATACATCTTCAATTCCATCGCCTGGGCGGCCTGGCCGGACGAGTCGGATGTATGGCAGCCACCCAGCGTGGTACCCAGCACCAGCAGCGCGGTGCCGGCAACAAGTCGAAATGCGTGCTTCATGCGATTCCCTCGCGGCGGGCCGGATGGCCGCCTTCCCGACTGTATACACGCGAGCGTGGATTTTCTTCACCGCCGCCGGAAGGACGGATTTCAGCCGGCGTCGTCCCAGAACACCTCGACCGCATCGGGATTCATGAAGCCCCAGATCGGCGTGCCCAGCCGTACCAGGCCGTTGCGGATGCGGTGGGTGGTCTCGTCGTAGGCGGAGATGCGGTAGACCAGCTGGTACTTCGAGGTGGTGAACCACATCGACAGCGGCATGAAGCCCCAGTTTTGCCTGGCGTGCAGGATGCGCAGGCCGCTGGCCTGGGCCCAGTCCTGCAGGAGTGCCCTGGCATTCCTGTAATGGCGCCAGCTCAGCCAGATGCCCAGGGCGATCAGCAGCAGGAACAGCAACGGTGGGATTCGCGCCATTGCCGCGTCTCTCCATGGATTCCCATGCGCAGCGTGAGCCGTGCCGTGCGCCGACGCAAGCGCTCGTGCCGACGGGGACTGGCCGAAGCCCGCGCGCCATGCCAAGGTTGCCGGATGACGAACGAAACCAGCTCCCCCGCCTACCTGCGCCGGCTCGGCGTGTGGGACGGCGCGATGATCGTGGTCGGCGGCGTGATCGGCGCCGGCATCTTCCGCACCCCGGCCACGGTAGCCGAGCGCACGGCTTCCGGCCTGCCGCTGCTGGCGCTGTGGGTGCTGGGCGGCCTGCTCACGTTCACCGGCGTGCTGTGCTACGCGGAGCTTGGCTCGCGGCGGCCGCAGGCGGGCGGCATCTACCTCTACCTGCGCGAAGCCTTCGGCATGCTGCCGGCCTTCCTGTTCGGCTGGACGATGGCGCTGATCAACTACCCGGGCAGCGTGGCGGCGGTGGCGATCACCTTCGCGGACTACCTGTGCAAGGCGCTGGGGCTGTCCACGGCGTGGGTGACGCCGGTGGGCGTGTCGGCCATCGTGTTCATCGTGGGGGTGAACTTCACCGGCATCCGTGCCGGTGCGATGCTGCAGAACATCTTCGCGGTGCTGAAGCTGGCGGCGGTGGCCCTGCTGGTGGCGGTGGGCCTGGTGCTGGCGCACGGGCACCTGGGCGGTGTGCTGGCGGCGGACACCACGCATACGGTGTCCAACGGCGCGTTCGTGGGCGCGCTGCTGCCGGTGCTGTTCACCTATGGCGGCTTTCACTACCTCAACGATCTGGCGGGCGAGGTGCGCGAACCGCAGCGCGTGCTGCCGCGCGCCCTGCTGCTGGGCATGCTGGGCGTGGTGACGGCCTACGTGCTGGCCAACGTCGCCTATCTCACCGGCATGGGACATGCGGGCCTGGCCGCCAGCACCGCGCCGGCGGCCGACCTGATGCACCGCCTGTTCGGCACCGCCGGCGAGAAGGTGATGGCCGTCGGCATCGCCTGCTCCACCTTCGGCTACTGCAGCATCGCCATCGCCGGCGGCGCGCGCGTGCTGCAGACCATGGGCGCGGACGGCGCGCTGTTCCGCGCGGTGGGCCGCATCGACCCGGTGAGCCGCGCGCCGCGCGTGGCGCTGGCCTTGCTGGGCGGCTGGACCATCGTGCTGATGCTGTGGGGCAACTTCGGCCAGCTGGTGGACTACACCACGGTGGGCGAGTGGCTGGGCCATGCCTTCGGCATCGGTACGCTGTTCTGGTACCGCTGGAAGTTCGTGGACGAGCCGGCGCCGTTCCGCGTGCCGCTGTTTCCGTGGATGCCGCTGGTGTTCGTGGTCACCGTGCTGGGCGTGATCGCGGCCACGGCGATCTCGTCGCCGCACGATGCGGGCATGAGCCTTCTCATCATCGCGCTCGGCGCGCCGGTGTACTGGTTGTGGCAAGGCTTGCGGAGGAGAACGACATGAAACGCATCGGACTGGCGGCCGCGCTTGCGCTGTTCGCCGTGCAGGCGACGGCGGCCGAAGTGGCCGACCTCGCGGCGGCATCGGCGCACGTCGACCTGCGGCAGGTGGCGCGCGCCGCGTCGATCGAAACCGCGCAGGACGGCGTGAAGCAGCAGCGCTACACCTTCCAGCCGTCCGCGCTGCCGCAGATCGTGGTGATGCCCGCGCGGGGCGCTTGGAACTGGCAGGGGCAGGGCGCATTGCAGCTGCGCGTGCAGAACGCGATGCCGTGGGCGGTGACCCTGGTGGTCGACATCGACGGCAGGGACACGAAATCGCACCTGCATGCGGTGGTGGGCCTGCCGGCCGGCCCGGCGCAGACCCTGGTGGTGCCGTTGCATGCCGTGTCGCCGCTGACGTTCGGCATGCAGGTCGGGCCGACCCGGCCGTTCGACGACGCTGGCCGCCGCGTGCTGGTGGCGACCACGGTGCAGGGCGCGCTCGATCTTGCCAATGTGCGCGACGTGCGGCTCGCTGTGCCGGCGCCGCAGGCGGCGCAATCCCTGCTGTTCGGCCGCATGGACACGGTGGCGGGCGAGGCTGCGTTGCACGACGCCTACACCGGCATCGTGGACCGTTACGGCCAGTACACCCGCGAGGACTGGCCCGAGAAGATCGTCGACGATGCCGCGCTGCGCGCCGCCGTGAAGCAGCCGCCGGCTGCGGGGGCGATGCCCGCCGTTGACCGCTACGGCGGACGTCTGGACGTCCATCTGCAAGCCACCGGCTGGTTCCACACGCAGAAGGCCGGCGGCCGCTGGTGGCTGGTCACGCCGGATGGCCACGGTTTCTTCTCGCTGGGCGTGAATACGGTGAAGGCCGACGACACCCGCACCTACGTGCAGGATCGCGCGTACATGTTCCGCGACCTGCCGCCGGACCGCGGCGCGTGGGCGGCGTTCTACGGTACGGGCGACAACCGCAACGCGCAACAGGGCGCTGGCGCGGGCCGCTGCTGCGACCACGGCCAGTGGTTCGACTTCTACGCCGCCAACCTTTACCGCGTGGACGGCAAGGACTGGCTCGCCGCCTGGCGCACGCGCACGCTGGCGCGCCTGCAGGCGTGGGGCTTCAACACCATCGCCAACTGGAGCGATCCCGCACTGGGCGCGATGCACAAGCTGCCGTACACGCGCGAGCTGGACATCCACGGCGACTTCGGCACCGTCGCCACCGGCTACGACTGGTGGGGCCGCATGCCCGATCCGTTCGACCCGCGCTTCGCGCAGGCGGCGGACAGCGCGGCGGCACGGGCCGCGCAGGGCGTGCGAAACGATCCGTGGCTGCTGGGCTACTTCGCCGACAACGAACTGTCGTGGTCCGCCTATGGCCCCGAAGGCCGCTGGGCGCTGGCCATGGGCACGCTGCACGGCGAGGCGCGCAGCGCGGCCAAGCAGGCGTTCATCGCCGAGCTGAAGGCAAAGTACGGCACGCCGCAGAAACTGGCGGCGGCCTGGGGCATCGCGCTGGCCTCGTGGGATGCGTTGGACGCCACCGATTTCCCCGCGCCTGCGCCAAGCGACGCGCATCCCGCCGTCGCCGCCGACTACAGCGCGTGGCTGACCCGCTACGCCGAACAGTTCTTCCGCACCGTCGCCGCAGCGATCCACCGCCACGATCCGCACCACCTCTACCTCGGCAGCCGCTTCGCGGTGAAGACGCCCGAGGCCGTTGCGGTCTGCGCCAGGTATTGCGACGTGGTGAGCTTCAACATCTACGCCGACGTGCCGCAGCACGGCTTCGACGCGGCGGCGATGCGCAAGCTCGACAAGCCGGTGCTGATCTCCGAATTCCATTTCGGCTCCGACGACCGCGGCCCGTTCGGCAAGGGCGTGGTGTCGGTGGAGAACGAGGCGCAGCGCGGCCCCGCCTACGCGCACTACCTGCAGGCCGCGCTGGACGATCCCGACATCGTCGGCACGCACTGGTTCGAGTACGTGGACGAACCGGTAACCGGGCGGCTGCTCGACGGCGAGAACGGGCACTTCAGCCTGGTCGGCATCACCGACATTCCGTTCAAGGGTTTCGTCGAGGCGGTACGCAAGGCGAATGCGCAAGCGCAGCAGGGGCACTGACGACGTGACGATCCGGCGTCGACGGAGCCGCCCATGTGCCTGATCGCCTTCGCCTGGCAGGCCCACCCGCGCTGGCGGCTGGTGCTGGCGGGCAACCGCGACGAGTTCCATGCGCGGCCCAGCGCCGCGCTGGCGCGCTGGGCCGACCTGCCCATCGTCGGCGGGCGCGATCTCGAAGCCGGCGGCACCTGGCTGGGCGCGACCGACGCGGGACGCTGCTGCGTGGTCACCAACGTGCGCGATCCGCGCGACCCGCAACTCGGCGCATCGCGCGGCCTGCTGGCCACCGACTTTCTGGCCGGCGAGGCGGACGCGGCCGTGCACGCGCAGGCCCTGCTCGCCGCAGCGGCGGACTACCGTCCGTTCAACCTGCTCACCTTCGATGCGAATTCGGCGTTCTATCTCGGCAACCGCCCCGAGCCGCGCGCCGAGGCGGTGGCTCCCGGTGTGCATGGCCTGTCCAACGCCGACTTCAACACGCCATGGCCGAAGACGCGTGCGCTGATGGCGTGCCTCGAAGCCTGGCTGGCCGCTGGCGCGGAGGAGGACTTCGCGCCGCTGTTCGCCGCGCTGGCCGACGATCGGCAGGCACCCGACGCCGAGCTGCCCGATACCGGCATCGGCCTGGAACGCGAACGCTGGCTGTCCAGCGCCTTCATCCGCGGCGAAAGCTACGGCACGCGCGCCAGCACGGTGGTGGCGATCGGCCACGACGGGCGGGGCGCGATCGTCGAGCGGCGCTTCGGGCCGGAAGGCCGCTTGCTCGGCGAAAGCCGGTTGCCGATCGGCGCGTAGGCGCCTACAGCAGTTCGCCGTCCACGTAATACCAGCGGCC
This sequence comes from Rhodanobacter sp., assembly GCA_040371205.1. Lineage (NCBI taxonomy): Bacteria > Pseudomonadati > Pseudomonadota > Gammaproteobacteria > Lysobacterales > Rhodanobacteraceae > Rhodanobacter > Rhodanobacter sp. The sequence continues at coordinate 495,532 of AP031382.1, forward strand.
CGCCTCGCGCACGAAGCGGCTGAGCTCGTGCTGGCGTTGCGCGCGCCCACCGCCGAGGCGGTAGCGCGCCACGAATTCCACCGTGGCGTGGTCCGCATCGACGAGTTGTTCGCCGCGCACGTCCAGCCCCAGCCAGCTGGGCGCGGGCTGTTGCGCGGCGAGCCGCAACGACGCGGGGCGCGTTTCGGCATGCCAGGTGGCGAGCAGGTAGTCCTCGCGCTTGAGCACGTAGGCGCTGTAGCGCGAACGCATCAGCTGCGCGGGGCCGGCGGCGGCCGCGGCGGCCTCGTGCAAGGGGCCGCAGCAGCTGGCGTAGCCGGCGGGGTTGCCGCAAGGGCAGGGCGTGAGCGTGTCGACCGCCTTCAAGGCGGTCAGACGGGGCGGCCGCGCAGCACGCGGGCCGGCAGCATCAGCAGCGCGCCGAGGAAAGCGAACACCGCACTCACCGTGATCCCCACCAGCCGGAACGGCAGGCAGATCAGCCACACGATGGGATAAAGCACCAGCGCCAGCAGCGCCAGCGGCCAGCAGAACACCAGCAGCAACAACCAGAGCAGGAAGGCGCCCATGACAAAACCTCGCGGGATGGATATGCGCACTCTAGCGCGATCCGCCGTGGCCGCGCAGATGGCTTCCGGCATGGTGCCCGCGGGCGCCTACATCACCGGCGTCACGCCGATCAGCAGCGCGTGCAGCCAGAACGCGAAGACCGCCCATGCCGCGACGCCGGCGACGATGGCGATGCACGTGCCCTTGAGGGTGCCGGGGGGATACGCGGTGCCTTCGCGGCGGTCGCGCCGGCGCGAAGCGGCGAACAGCACCACGGCCCACAGCAGGAAGGCGCCGAACAGCACCACGTCGTGCAGCATGCCGGTGGCGAGCAGGTGGCCGAACGCCCAGGTCTTCACCGCCAGCACCTGCGGATGGTGCAGCCGCGATTTGATGCCGTTGCGCGGCACGCGCGCGGCGGCCAGCAACACAAAGGCCACCAGGGTGAACAGCGCGTTGAGGCGCATCAGCCATGCCGGCGGCGAGTACAGCAACACGGGGTGCTGCCGGGCCAGGCCGAAGCCCCAGCAGATCAGCGCGAAGCCGAGCAGCGACAGCAGCGAATACAGCGCCTTCCAGCGCATCGCGCCCAGGCGCGCGACCTGCCGCGTGCGCCAGCCGTCGGCGAAGATGCGCAGCGAATGCAGGCCGAGGAACAGCGCAAGGCCAAGGATCAGCACGGGCATGGCGGCTACCTCGTAGGACGGCGGCCAGCCGAGTGTAGGCGGCTGGCCGCCATTACGCACGCGGCGGCAGTGCCTCCGCGCGCACGGCGAGCGCAACGCAGTCTTCGGCCAGGACGAGACGGCCGCCGTCCGGCAGCCAGCCTGCGCCCGCATGCAGCGGGCCGGCCGCGCAGTCGAAGGAGCCGCGTGCGCAATACACCAGCACCACGTCCGAACCGACTTCGTGTGCGCCGGCCGTGCGCCACACCTCGATGCCGCCGCGTGCATGGTTTCGGCGCAGCATCAGGTTGAAGTCGCGGCAGGGGCCGCCGGCGAGCGTCACGTCGACGCCGGCTTCGCCGGGGAACGCAAACGGCGCGCAGGGCGTGGTGAGCGCGTGGCGGCGGCCGTCGTCCAGCGCCATCGTGAAGCCGTCGCCGGCCAGCAGGGCGATCACGCGGTCGACGCCGGGGAAGGCGGAGAACGGCGCGGCGCTCTCCACCTCGGCGATGCTCACGCGCCACAGGAAATCGTCCATGCCCGCGCCGGGCGGGTGGACGAGCAGTTCGCGCGTGCGGCCTTGGCCGTTCTTCCACGGCCTGACGGTGCAGTCCGCGGGGTTCACGATGGGCATGGGCGCCTCGGGGTCGTCGGGTGCCGCATGGTAGCGGCGCAGGCGCCCGCATTCGAAGGCGCCCGGCGCATGAGGCCTGTGCGGGCGGGATCGTCGACGGCGATCACACCGCGCGGTCAGCCGGACGTGCCTGTCTGCAATTCCGCGATGGTGCGGCTGGCCTGCGTCAGCCCGTTGGCCTGCATGCGGGCGTCGTCGGCGATCTGCCGGATCAGTTGCCCGACCTGGGTCGACGAGTCGGTGATGGCCTGCATCGCCTGGCCGGCGCGTTCGGCGTGTGCGGCGCAACTGGCCACGGCGTCGGTGGTGTTCTGCACCAAGGTGTAGATGTCCTTGGCGGATGCGGCGCTGCGCAGGGCCAGCGCGCGCACCTCCTGCGCCACCACGGCAAAGCCCTTGCCCAGTTCGCCGGCATGCGCGGCTTCCACCGCGGCGTTGAGCGAGAGAATGTTGGTCTGGAAGGCAATCGAGTTCATCACCGAGATGATCTCGCCCATGTCCTTGGAGTGCTGGTTGATGTCGGCGATGTCGGCCACCAGCCGCTCCACCAGCGTATTGCCGGCGTTGGCGCTCTGCGTGGCCTCGGCGGCGAGCCGGTTGGCGGTCTGCGCTTCGCCGGCAATCGCCGGCACGGTGGCGTTGAGTTCCTCGACCGAATCGCGCAGCGCCCGTGCGGCCAGCGTCTGGCGGGTCACGTCGGTGGCCAGCTTGACCACTTTGTGCGGCCGGCCCGAGGCGTCGAGGATCGGGTTGTAGCTGGCCTGCAGCCACACCGGGCCGCCGTTGCGGTGCACGCGCTTGTACAGCCCGGCGTTGTACTCGCCGTCGTGCAGGCGCCGCCAGAATTCGCGGTAGGCCGCGCTCTCGCGCTCCTGTTTCTCGACGAACATGCGGTGGTGCTGGCCGACCACTTCGTCGCGGCGGTAGCCCATCGCGGCAAGGAAGTTGTCGTTGGCCTCCTGCACGATGCCGTGCAGGTCGAACGTGATCACCGCCTGTGCGCGGTCGATCGCCGCGAGCCGGCTGGTCATGTCCGCGGCCACGAGGCGTTGTTCGGTGACGTCGGTGGCGTACTTGACCACGCGGTACACCCGTCCGGAGCGGTCGCGGATCGGGCTGTAGCTGCCCTGGATCCACACCTCGCGGCCGTTGGCGTCGAGGCGCCGGAACAGCCCGCTGCGATGCCGGCCCTCGCCCAGTTCGCGCCAGAACTCGTGGTAGGCCTCGCTGTCGCGTTCGTCCGGATCCACGAACATGCGGTGATGCTGGCCGACGACCTGCGCGCGCTCGTAGCCGAAGCAGCGCAGGAAGTTGTCGTTGGCGTCGAGGATCGTGCCGTCCGGCGCGAATTCGATCATGGCCTGCGTGTGGTCGATGGCCGCGATGCGGCCGAGCAGGTCGCGATGCTCGCGCTGGTCATGCCATGTTTGCCGCGGCTTGTGCCGGTGCGCGAGGCGCAGGCCGAGCAGGTTGTCGAACAGGGAATGCAAGGTCGTAGTCATACGGTCCCTCGGCCCGGTTGCCATCCTTATGACCACGCTAGCGGCAGGGGTGGCCCGGACTTGAGGGCCGCCATGCCTCCGCGCCGTCGCCGGCCACCGCGGGCGCGGCGCCGCCGTGGCGGCCGGCGTCGCAGTCCACGCCCGCGGGTTGCCTGATCCCGCCTGAGCCGGAGGAAGCTCAGGCGGCAGGATGCCGGATTGCCGCGGACTACGGCTTGTTCTTCAGCAGATCGCGGATCTCGGTGAGCAGGGCCACGTCGGCCGGCGGCGCGGCGGGCGCCTCTTCCGCCTTCTTGTGGATGCGGTTCATCACCTTGATCAGCATGAAGATGGCGAAGGCTACGATGATGAACGTGATCACGGTGTTGATGAAGTTGCCGTAGTTGATCGCCACCTCGGCGATCTTGTGCTTCGGGTCGCTGTCGTCGGCGGGCTTGAGCACCCATTTCATCGCCGTGAAGTCGATGCCGCCGGTAAGCACGCCGATCGGCGGCATGATGACGTCGCTGACCAGCGAACTGACGATCTTGCCGAACGCGCCGCCGATCACGATGCCGACGGCCATGTCCATCACGTTGCCGCGCATCGCGAACGCCTTGAATTCCTGCAGCATGCTCATGGTCTACTCCCCGTGGTGATAAGCCGTATGGCGGGGCAACTCTAGCGCAGCAGGGCCGGCCCGGCAGCGTCGTCGGGGTGCGTCCGCGGTCTCAGGCGATGCGTCCGTCCAGCGCGGCCCAGCCGGCCAGCTCGGCATGGAAGCGGTCGCCGCGTTCGAGCGCGGCCACGCCGGCCGGCGTGCCGGTGAACACCAGGTCGCCGGGCTTGAGTTCGAACAGCGTGGAGAGCGCGGCCAGGATTTGCGGCACGTCGTGGATCATCTCGCCCAGCCGCGCGTGCTGGCGCACGGTGCCGTTCACCGCCAGACGCAGTTCCGCCTCCGTGGGCGGCAGCGCGCCGTGCAGCGGGCGCAGCGCGGACACCGGCGCGGAATGGTCGAAGGCCTTGGCCACGTCCCACGGGTGGCCTTTGGCCTTGGCCTGCGCCTGCAGGTCGCGGCGGGTGAGGTCCAGCCCCACGCCTACGCCCCACACCAGCGCGGCGGCGCGCTCCACCGGCACGTCGCGGCCGCCCGCGCCCAGCGCCAGCACCATCTCCACCTCGTGGTGCAGTTCGCTGGTGGCGGAGGGATACGGCACGTCGGCGCCGTCGGCCACCACCGCGTCGGCGGGCTTGCAGAAGAACATCGGCCGGCCGGGCTCCACCGCGGCGCCCATTTCCTTCGCATGGTCGGCGTAGTTGCGGCCGATGCAGAACACGCGGCGGATCGGGAAGCGCAGCGCGCTGCCCTGGATCGGCAGGCTGGGCACGGCGGGGGCGGCGATGGCGTAGTCCATGCGCACGAGTCTAGCGGGCCGGCGTCCGGGTGACAGCTGTCATCGGCGATGGCTGATGATCGCCCGTGTTGCCGCCGCGAGCCGATGGCTACGGTGTGCGCATCGTGCAATCGCAGGGGAAGACGGTGAGCCAGGCCGAGTTGTTGAAGGAATTGCGCATCGCGAAGCACCAGCGCGACGAGCCCGGCCACGGGAGTCCGCGCTGGCCGTGGATCGCGCTCGTCGCGGCGATCCTGCTGGTGCTGGCCGGCGCCGCTGCGTGGTGGCTGGCGGGTCATCGCGCCATCGCGGTGCAGACGGCGGTGGCGGTGTCGCCGGCCAGCGATGCCGATGCGGGCGCGGTGCTGCAGGCCACCGGCTACGTCACCGCGCGGCGGCAGGCCACGGTGTCGGCGCAGATCACCGGCACGCTCACTGCGGTGCTGATCGAGGAAGGCGACCACGTGAAGAAGGGCCAGGTGCTGGCCCGGCTCGACGACAGCGCCTACCGCGCCGCGCTGGAGGCGGCCCGCACGCAGGCCGCTGCCGCGCATGCGCTGGTGGCGCAGTATCAGGCCCAGCTGGCGCAGAACCTGCGCGACGCCGCGCGCCAGCAGTCGCTGGCCGCGCAGGGGCTGGTGTCGAAGCAGGCGGCCGAGCAGGCCCGCACGCTGGCGGAGAGCACGCGCGCCCAACTGGTCGCGCAGCAGAAGACCGCGGCCTCGGCCGACGCGCAGGTGGCCGAGGCGCAGGTCAATTTCGACTACTGCGTGGTGCGCGCGCCGTTCGACGGCGTGATCACCACCAAGGACGCGCAGGTGGGCGAGATCGTCTCGCCGTTCTCCGCCGGCGGCGGCTTCACCCGCACCGGCATCGGCACCATCGTCGACATGGACTCGCTGGAAGTGGACGTGGACGTCAACGAGGCCTACATCGGCCGCGTGAAGCCGGACATGCCGGCCGAGGCGGTGCTCGATGCCTATCCGGACTGGCGCATCCCCGCCCACGTCATCGCCATCGTGCCCGCCGCCGACCGCGGCAAGGCCACCGTGAAGGTGCGCGTGGCGCTGGAGCAGAAGGACGCGCGCATCGTGCCCGACATGGGCGTGCGGGTGTCCTTCCTCGAACAGAAGCCGGCCAGCGTGGCGCAGGCGCCGAGAGGCGTGCTGGTGCCGGCGAAGGCCATCGTGCAGCGCGACGGCCGCAGCGCGGTGTTCGTGGTTGCCGATGGCAAGGCGCAATTGCGCACGGTGCGGCCGGCGGCGCGCAACTACGGCGACATGAAGCTGATACCGGACGCGGTGCAGGCGGGCGACGCGGTGGTGCTGTCGCCGCCGGCCGGGCTGCACGACGGTTCGGACGTCCAGACGCAAGCATCCAGACCCTGATCCATAGACCGCCCTGACGGAGACGCAAGCATGGATACCCTGATCGAAATCCGCGACCTCGCCAAGACCTACACGCGCGGCAAGCAGCGGGTCGAGGTGCTGCGGCACATCGACCTCGACATCGCCGAAGGCGACTTCCTCGCCCTGATGGGGCCGTCGGGCTCGGGCAAGACCACCTTGCTCAACCTGATCGGCGGCCTCGACACGCCCACCGCCGGCAGCATCCGCGTGGCCGGCGCGCGCATCGACCAGCTCGGCGGCGGCCAGCTCGCGAAGTGGCGCGCGGCCAACGTCGGCTTCGTGTTCCAGTTCTACAACCTGATGCCGATGCTCAGCGCGCAGAAGAACGTGGAGCTGCCGCTGCTGCTGACCAAGCTGTCCGCCGCGCAGCGCAGGAAGAACGCCGCCATCGCACTGCAGCTGGTGGGTCTGGCGGAGCGCGCCTCGCACAAGCCCGGCGAGCTGTCCGGCGGCCAGCAGCAACGCGTGGCGATCGCCCGCGCCATCGTCTCCGATCCCACCCTGCTGGTGTGCGACGAACCCACCGGCGACCTCGACCGCCAGTCCGCCGAGGAGGTGCTGGGTCTGCTGCGCACGCTCAACCGCGAACACGGCAAGACCATCGTGATGGTCACCCACGACCCCAAGGCCGCCGAGTACGCCAGCCACACGCTGCATCTTGACAAGGGCGCGCTGGCCGGCCAGGTCGCGGCATGAGGACGCTGCCATGAAATATTTCCACCTGATCTGGGCCGCGCTGTTCCGGCGCAAGTCGCGCACCTTCCTCACCCTGGTCTCCATCGTCGCGGCGTTCCTGCTGTTCGGCCTGCTCGATTCGGTGCGGCTGGCCTTCACCGCCGGCGACAGCGTGGCCGGCGCCGGGCGGCTGATCGTGAACTCGCGCATGTCGATGCAGCAGCCGCTGCCGGAGAGCCTGGGCGCGCGCATCGCCGCGGTGCCCGGCGTGGCCGCGGTGGCCTCGGCGAACTGGTTCGGCGGCGTCTACCAGGATCCGCGCAACCAGGTCATCAGCTTCGCGGTGAGCCCGGATTACTTCGGCCTCTATCCGGAGCTGGACCTGCCGGCCGACCAGCGCGCGACCTGGGACAAGACGCGCACCGGCGCCGTGGTGGGCGCGGCGCTGGCCAAGCGCTTCGGCTGGAAGATCGGCGACAAGATCCCGCTGCAGTCGACTATCTTCCCGTCCAAGGCCAGCGGCAACAACACCTGGACCTTCGACATCGTGGGCATCTTCCACGCGAAGGACCCGCGCGACGCCGGACGCGAACAGATGCTGATGTTCCACTGGAAGTACTTCGACGAGAACAACGCCTTCGGCTCCGGCACCGTGCACTGGTACGTGGTGAAGGTGGCCGATCCGGCGCGGGCCGACGCGGTGGCGAAGGCGATCGACGCGATCTCGGCCAACTCCGACCACGAGACCCGCGCGCAGACCGAGCAGGCGTTCCAGGCCTCCTTCATCAAGCAACTGGTGAACATCGGGCTGATCGTCACGGCGATCATGGGCGCGGTGTTCTTCACCCTGCTGCTGCTCACCGGCAACACCATGATGCAGGCGGTGCGCGAGCGCACGTCGGAACTGGCGGTGCTCAAGACGATCGGCTTCTCCAGCGCCAGCGTGCTGGCGATGGTGCTGGCCGAGGGCGTGCTGATGCTGTTGCTGGGCGGTGTGATCGGGCTGGGCCTGGTGTCGCTGATCGTGCCGGGTATCGGTGTGGCCAGCGGCGGCATGCTTCCGGTGCACTCGGTGGCCGGCGGCACCTGGCTGGCCGGCGTGCTGCTGATGGTGCTGATCGGCGTGGTGGTGGGGCTGCCGCCCGCGTGGCGCGCGATGCGCCTGAATATCGTCGATGCCCTGAGCGGCCGTTGAGGAGCCAGCCATGAAAAAATTCCTGATCAATCTCGGCCTGCTGCTGTTCGTCGTGGTGGCGCTGGTGCTGTGGACGAAGTTGCCCTGGTTCGGCGCGGTGGCGCTGGCGGTGGTGCTGGCGCTGTGGATGGCGTTGACGCGTACCGGGCGCCAGGCCGGTTCGGTGACCGCGGTGGGCATCGGCACGCTGCGCCAGCGGCTGGGTTCGTCGTCCGTGATCGTGATCGGCATCGCCGGCGTGGTCGGCGTGCTGGTGGCGCTGCTGGCGATGGGCCAGGGTTTCCAGGCCACGCTGCAGAGCGGCGGCCGCGACGACACGGCGATCGTGCTGCGCGGCGGTTCGGTGTCCGAGTCGCAGTCGGTGCTGACCCGCGACGACGTGGATGCCATCGAGCAGGCGCCGGGCATTGCGCGCGACGCGGCCGGCAAGCCGCTGGTCTCGGCCGAGCTGGTGGTGGCCGCCAACCTGCCCAAGCGCGGCTCGGCCGACGACGGCAACGCGCAACTGCGCGGCGTGGACGAGGCTGCCTGGGCCTTGCGCCCGAACCTGAAGATCGTCGAAGGCCGCACGTTCAAGCCGGGCCTGCGCGAGTTGGTGGTGGGGCAGGGCGCGCACCGCGAATTCGCCGGCCTCGACGTGGGCGACGAGGTGAAGCTGGGCATGCAGACCTGGAAGGTGGTCGGCGTGTTCGCCAGCGGCGACGCCTACGATTCGGAGCTGTGGGCGGATCGCCGGGAAGTGGCTTCGGCCTATCGCCGCGGCAACAGCGCCGAGTCGGTGCTGGTGAAGCTCAGCGATGCGGCGGCGTTCGATCCATTCAAGGCGGCGCTGGCGGCCGATCCCAAGTTGAAGGTGGAGGCCGACACCACACGCGCGTTCTTCGCGCGGCAATCGGAAGGCCTGGCCAAGACCATCCGCGCGGTGGGCCTGGTGGTCGGCGTGATCATGGCGATCGGTGCGGTGTTCGGCGCGCTCAACTGCATGTTCGCCGCGGTGGCGGCGCGGGCGCGCGAGATCGCCACGCTGCGCGCGATCGGCTTCCGCGGCGGCCCGGTGGTGGTCTCGGTGATGCTGGAAACCATGCTGCTGGCCCTGCTCGGCGGCCTGCTCGGCGCACTGGCGGTGTGGCTGGTCTTCGACGGCTACACGGCGTCCACACTCAGCGGTCTGACCGACGTGGTGTTCCAGTTCAAGGTCGACCGCGGTCTGATCTGGACCGGCCTGAAGTGGGCGCTGGCGATCGGCTTCGTCGGCGGCCTGTTTCCCGCCGTGCGCGCGGCGCGCCTGCCGGTGACCACGGCGCTGCGCGAGCTTTGAGCCGCACGGGCTTCTTCCCTTCGGAGGGAGAAGCCCGCGGATTCGCGCCGGCGGCTTGCCGGCGCTACCCGCTCAAGCTTTCCTGGCGGTGCGCCAGCGCGATCACCGCCACGCCGAGCAGGATGATCGTCATGCCGATGACCTCGAATGCGCTCATGCGTTCGCCGGCCAGCAGCACGCCGAGCAGCACCGCCACCGGCGGATTCACGTAGGCATAGCTGGTGGCAAGCGCGGGGCGCGCATGCTTGAGCGCGTAGACGAAGGCGCTGAAGCCGATCAGCGAGCCGAACAGCACCAGATAGATCATCGCCGCGCCGGCACGCAGCGTGGGATGCGCGGGCAGGCGCTCGCCGCAGCCGAAGCCCACCAGGTACTGCGCCGAGCCGGCGCACAGCATCTGTATCGCGGTGTTCATCGAGCCGCTGGGCATGTCCTGCTGCTTGCTCCACACCGAGCCGAACGCCCAGGAGGCCGCGCCCAGCAGCAGCGCCAGCGCGGCGATGTGCGAGCCGGATAGCGAGCTTCCGAAGTTGAGCATGGCCACGCCCGCGAAACCGCAGGCGAGGCCCCACGCTTCGAGCCGGTTGGGCTTGTGCCCGAAGCCGATGCCGAACAGGGCGGCGAACAGCGGCATGCTGGCCAGCGCCACGGCGGTGACGCCCGAGCCCACGTGTTTCTCGGCGACGCTGCGCAGGCCGTTGCCGATGCCGAGCAGCAGCACGCCGGTGATCGCCGCGTTGCGCCACTGCCGCGGCGTGGGCAGCGCCACGCCGCGCAGGCGCAGGCCGCCGAACAGCAGCAGGCCGGCGGCCAGCAGGCGCGTGCCCTCCAGCAGGAACGGCGGCCAGCTCTCCAGCGCAAAGTGGATGGCCAGATAGGTCGAGCCCCAGATCAGGTACAGCGCCAGCAGGCTCAGCGGCAGCAACAGGCGGACGCGGTGGTTCGCCGCGGTGGCGACGGTGGCTGGATTCATGGGGTGGTCCGGCAAGAGGGCGTCGCCGCGGGGCACGGCGACGGCGCACATGATGGACGAGGTGCGGGCGATGCGGTAGCGCATCGTGCGCAAGGCAGGCTTGAGGCGGCTTGCAACCGGCTTGCCGAAGCGCGGTCAGCGTCCTGCCAGTTGGCGCTCGCGCGCCAGCACCGCGCGCTTGCGCGGCACGCCCCAGCGCCAGCCGCCGGGCGTGCCGTCTTCGCGCACCACGCGGTGGCAGGGCACGACCAGGGCAAGGCGGTTGTTGCCGCAGGCGTTGCCCACGGCGCGCGCGGACCGCGGCGAACCGATCGCGGCGGCCAGTTCGCCGTAGCTGCGCGTCTCGCCGGCGGGAATCCTCGTCAGCGCGTCCCACACCCGCCATTGGAACGCCGTGGCGGCCACGTCCAGCGGCGGCATCGCGGGTGCGGCGGCGTCGTGCCAGCCGAGGTCATGGGCGATGCGGGCGATCACCGCGTCCAGCCATTCCTCGCGGCCCGTGTCCACGCGTTCGCGTGCGGCCTGCGGGAACTCGGCGGCGAGACGCGCTTCCAGCTCGGCGTCGTCCGCACCCAGCGTGACCGCGCAGATGCCGCGCGCGGTGGCCGCGACCAGCATCTGGCCCAGCGGCGTGGCGGTGGTGGTGTAGCGGATGCTGGCGCCCGCGCCGCCCGCGCGGTAGCTGGCCGGCGTCATGCCGAGCAGGCGGTCGCTGTGTTCGTAGACGCGGCTGCCGGAGCCGAAGCCGGCCTCGTACACCGCGTCGCTGACCGCCGCGCCGTCGCGCAGCGCGGCCTTGAGCTGGCCGAAGCGGCGGGCGCGGTGGTACTCGGCCGGGCTCATGCCGTAGCGGCGGCGGAATGCGCGCTGCAGGTGGCTGGCGCTCAGCTGGGCGAGACGGGCGAGCGCATCCAGCGTGGGCGCCTCGCCGGCGCCTTCGAGGTGGGCGCGCACGCGTTCGAGCGTATCGTCGAGGGAAGCGGGGCGGGCGTTCATGGCGTCATCCGGTGCGGCATGCAGCCATGGTGCGGCGACGGGCCGCCGCGTGCCATCCGGATCTTGCGCGGGGCTATCGCGCAGTCAGCACCGAGCGGGCGCTCAGCGTGCGACCGGCCCCTGGCGGATCACCACGAACTCGCCTTCCAGCACGTCCGGCGCCGGCTTGCTCGGCCGCACCGTCGCAGCCAGCGACGAGCGCGCCAGTTTCCACTGGCGCCATGCCAGCCACAGGCCGCCGCCGACCAGCAGCACGCCAGCCAGGGCCAGCCCGAACACCAGCAGCACGCCCACCACGGCCACGCCGATCAGCAACGACAGGGCGCGTGCCAACGGGTGGCGGGAACGGCGGGGCAGGGGCAGGTGGATGCGCATGTGTTAAAAATCCGTGTGCTAAAATCAAGGACTTAGGCGTACAACGATGAGGCCATTCGGCCCGCAGGACAAGTGCCGATGGACACCATCTCCCCCGCTTCCCTTTTGTGCCGGCTGGATGCGATCCCCGATGGCGGCGCCATCGCGGTCGAGGACGTGGCCGCTGCCGGCGGCGAAAGCGTGATCGTCGCGCGCCGCGGCGACGCGGTGCGCGCCTGGCTCAACATCTGCCCGCACGCCGGCCGCCGGCTGGACTACGCGCCGGGCCTGTTCCTGCTCAAGGACGAGCTGCTGATCTGCGCCGTGCACGGCGCCAGCTTCGACCGCAACGATGGCGTGTGCGTGGCCGGCCCCTGCCGCGGCGAGCGCCTGCTCGGGCTGGCGGTGGAGCTGCGCGGCGACGAGGTGTGGCTGCGGGCGCGGGATGCGGCCGGCTGATCCGCTACGCTGTCGACCATCATCTGCGACGGAATCCCCATGAGAGACATCGAACAGGCCAGGCTCGCCGTCGTCGGACTCGGCTACGTGGGCCTGCCGCTCGCGCTGGAGTTCGGCAAGCAGTTCGACACGCTGGGTTTCGACATCGACGCGGCGCGCGTGGCGCAGCTGCGCGCGGGCACGGACCGCACCGGCGAAACCAGCGCCACGGAACTCGCCGCCGCCTCGCGCCTGCGCTACGCCACCGAGCTCGACGCGCTGCGCGAGTGCGATGTCTACATCGTCACCGTGCCCACGCCGGTGGACGCGCACAAGCGCCCCGACTTCACCCCGCTGGTGCGCGCCAGCGCGGCGATCGGCAGCGTGCTCAAGCGCGGCGACGTGGTGATCTACGAATCCACCGTGTATCCCGGCGCCACCGAGGAAATCTGCGTGCCCGAACTGGAGCGCGCATCGGGCCTGCGCTTCAACGTGGACTTCGGCGTGGGCTACAGCCCCGAGCGCATCAATCCCGGCGACGCGCAGCGCCGCCTGCCCGACATCCCCAAGATCACCTCCGGCTCCACGCCGGAGACGGCGGCGTTCGTCGATGCGCTGTACCGGCGCATCATCCGCGCCGGCACGCACCTGGCGCCCAGCCTGAAGGTGGCCGAGGCGGCCAAGGTGATCGAGAACACGCAGCGCGACGCCAACATCGCGTTGATCAACGAGTTCGCGCTGATCTTCCACCGGCTCGGCATCGACACCCAGGACGTGCTGGCCGCAGCCGGCACCAAGTGGAATTTCCTGCCGTTCCAGCCCGGCCTGGTCGGCGGCCACTGCATCGGCGTCGATCCGTACTACCTGATCCAGAAAGCGCAATCGACCGGCTACTACCCGGACATCCTGCTCGCCTGCCGGCGCATCAACGACGCGATGGGGCAGCACGTCGCCGCCGAGGTGGTGCGGCTGATGATCGCGAAAGGGCAGGCGATACGCGGCAGCCGCGTGCTGGTGCTCGGGCTCACCTTCAAAGAGAACTGCCCCGACCTGCGCAACACCCGCGTGGTGGACCTCGTGCGCGAGTTCGAGTCGGTAGGCGCGCAGGTGGACGTGCACGATCCGTGGGCCGACGCGGCGGAGACCCGGGCGGAATACGGCCTGTCGCTGCTGCCGCACTGGCCGGAGGCCGGCGCCTACGACGCGGTGGTGCTGGCGGTGGCGCATCGCCAGTTCCGCGAGCGCGAGGCCGGCGACGTGCGCGCGCTGACGAACGCGCAGGGCGTGGTCTACGACATCAAGGGCGTGCTGCCGCACGGCGCGGCGGACGGCCGCCTGTAGCGAGTCCCCGAACCGCGGCGCCCGACCATTCGCGCGCCGGTCACGCGCGGACTCTCCCGCGCGCCATGGCCTCGGCGGCCAGGGTTCTACGCGATCAGCGGAACAGCAGGTTGATCGACACCAGGGTGACCACCAGCATCACCAGGGTCAGCGGCGCGCCCACGCGCAGGAAATCCTTGCCGCGGTAGCCGCCGGGGCCGGTGACCATCATCAGCGCCGGATGCCCGGAGCTGAGCAGGAAGGTGTTGGAGGAGGACACCGCCACGATCAACGCGAAGGCCGACGGGTTGCCGCCGGTGGCCACGGCCACCGAGATCGCGATGGGCACCATCATCACCGTGGCGCCCACGTTGGACATCACCTGCGAGAACAGCAGGGTGAGCACCGCCAGCGTGGCCTGCAGCACCCACAGCGAGGCGTGGCCGAGGTAGTGCAGCACGTACTGCGCAAGCCACGCGGCGGTGCCGGTGGCGTCCATCGACCAGCCCAGCGGGATCAGGCAGGCGGTGACGAAGATGGTCTTCCAGTTGATTGCCTTGTACGCCTCGTCCATGTTCAGCACGCCCGAGAGCAGCATGCCCACGGCGCCGCACATCATCGCCACCGAGAGGTCGAGGTTGGTGAACAGCGCCAGGCACTTGGCCAGCACGAAGAAGCCGATCGCCTGCCAGATCTTGCCGGGGCGCTGCTCTTCCTTCGGGATGTCGGTGACCACCACCAGGTCGCGGTCCTCCGCCGCCAGCGAGAGGTCGCGCCAGGTGCTGTGCACCACCACGGTGTCGCCCGCGCGCAGCATCACCGCGCGCACGTCGTCGCGCATCACGTGGTCGCCGCGGTTCACCGCCAGCACCGAGATGCCGAAGCGCTTGCGCAGGCGCAGGTCGCCCACGGTGTGCTTGATGAAGCGCGACACCGGCGGGATCACCACCTCGGAAATGCCCGCACGCGTGGGGTTGAACAGTTCGCCCAGCTGGCGCATGCGCGTGGACAGCTTGCACAGCTGGTTGTTGGCGAACTGGTTGAGCTGTTCGCGCGGCCCCAGCACGCCGAGCACCGAGCCCACCCAGATCACCAGGTCGGCCGGCGGCGCCATGCGCGACTCGTTGCCGCTCTTGATGGCGAGGATCAGCGGCGCGTCGTGCAACTGTTCGGCCTCGCCGATGCTCATGCCCACCAGCGGACTTTCCGCGGTGACGGTGAGTTCCGACGTCTCGCCGGCGATGCCGTAGGTGTCGGCGAAGTAGCTCTCGGTGCGGCCGGGCGTCACCTTGAGGCGCTCGTCCTCGTGGCCGGGCAGCAGCTTGCGGCCGAAGAAATAGAAGTAGCCGATGCCCACCGCGGCCAGCGCGAGGCCGGCCGGCGTCACACTGAACAGGCCGAACTTCGGGATGGTGTGCGCACCGGGCAGCAGGTTCGCGTTCGCGCTGGCGATCAGGTCGTTCAGCACGATCAGCGGCGAGTTGGCGATCAGCGTGGTGTTGGTGGCGGTGAGGATGCAGAACGCCATCGGCAGCAGCAGCCGCGACAGCGGCACGCCGGTGCGCGCGGACAGGCGGCTGGAGACCGGGATCATCAACGCCGCCAGCGCCTGGCTGGGAATCACCGCGCTGAACAGGCTGGCCATCAGGTTGATGACCAGGCCGAGGCGCGACTCCATGCCCTTGGCCAGCTTCATCACCATGTGCGCGGTGAGGTTGAGCACGCCGGCGCGGTCCAGCCCTTCGCCCATGATCATGATCGCGATGATCGCGATCACGGCGTTGCCGGCGAAACCGTTGAACACCTTCTCCGAGGGGATCACGCCGGTGAGGCCGATCACCACCACCACCAGCAAGGCCACCATGTCGGCGCGGATCCATTCCAGCACCAGCATCAGCATGGTGAAGCCCACCAGCCCGAGCACCAGGATCATTTCGGGGGTGAGCACGAGCGGCATCAGCGTGCTCCCCGGCGGGGCGTCGATTGATGGAGTGGCAGTGGCGAATTCACGCTGCGGCGCTCGTCCCTGACTGGGTCGGGCAAGTATAAGCGGCGAGGCGCGAAGGCTGGTGAATCGAGCCGATCACTGCGGCGGCCTCTGTCCGCTCCGGATAGCCGGCGTACAGCGGCGGGTGCTCCCCGTGCAGTCGGCGGCGCCTTCACTCCCGCGTGTCGCGACGCCGATAGAGCAGGTCCCACACGCCGTGCCCCAGCTTCAGGCCGCGCCGTTCGAAATGGGTTTCGATGCGCCACGCCGGCTTCTCGGCGTACTGGCCGGGCGCCACCGCGTTGTGCCAGTCGGGCGCGGCTTCCATCGTTTCCAGCATGTGCTCGGCGTAGGGCTGCCAGTCGGTGGCGAGGTGCAGCAGGCCGCCGGGCGCCATGCGCGAGGCGAGCAGGGCGACGAAGCCGGGCTGGATGATGCGGCGCTTGTTATGGCGCTTCTTGTGCCAAGGGTCGGGGAACCAGATGCGCGCCTCGGCCAGCGCGCCGGGCGGGATCTCGTTTTCCAGCACCTCGACCGCGTCGTGCTTGTACAGGCGCACGTTGCGCGCATCGCGCGCGGCCAGTGCGTTCATCAGCCGGCCCACGCCGGGGCCGTGCACTTCGATGCCGAGGTAGTCGCGTGCGGGATCGTGTTCGCTGGCCCAGCCCAGCGCCTCGCCGTTGCCGAAGCCGATTTCCATCACCAGCGGCGCATGGCGCCCGAAGCGTGCCGCGTAGTCCTGCGCGGTGCCCGCGTAGTCGATGCCGAAGCGCGCCCAGTGCTCGTCGAAGGCGCGCTGCTGCGCCGGCGTCATGCGGCCCTCGCGCAGCACGAAGCTGCGGATGCGGCGCATCGCATGGGCGTGTCCGGCGTCGTCGTGTGCGCCGTCGTGGTCGTGCGTGTCGCTCATGGCGTCAGGCGATGGTGCCGTCGATCGGGCTGGACGCCGAGGCGTAGCGCTTGCGCGGGATGCGGCCCGCCTTGAACGCGGCGCGGCCGGCCTGGATCGCCAGCTTCATCGCGTGCGCCATCAGCACCGGGTCCTTGGCGCCGGCGATGGCGGTGTTCATCAGCACGCCGTCGCAGCCCAGCTCCATCGCCACCGCCGCGTCGGAGGCGGTGCCCACACCGGCGTCGACGATGATCGGCACCTTGGCGTTCTCGACGATCTCCAGCAGGTTGTAGCGGTTCTGGATGCCGAGGCCGGAGCCGATCGGCGCGGCCAGCGGCATCACCGCCACGCAGCCGATCTCCTCCAGCTTCCTGGCGAGGATCGGATCGTCGCTGGTGTAGACCATCACGTCGAAGCCGTCGGCGACGAGGATCTCGGCGGCCTTCAATGTTTCGACCACGTCGGGGAACAGGGTCTTCTGGTCGCCCAGCACTTCGAGCTTCACCAGCTTGTGGCCGTCCAGCAGTTCGCGCGCGAGCTTGCAGGTGCGCACCGCGTCCACCGCGTTGTAGCAGCCGGCGGTGTTCGGCAGCAGGGTGAATTCGTCGGGCGGCAGCGCGTCGAGCAGGCTGGGCGCGTCGGCGTCCTGGCCGATGTTCACGCGGCGGATCGCCACCGTGACGATCTCCGCGCCGGCAGCCTGCGAGGCGGCGCGCGTCTCGTCGAAATCCTTGTACTTGCCGGTGCCGGTGAGCAGGCGCGAGCCGTAGCTGGTGCCGGCGATGACCAGCGGATCGGTGGCGTCGGGGGTCTTGAGGTTCATGCGGAGCCTTCCGCGGCGCAAGCCGCGATGGAACGGGGGACGGCGGGCGGTCAGCCGCCGCCGATGGCGTGGACGATCTCGACCTGGTCGCCGTCGTCGAGCGTGCGGCCGGCGTGCTGGCTGCGCGGCACGATTTCGCGGTTCAACTCCACGGCCACGCGCCGGCCGCCGTAGCCGGCGGCTTCGAGCAACTGGGTGATAGTGGTGGAGGGCGCGCAATCGCGCGGCTGGCCGTTGAGCGTGATCTGCATCCGGCCATTGTAGCGGCTGGCGCCGGTCGCGCCGAATCGGCGCCTTGCCGCCACCAGGGCGGCAAGGCGGGTAGCTCAGTGCTGGTCGTTCGCTTGCGGGGGCGCCTTGCGCGGCGCTTCCTCGCGTTTCTGCGGGTGTTCGGCCGGCCGCATAGGTTCACGGCGCTGCGGCGGCAGTTGGTAGGACGGGCGCGGTTGCTCGAAGCGCTGCGGCTCCGGGCGCTGCGGCGCATACGCCGGTTCGCGCGGCGGTGCGTAGGCGGGGACGTTGCGCTGCTCGGCCGGCTGGAAGCGCTGCGGTGCTTGTTCGAAGCGTTGCGGCTCCGGGCGCTGCGGCGCATACGCCGGTTCGCGCGGCGGCGCATAGGCGGGGACGTTGCGTTGCTCGGCCGGCTGGAAGCGTTGCGGCGCGCGTTCGATGCGCGGCTGCTGCGGCAAGGCGTCCGCCTGGCGCAGGTTGCGCCCGTCCTCCTGCGGACGCCATGGCTGGGGGCTGGCGATCCGGCGCTGTTCCGGCTGCGGCTGCGCTTCGGCGGGCGGGGCGCGGCGAATCGGCTGGACGACAGGCAGGCTGTCGTTGCGCGGGTGCGCAAAGCGCGCCGAAGGCAGCTCGCCGGCCGGCGCCGCCTCGATGCGGCGCACGTTCGGCAAGTCATTCGCTGCACGCGGACTTGGCATGGCACGCGGCGCTGCCGGTTCGGGCATGTCGCGGCGCGGAGCGACGCGGTTGTCGAGCACGCGCACGTTGTTGAACGGTGCCGACACCCGCGCCGGGGCGCGGGCGTCCGCCGGGCTGAAGCCCGCATGCGTGGCCGGCGGCGGCGTGCGTGCCACCACGCTGCGGCGGAAGTCCGAGGTGGGAAGCTCGCGCAGGCGCGGGTTGCGCGAGGCCGGCGCGGCATGGGGCGCCGGGCGCAGCATGGTCACGCCGTGCGCCAGCACCGGTGCGGCGACGAGCTGGCGCGGGTCGACGTGCAGCATGTCGCGCTGCACGCGCCGTCCGCTGGCGAAGTTCGCGCCGGACATCGCGGTGAAGCCGTGCGGCGCATCGCGGTTGAGGTAGTGCAGGTCGCGCGGCGTGCGCCCTTCGCGGTAGAAGTTGTACTGGTTGTCGATGTGGTTGATCACGGTGGTGCGGTATGTGGTGTTGCGCACGTAGATGTTGGTGACGTTGACGCGCCGGTAGTAGTCGCGGTCGCAGTGGTACCAGGGGTTGTAGACCTCGCCCGGCCCCAGCGGGAACCAGCCCACCGGCGCGCCGCCGATGCCGACCGATACGCTCCAGCCGTTGCCGCCGACGAAGGCCACCAGCGCCGGCGCATACACCGGGCGCACCACGCGCGGTCCCGGGATCCAGCCCCAGTGGCTACCGATGAAAACCCAGCGGCCGTAGTGATAGGGCGCGAAGCCCCAGGGCGTGGCGTCCACCCAGGTCCAGCCCCACGGTGCGATCCAGGCCCAGTGGCCGTCGCGGTAGGGCGCCCAGCCCGCCGGTACCTGGCTGGGGTACCAGACCGCGCCGTATTCGGACGAGTCCTGCCAGTCGCCGTATTGGTCGAGGTCCTGGTAGCCGACCACCTCCGGCGAGACGTAGCGCGTGGCGTCGGACTGGACGTAGCGCTGGTCGCGCTGGTTGCACCATGCGTCGAACGCGTCGCCCATGCCGTAGTCGCTGATCGAGAAGGATGCCAGCGAGGCGTCGTCGAACTGGTAGCTGCGGCCGGCGAACACATCGCGTTGCGCGTTGCCCTGGCCGTACACCGTGGCCTGGCCGTTGAACACGGTGACGCGCGTGCCGTTGCCGCCGTTGTCCACATCGATGCGGAAGGTGCCGGGCTGTTCCACCACCAGCGCCAGCGTGGGCGTGTCGATCTCGTAGCGTTGGCCCTGGGCGAGCTGGCGCACGCTGAGGTTCAACGTGCCCTGGGTCAGCTCCACCTGGGCGAGGTTGTCGTCGAGGTTGAGCATGCCGAAGTCGGTATCGCCGGCCATGCGCAGGCTGGCGCCGCCCAGTTCCAGTTCGGCGCGTGCGCCGTCGCCGGTGGAGAGGCGGTCGCCGGTGGTCAGCGGCCGGTTGAGGTCGGCGCTGGCCCAGTCCTGGGCGCCGGCGGGCAGGATGCCGAGGTCGCCGGCGACCACCGACAAGCGCGCCACGCGATCCGGCGGCGCGCCGCTGTCGTCGTCGGCGGATTGCGCCTGCGCCAGCGCGGCCACGGCGCACAGCAGCAGCACTGCCAGCGAACGCAGGCCGCGATGCCGCGAGGCAGACATATGAGAGGGTAGACGCATGGGACTCTCCGGCTCCATCCGCATCGTGCGGTGTCGGCCCGATTATGGACATGGCGTGGCGCGCACTTTGTTGGGTTTTCGTGTGGCGCACACCGGCGGTTCAGCCGACGGATACCCTGCGGCGGCAATTCCCACCGCGCCGCTTCCCGGTTACCATCCAGCGGCCGACGCGCGGGTGTAGCTCAATGGTAGAGCTGTAGCTTCCCAAGCTACTGACGAGGGTTCGATTCCCTTCACCCGCTCCATCCCCGTTTGCCGCGCCGGCCCACTCCCATCGCCACCCCAGCGAGCGCATCCCTACCGATGAGCGATCCGGCCAATCCGAGTCTGATCGTGCTGGGCTGGCGCGAACGCGTGGCGCTGCCGCAGTTCGGCATCGCCCGGCTCAAGGCCAAGCTCGACACCGGCGCGCGCAGCAGCGCCCTGCATGTGGAAACGCTGGACAGCTTCATGCGCGACGGCGCGGTGTGGCTGAGCTTCACCGTGCGCGCCGCCGCCCGGCATGCGGCGGAGGTCGTGCGCTGCGAAGCGCCGGCGGTGGACCGGCGCGCGGTGACCGACACCGGCGGCCACCGCACCGAGCGCTGGTTCATCCGCAGCGAAATCCTGCTGGCCGGGCAGCGCTTCGAGACCGACATCAACCTGACCGACCGGCGGCACATGCTGTTCCCCATGCTGCTTGGCCGCAGCGCCCTGCGCGGGCGTTTCGCGGTCGACCCGGCCAGCGCCCACACCCAACCCAGACTGCCGCCTATGGCCACGGATCGCCCATGAAGATCGCCATCCTCTCGCGCAACGCGCGGCTGTATTCGACCCAGCGGCTGGTGGACGCGGCGCGCGCGCGCGGCCACGTGGTGCGCGTGCTCGATCCGTTGCGCTGCTACGTGCGCATCGCGCCCGGCGACGTGGCGATCCGCTACAAGGGCAAGCCGGTGCGCGACCTCGACGCGGCGATCCCGCGCATCGGCACGCAGAGCACCTTCTACGGCACCGCGGTGCTGCGCCAACTGGAGATGATGGGCGTGTATACGCCCAATTCCTCCGATGCCGTGCTGCGCGCGCGCGACAAGCTGCGCAGCCTGCAGATCCTCGCCGCGCAGGGCATTGCGATGCCGGTCACCGTGTTCGGCGACAACCCGGACGACACCGAGGATCTGCTCGCGATGCTGGGCGAGCCGCCGCACGTCATCAAGCTCAACGAAGGCAGCCAGGGCACCGGCGTGGTGCTGGCGGAAAAGCGCAGCGCTTCGCAGAGCGTGATCGAAGCCTTCCGCGGCCTGTACGCGAATTTCCTCGTGCAGGAATTCATCGCCGAGGCGAAAGGCTGCGACCTGCGTTGCTTCGTGGTCGGCGGCAAGGTGGTGGCGGCCATGCAGCGCGAAGCCAGCCCCGGCGATTTCCGCGCCAACCTGCACCGCGGCGGCAGCGCGGTGCGGATCAAGCCCAGCGCCGCGGAAAAGCAGGTCGCCGTGCAAGCCGCCGCTGCGTTGGGTCTGGGGGTTGCCGGCGTCGATCTGCTGCGCTCCGCGCGCGGCCCGCTGGTGCTGGAGGTGAATGCTTCGCCCGGATTGGAGGGCATCGAGGCGGCCACCGGCGTGGACGTGGCCCATGCCATCGTCGAACTGCTGGAATCGCAGGTCCGCGGTACGCGCGCTGCGCACCGCCGGCGCACGGACCGGCCGTGAGGCGGCTGGCATGGTTAACCGCAACGTAACCAGCGGGCCTCTATAACGTCCCAACTGTCGTCGCCCGATGCGTGCCCGGAGGTTCGCAACGGTGGCTGGCGGTAACGGGACGAGCCTGTGCCCGGGTGCGACGGCGAACCGCCGATGCATCCGGGTTTTCTTTTTTCGGCATTCAGGCCGCAGCGGGTTTGCCGCAGGTTTCGCGCGACGCGAATGTTAAGCTTGCGGGCGAGGCCGGCCCCTGTCGCCGGCGGCTTCGCGGAGCGACGCATGCGTGTACTGGTGATCGAAGACAACAGCGATATCGCGACCAACATCGGCGACTATCTGGAAGACCGCGGCCACGTGGTGGATTTCGCCGGCGACGGCGTCACCGGCCTGCATCTGGCGGTGGTGCACGATTTCGACGTGATCGTGCTCGACCTCACGCTGCCCGGCATGGACGGCCTGGAGGTGGCGAAGAAGCTGCGCCACGAAGCGCACAAGCAGACGCCGATCCTGATGCTCACCGCGCGCGATGCGCTGGAGCAGAAGCTCACCGGCTTCGAGTCCGGCGCCGACGACTACATGACCAAGCCGTTCGCGCTGCAGGAGCTGTCCGCGCGGCTGGAAGTGCTGGCGCGCCGCGGCAAGGGTCCGCAGAGCCGCGTGCTCAAGGTGGCCGACCTTACCTACAACCTCGACACGCTCACCGTGAGCCGCGCCGGCAAGGCCATCCAGCTCAACCCGATCGGCCTCAAGCTGCTGCAGGCGTTGATGGAAGCCAGCCCCTCGGTGGTGACGCGGCAGGACCTGGAGCAGAAGGTGTGGGGCGAGGAACTGCCCGACTCCGACTCCCTGCGCGTGCACATCCACGGCCTGCGCGCGGCCATCGACAAGCCTTTCGACAAGCCGCTGATCCACACGCGGCACGGCATCGGCTATCGCATGGTCGAGCCTGACGCAGTCCAGGCTTGAGAGCCTGTTCAATGTCTCCACATGACCTGCGCTGTCTTGCTTTGGCCACCGAATGGCGGCCAAAGCCAGTCAACCCGAAGGGCCGGGTCTGTTTGCCCACATTCCTGCGTCATCACTCAGTCGTGAACAGACGTCCACTCCTTCGTTCTTCCTTGGTCTGCGCGCAAACCGCTCCCGGCGCGGGCCATGCAGAGACATTGAACAGGCTCTAATGCAGTCCCGCCGCAAGCTCCGCTTCCGCCTTGTCCTTTCCTTCGCGCTGTTCGGCTTCGGCCTCAGCGCGTTGTTTGCCGTGGCTTCGTTGTATGTGCGCGCGAAGGTGGAAGATCAGCTGATCAATGCCAGCATGCAGAACGACGTGGATCAGGCGGTTGACCACGCCATCGCTGGCGAACCCTTCCAATCCGAACTTATTGAGGGATGGGTCAAGAGCACCCGCACGCTCTACAAGATGCCGCTGGCTTGGCAGAATCTGCCTACCGGCGTCCACGACATCTACGAGATGGATGCCAGCGGCAAGATGCGCCATTACAAGCTGGCTGTGAAGCGCAAGGACGACATCATCGGCTTCACGCGATACGACATCAGCCGCGAGGATCTGGGCAAGCGCCAGTTGATCACCTCGCTGATCGCCGTGGTGGTGCTTTTCAGCCTGCTCTCGCTGGCCATCGGCCTGTGGTTGTCGCGCAAGGTGCTGAAACCGGTGACCCAGCTCGCACGGCGCATCCGCGATTTCCGCAAGGCCGGCAAGGCCGAGCCGCTGGCGCAGCATTTCGCCGACGACGAAGTGGGCGAGCTGGCGCAGGCGCTGGACGATTATTCGGCGCGGCTCACCGCGATGGTGGAGCGCGACCGCGAGTTCAACTCCGACGTCAGCCACGAGCTGCGCACGCCGCTGGCGGTGATCGCCAGCACCACCGAGTTGCTGCAGGGTTCGCCCGACCTCACGTCAAAGCTCGCCGAGCGCCTCAAGCGCATCGAGCGCGCCTCGCGCCAGGCCACCGAGCTGATCGAGGCGCTGCTGCTGCTGTCGCGCGCCGAGCGGCGCGGCCCCACACGCGGCGAGACTACGGAGGTGGCCAAGGTCGCCGCCGACGTGATCGAGAGCCAGCGCCCGCAGGTGCGCGGCAAGCCGATCGAGATCGAGTTGGATGCGCGCGAGCCGCTCAGCGTCAATGCGCCGGCCTCGGTGCTGTCGGTGGCGCTCACCAACCTGATCGGCAACGCGATCAAGTACACGCTGGAAGGCACCGTGCGCGTGGAAGTGGGCGCGGGCCGCGTCGAGGTGGTCGACACCGGCCCCGGCATCAAGCCGGAGGACGCCGAGAAGCTGTTCCAGCGCGGCGTGCGCGGCGAGGGCGCGGGCGGCAGCGGCGCAGGCCTGGGCCTCGCCATCGTGCGCCGGCTGTGCGAACTCTACGGCTGGCAAGTGTCGATGCGCCCGCGCACCGACACCAACGGCGCCATCGCCAGCATCGTGTTCGGCTGATCCGTCAGTCCCGGCGGCTCAACGCAGCTTCAGCACCAGCCACGACAGCAGCGCCAGCAGGTTGATGCCGAGGTGCGCGGCGACCCGTTCGCCGACGGCGAGCCGGAAGCCCTGCCAGGCGAAGTGCGATGACAGCTCCAGGTGCGGCGGCAGGTGCAGCGTGGCGAACACGTTCACGTAGCCGCCGCAGTACAACGCATAGGTGAACACCGGCGTGGCGATCAGGGGCAGTTGCAGCAACTGCGCCCAGCTTGACCAGCGCACGCCGCGTGCGTCGTTCTCCAGCAGCAGCACGCCGGCCACCAGCACGAAGGCGTACAGCGCCAGCCCGATCAAGGCGACCACGCTGTCGCCTGCGCGGAACGGCAGCAGCCGATAGAGCATCAGGATCATGCCGTAGCAGCCGCCGGCCACTTCGAGGATGCCGATCAGGCGGAACAGGATGGTGCGCACGCGGATGTCTCGCTAGAAAAGGGGAAGCTTAGGCTATCGGCGCAAAAAGCGCGCCGTTCCTGGCGGGCCGATCATTCCAGCGCGTCGGCCAGTTCGTGCAGGTCGGCGATGTGTTCGTCCCACCAGCGCGCCTCGGCCGCGAACGGGAACGCGGCAGGGAAGGCGGGGTCGTGCCAGCGCTGTGCGATCCAGCCGGCATAGTGCAGCTGGCGCATGGCGCGCAGCGCGGGCACCAGGGCGAGTTCCGCGTGGTCGAAGTCGCGCAGCTGGGTGTAGCCGTCCAGCAGCGCCTGCATCGCCGCGTCGTCGCTGGCGAGCATCCACAGGTCCTGCACCGCCGGACCCGTGCGCGCGTCATCGAGATCGACGAAGTGCGGGCCGGCGTCGGTCCACAGGATGTTGCCGGGATGGCAGTCGCCGTGCAGGCGCAGATTGCGCACCGGACCGGCGGCGTCGAGGCGCGCGGCCACGGCGCCGTCCAGCCGCTGCGCCGCGTTGCGGTAGCCGCCGTGCAGGTGCGCGGGCAGCAGGGACGAGGCGAGCACGGCCTGCATCGGCTGCGCGATCATCGTGGCGCGGTCCAGCGTGCCGCGGTGCGCGAACGGTTGTCGTGCGCCCACCGCGTGCAGGCGCGCGAGCAGGCGGCCCAGCCATTCGAGTTGCTCGCGCGACTCCAGCGCCGGCGCCCGGCCGCCGTGCCGCGGCGCCAGCGCGTAGCGGAAGCCGCCGTGCAGCAGCAGACTGCGGCCGTCGAACACCATCGGCGCCACCATCGGCACGTCGTCCGCGGCCAGTTGCTGCGCGAAGACGTGCTCCTCCAGGATGGCGGCGTCGCTCCAGCGGCCGGGCCGGTAGAACTTGGCGATCACCGGCGGCGCGTCCTCGACGCCGACCTGCCACACGCGGTTCTCGTAGCTGTTGAGCGTGAGCAGGCGGCCATCCGGCCACAGGCCGCACGCGCCGACGGCGTCGAGCACCAGATCGGGCGTGAGGCTGGCGTAGGGCGCGGCGTTCAACGCGACGCCACTGCCTCGGCCGGCACCACCGCCATGGTGATGCGCGACACGCACACCAGCTTCTGGCGTTCGTCCTCGATGCGGATTTCCCACACCTGGGTGCTGCGGCCGAGGTGCAGCGCCTTCGCGGTGCCGGTGACGCTGCCCTCGCGCACGCCGCGCACGTGGTTGGCGTTGATCTCCAGGCCCACCGCGCGGAACTGTGCGGGATCGAGCGTCAGCATGGCGGCGGTGCTGCCCAAGGTTTCCGCCAGCGCCACCGAGGCGCCGCCGTGCAGCAGGCCGTAGGGCTGGTGGGTGCGCGCGTCCACCGGCATGGTGCCGCGCAGCCAGTCCTCGCCGACGCCGGTGATGCGGATGCCCAACGCCTGCATCAGCGTGTTGGCGCTCCAGGCGTTGATGCGTGCGAGGTCGGTGTCCTGCTGCCAGATGGCCATGGGGGATCCTTTCGAAGCGGATGTGCATTGTCGGCCGGGGAGCATCGCGGCGACAATGTGCGGGTGTACACCGTCACCTTGAAAAGTACCGGCCACCGCTTCGACGTGGCCGCGGGCGAAACCGTGCTGGAAGCCGCGCAGCGCGCCGGCATCGCCTTGCCGTATTCGTGCCGCGCAGGCGTCTGCGGCAGCTGCAAGGCCACCCTGCTGGCCGGCAGCTGCGAATACCCGCGCAACCCGCCGCTGGCGCTGGATGCGGACGAGCGCGCGCAGCGCGCGGTGCTCTTGTGCCAGGCGGTGCCGGCCGGCGACCTGCTGCTGGAAGCGCGCGAAGTGGCCTCGGTGGAGGATGTCGCGCGGCGCCAGCTTGCCGTGCGCGTGGCCGCGAAGCGCACGCTGGCGCCGGACGTGACCGGCCTGCTCCTGCAGCCCGCCGAAGGCGAGCCCCGCCTGCAGTGGCTGCCCGGGCAATACCTCGACGTGCTGCTGGAAGACGGCCGGCGCCGGCCGTTCTCGATCGCCAACGGCCCGCAGGCGGACGGCGGCATCGAACTGCACGTGCGCCACGTGGCCGGCGGCGGCTTCACCTCGCACGTGGCCGGCAGTCTGGCGGTGGGCGACACCTTGCGCATCGAGGCACCGCTGGGCACCTTCGTGGCGCGCGAGGATTCGGAGCGGCCGATGATCTTCGTGGCCGGCGGTACCGGCATCGCGCCGGTGAAGGCCATCGTCGAGCACTTCATCGAACTCGGCACGCGCCGCGCGATGGACGTCTACTGGGGCGTGCGCCGCACGGCGGACCTGTACCTGCTGCCGCAGATCGGACAATGGCAGCGGCGCGCGCCACAACTGCGCTTCCACGCGGTGCTGTCCGAGGAAGGCTGCGCCTCGGGCCTGCGCGTGGGACTGGCGCACGACGCGGTGCTGGCCGACCACGCCGACCTCTCCGCGCACGACGTCTACATGAGCGGTTCGCCCGCGATGATCGAGGTGGCGCGCCACCGCTTCGTGGCGGCGGGCCTGCCGGAGGATCGGTTGTACTACGACTCGTTCGAATACGCGCCGGACGTGCTGGCGCGCATCATCGCCGCACGGGCGGGCATCCACCCGTAGCCGTCACTGCCGGCCCTTGGCCACCGGCAGCTGCGCCTGATGCCAGGACAGCACGCCGCCGCCCAGCGTGTGCACCCTCTGGAAACCGGCCTTGACCAGCCGCTGCGCAGCCTTGGCCGAGTTGCCGCGGCCGTCCTTGTCCATCACCACCACCGGCAGTTCCTTGGCCTTGGCCAGGTCCTTGTTTTCGGGGTCGAACTGGCTCATCAGCACGTGGCGTGCGCCGGGCACGTGCATTTTCTCGTAGTCGGCGATCGCCGAGAGGTCGATCAGCAGCGGGTTGTCGCGGTTGATCAGGTGGGTGAGCCCGCCCGGGGTCAGTTCCTTGACCTTGCCGAACAGCAGCGCGATCTGCGCCACGATCAAGCCGACCAGCAGGATCGCGAACAGCGCGGCCAGCGCCGCATGGTTACCGATGAACTGGGGCAGCTTGTGCAGGAAATCGTGCATGTCGGTTCCGCGGGCGCGTTGGGCGCGCCGGTAGGGTTAAACCGGCGATTATACGGGTTCAGTTGCGGTCGATGTCCGGCATGCCGCTTTCCAGCCACCAGTGCTTGGTCTTGTCGTTGTAGCGCCAGACCTGGCGCACGACGATGCTCCGCTCGACCTGGGTGTGGATGTTGACGAAGCTGATCTTCGCGGTCTGCTGCACCTCGCTGTCGCTCAGCGGGGCGGGGCCGGAGCCGTCGTCGTAGTCGGTCACGCGCACCTGCTGGTAGCGCTGCAGGTCGAAGTCGGTGGGGGGGTGTGCCTTGAGCACCTCGGGATCGACGAACTGCAGGCTGCTCTGCAGGCCGTTCCAGCGCACCGCGCTGCCGTAGGCGTTGAGCGTCTTGACCAGGCTGTCGTTGCGGACGTTCTGGGCGCAGCCGGCGAACAGCGCGACGGCGGCGAGCGTTGGCAGCAGGATGCGGCGCATGAGTGTCCTCCCCGGAAGTCCGCCCATTCTGCGGCGGCCGGCGCGCCGCTTCAATCGCAGCGCTTGGCGACAAAGCGGGCCGCCAGCGTGGCGGCAGGCTTGCCGTCGGCGCCGGGCACGCGGCATTCCACTTCGATGCGCGCCTTGCCGCGCGCCTGCAGGGTGTCGAAGAAAACGGCCCAGTCCGCCGTGGGTGCGAGCTGCGCTTCGGCGTGGAAGTCCGACCACACCGGCTGCAGGTAGCGCACGGCGGACTCGCCCACGAACACGTCGCAATGCAGGCCGCGCGCCCGCAGCGCCAGTTCCACCAGCCCCCAGCCGGTCAGCGTCATCAGGCTGACCAGGCTGCCGCCGAACGCGCAGCCCTTGTCGTTGACGTTCGGCGCCAGCGGCGCACGCAGCGCAAGCCGCTCGCCGTCGTGGGACAGCAGCTCAAGCTCCATGGCGCGCGCCAGCGGGATCTCGTTGCGGATGAAATGGAGCAGGGTCGAAGCGGCGGGTTCGTTCATGCCGCGGATTGTAGTGGGGCGGGCCGCGTGCCGGGCGCGGAAGATCGCCGTTGCCGATGCGGCATCCGGCATAATCGCCGCGGCTGTCGAAGCCTTTGCTGGCGTGTCCGCTTCTTTGCGTGCAGAGGAATCCGTGGTGGAGATGAAGCTCTCGGCCGAGGACATGCAGATGCTGTTCGACGCCTTGCCCGATGTCGTGTTCTTCGTGAAGGACCGGGCGGGGCGCTATGCGTATGCCAACCTTACCCTTGTGCGCAGGCTGCGCCTGAAGCGGCGCGAGGATGTGATCGGGCGCAGCGTGGCCGAACTGTTTCCCGCCGCGCTGGGCAGTTCCTATGCGGCGCAGGACCGGCGCGTGCTGGCCGGCGAAGCCATCGCCAACCAGTTGGAGGTGCACCTGCTGCCGGACCGCGGGGCGGGCTGGTGCCTCACCTGCAAATATCCGTACCGGCAGCGCGGCGAGATATGCGGCGTGTTGGGCATTTCGCGCGACCTGCCGCATCCCGACGGTCGCCACCCCACCTACCCGCGTCTGGCGCGCGCGATGGAATACCTGCAGCAGCATTACGCCGAGGGCGTGCGCGTGGGCGCGCTGGCGGAACTGGCCGAGCTGTCGGTGGCGCAATTGGAACGGCATTTCCGCCGCGTTTTCCAGCTCACGCCACAGCAAGCGCTGACCAAGCTGCGCATCGAGGCGGCGATGCGCCTGCTGCGCGGCGCCGGCAGCGTGGCCGATATCGGCCTGGCATGCGGCTTCACCGACCAGAGCGCGTTCGCGCGCCAGTTCAAGGCCACCGTGGGGATGACGCCGCGCGAGTTCCGCAGCCTTCGCGGCTGAACGGTTTGGACGTCCATTCGGTGCTGGCGTCCGCTGCGATCCGGTACGCTTGCGCGACGGGACAAGCGACGGCGGAATGGCGTGCGGGCGCATGGCTATACTCGCGATTTGTTGCCCGCGCGCTGCGGGCCGGATGCCGGGATCAGCATGGGGAGCGAGCCGCACATTCCGTTCTTGCATGGCCGCGTGGTGGCGATCACCCGCCCTGCCGGCACGGCTGCCGCGCTGGCCCGGCGCGTGCGCGCCTGCGGCGGCGAACCGCTGCTGTTGCCGGGGCTTTCGCTGCGCGCTTCCGATGCCGCAGGCCTGCGTTTGGAAATGCGCGCCGCCTTGAAGGGCGACCTGCTGGTGTTCACCAGCCCGGCCGCGGTGCGTTTCGCCGCCGCGCTGGCGCCCTTGCGCGGCGACGCCGCGGTGCTGGCCGTGGGGCAGGGCACGGCGCAAGCGCTGCACCGCCATGGCGTGCAGGCGCAGATGCCATTGCGGCAGGACAGCGAAGGGCTGCTCGACCTGCCCGCGCTGCGCGACGTGCGCGGCCGGCGCGTGGCCCTGATCGGCGCCGCCGGTGGGCGCGGCCTGTTGCGCGAGCAGTTGGCCGCGCGCGGGGCGCAGCTGCGCGAGCTGCAGGTGTACCAGCGCGTGCCGCCGCGACTGGATCGCCGGCACATCGGCGCCGTGCAGGCATTGCCGCGCTCGGCGCGCGTGCTGCTGTCGAGCGCGGAAGCGCTGCACAACCTGATGACCCTGTTGCCTGTCGCGGCCTGCGCGCGCCTGCGTGCGGCGGTTGCCGTGGCCAGCAGCGAGCGCCTGGCGCAGGCGGCGCGCGCGGCGGGCTTTGCGCGCATCGAGCAGGCCGGCTCTGCGCTGGCCGCCGACCTGCTCGAGGCTGCGGCCAG
This sequence comes from Rhodanobacter sp., assembly GCA_040371205.1. Taxonomy (NCBI): domain Bacteria; kingdom Pseudomonadati; phylum Pseudomonadota; class Gammaproteobacteria; order Lysobacterales; family Rhodanobacteraceae; genus Rhodanobacter; species Rhodanobacter sp. Next base: position 525,490 of record AP031382.1, read on the forward strand.
GCGCTGAGCGTTCACGAGCTTGCAACGAACCTCCGCGGCCTGCCTGTTAGCATGCCGGCATGAACGAAAACGACGCCAAGCCTTCCACCTCACCAGCCACTACGCCGCGTGCCGGCAAATCCGCTCCGCGCGGCGGCAGCGTCGCGTTGGCGCTGTTGCTGGCGCTGCTTGCCCTGTTCGCCTCCGCGTTCGTGGGCTGGCACCAGTGGCGGCAACGCCAGCACCGCGCGGCCGACACGCAGGCACTGGAGACCTTGCAGAAGCGCGTGTCCGTGCTGGAGGCGGCCCTCGCCAGCGGCACCGGCGATCGCGCCAGCCTGGCCCAGCGGCTGGATGCGTCCGACCAGCTCGACCGCACGCTGCAGGCGGCGCAGCAGGCGCAGGGCGACCGCCTGCGTCAGTTGGAAGCCGCGGTGGGCCAACTCTCCGAGAACACGCTGTCCGCGCACGATGCCACCTTGCTCGACGAGACCGCTTCGCTGTTGCGCATGGCCAAGGAACGCTACGAGCTGTTCCACGATGCGCAGGGCGCGGCAAGCGCCTATGCGCTCGCCGCGCAGACGCTGTCGGCGGTGAACGACGATGCGTTCGCCGGGTTGCGCCAGGAGGTCGAGGCCGAACGCCGCGCCCTGCTCGCCAGCCAGCCGGTCGGCCAGGCCGAAGCGCTGGCCAAGCTCACCGCACTGCGCGGCGCCGTGCCGACGCTGCCGCTGAAGCCGTCGGACCAGCCGGCCGACGCATCGTCGTCCAGTGCATGGTCGCGCATCGGTCACGCGCTGGCCGTCGTGGTGAGCGTGCAGCGCGACGACGGTCCGCCGCAGGCGGTGGCCGATGCGCGCCTCGCGCGCGAGCTGGTCATGCTGGATCTCGCGCAGGCGCAGGCGGCCTTGCTTGCGCACGATCCCGAAGCCTGGGCCGCGGCGTTGCAGCGCGCCGAGGCCGGTCTTGCCGACCAGTTCGACGGCCGTGCCGAGGCCGTGCAACAGGCGCATACCACATTGCGGCAGCTGGCCGGCGCGTTGCCGGACAACACGCCGGTACAGCTCGGCGCGGCGCTCGCCGAACTGCGCAACCTCCGCGCGGTGCATGCGCTGTCGATCAGCCCGGCACCGGCTGCCAGCGCGGCGGCGCCGGCGCATGCCGCGGGAGGCTCGCGATGAGCCTTTGGCGCTGGATCCTGCTGCTGGTGATCGTCGCCGCACTGGCGGCGTTCGGCTGGCATTGGGTGGCGGTCGACCCCGGTTACGTGCTGGTGCGCATCCATGGCTGGAAAGTGGAGACCACGGTGGTCGCCAGCGTGCTCATCCTGCTGCTGGCATGGGCCGCGCTCACCGGGTTGTGGCGCTTGCTGCGCTGGCCGTTCGGCGCCTTGTCGCGGCGCCATCGCCGGCTCAGCCGCAAGCGGTTGGGCGAAGGGCTGATCGCGCTGATGGAGGGCCGCCATGGCGACGCCGAGCGCGACCTGAACCGCGCGTCGCGGCTGGGCGCATTGCGCGGCGTGGCCTTGCTGGCCTCCGCCGAGGCCGCCTCGCGCCGCGGCGAACACGGCCGCGGCCTGGAGATCCTTACCGAGGCCTCGCAAGCCGCACCGCAGGCCGCGCGGGTGTTGCGCGCGCGCATGCTGCGCCGCGAAGGCAAGGCGGGCGAGGCCGTGGCGCTGCTGGCGCCCGATGCGGACAAGGCCGCGTTGCCGCCGGGCGGCTGGCGCGAGCTGGCGCTTTCCGCATTGGACGCGGGCGATACGCGCCGCGCCCTGGCTGCGCTCGATCCCTTGCAGAAGAGCGGTGCGCTGGGCACGCGCGGCTACACCGCGCTGGAAGCCCGTGTGCTCAGCGCCGCGATCCACGCCGCACCCGACGGTGCCGCGCTCAACGCGTTGTGGTCGCAGTTGCCCAAGACCCAGCGCCGCGCCACTGCCGCCGTCGACGCGTATGCGCGCCGCGCCGCCGCTTTCGGCCTCGTGCTGCCGGCGATGGACGAGCTGGAGTCCGCGTTGCGCCGCGAGTGGTCGCCGGAACTGGTGGAAGCCTATGGCGTGCTTGCCGGCGGCGACCTCGGCGCCCGCCTGCGCCGTGCCGAAGGCTGGCTGGCCGACCATCCCAACGATGCCGGCCTGTTGCTTGCGACGGGCCGCATCTGCGTGCGTTCCAAGCTGTGGGGCAAGGCGCGCCAATGCCTCGAACGTTCGCTGGCGCTGGCGCCGTCCAGCGGTGCGTGGGAGGCCTTGGGCGACGCGCACGCCGGGCAGGGCGACGCCGTCCAGGCGCAGCGCTGCTATCGCAACGCGCTGGCCATGGCGCGCGGCGAGACCGTGCAGCCCTTGCCCTCCGACAAGGCCGGCGTGATCGACGCCAACACCATCGCCCTCGAAGAGCGCGACGAGCACGGCGTGCCGCGGTTGCGCGGATAGGCTCCAGGATTCTTCGCGGCAAGGCGCTCGCAGCGCCCCGGAGGCTCGGGCGGCGGCGATTCTGCGACCGGATTTGCAGTTTTCCGTCGATCTGCGGCGTGCCGTTTCCTGGGCGGGGCTTTTCCTTGCACTTCAGGCTGATTGGGTGCATAGAGGCCCACGGGCCTCCCTCATCCGTGCCCGCCGGTCACGGCCCGGGCTGGCATCAACCGTCTGGAGCGACCATGGCTACCGCGATTCTCGAGAAACTTGTTTCTATTCCCCGTTACCCCACCTTGCGCGTCACCGAGAGTGCCGATGCCGCCGTGCACTGGTGCCACATGCATGCCGACCTGGCCGCATCGCCCGGTCGCGCCTGCTTCAAGCCGGCGCTGGTGGCCGACATCCTTCAATACCAGAACGCCCTCGGCGACCGCCTGCGCCGCGAACGCATGTTCGGCGAAGCCGGGCTGCGGCACGTGGTGATCGCCTCCGACTGCGATGCGTTCAACCTCGGCGGAGACCTTGAGTATTTCTGCGACGCGATCCGCCAGCAGAACCGTCCCGCCCTGCTGACCTACGCGCGGCAGTGCGTGCGCGGCGTGCATGCCTTCCATGCCGGGCTCGATGCCGACGCGCACAGCATCGCGCTGGTGCAGGGCGATGCGCTGGGTGGCGGCTTCGAAGTGGCGCTGAGCTGCCACACCATCGTGGCGGAGGAAGGCGTCGGCATGGGTTTGCCGGAGGTGCTGTTCGACCTGTTCCCGGGGATGGGCGCCTACTCCTTCCTGTGCAAGCGCATCCCGCCGCACAAGGCCGAACAGCTGATGCTGAGCGGCGACGTGCTGTCCAGCGAGGAGCTTTACAAGATGGGGCTGGTGGACGTGCTGGCCCCGCGCGGGCAGGGCGTGCAGGCGGTCGAGGAAGTGATCCGCGGCAACCGCCGCATCCCGCACGCGCGCATGGCCATGCATCGCGTCCGGGCGCTGGCGCAACCGGTGACGCTGGAGGAGATGATGGCGATCACCGAGATCTGGGTGGACACCGCGCTGCAGCTCGGCGAGAAATCGCTGCGGACCATGGAGCGGCTGGTACGCGCGCAGTACCGCCGGCACGGCGAGCCGAGCGCCGCGAAGGCCTGATCACGGCGACGGAGAGCCGTCCTCGCGCGCGGGTATCCAGCTCCCGCGCGCTTGCAGCGCCTGCTCGCCGTCGTGCAGGCGCTGGGCCAGGCTGTCGCAGTGGCGCCGCCAGTCCTGCCCCAGTTCGAAGGCGGTCATCCGCATCAGTGCGCCGCTCAAGCCGGCGCACTGCACCAGGCCGAGGTTGCCGGCAATGCCCTTCATCGCGTGCGCCTGTTCCCGGAAGGATTCCCAATCGCCTGCCGCCCCGGTCTGGCGCATCCTTGCCAGCGCCACCCGCGCATCGGCAACGCACTGGCCGATGAAGTCGGCTTCGAAGGCCTGGCCCATCCCGAGCGAGGCAAGTTCGTCCAGCACCGACGGGTCCAGCACTTCCGCGGAGGAGGCAAGTGCGGCGGGCTGCGAGGTGTCCTCCTCGCCTTCTCCGCCGGTCAGGGCCGCCGCGACGGCACCGAGCAGCCTCGCGGCGGCGAAGGGCTTGGTGATGAACGCGCGCGCGCCGGCGTCGCGGCACGCCTGCGCCGACTCGGGCGTGGCATCGGCGCTGACGATCACCACCGGGGTACGGTTGCGCATGCCCGCTTCCATGACGCGCAGCTGGCGCAGCATGTCGATGCCGCTCAGCGACGGCATGTGCAGGTCCATCAGGGCCAGTTCGAAGCCGCCGCCCATGAGTGCGTCCAGTGCGGCTTCGCCGTCCTCCACCGTCATCACCCGGTGGCCGGCTTTCTGCAGCACGCCCTGCAGGAGCAGGCGGTTGGCCGCATGGTCGTCGGCGACGAGGATGCGCGCCGACTTGATGCGTGCGCGATGGCGCGAGAACGGATCGGCGAAGGCGATCACGTTGTGCGCGGTCGGCGGCACCGGTGCCGTGCGTGCGTCCGTCGCCGGCAATTTGCCGGCAGCGGCTGCGCGCGTCGAGTCGGCGGCAAGGTCGAACGGCAACTCGACCCAGAACCGGCTGCCGACGTTCTCGCTGCTTTCGAACCCGATCGTGCCTCCCATCGCTTCGGTCAGACCCTTGGCGATGGTGGTGCCCAGCCCGCTGCCCTGGTGCTTCCGGGCGAGGCTGTTGTCGGCCTGTTCGAAGGCCTCGAACAGTTTCGCGCGCGCCGATGCGGGGATGCCGATGCCCGTGTCCGAAACGGTGAAGCGAAGACGCACCTGGCCTGCATCGCCCCCGGCCGATTTCGCCACCGTCATGCGCACTTCGCCCGAGGCGGTGAACTTGATCGCGTTGCTCAAGAGGTTCACCAGCACCTGCTGCAGGTGCTGGGCGTCGCCGCGCAGTTGCACCGGCACTTCCGGCATCACCGTCACCACGTAGTCCAGCCGCTTCGAGCGCGCCTCGGGACGCAGCATCAGGTTGATCTGCTCGAGCAGGGCATTCAGGTTGAAGCCTTCCTGCTTCAGCCGCAGCTTGCCGGCCTCGATCGCCGAGATGTCGAGCACGTCCTCGACCAGGGCCAGCAGCGAGCGGCTGGCGGCCTGGATGGTTTCCAGATAGCCGCGCTGCTCCGCGTCCAGCCGCGTGCTCGCCAGCAATTCCGACATGCCCGACAGCCCGTTCAACGGCGTGCGGAATTCGTGGCTCATGTTGGCCAGGAAGCGGCTCTTGGCCAGATTGGCGCGGCGCGCCTCTTCGATGGCGGCGGTAAGCGCCTTGAGCAGGGAGGCGAAGTACAGCGGCACCGCGGCCAGGCCCAGCAGCAGGCCCCACGAGAGGTAGCGGTTCTGCAGCCAATAGGGGGTGAAGGTCATCATCGCCGCGAACGACAGCGCGGCCAGCGCCGTGGAGGCGTACAGGTAGCGCGGCCCGTAACGCATGCCGTTGCCGATCGTCACCCACAGGTACGCGGCGTACAGCGGGGAGGCCGGTTCGCCCTGCAGGAGCATGACCCCGCCGATTGCCGCGTAGTCGGCCAGCATGCCCAGCCATCGCCGTACCGGCGACGGTTGCGGCGCAACGAGGATGGCGGCGAGCAGGCCGATCGACAGGCCCAGCTCCCCGAGCAGGATCAGCCAGGTCGAGAACAGCGCCGGGCTGTTGTCGCCCCAATCGACTTTCCAGCCGAGGTAGACGGAGAACAGCGTGGTGATCGCGATGCGCACGAACACCTGCGCATGCTCGCTGTCCGGTCGGCCGTGCAGCCGCTGGCGCATCCATGCCAGTGCCCGGTGCATGCGGTCAGCGCCAGTTGCGATCGAGCGAAACACGGGAGTAGCGCTCGCAGATGCCGCGCAGGCGCGGCAGGTTGTCCATCAGGGCGCGCACGCAGGCCGGATCCAGCATCGCGCCGCTTTGCGTGCCGATGAATTCGAGCGCGCGTTCGATGCTCCAGGCTTCCTTGTACGGGCGCGGCGACAGCAGCGCGTCCATCACGTCGGCCACCGTCGTCACACGCGCCTCGATCGGAATTTCTTCGCCCGCCAGTCCGTCGGGGTAGCCCTTGCCGTTCCAGTATTCGTGGTGGCGCAGCGCGATCTGCGCGCCGGTCTGGATCAGGCGGTTCTGACTGTCCTGCAACAGCTGGTAGCCGATGCGGGGGTGCTGCTGCATGTGCTGGCGCTCTTCCGCGCTCAACGGACCCGGCTTCATCAGGATCGCGTCGGGGATGGCGATCTTGCCGATGTCGTGCAGCGGCGCGGCCAGCTCGATCGTGCGCACCTGCTCCTCCGGCAGCCCGAGGCCCTCCGCGATCAACCCGGCGATGTGCGCCATGCGTTCGAGAAAGGCGCTGGTGCCGGCATCGCGAAGTTCGATGGCGCGCGCCAGCCGCGACAGCGTTTCGCGCTCGCGTTCCTCGACTTCGTGCATGCTGGCCAGCAGCCGCTGCTCCAGCGACAGCGAGCGTTGCTTGATCGACTCCGATTGCTGGCGCAGCTGCAGCAGGTTGCGGCAGCGCGCGCGCAGCTCGCGCGGATGCACGGGCTTGACCAGGAAGTCGATCACCCCGGCATCCAGGGCCGCTTGCCGCACCGGCTCGTCGCCCACCACCGTGACCAGCACGATGGGCACGTCGCGGTTGCGCAGCGGTTTGCGGAACGCGATGGCCAGCTCCAGCCCATCCATTTCCGGCATGCGGTAGTCCAGCAGCAGCAGGTCGGGGCGGTTGTTCTCGCACCAGTCCAGCGCCGCATGCGGGTCGCCGAAATCGTGCACGACGAGCTGGGGCCCGATGCCCTGCACGATATGCCTCAGCATTGTGCGTGCCGAAGGTTGGTCGTCGACGATCACGACATCCATGCAATGCCATTTACAGCCAGAGCGCATGAGGGCGCGATTGACTCCATCCTCCGCGCAATCCCGTTACTTGGCAAGGGGCGGCCACGGCTTGGATTTGCAGGAAAAGCGCAAACGGAGATGTCTCTCACGAAACCGTTACACGCCGACGCAAGCGGAGTGTCGGCAAGGGGCAGTGGGCGGCGCCGAGTGGTATTGCCGCTGACGTCGATATCGAGCCGGGATCCAGCCTCCGCGGTCACGGTGAGTCCGGTGGCACGGGGGTGCCCGTGACGGCGTTGTCCAGCCATGCGCCGGGTTTGACGACTGGCTGGCCTGTCGAGGATTAGGAGGATTCGCTCCATACCGTTTCCGCCTACAGCGGCGTCAGGTTGGCATAGGCGGCCACCAGCCACTTGCTGCCCGCAGCTTCGAAGTTCACCTGCAGCCGCGTGTGCGCGCCGCTGCCTTCGGCGCTGACCACCACGCCGTCGCCGAAGCTGGGGTGGCTGACGCGCTGGCCGAGTTTCACCGGCAGGTCTTCCTGCAGCGATTCGCTCCCGGCATGGCGGCCGCTTCCGCCGTAGAGCGGCCGGCTCACCTGCACGCGGGGGCGCACTTCGTCGACCAGCGACGCGGGGATCTCGGCGAGGAAGCGCGAGGGTCGCGCCAGCATCTCGGTACCGTGCATGCGGCGCGATTCGGCGTAGCTGACGACCAGCCGTTCGCGCGCGCGGGTGATGCCCACGTAGGCGAGCCGGCGCTCCTCTTCCAGCCGGCCCTCGTCCTCGGTGGAGCGCTGGCTGGGGAACAGGCCTTCCTCCAATCCCACCAGGAACACCAGCGGGAATTCCAGGCCCTTGGCCGAATGCAGCGTCATCAGCTGCACGCAGTCGTCCCATGCCTCGCCCTGGCCCTCGCCGGCTTCCAGCGCGGCGTGCGAGAGGAAGGCGGACAACTCGTCGAGGCCGGCGTCGAGGTCTTCCTGCGTGCGCTCGAAACGGCTGGCGACGTTGACCAGTTCGTCGAGGTTCTCGATGCGCGCTTCGCCGTTGCCGCGGCTGTCCTTCTCGTAGTGGTCGCGCAGGCCGGTGTGGGTGAGCACGTGGTCGATCTGTTCGGCGAGCGGCAGATGCTGCCCGGCTTCCTCCGTGGCATGCGGCCTGAAGTCGCGGGCCATGCCTTCGATCAGCGCGAGGAACGTCTTGACCGCATTCTTCGCGCGGCCGGCCAGTTCGCTGCCGGCCAGCTCGGCGAGCGCGGCCTCCCACATCGACGTGGTGTCGTGGCGTGCGCGGCGGCGCAGCACGTCCAGCGTGCGGTCGCCGATGCCGCGCGGCGGCGTGTTCACGGCGCGCTCGAACGAGGCGTCGTCATGGCGGTTGGCGGTGAGCCGCAGGTAGGCCAGCGCGTCCTTGATCTCGGCGCGCTCGAAGAAGCGCTGTCCGCCGTAGACGCGGTACGGGATGCTGCGCTGGGTAAGTTGTTCCTCGAAGTTGCGCGACTGCGCGTTGGAGCGGTAGAGGATGGCGCAGTCGCGCGCGTTGCCGTGTTCGGCGACGTATTCGCGGATGCGCTCGATCACGAAGCGCGCCTCGTCCTGCTCGTTGTATGCGGCGTACAGCGCGATGCGCTCGCCTTCGCCGCCGGCCGTCCACAGCTCCTTGCCGAGGCGGCCGCCGTTGCGCGCGATCACGCTGTTGGCGGCCTTGAGGATGGTGGCGGTGGAGCGGTAGTTCTGTTCCAGCTTGATCGTGCGGGCGCCGGGGAAGTCGCGCAGGAACTGCTGCATGTTCTCCACCTTGGCGCCGCGCCAGCCGTAGATGCTCTGGTCGTCGTCGCCCACCGCGAACACCTTGCTGGCGCTGCCGGCGAGCACGCGGATCCAGGCGTACTGCAGCGCGTTGGTGTCCTGGAACTCGTCGATCAGCAGGTGACGCCAGCGGTTCTGGTAGTGCTCCAGCACGGCGGGGTGCTTCAGCCACAGCTCGTGCGCGCGCAGCAGCAGTTCGGCGAAATCGACGAGCCCGGCGCGGCGGCAGGCATCCTCGTAGGCCTGGTAGATGCGCACCAGGGTGGCGGTGACGGGATGGTCGCGATGCTCGATGGCGTCGGGGCGCTTGCCCTCGTCCTTCCAGCCGTTGATGGTCCAGGTGGCCTGGCGCGGCGGGAAGCGCGCCTCGTCCAGCCCGAGGCCGGCGACCACGCGCTTCACCAGCCGCTGCTGGTCGTCGGCGTCGAGGATCTGGAAAGCTTCCGGCAGGCCCGCCTCGCGCCAGTGCCGGCGCAGCAGTCGGTGGGCGATGCCGTGGAAGGTGCCCACGGTGAGGCCCTGGGTGCCGCCGGGAATCAGGCTTTCTAGCCGCGCCCGCATCTCGCCAGCGGCCTTGTTGGTGAAGGTGACGGCGAGGATCGCCCACGGCGGCACGGCATCCACCTGCATCAGCCAGCCGATGCGGTGGGTGAGTACGCGCGTCTTGCCGGAGCCGGCGCCGGCAAGGACGAGGTAGTGGCCAGGCGGGGCGCAGACGGCTTCGCGCTGCGCGTCGTTGAGCGAGTCGATCAGGTGCGAGACATCCATCGCACCCATTGTAGCGGCTGCGTGCTCAGCCCTTCCGGAGCAGGCCGGCCAGTGCCAGCAGGGCGCCCACCACGATGCCGGTGATGCCCACCCACGACGGAATGGCCTCGTCGTGCGTGGCGGTGAGCTTGGCCGAGCCGAGTTGCACCAGGGTGCTGGTCTGCGAGTAACTGCCGTGGCCAAAGACCACCCACAGGCCTGCGGCAAGCAGGGCAAGGCCGACGACGATCAATGCGATGCGCATGGGTTCTTCCATCCGGTGAGCCAGCCCGGAGTATGCCGGCAAACCCTGCGGAAGTGATCCTGGCGCTGCGCCGTTGCGCACGGTCGCTCCGCCGGCCTTCGCGGCAGCGGCGGAGCGCGGGCATAAAAAAGCCCCGAAGGTCAGGGGGTACCTTCGGGGCTGGTGGACGTGGATACCCAGGGGAGGGGTTCCGCGTCCGGGGGCTGTCCAGGGAGGTGATCAGCCGCGGATGCCGTTGCGTGCATCCGTTACATGAGAACGCGCCGGAGCGGAAAAGTTCTACGCGGTACGCGATGAAAAGTCAGGGTTCGTTCATTTCATGGAAATGAAACAAACGGGCGCTCAATGCGCCTCGTCCCAGTTGGCGCCCACACCCACTTCGACCAGCAAGGGCACGGCCAGCTGCGCCGCGTCCTGCATGCGCTCGCGCACCGCTTCGCGCACTTCGTCGACTGCGCCGTCGCGCACCTCGAACACCAGTTCGTCATGCACCTGCATCAGCATGTGCGCGTCTTCGCGCTCCTTCAGCCAGTCGGCCACGGCGATCATCGCCCGCTTGATGATGTCGGCGGCGCTGCCCTGCATCGGCGCGTTCACCGCGGCGCGCTCGGCGCCGGCGCGGTGGGCCTGGTTGCGCGACTGCAGGTTCTCCAGGTACAGGCGGCGTCCGAAGATGGTCTCCACGTAGCCGTCGCGGTGCGCCTGTGCGCGGGTGGTTTCCATGAAGGCATGCACGCCGGGATAGCGGGCGAAGTAGCGCGCCATGTATTCGCCGGCTTCGCCGCGGTCGATGCCGAGCTGGCGGGCGAGGCCGAACGCGCTCATGCCGTACATCAGGCCGAAGTTGATCGCCTTGGCCGCGCGGCGCTGCTCCTTGCTCACGTTGTCCGGCGCGACGCCGAACACTTCCGCGGCGGTGGCGCGGTGCACGTCGCCGCCTTCGTGGAAGGCCTTGAGCAGGCCCTCGTCGCCGGAGAGGTGGGCCATGATGCGCAGCTCGATCTGCGAGTAGTCCGCCGCCATCACCTGCCAGCCGGGCGGCGCGATGAAGGCCTGGCGGATGCGCCGGCCCTCCTCGGTGCGCACCGGGATGTTCTGCAGGTTGGGGTCGGTGGAGGAAATGCGGCCGGTGGCCACCGCGCCCTGGTGGTAGCTGGTGTGCACGCGGCCGGTGCGCGGATTCACCGTGCCGGCCAGCTTGTCGGTATAGGTGGAGCGCAGCTTGGCGAGGCCGCGGTAGTCGAGGATCAGCCGCGGCAGCGCGTGATCGTCGGCGATCGCTTCCAGCGCCTCCTCGTTGGTGGAGGGCTGGCCGGTGGGCGTCTTGAGTTTCGCGGGCAGGCCGAGCTGGTCGAACAGGATTGCCTGCAACTGCTTGGGCGAGTCGAGGTTGAACTCGCGCCCGGCTTCGGCATAGGCCTGCTGCTGTAGTTCATGCATGCGCTTGCCGAGCTGCTGGCTCTGCCGGCGCAACTCGTCCACGTCGATCAGCACGCCGCGCTGCTCCATGCCGGCCAGGATCGGCACCAGCGGGATCTCGATGTCCTCGTACACCGAACGCAGGCTGGGCACGCTTTCCAGTTGCGGCCACAGCGCATGGTGCAGGCGCAGGGTGACATCGGCGTCCTCGGCGGCGTAGCGGCAGGCGGTATCGAGGTCCACCTGCGAGAACGAGATCTGCTTCGCGCCCTTGCCGGCCACGGCCTCGTATTTCACGGTGTCGTAGCCTAGGTAGCGCTTGGCCAGCGAATCCATGTCGTGGCGCGTGGCGGTGGCGTTCCACACGTAGGATTCCAGCATGGTGTCGTGGCGCACGCCCCGCACCGCGATGCCGTAGTGCGACAGGATGTTGATGTCGTACTTGGCGTGCTGGCCCAGCTTGGGACGACTGGCATCCTCGAAGATGGGCTTGAGCGCCGCGAGCGTCGCATCGCGCGGCAGCTGCGCGGGCGCGCCGGGGTAATCGTGCGCCAGCGGGATGTAGCAGGCCTTGCCCGGCTCCACCGCCAACGACAGGCCCACGATGTCGGCCAGCATCGGGTCGAGCGCCGTGGTCTCGGTGTCGAAGGCGATCAGCGGGGCGGTGCGCAGCTTGTCCAGCCAGGCATTGAGCTGCGGTTGCGTGGTGACGAGTTCGTATTCGCCAGGATCTGCAGGATCCGAGCCCCTTTCTCCTTGGGAGAGAGATCGGAGTGAGGGTGCGTTGTTGCCTTGCGCTTCGACCGTACCCACACCCCCAACCCCGCTCCCGGAGGGAGAGGGGAGCGAAGCATCTGCACCCGCGTCGAGATCCTTCAAGGCCGCCTTGAACTCGTAGCGCGTGTACAGCTCGCGCAGTGCGTTCGTGTCGGTTGCGCGCAGCGCGAGGTCGGCAGGTTGTTGTTCCATCGCCACGTCGGTCTTGATGGTCACCAGCGCGCGCGACAGCGGCAGTTGCGGCAGCGCCGCGCGCAGACTTTCGCCGATCTTGCCGCCGATCTTGTCCGCGTTGGCGATCACGCCGTCCAGCGAGCCGTATTCGGCGATCCATTTCGCGGCGGTCTTGGGGCCGCACTTGGGCACGCCGGGCACGTTGTCCACGCTGTCGCCGACCAGGGTGAGGTAGTCGACGATGCGCTCGGGCGGCACGCCGAATTTCTCCTCGACGCCGGCGCGGTCCATCGTGGTGTTGGTCATGGTGTTGACCAGGGTGACGCCAGGGCCGACCAGTTGCGCCATGTCCTTGTCGCCGGTGGAGATCTCCACCGCGATGCCCTGCGCCTGCGCCTGCAGGGCGAGCGTGCCGATCACGTCGTCGGCTTCCACGCCGCTCACGCGCAGGATCGGGAAGCCCAGTGCGCCGACAATGGCCAGCATCGGCTCGATCTGCGCGCGCAGGTCGTCGGGCATCGGCGGGCGGTGCGCCTTGTAGTGCTCGTACATCGCGTCGCGGAAGGTGGGGCCGGAGGCGTCGCTGACGAAGGCGACGTAGTCGGGCCGTTCCTTCAGCGTGGAGCGCAGCATGTTGACCACGCCGAACAGCGCGCCGGTGGGCTCGCCGTGCGCGTTGGTCAGCGGCGGCAGCGCATGGAAGGCGCGGTAGAGATAAGAGGAACCGTCGATCAGGATGAGCTTGGGCATGCCGCCATTTTGGCATGCGGCGCGCGATGCCGCGGTTCACGGGAGGCTCGCTGTCGCGCTGCTATGCTTTGCGCCTCCATCGAGGTTGCCGCCATGAAAACCGCTGCCTGCCTGTTCGCCTTGTCCGCCTTCGCCGCGTTGCCTGCATGGGCGCAATCCACCAGCAGCCAGACGCCGCAGTTCGCGCCGGTGCCGCCCCCGCCGGGCATGAACGATCCGGGCGTGAAGCCGGTGGCGCCGCCCGACCGGCCGGCATCGTCCGGCACCAGCGGCAGCACGCCGGCCGAGGTCACCGCCACGCCGGTACCGAGCAAGCCGATTCCGCTGCCCGCAATGCCGGGCGACAAGGGCGCGCCGAAGACGATCAGCGGCGATTCGCCGGCGGACGACGTCAGCGTGCATACGGAAGGCGACGCGGTGTATCAGGAATTCCGCCGCGGCGGTCGCGTCTACATGGTGGTGGTCACGCAGAAGAACGGCCTGTCCTACACCTACATGGTGGACAACAACGGCACGATGCGCGCCACCGACGGCGCGCCGCCGGTGCGTCCGGTGATGTACAAGATCCTCGAGTGGGGCAAGAGCCGGCCGGCCGCTTCCGACGACGGTTCGCAGGACGCCTCGCACTGACCTGACGCTGCCTCGCCGCGCCCGCCCAGCACGAGCATGCAGGGCGACGTGCCCGGTCGTGCCGCCGTTTGAGTGGCCGGCCGCCCGAGGACTTCCGGCATCAGTGCCGGAAGTGCCGCATCCCGGTGAACACCATTGCCATGCCGTGCTCGTCCGCGGCGGCGACCACTTCGGCGTCGCGCATCGAGCCGCCCGGCTGGATCACCGCGCTGATGCCGGCCGCAGCGGCCGCGTCGATGCCGTCACGGAACGGGAAGAAGGCATCGCTGGCCATCACCGAACCACGCACTTCCAGCTTCTCGTCGGCCGCCTTGATGCCGGCGATCTTCGCGCTGTACACGCGGCTCATCTGGCCGGCGCCGATGCCGATGGTCTGGCGGTTCTTTGCGTAGACGATGGCGTTCGACTTGACGAACTTGGCCACCTTCCAGGCGAAGATCAGGTCGTCGATCTGCTGCGGCGTCGGCGCCACCTTGGTGACCACCTTGAGGTCCTCGGCCTTCACCATGCCGGTGTCGGCGGTCTGGATCAGCAGGCCCGAGCCGACGCGCTTGACGTTGTTGCCCGGGTGAGCAGTGACCAGGTCGACGCCCGGCGGCACCGGGATTTCCAGCACGCGCACGTTGCCCTTTTTCGCGAAGGCCTTCAGTGCCTCGTCGCTGTACGAAGGGGCCAGCACCACCTCGACGAACTGGCGCGCCACGATGGCTTGCGCGGTGGCGCCGTCGCACTCGCGGTTGAAGGCGATGATGCCGCCGAAGGCCGAGGTCGGGTCGGTCTGGTAGGCGAGGTCATAGGCCTTGCCGATGCCGTCCAGGCTCACCGCCACGCCGCAGGGGTTGGCGTGCTTGACGATCACGCAGGCCGGTTTGACGAAGCTGCGCACGCATTCCCACGCCGCGTCGGCGTCGGCGATGTTGTTGAACGACAGTTCCTTGCCTTGCAACTGCTTGAAGGTGGCCAGCGTGCCGGCGTGCGGATACAGGTCGCGGTAGAACGCCGCGCTCTGGTGCGGGTTCTCGCCGTAGCGCAGGTCCATCACCTTGACGAAGCGGCCGTTGCTCTGCGCCGGGAAGGTCTCGTGGCCGGCGATCGCCTCCTGTGCCTCATCCAGCTTGAGGCCGGAGAGATAGTCGCTGATCGCGCCGTCGTAGTTGGCCACGTTGTTGAACGCGGCGACCGACAGCTTGAATCGCGTGGCGCGCGACAAGCCGCCGTGTTGTTCGATTTCCGCCAGCGCTTCGTCGTACTGCGCCGGGTCGGTGAGCACGCCGACGTCGTTCCAGTTCTTGGCCGCCGAACGCAGCATGGCCGGGCCGCCGATGTCGATGTTCTCGATCGCCTGTTCCAGCGTGCAGCCGGGCTTGGCCACGGTGGCCTCGAACGGATACAGGTTCAGCACCAGCAGGTCGATCGGCAGGATGCCGAGTTCGGCCATCACCGCGTCGTCCGTGCCGCGACGGCCGAGCAGGCCGCCGTGCACCTTCGGATGCAGGGTCTTCACGCGGCCGTCCATGATTTCGGGGAAGCCGGTGAGGTTGCTGACATCCTGCACCGGGACGCCGGCTTCGCGCAGCGCCTTGGCGCTGCCGCCGGTGGAAAGCAGTTCCACGTTCTTCGCGGCGAGCCTGCGTCCCAGCTCGATCAGGCCGGTCTTGTCGGAAACGCTGAGCAGGGCGCGGCGGACGGGGGCGACGGCGGGGGCGGACATGGCGGCTTCCAGAGGGGAAAGCCGCGAATTATAGCCGAGTCGGGGAAGTGGCCGTCGTTTGGACGGCCAAACGATGCGCTCGGATTACAGCAGGCCGTGCGTGGCCAGCTTCTTGCGCAGCGTGGCGCGGTTGATGCCCAGCGCCACGGCGGCGCGGCTCTGGTTGCCGTCGTGGAACGCAAGCACCTCGCGCAGCAGGGGGCCTTCGACTTCGTGGATCACCAGCGCATGCAGGCCCTCGCCGCAGTCCGCGTCGCCGAGGTCGGCGAGGTAGCGGCGCACGGTGCGGCTGACGCATTCGCCCAGCGCGCTCTGCGAAGCGACCGGACGGGTAGCCTCGGCGGCGGGCAATCTCACGGCATTCACTGACATTTCCCTCGGTGCGTCTCGCGCGGCTGCGTGGCCGCTGTTCTGATGGTCTTGCATGGTCGCGGCGGCGATCATCCGCGCAGGCGATCATCTTAAGCGCGGGAGGATGGAGTCTACCCGTGCAGCCGGAAGATTTTAAGTGCCGCCGTTGTCATGTAACGGCGTTACTCGAAGTCGAACTCGTAGGCGACCGCCGCATCGCCGGGATCCTGCACCTCCAGCAACAGCGCGGTGGTGGCGCCCGGGGCGAGCCCGCGGCGCAGCACGGTCCGGTCGTCGAGGTAGTCGGTGGGTAGCAGGCGGCGCATCGACAGCCGGTGGCCCTGCGCATCGGACAGGGTCACCACCACCACCGGCCACGGCTGGGCGAACGCGGCGTCGTTGCGCAGGCTGAGACTGATCATCAGCGCATGCGCGGCATTGGGATGCGTCTCGACGTCGCTGGCGAGCAGGTGCAGCTGCTTCGGCGCGGCGACCAGCGGCAGGCGGCAGTCCAACAGGTTGCAGGCGCCGCGCAGCCAACCGCCGACCTGGGGATCGCGGATCAGGTTGTCGCGATCCACCCAGGCGAGTTGTGCGGCCAGCGTCAGCGCCAGCGCGCTGCAGACCAGCACCCACGGCCATTGCCGTTGACGGTCGGGGCTGCGGTGCGCGCGTTGTTTGCGTGCGCCGCGCGACGGCTTGCGCTTGCGCGCATCCCTCGCGAAGCGCGGCGAGAACACCAGTTGCGAGAAATCTTCCGTCGCCGGGTCGGCAGGCGCCGTCGCCACCGCCGCCGTGGTCACGGGGGCCGGGGGCTGCGGCCGGTACACCACCAGTTCGACGCGTGGCGGTGCCAGCGCCTGTTCGTTCAGCGGCAACTGCTGGAACGGCTCCGGCGGCAACTGGTCGCTCAGCGTGGCGAGGCTGTCGAAGCCGGCGCCGCAGTGTCCGCACAGCACGTAGCCGTGCGCCTGCACCAGCGCTTGTGCGCCGAGCGAGAACACGGACAGGCATTCGGGGCATTGCGTGTACATGCGGGCCGTTGCGTTGAACGAAGCGGAAGCTTAGCAGGCGGCGTGTCGTCAGCCGCGGCGCGTTCCGCTGATCCGCACCCAGCCGTCGAGGATGTCGACGCGCAGCGCATCGAACCATTCCGCGTAGCGCGCCAGCAACTCGTCCTGCTGGCCGTCGAGGATGCCGGAGATCGCGAACGGCGCGCCGGGCTTCGCCGCTGCGGCGAACACCGGGGCGAGTTCGCCCAGCGGTCCGGCGAGGATGTTGGCGACGAACACGTCGGCGGCGGACTTGGGTTCGTCGCCGGGAAGATGGACGTCCAGACGGCCGTGCAGGCCGTTGCGCTCGGCGTTGTCGCGCGAGGCGAGCAGCGCCTGCGGGTCGTTGTCCACGCCTACCGCGTGCGCGGCGCCGAGCTTGAGCGCGGCGATGGCGAGGATGCCCGAGCCGCAGCCGTAGTCGATCACCGTCTTGCCGGCGAGCTGCAGCCCGTCCAGCCATGCCAGGCACAGCGCGGTGGTGGGATGCGTGCCGCTGCCGAAGGCGAGGCCGGGGTCGAGACGCACCACCACGCGCCCGTCGTCGGTCGGCGGCTCGATGTTCCACGGATAGATCCACAGCCGCTCGCCGAAGGACATCGGCTGGTACTGGTCCATCCACGCGCGTTCCCAGTCCTGGTCTTCCACCATGCGGAAATCCAGTTGGCCGGGTTCCAGCCACGGCAGCAGTTCGCCCAGCGCGGCGGCGAGGCCGCGCCGGTCCGTGTGCTCGTCGAACAATGCGTTGAGCGTGATCGTCGGCCACAGCGGCAGTTCGCCCACGCCGGGTTCGAAGATCGCCTGTTCGTCGGGCGTCTCCGCGTCGGCGTCGCGCAGGGTGATCGACAGCGCGCCGAGGTCCTCCAGCGCCTCTTCCGCGCGGGGCTGCTGTTCGAGGCGGGCGGTGAGGGCGAGTTCGAGGAAGGGCATGGCTGATCCAAAAGAAAAGGAGCGCACCGTGCGCGATGGCATGAAGTACTGGCCATCGCGCATGGGGTGCGCTCCTGTGGCGTTACGCGCCGGTGACGGTCTTTTCCTTCTGCTCCGCCATCCGCTTCTCGAGGTAGTGGATGTTCTGGCCGCCCTGCTGGAAGCCGACGTCGGCCATGATGCGCTGCTGCAGCGGGATGTTGCACTTCACGCCTTCGATCACCGTCTCGGCGAGCGCCAGGCGCATGCGCGCGATGGCGGTGGCGCGGTCGGGACCGTAGACGATCAGCTTGCCGATCATCGAGTCGTAGTTCGGCGGGATGCGGTAGCCGTCGTACAGGTGGGTGTCCACGCGAACGCCGGGGCCGCCGGGCGCCTCGAAGCGCTTCACCGTGCCGGGGCAGGGCAGGAAGCTGTCCGGATCCTCGGCGTTGATGCGGCACTCGATGGCGTGGCCGTGGATCTTGATGTCTTCCTGCTTGATCGACAGCTTCTCGCCGCCGGCGATCAGCAACTGCTCGCGCACCAAGTCCACGCCGGTGATGAACTCGGTCACCGGGTGTTCCACCTGGATGCGCGTGTTCATCTCGATGAAGTAGAAGCGGCCGTTCTCGAACAGGAACTCGAAGGTGCCGGCGCCGCGGTAGCCGATGCGGATGCAGGCGTCCACGCAGACCTTGCCGATCTGGGCGCGCAGCTCCGGCGTGATGCCGGGCGCGGGCGCTTCCTCGACCACCTTCTGGTGGCGGCGCTGCATCGAGCAGTCGCGCTCGCCGAGGTGGATGGCGTTGCCCTGGCCGTCGGCCAGTACCTGGATCTCCACGTGGCGCGGGTTCTCCAGGAATTTCTCCATGTAGACCATGTCGTTGCCGAAGGCCGCCTTGGCCTCCTGCTTGGTCATCACGATGGAGTTGCCAAGGTGCGCCTCGGTGCGCACCACGCGCATGCCGCGGCCGCCGCCGCCGCCGGCGGCCTTGATGATCACCGGGTAGCCGATTTCGCGCGCGATGCGCAGGTTTTCCTCGATGTCGTCGCCGAGCGGGCCGCCGGAGCCGGGCACGCAGGGCACGCCCGCGGCCTTCATCGCCTTGATCGCCTCCACCTTGTCGCCCATCAGGCGGATCACGTCGGCGGTGGGGCCGATGAAGATGAAGCCCGACTTCTCCACCTGCTCGGCGAAGTCGGCGCGCTCGGACAGGAAGCCGTAGCCCGGATGGATGGCCTGGGCGTCGGTGATCTCCGCCGCGGCGATGATGCGCGGGATGTTGAGGTAGCTCTCCGCCGACGGCGCCGGGCCGATGCAGATGGCTTCGTCGGCGAGACCGACGTGCTTGAGGTTGCGGTCCGCGGTGGAGTGCACCGCCACGGTCTTGATGCCGAGACTGTGGCAGGCGCGCAGCACGCGCAGGGCGATTTCGCCGCGGTTGGCGATGACGACTTTTTCGAGCATGGGCATGGTGGCTCAGCCCGCTCAGGCGATCACGAACATCGGCTGGTCGAATTCGACCGACTGGCTGTTCTCGACCAGGATCGCCTGGATCGTGCCGGAGACGTCGGCCTCGATCTGGTTGAACATCTTCATCGCCTCGATGATGCCCAGCGTGTCGCCGGCCTTCACCTGCTGGCCGACCTTGGCCAGCGCCGCGGCGCCGGGGGTGGCGGCGGCATAGAAGGTGCCGACCATCGGCGCCTTCACCACGTGACCGGCGGGCAGGCCGCTGGCGGCGGGCGCGGCTTCGGCGGCGGCCGGCGCGGCGGCAACGGCCGCCACCGGCGCGGCGGCCACCGCGACCGGTGCCGGCGCGGCCACGGCCACGCCGCCCTTGGGCACGCGCGACAGGCGCACCACTTCCTCGCCTTCCTTGATTTCCAGTTCGGCGAGGTTGGATTCCTCGAGCAGGTCGATCAGCTTCTTGATCTTGCGCAGATCCATGGGATGGCCTTCATGTCATGGCGTCGCCCGCGGGCGACGGGAAAGGGAAAACGGAATTCAGTGCGTTGCCAGCCGGGCGATGGCCGCATCCAGCGCCAGCCGGTAGCTGTCGGCGCCGAAGCCGCAGATCACGCCCACGGCGATATCCGCAAGGTAGGAGTGGCGACGGAACGGTTCGCGCGCGTGCACGTTGGACAGGTGCACCTCGATCAGCGGGATCGCCACCGCCGCGAACGCGTCGCGCAGCGCGATGCTGGTGTGGGTGAATGCACCGGCGTTGCACAGGATCGTCGCCACCTGTTCGTCACGCGCCTGATGCACGCGGCCGACCAGTTCGTGTTCGGCGTTGGACTGGAACGACACCAGCACATGCCCGGCGGCCTGCGCCTGCGCAGCCAGACGGGCATCGATGTCGGCCAGCGTGTCGCTGCCGTAGATGGTTGGCTCGCGCGTGCCCAGCAGGTTGAGGTTGGGTCCGTGCAGAACGAGGATCTTGGCCACGCCATGCCTTCGACGACGTCCGGACGGCCCGGAACGCGCGCAGTGTGCGCGCAGTTGCGAATGTTGTCCAGTTCGGCGCAGATCGGCGATGTTCGATGGAGAAGCCGTGCGTCGGCGTATGTGTCGGCGCGGCTCTTGTGCTTATCCCTGATCGTGGAGGTCACCTGGGTGGCCATCCGCGGCCGCACTTTCACTTGAGCCAATGATCGAGCGTGGCGGTATCCAGCGGGCCGCGGCGGGTGGCGATCACGTGTCCATCGGCGCCGATCAGCACGCTGTAAGGGAGTATCTCGCCGTTGTCGCCCCATGCCAGCGAGGTGCTTGGCGGCTCCATCCGGCCCAGCAGGACGGGGTAATGCACGGGATGTGCGGCCAGGAAGGCGCGCACGTGCGCGGGATCGTCCATCGCGATTCCCAGCACGATGGCCCCATTTTCGCCGAATTTGGTCTGGGCGCGGTCCAGCGCCGGCAACTCGTCCAGACAGGGGCCGCACCAGCTGGCCCAGAAGTTCACGAGCACGCGGTGACCGCGGTAATCCGCCAGGCGATGCAAGCGGCCTTGCAGGTCCTGCAACGCCAGGGCCGGTGCCGGCGCGCCGATCTGGAGCGCGGATGCGCCGGCGGGCGCGTGCGCCAGTCGACTTTCATGCTGCAACCAGCCCCCCAGCGCGGCGGCCAGTACCGCCGCGGTTAGGATGGCGAGGTTGTCGCGGCTCACCGCGCCGCCTCGTCCAGGGCTTGTACCACCAGCGCCGTGGTCAGCACGGTGGGCAACTGCCGTCCTTCGCCGCCGCCCTTGGGGAACACCACGTACAGCGGCACGCCCGGCGAGTGGTAGCGCTGCAGGAACGCGGTGATCGCCGGGTCTTCGTTGGTCCAGTCGCCTTTCATGTAGACCGCGCCGTCGCGTTTCAGCGCGGCGCGGAACGCGTCGCCGTCCAGCACGGCGTGTTCGTTGGCCTTGCAGGTGATGCACCAGTCGGCGGTCATGTCCACGAACACCGGCGTGTTGGCGGCGCGCAGCGCGGCCAGTTTTTCCGGGGTATAGGGCACGATGCCGTCCTGCGGCGCAGCGGTGCTTGCCGCGACCGGCATCTGCGCCAGCAGGTAAAGCGGGGCCGCGGTCAGCAGTGCCAGCAGCACGGTCAGCATGTGATGCGGCATGCCGCGTCCGCGGCTGCGCTCGAACCACCACAGCGCCAGCGCCAGCAGCACCAGGGCCACCAGCAGCAGGCCCACGGCGTCGGCGCCGCGCTGGTTGGCCAGCACCCACGCCAGCCAGGCGACGGTGAGATACATCGGGAAAGCCAGCACTTGCTTCAGCGTTTCCATCCAGCGGCCGGGTTTCGGCAGCCAGCGCGCCAGCGCGGGTACGTAGGCAATGACGAGGAAGGGCAGCGCAAGGCCCAGGCCCAGCATGAGAAAGACCAGCAACGCGTGCGCAGCCGGTGCGGCAAACGCATAGGCCAGCGCGCTGCCCATGTACGGCGCCGTGCAGGGGCTGGCCACCACCACGGCGAGCACGCCGGTGAAGAAGTCGCCGGCCAGGCCGCTGCGACGGGCCAGCGCGTTGCCGACATTGCCCAGCGATGCGCCGAACTGCACCACGCCCGACATTGACAGCCCCAGCGCAAAAATCACGCAGGCCAGCACCGCCACCAGCAGCGGCTGCTGCAGTTGCGTGCCCCAACCCAGCGCGTGCCCGGCTGCACGCAACGCGAGGATGGCGATGCCCAGTGCGAGGAAACTCGCCAGCACGCCGGCGGTGTAGGCGAGCGCATGCCGCTGGCGGTGCGACGGGCTTTCGCCGCTTTCCAGCAGGCTGACCGCCTTGAGCGAGAGCACCGGCAGCACGCAAGGCATCAGGTTGAGGATCAAGCCGCCGGCCAGTGCCAGCAGCAGTGCAGCGAACAGGCTGGTGCGCAGCGGGCCGGCCGGTGGGGTCATGGCGGCGCCCGAAGCGTTGCCCGCAGCGACTGCGGCAGGCGTGCCGGGCTTTGCCGCGCCGTTTGCCACGGTGCCGTCTTGCAGGTCCACGGTCACGTCGCGCGTCATCAGCGGGTAGCACACGCCGCCGTCCTGGCAGCCCAGGAAACTGGCTTCCAGCGTCACCTGCCTGCGCCCGGCGGTATCGCCTTCGATGGCCACCGGCAGTTCGAGATCGCCGAAATACACCGTTACCGTGCCGGACTGCGCATCCGGGTGTTGCACGCCGCCTGCCGGCCAGGCGGGCTCACCCAGTTTCAGGCCGCCGGCATCCTTCAGCTTGAGGGTGATGTGGTTGCGGTAGACGTAGTAGTCCTTGGGCATCGTCCAGTGCAGCAGCAGATGGTGCGCGTCCTGCGCCAGCGCGGAGAACCGGAAGGCCTGTTCCTGCGGTAGCGGCGACCGAGACGTGGCGCCGCTGCCGCCGAGCTGCTGCAACGCATTGCCGAGGCTGTTGCCGGTGGCGGGGGTAGGCAGCGGCAGGTCGAGCTGCTCGGTATGCGGTGGATAACAGATCTTCGGCTCCACCTCGTGGCAGCCCTGGTATTGCACGCTCAGCCGCAGGCGCGTGGTGCCTGCTGCCGCGGTATAGGGAAGGCTGGCGTCGACGGCGTGGTGGTAGGTCTCCACCGGGCCGATGTACGGGTCGACGTGCTTCTCGCCGGGCGGCAGTTGCGCCTCGCCCAGCGTGATGCCGGGGCCGGCGGTGAACTTCATGCGGCCGCGATAGAGGTAGTAATGCGGGGCGATGATCCAGTGCAGTTTCAGCATGCCGGGCGTGCCGGCATCGGCGCTGAGCTGGTAGGCCTCGGTCACCGGCAGGATGTTGCCGTCCTGCGTCTGCGCAAGCGCGGGAGGTGCCTGCAGGCACCCCAGGCCAATCAGCAGGAAAGCAAGCACAGGAAGGAAGGTGGCCATTCGGCCGGTGACAAGGCGCATCGCGATTCCTGGGGCACAGCTGGGGCGGCCATTATGGATCATGCCGCCGGGGCTTCCGGCCGGTGCGGCTCAGGTCTCCCCGATGGCCAGTGCCGGTGCCTTGCGCCGCACGCGCAGCAGTCCGGTGGTGAGCGCCGTGCCCAGCAGGATCACCGCGCAGCCGCCCAGCATGCGGGTGGTCACCGGTTCGCCGAGCAGCAGCGCGCCCCACAACACGCCGAAGGCCGGGATCAGGTAGGGAATGACCATGATCCGCACCGCGCCGACCCGCGCCAGCACCCAGAAGAACAGCACGTAGGCCAGCGCCGTGCACAGCACGGCCAGGCCCGCCGCCGCCAGCCAGGCTTGCAGCGGCGGAACGTGCAACGGCCAGCACAGCACGGTCGTCGGCAACAGCAGGAGCGCGGCGACCATGTGGCTGCCGACCGTCACTACCAGCGGCGTCACCTCGGCCAGTCGACGGTGCGTGTAATGCACCACGTAACCGTACAGCGCAGTGGCGGCCACGCCGGCGAGCAGCGCCAGGCCGGCGCCAGGGCTTAGCGCGAAACTCCCCTCGGCCAGCCAGGCCACGCCCGCGAAACCGACCAGCAGTCCGGCGCTGCGCCAGGCGTCCAGTCGCTGGCCCAGCCAGATCCAGCCGACCAGGGCGGCGAACATCGGCGTCATGCCGTCGATGATCGAGGCCAGTCCGGCAGGCAGGCTGCGCGTGGCAAAGGTGAACAGCGCAAAAGGCAGCGCCGAATTCGTCAGCCCGACCACCGCGATGGGCCACCAGTGCCGGCGCCACTCCGCCCGGCGCTGGCGCGAGGCCAGCAGCGGCAGGAAGCACAGCGCCGCGCCGATCGCGCGCAGCCCGGCCAGCGGCAATGCGCCGAAGGCGCCGGCGCCCATCCGCATGAACAGGAACGAGCCGCCCCACAGGGCGCCCAGCGACAGCAGCACGGCGTAGTCGATCTTCTTCATTCGGATTGGAGTGGCGGGGCGATGGCGAAGTCTGCCGCGGTGCCACTGACAAAGGTTGTCAGCAGTCTTGGGTCGCGCCGTGCACCCAGTCCAGGTAGGCCGCGTGACCGCGCTCCACCGGCAGTGCGATCAGCTCGGGCAGTTCGTAGGGGTGCAGTTCCAGCAGCCGCGTCCGCAGCGCCTCGAAACGCTCGGCGGTGGTCTTGATGAGCAGCAGTTCCTCGCTCTCGCTGTGTGTTTTCCCCTGCCAGCGGTAGGTGGAAAGCACGCCGGGCAGGCGGTTGACGCAGGCGGCCAGCCGCTCGTCCACCAGTGCGCCGGCCAGCATCGAGGCGCTGGCGGCGTCGGGGCAGGTGCACAGGCAGAGCAGCACGGCGGGGTCGGGCATGGCGGCAATGGACAGGGCTGGGGCGCCTTACGGTAGAACGACGGAGGTCCCCTTGAAAGCCGTCCGGGCCGACCTCATTGGCGCCGGCAAGGGTCGATCCGGTCGCTGCGGGTGCCCTGCCTCTTGCGGCGGGGACTTGCAAAGCTAGAATTGGCACTCATCTTTGACGAGTGCTAACAGCCTGCCTGCGGGTCGGCCCGTCGGTCACTCACTTTTTTCGTCACCTAGAGCTTGGGAGCCACCCATGAGCAAACTGCGTCCGCTGCACGACCGCGTCATCGTCAAGCGCCTGGAAGAGGAGCGCGTCTCCGCCGGCGGCATCGTCATCCCCGACAGCGCCACCGAGAAGCCCACCCGCGGCAAGGTGATCGCCGCCGGTACCGGCCGCATCCTGGAAGACGGCAACGTCCGCCCGATGTCGCTGAAGGAAGGCGACGTGGTGCTGTTCGGCAAGTACGCCGGCCAGGAAATCAAGATCGACGGCGAAGAGCTGGTCTTCCTGAAGGAAGACGACATCGTGGCGGTGATCGAGGGCTGATCCGGCAAGAGTCGAGTGGCCTGATCGCGAGATAAAGCGCGTGTCGGTCGCCTGCGGCTCCCTCTGGCAAAGCTTTCGCAACGTTTCCCATCCCTATTCAAAATTTTTGAGGCAAAAATTTTATGGCCGCTAAAGAAGTCCGCTTCGGCGAAGACGCCCGCTCGCGCATCCTCAAGGGCGTGAACACGCTCGCCAACGCCGTCAAGGTCACGCTGGGTCCGAAGGGCCGCAACGTGGTGCTGCAGAAGAGCTTCGGCGCTCCCACCGTCACCAAGGACGGCGTGTCCGTGGCGAAGGAAATCGAGCTGGCCGACGCCTACGAGAACATGGGCGCGCAGATCGTCAAGGAAGCCGCCTCCAAGACCTCCGACAACGCCGGCGACGGCACCACCACCGCCACCGTGCTGGCGCAGGCCTTCATCCGCGAAGGCATGAAGGCCGTGGCCGCGGGCATCAACCCGATGGATCTGAAGCGCGGCATCGACAAGGCCGTGACCGCCGCCGTGGCCGAGCTGAAGAGCCTCAGCAAGCCCACCGTCGACGACAAGGCGATCGCCCAGGTCGGCACCATCTCCGCCAACTCCGACGCCGCCATCGGCGACATCATCGCCACCGCGATGAAGAAGGTCGGCAAGGAAGGTGTGATCACCGTCGAGGAAGGCTCGGGCCTGGAGAACGAGCTGGACGTGGTCGAGGGCATGCAGTTCGACCGCGGCTACCTGTCGCCGTACTTCATCAACAACCAGCAGAGCCAGCAGGTCGAGCTGGACGATCCCTTCATCCTGCTGCACGACAAGAAGGTGTCGAACGTCCGTGAGCTGCTGCCGATCCTCGAGGGCGTGGCCAAGGCCGGCAAGCCGCTGCTGATCGTGGCGGAAGAAGTGGAAGGAGAGGCGCTGGCCACCCTGGTGGTCAACACCATCCGCGGCATCGTCAAGGTCGCCGCCGTCAAGGCGCCGGGCTTCGGCGACCGCCGCAAGGCGATGCTGGAAGACATGGCCATCCTCACCAGCGGCCAGGTCATCTCCGAAGAAGTCGGCCTGCAGCTCGAGAAGGCGACCATCGCCGACCTCGGCCGCGCCAAGAAGATCGTGGTGACCAAGGAAAACACCACCATCATCGACGGCGCCGGCGAAGCCGCGAAGATCCAGGCCCGCATCGGCCAGATCAAGGCGCAGATCGAGGAGACCTCCTCCGACTACGACCGCGAGAAGCTGCAGGAGCGCGTGGCCAAGCTGGCCGGCGGCGTGGCCGTCATCAAGGTCGGCGCCGCGACGGAAGTCGAGATGAAGGAAAAGAAGGCCCGCGTGGAAGACGCCCTGCACGCCACCCGTGCGGCGGTGGAAGAAGGCGTGGTGCCGGGCGGCGGCGTGGCGCTGATCCGCTCGCTGAAGGCCATCGAAAGCCTGAAGGGCGACAACGAGGACCAGAACCTCGGCATCGCGATCACCCGCCGCGCGCTGGAAGCGCCGCTGCGCGAGATCGTGTTCAACGCCGGCGCCGAGCCGTCGGTGATCGTCAACCAGGTCAAGGAAGGCCAGGGCAACTTCGGCTACAACGCCGCCACCGGCGAGTTCGGCGACATGATCGCGTTCGGCATCCTGGATCCGACCAAGGTCACCCGCTCGGCGCTGCAGTACGCCTCCTCCGTGGCCGGTCTCGCCATCACCACCGAGGCGATGGTGGCCGAGCTGCCGAAGAAGGAAGAGCACAGCCACGGCGGCCCCGGCGCCGGCGGCATGGGCGGCATGGGCGGCATGGATTTCTAAGCGCCTTCAGCCGTTCGCTCTGGGCGCAGCCGCGCAGCGACTGCGCCCAGGGCAAGCAACACGAAAAACCCCGCCGATCCGGCGGGGTTTTTCATTGCGCGAACGCCATTTGCTAGCATTCCCCGGATGCATCGCACGCCACTCGACATCCTCCGTCACGTCTTCGGTTATCCCGGTTTCCGTGGCCAGCAGCAGGCCATCGTCGAACACGTGGCGGAAGGCGGCGACGCGCTGGTGCTGATGCCCACCGGCGGCGGCAAGTCGCTGTGCTACCAGATTCCCGCGCTGCTGCGGCAGGGCACCGGCATCGTGGTGTCGCCGCTGATCGCGCTGATGCAGGACCAGGTGGATGCATTGCGCGCCGCGGGCGTGGCGGCGGCGTATCTCAACTCCAGCCTCGACGCGCAGGCGCAGCGCGAGGTGGAGCGGCAGTTCATGGCGGGCGAGCTGGACCTGCTCTACGTCGCGCCGGAGCGCCTGCTCACCGCGCGTTTCCTCGGCCTGATCGGGCAGACGGAGATCGCGCTGTTCGCCATCGACGAGGCGCACTGCGTGTCGCAGTGGGGACACGACTTCCGCCCCGAGTACCGCGAACTCACCGTGCTGCACGAGCGCTTCCCGCAGGTGCCGCGCATCGCGCTCACCGCCACGGCGGACCCGCGCACGCGCGAGGAAATCGTGGAGCGGCTGGCGCTGGGCGAAGCGCGCCAGTTCGTCGCCAGCTTCGACCGGCCCAACATCGGCTACCGCGTGACGCTGAAGCACAACCCGCGCACGCAGTTGATGCAGTTCCTCGACGGCCATCGCGGCGAGGCCGGCATCGTGTACGCGCTCAGCCGCAAGAAGGTGGACGACACCGCCGCGTGGCTGGCCGAGGCGGGCATCGAGGCCTTGCCCTATCACGCCGGACTCGATGCGGCCACGCGTGCGAAGAACCAGCAGCGCTTCCTGCGCGAGGACGGCGTGGTGATGGTGGCCACGGTGGCCTTCGGCATGGGCATCGACAAGCCGGACGTGCGCTTCGTGGCGCACCTCGACCTGCCGCGCAGCATGGAAGGCTATTACCAGGAGACCGGCCGCGCGGGCCGCGACGGCCTGCCCGCCGAGGCGTGGATGATCTACGGCCTGGCCGACGTGGTGACGATGAGCCAGATGATCGCGCAGTCCGAATCGGCGGACGAGCGCAAGCGCATCGAACGGCAGAAGCTGGAATCGCTGCTGGCCTATGCCGAGGCCACGCGCTGCCGGCGCGAGTTGCTGCTGGGCGCGTTCGGCGAGGATTACCGAGGCCCCTGCGGCCACTGCGACAACTGCGTGGAGCCGCCGAAGACCTGGGACGCCACCGTGCCGGCGCAGAAGGCGCTGTCGGCGGTGTACCGCAGCGGCCAGCGCTTCGGCGCCGGCCACGTCATCGACATCCTGCGCGGCGTGGACAGCGAGCGCATGAGCCAGCAGGGCCATGACACGCTCAGCACCTTCGGCATCGGCGCCGACATCGACGAAAAAGGCTGGCGCTCGGTATTCCGCCAGTTGCTTGCCACCGGCCTGCTCGCCACCGACGCGGAAGGCTACGGCACGCTGCGCCTCACCCAGGCCAGCCGCGCCGTACTCGGCGGCGGCGAACGCGTGCTGCTGCGCGAGGATGCCAAACCGCTGCGCTCCGCGCGCGCTCGTCGCGACAGCAAGCTCGTCACCGGAGCGAACCTCGGCATCGAGGCCTACGAGCAGCCGTTGTGGGATGCGTTGCGCGCCTTGCGCACGCAGCTCGCGCGCCAACAGGGCGTGCCGCCCTACGTGGTGTTCCACGACGCCACCCTGCTTGCGATGTTGCGCGCGATGCCCGCGAACGAAGGCGAGCTGGCCCAGGTCAGCGGTGTCGGCGAGGCCAAACTGCAGCGCTACGGGCGCGACTTCCTCGCCGTCATCAATGCGGCGGAGTGATGCGGCGCGTCGGTGTTTCGGTCCGGTGTGCGCAGCAGTGTTGTATCGGACGCGCGCGGCGCCGCGCTCCGCGCATCAGCCGGCCAGCTGCCAATCCGTGTCGTTGACGCTGGCCTGCGCCAGCCGGGCGGGCGGTTCGGCGAGGTAGCGCCACTCGTCCAGCGCGGACGGCAGCCGTGCCCGCGGGCAGCTTGCCTGCAGATACGCCAGCGCGGCCGCCGCATCGTCGTGCCGCGACAGTTCGCTGTTTCCCAGCAGGCTGCGCCAGCGGTGCCCGTGGCGCACGATGCGGAACAGGCCGAATTTCGACGGGGCTACGTACTGCGCCGGCATGATCGAAACACTCGCTGCGGGGAGGCGCGAAAGTCTCGTCGGCACGCATGGCCCACAGATGATCGGCGGGTGGCAGCGCAGTGACAGGCGCGGTTGGCCGCCGCCTGGCCGTGGCACGGCGGGTGCGGCACGAACCGTTGCGCCGCCCGCACGAAATCGCCGGCCGCCATCCGTGCCTTGTGACAGCGGGGCCGGTGGCCCATACCATGGGTAGCGATCCTGCTGCCGCGACTGCATCCGTCGATGCGCATGTCGCGGCACGCGCACCACCCGTTCGGCCGCCAGGCGCAATCCGGAGCCCATGCCATGAGCCATAAGCCCATCATCCGGTCGAAGGACTTCCGGGTCCCGGAAGGAAGCGACGTCGATCTCGGCGAGTGGCCCACGCGGATCGAGCCGTTCCATCGCTCCGAGGAACAGTACAAGGCCATTCTCGAATCGCATGTCGCGAAACTGAGCGCGCAGCAGGAGCTGCTGTACGCCTCCGACCGGCACGCCGTCCTGCTGATTTTCCAGGCCATGGATGCGGCCGGGAAGGACGGCGCCATCAAGCACGTGATGTCGGGGGTCAATCCGCAGGGCTGCCAGGTTTTCAGCTACAAGCACCCCAGCGCGACCGAGCTTCAGCACGATTTCCTCTGGCGTTGCACGCGGGATCTGCCGGAACGGGGGCGCATCGGCATCTTCAACCGCTCCTATTACGAGGAGGTGCTGATCGCGCGCGTGCATCCGCAGATCCTGCGCGGCGAGGGCCTGCCGGACGCGCGGCGGCACGGCAAGGGCATCTGGCGCGACCGCTACCGTTCGATCAACCACCTTGAGCGCCACCTGCACGAGAACAACACCCACGTCGTCAAATTCTTCCTGCACCTGTCGAAAGACGAGCAGCGCAAGCGCTTCCTGGAGCGCATCGATACGCCGGAAAAGAACTGGAAATTCAGCCAGGCCGACATCGCCGAGCGCAAGTTCTGGCCGGACTACATGAAGGCTTACGCGGCATGCCTGGGTGCGACCAGCACGCGCCACGCGCCCTGGTATGTCGTGCCTGCGGACGACAAGAAAAGCGCGCGGCTGATCATCTCCCAGATCGTGCTCGATACGCTGGAACGTCTGAAGATGTCCTATCCGAGGACAAGCGCAAAGCGGCGACAGGAGCTGCAGGCTATTCGCCAGCAACTGGCCAAGTAGGCGGCTGCGCCTCGGTCGGGGCAGGGCGCCACCACGGCGTGGATCGGTTGCCGGCGCCCCGATACGGTATTGATGAGCCGCAGCGTAGCCGCAAAGCAAAATAGCCCGCCGGAGGGCGGGCTATTTTGCTGAATCCAATGGTGGCCGGGGACGGAATCGAACCGCCGACACGGGGATTTTCAATCCCCTGCTCTACCAACTGAGCTACCCGGCCTGACCCGTAGGTCGAGCCACGTATTAAAGCGGAAACAAGATAGGCCGTCAAGCCCCAAAGCCGCGCCAGCACTGGGCTTGCAGCCGGAACAGGGCTTACAGAGATCGACATGGGAAAGGTCTATTTTTGTGTTGGCGGAACCTGAACCACCCAGGTGCCCATTACCGCTGAATACCGCCTGTTACCGGGTTTGGGTGGGCCAGGAGTGGGCCAGAAAACGGGGTATGATCGACCCAACTGACCTTGGCAAAGCAGGGGATAGATCAATGGGCGTCCAACTCGAACTCACGCAGGAACTGGTGGATCGTCTGTCGTTCAAGAAACGGCTGATCGATGTGGATCCAAACGGCAAACCCGTCTATCAATCCACGCCCAAAAACGTCACCGACTGGGACATTCGGGACGGTGGAAAAAAGGGGGAGCCGGGACTGATCTTGCGCGTTACGCCCACTTCTTTGAGCTGGTATGTCCGTCGTTTTCTCACGAAGAAAACCGGATCGGTTCGACGCTCCATCGCTCGGGCTCGCAAAGCGGACGATTCAACGGATGAAGTGCTGTCCCTCGCTGATGCGCGCAAGGTCGCCCGCGAGTGGCTGGTGCTCATGGAAAAGGGCATCGACCCCTACGACGTGCGCAAAAAGCACCAGGCAACCACTCAACACCTGGCCGAAGAACGTCGACTGACCATGGGTGTCGCCTTCGGCGAATTCGTGGAGTTCAAGCGCAAATTCAAGATCGGCCTGGACGGCGTACCCATCGTCGTCGGCATCGGCAAGCGACGAGTGGTGGATGCGAAGCTCCGCGACCCCAGCACAGAGGACCGCCTCAAGGTTGCCCGTTGGATGGAAGGCTCACCCATGTGGTCCACCCCTGTGAAGACCTTGAGTCGTGATGAAGTGGAAGCGAGCCTCACCCCATTGTTGCGCCGCTCCGCAGGTCTTCGGGCGCCTGTGCGTTGGGGGCCGAAGTCAGTGAGCAAAGGTACGTTGGACAAAATTTACCGGCACCTTGACGGGGCCTGGTGGCGGGCGGTCAAGGCCCTTGAAATGAAGGTGACCCGCGACGACAGTCCGTTTCAAAAGTGGCGCATCGAACATGATTCGGATTGGCCGGCGGATCGTCGGGTCGACACCGCCCTTGATACGAAATCGGATGCGCACCGCACGTGGCTTCGTGCGCTCTACGACATGCAGCAGGAGGCACACGACCCCGCCGTGTTCGCCAAGCGGGTCAGCGTCAGCCATAAGGGTATCAAGCCGCACGTTGCGTCGATGGTGGACTGGTACTTCTGCCTGATTCTGTGGGGCACCCGTGCGACGGAAACCCAACTCATGGAGTGGCCGCAGGTGGACTTTGAGAAGCACCTGATCTGGCTGACAGGTGATACCACCAAGAGTGGCGAGCTCGATGTTGTACCGCTCACTCCGTTTGCGACCACCATCCTCAAGGAACGCCAGCGCATCAACATGCTTTGGCGGCCTGATGATCCGGGCAAGTACGTTTTTCCTTCCCGTGAACACGGACGACCGATCAGCAGCCCCCGGGGTGTCCTTACTGCTCTGGAGGAGCGCACCGGTATCAAGTTGAAAGCGCACGATCTGCGGCGTTCCCTCGCGCGTGAAATCGGCACGGATAAGGACATGGTGGAAACCGCGCGCTTGCTGGTGGCTGGCGCAGCCCTCCACCATGGCGCGGGCAAGGGCGGTAGCCGAGTGACCGCAGTCACGCGTCGCTACCTGGAAGACAAGGCAGAGACCTTGCGCCCGTTGTTCCAGCAACGCGAAAACCGCATCCGCGAGATCCTTGGGCTGGCTGTGGAGAAGAAACCCGATACCGATCTCAATGTGGATGCACTTCTCAAACGCCTCCGTGAGGATCCTTCCTTGCTTCAGCAGATCATGGCGGCGGCTTTGAATCCCCGCTGAGCTTCCCTATAAAGTTGAGCTTGCCGCCACGGCGGCAGGCACACACGGGGACACACAGCATGGTTGCCAGCACACGACACGAAACGCTTATCAAGGCCATCACCGATCTGGGGGAAGAAGGGGGTGGCAATGCTCGGAAGAGCAATGCAAACAGGGCGATTGCATCGGCATGGCAAGCAACGATTGAAGCCATTGATGCATTGAAAGACGATCGCGCCAAGCGGCTCACCGCCGCCGTGGTCGCGGTCATGATCGATCGTTCAGAGAAGCAGGCCACGCGGGTACTGCAGGGGCCACCCAGGATTGGTTCCTTCCAGCACGAGCACAAAAATCCAAAAGACTTCGCATTGATTGCCATGTTGACGCCTGCCTATGACGGCAAAAAAGTGAAGCGCGATCGATGGGTGTACAACCGCAATCGGGTCAAGGGTTGGTGGAAGAAGCGGCAACATAAACAGAACGAAGCCGCAGAGGATCGCCAGCAAAAGATCAAGATTGCTCGGCTGCTGAAACAGCGCGCCGACCTGGCCGACCGCTTACAGCAAACAAACACGAGCATGAACGCTGTGGATCGGCAGCTCGCCCAGTTGGGCGTCAAGCTCTTCATCGCCAATGCCACGCTGGAAGCGGCCACAATTGAGCCCCAGCCCTGGCTGATCACCGTCGACGGTTGGGTACAAGACCAGGCCTGGTTGCCGGTGTCCTCCACCGAAGCCATCACGCAGCTCCTTGAAGAAGGAGGCGACATTCAGTGGATGCCGCTCGCGGAAGCCTTGCGCGATCACCCTTGGTCGGAAGAAAAGACCCGGGAAGCCTGGGCTGACGTGTGGCGTGTAGTCGCCGCACGCGAGCGAACGCGAATCGACTCCGGCCTTGCCGTGATTCGCGTGCGTGGTCTGTCCATGGGCGACGGGCTGCCCTCGAAGGAAAGATTGAGAAGCTGAATTAGCACTGGGGGACATCCGCATGTCCCTCAGTGCAAGGGGCATGTCCCCGATTTTGTGAGTTCCACCCCGGCCAATCCGAGCTCGGGTGGAGACTCACAATGAACAGCAAGCGCACCACCCCGGCCTCGACTCAGGCCTCCGTCCGTTCCATCCCTTCCTTCAATCAAAAGCTCATCCCTGTCGGGGTGAAATCGCTTCGCGCCCATCTTTCCAACGAAGGGGAAGAAGCCGCTATCCGCTGGCTGGCAAAGAGCATCCAGCAGCACACCCAACTTGTCCCCATCGTTGCGGATGGCGAAAAAATCATTGATGGCGTGCGCCGACTGCGCGCATGTGAATTGGCGGGCACGAAGCCCTGGATTGTCCAGCTCAAGGATGTCACGAAAGGTGGAACCGACGAGGCATGGAATGCTCTGAATTTCGAGGGTCGCCGCCACCTCTCGGTCAACGAACGCGCCTTGCTCGCCATGGAGTTGTCCAAAGGGCAGCAGGTGGGCAGCAACCAGCACTCGAAGGCTACCGCTGCAGCGGCAGGCCGCATGACCCAGGGCGAGGCCGCTCAGGTGTTGGGAGTGTCGACGGATCTGGTGCAGAAAGCTAAGAAAGCCATGGAAATGGCTGAGGCTGCAGGATGTAAGGAAGAGGTCATGACTCACATGCGTGCGGGCGCGAGCATCCCGCAAATGATCCGCAGGCTTGAGGTCAAGGAGGTGAAGAAGGCCGTCGACAAGATCGCCAGGAAAAATGGGGCTGCAGCCATGGCATTGGATGACATGATCGCGCGGGGTGTGAAGCTCAGTTTCGTCCTCGCTGATCCGCCCTGGAATTACGGTCAGCTGATCATGACGTCCAACGGCGCTCCACACTGGATTTATCCCACGATGTCGACATCGGACATCATGGCGATGCCGATTGCCGACCTGGCAGCCAAGGATGCTGTGTTGTGGCTGTGGGTTCCGAACAGCCTTTTGTTGGATGGATTGAAGGTGATGGAGGCCTGGGGCTTCGACTACGTCACGACGGCAGTGTGGACGAAGAACAAGGCCGCTCCGTCGCAGGGCGCGGTGCTGCCAAAACACGAAACGCTGCTTGTGGGAAAGCGTGGGGCTGGCCTTGAGCATGAGGGCAACCCCATGAAAAGCTGGTATTACGAGCCGCGGAAGGCGCACTCGCAAAAGCCGGTTGCATTCGCCCAGGAAGCCGAACAACTGTACCCGAGCGCCTCAAAGATCGAGTTGTTCAGCCGGTCGCCACGCAAGGGATGGCTGGCCCATGGCAACCAGGCGCAGGCCAACGGTAAGGCCACAAAGGCCCGGACGCAGCCGGCAAAGGCAGCAAAGACGGTCGCCAAGAAGAAGCCGGCGGTGAAGAAAGCGGTTAAGGCCAAGGTGGCTGTGACGAAGCGGTAAATGGAAGCCCCCGGTGTCGTGGCCGTGAACACGTCACCGGGGGCTTCGTCTTGCAACTGTTCAGAGCGCAACGCGTCCGCGACTTTCCAGCACTTCTTGTACGCGGCGGTCGCGGTTGTTTGTCGCTTGTACTCGCACCTCTGCTTTGCCGCCCAGAATCAAGGTGAACGTGCGCGACTTCTCAAACACGAGGCGATCACCCGTATCGATCGTGGCGCGGATCAACAGCGGTAGCGTCCCATTTTTGCCTGCCTTCAGCAGTTCGATCGCTTGCTTCAAGCGCTGGCGAAACTGCGGCAGTTTCAGGGACGAACCCGAAAGACGGCGCAGTTCGGTGACGGGCACCGGGATCATTCGAGTTGGGTCGTTCGATTGCGACGAAATGAAGTCGTGCAGCCACAGCGCGAGTTGATTCCGGCCGAGAGCAAGCTTGCGGCGGAAATCAATGTGGGCAACTTCGTTCGTGAAGAGGTCTAGCAAACCTGGAATCGAAATGCTGAGCAGGCTGGTTTCCTTGTTTAGCAAAGCGCCGCCGAGCAGCGCCCCGCAATACCTTACCTTGGCGGTTTCAACACTGACCCATGCGCGGGTCAAATCGTCGAGCCACTGGTTGCACTGCTTACGTGCGGCGGTCGATACGTCGTTTCGCCCGATGGCTCTAAGCAGAGCTGGCCGGCTGATGTGGAGCACTTGAGTGGGGTCGTTTCCGCATCGCTCGCGGTGAGCTTCCAGGATCGCTTGCCATAGCAGCGCGTGGTGCTGATTCAGTGCTGGACCGCGATAACGGATGACAACTGACTTGGCAGAGGCAAGTTCCAGCTGCAGAATTGGATCTACCGGCCTATCGCCGACGCCGAACAGTGCCGATCGAATAAAGCCGATCGGTAGACCGACAACCACATTCGGGTGCAAGTTTGCGGGGGATGGAAGTGCGGACATGACAGGGTGCCTTGGCGAAGGCACGGCGCCTTCGAACACATTCACCCAGAATTTTGAAAAGAGTCAAGTCGGGGGCGGATGAGGCCAGATAGACCGGGATCAGCTGCTACGAAGACCGGGATCAGCTGCTACGAAGACCGGGATCAACTGCTACCAAGACCGGGATCAGTTGCTACGTCTGACCGGGATCATCGGCTACACAGACCGGGATTATCTGCTACGCACATCCACGTAAGTCATTGATTCAACCAGGTGAATCTCCCTCGCAGAGTCTTTCAGATTCACAGCTTTAGATCAAAAGCTAGAGAGAAGAGCGGCCCTGGTGGGCCGCAAGTCCTTTTTAGAAAGAGAAGAAAAGCCAAAGCATCGCTGTGCGGCGTGCGCCGCACTCGGCGACTCAAGGCTGCAATGGGGATGGGTGCCTTAGGTGCGGCCAAGCCGCACGGCACAATCAGGCCCATCCGGGCCGTGATGGGGAGGCACGGCGGGCCTTCGGCCCGCCGGTTTACGGTTACTCTACTCGGCCGCTTCGCGGCATGAAGCCAAAGGCGCAAACGGCCCGGTTGGGCCATTTATCGCTGCGCGGCAAGGCCGCGCAAGGCGACCTGTACTCGATGGTAGGTTGCGCTCCGCACGTTGACACCCTTAGCACGGCTTTCTCTCAGCCCGTTTCTTCCTCTGCCTGCACAAGGGCCATGCCTGGCCCAGGTGCTGGTCAGAGCGCGATTCGGTCTGTGAAAAAGCCGGGTGCTTGGGGAGTCAACGAGTTGTACTCAATCATTTATGGATAAATACAAATAATCTCTGATTTACTGCTTATATGGGCTACCAACTCGGTTGATTAGGTGTAAGAAAAAACCCACGCAAGCTGTGGCAAATAAACATCGATATAGGGGTTGACGAAAATTGTTCTGAGCCTAGGTTGGTTATTAGAGATATGTAATCGCATATCTAAATCAGCCAACCTAGGAGCTCGTATGAACACTGCAAAGATCAACGCCTTTGAATCCCACGCCCCCATCCTGGGCGCCCGTCTGTTTAATCTGGCTCATGAGTGGTCCCGTGATCTTCCCGACACGAAGAAGGAGCGCCTGGCCGCTATCAGCGCCGTGAAGGGGCGCAAGCAAATCAAAGGTGGAGTCCCCATCGTCCATGACCTGGTGATGGATGCGATGGACGACATCTGCAAAGCACGCAAGCTGCATCAGCCGGAGCCGCCAGGGTATGGGTGGGGCCACAAGCCGGGACGTCGCAGAGGCCGCGATGCAATCCTGCTGCCCAGGGGAACCATGGAAGAACGCCTGCAACGTGCGACCCGCAAGTGGTTCCTCAACGCCATGATTAACAACATCGACCTGCGCGTGGCAGGTTCGGAAAAATACATCGTGAAGCTGACCCGCGATCCGACGCAGGTGGACGCGAACGCTTCGACCTGGAAGGACTTCGGCGATCAATACAAGGGCGCTTACAAAGGTTGGGCCAAGACCGCGATGCGGTTTGAAGCAAACGTCCCGCATGACTGGCTGACCCGCGTGTGGCGCAATGACCTGGAGGAAACCGGCGGCCTGATCACCTTGGACGCGCAGCACATGGATTGCCGCGCACCAGGCGTCGAAGTTTTCTCAGCGACCTGGATGCGCCAAGGTCGCGGCAAGAGCGTGGTCGTGGAGAAGGGGTTCATCGCCCGCACCACTGATCAGCAGGTGAGCTTTCACGGTGCCACTTATGCATCAGCCCTTGCCGGGCTGGCGCGTAAGCGCCGCATCGCCACAGACGGGGTTGAAGCCCTGAACCGTGAAAGCGTGGAACGCTTTGCCAGCAAGTGGGAGAAACGAGCTGACCTGGTGTGCCTGATCGAGGACGCCGAAGCCATCGGTGCATGTGCATACGGGATCCAGAGCTGGTGCCACGCCTCAGCGCTGAGCGCACAACTGGCCACGGGTCACGCCACTGCAGCCGAGCTGGCCCAGGCGTACCGTGCCCGGCCCTTGCCGGAGGTTCGTAGCACGATCCTGTTTGCCGCTCGCCGCGCTGAATTTGCCCTGGCGGCTTAAATAGAGAATGGCGCTCCAATGAATGGGGCGCCTTTCCTTTTTGTAAGAATATTCCCACGCAAACTGCAGTCAGTTCAGAACGATTTTGGGATTGACTAAATGAACGATGAGCCTAGGTTGGTTATTAGAGATATGTAATCGCATATCTAATTCATCCAAACAACAGCAGTCCACAATCAATTCCAGGAAATACCGCCATGAACCACACCTATGTCACCGATAAAGAAGGCAACGAGCTCAGCACGACAGATCGTGACCCACGCGCTGCCTTCCACTTCATCCAGGTTGGGCTGGCGCAGGATGGAATCGTGTGGCGAGCCAGTGAAATCTCCGGCCGAAGCATGCGCCATCGACTCACCTTCACCTCTTACTACACCGAGAGCTCAGCAAAGACCTGGAGTATGGGCCGCTTGCTCTTTCACGAAATGAATCAACAAGAGCAGGTCGCTCGCTGGGAAGCTGGATTAATTGCCCGCTGGGAAGCGAATGCGGCCGCTCAACCCCACCTCGCACATGCCTTCGCCTGAGGAGCCCACCATGCCTTTTCCCCACATCCCATCCGAACTGCAAAACATGTCCTCGCAAGTGGCGCAAGAAGCCTACACGCGCATGCCTGCCGCCGAGCACGCCCTTCAAGAAAGCCACCCCCGCGTTTGGCGCAGCCGCTACAACGACATGTGCCGGCGGGTCCTGCGCGACCACGGATTGCTTCCCCCCACACAAGAGAGCCTGCCGTTGCGGCGGCAGGCATGAGGAGACCCCCATGAACCACGACATTCAAGCCCTGGCCGCCATGACCCGCCCGCCTCGTTACATCGATGAGGTGCGGTGGTCGGACTGGTCAACGAGCTGGCATGAAAGCGGCATCGACTTGGTGCACATTCCCGACGAATCGCCCTTGCCGGCATTGGCCCCGAAAACGGGCCAGCCGCCGCGGGAGGCCTTGATTGCGGCCGTCATCCATGCCGATCTGGACGCGCTTCGCGCCGAGCTCGCCATGGATGCTTCCGGCATCAACGACGCCTGCCCGCGTGATCGAGGTTCGCGCGGTCGAACCTTGCTCCACTTCGCAGCAAAGCTCCATGGTGAAGCCGCTCAAGGACACTGCCGTGAAGATAAGCGTCGGCAACTGGCCCTCGAGCACATCACCCGTGCGCTGCTAGAAGCGGGAGCTGATCCATTGGCGAAGGACGACTACAGCCTGTGGCCGATGACTTACTCTCACGGCCGTTCACCGGCATGTCTGCGCGAGCGCATCAACCGGGCCGCGCAGGATGGTCAATTTCCGGTCCGCGATGGAGCAGGGCACATGCACATGAATCCGCGGAGGCGCGCGCTATGAAGCTCTTTCATGTTGAACGCGCCCGTGCCCCCGGCACGAAACCGCGCGTAGTCTTTATCAGCCGCGAGCGCGGCGAGGGGCGCACGAAGCGAATCGTGGCTCGCTTGCCCCTGTCCCTGTGGCAGCGTTTGCCCAACGACTCCCATGTTTGCTCGCATGCAGGTGCGATGGCTGTCTTGGCCCATGAAGGGCTCAATCAGCTCATCGACACACAGCAACGACTTATTTCAGCCTGGATTCCCGAGTCGAAGGGGGGCCGGTTCCATCACATACTCATGCCTCAAGAGCGCGGCATTCCACGAATCGATGGTGGCAACTTGCCTCATACGAGTGCCGTACACCGAACGATGGTCACCCTTCCCAACGCACTCCAGACTGCACTACGGTCTGAGGGGCGCCACGTCAGCACGTCGCTGGTCGCCTTGGCGGACTGGCAGCTCAATCAGCTCATCGATGGCCGCGAGCAGATCCGGGTCACGCCCCTGCGAGAGCCCAAGGCATCCCGCGAATAACCCATGTCATCCCCGGCGCTGCCGGGTTGCGCTGGTGTGGGCAATGGTTGCTCCGCGGTCGGCCCGCGCAAGGGTTCCACCCTCGTCCACTTCGTTCCCGCCCTCCACCGCCGGCATAGCCGTCGTTTCCGGGTGCTGCAGTCCTTTTCCCGCTTCGCGCCCGTAAGCCCACGGCGCATCCCGCGCCGGGGAGAACGGACATGGGTATCGCACGAGACGCCAAAGGTCACTACCGACTGACGGGCAAAACCACCGAGCAAGACGTGCTCGCCGCCGCCGAAGAAATCCTGAGCCGACAAATCGAGCGCCAGGGGAGCATCGGTAATCCGCGCGACAGTGAGAACTTCCTCAGAATGCGCCTGGGCCACTTGCTTCACGAAGAGTTCCACGTGATCTGGTTGGACAACCGCCACAGAGTCATCGAAACCGACAAGCTGTTCACTGGCACGATCGATGGAGCAAGCGTCCATCCACGCGAAGTCCTCCGCCGAGCGCTGGAACGAAACGCGGCTGCATGCATCTTCGCCCACAATCATCCGAGCGGAGTCCCCGAGCCCAGCGCCGCCGATCGCGCCATCACGCGAGAGCTCA
Organism: Rhodanobacter sp.; assembly: GCA_040371205.1. NCBI lineage: Bacteria > Pseudomonadati > Pseudomonadota > Gammaproteobacteria > Lysobacterales > Rhodanobacteraceae > Rhodanobacter > Rhodanobacter sp. The sequence goes on from AP031382.1 coordinate 565,278, forward strand.
AGGATGCACTCCAGCTCATCAGCGTGCGGGTGCTGGATCACATCGTCGTCGCGCAAACAAGTTGCGTGTCGATGGCAGCAAGGGGCCTCATCTGAGGCCCTGCCGCTTCAATCACTTGGCCGCCTTCCTGGCGGCCTTTTTGGCTGGAGCTTTCTTCACAGCCTTTTTCGCCGCGGGTTTCTTGGGTGCTGCTTTCGCAATCAAGAGCGACTCAGCTGAAACGCCAGGCTTTTTCAGGGCAGCTTGGAACCAAGCGGGAGACTTTCCGAAACCTGTCCAGGTCTGAGACGGGTCGGCTGGATTGCGGAACTTCGGGATGCCTGCACCAGCACGTTTGCCGCGTTTACCACCACGAGCTGAATAAATATCAGAGAGCTGGAGTCCTTCCGCTTTCAGAATTCCATCGATCTTTGCTTTGACACGTTGGATGTGATCCGTTCGTGCGGCTTCCATCTGCGCCTGAGCTTGTGCAATGAGACTCTGGAGTTCCTTGGGTGAAAGTCCTTCGAGCTTGACGGCCATTGAGTGTCCTCGGCTTGTGAGAGTTGCACCTTCAAGATTACAGCGGTTAACAGCGTAGCGTCTCCCTACGGGCCGCGTGTCTGGGGGCTGCGCCCGCGCACTTCGTTGCGCCCCTTCCGGGCCTGACCCGCTGACGCCTCCGCCATCGCACACGATGGCTGCGCGCTCCGCTTGCCCGGGGCGCATCCGGGGAAACCGGCCCGCGCGGGCCACCCGATGGACAACACCGCCGCCAAGGGCTCATGCAGACACGATGACTTGTACCAGCGGCAAAGAGGACGCCACCCCATGCCATCCGGGAAGGCTGCACCGCGTCCAGTCCGCATCTCACCTCTGGCAATCACGCACAGGCACCGCAGCACGCGGCAGGAAGCGGGCAATGCGTACTCTTGCTCACCGTCTCCGGCTGGGGCGGTTGCTTTATCGAGTCAGGTTTGCGCGCCCCGTCCCTGCGCAACCCACGAGGGGTGCTCCACGGTGTTCCGCCCTCCGTTGCTCACTGGCGTTCGCCCCTCCGGTGCTGCAGGTCCTTGATGGGCGCGCTGCCCAGGGCTCGCGCAACCGCGCTATCCCAACCGGAGACAAGATCATGAGCAAGACCAAGCCCGCCCCTAAGACTGCCGCTGATCGCTACGACGCCTACACCGTGCGCGAATACCAGAGCGCAGGTGAGACGAAGAAGGACTGGACGAAGATCGGCGCAGCGTTCCCGAACAGCGATGGCAAGGGCTTCCGAGTCGTCCTCTCCGCGCTGCCGCTTGATGGCGTCATCGTCGTCCGTCTGCACGAACCCAAGCCGGCAGCGGAGTAATCCGCCCATCGGGTGAGCCGGCCCCCACGGGCCGGTTTCCCTTTGTGCGCGAGGTGTGCGCCAAGGGCGCACGAGTACCAGGGAGCCAGAGCGGGAACATATGTGCACGATGCCCAATGGGGCACCGTGGGGACAGCCGGATGGACAACTTGATGGATCAGCCTTGGCTGCCCCACAAGATTGCCCACGCGCCTGACCCCCACTTCGCACACACAGAGCAAGGGCACCGCTGCAACCGCGCCTGGGTGCGAGGGGCACCCGGCTTCCAACAGCATGAGCGAAGAAGATGCGGGAGCCAGAGCAGACCTCACGCTCGGCTTCTTCGGTCAAGGGCCGATCACCGCCCGTGTCCTCGCCTGCGGCTGCGGGCCGCGCCAGCGGTGCTCTTCCTCCCTTGACCGCGCCTCTCTCCGGTCAGGGCTGCCGCCAGCAGGCAGCAGTTTCCGACTGCTGCCTGTTCCAGGCCAGCACCCACAACAGAGAGGAGCGAGATCATGAGCAACACCGACACCAACACCCCCTGCGGTTTCGACGGCTGGGAAATCATCAACGCTTACACCCGCGCCGAGGCACTGGCCGATGGTGTGCTGGTCGACGCAGGCAAGACCGCCCGCGAGGCTGGTTGGAAGGTACCCGTGGCCCTGACCGCTGCCGTGTGGTCCGATTGCGTGGAGTGGTCGGAGGAAGACACTGCTCGGAAAAATGTGGGGCAGGATGAAGACGGCCGCTTGTGGGATGTGGTGTGGATGGCCGGAGTGGCGGCACGGGCGCACATCGCTCGCTGCATAAAGGACCCCGGTGCTGACCCGAGCCGATGCCGGATGCAGGTCTACCGCATCCCGCGCGGCGGCCATGCTTGCGACCCCGAACTGGTCGAGCTCAAGATCATTATTGATGGCGGCGACGACGGCGAACCGGTTGCCACCATTCTTGAGCCGAACGAGGATTGACTGATGGCGACGAGTGAGCGCGAAGAAGCGGTTGTACTGCAGGTGGCCCGGCTCCACCTGCACCTGACCGATCTAACCACCCGAGGCGTCGACAGCTTGGACCTCCACGAGTTTTCAGTGGAGTCACTCAAGCGGGCGCTGACTGCCGCCTTTGCCGGTGGCTATGCCGTCGCCCACGACGAGCTGAGGAACCGTCCGGCGTAGCTGAACGTTCGCTAGGGGACATCGCCACGCGTCCCCACATAGGGGCGATGTCCCCGAGATGGTTCCAGGTGCCGGCAATGTCGCCGGTTTACTGAAGGAAATCCGCCATGAACTACGACAGCAGTTTTGAAAGCAACGTCCCTCAGGAGATCCGCACCAACTCGGTCAGATTCGTTTGCCGTGATCATCAACTCTTTGCTCGTTTCGAGAATTTGCGCGTCGAGTTGATGAATGCTCGGAAGCAAGACTCGGCAAATGAACCAGATGAAGACATGGACCCCGCCATCGACTTTCTGCTGCCCTTTCTTTTGGCGCTTGAAGATGCATTCAAGTGTGGAGAAAAAGCAGCGGCATTTGAACGTTGGCTTGTAGATCAGGACGAGATCCGGAAGTCTAGGAAGACCGGGAAGACCGGGACGAATAGCAGAAAGAGAGAGGCCAGCACATCAGCGTCGGCCTCTGCTTTGTGACAAGTCTTCTTAGGCGCTCACCGCCCAGTTGCCATCTGCGCCCTTCGATACCTTTCCTGCCTTCCATTCCTTCGAGTACCGCTTCCATCCGGTCGGCTTCGCATAGTCCCTCCGAACGAGGTCGCCCACGTTAGGTGAGACGAACACCCACGATGCCTGTGCGGGATCCTCGACCGGCGGCAGGAAGTCCGCCGCTGGTCGCAGATCGGAACGGCGCACCCAGGCGTTGACGGAAACGAGTTCCCAGATCGCGGCGAGGCAGTCGCGGGGCCGGGCGAAGTAGAACGCGGCCTGCCGGTTCCCCGGCGCGGCGTCGGGCACATCCACGGCTTTCCCGTGGTTGGCCCAGACGATGGCCGTGAACTCCGATGGGGGACGCGTCCGGTTTTTCACGCCGATGAAGCAGCCGCCTTCGCTCATCGAGGCCTGCACCGCAAAACGCGGCTGCGACCAGCGGGCGGCCAGCAACTTCTCGACCTGAAGTTTCGTCCAGACCGTGCCGGGTTCGGGGGCCAGATGATTGAAGGTCTCCGTCATCCCGATGCGGTCGCGCATGGCCCTCAACCGCTTCCGAGTTTTGCGATCCGCTGCCTGACCCCAAGCCAGCCAGTCCCTGTTGCCTAGGGTGGCCTTGCACGCACCGCACGAGAGCACCACCGCATCGTGCAGATGCGGCCCACCGATGGCGAGTGGGACAAGAGGCACCACCGTTGGTTGCACATCGCGCTCGCCAGGGTTTCCGTCCAGCGGAAGCGGACGACCACAAAAGACACAGCCGCCGCCCCACTCACCATGCGCGACTTTCACCCACCAATCAGGCGGGGTCGGCTCGCGCGAAGTCATCCTGAGGATGCGCGCGAATTCAGCGAGCGCAGCCGGTTGCATTTGAATTACTTCGGGAACAGGAGCGGGGTTGAGCACGAATCCCAGCGCGGGAGATGGAGCCGAAGGCGTAGTAGAGGCGATGGGGCGGGTAGGCATGGGAAGTCATCCGAGGAAGTCAGCGGGCATGACTCCAACCTAAGCAGAAGCCAATGGTTCGCAAGCAAGCCGGGGATGCACAAGTCATTGAGTGAGGCGCACGGCACTTCGAACCGCGCCATCCAGCACCCCACGAACCCTCCTCTCGGTACAGCCCTGGCGGGCTGTACCTTCAAGACGAGAGTGAGCCGTGGAGTGCTTTGGGATGGCGCAAAGCCCGAAGTGTCCGGTTGCGATAGTGCAAGTGAAGGGGCGTCGATGGAGCGGACGCGGCAAGCAAAGCGAGAGCAGGGCGTCCCTAGGCTGCCTTCCCCAGATCAACATCGATGACCTCGCCCTGATGGGGGTTTCGGATCGATGGAACGTTGTTCGGTATCAGGAAGATAGCTCTAGGGACTAATACACCCTTCGTACCAAGGTGTCTGACAACCAACCCGCCCGAACAGCGCGAAACCCCCAAAAAATGGTGTTTGCAGCGTCAGACAAAGACGGATGACAAATCCGTCTTCCTATGCCAAGCAAACCCGCGCCACACAAGGCGCCGCGGTGTCAGACACGCGTTTTCATCCGGGGGGCTTGCGAGCCGTGCGCGATTCATTTCAGTGATGACATGGATCGCATCAATTTCCGCCTCTCACCCACTCTCGCCCGCGCCCTCGAAGCACGCGCCGAACGCGATTGCTTGCCTGATGGCAAACCCCAGCCGGTGTCCAAGATCGTCCGCGATGCCGTGCAGATTCACTTGGACCGTCTCGCCATCGCCGATGTCTACGGCGACCGTATGGCCGCTGTGGTTGATCAGCAGCTCCAGCGCCTTCAAGCCCTCACTGATGAGAACGCGCGGCTCCAGCTGCTCGTGCATGACCTGCTCGCCCGCATCGAGGGCGGCATGGAAGAACCCCAGCCCGAACCGCGCGCGCCTGATCCGCGCGAAGAACGGCTGCTCGAAAACCTGATCCCGAATCGCAAAGGAGCCCGCTCATGAAGCCCACTCGCAGCCTCTCCCTCATTGCTGCCGGATACACCGGCGTTCTCACCTGTTTCGCCATTGCGCCCAGCTTGGGATGGATGCGGATCGATGGCTTGTTCAACTTTGCGCTCGGCGGTCTGGCGGTCGGCATGGCCGCAACGCTCGCTGCTCTCGGGGATCGTGTCCGCGTCAATCGTCGCCTGCTGCGCATGACCGCGCCCCTGGCGGAACGGGTGCGAAAGGACTTCGAACCCGTGAGTCGCCCCACCCAATCTGCCGACGAAATCGCCGGTGGGATCCGCCCCATCGCCCAGGGCATCCGCGACGCCATCGCGGATTGAGGAGAGGAGACCCGCCATGTGTAAGCAAGAGAAAACCTGCAACGCTACAGGCAAGCACCGCTACTGCACGGCATCGGAAGCGCACTCCGCCGTTGTGGCATTGAAGCGTCGCGGCCACTCTCAACGCCCCTACCGTTGTGAACATTGCCACGGCTGGCACACAACGCACTACATGCAAGAACTCCGGTTCGCGCCCAAGCGCCGGAGTCGCTTCCGCACCCACGTGTCCGAACCGAATGATGTCCAGTTCGGGCGGATGGCTGTGCGCATGACTTCGCTTGTGGAGCTGTCGCCATGAATACCTCTCGCTTCCCCACCATCGGCTGGCTCGCCATTGCCCTAGGCGCGCTGCTGTTCTTCGTCCTCGCCGGGCTCCTCTTTCTCAACGTGACGCCGGTGCATTTTTTGCCGGCATGGTGGTGGGCGGTACTGCTGCTTTCTCTCCTGGTTGCCCTGGCCGCATGGGCGGATCAGTCGCATCCCCACTCACCCCCTCCTCATCAGCCCGCGGTCGAGCAACGTCTTCCGCTGCCCATCGCCCAAGTCATCGACATCGATCAGGCCAGGTCGATGAGAGACGCGCGCCGGGCTTGCGCTCGCGTGCACTGAATCGACCGGTCAGCAACACCCCCTCTCCCTCCACATCAAGGAACCATCACCATGAAGATCCACCCTCCCATTCGGGCCGCCCTGGCCCTCACCATCACCGCCGCCCTGGCCGTGACCAGCGGCTGCGCCACGATCGACAACGCCACCCAGTCCATGGGTCATGCCGTCGGGATCAAGAACGACAACGCCGCGGCAGGCGTGACCGGCGGAGCTCTGGGCTGTGGCGTGGGCGCCCTGGCGAGTCATTTCCTGGGTAAGTCCGCCCTGGCCGGTTGTGCCCTGGGCGGTGCGGCCGGGGCACTCAGCGCTATCCAGATTCATCGCCATCAGGTCGACGAGGCCCGGAAGCTGGCCGCAGAAGCGGAAGCCGCGGGGGCCAAGGCCACGGTGAACACAAAGACGGTCGACGTCGCTGACAACGATGGCCAGAAGAAGCCCGAGCCCGTGTTGAGCAGCTTGGACATCGCGCTGCAGCCGGCCGATGTCGCGTCGCACGGCACCAACACGGCTGGGCTCCTGGTGAAGGCGGCGCACTTGGCTGACGCCAGCGCCGACCCCGTCACCATCACCTTGGAGGGCCCGAAGGTCGAACGCGATTGGATGCGGAGCCAGGTGCAAGCCGCGTTGAAGGCAGGTACCAAGACCACCGTGCGCGTCGTGCCAGCACAGGAACCGCAACTCATCTTGGCCCCTGTGCCGGACGTGGGGTGAGCCGTGGAACTGATGACCGACGCCACTCGCGCGCGGATCCATGAGGACATTGCCCGGCACTTCGCCGGGCTTGCCCTGGTTCGCGCGTATTTCGCCGAGCATCCGGACGCCACGCTTGAAGAAGCGCATGCGGCCGTGGTGCGTCAGGCCCAAGAACAGGAGAAGCAAGCATGAGTACCGATTGGAGCAATGCCTTCGGCGGGGGCGGGAGCAAAGAAGTACCCGCCCGTCGCCCTGAAGTCACCAGCCCTTCCCAAGGGCGGGAAGAGGTGGGGTTGCTGTCCGATGAAGCCGCGGCCGAATTGAGAGCCAAGGCATCGGAGGCTGGTAAGCGCCTCGCGGATGGCTTTGGTATGGGGGCCGCCCGTACCGCCGACGTAGCCGGACGTCTGGGCGGGCAGGGGGCACATCACGCCCGCGCGTTCATCACTCGGCTGCGTCAGGAACGCGTGGGACACAACGCCAAGGTGCTGTGCGGCGCGATCATCGGCCTGGCCCTCCTCGCCGTGGGTGGGATCGAGTGGCACGCCCACCGTTCCATCCCTGCGCCTCAGGTTGCCGAAGCCCCAACGCCCGCGAAACCTGCCACCGTGGCTGCGGAACCGCCGGTACCCGTGGCGGCTCCGCCCAAGGTGGCCGTGACGACGCCCACGCCGGCACCTGCGCCTGCAGCCCCCGAACCGGTGAAGGCGCCTGTTGTCCAGGCTGCCCAGAAACCGGCGATGCAACCGGTACGGGTCGTGAGTCACGCCGCCCCAGTGCGGAGTCCGAGCACAGCAGAGATCACCGCAAAGTGGGCGAAGGACGCCAGCGCGCAGATGGATGCATGGAACGCGGCCCGGAAAGCGGCGCCGAAGGAGGGTGGACACTGAACCTCCAGCACACAAGAACAGACGAAGTTGGTCGGTCTTGCCGGCCTTCTTCGTTTCAGGGTTCGTTAGAGAACTGCCAAGGACGTTGCATTCTTACCGACATCCCCCATACCTTGGACAGCTCTTGGCAACCGCCCAATCAGGATGGCAAATCAATGAACGGCAGCTTTAAAGATGATCTGGCGGAGTTCAACTACCAGGTGATTCTCGCCAGCGAGAAGTGCGGCTATAAGGAGAACAAAGTCTCTAAGACCCAGGGATTCATGGTGGCGTTGGCACTCGCTGATCGGAGATTCGCTGAAGGTGGTGAAAAAGCGACCGTCGATGAACTGCGCGCACCACTCGATAAAGATCAAATTGCAGCAATCAAACGTTTCAGAGATGAGCGAGGCCTGTAATCGCCTTAGCGTCTAATGCGCAACCGCTGCTGCTGGTGCAAGCGCTGGCCCTGACGCTGGATCGATTGGTATCCCTTCCACAGCCGTTCGGCCTGCGCTTCGGACAACTCTGCGTCGTTCGCAGGCGCTTGCCGCTCCAGCGGCATGCTCTGCTTAGGCGACAGTTGCTCACCCTTCCTGCCTTCCTCCAGCGCATTGGCGGCCAGACGTTCAAGGCCCATGCGCTCAGCCATCAACTCCAAATCCGACTCCGCTGCGAACATGCGGAACTGGCCGCGAGCGCGGGTGGCCGCCACGAGCATGGCGTGCACATCCGTCGATCCCACGGTGCCCAATAGCATCGACTTCTCTACCGTGGCGCCCTGTGCCTTGTGGATCGTCCAAGCGTAAGCGTGATCGATGCGGTCGAAGGCCTGGGTGTCGAATTTCACCATGCGCCCGTTCTCGGCTGGATCATCACTCTCGATCCGCACACTCAGCACGTGGGAACCCTTGGCCGTCGCCTTGATGGCTTCGACCGTCCCCACGGTGCCATTGACCACGCCCAGCCCCTTTTCCCGCTTGGAGAAGGTGAGGCGGTCGCCGGCCATGATCGTCAGTTCGCGCGCCTGTCCCCGGTCGTCGTGCGTCGAAACTTGGTGTTCCTTGCCCGTGAACTTCCCAGCCTCTTTCAGCCGATCTCGGATCGCGGTGTTGAGCTCGCGCACATGCGCACGGGTGCCGGCCATCACAAACAGCTCGGCGTGATCTAGGGTTTTCCCATTGTCCCCACGAGACCCCAGAGAGCTCATGTAAAAATCGGCAATCTCACCGATCGCCTCTGGAACGGTGTCCGTGTGCTCGATCTGCTTGCGCCCTTCGAGACGCGAGAAGATTTGTGCGCCCAGGCTGGCTTGCTCCTTGCGCGTCGTCGTGTGGCGTGCCCGCTCCGCGTGCGTGTAGAAGAGGCGAGACGTCTTCAAGTCCTCATCGCTCCGCTGGCGGCGAATCTCGGTAAGCTTCGCATCGCCCACGGTCTCCTTGAGCAAGCGGAATGCGGCACCTGGGCCCACAGGTTGGAGCTGGTGGGCATCCCCTACGGCAATCAGCTTCGCGCCCTTGTCCTGAACCGCCTGGTGGATCGCAGCCAAGGTCTGGGTGTCCGCCATCCCGGCCTCGTCCAACACAACAACAGACTTCGGGGTGAGGCGGAGCCGGTCTTCAGCCAGGTCGTTGAGGAACTTTGCCGCGCTGCTGCAATGCTTCATCCCTGTTTCCGCCTGCAACTTCAACGCGGCTTTGTTCGCCAAGGCCAATCCGATCATGTGGCGGCCTTCCGCTTCGTAAGCGCTCGTCACGATACGGAGGACGGTGGTCTTGCCTGTGCCTGCATGACCAGTGATCACCGAGGTGCCGGTGCCTTGGGTGACGTGTCGCACAGCTGCGCGCTGCTCACCACTGATCTTGAATCCCTTCTCCCGCTCGAAGTCAGCCGTCGCCTTCGTCAACGTCGACGCTGGCACCTGATGTTCCGGCATGTCTTGCCGTCCCTTCGAGTCATCCACAAGCTTCTGTTCCAGCTCATCGATCCACCACTTCGCGGTGTAGCGGTCTTCGGTGAACTTCGTGCTGGGTCTGTTCCCCAATTCCTCCGGTGAGCGTTCCGCATTGATCGTCACCAGCTGGGGCTGCATGCGCTGGAGGAAGTTATCCGCCTCGTGCAACACCTCGCTCACATCCATCAAGCCCACGTTTTCACGGGCAAGCTGAGCGATCAGATCCTGTTTCGTCCACACCGCGGTGCGCATGTGGAGCTTGCGCAACAGCGCCTGGTCGTCGATCCCACCCAACTCGGAGGGCAATCCCATCAGGTCTTCCGCAGACTTCCACATCGTGGGATCGTCGCGGCGGCGATCGGCAAACGTTTGCCGCCACATCTCAGACAAGGTATCGAAATCTGGCTCTTCCTTGTCCTTGCGAGTGGCGAGGGCGGCGGCCTGTTTCGTTCCCCCGAATTTCGCCACGTGTTCCAAGATTTGCTTTCGGCGGGTCGAGAATGCCTCGCGCTGCACATCTGAGATGCCGGCGACGCGATAGTAGACTTCGCCCGTTTCTCGACCTTCGCCATCGAGCTCAGGTCGCTTCTCGATGCCGTATCCGAGCTTTGCCAAATTCTTGGCGAATGCGGCGCGACCAAGCGCACCATACATCTGCTGGTCGTCGTACAAGGTGTTGGCGTCGAAGCTGCCCCACTTGCCGTCAGCTCCAGGGGCGACGGCGTAGAGCAAGACGTGCTCGTGGAGATTGGGCTCCAGCTCTCGGTTGCCAAAATGGGTATGGCCGGACGCAACGATCCCGGCCAGGCCAATCTTGTCGATGCCGGCCTTGTTGCGCCCCGTTTCAAGACGTGTCTGCATCAGGCTGACCACTTGGCTCACGGCATCACGGTGGGCATCCAGGATCAGGATTCGCTTCTCCGGCGACTCGTCAGCAAAGAGCAGATCAACGGTTTTATCGCTGATCGAGAACGTGCAATCGTTGCCGACGCGATGCCCACCTTTCCACACGCCCTTGGGCTTGCCTTGCTTGTCCAGGACAGCGTTGCCCTGGGCGTCCAGCTTCGGTGTCCACGTGGCTTTTTTGCCCGCTGATTTCGTCAAGGCATGGCCGTTGCGCGGATCGTATCCCTCCGCCAGGGCAGCCATGTCCTTGATGTTCACGCCATCCCCATTCAGCCCAAGCATGGTGGCCCCGTTCCCGAGCCATCGGGAGGTACTGCGTGTTTGCTGACCCTTTACCGAAACGGTTGACTCGTTTTGGTAGTAAGCCACGGCCGCCTTCGCGCTTGGCGGCTGCGGGTTGGCCGTCAGCTTGTGCTCCGTCTCCATTAGATAGGCGAGCACAGCCGCTCCGTTGGCCGCCTGGCCCCGCGCGTTGATCATGTTTGGGCGGAACATGGCAGCCTGCCTCCGTCAATGCTTGCGGAAGCGAGCAAGCACTTCAAGGAGCTGAGGTGGAAGGGGCTGGGTGCGATCTTCGGCCAATCGATCGCACAATGCCGTGATCAGCCGTTCTTGCTCTCGATTCTGATGAAGAAGAGAGGCAATCGCCTGATCCTTCGCCTGCAGGAGCTCCACGATGGCCGTGGACGTCTGGTGGCGTGCGACTGCGTCATCCGCAGAGAAATCGAGATCGGGGGTGGTCATGACAGGCCTTAGTGTGGGGACTCACCCCACACTAAGAAATTCCCTACGGCTCGCAACTGATGACGCCAGGAGCAAAAGCGCCAACGGCCCGGCTGGGCCGATCAACGCCACGCGGCTTGATCGCCGCATAGGGCGCATATGGGCTCGTATATGGACGGCCAAACGATGTAGGAAATCTCTGACGCAAACTGCAGCGAATTCAGGTCGATATCGCCCTTGACGGTGCGGGAGCTAGAGGTAGGTTGGATACAAGAGATATGCAAACGCATATCTACAAACCAACGAGGAAACACGAATGAACGACTCAACCACCAGCGACAACACCATCCTTCGCGGGCTCGGCCTGAATCCCGCCACGCTCGACAGCCATTTCAACGTTTCGATGAAGCCTGTTCGTTTCCGGCACGTCGAATCCATCGGCTGGGGTGACAGGTGGCAGGCCGTTCATCGCTGCAACCTTGAAACTTCCAACGGCCCCGAAGGTGTAGTGGAAGGCTTCGAATTCACGGCTGACAAGAACCGCGACACCTTCCGCAAGCTGATGAAGACCTGGGAAGAAAACTGGCTCAACGACGGCCACTCTTACTGAGCTCACCAAGAAGCCTGAACCCCCAGGCAACCATCCCCGACCGAAAAAAGGAAACATCGCCATGACCTCCACGACCCTCCACACCGCTGCGACTTCCCCCGCCGGCAACAACTTGCTGGAAACATTCCTCGGGCTCTGCCTCATCACTCTTCTCGGCGCCGGCGCCTGGTCCCTGTTCGCCAGCATGCCGGCCTACGGCGGCCAGCCGACTCCACCCGCGGCGACTGCGCATTTCTCTGTCCCGGCTCTTGCTCCTCTTTGCTTCGATCGCACACGTGAGCAGGTACTGGCCCAGGGCGTCGAGGCCGGTTGCCCGACTGATCCCATGGCTTATCGCCCGGTCACGCTGCGCCACAACGGTTGAGGAGAACGTCATGCAAGCAGTGCACTCAACAACGGCCGAGCAGGCCACCGTCGCGGAAATCGTTGTCATAGATGCTGGCGTTGCCTTCGGCGCTTGGGCACGGATGTCGAATGGAGCGCGACGCTATTTCAGCGGGTCGAAGCCAACTCGCTATCTCGCAGTGAAGGAAACAGAAACCCGCATCAAGGAAGCGGCTGCCGCAACAGCATGAGCACCCCCGCAATGGCAGCCCCCTGCCAGCCCAGCCAATGGAACAGCCACCCCCACCGCGCATGCGTCCACTTGCGTTCGGTGGGCCATTGGCACTGAGCAGCGATGCGATACCGCTCAGCGGTCATCCGTCGGCCAGGATTGCGCACGGTAAAGGGTGAGCCACCAATCGCCTTCGCCAACACTTCGCAACCGGCGCGATGTGCGGTGTACCTCCACGCGTATTCGTAGTCCTCCCCCTGTTCCTGTGTGCCTTCCATCGAGCCGAGCACACGGAACACGAACGGCTGCGCCCACGCTTTGCGGTGCTGTGACTCCCGCTGCGCAGGATCCACGGTCTGGCCGATGTAAACACGACGGCCGCCGTTCCACAGAAGGGCATAGAGAAACCTCGTTCGGCGGCGGTACTTCTGCGCCGTCCCCCAGCTCACAGCTGCCGCTCCAGCTGGATGACATCCGCCAGAAGCACATGCTGTGCTGGCTCCGCTGCATCGTCCCCACCGCTTGCCGCTGGGGCGGCAGGCACGGACACCCTGGGCGCAAGCGTCCACTTCGCCGGGATGAACGCGGGGCGCTGATCTGGCAACTTGATGCCCGGCCAATCGAGCAACAACAAGTCATCGTGTCCGGTGTTCAACAGCGCGCGGATTCCGAATTTCTCGGGGCCGAACTTCCGTCCCTTGCGGAAGCCGAGGCGTGTCGTGAGTTCCGTGGGCTGGATGATCTGCCGCATCTCTTCGTGCACAGAAGCGGGCTGACCATCCTTCCCAGGCGTGGTGATCGAGACGCGCCGGGAACCGATGACGCTTGCCACGTAATCGCGTGTTTCACCTTGGGCGAGTCGGCACGTCAAATGTGTGCCAACCATCGAGGACAACGCCTTCGAGATATTCGGGCCGTAAATTTCGGCGACCTGGGCTTGGTCCTGCAGCCCAAGCACTGCACAAATTCCCTTGCTGCGGCCGAGTTTCAGCAACTCATCAAGCCGATCCAGCTTGCCCACGGCCGAGAGCTCATCGATCACGAGCCAGATTGCCCGCCCGTCTTCACTGACATCATCCGTGAAGGCGGGCGAAATGACTTCGGTAGCGATGACATTGATCGCCGCAGCTAGGTAGCGCTGCGTCAGAGCCGGATCCGGCCCAGCCTGCGCGACGATCGCCGGGCGCCCCTCATACCCATCGCGCGCCCACTCGCTCAACGACAACCGCTTGCGCGGCTTTCCATTCGATCGAGTGCCATCACCCCACGCCTCCGCCAGTTGCGAAATCGTGGCGGTGTGAGCGGCAAGGCTGCTCATGAGTTGGCTGACAGTTTGTTCGGCACCCGAGAGGATGCTTACAGCCTTCGGATGGTGCTCTGCGAGGACTTCACGCAGCGTTGCACCTGGCAGCGAAATCAGTGTGTGGAGGTCAAGCCACGTCCAGCTGCGTGGCTTGCCAGCGATCAAAGCACGGATACATCCAGCGAGGATCATTTGCGGGCCGATCGTAAAGTACTCGTTCGCCCCTTCCACTCGCGGAATGATTGCAGCTGCGAAGCCATCTGCCTTTGGCGCTGTGTCGATGTCAGCTGCGATATCCCAGTATCTTGATGAGCGGTGCCAAGGACTCAAGATGCACGCGCTGCCGAACTTGGCCGTGTAATCACCCTTGGTATCCAGGATGAAGGCCTTCATCTTGCGCGGCAGCACTTGGCTCAGGATGTAGCTGATGACCTGGGTCTTGCCTGCGCCGACACCGCCATAGATCAGTGTGTGCGAAGCCCAGTGACGCTTGGGCAAGTCCAGCGCCGGATGCAACTTGATCCATCCGGGTCGACCATCGAGCGCCTGCTTCGACAGCCGCTGCGCAGCCTGCACCGCTTCCTTGCCCTCCAACACTCGCGGCCCCGACACATGCCCGGTGCTCGAGTGAGGTTTCAGGCCAACCACCATCGCCCAGGTGCCAGCCACCGTCGCAGCAAGCCACGCCGGCAACAAGCGGATGTGGAAGGCCCAAGGCGTGATGTCCACCGACTGGTTTTCATCGGCCCACCTGTCGATCGGAGCACCAGGCGTGAGCTGCCACTTCAGCAGAGTGGGGTACTCCATCAGCTGGTGAGCGAGGCCGCCGTCAGGCACATGCGGGGAACCCGGCAATGGGTGCCAGAGCGTCCAGGCCACACCAAACAGGACCCCCGTGAACGCCGCGCAGCCCATGACCAACGCAGTGTCCCATCGCCGCACGAGTGTCGACGGCGGTAGGGAAGCCGGTGGCGGCCCAAAGCTGTCGTGAACGGGCATCGACACGATGCAGACTCAGCAACGCGCCCACGCCGGCACCAACTTCTGGCGCAAGCGATGGCGTGGCGGAGGAGACCGACGATCGATCACCAGCACGGGGTTCAACGTCGGCGATGGCACGCGATGGCTGGGCGCGGTCGCCAGCACAGCTTGGTAGAGCTGCTGGCGAGGTACCTGGATGCGCAACCACACACCTTTGACCTCACCGGGAGCAAAGGCCCTAGGGCTGCGTTTGAAGGCGGCAATCGCATCGGTCAACTGCTGCCGCTGGATGACAGGGCGCAGGCTGTCTTGCAGCTCACCGATGTGTTCCAGGCCTTCAAGGGCGTGATGCAAGTGCTCTAAGCCAAGGCTTCCCAGCACTGCACCCGACACGATCGCCAGAAATTCGGGTTCTACCTGCTCCTCTTCCATCTCCATGGGATCGCAAGCCACGAACCACTCGATGGATTCAAACTCGAGGTTGGGCGAGGGAGCGAGACGGGGAAGGGAGGGGGTGAGAAACACGGAGGCGATCCACTGGTTGATGAATCCAGTGAAATGATTCGCTGACGGCTCGCAAGCCCCGACTGAATTGGGTTAGACGTTCACCGAACAGGCCTGCATGGGGGGCGAACGCATCGTCCAAGCACTCCCAGCGGGAAGTGTCCAGGAGGGCGGCCAGCGTGTAGCGGCACAGGAGGGCGCTTGAACCCCGGGCCCATCCACCCATAGCAACCCGCCGCTCAGGGATCCAAAGTGCTGATCCATCTTCGCCAGCGCAGAGAAGGAGACCGCCGCGCATCCACCTGAACGACCGGCGTAGCCAGGGTTCACGTAAGGGGCTGGGTGCAACATGACGTCGCGGGTATAGGCATTGGCATTCGAAGGGCTGAGTCCTTCAAGCCGATAGCTCAACCCATACTTGCCGATGTAAGACTCTGCGATGCGATACGACCCTAGACTCGTCTTGCCCGAGTCTTCCTCATCACCGAATAGGGTCGCCATGCCGGTATTGTGGGGATCACTGCCATACCCATGCGCCACCCACGTGCGCATCACCACGGGGTGCTGCGGGTCGCGCAAGTCGAAAACCCACAGCCGAGGTTGCCGGCTGGGTTCCGACATGTCCGCCACCAGCAACGCACGCGGCCGCTCTGGCGCGCACGCCACCGCCGCAGCAACGTGCGCGGCAACGGGTGGCGGGAGAGATGGCAACGCCAGCATGCTCAGACCCTCATGCGGCGCTTCTGACCCAGCGCTTCCGGCTGCAAGGTTGGGTCAGGCTGATTCGCCTCTGGCGAGTCAAGCGCGGCGAACGGTGAGCGTGCAGCAACAGCTTCACTCAGCGTGCGGTGCTTGACCTCGGGCGGCACCGGCTGGGCTTCGGGTTTCGGCGCCGGTGCACTCAGGTTGTCGACGCTCCAACCACGACGTACCGCCTGCGTTTCCTGTGTGCCGACGACCTGGCCTTGTGCGTTGCGAACGTTCTCCTGCACCTCGACCGTTTGATCCTGCCCCGTGCGCTCGAGACGCAGGCGATCACCCGGCTTGGCATTGGCGGTTTCCATGGCACGCCCCAGGTCTTTCCCCCAGTGCGTGGTTTCCTTGCCCTGGTCCTTCAGTGTCACGAAATACGAATCGCTGTTATCCGGGTCGAACTTATACGGAGCGTGCCCGTGATTCATGAGCACGCCTGTCATGTCGGACTCCTTCGCGGAAACCTTGGGGGCATCGTCTTCACGCGTGCCACCCGCCAGTGCTGCCGTGCCCGCAGTGTGGGTGATCGCTTCGTGATTCTGGTACCCGCGCTCCGATTTCTGGGCAGGTTCCGGTCCACGGCTGCTGCCATCCGTGCTCTGGCTCTGCTTCTGCTCTTGCTTCGACACATCGTCCAACCGTGCCCATCCGTTCCGAGCCTGCTCTTGGGCGCGGGACAAGTGAGTGTCCAGGCGCTGTACTTCTTCCCGCGCGGTTTCGTGCTTGTCGTTGAGTTTCCCCACGTGTGAGGTGTGGCGGCGCTCACGGTCTTCGTGCTTCGCCAGCGCGCCACTCTTCCACAGACCCTTGTCGTGCAACCACGAAGAGAACCGGTGATCCTGACGCCATTCCTGGTGAGCCTCTTTCACCTGGTCCAGCTTGCCCGCCGCTTTCTGCCAGGTGTGCTTGGCATCCTGCGCCTGCTTGAGGGCGTCGGGTCGAAGATCTGCATACCGTGCTGCCTCTTCAATCGCCTTGTCCCGTGCGGTCAGGGCATCCTGCTTCGCACTCGATGGGTGAGGCGAATACGGACGCGCACGCACCGCTTCCTTCAATGACCCCTCCATTTTCGGGGTTGAAGGCTGTTCAGGCTGAGTCTTCACGAAGGGATCAGGACCCGAAAAAGGATCGTCTTTCACCGGAGCCGGGGAGGCCTCATTCAGTGGGCTGGTGGTGCCTGCCGTTTCAGCGGCAGGCTTGCGCAATTTCATCTGGACGGAAAGGGCACTCATGGCTTCACTCTCTCAGCAGTGGTGGTGGCGGGGGTTGTGGGTTCGACGTCATAAGCAGCCGCATTGACCTTGTCCAGATCGAGGAGCGAGCGACGGGCCGGCTTGTGATCCGCGTGCTGCAGGTCATCCGGAGTCCGGGTGGATTCCTCCGCCGGAGGTGTTTCCACCTTGGGTGCGGGAGCCTGTTCCAACAGGTCTGGCGGGAACTCGCGCAGGGACTCGAACTTGATGACATCGCGGCGCTTGACCTCACCCCGCAACACCTGGGCGATGGCGATGCCGCGCGGCGCGAGATGCGAGGACCATTCCGGCAGTTCGAGCAGCGGCCCTTCCTTCCACTCAAATTGCTGGATGGGGGTGACTTTCATCTGCTCGTGGATTTCCGGCAACAGCGATTTCCGGTCCGGCTTCTCGAATCGCATATCGGCCTGCTCTTTGAAGCGACCCGCGCCTCGACGCAAGAGCACGCGTGCCCGCTTCGCGCCTGGATGGTTCGGATCGAGCAAGGCGCTGTCTGCCAGGTAGCGCAAGGAGCGAACGAAGTTCACTGCACCGTTGTGTCCCTTCCACACCAACTTCCGGGTGTGCCCCAGCTTTGCGCTCAAAACTTCATACGTGTAGGTGGAGCTTTCCATGCAAATCACGCTGGCAAAGTTGTCCAGGAAGGTTTCCGCCGCGGGCTTGCTCCCCAGCTTGTGCACATAAGCATCGGCGTTCTGAACGCTGTAGACGCAGGTGGCACCGAAGCCGCGTCCGACTTTCAAGAAAGCCACATCCGACTGACCCACCAGCCCCGCCGCTTCATCGGCGACGAGCGCCACACGCTTCTGGCCCGGAACTTTCTCCCAATGACTGCCGCGTTCACGCAGCAACTTGAACACCCGTTCTTTGACCAGGTTGCCGATGACCAGCCCGCCGAGTCCGTAGGTGGCCTCGGGCAGGTTCACGCCATAGCGGCCACCCCGCGTGATGTCCGCCAGGTCGAAACCTTCGGACTCCTCGGTGAAGGCGAACTCCACCAAGTCACGATGAGAAAGCATCGGATCGATCTTCCCCAGCAAGGTGGAGAAGACGTTCATCTTTGTCTCGGGATCCATCGTCGGCAGCGTCGAGCGGAAGTAATCGATCGCCCGTTCGAGCATGTGCTGCTCGCCCTTGTTGTCGCGCCGGTAGCCTTCCAGGCCTTCGAGCATCACGGTCATGGCCTTGTCGCCCCGCACACCATGAGCAATGACGTCATGCGTGCCAGCGACGTGCTTGTGGATGCGACGAGTCCCGTTGGTTCCAGCGATTGCCTGCTGTTCCACGTCGATGAGCGCTTCGGTGATCACCGCGCCGTTCAACCACATGGTGTAGGCCTGGACGAAGAAGAAGGAGGAGGCGTCGTCTTTCTTGTCCACACCCTTGCCGGCGCCCATGATCGCCACAGATTGTTCGGTGGGATTCAAGCCTTGAAGGGGGGCGAACCTCGTACCGGGCTCGATGAGGTGGTAACCCTTCAATCCACGCAGTTCAGCGGGGAGGTCCTTTTCATCGAGCACCAGGAAGCCGTTGCCGTTCCGAATCCATTGCGTTAGCCAGGCGCGAATGTGGCTGGTTTTGCGAGTGCCAATGCGCCCGAAAATGGCCAAATTCATGCTGCTGTCTTTCTCAGACATGCAGAGCCGCTTGCCCTTGTCGGGAGCGAGTCCATCGCCCGCGCGCGTGAAGGTGCCGGTGGCGACACCAAGGGTCATGACGGGTGAGGTGTCCCGCATGACGTTCTCGGCCTGTTGCTGGCGAGCCATCGTGTAGTCCAGCCCTTTGCTTCCACTTTCGCCGTTTGCGTACTGGTCCTGGTTAAAGCACTCGTCTTGGTAGAGCCGCCACTTCCAGCTGGTGTAGACCCACGGCAGCCCCGCTCCAACGAGGAACCAGACGCCCGGGGCGGCCCAGTCGGGAAGGAACGAAGCCATCGCGCGAATGACGCCGAGCGTCAGGAGGAACCCGAGGATGTAGAGCGTGGCGACGCGAGCGGCGTCAATCGAACCTTTCAGAAGGAAAGCCGCAAGAAAGATCACGGCGACTACGACGCACACCAGGACAGGAATGGGAAGAGGGAGGTTGGAGTGAAACGTGCCGCTCACCATGTTCATTCCTGGCACCGCTGAAGGGCCGAGGGTGGCGATCAACGGAATGAGGGCGCCCAGCAGCAAGCAGCCCAGGGCAACACCCCAACCTTCGGCTGTCTTGAGCGCGGCTGTCACGGCCAGAATGGCGCTGCCGCCGAGGACGACGGCCGCCATGCCCATGCGTGGCCCCAGAAGTGAAGCAAACAAGATGCTCAGCACGGTTGTCGCTATCGCCAACACGGGGATGAGTGCGATGAGTACTGGAGTCGCAAGACTGGGTGCACCGAACGCCAGCCCGTTCACCGTAAGCAACCCCGCGATGCGCTTGCCATCGCTTGTCCCGAACCAACGAGGCTCGCGGTCATTGACGTCTTCAGCAACGGGCTGGCCATTGATCTCGTGCGGCACGTCATTACGCGCAAGCACACGCGTGGCGAATGCATCAGCAATCGGACCGAGCTTCGCTACAGGGAGGAAAGATCCCAACGTCTTCATGTTTACTGCTCCTTGATCAGGGTTTGGCAGACGGGCGCGATGTAGCCGCCCTGGGCCGCGATGGATTGGCAGCGCGCCTTCTGGGCCTGCTGATCAGGCGTCAGCGAAGAAGTGGGGGACGGAGAGGAGGAGAAGATGTTCTCCACCTTGTGTGCGCCGGTCTTGACGCCACTGATGAGGCCCATGGCGCACATGCCGGCCACGACGCAGGCCACGACACACAGAACCAGCAAGGGGCCGAGTCGATGCAGCGAGCCGTAGCTGATGTCGAGCACAGTCAGCTTTTCGTGAAGCCAATCGACGTTGTCGGGTTGGGGCGGATCCAGCGCCACCCGATCACCAGGAATCAGATACGCGTGCTTCATCTGGGCGATGGGCGGCCCGATGACGACGCGCCCCACGCGGTCATGGATGAAGGAGGAAAAGGAAACCGGGAGTGACATGGGACACATTCCGAGGAGAGGTGTCCTCATCGAAATGAATCGCCCACGGCTCGCAAGAGGTGCAGCCCCCGGAAGGACGACGACAGCACGAACTTCTCAATGAAAAGGCCGCCCGGAGGCGGCCTTGTTTATTTCAGAAGCTCCAATCGATCTGAGACACGTTCGACCAGGCTTACGAGATTCGAGTCCATGGGATCACACGTCTGATCGACACGCCTGAGTTCACCACGGTGGTGGCGCGGTACCCGGAGACCATACTTGTCAGAAACATAGACGCACCGCTTGCGCTTGCCGCGAATCGCCGAAAAGGCCGGGTCTTTCATCAGCTCATCGGCTAACACTTCTAGTGTTTCTTCATCTTGGAGGATCTTTTCTTCCTTCGCCTCCGCGCGCCGATCTTCGGCACTCTCGCAGAAGGCTTGTAGGGCGGCCAACAAATCTTCGTAGGCCTGGGCTAGCACACCCGCAAGCACGAACCCGCCCTGGTGAAGAACATTCAGTTCGGCGTAGAAGTGTGTGGCGCATACGGCCTTGGCGCGTTTCACCAGCAATGCATGCTGGGTTTCGAATGCGCGCACCATCAGAGCCGGATCTTCTCCCTCCTCGCACACATCTTCGATCATCGATTTTATGCGGGCTGAGACGTCGCAGTCGCCCCGGTAGAGGAATACCAAGGGCTGAGCGGTCGCCTTGATGAAATCCCGGAAACCTTCGGTGGGCAAAATGACACAACTGGAGTGCTCTTGAATGAAGTCGGTACATTCAACGATCACCACGCCTGCGGCTTTCAAGGCTTGGGTCTCTTCGTCCACCCAGTCCTGCACATCGCCGTTGTATCGCTCATGCGAATCGAGGTCCATCAGGATTCCCCTTGCCGAATAGGTCGGCGGGCCGTGTGCTTCCGGTGGTGTGCCAGGTGCTCCGCATGCGGGTGTGCGGCTGGATCCGCTGGCAGTCGCAGTTTGCGACCCCGGAGCGGCCCGTACTCGCTTCCGGCCAATCGCTCATCAAGCTGTACGAAGCCATCCGCATCGACCCAGATCAGGCCTTTGTCGAAGAGGGTGTGGATGTCTGCTCGAAGCAAGAGACCGTTATCCGGGCGATGCGTGTACTCGCCCCGATAGGGCCGGATGTGGGCAGCTTCTAGGATTTCCACGACGCCACAACCAGTGATCGCACACTTCCGCTCGTAGGCATCCAAGAGCCCAGCGCGGAACTCGCCCTGGCCCTCACGAAGGGCCACGGCCCGCAGCTCCCACACACGCGCGTCGTGATCGTTGTCGATGGGTGGGGCGGGCTCAGTCGCAACTTGCTCTTGCGCTTCGCGCAATGCCCGATCCACGGCACTCACCGGACCTTCCACTTGCACAGGCACCCATTTGCCGTTCACTTCCCGGATGTCCCAGAAGCCATGGACGGAGGGGTCATAGAGCTCGTAGCTCACATCACGATGCCGGCCCACACGGTAGAGGGCATCCTTCGGGTTGCCTTGATCCGTGCGGAAGTCCTTTCGGCCGTGATCGTGGTGACGGCGATTCGCATCATTCACCGACAGCAAGCATGCGTTGTCGCGCGCGTCGCCGCTGTCTTCGTTGGGGTACTGCTTTTCCAACCAAGTGGTGATTTCCTTGACCGAAACGGGACCGCCAAGTGAACGAACCGCCTCGAGTACGTGCCAGTATTTCCAATCGCCGAGTGCTGGTAACGGCTCGTTTCCTTCGAGCGCGGCACGCTCCTTTAGCAAGGCAATCACCATTTCACCGACGGCGGGGTCGATGTGTTCCTTCGTCTGCCTTGGCGGGTGAGTACCGACCTTGGAGGCCCGGATGCCATGCGACACATCTCGGACGAAGGGGCCCCACTGAACCTTGCGCTCATGTTGATGCGACGAAAGCGAACCTTCAGGAACATCCTTGTGCAGTTGGTAGCTGCCGATGCCGAGGACGCGACCTGCGCCAACGAATCCAGGGCCGTTACAGTAAGCAAGTACCCAGTCGCCTTCTTCGAGCTGGTTGAGTACCAGGTCACCACGATCACCGGCTTCATTATCCCAACCGGTGGTGATGACGCCACGTGCCAAGTTCTCTTGCCACCATGCGGTGGTGGCCGGATGACCGATGTTGAAAGTGTAGTAAGCCATTCCGTGGGCTCCCCTGTTGCCGAAGCCGACAGTTTAGCGGGGGAGCGGTCTCACGGATGGAGATCAAAGGCTGACGACCGGTACAACCATCCAGCGCGGCCCCATGCGCGTCATGCGCGTGTCCGTGACTTTCCCTGAGACACGGAGCATTGACCCCATGGACGGCAGCGGGTCGTGGGGCCGCACGCAGGCCCAGACGCGACCACCTGCGCCGAAGATGCCTTGGCGTTCCACGGCAATCTCGACGCATCGATCCGACACCGCGATGACAGGGCCCGTGGCGTCTACGTGCTGGCCGACCCACCCCGGCCCCATGACCTGGGCACCGGGTGTGGTCTGCAGCGCAAGCGCCAGGGCAAGTGCGGTCATCATCCGAAGTGCCTCCAACCTCCACGCGAGCCAGCACGCATGGCGTTCCAGTTGCGGTGTTGGGCCACCATGGCCTGGGTGTCCTGCTGCGCTGCTATGGCTTGGGCCTTCGCCCGATTGCGCGCATCCTCTTCATCTTCTTGCCGGCGGCGCATTCCCCTTTCTTGGCCCAACAGGCTGTTGCGCCGATACCGCTGCTGGGCGTAGCCACGCATGGTGGTCATGTGCTGCGAGTGCGCACAAAGCATCAGCACGGTTTCATCGTCGGTGCGACTTGCGGTGGTCATGGGGTTCTCCTGGGTCCTGGTGAGCCTTGTCTTACCATCGACTCGAATGGGTGCGCATGTGCATTCACAGGGGGCTTCAACTCCGGTTACGGAATGGTCGACGGTAGGTAATCAGCGGGGTTCGTTGGGCACCCCGGGTCCGCATGACCTGCGGCCACTTCCTCCCGCGTGCGATCGAAGCAGATGGGCGCGAGCCCCGACGTGGCATTGGGCTTCGTGCCGTTGTAAGCCAGGAATTGAAGCTCATGGAGCCCTGAGGAATCGACAGGCGTGGTGCAGGCATGTTCGAGCGACGTAGGGTCGCTGACCGCTTTGCCATCTACATCGATCGCATACCACCGATCCTTGTTCCATTCCCCTTCGCCCAGCTTTGCACACGTGTCGGGCGGGGTGCCTTGATACGTCACCTGCCACGCATCATCGAGAACAAGTACGGTGGCCGGGAGTACCGAGAACGGCTGCTGCCACAAGCTCAGATTCGATTGAAATCCGGGCACCTGCGGCGGGTTCTGAGTGAGCCCCGCGTAGTCCACGCCAGCCACAAAAGCTGCGGGAATGGCCTTGACCAGCGAATCAAGGCGCATGCTCTCTTGGGAGACCGCCGCCGCAGATGTGGTAGGACCGAACAAGGCATAGACGACAAGGCTCAGCATCACGACCAACGACATCGACAAGATCGTCTCGAACAGGCCGAAGCCAAGGGTGCCCCATCCTTTCCGTGCCCATCCACCCAGGCTCCCGGGCCTAGAGGAGACCAACATATTCGGAAGAGAAGGGGCATAAGACTTCATGGGTCAGTTGTGCCCGATGGCTTGGAAACCCACGGTGCCGGGCGTGTCAGTCTGATCGCTGCCACCGCACCACGAGTTGAGCTTGGCCATGTCCACCTTGCACGGTGCCGTGGCGTCGCAGATGGACTTGCCGATGTCGGTGGGCCCGGAGGCTGCGAACCACACATCGTCGTATTGCGCCCCCAGCTCTGCACCGATCCGGGCGCATTCAGAATTCGACACAGGGACGTAGTTGATCAGCACCCAGAATTGATTGGGCGCCAGGCCAGATGTCGTACCTCCACCGACGTAAGCCGTGGCGCCGGTCTCGGGTGAAAACGCCTGTCCGTTCTGGTTCCAGTTGTTCGGGAAGACCCCAGGGATCCACTGCCCGGTTTCCGGGACATTGGTGAAGTCATGGGACATTGCCCATGGTGAAGTTCGAAGGTTGCCGGCGATCAAGTTGGTCTCGTCCACGATGTTGGATGCCTCGCTGGACGCGTGTGCGAATCCGAACACGGTGAACACGACCGCAGCCGCCCCGATGACGATGGCGAACACCAGGATGACTTCGAGCAAGCCGAAGCCGCGGCGCCTAGCCTTGGTCTCGGGTCGAGTTGGAGTGAAAGAAGGGAAAGGAAGAGCAATGGAGGACATGGCGGTGTCTCTGGTCAATGCGTGATGAAGTCGATGCCTACCATGTCGTCACGGCACGCATCGTGGAGGGCGGCATGGTCCAGATGACCAGCACTGAAAACTGAGCGGCCAATCGCGCTTGGGCCTGCGTCACCAATCCACACGTCATCGAATGCCGGTGCGGCATCCGACACGTAGCGCTCACAGTCCGCATGAGGCACGCCGTCGATGTGGAGTCCGAAGCGGCGGCTGGTGCCGGTGTCGGGATAGTTGCCCGCGAATGCGAGCAAGGATCCCCATGGCAGCGCGACGGTTTCGCGGCCAGAGCCAAGATCGGCATAGTCGCCGTGGTGGCCGACTCGGATCTGCTCAGCCACGCTGATCGTGACTTGCGCGGCACGCAAGGTTTCCCACGACTGCGCGAACGCGGGCAGGGCAGCCAGAACGAGGCAGGCAGCGAGGAGCATGCGCTTCATGGCTGCTCTCCCGTCAGGTCGCCGACACCACCCGACGCAGTGCCGGTGACATAGGCCTCGCGCGGGCGATCGTTCGTTTCCTCGGTGTCGTGCGAGACCGTGCCAGTGGCCACGGCTACCTTCACGACAGAGAACCCTTCGCGGCCGCGCACCAGGAGCACGCGATCGCCTGGCCTGAACTCGCCCTGGTCATCCGCTTCGACCACGCTGGTCAGTTGCGAATACGGGCGCCCGTTCTGCATGTAGCGCTGAACGAAAATCTGCACTGCGTGGTGCGGCCCCGCACGGTTGCCAAGGGATTGACCTACGGCTCCACCCGCCACGCCGCCAAGAACTCCGCCGAGGCCTCGCGCAGCATATGAAGTAGAGCCGCGGGTCAACGCGTAGCCTCCTACGGCGCCCACCGTGGCACCAATATAGGTGCCCGGGTTGCTTCCAGTGTTTTGTATCTCGACGGATCGCACGGCCACTACGGTCGCCAGCTCGGCAGTCTGCGCACTCAGGGCAGCGCGAGAGTCGTAAACGCTCGCGCTGATGTTCTGGCCAGCGAAGGCCGAGGTGGTAGCGAAGAGGAGGGAGGCTGCCGCTGCAGCGGCAAGCAGGGTTGAATTCAGGCATTTCATTGGGGCGATCTCCAAGTGGGTGAGGGCGAGCAAGCGGCGGTCGGATTAGTTCCACCCCCAACTCATGCCAACGCCAATCGAGCGAACAGCTCCACTGATAGCGGCCTTCACGTGCCACTCGTAGCTGCCGTCGTCACTCACGTGCCGGAAGCCGACGGCAACCCCGTTGTGGCCCCCTTGCCAGCCAAGGCCGACGCCGAAGGAATTCCGGAAGTCGCGGTACTCCACGTTGCTCATCGCCGCGCTGGCCGCACCGGTGCGGTTGATCTGGTCAGACAGCCCAGCCACCTTCGCGTCGGTGTATGCCTGAGCCCAATTTTTCACCGCGCCCACCTGCTGATCGGTGTAGGCATTCGCGGCCACCTGCGCCTGGAAGAGCTGCCCGCCGTTGACGGCCTGCGTGCTGCCGCTCGACACCTGCCCGTTTGCGACTCCGGTGATGACGTTGTTTCCGTTGTCGAGGCCCGCCGTGGTGATGCTCACGTTGTCACCGCTGGCCGACGTGATGCTCACGCCATTGCCGCTGGTCACCGTCGTGTTGCCCTTGCCATCGGTCGTGGTGACCGAGGTGAGCGACAAGTTGGGGTTCGTGGACACCACGTCCTGGCCGGCAGCGTTCTGCGTCACCTCGATGTTGTTGCCAGCCGTGACGGTCGCGTTGCTCCCTGCCGGCCCCTGCGGACCCACAGGCCCCGGACTGCCACCACCGGTGGGCAGGTTGTTGATCGCACCCCAGATCGCGTTCTGGCCGTTGTCTAGCGCCGTCAGCGCCGACCCGACGTCGTAGTAAGTGCCGGCGGCGTATGGGCTCGTAAAGATGTAAGTCGGCGCCGTGCTGGTCATGAGGTTCGCGCCGGCCCCAAAGATCGAGGTCACCGTTTGACCTTGGCCCATCGTCATCGCATCGCTTGTGTCGATACCGGGCGAGATGTTGACCAAGCGCCGAGTCACACCTGTGGTGTCGTTGCCGAAGCTCACCGTATTCGCTTGATCGGCCAAGCTGTAGTTTCCGATGGCGGTAGCGAAGGCCGCGGGGGCTGAGGCTTGGTAACCGAACGCTTCTGAACCGATGCCCGGGGCGCTCGCTCCGTAGCCGACGGCCGTGTCCTGTCCACCGGTGCCCGCCACCGCCGAGCCTTGGGTGCCAGCAGCAGCGTTGATGCCGACAGCGGTGTTGTAGGACGTGGTGGCGTTGCCCGCGGCGGAACCCGCACCGACAGCGGTGCCGTTCGTGCCCAGGGCACTCGCGGGAGTCGTGGTGTCAGTAGAAGCCAGCCACACCGGGGCGCTGCCGCCACCCGAGGGCAAGCCCGTGATGCGGTTGTCGAGATAGGTCAGTGCAGAACCAACGTTGTTGAAGACGTTTCCGCTCAGAGAGTATGTCGGGGCCGTCCAGGTGCCGTTGCTGAAACCGGCGCCGCCGCCCAGGTAGCTCATCGCTTTATTGAGCTGGTCGATGGCCACGGCATCGTTTGCATACACACCATCGGCCAATTGCTCGATGGTGCGATTGCCCACGCCCACCGCGTTGCTGTCATTGACGACGGTGTTGGCACCCAAGGCCACGCTGTTCTGCGTGGCGTTGCCCACGCTGGCTTGGTAACCCAGCACCACGTTGTTGGCGGCGACATAAGGCGCCGCCGCGCGGTATCCGATGACGACGTTGCCGCCACCGATCAATGTTCCGTTGTTGCCGCCGCTCGATGAAGCGCCCGCACCAATGGTCACGTCGTAGTTGCCGCCGGCATTCGCACCAGCGCCCAAGCCCAGGGAGGCCGCTCCGCCCGTGTTGGCGTAAGGGCCAACGGCCACCGAACCCGCATACTGCGGATTGAGGTTTGGCATGGCCCCGTTGATGCTGCTGTTGTAGTTGACGGCCGACTGGATGCCGAGGGAAACGCCGTTCATCCCACCGCTGATCTGGCTCAACGTGCCGCCGGCAAAGCCCGTGCTGCCAGCACCGATGTTCGCGCCGTAGCCGATGGCAGTTCCGCCCGGCATCGTGCTGGCTGTACCAACTGAGGAATTGATCCCGATGGACGTGTTGTTGCCATCGCCTGTCGACGTTCCACCCAGAAGCACGTCATACCCATTGGGGTCATTCGTGGCCGGGTTCGGGTTGACGCAGAGATACGTGTAAGGGCACTGGATGTTACTGGTCTGCGCATGCGCCACCGGCGCCGCCAAGACGGCCAGCAACATGAGGGGGAGGAAGCGACGGATCATGAGGGGAGCTCTCAACGAGGAAGGGGCGAGAGCTCAGGGCCCTCTTCCAGCAGTGAAATGAATCGCCCACGGCTCGCAAGCCCCGGTCACCAGGCATAAAAAAACCGCCCCGAGGGGCGGTTGAGAGCGGAGGAAAGATGATGGTTTACTCGAAGTGATGCCAAGAGCTTTTACCGCTCTTGTTCCAGGCACGATGCTGTTCGAGCAAAGCCTTGGTTTCCCGCTTTCTGTTCGCTTCAAATTCCGCATCGCTGGCGCGTTGCATTTCCTTAGCTTTTCGAATGAGTCGAAGGCGCTTCACTGCATCTGGAGTAGTGCTAATGAAGGCTTCTTCGGGCCACTTGTTTGATCGGAACTCTGCTTCATGCTGCTTCAGCCAATCAAAAAACTTCGGATTTTCGTCCGCAGCTTCTACATGAACCCGAGTCGCCTGAGTGAACTGGTCTTTCTCAACGATGGCGAAATACCACTGAGAAAGGTTGTGGTGATGGGTGACCGCGCGGTCGTAGAGCTTCGACTCAACGGTGACCGTTTTGGTGGATGCGTTGTATGTGGCAGCTTGGCCCGTGACCGAATGAATGTAACTACTTCCACCCCCAACTAGACCATGGTTTGCCAACTCATGAGCGGCTACGTTGGCCAATTGGTAGCCTGGCATGACGGCCTTTTCGATCGTCGTCCAAGAGTCTCGTTGTCGTGCATATTGCAGACTCCCCAATGGGGCAGTGCGCGTGATCCAACCATCAATGTAAGTTCGCGCAGAAAACGTCACGGTCTTTGCCGTGTGGTCAACCTTCACCTCGAAGGTCTCGTCCTTGTAGTGATCCGAAGTGAAGATGCTGATCTTCAACTTCCGGTTCGCCGTCCTACTTTTTCCGTGTCTGTCTTGCTTGGACGACGCGAGGTTGGACAGTACACGCCAGATTCCTGCTGACAAGACAAGAAAGACGACCAAGCTAACCAGGATGCTTTGGCCCATGAGATAGCGGATCGGAGTGAAGATGACACATGCCAGGATGCAGCCGATGAGGCCTAGGACGAGAGACAGGACGACGCGGAGAAACGCCTTCATACTCAATTCGCCTTCTTTTGAATCACCACCATCCAGCTGTTCAACGAGTGTGCCGGATCGGCCATGCTGGCTACAACAGATTGAACAGACACAATGCCCCAGCCCGCTTGCGCCAACTGCGGCAGCGTGTGGGTGCCGGCACGCGGGCACACGAGCTCCGTGGAACTGGAGAGGCGGTTGGCCGGGTCGGGACTCGGAGTCGAGTAGCACACGTCCGCATCCCCACCCGACGCCGCCAGTGAAGTGAGGGGAAGCGCAAGAAATGCAATCGCAAGCAGGGTCTTCATGGCTAGCGTCCTATGGGGTTCGGAGTGATCGGCGGAGTCAGTACAAGTCGGGTGGCATCGTTTTCCAACACGATCTTGTCCACGATGACGGTCACGTCGTACATCGTGTGGTGCATCTGCCACGTGCTCTTTCGTGGGTTCCTGGGCGACTCGACGTGATAGAACACTTCAGATGCCTGCGATAGTTGTTCCCACTGCATCTTCAGCGCCGGATCAGCGTTAAACAGCATGTAGAAGCCGTGACCAACCCAGCCAGGTGAGGCGGAGCCGGGATTGAACCAATTCGGGCCAACGATGCGAAAATCCGTGTCGCTGGGGCTGCTGATCGGTAGGCCGCCGCCTTCTCCGAATTGAAGAACCCCCTTGCCCGATGGCAGCGGGTGGTTGAAGGGATCCCAATCCAGCCAGATCTTTTGAACTGTGCCGCGCGTGTAGAACTTGCCGGAACCGGCGACTTGCTGAGCAATCTGCGCCATGCGATGGCGCACTGTCTCCATCGTGGCGGATGGGTCGTTCTGCTGCTCCCGAGAGAGGCAGTAAGTTGCGTCTTGGGGAGTCAGTTCGGTGCGATGCAAGATCGCATAGCCAAGGTATCGGTCGTCGCATGTGGGATACCCGCCCACGGGGGAGTTGAACTGGTTAAGGGAGGCGGTTCCCAGACGCAGGTGCATTGCCCCGTCAATAGTGTCTGGGGTCCACTTCGGATAGTGCCAGTCCAAATGGCCAATCTTCGAATGCAGCCCATCTCCTGTGCTGGGTGGTGCATAAGCCTGTGAAGACTGTGGGGCCACTTTGTTTGCCACAGCATTCGACACGGCTTGACCCAATCGGGACAGTAACGATTGCGCGTCGGCAGGGATCCCTGCGCCTGCGAAAACCAGCACGGCAAGCGTGCTGGCGTAAAGAGATATGCGGTTCGTCATGTTCGGTCTCCGACTCAGTGTGGGGCAGCTTGCTCAAAGAGCACTTGCCCGTTCTTGTCAAGGATCTGAACCTTCGTGATGACGGCCTGTACCGTCGGCGTCTGGCTTTCGTCAGTGCCTTGGACGAAGGCAAAAATCTTGAAGTGCAAGGCCTGCCACTGCCCCCGAAGGCCTTCAATCGCACGTGCCTTGGCTTCGTCAGGAACCACGAAGCGCTGGAACGCCGAGCCGTTGGTTACGCCGAGGTTGTAGCCGTAGGCGTCTGAAAAGCTCATGTAACCGGTGGGGGAGAAGAGCGCTGAGTTATCCGGGAAGCTGTGCGTGCCGAAATCGTAGGGGCCGAGCTGGGGCGTGTTGTCCGTCCATGTGATGTACGGATGTGCCTTGGCATCGGCGATCCCGGCATCCAGCTTGGGCTGAATCGCGGTCAGTAGATCGTGCTTCTTGAAAGCATCCGATTCCATGCGATACGCGCTGGAGTAGATCTGGGCCATCTTGTCGTAGTTCGGCGGCATGCCGGAGAACGCCGCATCGAGGAACATCACCTGCGGCCCCTTCGTGATTTCCACATAGGTGCTGTCGGGCGTGCTCCAGTCGGGCTGGGGAAGGCTGGCGGCTTTTGCCGTCTGGGCGGCTTGCTGGACCGCAGCGGGTGCGAGGGCTCCGCTAAGCGTGGGCTGGCTGGCCGGGGCAGCCGTGTTCGGAGCGGACTTGGAGCAAGCAGCGAGCAGCGCGACGGCCAAAGCAGTGGCCGCAATCTTCGTGTAAGACATGTGTTTCCCCTGTTAGGCGTGGGTGGTGTAGCGCTTGAAGCCGATGACGGCGAGGGTGAGGCTGAGCAGAAGGACGAGCCAGAAGCCGAAGCCGAAGGACACAGCCTTGCTGATCTGATTGCCCATCTGATCGGCCATGCTCTGCACCATCGCCTGTGCCTGGCTGCCGCCCATCTGGCCAGCGGCATCAATGGCCTGGGACACCAGCGAATGGAGCTGCCAACGCACCCGCACGAAGGCGAGGATGAGCATCACCAGCGGGGACGCATGGAGGAGGGAGGCCCATCGTGGACGCAGCCACGCCACCGCCCACGGGACGAGCACGGCCACCAGCCCGAGGAAAGCCCAGAACCCGAAGCTGGATTCGGCACCCGATGAGGACAGCTGGATGCCGAGGATGTCGGAGACGCTGAAGCTCTTGGAGTAACCGAAGCCCGAGTTGATCGTCAGGGCTGGGAGGAAGAACCAGCCAATGAACAAGACGGCGGCCACGATCATGGTGGCCAGGCCCATGCGGTTGCGGACCACCTGGAGTGCGGCCTTTCCTTGGGCGGCCGCCTGCTGGCCGTGATCCCCGGCGAGTCCGGCGAACTGCCCCAGTTTTTCCTTGGCAAGCGTCTGCGCATCAATGACTACGATGCGCGTGGGTTTCCCACCGTCATCGAGCGTCACTTCAACGGTTTGATTGGCGGCCGGGGCGATGGGTGACTGCCAAACATGGGCAAGCTGAAACGGGATCTGCTGACCGTCCAGGAAAAGCAGGCCGGTGTTGTCACCCGTCGGTACCTGCAGAACGGTCCCCCGTTGAGGGTTCTTCATCGTCAATGTCCCCTGTAGCACGCGCTGCGCCATCCCTAGCCCGGCTGGCAGCGCACAGCGGGGCGGCCAGACCCTGGCCTGAGGTGGATCATGCCACCGTGAGAACAAGGAAAGCTGAATAACGATTGACGAAATGGCTACATACAGCCACATCGACAGATATAGAAATCGGAAAACGAGTGTTTCGGGCCGACGCATATTGTTGGAGACCGCAGAAGCAGGCGGTCCATGGCCCAGTCATCCAAGTCAAAGAGCATCGATAAGCGGGAGTACGAAGTCGTCACCGGGTTGCTCCGGACGCTTCGAATTCGCGCCAACCTCACCCAGCAGGAACTGGGTGAGGCGCTGGGCCGTGGACAGGGGTTCGTCTCTGCCTGCGAGCTGGGCGCACGGCGCTTGGATACCCTACAAGTGCGGGAGTGGTGCCAGGCTTGCGGCACGAGCTACACAGACTTTGCCCGTCGCCTGGACGAGACCCTGGAGCTGCTGACCGTGGCAGAGAAGCCCCCGAAAAAGAAACGCCGCCCGGGGTGAGTGGGACGGCGGCCGGTCATCCTTGTCGCAGCCGTGGCCCGCTTGGGTAGTCCGGCACGCCATCTTGAGCCTGAATCGATGGTGCTGACAAGACTGCTTCAATCGAAAATAGAGTTTTATCCTGCCCCTTAGGAGGCAGGACTCATGTTGAATCCAACGGATGAAGGACGGAAGCGCTATCCCCCTGATGGCGTCTACCGGGAAGCAGCAGACGTGGGGCCGGTCAGCTGCAAGTGCGGTTCTAGCTGCCGGACCCCGTGTATCGGCGAGTGTGGCTGCCTTGCCTGTGCAATCAGATACTGCCGCGAGCAGAACGATCTCCTGACCAACGACTGATTTATCCTATCCCCATCCAACAGGGGGCCATGGACATGCGGCACTGGATCATGATCGTCGGGTGCGGCGTGCTTGCCGCGTGTTCCCATGCCGGGGCTGCCAACACTGAGGCACCCCCAGCCGCGAGTCCGCAGAGCATCTCGGGCACCTATGTCGGCGGGGGCCATGACCCGGCCACGGATCAGGTCTTCATCCAGGCGTTGCGCCTCACGCAATCAGCGCCAGGCCAGTTCACCGGCACCCTCGAAACCAACATGCTCAACCAGGCGGGCAAGGACACCGCCTCCACGCAGAACGTGAGCGGCTCTTACGACGGCAGCCACGTGACCATCGTGCTCGACAGCGGCCTGGGCCACACGAACCGCAACGCCACGTGGACCGCCGGCACGATCACGATGACGTGGATGGGCGACAACGGGCAACTCGACACCGAACGCTTCGAGTCCAAGACCGACGCGCAATACGCCGCAATCCTCCAGGCCATGGGCACAGCCCGGCAACAACTGGTGGCGGAGCACAACGCCGCTGAGCAGGGTGCCGCTGAGGACAAAGCGACGGGAGAGCTGGTGGCCAGCCTTCAACGCTTTCTGAGCAAGGAAGCGACTTGGACAGCAGCGCCGCTTGAAAAAGAACGGAGCAAGGCCCTGGCGTTCGGGGACGCCGGGCTGACGAAGATCAACCGCCTGCTGGCTCAGCATCAGGGCCCTTCTGATGCGGTGGCGGGTGAAGTGGACGCCACGTTGAACCAGGGCCAGTTCTCACTCGGCCAGACGATGGACGCCACGGACTCCACCATCGCCTCCGGCCGACGCCGCATGGCGGGCCTCGACCAGGCATTGGCCACGTCCCCCTGTCTCATGCCCGATGACAGCTTGCGGCCGGGAGCCCGCCCATCGTGCGCGCCGCTCCCCGCGTTGGCCCAGCGATACCACGCGGTTCACGCCCAGGCGATCGCCATGCTGGATGAGGGCAACCGCCTCACCGCGCAGACGCGTGCTGATTACGCGGCGAAAGTGAAGGAAGCGGACAGCTTGACCCAATCCCGATGATCGAAATGCCGTAATTGGGCGATTCAAAGGCATGGTTTCGGCATCGCACCGCTGAAACGCCGGCCTACGATGGGGCCTCCAACCACCCAGGAGTCCTCCAATGTCTGTTATTTCCCTGCCGCCAACCCACGTGTCGCTGTTCGCCCCGCCGAAAGTGCCGCGGTGGATGGACGCAGTGCTGCTCGCCTATGCCTGCGTCATCGCCGGGGTCTTCGGCTTCGTCGCCAGGGGCTTCGGCACCATCGCTTTCCACCATCCGAGCGATCCCCACGCTGACGCCGGGATGATCGTGGCGGGGGTGTGTTTCGTCATCGCCATGGTTGCTAGATTCACCGCCAGCCAGTGCTTCGCCAGGCTCACGCGGTAGTCCTGATCTTCTGATTGGCGATCCACCCTGCCAGACAAAATAAACAAGGGGCCCCCGGGGGCCCCTTGGTCGGTGCGTCGGTCATCCATGGTTGGCGCCAGACTTCCCGGCGGCCTTGTTATCCCACCAAGCCCCACGTGTTTCAACCTGAAACACATGTCAGCCAGCGCTGACAGGGCAAGTTGCAGCCAAAAGGGCGAGGAGTAGACTCGCCCCCAGGGGACCATAGCCAGGAGGGGTAGGGGATGGTGAAGGGATCATGGACCGGCTTGCTGCTGGTCGCCGCCGTCGTGTGTAGTCCGATCGCGCAAGCACACTTCTTGTCACCGGATCCCATGCCGCCGAAGGCCGGGGATCTCTACTCGTTCAACCGATACGCCTACGCCCGCAACAACCCGATCATCAACATTGATCCGACGGGCATGTATGCGTGCGGCAGCAAGGACCAGGCGACCTGCACGAAGATCAACAACTTCGTGAACACGCTGCACACGGCGATGAGCCACCTCAATCGGCACTCATCGGACTACGCGCATCTGAGCGCCGTTTCGAGCCACATTGGCACGCTGGGCGATGGCAATGGCGTGACGCTCACCGCCGGCAGCTTGGGCAAGGACATCGTGGCCCAAGCGAACAGCTCGACGCTGATGACGGTGGACGTCAAGCAGGCCGATTCCATTTCGTCCTTCTACCAACAATTCAACCGGCAGATGAGCCCGCAGAAGCTGGCCAACGCCTTCGGCGCCGAGGCCATCGCGCACGAAGGCCAGCACCAGTTGGATTACATGAACCCCAAGATCGGTTACCCGAAGGATCGTGCCACCGAACACACGACCGAAATGAATGCCTATCGCACCGAGATTGGCGTGGCGCGTGGCCTGGGTGTGTCCAACGACCTCTTCGCTCCACACGCGACGGCCGCTGACATCAACGCGCGCATCAACGAGGCGGCGAACACTTCCACCGAAGTCTTCTGCCAGTCGAACGGATGCTGATGCGCGGGCTCACCTGTTTCGTGTTGCTGCTGGTGGCCGGTTGCGGCGTTCGCGCCGCAGAACCGCCCACCGTGACCGTCTGCCAGCTCTACGATCAGCGGCAGTCCCCGCCCGCCGGTGAGGTTCGATTCCAGGCCCGTGCCCTGATGGGGCCCCGGCATGGGGCGATCTTCATGGATCCGCATTGCCCACCGGGCACGGCCATTCCGTTTCGCTTCGCGGATCACTTGCCCCCGGACTCGCAGGCCGTGATGTTCGACCACGCGCTGACGGGGGACGTCATGGATCTCTCGTTGCGCAGCTTCGATGCCGAAGTCACCGGCACCTATGCTCCCGCCACGACGATCAACCCGCGCGGGCTGTTCACCGTCGATCGCGTGGTGTGGTTCCGCAAGTCGCCACCGAAAGCCAAATGAGCACCGCCCAGAGGGACAAGGCGCATCGAGGGATGCGCTGGTTCGGCGCCTTGGCGTTCCTGGCGTGCAGCCCCTGGGCACACGCCCAAATGCCCGGCGGCGTTCCGGTTCGAGACGATCCTAACCTCCATGTCATTGAGCAGCTGGCGAACTCGCCGAATGGGGTGGATTACGCGAAAGTCCAGACGGCCATCGAGCGGGCCGCCAATCCGAAGTTCGACGCCAAGGCCTTCAACGCCATGCTGGATCGCTGGGCTGCCGTGGTGCGGGCGCGTGTGCCGAAGAATGCGCCACCGACCGACGTGATGACGGCCCTGGGGCAGGTGATCTATCAGCCCGGCCCATGGAACGATCACCACCCGTTCTCGTATGACCTGGATGACCCGTTCGGGAAGATCTACGAGAACAAGCTCATCTCCACCTACCTCCGCACGCGCAAGGGCAACTGCGTGTCGATGCCCACGCTGCTGATGATCCTGGGCCAGAAACTCGGGCTCACCATGACGTTGAGCCAAGCCCCGGAACACGAATTCGCGCGGCTGCAGGACGCCAACGGGCGCTGGATCAACATTGAAGCCACCACACCATCGTCGTGGCCCGACTCCACCTACATCCAGCGAATGCACATCACGCCGCAACAGATCGCCAGCGGGATCTACCTGCGGACGACCACACCACGCGAAACCGTGGCGGGCATGCTGGAGCCGCTGGAAGCGGTCTACGCCCATCAACGGACGCCGGGCGATCTACTCGGCCTGGCCATGTTGGTCGTGAAGCTCGATCCGAAGAACGCAGGCGGCTACGTCAACGAGGCCAACGCGTTCTTTCTCGAACTCCAGCACCGCTACCTCGATCATCACCTCACGCCGGACAAGCTGCCGCCGGAACAGCGTGCCGACTTCCAGGCCCTGCTGGTTTCCAACGAGCGGATCATGAAACGGGTGGAAGCCATGGGCTGGGCGCCGCCAACGGCGGCGGAAGACAAGGCCTACCTGGAACGGGTCGAGAAATACAAAGCCGCCCACGGCGGGTGATGC
Source organism: Rhodanobacter sp. (assembly GCA_040371205.1). NCBI lineage: Bacteria > Pseudomonadati > Pseudomonadota > Gammaproteobacteria > Lysobacterales > Rhodanobacteraceae > Rhodanobacter > Rhodanobacter sp. The sequence continues at coordinate 601,404 of AP031382.1, forward strand.
CTGCCGCTACAGCGGCACCCTCACGCCCGCACGGTGGCGAGTTGATCCCATCGCGTGGTGTACGCAGGCGTGAGCATGTCCCGCTTCATGGACCAAGCGCGCGGACGCTGTAGCCCCGCCGATCCAAGCCCGACGGTACCGCGCCCCCATTTGCCATTGATGCGATCCAGCGTGTCCAGCAGGGTGTCGCGTGGCTGGATCAGCTCCGCGGCGAACAGGTCGCCTTGGGCGTGCTCCTTCGCCCGCAAGTCCATGAGCATGACGCCCGCCTTCGTGTACCGATGGCCGGGCTTGTGGATCGCCCGCATCACGGCCACGGCCACGCGCGTGAGCGTGCCGATGTCATCGGTGGGGATCGGTACCGGCAGGCAGGCGCTGGGATGGTGCTGCACGTCCTGAGGCCGCCGAGGGTTCGTGTGCAGCCAGACACCCACACTGCCGGCGACGCTCGCTTGCTGACGCAGCTTGCGCACGGCGCGCCCCATGTACTCACGGATCGTCTCCGCCAGTTCGTCCGCCGCGTAGATCGGCGCGCCGAACATGCGGCTGGCGATGATCTGCTGCTTTGGCGGGATGTCTTCCAGGTCTAGGCACGCCACGCCGCGCAGCTCGCGCACCGTGCGTTCCAGGACGACCCCGTATCGCTCGCGGATGCGGCGCGGGTCCGCCTGGCGCAGGTGCAGGGCGGAATAGATGCCCTCCGCATTCAACCGCACGCCCAGGCGATGGCCGACACCCCAAACGTCCGTCACGGCCACATCGGCCATGAGCGACTCCAGTTCTGACGTGGGGAGCGTGGTCAGATCGCACACGCCCTCCCATCGCGGCTGTTTCTTCGCCAGCCGATTCGCCAGCTTGCTCAGCGTCTTGCTCGATGCGCTGCCGACACAAACCGGCAACCCCACGTGCTGCTTCACCGTCGCGCGAATCGCGCGCCCGGTTTCCAGCAGGTCCACGCGTGGCTGCCGAGTGAAGTCGAGGAAGGTTTCGTCGATGGAGTACACCTCCTGGTCTTCCTGGGGTGTCCATCGGCCGATGGTGCGCATGGCGCGGGCGCTCATGTCCCCATATAACGTGTAGTTGCTCGACAGAGCCGTGATGCCACGCTTGCGCGCCATGTCCCGCAGCTGGAACCAGGGCGTGCCCATTTCGATTCCCATTGCCCTGATTTCAGCGGAGCGGGCAATCACGCATCCGTCGCAGTTGCTCAAGACAATGACCGGCGCGTGTTCCAGCTTGGGCTGGAACACGCGCTCACAGCTCACATAGAAATTGTTGACGTCGACGTGGGTGAAACGGCGGTTCATACCCGATGGAGAACGCGGGTCACGACGCCCCAGATCGTCAGTTCTTCGCCTTCCGCAAACGTGCGGTCGGCGTAGTGCGGATTGCCCGCCACCAGCACAGGCTTCCCCTGCCGGAAGTGCAGAAACTTGATGGTGAGCTCGCCGTTCACGACGGCGACCACGACGGCCCCATGCTTGGGCGCAAGGGCGCGGTCCACCATCACCTCATCGCCGTGATGGATGCCGGCCTTGATCATGCTGTGCCCTTCCACCCGCAGGATGAAGGTCGAGTCCTCATGCCCCTGAACGATCAGGTGCCGGTTGAGATCGAGGACGTCTTGAATGTAGTCGTCGGCTGGGCTGGGGAAGCCGCACCGGACCGCGTGAGACATCTTCCGCACGGCGCGCCGGCCTTGGGGCAGCAGCGGGCGTGGATCGAGCGCCAGGGTGGGGCGGAAGGGGAGCGGGGAGACGACAGGGGCCATGGCACGGGCCGGGAGTTGCTGGGGGCACAGTCTACTGCCGGAATCGTCTCACCGGATGAGAGAGGCGCCGGGCAGACTGCCCGGACACCAACAACCGGAGGAAAAAGATGAACATGCGCGTGGTCATGCCCCATGACGAGGTTTCGGTGGCTGTAGCGGCGGTGGTTGCCCATGGCTTCGTGGCCGTGGAAGGGACGAAAACGCAGGCGGTGCCCTTTTGCCGCCGGGTGATCGACGCGCTGGAGCCGTATGACGAGGTTGTGCCCATCACGTCTTATCAGAACGTGACCAACCGCGGGTACCTGTACCTGGTCGTGGACGCAGAACGGTATCCACTCGATCGGAGCGGCGCGCTGAAAGCCAAGGTGGCCGAACTGGATCGGCTAGACCCCGGTTGAGCAGCCGTTACAGGCGATCTGGGCCGAGTCGCTTTTTCGGCGGCGGGACTGACCCAGGCTGAAGTTTGACTTGCAGCGAGGCATTTTCCATGTCGAAGTGAGTGAGCATGGCCTTATCGAGCGCCTTTTCCCGCTTCTTGATGGCACTTTCCCCAGACTTGGTGTTGGCGTTGGTGGCTTTCCTTGCGAGGTCCAATTCTTCCGTAGCTTTGTGGACCCGGTTATTGGCTTTGCGGAGTCCGGATTCCAGCTTGTCCATATCGATCTGCGCGGGGGTTTTCTTCACGTCGCACTCCTAGCAAAGTGATGAACCAAGACGAGTCTAAGGCCGGAGGACCCCATCGTGTGCTACTCAGCCGAAGTCTGGGCGGACTACCACAAGTACGAGCGGGAGTTCGGCACGGGCCTGAACATCCGGGAGTTCGTGCAGCTGTTCGGGCGACAGGACAAGAACGGCAAGTGGTACATCCCCAAGGCGCTTGAAGCCGCGTTCCTACATCCGAAGACGGATGAGGAGCGCGCCATCAAGGCCATGATCGACGCGCATGTGCAGGCCGAAACCCAGCGGTTCGAGCAGGAACTGTTCGGACAGAAAACCCGGCTCAACGATGCCGAGCGGAAGCTGCAGACCAAGGAAACCAAGGCTGCACGAGAAAGTGTGCGTATCGCCACGAACAAGATCGACAAGGCCAAGGTCGCGTTGGACGACCTCCGGCGTACTGAACTGAAGCCCCGCGATTCCCGCATCTTCCCTGGCTGGTACGCCCCCGTGATGGTCAGTGAGGGCGGCCGGCGAGTGGTCCGGCCGATGCGCTATGGCTGCCGCCCCAGCGGCAAGCCCGCGAACTACGATCAGCGGTATCCCGGCACGTACAACGCCCGCCGCGACAACCTGGAGGGCTTCTGGCGCGAGCAGTTCGGCTACACCCACGGGATCATGGTCTGCACGACGTTCTACGAGAACGTGGAGGGGCCGGACGGGAAGAACCAGGTGGTTCAGTTCACGCCACGCACTGGGGAGCCCATGTTCATTGCGTGCCTGTGGTCGCACTGGACCGACCCCAAGGGCGTTGAACCCGACTTGCTTTCGTTTGCAGCCATCACCGACGAGCCGGAGCCCGAAGTGGCCGCCGCCGGCCACGACCGCACCATCATCAACATCAAGCCCGAACACATCGAGGCGTGGCTGAACCCAGATCCGGCGAACCTTGCCGCGCTCTACGCCATCTTCAACGACAAGCAACACCCCTACTACGAACACCAGAGGCAGGCGGCATGAGTTCGGAATCTGAGCAGCTGGACGAAATCCTCGGCGTGTCCTTCGGCGACATCCCTCCCGAGCTGGCAGGCGTGCTGGTCGATTTCCATATCCGCGCCGACGCGACAGCGGGCGGCAAGGAAGGCACCCGCGGGCCCCTGCTGATCGACGCCGGCGTGCTGAAGGGATTGATCGACGGCCTCCCCGCCGTCCTGGACGCCATGCGTGAATACGGTGCGGATCGCGTGAAGCCGCGGCCGATGCTGCTGCCCGCATGGAATGACGGCCCGCGTTGGAATCCCGCGGGCGGCCAGCTGCATATCTGCGCTGGCTTCGGCGTGAATGGCATGGATCCGGAGCTTGGCGCCGCGGTGATGTTCATTCGATCAACCAGCGTGGCCCATGCGCCCGGCACCTATGACAGCGCGGAGTACCTGATGGGGTGGAGCGCGTTACTGGAATTCCAAGACGCCCTGCCCAAGGTGCTGCGGAAACTGGAACAGCGCACAAGAACAAACAGGGGTGATCGGGGCTAACTCGGAGCTGAATCGTCCAACGAAAGTATGCTTATTCGATACTTTCGTTGGACAAAGAGCCCGATCAGGACCGGTGATCGCCCCTTTTGTTGCGCGTTAAGTTCGACGGTGCAAACGCGGCGGCCTGTCCTGCGCGCCGGTGCGCCTCGTCCTGAAACGGCTTGGCCGCGAAGTAAGCGGCTAGGCGCTCGAGGTAGGCCGTCATCGTCAATTGCTCGCATGTCGCATCCGCAATCTCGGCCTCGGACATCGTGAGCGTTTCGATCAGATCGACAGGTCGACGGACTGCGCCCCCGGACGCATCAGGGATCAGCGCGAACACCCATTCGTCGTCAGCCATGCCGGTGGTCATGAACTGACTGAACGAACCGTGCTTGATGCCTTTGCGTCGACCGCCCTTCATTGGTTTCAGGTTCATGCCTGCTGGCACGGTCTCGTGCACCAAGTCCTCGAAGGGGTTTGGCTCGGGTTCGGTCGGTGCCGAACCCAGCAATCGGGCCATGGCCTTCTCCAGCTCCATCTGGCTGAAGCGGCGTAGCTCGCCCACCGGATACCGAACCGTCGACGGAGTGGGCAAGACGAAGGCGGGCGGGATTCGACCCTCTTGCCGCCAGCCCTGAAGGACGGTCAGCGAGATGGCGAGGAAACCGGCAGCCAGGCACTCATTCACCAGCTGCCAATCGTCCGCCTGGGCCAGGGCAAGGACCTGGGGATCGCGGGTCAAATCTTCCAACTTGTACTTAGCCATGCCGAGCAGGATAGCGACGCCAAAAATCCACGTCGACGCAGGGGCTGAGGGTGGGCCAGGAGGGGTGGGCCAAGCAGGGATGCGATGGAAAACGCCGCCCACCCGCTCACACCCTCAGGTGGGCCAGGGGTGGGCCAGAAAACACAAAGGCCGCCCAGTCGGGCGGCCTAAGTTGCTGAATTCTATGATGAAATCTGGCCTGAATTATTGGCAAAGTGAGGGATTTTCAATCCCCTGCTCTACCAACTGAGCTACCCGGCCAGAGCCGCGCATTAGACCGAATGCGCGGCTTCCCGTCAACCCTGGGTGTCGGGAGGGGTGTAGCCGGGGGCTTGGTCGACGTCGCCGCCAAACAGGAATTTTTCCATCTGCTCGGTCAGGTATTTGCGTGCGCCGGGATCGAGCGGATTGAGCCGGTTCTCGTTGATGAGCATGGTCTGGTGGGTCAGCCATTGCTGCCACGCGGGCTTGCTGATGCTGGCATAGATGCGCTGGCCCAGCGGGCCGGGCCAGGGCGCGAAGTCGAGGCCCTCGGCGTCGATGCCGAGTTTGGCGCAGCGGATGGTGCGGCTCATGCGGTATGTCCTTCGAGGTTCTGCAGCAGCTTGCGCACGGGTGCGGGCAGGCCGAGTGCGGCAAGTTCGCCGGCGTCGCACCAGCGCAGGCCGGGATTATCCGCGATGGCGGACGTGGCCGTCGCGCCGTCGAACAGCAGCGGTTCGACGCGCAGCCGGTAATGGCTGAATACGTGCGTGAAGGGCGCCAGCGCCTGCGCGTCGTCGATGCGCGCGTGTTGCCGCGCACGGCGCCAGGCGGCATCGATGCCGGCGGCTTCGGGCAAGCTCCACAAGCCGGGCCACACGCCTTGCGCGCCGCGCCGCTCCAGCAGCACGCGGCCGTCCGCGTCGCGCAGTATCAGCATCACGGTTGCGCGCGTGGGTGCGGTTTTCGAGGGTTTCGGCGACGGCAGCTGTGCGACCAGGCCGTCGCGCAGGGCAGTGCAACCGCTGGCCAGCGGGCAGGTGCCGCAGCACGGCCTGGCGCGCGTGCACACGGTGGCGCCGAGATCCATGATGGCCTGCGTGTAGTCGGCGGTGCGCGTGTGCGGCGTGTGCGCTTCGGCGTGTTGCCACAGTTGCTTTTCCACCGCGCTTGCGCCGGGATGGCCGTGGATGCCGTGGTAGCGCGCCAGCACGCGCTTCACGTTGCCGTCGAGAATGGGGAAGCGCATGCCGTGCGCCTGCGCGAGGATCGCGCCCGCGGTGGAGCGGCCGATGCCGGGCAGGGCGGCGAGCGCGGCGAAGTCGCGCGGCAGTTCGCCGCCGTGATCTTGCACGCAGCATTGGGCCGCACGGTGCAGGAAGCGCGCGCGGCGGTAGTAGCCGAGTCCGGCCCACAGCGCGAGCACCCGGTCTTCCGGCGCGGCGGCGAGTTCGCGCAGGGTCGGCAGGGCGGCGACGAAGCGGTCGAAGTAGCCGACGACGGTGGACACCTGGGTCTGCTGCAGCATGATTTCCGACAGCCATACGCGGTAGGCGTCGCGCGGGTGTTGCCAGGGCAGGTCGTGGCGGCCGTGGTCGTCGAACCACGCCAGCAATGCGGCGGCGAAAGGCTTCACTTGGCGCTGGCGCCCTTGCCGGGCCTGGCGGCCGAGCTGCTGGCCGCAGCGGGCGCACCGGCGTCGGTTTGTACGTCGAGCCCGGTGATGGCCAGGTTGCCGATCTGCAGCTTTGCCACCTGCAGCGTGCCGCCGCCCGGCGGCAGCTCGGGCTGCGAGGCCGGTTGTCCGTCGTTCGCCGCATCCAGCGCGTTCCACCAGCGCGCGAGCGCCAGCGGCGGCAGGTGGATGTCGACGTGGTTGCCCGGGCCGTCCAGCTGGAGGTGCAGCAGCAGCGGGTCGGTCTGGTTGGCGGGCATGAGGGTGAGCGCGATGTCGTAGCTGTCGGCGTCGGCCTGCTTGAGTTTGCCGTCGAGCCGTGCGGTTGCGTTGGCTGCGCCGAGCCAGCGGGCATCGCCATGCAGGGCGAGCGCGGTGCCGTTGCTCTGCGACAGGTGCAGCTGGATGTCGCCCAGTTGCAGCGCGTTGCCCAGCATTTTCGGCGTGGTGGTCAGCCGCAGCTGCAGCGGTGCGCCCGCGGCGGTGATGGCCGACATGTAGAGCGGAAACGGGCGGTCGGGCGCGAGCGTGCCCGCGGTCAACGTGACGTTGTTGAGCAGCAGGCGGTCGCCGTGGACCACGCTGCCGTGTTCGATGCTGATGCCGGCGTCGATCCGCGGGATGGCGGGGGCGGTATCCGCGGCCCGCGGCGGTCGCGCGGCGAGCCAGCTTTGCAGGGCGTCCAGATCCACGCGCGGACCATCGACCTTCATCTGCGCGATGGCGACAGGACCGCCGAGCAGTGTGCGCCACGGCAGCACCAGTTGGCCCCTGGAGGCCAGCAGGATGGGCGTGTCTCCATCCACGGCGCTGAGCGTGATGGCGCGCAGGTCCAGTGCCGGGCGCGGAAACACCGTGGGAATGGCCGGGCTGTCCAGATTGAGCACGAGGCCCGCTTGCTGCGCTTGCGCCTGCAGCATCGCGGTGAAGCGATCGGGCCGCAGCAGCAGGTAGACCGAGATCGCCAGGGCCAGCAGCACGGCGAGCGCCAGCGCGCTCGCGGCCATCAGCAGGCGGCGCAGCCGTGCCGTCACGTCAGTCGCCGGCCGCAGGCAGCAGGCCGTCGACGAAGGCGGCGGCGTCGAAGGCGCGCAGGTCGGTGGCCGTTTCGCCCAGGCCGACGAAGCGGATCGGCAGGCCGAACTCGCGCGCCAGCGCGAACACCACGCCGCCCTTGGCGGTGCCGTCGAGCTTGGTCACCACCAGGCCGGTGACGCCGACGATCTGGCGGAACTGGCGTACCTGGTTCACTGCGTTCTGGCCGGTGGTGCCGTCGATCACCATCAGCACCTCGTGCGGCGCGCCGGGGTCGAGCTTCTTCAGCACGCGGGCGATCTTGCCCAGCTCGTCCATCAGCCCGCCCTGGGTGTGCAGGCGGCCGGCGGTGTCGGCGACCAGCACGTCGGCGCCGCGCGCGCGCGCGGCCTGCAGCGCGTCGAAGATCACGCTGGCGGCGTCGGCGTCCTGGCCTTGCGAGATCACCGGAACCTGGTTGCGCTCGCCCCAGGTCTTGAGCTGTTCCACGGCGGCGGCGCGGAAGGTGTCGCCCGCGGCCAGCAGCACGTTGCGGCCTTCGTCGCGCCACCTGCGGGCGAGTTTCCCGATCGTCGTGGTCTTGCCCACGCCGTTGATGCCCACGGTGAGCACCACGAAAGGCTTGTGGCCGGAAGGGTCGAGCGCCTGCTGCACCGGCCGGAGCAGCGCCACCAGCGCCTCGCGCAGCGCATGGCGCAGCGCGGCCGCGTCGGCGAACTCGCGCTTGTGCATGCGCTTGCGCAGGTCTTCCACCAGCGCGGTACTGGCTTCCACGCCCACGTCGGCGGTGATCAGGGTGGTTTCCAGCTCGTCGAGCAGGTCGTCGTCGAGTTTCGGGTTGCGGCCGAACAGCGCCCCCAGGCCGCGGCCCAGGGTGCTTCCGGCGAGGCGCTCGCGCCAGCCGCGCCGCGCGGGAGCGGCTGCCGCGTCGCTGGTTTCGTCCGTTGCCGCGGCCTCCGGCGCCGCATCCTCGGCGGGCGCTTCGAGGGCGGTGTCGGGCGCAGTCCCGGCGGGCTTCTTCTTCCAGAAATTGAGCATTGCGGGGGCGATTCAAAGACAATAGGCGGCATGCTAACACCCCCACCCGTACTGGCCGCTGAGTTGGAGCGGGCCGCATGAGCGGCCGCGCCGGCCGCATCCGCGTCATCGGCGGAAGCCTGCGCAATTCGCGGCTGGACGTGCCCGACCTGCCCGGATTGCGGCCCACGCCGGAGCGGGTGCGTGAGACCCTGTTCAACTGGCTGGCGCCGATGATCGAGGGCGCGCGCGTGCTGGACCTGTGCGCGGGCACCGGCGCGCTGGGCATCGAGGCGCTGTCGCGCGGCGCGGCCGCCGCGCGTTTCGTCGAGCCGGATGCGCGCGCTGCCCGCGCGCTGCGCGACAACCTCGCGCGGCTCAAGGTCGCGGACGGCGAAGTGGTGGCGACGGACGCGCAGGGATTCCTGCGCGGTACGGCGCGGCCGTTCGATCTGGTCTTCCTCGATCCGCCGTTCGCCTCGAACCTCTGGAGCGCGCTGGCGCAAGGCCTGGAGCGGCACGGCTGGTTGGCCGAACGGGCATGGGTCTACGTGGAGTCGCCGCGCGAGGCGGCGCCGGACCTGCCGGCGAACTGGCCGTTGCATCGCGAGGGGCGGGCCGGCGAGGTGCGTTTCGCGCTCTATCGGCGTGCGCTTCCGTTAAGCTAGAGCCTGTTCCCACTGCGCCACCGGCCCGTGAATCATCCTTCCGGCAATCCCCGCCTGGCCGTGTACCCGGGCACCTTCGATCCGATCACCAACGGCCATGCCGACCTGGTGGCGCGTGCCGCGCCGCTGTTCGAGCGCGTGGTGGTGGCGGTGGCCGAGAGTCCGAACAAGGGCAAGGGGCCGGGCTTCAGCCTCAACGAGCGCATCGCCCTCGCGCGGCTGGCGCTGGCCGACCTGCGCAACGTGGAAGTGTGCGGCTTCGACTCGCTGCTGGCCGACTTCGTCGCCGAGATCGGTGCGGGCGTGATCCTGCGCGGGCTGCGCGCGGTGTCGGATTTCGAGTACGAATTCCAGCTGGCCAGCATGAACCGGCATCTGATCCCGCAGGCGGAGACGCTGTTTCTCACGCCGGCGGAGCAATACAGTTTCATCTCCTCGTCGCTGGTACGCGAGATCGGCCGCCTTGGCGGCGATATCTCCGGTTTCGTGCATCCGGCGGTGCAACAGGCCATGCGTCAGCGCTGGCACAAGGGCCGCAACGCCCATCCCAAGCAACCCGAAACAGAAGGTGACCACCATGCGTAAATTCGCTCTCATCGCCGCCATCGCGCTGACCGCCGGCCTCGCCCTGGGCGGCTGCTCGAAGGGGCAGGACCAGGACCAGCAGGCCTCGCAGAAGACCGCGGTCGCCAAGCCCGCCGACGTCAACGACGCCAAGGCCTGGCAGGCCTACCTCGGCCCGCTGATCCAGAAAAACCTGCAAGGCATGGCCGCGCAGCAGCCCTACATCTACTACGTCACGCCGGGTCAGACCGACGACGACAAGGCGCAGAACGCCCGCCAGTTGCAGAACGTGCAGGACACGGTGGCGCGCGGCGTCACCCCCGGCAACCTGCTGGCCTTCACCGGCCCGGTGTCCGCCACCACCGCCGACCTGACGGTGGCCGCGTTCAAGGACGCGCAGGCGGGTACGTTCAAGGGCGTGATCGTGCTGTTCATCGGCGACCAGGCCGACGAACAGCGCGTGTCGGATGCCGTGAAGGTCACCGGCGCCACCTTCCGCTTCGTGCAGATGTGATGCACGGCGTGCGGCGACGGCATGGCGCCGCCGCCGCACGTACCGCCGTCCGAAACAACGATGTCCCTGAAAATCCTCGACACCTGCGTCAACTGCGACGTCTGCGAACCGGTTTGCCCGAACAAGGCGATTTCGCTGGGCGAGGAGTTCTACGTGATCGACCCGGCGCTGTGCACCGAGTGCGTCGGTCACCACGACGAGCCGCAATGCATCGAGGTGTGCCCGGTCGAATGCATCATCGTCGACCCCGCGCATGCCGAGCCGCGTGACGCGCTCGAACTCAAATACCGCCATCTGATGATGAGCAAGGAGCCTGCCGCATGAACTTCTCCCTGCACGGCCGCGCCCTGCTGCTCGGCCTGTTGTTGACCAGCGGCGCGGCCTGGGCCGCCGACGGTGCGCCAAGGCCGGCCGACGCCAGCGTGCAACCGCAACAACGCCCCGGGCACGCCGCCATCGCCAGCGCGAATTTCCTTGCCACCAACGCCGGTTTCGAAGTGCTGGCCGAGGGCGGCAATGCGTTCGATGCGGCGGTGGCGGTGGCCTCCACCCTGTCGGTGGTGGAGCCGGAAAGCTCCGGCATCGGCGGCGGCTTCATGGCCACGCTGCACATCGCCAAGGGCGACCGCAACGTGTTCATCGACGCGCGCGAAGTGGCGCCGATGGCGGTGAACCCCAAGGACTACGTCAACCCCGACGGCACGCCCAACCGCGACGCCTCGCTGAAAGGCCCGCTTTCCGCCGGCATCCCCGGCGAGCCGGCCGGCCTGGTGCTGCTGGCGAAGCGTTACGGCAAGCTGCCGCTCAGCGTGTCGCTGGCGCCGGCCATCCGCATCGCGCGCGAGGGCTTCAAGCCGGATCCGCGCCTGCTCGGATCGATCAAGGACGAGCAGAAGAACCTCGAGCGCTGGCCCGCCTCCGCCGCCAAGTTCCTGCCCGGCGGCCAGCCGCCGGCCGAGGGCGCCATCTGGCGCGACCCGGAACAGGCGCGCACCTGGGAACTGCTCGCGCAGAAGGGCGACGCCGGCTTCTACCGCGGCGAAGTGGCGCATAAGCTGGTCGATGCCGTGCGCGCCGCCGGCGGCAACTGGACGCTGCAGGACCTGGCGAACTACCGCGCCAAGGAACGCACGCCCATCGTCATCGACTACCAGGGCTACCAGATCGTCACCGCGCCGCCGCCGTCTTCCGGCGGCGTGGCGATCGCCGAGATCCTCAACATCCTGCGCGGCTACGACCTTGCCACGATGGATCAAGCGCACCGCGTGCACTACATCGTCGAGGCGATGCGCCGCGCGTTCCGCGACCACAACGACTACCTCGGCGACCCCGACTTCGTGAAGATGCCGCTGGACATGCTGCTGTCGCCGTACTACGCGGACGGCCTGCGCCAGAGCATCCTGCCCGACCGGGCCACGCCCTCGTCGATGCTGCCGCACGGGCCGTCGCACGATCCGGGCATGCACACCACGCATTTCTCGATCATCGACAAGGACGGCAACATGGTGGGGATCACCTCCACCGTGAACTACATCCTCGGCTCCACTTTCGTCGCCAAGGGCACCGGCGTGCTGCTCAACGACGAGATGGACGACTTCGCGCTGGTGCCCAACAAGCCCAACGTCTACGGCCTGCTCGGCAGCAAGGCGAACGCGCCGGTGGGCGGCAAGCGCATGCTGTCCTCGATGTCGCCCAGCATCGTCCTCGGCAAGGACCGCAGCGCGGTGATCGGCTCGCCCGGCGGCTCCACCATCATCACCCAGGTGCTGGAAGGCATCCTGCATTTCATCGACGGCCAGAGCGCGCAGCAGATCGTGGCGGACAAGCGCTACCACCATCAGTTCCTGCCCGACGTGGTCTACGTGGAAGACGGCGTGTTCGACGCTGCGACCACGGCCGAGCTGCAGAAGATGGGCTATACGCTCAAGCCGCGCGAGCCCTGGGGCTTCATGAACGTGGTCACCTGGGACCACAAGACCAACACGCTCGACGCCGCCAGCGACCCGCGCCGGCCGTCGGGGTTGGGTAAGGTGGAGTGAAATGGATGCGATCAAGCGTGATCGCCTGATCCAGGAGCTTTCCGAACGGTCGGATGAAACACTGCTGATTTCGTTGAATGAATTTTTCGACGGCAACGACGACGAAGGCTCGATTGGCTGCAATTTATCCCGGCATCCCGGAGTGCCGACATTTCGGAGCGTTTTGCAGCGAGTGGCAGCACGCATGGATGTGCAGAACGTGTTGGTGCAGGTGAACGAGGTTGATCCGGGGTTTGGTGCTTGGCCGTTTTCTGATGTGGTTTACGTCGTTGGCGACATCGAACAAGAAGTTCTAAAGCAGGAGCTTGCCGTACTCGAGCCCGATGAAGTGGAACCTATGACGAAAGATTTGCCGGCACCGTTTCCTGGAAGCGCAACGAAAATCTTTTTCGTTTGGTGGGATTGATTGCTATGGAACTCTTTTCGCTTCTCGGCAACTCCCAGCGTCTCGACGGTGGCGCCATGTTCGGCAATGCCCCCAAGGCGATGTGGTCGCGCTGGATCGCGCCGGACGCCCAGAACCGCATCCCGCTGGCCTGCCGCTGCCTGCTCGCCAAGGGCATGACGGTGAACGGCGTGCCGGGCCGCAACGTGTTGTTCGAGACCGGCATCGGCGCGTTCTTCGAGCCGTCGCTGCGCGAACGCTACGGCGTGGTGGAGGACCGCCACGTGCTGCTCGATGCGCTGGCGGACGCGGGCCTCGCGCACGAGGACATCCACGCCGTGGTGCTCTCGCACCTGCACTTCGACCACGCCGGCGGCCTGCTCGCCGCGTGGCAGGACGGCCAGCCGGCGCGCCTGCTGTTTCCCAACGCCAGCTTCGTGGTGGGCGCGGCGCACTGGCAGCGCGTGCTGGCGCCGCACCCGCGCGACCGCGCCTCGTTCATCCCCGAACTTCCGCAGCTGCTGCTGGACAGCGGCCGGCTGGAGCTGGTGGAAGGCGAGCGCTCGAAGGCGCTGGGCGATGCCGTGCTCTTCAGCTATTCGGACGGCCATACGCCGGGCCTGATGCTGGCGGAGGTCGGCGGCGTGGTGTTCTGCGCGGACCTGATCCCGGGCCGGTCGTGGGTGCATCTGCCGATCACCATGGGTTACGACCGCTATCCCGAGAAGCTGATTGAGGAGAAGCGCAGCTTCCTCGACGACAAGCTGGCGCGCGGCGTGCGGCTGTTCTTCACCCACGACCATGCCTGTGCGGTGGCGCGCGTGGTGCGCGACGAGCGCGGCCGCTACGGCTGCGCGGACGAGTTGCCCGAGTTGCGCGGGAGCCTCGCCTGATGCGCGCCTTCGCCGTGCCGCGCAGCGTGCTGGCCATCGCGGCCGGCGCTGCGCTGCTGGTGCTGGCCGTCATGCTGGCGGTTGCCACCGAGCGCGGCGAGGTGGCTTACCGTGCGGTGCTGCGGTTGCACGGCGGCGCGGTGGTGGACCTCGGCAGCGATGCGGAGCCGCAGCCCGGGCTGCAGGGCAAGATGGTGCGCGTCACGGGCACGCCGGAGGCGGTGCCGCCGCTGGATGCGGATTTCAACCAGCAGGCGGACACGCCGCTGCTGACGCGCCACGTGGCGATGTTCCAATGGCGCGAATTGCGCCTCGGCAACAGCGTCACCTACGAATTGGACTGGTCGGACACGCCGCAGGACGCCAGCCGATTCGAGCAGATGAACGGCCATATCAATCCCGGGCCGTTCCCGATCCAGGGCAGGCGCTTCGTGTCCGAAAGCGTGCGGCTCGACGGCTTCACGCTGGATTCGGCGCTGGTGCACGCGTTGCCGGGCAGCGCGCCGGTCGCGCCCGACATGAAATCGCTGCCGGGCAATCTCGCGGCGAGCTTCGCGCTGCACGACGGCGCCTTGGTCACCAGCGTCACGCCCGGCGATCCGCGCCTCGGCGACCTGCGCGTGAGTTGGAGTGCGGTGCCGCTGCAGCCGGTCACGATCATCGCCCGCGTCGATGGCGACCGCCTGGTGGCCGTGCCGAATGCCGCCGACGGCAAGGGCTACGAAGTGAACGTGGGCGACAGCACGCTGCTGGACATGCGCCCCGACATGGCGGAGCAACCCGCCTGGGCATGGCCGTTGCGCGTGTTGGCCGTCCTGCTTGCGGCGCTGGGCGCGGGCCTGCTGCTGGCGCGCGACGCCCGGCGCATCGACCCGCTCGCCGCACTGGGTGGCGGCCTGCTCGCGGTGGGCGTATTCGCCGCGCTGCCGTGGCTGGGCGACAGTGCGGTTGCCGTCGCCGCATGGTTCGCCGCCGCGCTGGCCGGTCTTGGCCTGCTGCTGTGGCGTCGCCGCGCGCCGCGGCGCTGAGGTCGGCGCGCCGCTGCCTTCTTTCCTGCCCGCGAAATGCCTGCGTTGTGCCTGTGGCAAGCCCGTCGCGGCGGCGATGCTGTGCCGTCACCTTGCCGGAGAACCACCATGCATCTGCGCTTGTCCGTCGCCGCCGCGTTGGCGCTGGCCTTCCTCCTGCCGTCCGCGCATGCCGCGCCGCCCTCGGACGGCATCCCGCACAGCCAGTGGAACGCGCCGCAAAAGCCGTTCCGCATCTACGGCAACACCTGGTACGTCGGGCCGCACGGACTCACCTCGCTGCTGGTGAACACCGGACGCGGGCTGGCGCTGTTCGACGGCGACCTGCCGGAATCCGCGCCGGTGATCGAGGCGCACATCCGCGAACTCGGCTTCCGCGTGCGCGACGTGAAATGGATACTCAACTCGCACCCGCACGCCGACCACGCCGGCGGCATCGCCGCGCTGCAGGCCGCCAGCGGCGCGCAGGTGCTGACCAGCGTGGCGGGCGCGCGCGAACTGGCGCTGGGCGGTGCCGATCCTGCCGATCCGCAGTTCGGCGCGATGCCTTCCTACCCGCCGGTGAAGCATGTGCGCGTGGTGCGCGACGGCGAAACCGTGCAGCTCGGCGGCGTGGCGATCACCGCGCACTACACGCCCGGGCACACCGCCGGCAGCACTTCGTGGACGTGGACTTCCTGCGAGGGCCGGCGTTGCCTGCGCATCGCCTACGCCGACAGCCTGAGTGCCATGAGCGCGCCCGGCTACCGCTTCAGCGATCACCCGGCCTACGTCGCCGGCTTCCGCCGCGCCATCGCCACCGTGGCCGCGCTGCCCTGCGACATCCTGCTCACCCCGCACCCCGACGCCAGCGGCTTCTGGGACAAGGTCGCCAGGCGCAAGTCGCCCGACGACGTGGCGCCGCTGGTCGACCGGCATGCCTGCCGCGACTACGCCGCCGACGCCGGCAAGGATCTCGACGCGCGGCTGGCGAAGGAGCACGCGGGAAGCTGACCCGCGCGCCTGTCCGCCGCCGGCTTCACGCCTTGCCGTAGCGCTGCTGCAGCAGCGCGAACGTCGCGCGCAGGCCCATCGCTTCGCCGCCGCGCGGGCGGCCGGGCCGGTCGCCGTCGTTCCAGGCATAGGTGTCCAGATGCAGCCAGGGCAGGCCGTCGGGCACGAAGCGTTCGAGGTACAGCGCGGCGGTGATCGCGCCGGCGTGGCGCGAAGGGCCGCCGTTGGCGAAGTCGGCGAGGTAGGAGTCCAGCATCCTGCGGTACGGACGCCACAACGGCATGCGCCATAGCGGGTCGCTCACCGTTTCCCCCGCCGCCAGCAGGGCGTCGGCCGCGGCGTCGTCGTTGCCGAACAGCGCGGGCAGGTCGGGTCCCAGCGCCACGCGGGCGGCGCCGGTGAGCGTGGCGAAGTCGATCATCAGCTCGGGCTGCTGCTCGGCGCCGTAGGCCAGCGCATCGCACAGCACCAGGCGGCCTTCGGCGTCGGTGTTGTCGATCTCCACGCTGTGGCCGGCGCGGGTGACCACGACCTCGCCGGGGCGCATCGCGTTGCCGCTCACGGCGTTCTCCACCGCGGGCACCAGCAGGGTGAGCCGCACCGGCAGCTGCGCCTGCATCACCAGCTGCGCCAGTGCGATGGCGTGCGCGGCGCCGCCCATGTCCTTCTTCATCCAGCGCATGCCGTCGGAAGACTTGAGGTCGAGGCCGCCGGTGTCGAAGCACACGCCCTTGCCCACGATCACCAGCTTCGGGTGCCGCTCCTTGCCCCAGGCGAGTTCCACCAGCCGCGGCGCGCGGTGGCTGGCGCGGCCCACGGCGTGGATGGTGGGGAAGTTCGCCTTCAGCAGTTCGTCGCCCACCCATTCGCGCACCTTGGCCTTGTGCGCCTTGCCCGATTGCTTGATTGCCGCGCCGAGTTGCTCGGGCCCCATGTCCTCGGTCGGCGTGTTGACCAGGTCGCGCACCAGGGCGGTGGCCTCGGCCAGCGGCTGCACCGCGGCGAGCGTGGCGGCGTCCACCGCCAGCGCGGCCGGTGCGCGTTTCGCCTTGCGGTAGCGGGTGAACTGGTAGGCGCCCAGCGCCCAGCCCAGCGCGGCCCGCACGGGATCGAGCGCCACGCCCTCCGCGGCGAGCTGGTAGGTGCCTTCGGGCAGGGTCGTCGGCAGCGCGGCGAACGCGCCCAGCGGATCGGCCGCGTCCACGCCCACCAGCACGCGCACCAGCTTGCCGTGCGCATCGGCGAGCAACAGGGTGCTGCCGGGCTTCGCGTCGAAGCCGTTCGCGTCCAGCCAGCGCCGCTGCGCCGCATCCAGCCGTTTCTTCGCGCCGGCGAGGTGGCGGGCGTCGGTGGCTTCGATGCTGGCGCAGTGGCGGGGGGCGGCGGATCGGTCGAGCAGAACGGGCATGGCGGGTCTCGCATGGCGTGCAGGTTGCGCAGTCGCCAATGATGCGCCGATGCCGCCCTGCGGTCACGCCGCGGCGTGGATCTCCAGCCAGTCGGCGAGTGCGCGGAGGTCGCCGAAGACGAGTTCCGGCGGCGTGCCGAGTCCGGCGGGCCATGGCTCGCCGTGGCGGTTGATCCATGCGGCGCGCAGCCCGGCGCGATGCGCGCCGGCCACGTCGAGTTCGGGGTCGTCGCCCACGTGCAGCACCTCGCACGCCGCCACGCCGAGCTGCGCGACGGCGGCGCGGAAGATCCGCGGATCGGGCTTGGCCGCGCCCACGTCGCGTGCGCAGACATGGTGCGCAAAGTGCGCCTGCACGCCGGTGCGCGCGAGGTCGGCGTTGCCGTTGGTGAGGCTGGCCAGCGGCCAGCGTGCGGCAAGTCGCTCAAGTGCGGGCAGGCTGTCGGGCCATGGCTCGACCGCGTTGCGTGCCGCGAAGTAGATCTCCCACAGCGTATCCAGCGGCGCGTCGGCGACGCCGCAGGAGGCGAAGACATGTTGCTGGGTCAGCCGGCGCTGGGTGGTGAAGTCGTGGGCGAGGTCGGGCCGCGCGGCGGCCATCTGCGCGCGCAGTGCGCGCATGGCCGGGATGGGCCATGCGCGGGCCACCTCGGGCCAGTGTTCGCGCAGGTAATCGTCCACCGCCCGGTCGGCGAGTTCCAGCGCCGGCATCACCGGCCACAAGGTGTCGTCGAGGTCGAGCGTGACGGCGCGGATCGGCACGAGGGCAGCCTGTTCGACGACGCGCGGGTATCGAGCCGGCCTCAGTCCTGGCTGACCTGCAGCGACTGGCCGAGCCGGATGTTGTCGCTCTTGAGGTGGTTCCAGCTGCGCAGGTCGGCCACGCTCACGCCGTGCTTCTGGGCGATCCCGGACAAGGTGTCGCCCTTGACCACGGTGTAGCTCTTGGAGGCGCCCGCGGCATTCCGGCTGACCATCGCGGCGTGGGCAACGGCGGTGCGTTCCGATGTCGGCGCCATGGCGGCCGCTGCGGCGTAGCTGGCGCCCGGAGCGGCGATCGGCGGGGCGGTCGGCGCCTTGGCCTTGCTGTTGGTCGCCTCGGCGAAAAGCACGTCGCGGCGCTGCTGGTCCTTCGCCACCAGCCCGATGCCGTCCTCGTACGGCAGCACCAGGTGGCTGCGCAGCGCGGCCTTGGCCTTGTCGGTCTGCAGGTAGTCGAGGAACTCCTTCACCGCGGCGGCCTTGACGCTGTTCGGGTTGCTCACCAGGTACAGCGGCACGAACAGCGGGTAGCTGCCGTCGGCGATGTTCGCCAGGGTGGGCGCCACGTTGTCCACGTCGATGGTGCGCAGCCTGTGGTTGCCGCTGACGTCGGCCAGCGTCGACACGCCCAGGCTGTTCGGATCGAGTTCGACGCCCTGCTCCAGCGCCTCGGTGTTGAGGTAGAAGCGCGATGCGGAGATCTCCTGCCCGCCGCGGCCGAACAGCAGGCTGCGCAGGCTGTACTCCACGCCGTCGTTGGGGCTGATCACCGCGTACAGGTTGATCGGCGCGTTGCGGCCGCCGACCTGGTTCCAGTTGGTGATGTAGCCGAGGTAGATCTCGTGCAGCTGGCGCGCGGTGAGGTTGCGCACCGGGTTGGCCGGGTTGGTGATGATCACCAGGCCGTCCCATGCCACCGGGGTGAAGGTGAGGCGGTTGTCCTCGGGCGTGCCGTCGCCGGGGCGCGCGCTGCCGGCGATGTCGGCGCTGCCGCCGGCCACCGCATCGATGCCCGAGGCGGTGTTGAAGGGCTGCAGCTCGATGCGGCCGTGGCCGCTGCGCTGCCACTCCTTCGCCACGTTCTCCATCACCGCGCGATCGGTGGTGACGTCGCCGCGCCAGATCAGCGTGGATCGGCTTGCCTTGCTGGTGGCGGAGGTCTTGTGGTGGGAAGTGGCATGCGTCGATTTCGGCGCGGCGAACGCGGGAGCGACGAGGCAGGCGCCAAACAGGAGGGCGGGCAGCAAGCGGACAGCACGAACGGACATGGCGGCGGAATACCCCGACAGGAATGGGTTGGCGAAGGAGTGAGGGTGGCGGCGCGTAATCCCGGCCGACGCACAGAGTGGGCGAACGCCGGTTATTTCAACGGCTTGGGTGGAAAACATCAAGCGCGCAAGCGCGCGATTGCGACGCATGCACGTCCGCATGCGTGCTCCGGTTCACGTTGCCCGCCGTGCGGCGCCGCACGGCGGGTCCGCCGGCTCGTTCATTGAACGAGCACATAGTGCGTGCCCTCGTCGTCGGCCACCACCAGCGCGAGCTGGCGCGGGCGCACGCCGGCCAGTTCGCGCAGCATGCGCAGCCCGGTGATGCGCATGTTGCCCACGCCGATCACGAGGTCGCCGGCGACCAGGCCGGCGGCGGCGGCGCGGCTGTTGGGCTGCACGGCGCTCGCCAGCACGCCGTACATGCCCTGGCTGCGCTGCTGCTGGCTGAGTTCGGTGAAGGTGACGCCGGCCAGGCGCGGGTCGAGCCGCGCGCCGTCGAGGCTGGCCAGCCGCTCCGGACGCAGCACGGCGCTGACCTCGCGCGCCTTGCCGTCGCGCAGCACGCCAAGTTTCACGGTGCTGCCCACCGGCAGCAGTCCTTCGGCGTTGCGCAGGTCCCCGACGCTGCGCAGCGGCTTGCCGTCGACCGAGGTGAGTACGTCGCCGGGCTGCAGGCCGGCCTGCTCGGCGGGCGAGCCGGCATCCACGCCGGCTACCACCACGCCGTGGTCCTGCGCCAGGCCGAGCAGGCGCGCGATGCGCGGCGTGATGTCCTGCGACTGCAGGCCCAGCGTGCCGCGTTGCACCTTGCCGTGCGCGATCAACTGCCGCATCACCTCGCTGGCGAGGTTGCTGGGAATCGCGAAGCCGATGCCCACGTTGCCGCCCGAGGGCGAGAAGATCATCGTGTTGATGCCCACCAGTTGGCCGCGCAGGTTCACCAGTGCGCCGCCGGAGTTGCCCGGGTTGATCGAGGCGTCGGTCTGGATGAAGTTCTGGTAGCGGCCCGAGCCCGACGACTCCGGGCCGAGCCCCGAGCGGCCCAGCGCCGAGACAATGCCCGAGGTCACCGTCTCGCTGAGCCCGAACGGCTCGCCCACCGCCACCACGTAGTCGCCCACGCGCAGCGCGGAGGAATCGGCCACCGGCAACGCCTGCAGGCCGGTGGCGTGGATCTGGATCACCGCCACGTCGGTGTCCGGGTCGGTGCCCACCAGCTTGGCCTTGAAGCTGCGGCCGTCCTGCAGGGTCACCGTGATGTCGTCGGCGCCGCCCACCACGTGGTTGTTGGTGAGGATGTAGCCCTTCGCCGCGTCCACCACCACGCCCGAGCCCAGGCTCTGTTCCACCCGCTCGCGCGGTGCGGCCGGCAGGCCGAAGAACTGGCGGAACATCGGGTCGTCGAAATACGGGTTGCGTACCTGCACGCGCGTCTTGCTGGAGATGTTCACCACCGCCGGTGTCACGTGCTCCAGCATCGGCGCCAGCGAAGGCATCGGCTGGCCGTCCACGGCGGGCGGCATGGCGGCGCGGCCGGCGAGGGGCAGGACGATGCCGGCGAGCAGCGCACAGGCGCAGGCCAGCCGGGTCGGGAAACGGGGCGAACGGAACGACATCGGACTCCTCCTGCCGTGAAGTGGGGCGGCGCGTTTTCGACTGCCGCGGGCGGTATCAGGTTCCCGGCCGCGATGTGGCGCGGAACGCGCAAATGACACTTTACATCGCGCTTCCCCGGCAGTACCTTGCCAAGGGTTCGCAACCACAACATCTTGTGCTTGTCTGCGAGCAAGCGGACAAGCACTGGTGGGGCGAATCGCTTCACGGGGAGCGTCCGCCATCCAGTCGGCACGGCGTGTCCGCAGCGTGCGACCGCTGCAGGCGCCGCGGCTCGATGGCCACGACGGCAATCACAACAACAAGGCCGCAAGGCCGCTACAGCTAACGAGGTCAGGGAACCGATGAGCACAGCACGTGTGCCAGCCACGGGGTCGGAACTGCAACGCGCCGCCGTGGCGATTCCGCTGCAACCTGCCTCGCAGGACATCTGGGACAAGAAGTACCGCCTGCGCAGCAAGGCCGGCGAGCCGGTGGACCTCGACATCGACGGCACCTGGCAGCGCGTGGCGCGCGCCCTGTCCGACGTGGAGGCCACGCCCGAACTGCGCGAGCACTGGAACGAACGCTTCCTGTGGGCGCTGCGCCGCGGCGCGATCCCGGCCGGCCGCATCACTTCCAACGCCGGCGCGCTGGAGCACAAGCCCGCCACGTCCACGATCAACTGCACCGTGTCCGGCACCATCCGCGACTCGATGGACGACATCCTGGAAAAGGTGCACGAGGCCGGCCTCACCCTGAAGGCCGGCTGCGGCATCGGCTACGAGTTCTCCACGCTGCGCCCGCGCGGCGCCTACGTGTCGGGTGCCGGCGCGTACACCAGCGGCCCGCTGTCCTTCATGGACATCTACGACAAGATGTGTTTCACCGTGTCCTCCGCCGGCGGCCGCCGCGGCGCGCAGATGGGCACGTTCGACGTCAGCCATCCCGACGTCAAGGAATTCATCCGCGCCAAGCGCGAAGACGGCCGCCTGCGCCAGTTCAACCTCAGCCTGCTGGTCACCGACGGCTTCATGCAGGCGGTGGAGCACGACCGGGACTGGCCGCTGGTGTTCCCGATCCACGTGAAGGAGCGCGACGAACTCGACCTCGGCGACGCCAGCAAGGTCGTCTGGCGCGAGTGGCCCACCCACGAGAACTACGTGGAGCGCGACGACGGCCTGGTCGCCTGCAAGATCTACGGCCACATCCGCGCGCGGCACCTGTGGGACATGATCATGGTGTCCACCTACGACTACGCCGAGCCGGGCTTCATCCTGATCGACAAGGTCAACGAGATGAACAACAACTGGTGGTGCGAGCACATCCGCGCTACCAATCCGTGCGTTACCGCCGACACCTGGGTGCAGACCGCCGAAGGCCCGCGCCAGGTGCGCGACCTGCTCGGCCGTCCGTTCGAGGCGCGCGTTGACGGTCGCGACCATGCCACCGGTGCCGAGGGCTTTTTCCGCACCGCCACCAAGCCGGTGCTGGCGCTGCAGACCGAGGAGGGCTATCGGTTGCGCCTCACCGACGATCACCGCGTGCGTCGCGTCACCCGCCTCACCCGCTGGAGCGTGGACACCGAGTGGTGCGCTGCCGGTGCGCTCAAGCCCGGCGACAAGCTGCTGCTGAACGACCATCGTGCGAACGCCCAGTGGGCCGGCGCGCTCACCGCCGAGCAGGGCTACCTGCTTGGCCTGCTGGTCGGCGACGGCACGCTCAAGCACGAGACGGCGATCCTGTCGGCGTGGCCGCAGGCCGCCGCCGTCAATGCCGCTGGCGGCTGCGGTGCGCAGGCGCTGATGGCCGAGGCGCTGCGCTGCGCCGAAACGCTGCCGCATCGCGCGGACTTCGCCGGCTGGTCGGAAGTGGCCGGGCGCAACGAGTTCCGCCTGAAGTCCGCCGCGCTGCGCGACCTCGCCTTCGGGCTGGGCATGGCGCCTGGCGACAAGGCGATCACGCCGGCGCTGGAGCAGGCCTCCAGTGAGGCATACCGCGGCTTCCTGCGCGGCTTCTTCGACGCCGACGGTTCGGTGCAGGGCAGCCAGGCCAAGGGTGTGTCCGTGCGCCTGGCCCAGTCGAACCTGCCGCGCCTGGAAGCGGTGCAGCGCATGCTGCTGCGACTCGGCATCCCGTCGCGCATCTACCGTGACCGCCGCGTCGCCGGCAGCTCCGTGCTGCCGGATGGCCATGGCGGCCAGCGTGCCTACGCCACCCAGGCGCAGTACGAGCTGGTGATCGCCGGCGAGGCGCTGGCATGCTTTGCCGAGCGGATCGGTTTTGCCGACAGCGACAAGTCGGCGCGCCTTGCTGCGGCGTTGTCCGGCTACAAGCGCAGCCTCAACCGGGCCCGCTACGTCGCCACCGTGGAGAGCCTGGCCGCCGACGGCGTCGAGGACGTCTACGACGTGCAGGTGCCGGGCATCAACACCTTCGACGGCAACGGCCTGCACGCGCACAACTGCGGCGAGCAGCCGCTGCCGCCGTATGGCTCCTGCCTGCTCGGCTCGATCAACCTCACCACCTTCGTGCGCGACCCGTTCGGCCCCAAGGCCCGCTTCGACTGGGACGAATACCGCGACGTGGTGAAGGTGTTCACCCGCATGCTCGACAACGTGGTGGAGATCAACGGCCTGCCGCTCGAGCAGCAGCGCAACGAGATCATGAGCAAGCGCCGCCACGGCATGGGCTACCTCGGCCTCGGCTCCACCATCGCCATGCTCAAGATGCGCTACGGCTCGGCCGACGCGGTGTCCTTCACCGAGGACGTCTCGCGCGAGATGGCCGTGGCCGGCTGGGAAGTGGCGCTGGACCTCGCCAAGGAAAAGGGGCCTGCGCCCGTGCTCGCCAGGGACTACACCGTCACCGGCGACATGCTGCGCAAGCGCCCGGAAATGGCGAAGGACGGCTGGAAGGTCGGCGACGCCATCCCCGGCCGCGTGCTGCACGCCAAATACAGCCGTTACATGCAGCGCGTCGCCGAAGTGGCGCCCAACCTGGTGAAGGAACTCGCCGAGACCGGTGCGCGCTTCACCCACCACAGCTCGATCGCGCCCACCGGCACCATCTCGCTGTCGCTGGCCAACAACGCCAGTAACGGCATCGAGCCCAGCTTCGCCCACCACTACTCGCGCAACGTGATCCGCGAAGGCCGCAAGACCAAGGAAAAGGTCGAGGTCTACAGCTACGAGCTGCTCGCCTACCGCGCGCTGATCAACGCCAACGCGATGCCGTTCAGCGACGACCCGCAGGCCAGGTTGCCCGACTACTTCGTCGCCGCCGACGACATCAGCCCGAAGCAGCACGTGGACATCCAGGCCGCCGCGCAGAAGTGGGTCGACTCGTCGATCTCCAAGACCGCGAACGTGCCCACGGATTACCCCTACGAAGACTTCAAGGACATCTACTTCTACGCCTACAAGCAGGGGTTGAAAGGCTGCACCACCTTCCGCTTCAACCCGGCTGCTTTCCAGGGCGTGCTGGTGAAGGAAGCCGACCTCGCCAACACCCTCTACCACTTCGAACTGGAAGACGGTAGCGTTATCGAACTTCGCGGCAACGAAGAAGTGGAATACGACGGCGAGATGCACACCGCCGCCAACCTCTTCGATGCCTTGAAGGAAGGCTATTACGGCAAGTTCTGACACCGAGTCCACGAACGCAACGATCACCGCCGAGGGGTACACCCGCATGTCCATCGATACCGAAGTCGAAGTGCAAAACAGTGTTGTGCCGGCCGCCCCCGCGGAACCGGTGATCGACGCGCCCGCCGCCGCCGCCGCGCCTGCCGCTCCGGCCGCCGCGCCGAAGAAGGCCGCCAGGAAGAAGGCTGCGCCGAAGAAAGCGGCGGCTAAAAAAGCCGCGCCGAAAAAGGCTGCGGCAAAGAAGGCTCCGGCCAAGAAGGCAGCTGCCAAGAAGGCAGCTGCCAAGAAGGCGGTCAAGAAAGCCGTGAAGAAGGCGGCCGCCAAGAAGTCCGCCGCCAAGAAAGCGGTGAAGAAGGTCGCCAAGAAGGCCGCCAAGAAAGTCGCAAAGAAGGCCGCTCCCGCCAGGAAGGCGGTGAAGAAGGCCGCCAAGAAGGTTGCCGGCAAGGCGAAGAAAGTCGCCAAGGCCGCAAAGAAGGTCAGCAGCAAGAAGACGGCGAAGAAAGCCGCCCCCAAGAAGACAGCCAAGAAGGCTGCCGTGAAGAAGGCCGCCAAGGCGGTCAAGAGGTCCACTGCCAGCAAGAAGGCGAGCGTCAAGTCGGCGAAGAAACCCGCCGCCAAGAAGGCTGCCCGCAAGAAGTAAGTCCCGAAGCAGCCGGCCCGGCCGTGCGCCGGGCCGGCTGTTTTTCTCTCAAGGTTGCGCGCGCCGCCAGTCACCACCAGGAACGAACACCCCATGGCGATCAAGATCGAAAAAAAGATCAAGGGCTACAACGTCGTCAAGCCCGAGGACAAGGCCGCGTCCGCCGCCGCACCCGTGCCCCAGGCCAAGGCCGCCGAACCGCGCCAGGCCGAAGTCATCCAGATGCACGAGAGCCTGGAGCGCCCCGAGCAGCTCATCGGCTCCACCTTCAAGATCAAGTCGCCGCTGTTCGAGCACGCGCTGTACGTCACCATCAACGACATCGTGCTCAACGCCGGCACCAGGCACGAGCAGCGCCGCCCCTTCGAGATCTTCATCAACTCGAAGAACATGGACCACTTCCAGTGGATCGTGGCGCTTACCCGCATCCTCTCCGCCGTGTTCCGCAAGGGCGGCGACGTCACCTTCCTGGTGGAGGAGATGAAGGCCGTGTTCGACCCCCGCGGCGGCTACTTCAAGGCCGGCGGCGTCTACATGCCCAGCATCGTGGCCGAGATCGGCGCGGTGATCGAGCAGCATATGAAGAACATCGGCCTCATCGTCGACCCCGAGATGAGCGACAGCCAGCGCGCGCTGATTGCCGAGAAGCGCGCCGCCTACGAGGCCGCCGCGGTCAAGAAAGCCGACACCGAAACCGCCACTTCGCCCGCCGAATCCAACGGCAGCTTCCCGCCCGGCGCCACGTTGTGCCACAAGTGCAACACCCAGGCGCTGGTGCTGATGGATGGGTGCCAGACTTGTTTGAATTGTGGGTATTCGAAGTGCGGTTGAAATAGCTGGGGAGTAAGGCTGGGGCTTCAGACTTGTGGGGATACCCAAAAGGCGCTAGTAGAGACCCCATAAGTCGCTAGTGCGGGGCCCATAAGCTGCTAGTCGATAAATCGGGCGTGGGGGTTCTACCCCGAAATCACGGACGGTTGTGAAAGGGTGGAAAACTTCAGATCCTGCTTTGCCTGCCTGCGCCGCATTCTCGGATTGTGGAACCGCTCGATGTATTCGAACACATCGGCTCTTGCTGCATCGAGCGTCGGATATTTCATGCGGTAGACACGCTCGCGCTTGAGCTGGCCGAAGAAGCCCTCGCAAGCCGCGTTGTCCCCGCAATGGCCGACCGCGCTCATCGAGCATACCAACGCATTGGCCACCAGATAGTCCTGGTAGTCGCCGCTGCGGAACTGGCTGCCACGATCCGAATGCAGGATCACCGGCTCGCCTCCCTGGCGCTGCCACACGGCCATCTGCACGGCCCGGATCACCATCTGCCGGTCTTGCCGATGATGCATCGACCAACCCACGACCCGGTGGTCGAACAGGTCCAGCACGATGCATAGGTACAGCTTGCCTTCGTCGGTCTTGATCTCGGTGATGTCGGTGACCCACTTGGTCTCCGGCTCCTGTGCGGTGAAGTCCCGTTCCAGCCAGTTGCGCACGCCCGGTGGGGCCAGTCCCGGTTGAGCCCGCTGGCCGCGCCGCTTCTTGCGTGGCCAGCCCTGCAGGCCATCGGCCGCCATCAGACGCGCCACCCGGTTCAGGCTGGCCGACTCGCCTTCCGCGGCGAGGTCCTCATGCATCCGTCCCGCCCCCAACACGCCACGGCTGTCCTCGTGCAGTGCACGGATGCGGCCGAGCAGGCGATCGTTGTCGACCTGGCGGGCACTGGGCATGCGCTTGCTCCAATCGTAGTAGCCACTGGTCGACACCCGCAGACAGCGGCACATCAGCCGAACCGGAAACTCGTTGCGGCAACGTTCGATCACCTGATACCTCAGGATGATCCCTTGGCAAAGAACGTCGCCGCTTCGCGCAAAAAATCCCGCTCCTTCTTCACCCGGGCCAGCTCGCGCTTGAGCCTCGCCAGCTCCTCATCCCGCGGCGTTCCGCTACCGCCAAACGCGACCGACCCCTGGCTGTTGGACTCCCGTTTCCAGCGGGTCAACAGGTTCTCCCGGACCCCCAGCTCGCGGGCCACTTGGGCGCAACTGACACCCGGCTGCTTGGCCTATTCAACCGCACCGCGCTTGAACTCCGCACTGAACTTTCTTCGCTTCGACATGAACACTCCTCTGGGCCTCGAGCGGCCCTTTTGTAAGTGTCCGTGAAATCGGGGGTGAACCCCCTTGGGGTTCCCCTTGAGCTGGCGGTATAGTGGGATCGCGCGGTCCCATGACGAGAAGAAGCGTTTGTCTGATCGCAAGCGTCTAATCCAGACTGCAGGGTCGGGTGAATCGAAATCGGCCACATCAAGGAGATTCAGGTCCTTCGGCACCGTGAACGAGGCGAGATGGGGCTGGCCGGTCGCGCCGTCGAGACAATACCTGTCGGTAAGTACCTCGATGGCGGCTTCGCGTGTGCCTAGGTGCGTGAAGGGATGCCACTGCTGCCCCTCCTGGGGCAGTGTGAAGGTGCCGTGGTACCACGTCTGAGGAATGAGTTGCGCCACGCGCGCGTCCTTAGAGTCCTTGGCCTAGCGACATGGTACCCCTGTCCTGTGTGCATTGGGCTGGGTCAGTGCTCGCGATACCGTCCAGCCGGAAGGTGCCCGGTCGTGGCGATGGAGTGCACCCTCGACGGGTCGCCGGCGATGGCGGCCGCCGTCCCGGCCGCGGATGGTCGTGCAGGCCATGACCTTGGCCGCCGGCGCGCCATCTAACTGATTGATCTAAAATGATTAAATATCCGATCGCGAAACTAGCATCTTTTGGGTGTTGAGCGGTAAGAAACCAGCGCCTTATGAGGGCTGTCCGCTAGCAACTGTCGCGCCCAAATTTGCCGCAGCCCCCGTCCTTGCTGATCGCGAGCTAGCTGCTTTTGGGGAAACCCACAAGACTCTTTGAGTGCGGAGCCTCCACATTCAATCAGATTACAGCTCGAAGTAGCGGCTCGCAATTGACAGGTAAATGGCCTTGTCTCTTTCTGTAGCCCCGCCCTGAGCGTCATCACCCTTGCTGCTTTGTGGAGCTACCTTGGTGACGGATTGAGTGGAGGGCATATCCTTCCCCGAGGGACGGGCCCGGGCGCCGATGTCCCCGAATACACGAAGCTCAAGCTGCTGAGGGTGTTGGGCTTTGCGGTTCGTTGCCATGGTCATCACTCCCCGGTTTTGCGACGGCAAGTGCGGGAAAATTCAGTTCTTTTTCAGTCACTTCCGCAACTACAGCCTGTTCAAGTCGTGGGATAGCCTTGAGGCTCACCTTCGTTGTTGGCTGAGCATCTGATCGACGGGGCAAGCTTAGCACGCCATTTTTCTTCCGGTCACCAGCTTCGAATAGTTCGATGAAGCGTCTCGGTGCGACGCCATCAAACTGAAGAAGTCGAACTTTTTTTTGGTCGTCGGCACGTTCCGATAACGTATCACTGTGTAGCTTAGTGGCCATGCTTTTCCTGTATGGCTCAATGTAATAAATCTCATTTATGCCGGCGGCGACAATGTGTCTTGCACACGAATGGCAGGGGTAGGTTGTAACAAAAATTTTCCCTCCAACAAGTCGCTCTCCGGCTATTCTTGAGGCGGTGAGTATCGCATGCATTTCCGCATGAATCGCGCGAGAAAATTCTATAAGATCCTTGACTCTTGTGTTGTCTCTAATGGCCTCTTTTGCGGAAAGGATTTGATTCGAATCTATTAATTTAACCTTTACTAGACTGTCCACGATTGCTTGAAGAATGCTATCTTTCTCGCGGTCATTGAAACAGGCGCCTCTGGGCAAGGCGAAGCATCGCTGATCTTTGGTGGGGTGGATGATTTCATGAGTTATTGGTGGTTTGCCATATAATCCGCCACCCTTTTGTGGAACATCATTCCAGCCAACGGCTAGTAGCTCGCCTGTTGAGCTAGTGACTGCGGCACCAACTTGTCGTGAAAGGCAGGCGGAATTCCGGGCTGCGGATGCTGATGCATACATCGCTGCTTCTTCCGGGTTTGGTGTGATTATACTTGATTGAAAGATAAGTGAGAATAGGCGCCTTAGCTTCTTTAGTATTTGTGGAATGGCATCAGATTCTTCGGGGCTATGCGCCGCATGATCGACCCGTAGGAAAAAGTCGCATCTTGGAAATGTGTTCCTTACGGATTGTCCGTGCGCGAATTCTTCACCTGAATCAGTATCAACCAGATCGTCAATTTCATTTTCTGAAAAAGCTCCGGGTTGACTTAGATTTTCCCTTCTTGTTTCAATTGTAGAGAAAACTCCTATTGAAAGTAGTGCGTCACCATAAATTAGTCGAAGTAAATCCAATTCCGCATCGTTTTTTATCGAGTCTATAATGTGGCAAAAGCGATAACCGCGAATATTTTTCCCGCCAGATTTTCTATTTTCATTAGCGGCATCGGAGATTTCTCCTAGATTATCCTGCCGATCGCCACTTATCTTGGCAATAGCTAATTTAGCAAGGACGTCATTCCCAAATTTTTGTCTCAGCTTGTCGCCGGCATTTATAAGTGATTTTATTTCCTTGAATCGAGATGAGCTGTCAATTGCCACGTCTACCTTGGTGGCGTTTATTTTTATCAAATCACTAAGTCTAATGTTTTCGCAGGTATAGCGATGCTCTCGAAGGGCGTTGCATATCTGTTCGGCAGTTTCATGTAGTGGAGACCCGATCGGTCCACAGAGAGCAATGACTAGTTCAGGTGTGAGGCTGGCGGTCGCTTCCGCGCTTGAATTAACGGCTCGCTGGTTTGCAGCTCCTCGGGATGGAGGCTTGGGTGCCGAGGCTGAAGATTTGACTGCTGGCATTCGTTTTCCCCTTCCATGCGAATGATTGTTCGCGATGATGCCTTCTAGATGGAGCGAAGGCAATTAAGCTGTTAACTGCTCACCGTCGGCCCATGGGGCGCTCATGAGCAAACAATGGAACAAGCAACCGGGTTTGGTTCACTCATCAGACCCGAACCAGCCCGGCGTGCCGGCACATGCATTGCGGTTGGGCGACGCTTCGGGCGCGGCGTTGCGCTCCGGCAGCCATCCCGCAGACAGCTTGGGCCTAGTAGGATGACGGTTCGCCTCGGCCCGTGGTGGCTTGCGGCACCTCTCGAACCTTGCCATCGGATCTTGCCCATGAACATGCACCGCCCCTTGCTCGTTGCCGCGCTGGCCGCCACCGCCGGCCTTTCCTTCGCTTTTGCCGCGCCGGTACGTGCCGCCACGGCGCCGGCCGCCAATACGCTGGAAGGCAACCCGGTGCCGGGCGTGTGCATGCTGTCGCGCGAGGCGGTGTTCGCGCAGTCCAAGGTGGGCCAGGCCGCGAGCGAGCGCCTGAAGTCGCTGGCGGAGCAGCAGCAGTCGCTGCTGGAGAGCCAGCGCAAGCCGCTGGAAGCGGACATCCAGGCGTTCCAGCAGAAGAGCACTTCGCTCACCGAGTCGCAGCGCCAGCAGCTGGGTCAGGCGCTGCAGCAGCGCATGCAGGCTTTCCAGGCGCAGGCCGGCCAGCTTGAGCAGCGCATCCAGCTGACCCGCGGCAAGGTGATGGAGCAGATCGGCCAGCAGGCGCAGCCCGTCGTCAACAGCGCCTACAACAGCCACCACTGCGGCCTGCTGCTGAACCGCGACGCGGTGCTGGGCGGCAACACCAGCAACGACCTCACCTCCGACGTGGTGAGCGGCCTCGACGCCAAGATCACCTCGCTCAACTTCAACCTGGAGCCGCTGCCGGCCAGCACCGGCAAGTAAGCGCCAGGCGCAACACGACGACCTCGGATGGCGGCCGCGCGCATCGTGCGGCCGCCATTCTTTTTGGCGGGGCGGCTGTGCCGGGTCGCGCAGGCACTGTGCGGAACCGGGCACAAACGCAGGGAGCGGCTTGGCCCGGTGTTAGAGTGCCCGGTCAACCACCGCTGCGGAGCATGCCATGACCATCGACGCCTTCTACCCCATCGGCACGCCCGGCACGCCCTGGGGCGCGGTGGAAGTGGCCGAATGGCGTGCGCGCCAGCGTCGCCTGCGCAGCTACGCCGACGAAGTGCAGGGCCGTATCGAGGCCTTGCGCGCGAACTTCGAGGTAGCCGAATACGGCCGGTTGGACTACGCGCCGGAAAGCTATCCGCTGTTCGTGGTGAAGAGCCGTGACTGGAACGACGCGCTGCCCGTGATGGTGGTCACCGGCGGCGTGCATGGTTACGAAACCAGCGGCGTGCACGGTGCGCTGCAATTCCTCGAACACGACGCGGCGGCCTATGCCGGCCGCGCCAACCTGCTGGCCGTGCCCTGCGTGAGCCCGTGGGGCTACGAGCGCATCCACCGCTGGAACCCCGACGCGCTCGATCCCAACCGCAACTTCCGCGCGGACAGCCCGGCGCAGGAATCCGCCGCACTGTGGCGCCTGCTGTCGCCGCTGCGCGATACGGCGCGCATGCACATCGACCTGCACGAAACCACCGACACCGACGAAAGCGAATACCGCCCCGCGCTGGCCGCGCGCGACGGCCAGCCGTTCGAGCCAGGCACCATCCCCGACGGCTTCTACCTGTGCGCGGACAGCGCGCAGCCGGAGCCGGATTTCCAGCAGGCGGTGATCGCGGCGGTGGCCAAGGTCACCCACATCGCGCCGGCCGACCCCGACGGCACCCTCATCGGCTCGCCGGCGGTGGCGCCGGGCGTGATCGAATACGACTGCCGCGGGCTGGGCTTGTGCGCCGGCATCACCAACGCGCGCTACCGCACCACCACCGAGGTCTACCCGGACAGCCCGCGCGCCACGCCCGCGCAATGCAACGACGCGCAGGCCGCGGCGGTGTGCGCGTCGATCGACTACGCGCTGGCGCGGGGCTGAGGGCGCAAGCGCCGGATGTGTGCGAGCATCGCGCTTCCCCTTCGCCGCGATGCGAGCCCGCCATGAAATACCTGCTGCTGGTCTACTGCGACGACGCACTGCTTGAGGCGTTGCCGTCGGGCGAGTTCGACGCGCGCATGCATGCGTGCATCACGCACGCGGACGGGTTGCGCGCACGGGGCAAGCTGCTCGATGCGCAGCAGCTGGAGGCGCCGGCCACCGCGAAGTCGGTACGCATCCGCGCAGGCAAGACCTTCGTGCTGGACGGCCCGTTCGCGGAAACCAAGGAATACCTCGCCGGCTTCAACCTGGTCGAAGCGGACAGCGAAGAAGAAGCGCTGCGCATGGCTGCCGACCTGCCGTGGGCGCAGACCGGTTGCATCGAGGTGCGGCCGCTGCGCGATTTCGCGGCGGTGCGCCGGCGCGTGGGCGCGTGACCCCCGGGGTGCGACGCCGTCACGGTTTCGGGATGCTGGTCTCCACCACCGTGTCCAGCACGTAGGCAGGCGCATTGCCGTTGGCATAGCGCTTCACGCGCACGATGTTGTGCACGCCGTCCTGGTGGGTGTAGCCCTCGATGGCCGGCAGCGTTTGCCATTCGCCCGGCGTGCCGCTGACGAGGCCGTTCGTGTCGTAGTGCACCTCGCGCACGTGCAGGCAGCGGCCCTGCGGGCAAGGCACGGTCTGTGCCGCCACTTCGAGGAATTCGGTGACGCCGGGGCCGTGGTAGCGGGTCTCGGCGGTGGGCATGCCGTCGAAATCCAGCGTGTCGCCGCTGGCGGTGCGCAACTGCAGTTGCGGCGTATCGCCGTGCTTGGTGACCGCGATGGCGGGATGGCTGGCGAGGCGCTGCCCGATCAGGCCGTCCAGCCGGTTCAGCGCGGGGTCGGCGCAGGCCATCATGGTGTGCATCATCGGGCCGACCATCAGTTGGCCGTTCTCGATCCGGTAGCTGCCGCCCATGCCGTTGCAGGCGTTGCGCACGCTGAGGCGACCGTCGGCGAAGTCCAGTTGCAGCGGTTTGTCCGGGCGCACGAACAGCACGGCGAGGCGCTGTCCGTCGTGGTCGATGGCCTGCGCCAGTTGCCAGTGGTAGGCGCCAAGCAGCGCGGCATCCGGCGTGGTCGCGTGGGCGGCCGGCGGCAAGCTCGCGCAGGCGGCCAGAGTGGCAAGGGCAAGCGGCAGCAGCAACGGCAGAGGGCGGCGCATGGCGTTCTCCGTGAAGTGGCGCAGGGCATGAGCTTAGGCCAGCCGCGGCGCCGTGGCGATGTCGCGGATAATGTGCGCTTCCCAGCGATTCAGGTACGACGGCCATGTTGAAAATGGTGGGTTTCGACGGCGACGACACGCTGTGGCGCAGCGAGGACTATTTCCGCGCGGCCAACGCCGAGTTCGCCGCCATCGTGGGCCGCTACGCCGACCTTGCCGACGACGCGGTGCACGCGCGCATGCTGGCCACCGAGCGCGGCAACCTTTCGTTGTTCGGCTACGGCGCCAAGGGCATGACGCTGTCGATGGTGGAGACCGCCATTGCGATCAGCGAGGCCCGCATCAGCGCGCAGGACATCCATCGCCTGGTGGAGATCGGCAAGCGCGTGCTGCAGCATCCGGTGGAACTGCTGCCCGGCATCCGCGAGGCGGTGGCGGCGGTGGCCGAGGCGCATGCGGTGGTGCTGATCACCAAGGGCGACCTGTTCCACCAGGAGAAGAAGGTGGCCGAATCGGGCCTGGCCGACCTGTTTCGCCGCATCGAGATCGTGTCGGAGAAAGACACCGCCACCTACCGGCGCCTGCTCGACGAGTTCGGCGTGGCGCCGCACGAGTTCGCGATGGTGGGCAACTCGCTGCGCTCGGACATCGAGCCGGTGCTGCGCCTCGGCGGCTGGGGCGTGCACGTGCCGTACCACGTGACCTGGGCGCACGAGCTGGAGAACAGCCTGGCCGCGGCGGATGCGCCGCGCATGCGCGAAGCGGCGCATGCGGCGGAGATCCCCGCCGCGCTGGCGCAACTGGCCGCGCTGGCCTGATGGCCGCGCCGCCGCGCCTGGTGCTGGACACCAACGTCTGCCTCGACCTGTTCGTGTTCGGCGACGCGGCGTGCGCCGCCCTGCGCGACGCGCTGGCCGGCGGCGCGGTGCAGGCGATCGGCGATGCGGCTTGCCGCGAGGAGTGGCTGGCCGTGCTGAGCTATCCGCAACTGGCGCTTGATGCCGCGCGGCGCGATGCGGCGCTGGCGGCGTTCGACGCGCGGTTGCCGTTGCTGGCGGACGCGGAACACCGCCCGCCGCCGGCGCCGAAGTTGCCGCGTTGCGCCGATCCGGACGACCAGAAGTTTCTCGAACTTGCCCAGGCCGGCGGCGCGCGATGGCTACTTACCCGCGACAAGGCGCTGCTGAAGCTGGCGCGGCGCACGCGCCGCGACCACGGTTTCGACATCGTCACGCCGCAGGCGTGGTCGCGCGGCTAGGCCTCGTCGGCGAACCCGGTGTAGTTGTCGGGAAACACCGGCGCGCCGTCTTCCTCCAGCGCGAGCACCGCGGCCAGGGCGTCCTCGGCGGCGCGCTCGGCCACGTCCTGGTGGCGGAAGCTGCGGTTTTCGCAGATCGCGTAGTACACGGGGAAGCCGTGGCCGTGCGGCACCACGGACAGCCATGCCGTATAGCGCGAGCCTTCGAGGCTGGCGCCGGAGCGCACGGTGTAATCCGGGAATTCGCGTTCGGCCATGGCAGTCGTCCGGTTTGCTTGCGGCGTGCGTAGTTTAGTCGTCGAGCTGGACGAGGGCGATGCCCTGCGCTTCCAGCGCGGCGCGGGTGGCCGCGTTGCTGGCCGGCGTCACCGGGCACGTCAGGTCCCACAGCACGCCGACCTCGAAGCCTTCCTTCAGCGCGTCCTGCGCCGACCACAGCACGCAGATGTCGCGGGCGAGGCCGCACAGCAGCAGCCTGTCCACGCCGCGGTCGCGCAGCCAGCCGGCCAGGCCGGTGGTGGGACGCGTGCCTTGGGGGCCGTGGTTCTCGCGGAAGGCGCTGTAGGAATCCACGCGCGGGTCGCTGCCCTTGCGCAGCACCAGGTCCACCGGCGACCAGTCGACGCCCGCATGCAGCTCGGCGCCCGGCGTGCCCTGCACGCAGTGGTCCGGCCACAGCGTGTGCACGTGGCCGTACAGCTCCAGCGAGTCGAACGCCTGCGCATAGGGATGCGAGCTGGCGAAGGAAATGTGCCCTGCCGGATGCCAGTCCTGCGTGGCCACCACGTGGCGGAAGCGGCGCGCGCGCAGCAGGCGATCGATGCCGGGCACGATGGCATCGCCCTCGTGGCAGGCCAGCGCGCCGCCGGGCATGAAATCCGGTTGCACGTCCACCACGATCAAGGCGGTGCGTTCGGTAATGGCGAAAGACATGGCGATTCCGCGTATGAGCACGGGCAGAGTCTAACGCGCAGGCATAATGCCGGTGAGTGCGAACGGAACAGGGTGCGATGAATTACGACCAATCGTGGATGGGCTATGGCTGGGTTGGCGGCGCGGAGGCGGGCGCGATCGCCCTGGCCGCCGGCCTGGTGCTGTACTTCGCGTTCCATGGGTTCGGCCGGCGCAACGGCTGGAGCGATGCGCGGCAGATCGGCTGGTCTTACGTCCTCGCGCTGGCGCTCAGCGGGCGCGAGGATTTCTGGAACCTGTTCTACTTCAACTACGCGCGCCTGCAATCGCTGCAGCTGCTGCAGGCCAAGCTGGCCGAAGTGCACGATCCGGACGGCATCGGCACGCGCGCGCTGTGCGAGTTGCTGGGAGCGGCGGTCGGCGTGTTCGTCGCGTGGCTGCTGTGCGGCAGGCACTGGCGGCGGAACTGAGCGCCCTCAAAGGATCGGATCGAACAGCCGTGCCACGTGCATCGCCACGCGGCGCAGGTAAGGCGCGTCGTGGTAATCGCGCGCCCGCACCTCGGTGGACTGCGTGAAATCGCGCTCCAGCATCGCCGCGACCTCCGCGGCGAAGCGGCGGTCCAGCACCAGCGCGCTGGCCTCGAAGTTGAGCCGGAACGAGCGGCTGTCCAGGTTGAGGCTGCCCACCGCGGCGCAGTCGTCGTCCACCAGCAGCACTTTCTGGTGCAGGAAGCCGGGTTCGTAGCGGAACACGCGCACGCCGGCGCGCAGCGCATGGTGGGCGTGCAGGGTCGAGGCCAGGAACACGGTGTGGTGGTCCGCGCGCGCCGGGATCAGCACGCGCACGTCCACGCCGCGGAAGGCGGCCAGTTGCAGCGCGGCGCGCACCGAGTGGTCGGGCACGAAGTAGGGCGTGGTGAGCCAGATGCGCCGGCGCGCCGCGTTGATCGCGGCGGTGACGAACAGCGAGCCGGTTTCCTGCGGGTCGGCCGGGCCGCTGGCAACCGCCAGCACGCGCGCGTCGCCGTCCGTCGCCGGTGCCGGGTGCAGCGGCGGCGGCGCGCCGGTGATCCATTCCCAGTCGTCGGCGAACAGGCGCTGCAGGTCTTCGGCGGCGGGGCCGCGCAGTTCCATGTGGGTGTCGCGCCACGGCGCCAACGGCGGCTTCAGGCCCAGGTATTCGTCGCCGACGTTGAGGCCGCCGATGAAGGCGCGGCTGCCGTCCACCACCACGATCTTGCGGTGGTTGCGGAAGTTGAGCTGGAAGCGGTTGCGCAGCCGCCGGGTGGCGAAGGGGTGGATCGCCACGCCGCCTGCGGCCAGCGTTTTCACGTAGCGGCGCGGCAGGTCGTGGCTGCCCACGCCGTCGTAGAGCACGCATACGCGCACGCCGGCCGCCGCGCGCTCCAGCAAGGCTTGCTGCATGCGCCGGCCCAGGCCGTCGTCGTGGAAGATGAAGAACTGCACCAGCAGGGTGTGCCGCGCCTCGGCGATGGCGGCGAAGATCGCCTCGAAAGTGGCCGTGCCGTCGATCAGCAGGCGCACCTGGTGGCCGCCCCGGAACGGCCGGCCGAGCATCGTCGTCAGCGCGGCATAGCGTTCCTCGCCGGCGTCGGATGGAATGGCCTGCCGCTGGCGCGGCAGTGCGCCGCGGTGCCGCTTGAGATAGCCGCGAAAGCGGCTGGCGCCGAGGAACAGGTAGGGCACCAGGGTCAGCGCGGGCAGCAGCAGCAGGCCGAGCGCCCAGCCGATCGCGCCCTGCGGCGTGCGCGTGTGCATCAGCGCATGCGCGGCGGCGAACACGCCGAGCACTTGCAGCAGCAGGACGACATCGCCGAACAGGCTGAGGGTCATTGAGGTGGACGGTTTATTCCGCCAGCAACTGGTCGGCCACGGCGCGCGCCTGCTGGCGGATTTCCGGCATCGCGGTGGATTCCCACAGCGTACCGCGCAACAAGCTGCCGATGGCGAACAGCCGCGACCATTCGCCGCCTTCGTGCAGCAGGCGGCCTTGCGCCGTGGCCCGGCAGCCCAGGCCCAGCGGATCGGGCAGCACATGCCGGTTCACCACCAGCTGCCGCATCAGCGGATGCGGCGTGCGCGCCACGTCGAAATCCATGCCCACGGCCTGCACCACCAGGTCCGCATGCAGCGTCTGCCGTTTCGCCGCGTCGCGGTCGTGCGGGTGCAGCTCCAGGCGCAGGCCGTCGCCGTCCGGTTCGACGCGATGCAGCTGGCCGCGCAAGCGGTGCAGGCGGCCGGCGCCTTCCAGTGCGGCGAGGCTTTCGTGCACGGCCGGCGGCATGCGGTGGCGTGCGCGCTCCCATGCCCAGCGCGCGTGGCGCTGGAAGCGCGCCCGCTGGTCGAGCGGCAGCGCAGCCCACAGCGCCGGCGTGTGCGGGCGCAGGCTGTCGATCACGCCGCGCCAGTCGTCCTCCTGCGCGATCGCCTCGCGCAGCAGGCGCAGCCACAGGCGCACGTCGGGTTCGTCCAGCATCGCCTCGATCACCTGCGCACTGTCCTCGGCGGGTGTCGCGGTGGTGCGCAGGTGCGGTTCGGGCAGCCGGCCGTGGCGCGAGATCGCGGTGAAGCGGGTGTCGGGCCAGCGTGCGGCGAGTTCCACCAGCACGTCGGCCGCGGTAAGCCCGAGGCCGACGACCAGCACGTGCCGCGGCACATCGGCGGGCGGATCGGCGAGCAGCCGCCACGGGTCGACCACGTAGCGGCCCGTGGCCAGCGCGTCGCTGCCAACGGCGGACAAGGGTTGCGGCGGCAGCGCGCCGATCGCCAGCACGGCGGCGTCCACGCGGCGCGTCTCCTCGCCGCGGAACACGGTGACGCCACCGGCCTCGGGCACCACGGCGTCGGCGGCAAACGGCACGATGTGCACGTCGTGCCCGAGCGCCTTGCCCTGCGCCAGTGCGCGCGCCACTTCGGCTTCGAGGTAATCGCCGTAGCGGCTGCGCGGCAGGAAATCGGTGCCGGCGATGGAGGGCTGCCCGCGCTGCACGAAATCGAGGAAGCCCTGCGGCTTGCCGGCGAACATGCCCATCGACGCCGCGCGCACATTGAGCAGGTGGCGCTCGGAGCGGGTGCCGTAGGCCACGCCGCGCGCCGGCGTGCCGCTGCCGGTGTACCAGTCCAGGTGCAGCGGGTGCGGCAGCCGGCGTTCGAGCAATTCGCCGAGCAGCGCGGCGGAAGCGGCGCCGCCGCCGATGATGGCGACACGTCGATGCATGCGTTGCTCCGTTGGGGGGATCAGTGGGCCGGTTGGCCGTGCCGTACCTGGGCGATCCACGCGGACGCGCCCGGATCGCGACGCCGGGGATCCGGCCATGCGCCGCCGTAGACGTGCAGCGTGTAGGCAACGTCGTGCCGCGACAGGTTGCGGCAGCGGTGCGCGCGGCCGGCATCGCGTTCGAACCACTGCGCGTCGCCCGGGCCCAGCCAGTTGCGTCCCTGCGCTTCGAGTTCCCCGCTGTGCGGGTCGCGCTGGTAGGACTGCCATTCCAGCGCGCCGTGCAGGGTCAGTTCCAGGCCCCAGCCGCTGGCATGATCCAGCAGCGGCATGCGCTCGCCGGGCGGCCACGCGCGCACCAGCACGCGCAGCGCGGGTTGCCGGCGTTCGAGCAGCAGGCGCACGTCGATACCGCGGCGATGCACGGCGGCCAGGCGGGCCGGC
This sequence comes from Rhodanobacter sp., assembly GCA_040371205.1. Taxonomy (NCBI): domain Bacteria; kingdom Pseudomonadati; phylum Pseudomonadota; class Gammaproteobacteria; order Lysobacterales; family Rhodanobacteraceae; genus Rhodanobacter; species Rhodanobacter sp. The sequence goes on from AP031382.1 coordinate 640,120, forward strand.
AGCGCAGAGGCGTCGCCGTGCACCACGCGGCCGAGGTCGCGCGCCATCGTGGCCAGATCAGGGTGCTCGACGCGGCCGTACTCCAGCGCGATCTTGCGCAAATTCTTCAAGCTGTGCATGTCGTTGCCCATGCGTGACCCGGCCTTGGTTCGTCGGCGCAGTGGAGCATGGGCGCCGTTAAACGACTGTAAGAGCCGGCCTGGCTGCGCGGCGGAGGGCGACGTGCGCGGTGTCCGCATGCTTGCGCCAGCGCCAGCCGGTGCGCAGCGGCGCACCGGGCCCTTGCGGAACGGCCGCGGTAGGCCGTTCCGCATCGGCTTACAGGTTGTTCAGCACGAAGCTCACCGGCACCCTGGCCCAAGCACGCACCGCATGGCCCTCGGCCGTCGCCGGCTGGAAGCGCCAGTGCGCCATCACTTGCTCACGCGCGCTGTGGTCCAGCACCGCATAGCCGCTGCTCTGCTCGACCTCGGCCTGCACCGGCTTGCCGGTTTCGTCCACCAGCACGCGCAGCAGCACCGTGCCCTGCAAGTGCTGGCGCAGGGCCTGCGCCGGGAACCGCAACGGCGACGAGCGGTACGCCAGCGTGGCTTCGGCCGGCGCGGCCGTGCCGGCATGCGCCGCCGGCAGGTCGGGCGGCGCCATCGGCGCGGGCTGCGGGCTTGCGATGCTGGGTGTCGCGGCCGGCGGCCTGGCGATGGGCTGCGGCTGCACGCGCACGGGCACCGGCGCGGCATGCGGCAGGGGTTTCAACTCGACCGCCGGCGGCGGTGGCGGCGTGGGTGGCGGCGGTTCGATGAAGACCACCTGCGGCACGGCGGCGATCCGGTGCATCAGTGCCAGCGCTTGCGGCGCCAGCGGCCGGGTGAGCATCAGCAAGGCGACGAGGTTGAGCGTGATGGCCGCGCTGAGCGCGGCGATGCGCACGGGGTCGGGGTGGGGGCGAACGGCAATGGCCAGGCTTGCGGACGACATGAGCGACCTCCTGACGGTTCGTTTGGGTTGTGGCGCCGGCGACGCTGCGCGATGCAGGGGGACCGCCGTGGGCGCGGCCTGAGCCTATGCCTGCGGTTCCGGGTCTGTCCAGTGCAGCCCTCGTTTCAAACGGGGGCGCGACGCCGATGGACGGATGGACGTCCATAAACGTGGTCATGCGCAGCCGGCCGCGCTATGTTTCGTTGCGTAACCATCACGCGCCGGAGCTTCGCCATGACCGCTGCCATCGCTGCCTTGCCGCGCTATCGCCGCGGCGACGAGCTTGCCAGCAGCTTGCTGCACGGCGTCGGCATCGTGCTCAGCATCGGCGGCCTCGCCGCGCTGGTCGCATCCGCGGTGCTGCACGGCGACGCGCGGGAGGTCGTGGCCTGCGCGGTGTATGGCGTCACGCTGATCCTGCTCTATACCGCTTCCACGCTGTACCACGCGGTGCCCGTGCCCGCGGCCAAGCCGCTGCTGCGCACGCTGGACCACATCGCGATCTACCTGCTGATCGCGGGCACCTACACCCCGTTCACACTGATCGCGCTGCCGGGCGCGTGGGGCTGGAGCCTGTTCGCCGCGGTGTGGGGGCTGGCGTTGGTCGGCAGCGTGCTGGAGCTGGGCTGGTTCCGCCGCTGGCGCAAGCTTGCGGTGCTGCTCTACGTCGGCATGGGCTGGATCGGCATGCTCGCCTTCAAGCCGCTGGCCGCGCACCTTCAGGTCGGCGGCATGGCGCTGCTGATCGGCGGCGGCGTGGCCTACACGCTGGGCGTGCCGTTCTACCTGTGGCGACGGCTGCCCTATCAGCACACGCTCTGGCACGCCTTCGTGCTGGCCGGCAGCGTGCTGCATTACTTCGCGGTGCTGCTGTACGTGTTGCCCGCAGGCAACCTGGGCACTTAGCCGAACAGCATTGCCGCCCCGAACAAGCCGACCATCACCAGCGAGATCACCAGCTTCACCAGTGTGCCGCAGAGCAGGCCGATCCAGGTGCCGACGCCGACGTGGGCGGAGCGCAGCACGCTGGTGCCCGACGAGAGTTCGCCGAGCAGCGCGCCGACGAACGGGCCGAGCAGGATGCCGGGAATGCTGAAAAACATGCCGACGAAGGTGCCCAGCGAGGCGCCCCACAACGCGCGCTTGCTGGCGCCCACGCGCTTGGCGCCCAGCGTGCTGGAAACGAAGTCCAGCGCCACGGCCACGGCGCCCAGCGCACCGATCAGCAGCAACCACCACGGGCCGAGGTGGCGGTAGTCGTCCACGGCGGCGACCAGCCAGATGCCGCCGAAGATCATCGGCACGCCGGGCAGGCTGGGCAGGATCGCGCCGACCAGTCCGCCGACGATCAGCGCGGCGCCGAGCGTGTAGAACACGATGTCGAACAGCATGGGTGCGCCCTTATTTTTGCGATCGTCCTTGATCGCAGAGTCAAATGGGCGGCGATCCGTGGCCGCACTCTTCATGATCTTTGCGATCGTCCTTGATCGCGGGATCGAACAGGCAGTCATCCATGGCTGCACTTTTCACTTGCGCAGGCGCTGGGTGAGGCCGCGCAGGAAGTGGCGCAGCAGCTGGTCGCCGCAGGGACGGTAATTGGGGTGCTCGGGCTTGCGGAACAACGCGCTGAGTTCCGACTTCGACAACGGAAAATCTGCGGCGGCGAGGATGCCGTGCAGGTCGTCGTCGCGCAGCTCGAAGGCCACGCGCAGTTTCTTCAGCACGAGGTTGTTGGTGACGCGCTTGGCCACGGGTTGCGGCGGGCGGCTCTCGTCGCGGCCGCGCAGATGCACCACCAGGCCGTCGAGGAAGTGCGCCATGACCTTGTCGGGGCAGTCGCGGTAGCCGGGTTCGTCGTCCTTCTTCAGGTAGGCGTCGATGTCGGCCTGCTCCACCTCCAGTCCGGCCAGCGCAGTGATCGCTGCAAGCTTGCCGTCGGGCAGGTCGAGCATGTAGCGCACGTTGCGCAAGATGTCGTTGTTGATCATGCGGGCATTCTATCGGTTGCCCACGGGCTCCGTTTGCGCCGAGCGTAGCTTGCGTCAGCAGGCGGAGTCGAAGCGTTGCCCGCTGGACGTCCATCGACTCCGCTGCTTCGCAGCGATGCTCAGCACGAACGGGGATGGAGCGGCAGAAACGAACGGGGCGCCAGATGGCGCCCCGTTTGCAACTTGGCAATGCGCCTCAGTTCGGCAGCGACAGATCGTCCAGCAGCGCCTTGAGGAAGCGCGCGGCTTCGCCGCCGGTGGCGGCGCGGTGGTCGAAGGTGAGGCTGATCGGCATGCGGCGATGCACTTCGATGCCGCCCATCACCGCCACCACGTCGTGGCAAAGCTTGCCGGCGCCGATGATGGCGACGGTCGGCGGCACCACCACCGGGGTGGCGTAGCGGCCGGCGAACATGCCGAAGTTGCTGAGGCTGATGGTGTAGCCCGACAGCTCCGAGGCCGGGATGCTGCGGTCTTCCACCGCGGTACGCAGGCGCTTGATCGCGGCACGGATGCCGGCGCCGTCCAGCACGTCGGCATTGCGCAGCGCCGGCACGAACAGGCCGTCTTCGGTGTCCACGGCGATGCCGATGTCCACGTGCGGATGCAGGGTGCGGGTGAGGTTCTTGCCGTCGAACCACGCGTTGAGCGCGGGCACCGCCTTGCAGGCGGCGACGATGGCGCGGATCAGGCGTGCGGTGATGTCCTGCTTGCCGATCCAGGCGTGCAGGTCGGCATCATCGACCAGCGTGGTCGGCACCACGTTGGCGTGGGCCTCGGCCATCACGCGCGCCATGTTGCGGCGGACGCCCTTGAGCTGTTCCGGCTGGCCGCTGGCCTGCACGCTGGGCGGCGCGGTGCGCACGGCCTTGCCGGCGAGCGACACGGCGGTGCGGCTCGGTGCCGCGCCGGGTTCGGGCAGTTCCGGCGCGAGGTGGCGGCCTGCCGAGGCGGGCACGGCGCGCGCCGGGGCGGCGCCAAGCTCAGCGCTGCCGTTGGCGGCGGCGTCCTTCACGTCCTTCAGGGTGACCACGCCGTCGGCGCCGGTGGGGCGCACGCGGGCGAGGTCGACCTTGAGCTTCTTGGCCAGCGCGCGCACCGCGGGCACGGCCTTCACGCCGCCGATGCTGGCGGCCTGTTCGACGTGCACGGTGTTGCCGCTGACCATCGCGCCGACCACGGTGCCTTCGTCCTCGCGGTCGGCGGTGGCGGCCTTGGCCGGCGCGGGAGCCGGTGCGGGCGCCTCGGCTTTCTTCGGGCCGTGGTGGTGGCCGGTGGACTCGGCCTCGGCGCGCTGCTTGGCGTTGGCGTCGGGCTCGAAGTCGGCCAGCGCGGCGCCGGTCTCGATGATGTCGCCGGGCGCGCCGTAGAGCTTCTTCACCGTGCCGGTGTAGGGCGACGGCACGTCGACCACGGCCTTGGCGGTTTCCATCGAGCACAGCGGCGCGTCGAGCTTGATGTAGTCGCCTTCCTTCACGTGCCACTCGACGATGGTGGCGTCGGGCAGGCCTTCGCCGAGGTCGGGCAGGTGGAATGTCTTGATGTCGGCCATGAGTGAGCTTCCAAGGTTTGGTTTTCTCCCTCTCCCCGCCGGGGAGAGGGCCGGGGTGAGGGGCCGGGCCTGCGGTGGCGTGCATTGAAGCGGTGCTTCGTTGCATTTTGTCGCAAGTCGTGGCCCCTCATCCGCCCCTTTCGGGGCACCTTCTCCCCGGCGGGGAGAAGGTAATCAGGATGCGGCCAGTGTGCGCTGCGCGGCCTCGACGATGCGCTCCACGCTGGGCAGGTACTTCATTTCCAGGCGGAACAGCGGGATGTGGGTGTCGGGGCCGGTGACGCGCTCGACCGGGGCGAGCAGTTCGTACAGGCATTCCTCGGCCACGCGCGCGGCGATCTCGGCGCCGAAGCCGGCGGTCTTCGGAGCCTCGTGCACGATCACGCAGCGGCCGGTCTTCTGTACCGACTCGGCGATGGTGTCGAAATCCAGCGGGGTGAGCGTGGCGACGTCGATGACTTCGGCGCTGATGCCCTGCTTGGCCAGTTCGTCGGCGGCCTCCAGCGTTTCCTTCACCTGGGCGCCCCAGGTCACCAGGGTGACGTCGGTGCCGTCGCGCAGCACGAAGCACACGTCCAGCGGCAGCGCCTCGCCGTCGTCCGGCACCTCTTCCTTGTACTGGCGGTAGATGCGCTTGGGTTCGAGGAAGATCACCGGATCGGGATCGCGGATCGCGGCCAGCAGCAGGCCGTAGGCGCGCGCGGGCGAGGACGGCAGCACCACGCGCAGGCCGGGGATGTTGGTGAACAGGTGCTCGTTCGCCTCGGAGTGATGCTCCGGCGCGCGGATGCCGCCGCCCCACGGCGCACGCCACACGGCCGGCACGGTGAGGCGGCCGCGGGTGCGGTTGCGCATGCGCGCGGCGTGGCAGGCGATCTGCTCCATCATCGGGTAGATGAAGCCTTCGAACTGCGCCTCGGCGACCGGCTTCATGCCCTGCACGGCCATGCCCACGGTGACGCCGGCGATGGTGGTCTCGTCCAGCGGCGTGTCGAGCACGCGCAGTTCGCCGAACTTCTCCTGCAGGCCCTGGGTGGCGCGGAACACGCCGCCGTTGACGCCGACGTCCTCGCCCAGCACCACGACGCTGTCGTCGTGGGCCATTTCGTAGGCGAGCGCCTGGGTGACGGCTTCGATGAGAGTGATCTGTGCCATGGCTCAGTGCGCCTTGTGTTCGTTTTCGTACGAGAGAACGCGATCGCGCTGCTTGGCGAGATCGGCGGGGACTTCGGCGAAGGTGTAGTCGAACATCGCCGTGACCGGCTGCGTCTTGGTCTCGAGGTAGGCGTTCACCTCGTTGTCCATCCACTCGTCGCACTCGGCCTTCCAGGCCTCTTCCTTGGCGTCGTCCCACACTTTCTTGGCCACCAGCCAGGCGCGCAGGCGCTTCATCGGCTCCTTCGCCCAGGCGTCCTTCACTTCCTGCTCGCCGCGGTAGCGGCGGGCGTCGTCGGCGGTGGTGTGGTCGCCGAGGCGATAGGTCACCGCCTCGATCACGCTGCCGCCTTCGCCGTTGCGCGCGCGCTCCAGCGCGTCCTCCATCGCCTTGCGCACGGCGATGATGTCGTTGCCGTCGACCTGGATGCAGTGCAGGCCGGCGGCGATGCCCTTCTGCGCCAGAGTGGGCGCGCCGGACTGAATCTTGCGCGGCACCGAGATCGCCCACTGGTTGTTGACTATCACCGCCACCAGCGGCAGGTTCTGCGCGCCGGCGATGTTGATGGCGCCGTAGAAGTCGCCCTTGGACGAACCGCCGTCGCCGATGGTGCACACGGCCACGCGCTTCTCGCCGCGGATCTTGAACGCGAGCGCGGAGCCGGCGGCGTGCAGGCACTGCGTGGCGATCGGTACCGACCACGCGAAGTCGTGGCGTGCCGGTTCCTTCTGGTAGTCGTTGCCGCGCTCGTCGCCGCCCCAGTACATGTACACCTCGCGCGGCTGCACGCCGCGGTACAGCTGGGCGCCGTATTCGCGGTAGCTGGGCGCGTAGACGTCTTCCGGGCGCATCGCGCTGCCGATGCCGACGTGCGCGGCCTCGTGGCCGAGGCAGCTGGCGTAGGTGCCGAGCTTGCCGGTACGCTGCAGCGCCACCGACTTGGCGTCGAACACGCGGGTCGACATCATCAGCTTGTACAGCTCGACCATGTGGCCGAGATCCTTGGCGAACTCGGGCAGGTCATCCCGAACCTGCTTGCCCTCGGCGTCGAGGTACTGCAGGTATTCGATTTCGAACTTGGCGGCGATGGACACGACGCGCTCCCGTGGGTGACAAATGGGGTTGGGGGCGGTGGCCCATCCAGTGGGGCCAGACACGCGGAAATCCCTTGCCGGCGACCGCCGTGGCGATCAAAACGGCCGGGAAAAGCCGTACATAGATAGCAGGCGGACGTCTTGTGCCGCAAGGCACGGCGCAGCATGCGGGCGGGTACGGCAGCCGCAAGAAACGGCGGCGGCGCCAGCAGTTACCATGTTGGTTTTACAAAGCCGCGGCCGACCATGACGGACAACCAGCGCGAGCTCGAGGCAGGCATCGAGCGCGATCTCTCGGGAAGGATGACCTACGCTGGCTACCTGCGGCTGGACACCCTGTTGTCGGCGCAGCGGCCGGTGTCCGATCCGCCGTACCACGACGAGATGCTGTTCATCGTGCAGCACCACGTGTCGGAGCTGTGGCTGAAGTTGCTGATCCACGAGCTGAACGCCGCGATGGAATTCATGCGCGGCGAGCGCATCGGACCCGCGCTCAAGGTGCTGGCGCGGGTGAAGCAGATCCAGCGCCAGCTGTTCGAGCAATGGGCGGTGCTGGAGACGATGACGCCGCACGAATACCTGGCCTTCCGCGATGCGCTGGGGCCGTCGTCCGGCTTCCAGTCGGCGCAATACCGCACGGTGGAGTTCCTGCTCGGCAACAAGAACGCCGACATGCTCGCGGTGTTCGCCCACGATCCGGCGATCCAGCAGGGCCTGCGCGACACGCTGCACGCGCCCGGCCTCTACGACGAGGCGCTGCGCTGGCTGGCGCGGCACGGCCATGCGGTGCCGCGCGACATCCTCGAACGCGACGTCGGCCAGCCGTGGCGGCGCCGCGACGACCTGCTGCCGGTGTTCCGGCGCATCTACGAGGCTCCGGAAGGCTTCTGGACCGAGTTCCACCTGTGCGAGACGCTGGTGGACATCGAGGAGAGCTTCCAGCTCTGGCGTTTCCGTCACATGAAGGCGGTGGAGCGCATCATCGGCCATCGTCCCGGTACCGGCGGCTCTTCCGGCGTGGGTTTCCTGAAGAAGGCGCTGGACCTGAGCTTCTTCCCGGAGCTGCTGGAAGTGCGCACGGTGCTGGGCACGACGTGAACCTTTGCTGCTGCGAGTGATCCTAGCGTGGTCGTACTGTACCCGATGGATTCCGCATGAACGATGTAGGGGCCGCTGCGCCCTCGAGCACGCAACCCGATGGCAGCGTCTGGGGCCACCCGCGCCAGCTGTGGATGCTGCTGGCGGTCACGGTCGGGCTGAACTTCGGCTTTTATGGCTTCCGCGCCTTCATCGCGCCGTACATCGCGCAGCACTTCTTCGCGCAGCTCGGCGCCGCCGCCGCGCAGCGCCACGCCGACCTGCTGGGCAGCGGCTTCCTCGCGTTGATGTACGCCACCCCGATCATTGGCGGCTACGTGGCGGACAAGATCCTCGGCGAGACGCGCGCGCTGGCCATATCGCTGTGGCTGTGCACGGCAGCGCTGCTGTTGATGGCGTTGCCGACGCTGCTCGGCTTCGAGATCGGCATGGCCTTGTTCGCGCTGGCGACAGGGCTGGGGATTCCGCTCACCGTGCTGATCGGGCGCAACTACGCCAAGGAGGACCCGCGTCGCGATGGCGGCTACACGCTGTACTACCTGGCGATCAACGTCGGTTCGTTCGTCGCGCCTATCGTCTGCGCCGACGTGGTCGGGCGGCATTGGGGTTATCGCTGGGGTTTCGTCGCGGCGGCGCTGGGCATGGCATGTGCCGCAGTGTTGTTCCACTGGCGCAGGCACAAGCTCGATCCGGTGTTGCCCAGGGGCGATCACCTGCGCGGGCCGATGGCGACGCTGTGGGTGCTGCTGGCGATCGCCGGGCTGATCTACCCCACGGCCCTGCTGTTGGCGTTTCCGCAGGTGCTGCGTGGCGCCATGTACGTGCTGATGGGGCTGCTGGTGCTGTATTTCGTGGCCAGCTGCGCGCGTCGACGCGACCGCGTGCAGACGCAGCGCTACCAGGCGCTGCTGTTGCTGTTCGTCGGCCTGGTGGTGTTCTGGGCGCTGAGCCTGCAAGGCGTCACCTCGCTCAACTTCCTGGCCCGCGACTACGTCGATGCGCCGTGGGATTTCAGCTGGTTCCAGTCGGCGAATCCGCTCTACATCCTGCTGCTCGCACCGTTCCTGGCGATGCTGTGGCCATGGCTGGAGCGGCGCGGGCGCGATCCGTCCACGCCGCGCAAGTTCGGCATCGGCGTGGTGCTGGTGGCGCTGAGCTATGGCGTGCTGGTGTATGCCATCGGGCATCTGCGGCATGGCGACGGCCACATCGGCTGGTGGCCGCTGATGTTGTGCTACCTGTTGCAAACCCTGGGCGAGCTGGCGCTGTCGCCGATCGGTTATGCCCTGGTCGGCCAACTGGCCGCGCCGGAAGAAGCCTCGCTGGCGATGGGCGGCTGGTTCTTCGGCGTGGCCATCGCCTACCAGCTGGCCGGCTGGATCGCCACGCTGACCACCACGATGTCCGGCACGGCCGCGATCAGCGGCATTGCCGACTACGCCCACGTCTACGCCCGGGTGTTCGCCTGGGGACTCGGTGTCGGCCTGGTGTTCCTGCTGGCGGCGCCGTGGATCCGCAAACTGATGCACGGCGTGCACTAAGAGGCGGGCGCGCGGCGCCGCAGGCGCGAAAGCGCGGGGCCATGGGCTGGCGATGCCTGCCGAGGCCTCCCGCTTTTCTCCACATGCGCCTTGCTTGTGCTACATCTGGCGCCTTGCGAGTCATCCAGAGGGGATCGCGTGAACGACACCACTACCGTCGCCGGCGCCGCGCCGGACTATCCGCAGCTGCTGGGCCATCCGCGTCCGCTGTGGATGCTGTTCATGACCGAGTTCTGGGAGCGCTTCGCGTTCTACAGCGTGAGCTGGGCGCTGGCGCTGTACATCGTGGCGCAGTTCTACCACGGCGACAGCTCGGGGCAGGCCTGGGCCAGCGCGATCTTCGGCGCGTACACCGCGCTGATCTACGGCACCGGCATCTTCGGCGGCTGGGTGGCGGACAAGCTGATCGGCTACCAGCGCACCATCCTGCTGGGCGCCGCGGTGATGGCGGCGGGGCTGTTCGCGCTGGCGGTGCCGACGCGGGCGGTGATGCTGTTGGGGTTGGCGCTGGTGATCGTGGGCGACGGCCTGTTCAAGCCGAACATCTCCTCGATGGTGGGCCAGCTTTACGGCCGCGACGACCCGCGCCGCGACCGTGGCTTCACCCTGTTCTACATGGGCATCAACGCGGGTGCGTTGGTGGCGCCGCTGCTCACCGGCTGGATGGCCGCGGCGTTCACCGACACGCCGATGCAGCAGAACTACCGGCTGGTGTTCCTCGCCGCCGGCGTGGGCATGCTGCTGAGCCTGCTGTGGTTCTGGTTCGGCCGCCGGCAGTTGAAGGGCGTGGGGCGGCCGCTGCCGGGCATGGAGAGCCGGCTGCGCGTGCTGTGGGTGTTCGTCGGCGTGATCGTGGCGGTGCCGGTGGTGTACTGGTTGCTGTCCGGCATCGGCGCCACCGGTCTGCAGTGGGTGCTGGGCCTGCTGTTCGTGGTGGTGGCCGCCATGTTGCTGGTGGAGGCGGCGCGGCACGGCCGCGTGCAGACGCACCGGGTGATCGCGATGCTGATCATCTTCGCGTTCAACGTGCTGTTCTGGATGTTCTACTACCAGCTCGGCACCACCTTCAATTTCCTCGCCGAGAACCTGGTGGACCGGCAGATGTTCGGCGGCTGGACGTTCCCGGTCGGCTGGTTCCAGTCGGTGAGTCCGCTGTCGATCATCGTGTTCGCGCCGCTGGTGGCGCTGGTCTGGGGCTGGCTGGACAAGCGCCGGATGGAGCCGTCGATCCCGCGCAAGTTCGGCTTCGGCCTGCTGTTCAATGCGCTGGGTTTCCTGGTGCTGGTGTATGCGCTGTCGAAGCTGCTGGGCGCGAACGGGCTGATCCCGTTCTGGCCGCTGGTGATGTGCTACGTGATGCAGACGCTGGGCGAGCTGTGCCTGTCGCCGATCGGCCTGTCGATGGTGACCAAGCTGGCGCCGCCGAAGCTGGTCGGCTTCGCCATGGGCGGCTGGTTCCTGTCGCTGGCGGTGGGCGGCAACCTCTCCGGCCTGTTCGCCAGCCGCATCACCGGTGCGCACGGGCTCACGGCCGCTGCCGCGCTGGGCGGGTTCACCTTCAGCTTCTGGTTGTTGCTGGGCGCGGGCGTGCTGCTGCTGCTGATCGCGCCGCTGGTGAACAAGCTCATGCATGGGGTGAAATAGCCGGCCAGGCATGGCCGTCGTCGGGTGCTCGCGCCCGACCGAGCCTGGATCGGGCCGCGCCCGGTCCAGGCAAGTCCCGGCAGGGCGGCAGCCCTGTCCGGGACATCCATAAGGGCTCTGGCTCAGCTCTCGCGGCCGTCTTGCGGCATCAACTTGTCGAGTATCCGCCGCAGCCAGACCTGTTCCTCCGGCGTCATCCGCGCCAGCAACTCCCGTTCCCGCTGTCGCGCCAGCGGTGCCACCTCGTCGTGGATCTTCCAGCCGGCGGCGGTGAGCCCGAGCACCGAGCGGCGCTTGTCGTTGTGATGGATGTGCCGGCGCACCCGGCCGGCAGCGACCAGTCGGGCCAGAGCGCGGCTCACCGCCACCTTGTCCATCGCGGTGCGTTCGGCCACCTCGCGCGCGGACAGGCCATCGAAGCGCGCCAGCACCGCCATCACCCGCCACTCGGTGACGCCCAGGTCGTGGCGCGACTGGTAGTCGCCGGCGATCGCCTGGCTCACCGTGTTCGACACGATGGAGAGCTGGTAAGGCAGGAAACGCTCCAGCTCCAGCGGGGCGTGGTCGGGGTGGCGTTTGGCGGGCACTGGTGCGGTGTTCCTTGCAAATGGTTACAGGTGAAACTATAACTGGTGCACTGATCCATGAACGCAAAAGTCAAATGGGCAGCCATTCATGGCTGCACTTTTCACCAGAAGCACGCATCACGTTAGCGCGCGTTGTGCGAAAAGCATTCGCAGTGGCGTGGTTTGTTTCCACCATCGTAGCCCGTCGGAGAAATCCCATGACAGCCCAGCCCAACCTCGGCATGCAGGTCACCACCTTCGAGAACCCGATGGGGATCAACGGTTTCGAGTTCGTCGAATTCGCCGCGCCGGCCGGGCGCGCGCACGAGCTGCACGAGCTGTTCCGCAAGATGGGCTTCACCGCGGTGCTCAAGCACAAGTCGCGGCCGATCACGGTGTACCGCCAGAACGACGTCAACGTGCTGGTCAACGAGGCGCCGGATTCCTTCGCTGCCGACTTCGCCGCCCAGCACGGCCCCTGCGCCTGCGGTTTCGCCATCCGCTTCCGCAGGCCGGCGAGCGAAGTGTTCGACGCCGTGCTCGCCAACGGCGGCGAGGCGGTGACGGAGAAGGCCGACAGCAAGGCCGTGAACGCGCCGGTGGTGAAGGGCATCGGCGACTGCATGCTGTACCTGGTGGACCGCTACGGCGACCAGGGCAGCATCTACGACGGCGACTACGAGCCGGTGGCCGGCGCCGAGCCGAATCCCAAGGGTTTCGGCCTCACCTTCATCGACCATCTCACGCACAACCTCTACTTCGGCAACATGCAGAAGTGGTCGGACTACTACGAGAAGCTGTTCAACTTCCGCGAGATCCGCTACTTCGACATCAAGGGCGCCAAGACCGGCCTGGTGTCCAAGGCGATGACCGCGCCGGACGGCATCGTGCGCATTCCGCTCAACGAATCCAGCGACCCGAAGAGCCAGATCAACGAATACCTCGACGCCTACCACGGCGAGGGCATCCAGCACATCGCGATGTTCACCGACAACATCTATGAGACGGTCGAGGCGATGCGCGCGCAGGGCGTGGAGTTCCTCGACACGCCGGACACCTACTTCGACGTGGTGGACCTGCGCATCCCGGACAACGGCGAGGACGTGCCGCGCCTGCGCAAGAACAAGATCCTGATCGATGCCGACCCGGAGACCAAGCAGCGCAAACTGCTGCAGATCTTCACGCAGAACAACATCGGCCCGATCTTCTTCGAGATCATCCAGCGCAAGGGCAACGAAGGTTTCGGCGAAGGCAACTTCCAGGCGCTGTTCGAGAGCATCGAGCGGGATCAGATGAAGCGCGGGGTGCTGTGAGGTTTGGAAGCCCCTCTCCCGTCGGGAGAGGGGTTGGGGTGAGGGTTCGGATATGCCGGTACGCATCAATCCGCCATTGCCGACACGAACGCGCGGGCAGTCGCGCGAGCTGCGCAGGTCGAGCACGGATGCGGAACAAAGGCTCTGGTGCCACCTGCGTGCCGGTCGGTTGAACGGCCTGAAGTTCCGTCGCCAGCATCCCGTGCCGCCCTACATCGTGGATTTCTTTTGCAAAGCGAAGAACCTCGTCGTGGAACTGGATGGTTCTCAGCATGATGAAATAGCCGACCAGGCACGCACGAAGTTTCTGGAGTCACGCGGATTGACGGTTTTGCGTTACTGGAACAACGAAGTTCTGCAACAGATGGATGCGGTGCTCGAAGCGATCCTTCGCGCCGCGGAAAACCGAACCCTCACCCCAACCCCTCTCCCGGAGGGAGAGGGGCTTTGAAAGCGGAAGGCATGCCCATGTCTGTCGGCGTCAACTACCAATCCGGCTTCGCCAACGAATTCGCCAGCGAGGCGGTTCCGGGCGTGCTGCCCACGGGCCAAAACTCGCCGCAGCGTGTGGCACACGGGCTTTATGCGGAGCAGCTCTCCGGCACCGCGTTCACCGCGCCGCGCCACGAGAACCGGCGCAGCTGGCTTTACCGCATCCGCCCTGCGGCGATGCACCAGCCGTTCGCGCCGCTGGCGCACGCCACGTTCCACAACCGCTTCGACGAGGCGCCCGCCACGCCGAACCAGCTGCGCTGGGATGCCTGGCCGCTGCCCGAGGCGCCTGTCGATTTCCTCGACGGCCTGCACACCATCGCCGGCAACGGCGGCGCGGCGGAGCAGGCGGGCGTGGGCATCCACGTCTATGCGGCGAACCGCTCGATGGAAGGGCGCTTCTTCTACGACGCCGACGGCGAGCTGCTGATCGTGCCGCAGCAGGGCCGGTTGCGCATCGCCACCGAGTTCGGCGTGCTGGAAGTGGCGCCGCTGGAAATCGCGCTGATCCCGCGCGGCGTGCGTTTCCGCGTGGAACTGCTGGATGCGGCGGCGCGCGGCTACGTGGCGGAGAATTTCGGCGCGCTGCTGCGCCTGCCCGATGCCGGCCCGATCGGCGCCAACTCGATGGCGCTGCCGCGCGACTTCCTGGCGCCGCATGCGGCCTACGAGGACGTCGAGGGTGGCTTCAAGCTGATCGCCAAGTTCCAGGGCGCGCTGTGGCAGGCGGACATCGGCCACTCGCCGCTGGACGTGGTGGCGTGGCACGGCAACTACGCGCCGTGCAAATACGACCTCACGCGCTACAACACGGTGGGCTCGATCAGCGTGGACCATCCCGACCCGTCGATCTTCACCGTGCTGACTTCGCCGTCGGACACGCACGGCACGGCAAACCTGGATTTCGTGATCTTTCCGCCGCGCTGGCTGGTGGCCGAACACACGTTCCGGCCGCCGTACTTCCACCGCAACGTGGCCAGCGAGTTCATGGGCCTGATCGAAGGCGCCTACGACGCCAAAGCCGGCGGCTTCGCGCCGGGCGGCATGAGCCTGCACAACTGCATGAGCGGCCACGGCCCCGATGCGGCCAGCTTCGAGAAGGCCAGCGCGGCGGACGTGAGCCGGCCGGATCACATCACGAACACCATGGCCTTCATGTTCGAGACGCGCAAGGTGATCCGCCCTACCGCGCAGGCGCTGGCCGCACCGCAGCTGCAGAATGACTACTACGAATGCTGGCAGGGCATCCGCAAGCATTTCGATCCGTCGCGCGCATAACCACCCGGAGCATATGCAATGAAGCTTGGAAGTCTGAAAGAAGGCGGCCGCGACGGCACCCTGGTCGTGGTCAGCCGCGATCTTTCGCGCGCGGCGAAGGCCACCGGCATTGCCGCCACCCTGCAGGCCGCGCTGGACGATTGGTCGAACACCGCGCCGCGGCTCAACGCGTTGTACGACGAGGTGAACGCCGGCAGCGCCCCGGGCCTGTTCGCGCTGGACTTCGATGCGCTCGCCGCGCCGTTGCCGCGCGCCTACGAATTCGTCGACGGCAGCGCCTACCTGCCGCACGTGGAGCGCGTGCGCAGGGCGCGTGGCGCCGAGGTGCCGGCCTCGTTCTACACCGATCCGCTGATGTACCAGGCCACCAGCGCCGGCTTCCTCGGCCCGCGCGATCCGGTGGTGGTGCCCAGCGAGGACTACGGCATCGACCTCGAGGCCGAAGTCGTGGTGATTACCGACGACGTGCCGATGGCGGCCACGCCCGGCCAGGCCGCTGCCCACATCCAGCTCGTGGGCCTGGTCAACGACGTGAGCCTGCGCGGATTGATTCCGAACGAACTCGCCAAGGGTTTCGGTTTCCTGCAATCGAAGCCGCGCTCCGCGTTGTCGCCGGTGTTCGTCACGCCGGACGAATTGGGCGATGTGTGGAAGGACGAAAAGCTGCATCTGCCGATGCGCACGTGGCTCAACGGCGCGTGGTTCGGCGAGGCCGAGTGCGGCGTGGACATGCAGTTCAACTTCGCCGAACTGGTGGCACACGCGGCGAAGACGCGGCCGCTCGCCGCCGGTACCCTCGTCGGCTCCGGCACCATCGCCAACCAGGACACCGGCAAGGGCGCCTCCTGCCTCGCCGAACAGCGCACGGTGGAAACCCTGCGCGACGGCAAGCCGAGCACGCCGTTCCTGAAGTTCGGCGACACGTTGCGCATCGACGTCACCGACCCGCAGGGCGCTTCCATCTTCGGCGCCATCGAGCAGCGCATCGCGCCGCTGAAGGGCTGATGGTTTTCTTCCTCTCCCATTTGGGGAGAGGGTTGGAGCAAGGCGCATGTGGAAGCAGGGCTGCACAGCCTGCTTCTACCGGGCATGTCGCTCGATGGACTCCTCGCTGCCGGCTTTATCCGTGGCAGCGAGGAGCGCGGTGCATCACTCCTGCGTGGCCAATTGCACCAAGGCTTCGCGCACGCGCGCATGCATCGCATCACCCGTTTGCGTGCTGCGCGCGACGTCCGCGCCATCCAGCTCCAGTACCAGCGCGTCACCCTCCGCGCGCAGCGTGGCGGCATCGCCCAACACGCGGATGCGCTGCTGCATCGCGCCCGCCGCCTTGGGATCGGCGAACGGCATCGACAGCAACAGCTCCTCGCCGTCGGCGGCGAACAAGCGGAAGCGGAAGCCGGCGTCGCCATCGCGGAAGCTGGCGAAGCGCGGCGACTTGCCGGCCTTGGCCGCAGCCGGCTTGTTCGACTTGGCGGCAGGCGCCGCCCCCATCGCGCGCAGGCCGATGGCGTCGCGGATCGCAGCCAGCTTGGGCGTGGCGATGGCGCGCGCCTTGGCCGCGCCTTCGCGCAGGACCGCCTCGATCTCGTCGGGTTTGGCGATCAGTGCTTCATAGCGTTCGCGCATCGGCGCCACGTCGGTTTCGATGCGTTCGAACAGTCGCTGCTTGGCTTCGCCCCAGCCGATGCCGTCCAGCAGGGACTGGCGGAACGCCGCGCTTTCCGCCTCGTCGGCGAAGGCGCGGAAGATCGTGTACAGCGACGAACTGTCCGGGTCCTTCGCCTCGCCCGGCGCGCGCGAGTCGGTGACGATGCGCATGATCGCCTCGCGCAGCGCCTTCGCGCCGCCGGCAAACAGCGGCACGGTGTTGTCGTAGCTCTTGGACATCTTGCGGCCGTCGAGGCCAGGCAGCGTGGCCACCTGTTCCTCGATCACCACCTCGGGCAGCACGAAGAAATCGCGGCCGTAGATGTGGTTGAAGCGCTGGCCGATGTCGCGCGCCATCTCGATGTGCTGGATCTGGTCGCGGCCCACCGGCACCTTGTGCGCGTCGAAGGCGAGGATGTCGGCGGCCATCAGTACCGGGTACATGTACAGGCCCGCGGTGACGCCCGCGTCGGGGTCCTCGCCCGTCTCGGCGTTCTTGTCCACCGCGGCCTTGTAGGCGTGCGCGCGGTTGAGCAGGCCCTTGGCGGTGACGCAGGTGAGGAACCAGGTCAGCTCGGGAATCTCGGGGACGTCCGATTGGCGGTAGAAGGTGACGCGCGCGGGGTCGAGGCCAGCGGCCAGCCAGGTCGCCGCGATCTCCAGCCGCGAACGCTCGATGCGCGCGGCGTCGTCGCTCTTGATCAGCGCGTGGTAGTCGGCGAGGAAGAAGAACGCGTCCACGTCGGCGCGGCGGCTGGCGGCGATCGCGGGGCGGATCGCGCCCACGTAGTTGCCCAGGTGCGGGGTGCCGGTGGTGGTGATGCCGGTGAGGACTCGGGTCTGCATGTCTCGGTTTCGGTGAGTGGTGCGCTCAGCGCAGCAGGGTGGACTTGCCGAACAGCGATTCGACCAGGTCCACCGCGAGTTTCGCGGTCTGGTTGCGCTTGTCGAACGCGGGATTGAGTTCCACGATGTCGAGCGAGCCGAGCCTTCCGCTGTCGGCGATCATCTCCATGCACAGCTGCGCCTCGCGGTAGTTCGGGCCGCCGCGCACAGTGGTGCCCACGCCCGGAGCGATGATGGGATCGAGGAAATCCACGTCGAAGCTCACGTGCAGGTGGGTGTCGTCGTCCATGCCGGCGAGCGCCTGCTCCATCGTCGACCGCATGCCCATCTCGTCGATGCTGCGCATGTCGTGTACGACGATCTGCGCCTCGCGCACCAACCGCTTTTCGCCTTCGTCCACCGAGCGGATACCGATCTGGCGGAACACGTCGGGCGTGGTCGCGGGCACGTGGCCGCCGATCTGCACCAGCTCCGCCGGGCCGTTGCCGCACAGGCAGGCCACCGGCATGCCGTGGATGTTGCCCGACGGCGTGATCGTGGCGGTGTTGAAGTCGGCGTGCGCGTCCAGCCACAGCACGCGCAGCTTGCGGCCGCGTTCGCGGCAGTGCCGCGCCACCGCGCTGATCGAGCCGATGGCGAGGCAATGGTCGCCACCCAACATGATAGGCAGGCGGCCGTAGGCCAGTTCGTCGTGGATCGCCGTGTGCGTCGCCTGGTTCCAGGCCACCACTTCGTCGAGGTGGCGATAGCCGTTCACCGGCGGCAGCCACGGGTTGTGCGGGCCGTGCAGGTTGCCGCGGTCGACCACTTCCAGCCCCCGCGCCCGCAGCTTCTCCGCGATCTGCGCCACGCGCAGCGCCTCCGGTCCCATCGAGGCGCCGCGATGGCCGGCGCCGATGTCGGTGGGCACGCCCACCAGCGCGATGATTTGCTTGCTCATTGCGATGTCCGCGTCGATGACTTGTGGCCTGCCATTGTAGCGGCTCGGCTGCGGCGCGGCGTTTGCAGAAGGCTGCTGCACCGCAAATGGCGGCGCCGTGTCGCAATGCCAGAGCTGGCGGAGGCCTGCTGCACGGCTAATGCTGCGACTGCGGATCGCGGTCTATTCGCAATCGTTCGTCATGGATCCGCCGCACATCGTTATGCCGGCTTTTAGTGAGATTTTCACGTTGCTTGGGCGCTTGTTGTGGAATTGGCAGAATGGGACGATCCACACGATGCGCAAATCTTCCGCATCCTGCACATGCGCTCCCACCTCGACGAGCCGGCTGCAGCCGGTTGCGACGCACGTGGTGGGCAAGATCTCCCCGGTTCCCCTCTCCCAATGGGCAAGCCATGTCTTGGGGCCGGTCGTGCATTTGCACTTGCGGCTGGACGTTCCGTCGATGTTGTAGACATCTGTCATGTGTGCGGCTCCCTCGCTATTGACCGTGTTGACAGGGTATGTCGCTGGCTTTTTCATCGAGCCACGGCGCCGCGATACTGGATGGCGTATGCGCAATATATGCGTGGGGCACCGTTCATGCACGCGCATGCTGGCCGCGTCCATGGTGCCGATCCGCGTCATTCTGATGAAAGGCTTTCGCCGATGAAGGCGGAACCGGATGCCGGTGTTGGTCCGAATGGCCTGGCCGTTGGGTACGGTATCGGTGGAAGGCGCTGCAGCGTGTTGGCTGGCACGGAATAGATAGAGCGCTCGGCGCCCTTCGAGTGGTGCCGGCAGCAGGAATCGAACCCGCGACCTACTGATTACAAATCAGTTGCTCTACCAACTGAGCTATACCGGCGTGGGGCGGGATTCTAGCAGGCTCTCAAATACAGCTCATACTGTGCGAACCCACGCCGTCGGCGTGGACGAAGTGGCGCCAGTCGACGTTGCCGTTGACGGTCACGAGGTCGAGCCAGTACTGCGGTGTGGTCTCGCTGCGCTCGGTGATGCGGGCGGGGAATCCTGCGGCGGCCACGCTGGCGCGGCGCTTGCGTGCGTTCTCCTCGTCCTTGAACAGTCCGAGCGAGATGGTGTTCGGCTGGTCGCCGCTGCTGACCACGAAGTAGTCGCTGATGCCGCGCGCGGCGAGTTGCCGGGTGAGTGCCAGCGCCTGTGCACGGGTGCCGGGAGCGGGCAGGTAGACCCACCAGCTGCGCGATTGCGCGACCTCTTCCTGGCGCGAGCGCATCTGCTTGGCGACCGGAGCGATGGCGTCGCGCGCCTGCTGCAGGTCGTGCGGGGTGGTGAATGGGCCGAGGGTGAGGCAAAGCGGTGCGGCGGAGGTATTGGCGTTCGCAGCGGCAAGCGGTGGTGGTGGAGTAGGCGCGGGCGGAGGTGCGGGTGCGATGGTGGCCGCCTGCGCGGGCAGTTCGGAGAGCAGGCGCAATTCCGGCACGCCGGGGTCGGTGGCCGGTGGCACGTGCGTGTAGGGCTGGCCGAGGAAAAGCCATGCGCCGGCCACGATGTTGAGCATCACCAGCAGCACGAACAGCAGTCGCAGGAACATCGATCCCCCGTCATTCACGCCAGCGGCGTTCGCCTATTGTGCCTCGGCCCACGTTGCCAGTCCGCGCAGCACGCCGTCGTGGGCGAGTTCCGCGGGCCCGGCGAGCAGGGGCTGCAGCGTTTCCGCGTCGCCGCCGCCGAGGCGCAGCGCGGGCGAGCCGCCCAGCGCGGGCGCCATGCGCGATACGAAGCGTTCGACCAGTGCCGCCGCCGCCAGCCAGCAGCCGGAAGCGACGGCGTCGGCGGTGTTGTCCGCGGCCTCGACGATTGCGCCCGCATGCGTCGGTCGCACCTGCGCGGTGGCGCCCAGCAGCGACTGCTGCATCAGGCGCGGCCCCGGCGCGATCAGTCCGCCGAGATGGCGGCCGTCGGCGGCGAGCGCATCCAGCGTGAGCGCGGTGCCCGCGCTGGCCAGCACGCAAGGCGCGATGCCGTCGGCGCGGGCGGCGACCATCGCGAGGAAGCGGTCCACGCCCAGCCGCTGCGGTTCGGCATAGGCGTTGCGCACGCCGCAGGCCTCGGCCGGCGTGCGCAGCCATGCCACCTCGCGCAGGCAATGCGCGGCGACGCTGCGGGCGACCTGTTGCTCGCGTGCGGCGTCGACGACCGACGCGCCGAACACCGCCGCCGGTTGCGGCAGGCCGGACCACGCGGCGGCGAGCGCCTCCGCCACGCTTTCGCTCCAGGCCACCGCGCCGCCGGCGAGCGTATCGCCGCCTTGGCGCAAGGCCCATTTCAACCGCGTATTGCCGAGATCCAGCAGCAGTTTCATGTGCGGCGCACCGTGACGTCGGCGCTGTCGATGCGCTGGATATCGCCGTCCGGCAGGCGCAGCAGCAGGGCGCCGCGGTTGTCCACGCCGGCGCCGATGCCGTCGCGCTCGCCGCCGGCGCCGGTCAGCCGCAGCGGTTGTCCGTGCAGCAGGTCGTGCCGGGCGTATTCGTCGGCGAATGCGGCGAATCCTTCGCGCTCGAACTGGCGCAGGCCGTCGGCCAGCGCGGCGATCAGTGCGGCGGCGGTGCGGTTGCGGTCCGGCGGCGTGCCGCCAGCCAGCGCGGCAAGGTCGCAGGCGGGTTGCCCGGCCTGCGCGCGCAGCGCGTCGGTGAGCCGCAGGTTGAGCCCGATGCCGATGATCGCGGCGCACGGTCCCTGGTACTCGCCGCTGAGTTCGACCAGGATGCCGGCTAGCTTGCCATGCGCCTGGCCGGGCGCGGCGGCCAGGATGTCGTTCGGCCATTTCAGCGCGGCGCCAGGGATATCCAGCGAAGCCAGCGTGCGCAGCACGATCACGCCGATCGCCAGCGACAGGCCCGACAGCGCGGCGAAGCCGGTGTCGAAGCGCTTCACGCAGGACAGGTAGATGTTCAGCCCCGGCGGCGACAGCCAGCGGCGGCCGCGGCGGCCGCGCCCCGCGCTCTGCGTCTCGGCCATCACCACGGACAAGTCCGGCGCCGCGGCGCCGCGGCGCTGCAGTTCGCTGGAGGTGGAGTCGAGCTCCCAGTGTACCTCCAGCGCGCCGAGTTGCCCGGCGGTCGCGGCGGGCAGCTGGGCGCGGATGCGCCCGGCGTCCAGCAACTGCACCGGCCACGGCAGCCGGTAGCCGCCGCTGCCGCCGGCTTCGACGGGCACGCCGCGCGCGCGCAGCGCTTCGATCTGCTTCCACACGGCGGCGCGGGTCACCCCGGCGGCGGCGGCCAATTCGACGCCCGATCGCGGCACGCCGGGGGCCAGCTCGGCCAGCAGTTCGGCGGCTTGCATCAGGTATGGGGAGATTGCGCAGGCATTCGGTGATTTTAGCCGGCCGGGGCGCGCCTGCGGTGGCGACACTGGCGCAGACACCCCCTGTTCTGCGAGGATCGGAGATCTGTTCCGGGAGTCAAGGGGGCCAGCGATGCAAGCCAGACACTGGATGGTGGGTTGCCTGATCGGCCTGGCCGGCATCGGCAGCGCCATGGCGACCGACTTCGACGCCCGCGATGCGGTGGTTGGCAGCCGTGCTACCGCGGACAGCAGTGCCCACGATGCCGGCAGCAATACCGGCGGCGACGCGCTGGGCCTCAACCGCGATGCCTCCTCCAGGCATGCCAGCGACACGGACAACGGCAACAGCGACAACCGGGCCGGCAGCGCCGCGGGCGGCAACGAACACGGCGGCGGCATTCCCGCGCCAGCGCGCACGCAGCCGGCGACCCTGGGTTGGCAATCGCTGCTGCCGGGCTCGATCCAGTAAGCGGCTGGCGCTTGGCAGCCCGCGCCGATGGGCGCTGCGGTGCGCCTTATTCCGGCGGCAATTTCACGCTGAAGCGCGCACCGCCGAAATCGGGCGAACGATCCACCGTCAGTTCGCCGTGGTAGGCGCGCACGATGTCCTGCACGATGGATAGCCCGATGCCGTGGCCCTGCACACGCTCGTCGCCGCGCACGCCGCGCTGCAGCACCTTCTCGACCTTGTCTTCGGCGATGCCGGGGCCGTCGTCTTCCACGCTGAGCAGCAGGCCGGGCCGGGCACGGCCGGGCTGGGGTTGCTTCTGTACCACCAGCAGCACGTGGTGGCTCGTCCACTTGAACGCGTTTTCCAGCAGGTTGCCCATCAGTTCGAGCAGGTCGTTCAACTCGCCGTGGAAGGAGGCGCCGTCCTCGATGTCGAACTCGCACAGCACGTTCTTGGCGGCGTAGACCTTTTCGAGGCTCTGCACCAGGTCCTCGGCGTGGCTGGCGATGGGGACGGCGGCGGCGAACGTCTGCCGTCCCGAGGTGGCCGCGCGGGCCAGCTGGTAGGCGACCAGTTCGTCCATGCGGCGCACCTGATCGAGCACGTCCCGCCGCGCGTGTTCGTCGCTGGACGACTCCATCTGCGAGCGGATCACCGCCAGCGGCGTCTTCAGGCTGTGCGCAAGGTCGGCCAGGGTGTGGCGGTAGCGCGTGCGCTGCTCGCGCTCGCTGTCGATGAAGGCGTTGATGCGCTCGGTGAGGCCGGTGAGTTCCAGCGGGTACTGGCTGTCCAGGTGGTCGCTGTCGCCGTGCTCGACGCGGCTCATGTCGCTGGCCACCTTGCGCAGCGGGGTGAGGCTCCAGCGCAGCAGCAGCAGCTGCAGCACGATCAACAGCAGGCCCAGCACCGACAACCACAGCGCCAGCGTGCGCCGGTACACCGCGTTCTCGCCTTCGAGCTGTTGCTCGGTCTGCGCGACCATGATCGTGGCGGGCGTGGACTTGTCGCCCAGGTAGTCGAACGTCACCCCGATGGCGAAGTAGTACAGCCGGCCCATGCGCGTATCCACCGGGCCGGCGAACTCGCGGTCGCCGGGTTGCATGGGCTTGAGGAAGCGGAAGTCGTGGCCGATGGCCGAAGCGGACTCCCAGCGGTAGCCGTCCGGGCCGAGGATCACCGCGTACAGGCCCGAGCCCGGCTGCGAGAACTTCTGCGGCGGCGAATCGGGCGGCAGCAGGCGGCCGTCGCGGTTGGCGTCGGTGTGGGTGATGATGTCGGTGATCGCGGCGTCGCGCAGTTGGTTCTGCAGGCTGTTCAGCGCGCTCTGCTTTTTTGCCACGGCCATGACCACGCCGACCAGGCCGAGGAAGGCGGCCAGCACGAATCCGGTGGTGATGGCCGAGCGCGCCGCCAGCGACAGCGGGCGGCGCGGCGTGGGCTCATTCGTCGCCGTCGGTACGGGGGATGGCAAAACGGTATCCGCGTCCACGCACGGTCTCGATGGGCTTGAGGGCGCCTTCCGGGTCCAGCTTGCGGCGCAGGCGGCCGATGAAGACTTCCAGCACGTTGGAGTCGCGGTCGAAGTCCTGCTGGTAGATGTGTTCGGTGAGATCGGCCTTGGAGACCAGCTCGCCGGCGTGCAGCATCAGGTATTCCAGCACCTTGTACTCGTAGCTGGTGAGGTCGACGATCTTGTCTTCCACCGTCACCGTCTGCGCGGTGGTGTCCAGCTTGATCGGGCCGCAGGCCAGCACCGGCTTGGACCAGCCGCTGGCGCGGCGCACCAGCGCGTTGATGCGCGCCAGCAGTTCCTCGACGTGGAAGGGTTTGACCAGGTAGTCGTCGGCGCCCTGCTTGAGGCCTTCCACCTTGTCCTGCCAGCCGCCGCGCGCGGTGAGGATCAGTACCGGGTAGCGCTGGCCGGCTTCGCGCAGCGCCTTGATCAGGTCCATGCCGGACATCTTGGGCAGGCCCAGGTCGATGATGGCGAGATCGAACGGCACTTCGCGGCCGAGGTACAGCGCCTCCTCGCCGTCCTGCGCCGCGTCGACGGCAAAGCCGTCGCGCTTCAGGCGCGCCGCCAGCGTCTCGCGCAGCGGCGCCTCGTCTTCCACCAAGAGGATGCGCATCAGTGTTTCTCCTTCATGCCGGCATGCCGGCCGGACGGGTTGCGGTTGGACGGGGCGCCCGGCTCCGTGTTGGCGGATATCGTCACCACTTTCACGTGGCCTTGCGGCGTGAGCACCTTGACGCGGTACTCGGTGCGACGGTCCCGGCGCATCGATTCGGCCGACAGCACCTGCCCCTGGGTTTCCTGCCGCACCTGGGTCACGGCTTCGCCGAGGCTGAGATCGACCGGCCTCGCGCGCGTCTGGGCCATCGCCGGGCTCAGGCCCAGCGCCAGCGGCACGGCCAGCGGCAGGATGCGACGGGTTTTCATGGAGATGCTTCGGCCAAGATCGGGTTCGTTCTGTTCAGTTTGGGCGAGCCGGGCTGAATAGTGACCGGATGAGCTGCCGCTGTCACGCCGCGGGCCGCAGCGGCTCGACGGCTTTTGCGAGCAACGGCCAGCCGGCGCCCGGCAAGTGTGCGCCCTCGCTGAGCGTCCGGCGGAAGCCGCGCGCGCCGGGTTCGCCCTGGTACAGGCCCAGCAAGTGGCGTGCGATGTGCTTGAGCGCGGTGCCGCGCTTGAGTTCGGCCTCGATGTAGGGACGCAGGCGCAGCAGCACGTCCTCGCGGCTGGGCAGGGGCGTGCCGTACAGCACGTGTTCGAGCCGGGCCAGCAGGTAGGGGTCGTGGTAGGCGGCACGGCCGAGCATTACGCCGTCCAGTTCGGCCAGTTGCGCCTGCACCTGTTCCACCGTGGTGATGCCGCCGTTGATGGCGACCACCAGTTGCGGGAACTCGCGCTTCAGGCGGTGCACGCGGGGATAGTCCAGCGGCGGGATCTCGCGGTTCTCCTTCGGCGACAGGCCCTTGAGCCAGGCCTTGCGCGCATGCACCACCAGCACTTGGATGCCGGCTTCCAGCATGGTTTCGGTGAAGTGCTGCAGGTCGGCGTAGTCGTCCTGGTCGTCCACGCCGATGCGGCACTTCACCGTGACCGGCACGCTCACCGCATCGCGCATCGCCTTCACGCAATCGGCCACCAGCGCGGGCTCGTACATCAGGCAGGCGCCGAAGCGGCCGGACTGCACGCGGTCGGACGGGCAGCCCACGTTGAGGTTGATCTCGTCGTAGCCGGCCGCCGCGCCCAGCCTGGCGGCCTCGGCCAGCTCGGCCGGCTCGCTGCCGCCCAGCTGCAGCGCCACCGGGTGTTCCTCGTGGCTGTGTTCGAGCAGGCGCAACTGTTTGCCGCGCACCAGCGCGGCGCTGGTCACCATCTCGGTGTACAGGCGCGCATGCGGGGAAAGCAGGCGGTGGAAGAACCGGCAGTGCCGGTCGGTCCAGTCCATCATCGGGGCGACGGACAGGCGCCAGTCTTCGGCGGCGGCGGGGGGGGCGGCGGCATTCATCGGACGCCCATTGTCCCGGATCGCGCCGCCTCTGTGGAGCTTCAGCCCGGGCGGGGCGCCCTGCGGCGGCCGGGCGGGAGTGGCGCGGATCGCGTAAAATGACCCGTCGCCGCGCTTGTGCGCGGCTGCTCGCCAGGTTCCCCCGACCCACCCGAGCCCGCTGCCGCCGCGAGGCGGCGCGCTTCCCCGACACGCAATCCGAGACCCTGCGCCCATGGTGGCTTTCGCGACCGAGCACGTGATCGACGTGCAGCATTGGAACGACACACTGTTCTCCTTCCGCACCACGCGCGATCCGTCTTTCCGCTTCGACAGCGGGCAGTTCGTGATGATCGGGCTGGAGACCGAAGGCCGTCCGCTGATGCGCGCCTACTCGATCGCCAGCGCGAGCTGGGAGGAGCACCTGGAGTTCTTCTCGATCAAGGTGCCGAACGGCCCGCTCACCTCGCGCCTGCAGCATCTCAAGCCGGGCGATCCGCTGATCGTCACGCGCAAGCCCACCGGTACCCTGGTGCTCACCGATCTCAAGCCCGGCAAGCACCTCTACCTGCTCGGCACCGGCACCGGGCTGGCGCCGTTCATGAGCATCATCCGCGACCCGGACACCTACGAGCGCTACGAGAAGATCGTGCTGGCGCACGGCGTGCGCCGCATCGACGACCTCGCCTACGCGCACTATCTCGAACACGAGCTGCCGCAGCACGAGTACCTGGGCGAGCTGGTGCGCGAGAAGCTGGTCTACTACCCCACGGTGACGCGCGAGCCGTTCCGCCACCGCGGCCGCATCACCGACGCCATCGCCGACGGCCTGATGAGCGAAACCACCGGCCTGCCGCCGCTCAATCCGGAGACGGACCGCGTGATGCTGTGCGGCAGCCCGGCGATGCTCGACGACCTCTGCGCATTGCTGGACGGCCGCGGTTTCCACGCCTCGCCGCGCACCCGCGAGCCCGGCGACTACGTGATCGAGCGGGCGTTCGTGGAGAAGTAGGCGCCCGCATGTTCTACTTGCGCCTACCTTCTTCCCCAGTGCGAGGTGTGTCATGTCCACAGTGAATTTCAAGGGCCAGCCGATACGTGTCGACGGCGGCTTTCCCGTGCCCGGCCAGCCGGCGCCGGCGTTCCGCCTGGTCGGCGGCGACCTGTCCGACATCACGCTGGCCAACCATGCCGGCAAGCGCAAGGTGCTGAACATCTTCCCCAGCGTGGACACCGGCGTGTGCGCGACCTCGGTGCGCCGCTTCAACGAGCTGGCGGCCAAGCTCGCCAACACCGTGGTGCTGTGCATCTCGGCCGACCTGCCATTCGCGCAGGGCCGCTTCTGCGGCGCCGAGGGCATCACCAACGTGCAGATGCTGTCGCTGATGCGCGGCCGCGAATTCCTGACCGACTACGGCGTGGCGATCGCCGAAGGTCCGCTGGCCGGCGTTACCGCTCGTGCGGTGGTGGTGCTCGACGAGCACGACAAGGTGATCCACGCCGAGCTGGTGGACGAGATCACGCACGAGCCGGACTACGATGCGGCGTTGAAGGCGCTGGGCTGAGTCTTCGCCCTGGTGCCCGAAGAGCCGCCGGGAGACCGGCGGCTTTTTTTGCGCCGGCGTTGCGTGCGAAGACGGCGCGCAGGGTTCGGACGGGCTGGCTCGCCCGGTCAGCGCGCGGAGCCGTGCTCCAGCAGCCAGAGTCCCGCGAACAGCTTCGGGTCGATCGAATAGCCCTCCGCCGCGCGTGCGAACAACCACGCGCCGGCCTCGTTCCGGGGCACTTCATGCACCACGATGTTCTCGCTGGCGTCGCCGCCGCCCGCGCCCACCTTCACCAGGTCGAAGGCGCGCACGTAGGCGATCATCTCGGTGCTCATGCCGGCGGACGACGGCCCCTGGTGCAGCAGGGTCGCGTGTTCGCAGCGCCAGCCGGTTTCCTCTTCCAGCTCGCGTTGCGCGGCCAGCAGGATGCCTTCATCCTCCTGCCCTTTGAGGTCGCCGACCAGGCCCGCGGGCATCTCGATGGTGTGCGACTGGATCGCCACGCGGTACTGCTCGACGAACAGCACGCGGTCGTCGGGCGTCACCGCGATGACGATGGCGGCGCCGCCGGGATTGTTGCGCTCGGCGTATTCCCAGCGGCCGCGCCGGCGCAGGCTCAGCCAGCGGCCCTGGTGCAGGGTTTCCACCGGTGCGCCGGCATCGGCGGGCAGGGCGGCGTCGCGCGGGTCCATCAGAACGTGCGCTGCACGGAGTAGTCCGCCAGCGTGGCCAGCGCGTCGCGGTACGGCGACGCGGGCAGGCCGGCCAGCGCTTCGTGCGCGGCGTTGGCATGCGCCTCGGCGCGTGCGCGGGTGCGCTCCAGCGCGCCGGAGTCGCGGATCGCCGCGACGATGCGGTCCAGCGAATCCAGCCCGCCGTGCTCGATGGCGTGGCGCAGCGAGGCCACCTGTTCCGGCGTGGCGCTTTGCAGCGCGTAGATCAGCGGCAGGGTGGGCTTGCCCTCGGCAAGGTCGTCGCCGATGTTCTTGCCCAGCGTGTCGGCATCGCTGGTGTAGTCCAGCAGGTCGTCGGCGATCTGGAACGCATAGCCCAGCTCCATGCCGTAGCGGCGCAGCGCGGCGACCTGCGCGTCCGGCAGGCCGCCGAGCAGGCCGCCCAGCTCGGTGGCGGCGGCGAACAGCACGGCGGTCTTGCGTTCGATCACCGCGAGGTAGGCGGCCTCGTCCACGTCGGCGTTGCCGATGTTGAGCAGCTGCAGCACCTCGCCCTCGGCGATGGTGTTGGTGGTGTCGGCGAGGATGCGCATGATGCGCATGTCGTCCAGTTCCACCATCAGCTGGAACGAGCGCGAGTAGAGGAAATCGCCCACCAGTACGCTGGCGGCGTTGCCCCACAGCGCGTTGGCGGTCTGCCGGCCGCGGCGCAGGCCGGATTCGTCCACCACGTCGTCGTGCAGCAGGGTGGAGGTGTGGATGAACTCGATCACCGCGGCCAGCTTCACGTGCTGCTCGCCGTGGTAGCCCGCCGCGCGCGCGGCCAGCGCGTGCAGCATCGGGCGCAGCCGCTTGCCGCCGCCGGCGATGATGTGCTCGGCGATCTGGTTGATCAGCACCACGTCGGAAGCCAGCCGCGCGCGGATCAGCGCGTCGATGCGGTGCATGTCGGCGTCGGCGAGCGCGCGCACGGCGGCGAAGTCGGCGGGGCGTGTGGCGTCGGCTGGAATCGAGTTCATGGGCGGGCTTTGGGTGGATCGCGGGATTATACGTGCTGGTGGCCGTGCCGCAGTCCGGCGCCTTGCGTTCCCGCACAGGCCACCCTGCCGAAGGTCATGCTGGAGCGGCGGGGATGCAACCCGTATCGTTCCGGAGGCGACCGGCAGTGAATGATCCGCGTCCACGGGCCTCGCGTCGCAGCGGTTGGAGTCGTTCGCCGGAAGCCGCCGGATGGCTGGCGCTCCGGAGAGTCGCATCAGCGCGGGACGGCTCGCCGCATTTCCCGGATCGGACAAGGAGAATCCCTCGATGAAACTTCGCGGCAGGCTTACCCCCATCGCATTGGGCGTGTTGCTGGGCGTGGCGACCCTGGCCGGCCATGCGTCGACCGCATCGGCCGCCGACGCGTCGCCGATGGCGGCGCAACAGGCGGGCGACGTGACGCGCGCCACGCTGGACAACGGTCTGCGCGTGGTCATCGTGCGCGACGCGCTGGCGCCGATGGTGGCCACGCAGATCACCTACCTGGCCGGAAGCTACGAGACGCCGCAGGGTTTCCCCGGCACCGCGCATGCGCTGGAACACATGATGTTCCGCAATTCCACCGGCATGACCGGCGCCCAGTTGAACGAGATGACCGGCAAGATGGGCGCGGAGAACAACGCGTTCACCACCAACGACGCGACCCAGTATTTCTTCATGGCGCCGTCGCAGTACCTGGACGTGCTGCTGCACATCGAAGCCACCCGCATGCGCGGCGCGCAGCTGACCGACAAGGACTGGGGCCTGGAAAAGGGCGCGATCGAGCAGGAGGTGTCGCGTGACATTTCCGCGCCCAGCTACCTGGCGTTCCAGCAGGCCGAACGCGCCTTGTATGCGGGCACCGGTTATGCCGAGGACGCGCTGGGCTCGCGCCCGAGCTTCGATGCGACCACCGGCAAGGTGCTGCAGAATTTCTACGACAAATGGTACGTGCCGAACAACGCGATCCTGGTGATCACGGGCGACGTCGACCCGCAGGCCACGCTGGCCAAGGTGAAGACGCTGTTCGGCGCCATCGCCAAGGGCGACGTGCCGGCGCGCGCGCCGCTCAAGCTGGAGCCGTTCAAGCCGCAGACCATCGCCCGGACCACGCCCGATGCCACCGGCACCGTGCAGCTCGCCTTCCGCACGCCGGGCCAGCAGTCGAAGGACTATGCGGCGTTCCAGGTGCTGATGGACGTGCTGGGCAATTCGCGCAGCAACCTTTCCGACCTCGCCGCGCAGGGCAAGGTGTTGTCGGCGGACGCGTGGAGCCAGCCGTTCGCGCACGGCGGACTGGGCTTCGTCGAAGTCGGCTTTCCCAAGGGCGGCGACAGCAAGCAGGCGCTGGGCTATCTCGATGGCGCGGTGGCCGACCTGCTGAAGAACGGCGTGCCGGCCGACCTGGTCGAGGCCGCCAAGAAACAGGAGCAGGCGCAGTTCGAGTTCAACCGCAACAGCGCGATGAACCTCGCCTCGGCGTGGTCGCAGGCGTTGGCATGGCAGGGGCTGGACTCGCCGCAGCAGGCGCTCGACCGGATCCTCGCGGTCACCCCGGCCGACGTCGACCGCGTGGCCCGCGACTACCTGCGGCCCGACCAGCGGCTCACCGTGGTGCTGACGCCCGATCCCAACGGCAAGCGTCCGCCGGACAGCCAGGGCTTCGGCGGCACCGAGAAGTTCGCCAGCGACGACAAGCTCGACACGCCGCTGCCCGACTGGGCGGCCGGGCCGCTCAAGCAGCTGCAGATGCCGCACTGGACGCTGGCGCCGACGACGATGAAGCTCGCCAACGGCATCACCCTGATCGTGCAGCCCACCCACGTCAGCCAGACCGTGACGGTGCGCGGCCGCGTCGACAGCAACGAGGACCTGCAAGCGCCGAAGGGGCAGGAGGGCGTGGGCCAACTGCTGGGCTCGCTGTTCGACTACGGCACCACCACGCTGGATCGCGCCGCGTTCCACAAGGCGTTGGACAGCATCGCCGCCACCGAGACGGCCGGCAGCAGCTTCAGCCTCGCCGTGCCCAGCGCGAACTTCGACAAGGGCATGCAACTGCTGGCCGACAACGAACTGCATCCGGCGCTGCCGCAGCAGGCATTCGCCGTGCAGCAGAAAACGCTCTCGCGCACGCTGGCCGGCGAACTGCAGTCGCCGAACTACAAGATGATCCGCGCGCTGTACACGGGCGTATATCCGGCGGGCGATCCGGCCCTGCGCCAGGCTACGCCGCAGACCGTGGACAGCCTGACGCTGGCGGACGCGAAGGGCTATTTCGCCAAGGCCTACCGTCCCGACATGACCACGATCGTGGTGGTCGGCGACGTCACGCCCGAGCAGGCCAAGGCCACCGTGGAGAAATACTTCGGCGCCTGGCAGGCCAGCGGCCCGAAGCCCGACGTGGTGCCGAAACCGGTGCCGGTCAACCCGGCGAGCTACGTCGTCGTGCCGAACGCCTACGCCTCGCAGGACCAGGTGCTGATGGGGCAGTCGCTCGGCCTCGACGTGCACAACCCCGACCGCTACGCGCTGCAGCTCGGCAACGAGGTGCTGGGCGGCAACGGCTTCGCCTCGCGGCTGATGGTGGACATCCGCGTCAAGCACGGCTACGCCTACGGCGCGGGCTCGGGCATGAGCTTCGGCCGCTCGCGCTCGTTGTTCTACGTGCAGTACGGCAGCGACGCCGACAAGGTGAAGCCGGTGGACGACCTGGTGCGGCAGAACCTCGACGCGATGCGCGACACGCCGGTGAAGCCGGACGAACTGCTCAACGCCAAGCAGGCGCGCATCCGCTCGATCCCGCTCGAAGTGTCGAGCGTCGACGGCATCGCCCGCTCGCTGCTCTCCTGGAGCATCAACGGCGAGCCGCTTGACGAGCCGATGGTGGCCGCGCGCCACTATCTCGAACTCACCGCCACGCAGGTGCAGGGGGCGTTCAAGAAATACCTGCAACCGGGCAACCTCGCGCAGGTGGTCCAGGGGCCGGAGCCCAAGCGGCACTGAGGCAGGCCGCTCCTTCCCCGCCTTGGGGGAGGAGCGGCACCGGCGGCGAAGGGCCGCCGGTGCCGTATGGGTTCCCGGCCGACACCCCGCATCCGGGGCGCCTGCCGCCGACAGCCGCGTGCGGCGTCGGACGCATGCTTTTCCCTGGCGCCGGGGTAAGATGGCGGCTCCTTCAACCCCGGCCGCAATCCAACCTCACGTGCGGCCGGCCAACCCAGGAATCCATCCATGGCACGCGGCATCAACAAGGTCATCATCGTCGGCAATCTCGGCGCCGATCCCGAAACCCGCTACACCGGCAGCGGCACCGCCATCACCAGCCTGCGCATCGCCACTTCCGAACAGTGGACGGACAAGCAGAGCGGCGAGCGCCAGGAACGCACCGAGTGGCACCGCGTGAAACTGTTCGGCAAGCTGGCCGAGATCGCCGGCGAATACCTGAAGAAAGGCCGGCAGGTCTACATCGAAGGCGCGCTGCGCACCGACAAGTACACCGACAAGGATGGCGTCGAACGCTATTCCACCGACATCATCGCCAACGAGATGCAGATGCTTGGCGGCGGTGGCGAAGGCGGCGGCAGCGGTGGCGGCGGCTTCCAGCGCGAGCGCCCGCAAGGCGGCCAGCGTCCGCAGGGCGGCGGCAACTACGGCAACGCCTCTCGCGGCGGCGGCGCCTCCGCGCCATCCGCACCCGCCGGCAATGGCGGCTTCGAGGACGACGACATCCCGTTCTAGACAACACCTATTTCTGAGTGTTGAAAAAAATGTGCAGGAGGCCCCGTTTCGACGGGGCCTCCTTTGTTTTTGGCCGTTCTGACAGTTGAAAAAGATTCTCTATGGTGGTGCACTTGTCCAAAGTGTAGAGAAAGGGTTCTCGGTGCCTCGACTCTCTGTCCATGTCATGCCCGGTGGCGAGCGGGTGCCGATGCTGCAGGACGAGCAGGGGTTACCGCTCTTCTATCCGACCCTCTTTGCCACCTCGCAGCTCCGCAATGCCGGGGCTGCCGTCAATACGAGGGTTCTACCCCGAAATCACGGACGGTTGTGAAAGGGTGGAAAACTTCAGATCCTGCTTTGCCTGCCTGCGCCGCATTCTCGGATTGTGGAACCGCTCGATGTATTCGAACACATCGGCTCTTGCTGCATCGAGCGTCGGATATTTCATGCGGTAGACACGCTCGCGCTTGAGCTGGCCGAAGAAGCCCTCGCAAGCCGCGTTGTCCCCGCAATGGCCGACCGCGCTCATCGAGCATACCAACGCATTGGCCACCAGATAGTCCTGGTAGTCGCCGCTGCGGAACTGGCTGCCACGATCCGAATGCAGGATCACCGGCTCGCCTCCCTGGCGCTGCCACACGGCCATCTGCACGGCCCGGATCACCATCTGCCGGTCTTGCCGATGATGCATCGACCAACCCACGACCCGGTGGTCGAACAGGTCCAGCACGATGCATAGGTACAGCTTGCCTTCGTCGGTCTTGATCTCGGTGATGTCGGTGACCCACTTGGTCTCCGGCTCCTGTGCGGTGAAGTCCCGTTCCAGCCAGTTGCGCACGCCCGGTGGGGCCAGTCCCGGTTGAGCCCGCTGGCCGCGCCGCTTCTTGCGTGGCCAGCCCTGCAGGCCATCGGCCGCCATCAGACGCGCCACCCGGTTCAGGCTGGCCGACTCGCCTTCCGCGGCGAGGTCCTCATGCATCCGTCCCGCCCCCAACACGCCACGGCTGTCCTCGTGCAGTGCACGGATGCGGCCGAGCAGGCGATCGTTGTCGACCTGGCGGGCACTGGGCATGCGCTTGCTCCAATCGTAGTAGCCACTGGTCGACACCCGCAGACAGCGGCACATCAGCCGAACCGGAAACTCGTTGCGGCAACGTTCGATCACCTGATACCTCAGGATGATCCCTTGGCAAAGAACGTCGCCGCTTCGCGCAAAAAATCCCGCTCCTTCTTCACCCGGGCCAGCTCGCGCTTGAGCCTCGCCAGCTCCTCATCCCGCGGCGTTCCGCTACCGCCAAACGCGACCGACCCCTGGCTGTTGGACTCCCGTTTCCAGCGGGTCAACAGGTTCTCCCGGATCCCCAGCTCGCGGGCCACTTGGGCGCAACTGACACCCGGCTGCACGGCCTGTTCAACCGCACCGCGCTTGAACTCCGCACTGAACTTTCTTCGCTTCGACATGAACACTCCTCTGGGCCTCGAGCGGCCCTTTTGTAAGTGTCCGTGAAATCGGGGGTGAACCCGACCGAACTCATGGTGCTCTGCGACCAACTGGAGGCCAGCCTCGCCACCGGCGAAACCACCCGCAGCCGCTTGCTTGACGCGCTGCTACACGAAGCGCTGGCCCCTGCTCCCACGGTGAACGTCGAACATCCACGAGCCGCCGTGAGTGGCTATGTGGTCTCACGTCTCGCCTCCAAACGAAGCTTCGGCCGTACCGCGCATATGAAGCACCTCTATCTGGCCGAATCACGCCTTGGCCTGAAACTGGGAGGCCGCTACATGCGCGAGGCGGCCGGCCCGTTGGACAACGGCATCTACGCGTTGGAGAAGCAGGCGGAGACCGCTGGCTGGTACACCCACCACGTCGAGACGCTTCCTTCCGGCAAGGAAAAGGTGAGCTACGTGCCCGGCAAGGCTCTTAAGGCGTTGGCTAAAGAAGGCTTGGCCGTGCTCGGCCCCTCTCGCGCAGAGATGGATCGGCTGATCGACCTGATAGGCGGCTTGAAGACCGAGCAGGTCGAGATCATCGCCACCCTGTTCGCCGCCTGGAACGACGCCCTGCTCGATGGCCAAGCTCCGGACGACGGCTGGATCGTCAAGGAAGTCCGCGAGCACTGGCACGCCAGCAAACAGCGCTTCAAGCCGGCCGAGCTGCACAAGTGGCTGGCATGGATGCGCCAGAACGACGTGATCCCCCTCGGCCATCCACCCCGCACGATGCAACAAACCGCCATGGAGCTTTGACAAGGCTACGTGCGATACATTTATGCTGCGGGTAATTAAAAAAGACCATCATGTGATAAAGGTGTTTAAGGTGAACTGAAATGGGAATAGCCGGCACCGAAATCGAGACCGCGTATCGGAAGCTCAAGAGCTACGTCTATTATGACAAGACCGATCTCAGGCTTCGCGAGCGATTGGCCAAGTTCGAGTGTTCTCCACAGTTTCTGGACAAACTGAAGGCGGTGCGTGAGGTTGCGGATTCGGACACACCGTCGAAGGACAGCCGGTTCAAGAAGTGGCTCACTGCCATCGGATTTCGCGTCGTCCCAAAGAAGTTGAAGCCCTTGCGCGCCGAGGATGCAGCGATTGCCGGAGATGGCGGAAAGTTCATCACCAATGTCACGTCGGTCCCCGCGATTGAAGTCGAGACCGTTAACTACTTCTTTGACGGTCCCATCGAATTGCACCTACTAGCCGTTCTTTGGCTCATGCGGGAGGGGCGCTATCTGGATGAGGAGCTCCTTCCTGAGTGCTGTGGATCCAGACTGTCTCCCAGGCTGCGTGACGAGGACGACGACTCGCTTCAGCTCTTTACGAAGTACCACGAGCAGTACTCGCGATGGCGCGACTCCGGCATCAAGAAGGCCAAGCAACTGTTGGTCGACGAGGGGAAAAGCGTAGCGATCCTTGGACTCGACCTGCAGGAATACTACTACCGCGTGGACATCGACTTTGACGAGGTCGGCGCTGCGCTCGAAGCAGCGATGGATGCTGACATGCCGAGTGGCGAAAAATCGCTTCTCGCCTGCATCGATGCCATCTGCAAGACGTATCGCAAGCGCATCGCTCCGTTGCTTTCCAAGACCCATTCCGACATTAAGGAGTCGGTGCTCGGGCTACCTATTGGCTTGTGCTCGTCAGTGGTCTTGGCGAACTGGTACCTGCAAGACTTTGATACTGCCGTGCTGAAGTCCGTCAGGCCTGCGTACTACGGTCGCTATGTCGACGACATCCTTCTGGTCGTGCCCACGGCCCTCGATCCAACGGTGGACGAGGAAAGCCCTGTTGCTGCGTTCTTGCACGAATTGCTGGTCAAAACGAAGATCCTGAAGAAACCCGTTCAAGGCGTTTACCACCTACAGGCACGTCCCAATCTTCGCTTGCAGCGGTCGAAATGCATCCTGCAGTACTTCGACTCTCGCCACTCGATCGCCGGCTTGGAGAAGTTCAAGAAGAAGCTGGAGCAGAACGGGAGCGACTTCAGGTTGCTGCCTGTGGATGAAGCTGATAACTCGATGGAGGACGTAGCCTATGATCTGCTCTACGAGGGATCAGTGAACAAATTCCGAAGCGTAAAGGGCTTGGCGGAGAACCGCTATGAACTGGCTAAGCACTTAGCGCGACAGACCATCCTCCATCTCCTGACCGACGATCCTCCTGATCATAAAGTGAGCAAGGGGCTACAGAACTTCTTCAAAGGACGCAGCGCGATCGAGTACTTCGATCTATGGGAGCGTGTGACGACGTTACTGGGCATTGCTGGCGACAAGACGACATTGAAGGCATTCGTGAAGCAGCTGAAGTCGGAAATCGTCCGCGTACGTGCCATGGATGGCGTCCTGACAAAGTATCTCGTGGTGGGCCTAGAGCGGCATCTCGATTTGGCGCTTTCGATGTCGAATGCCGTGTGCGAGCAGAACATTGGAGTGTCGGACCTCATCGAAGATGCCCCATCGGGGCAGTTTCGGTATGCGAATCTTCTACGTCACCACTACGTCCGTGCTCCGTTGCTGAATTTCACGAATTACACCGGGCCGCTCAGCGAGAGACGTCTTATTGCCCAGGTGAAGCGAGACGCCCGCAAGCTCGCTTACACGCCACGATTTCTGAACCTCGATGAATGCATGCTGCTCGCCTACGGTGGCAATGTCAGGATCGGAAAGAAGTCGCCCTACGAATACGCGACCGAGGTGTTCATAGCGGCGAATCGACGGCCGCCCAGCGATGTAAGGTGGATCGAGCAGGAGGTCGAATGATGTCCGCTGTCCCTTACGACGAAGTCACGGTCGGTGTAGGCGCTACAGATCTTCACGACTCTATCCAGATTGCGCTGGCCAATATGCCAGTGGACGAGAAGGACATTGAAGCGAGCTATTTGGGGACGCCTCGGCTTGGCCGCGCTCGACTGAAGCCCTTCACCACGCTGCTGAACGAAATCTCCAAGCACAGCGGGGACAACAAGCGGCCCGTGGATCTGGTCGTCTTCCCCGAAGTCAGCGTC
Source organism: Rhodanobacter sp. (assembly GCA_040371205.1). Taxonomy (NCBI): domain Bacteria; kingdom Pseudomonadati; phylum Pseudomonadota; class Gammaproteobacteria; order Lysobacterales; family Rhodanobacteraceae; genus Rhodanobacter; species Rhodanobacter sp. The sequence goes on from AP031382.1 coordinate 676,981, forward strand.
CCTCATGCCTGGGAGAGCATGCTCGCAGCCTGGGTGCGGCGCCATCGAATCGGTGTCGTTTGTGGTTTGGAGCACCGCATCGACTTCAAGGGCAGAGCCCATAACGAAGTGTTGGCCTTGCTTCCATACAAGACTGCTAGTGGGCATTGGGCGTGCCTGCCCGTGCGGCGTCTGAAGCGCTTCTGCTCGCCTGAGGAAAGGTTCGTCCTCGAGAATGAAGGGCTGCGCCTACCCAAGGACAAGCGCAACTCCTACCACCTCTTCCGATGGCGAGGCGCGAGCTTCGCGATCTACAACTGTTTCGAGCTTGCTTCGATAGAGGATCGATCCCTGTTCAAGGCGCGCGTGGACTTTATCGTTGCAACGGAGTTCAATCGCGACATCAACTACTTCTCCAACATCGTCGAGTCTGCAGCGCGCGATCTCCACTGCTACGTGATCCAGGTAAATGACTCTCGGTTTGGCGATTCCCGAGTCGTCAGCCCCTCCAGAACCGAAGTCATGAATCCTCTGCGCATCAAGGGCGGAGACAACTTGACGTTCTTGACGATGCGCCTGGACCTGAACGCGCTTCGGACACATCAGCGCAAGGGGTACGGATTGCAGAAGGAATCGCGCGAGTTCAAGCCTACGCCGCCAGACTTCCCGAAGTCCGAGTTGGATAAGCGCATAGCGCTCGGTAAGTAGGTGGTCTTGTGCTGATCTTCGATAAGTGAGTCGGCAGAGAAATGTAGGGCAGGACCGAGAAGCTGCGCGGCTCATCCACTATAAAATTGGAAAATCTCAGAGACTCCTGTGTCCGTATGATGGCGTACTTATAAAAAGACGATCGACCACTTGCTGCGCTAGCGGTTGGTTTTTAGTTCCAGCGTTATGAGCGAGGAGGTGCAAGCGTGCTGACGCCCAGGGAAGTGGAAGAAAATGGCAGAGTCGTTTTTGGCATTGCACGTAAAATGCGCAGTTGGGCAGCTCGCTCGACTTTAAGAAGGCTTTTGCTATTGTTTATTACTGGAGTGATTATTCTAGCGGCGCAAGTGCTTTGTCTGAACCATTTACTACGACAATCAAACGAAGCCTCGCAGTCCTACGTAAAAGCGGTACGTTTGCTTAGCGAAAAGAACGCTGATCAAGCCGCATTAGATTCAATCTCAGCTTGTATCGAGTCACGAAGCGAAGTTGCAACATTACATAAGTGGTATTGCACTAAAGCAGATAGTTCGTTCAGAACAAGCACTAGAGGACTTACGGATCCGGGTGCGCAAGAGATTTTTCAGGGCCACGCATATCTTGCAATGAGAGACTTCATGCGCAATAAAATACGCGGCCTGGCGTTAGATAGGCTCGTTCTGCCTTACGACTCATCACAAGGTAAGCAACTTACCTTTGTTGTGAGTAATGCGGGCATATGGATTTCGGCTATAGGTACGTCCCTGCTGATGTTACTTATATTTTTGTACTTGGATGGATTTACAAAAGGTCAAAAGCAAAGTCGGAGAGTCATGACGCCGCGAGATTTTCAGAGCAACTTTGAAAGCAAAATACGCGTGCAGTTGGACTGGTCAAAATTTATCTCTTCCGACTGGCCAATTGAGCTTCGCTATTTTTCGATACCTGAGGATTCTAGTCTTGTCTACACCCCTTGGTATGCAAAACCCAACGGTTCGGCCTGTGCATATGATTCCCCCGATGCAACCCCTCAATCAGTAGCCTCGGTTGCTTCAAATAACGCGCTTCGCGCGCACCATAGAGTTTGCATCCACCCGCCTTTCGAATCAATCGTTATGGTTCCAGCGTATGGGCTAAGCGGGGAGTCCATTCTCTTGCTTGACGGAAGTCATCGGGCCGTTTCTTCTCGAGTGACATCAACTCAGCTTGGTTTAGTGGCCTTCGTAATAAAAGGGCCAATTGATAAGGATGTGCTCCCGGATCTCGTCCATTGGACTGTTTGCGCGCGCAGGGATCTGACTGGATAGTCGAAACTTGATTGACCAAGGTCGGCGTCGTCCAAGCTGACGCGCAGCGAAGATTCGCTGTCACTGGAGGTTGTCAATCGAAGGCGAGAACGATGGTCAGTCCGACGCGAGCGCTGACAAGCCACTGGAAATCCTGCTGACCGCATACGAGCCCAAGCCTGGGCGGCCGTTCCACGAGCGGCAATCTTGGTCAAGTCGCGGAAGCGGTGAGAAAGGATGCCAAGGCACGCTGGAACTGGTGCTTTCTCTACTGTTCGAGTGGAAGTGGTTCAACATATGGCATCTTAGGATGCCAGTTTCCGCTGTATTCCAGAGTCCTTCACCGAATTTTAGACGATCTCAACTCGGCGAAAGGTGTATACAACCCTTCTAGCGAACACCTTTTCTTGAAGGGTGAGAAAGTTGGATGGAAGGCCCCGTTTTGGCGGGGCCTTCTCTTTTTTCGGGCGGTTCTGACCGCCTTTGAATACCGGCGCGGTGCGGGATCAATTGCCGCTCAAGGAAATTTGCTCCCGGTCGCTTCAGTTCTCGGGTAGACCGAGTTGGACAAGTACCTGCACATACCGATCGAAGGCTGCGAGAAAGACCGGGCTTCCGTTCTTTTTCGGCAACGGGACATTGTGTGTGGTGGAGCCGGGCCGCAGTCCGAGACCTTCGGCAAAGGCCGCTTTGGCCTCTTCGCTACGGCCGAGTTGATGATGAGCGACTGCCAGGGCGAAGTGGGTGCGCCCGGTGCCAGGCGTTACCGCAAGCGAACGCTCCAGCCACGGCAGCGCTTCTTCGTAGCGTTCCGTCAACATGTAGATCATTCCTGCGCCAAGCAGCCAGGTCCAGCGTGCGAAAGATGGCGTGTCGAAGGTGTCGGCGCGTTTGAAGCTCGCCAGTGCTTCCTCGAAACGGCCTTGCCGGGTTTGCGCGATGCCGAGGTGGAACAATGCGATGCCGTTCCAGGGATCGAAGCTGAGCATCCTGCCGCAGGCGATCAGGGTTTCAGGCAATTGGCCGGCCATGGTCAGTAGCCGGCAGTAGGCTTCGAGCACCGGGATGTAATACGGCTTCGCCTGCATGGCACGCTCCAGCAGGGCGCGTGCGCGGTTTTCGACGGTATCGGTATCGGCATGGTCATACCAAGCCGTTTGGGTGCCGCGGAGCATGTGCCCGGCCAGGGCCGCCATCAGGTCGACGTCGTCGGGACGATCCGCGAGCGCCTTTTCCAGCATTTGCTGGGCAACGCTGAAACGCTCGCGTGTGGTCTGGTTGATGATGGCGGTGGCCTGCTCGATCACGACCCTCGCGTGGCTGGCCGGCAATTCGTCCTCGCCGCCGCCCTGCATCCACGCGCCGGAGTTTTGCAGTGCGTTGATGCGAAGCGCGAGCGGATGGCCGAGTCCCGCGGCAAGGCGGGATTGCTGCAGGCCTGGATCGCCCTCTTCGGACGGCACCGTGGCCGAGCCGCTCCAGCGCACCTCGCCGGTGGCCGTCGCCGTCATGCGCGCCCGCGCCTCCCACTTGCCGCCGCTCCTGTGCAATTCGCCACTGACCACGAAGTCGGCGGCTACTCCAACGTCCAGCGATGGCACAGGTGCGCCGGGTGGCGGCGCGATGACGCGGATACGCTCGATCTTCGCGAGTCCGTCGGCGAGGCGCTCGCCGACGTGAGCCGCCATTCCGGCCCATAGCGCGGCGTCGACAGGCACCGTCAGCGGTCTCACGGCGATCGTGGGCGGGGCGGCAAGGTTGGCGCCGGGCTCGCGTCCCGCCGCTTCCGGCCCAGGCCTGTTCGTCACCTCGGCATCGAGCACGTAGCCCCGCCCGGGCACCAGGCGGAGCAATGCGTGGTTTTCGTCGCCGAGCGCCGCGCGGATCTCGCGGATGCACTGGAACAGGCCGTTTTCGCTGATCCGGACGTTCGGCCAGATCGCCTCGATCAGCTCCTGCTTGCCGAGCACGCGCCCGGCACGGGAGGCGAACAGCCACAGCATGTCGAAGGACTTCGACCGCAACTTGATCGCCTCGCCGTCCGGGCCGCGCAGTTCGGCGCGATCCCGGTCGAGTTCATAGCCTGCCAGACACAGCACACTTGTCCTGTTTTTTTGCCCCTGGTCTGGCGAGGATATCAGCAAAATTTTCCTGCCCCGCCGCCGGCGCGACGGGTTTCACGCCGCTGAATTTCAGCAAATTTCAGTGAAATTTCAGAGTCGGCAACGCGATTCCGTGAAACGATACGCAGCAGGCCGGATGCCGCTCGTACAGGGGCGAGCGAAGGGCCAAATGCGGCCATGCGTGCCGCCATCCAAAAACTGCGGGTGGGAGCCTCCACGTTCATCGTGTCCGAGGCAGGGGGAAGTGTTGCTTGAAATCTTCTGCCGCGAACTGTTGCGGGCCGGCCGGCGCGTTTCACCGGGCCCATGCCGCCTTCCGTAGAAGGCCCAACAGCCTGCCGCCTCGCTTCGGTGCGGTCCGTGCCTTCGCGCGAGCCGCGTCTTCCCCTGCGTTTCCATCGCCATGGCCGCAAGCGCCCATGGCCGATTGTTCTGCGTCTTCCCGCACCTTTCCGCTTCGAGGCACCCCATGACCCGCATTGCTTCGTCCGCTCGCCGGACGCTACTCGCGCAGATGATCGCGGCCGCACTCACCTCGGCGCCGCTGCTCGCCGTGGCGCAACCGTTGTCCACGCGTGCAATGGCCACGGCGGGCAACATGGCGTACAGCCAGCCTGCGACGAGCCGCGTGGATGTGTCCAGCACGGCGGCCGCCAACCTGCCCACGGGTGCGACGGTCGTGGCGGGCAACGTGACGTTCGACCAGTCCACGCCGAACGAGCTGGACATCCGTCAATCGTCCAGCGCCGCGATCACCAATTGGCAGGGTTTCTCCATCGGGGCAGGCTACACCGTCCGGTTCATCCAGCCTTCCGTGTCCAGCGTTTCGCTGAACCGCGTGGTCGGCAACGACCCCTCGGCGATCTACGGCAACCTCGTCGCCAACGGCCAGGTGTTCCTGATCAATGGCAATGGCATCCTGTTCGGCCGCAGCGCCCAGGTCGACACCGGCGGCCTGGTGGCCTCCACGCTGAATCTCTCCGACCAGAACTTCCTGGCCGGCAACTACGTCTTCTCCGATCCCGGCAATACCCGCAGCGTCGTCAACCAGGGCCAACTCAAGGCCAACAGCGGCGGCACGCTCGCCCTGATCGGCCATCAGGCCATCAACCTGCGCAGCATGCAGGCCAGCCTCGGCAGCGTGGTGCTCGGCGCCGGCGGCACCGCCCAGCTCACGTTGGCCGGCAACAAGCTCATCAAGTTCGAGGTACGGCAGAGCGCACTCGGTGCCCTGGCGCAGAACGGCGGCCTGATCCAGGCCGACGGCGGGCAGGTCATCCTCAGCGCCGGCGCCAGGGACAGCCTGCTTGCCAGCACGGTCAACAACGACGGCATCGTCGAAGCCCGCACCGTGCAAGGCCAGTCCGGCCACATCCTGCTGCTCTCCGGCATGCAGGCCGGCACGACGCAGGTTGGCGGCACGCTCGACGCCAGCGCGCCCGATGGCGGCCATGGCGGCGCCATCGAGACCAGCGGCGCCCACGTACAGGTGGCCGACAGCGCGCACGTCACCACCAAGGCGGAGCACGACCAGTCCGGCAACTGGCTGATCGACCCCACCGACTTCACCATCGCCGCCAGCGGCGGCGACATGACCGGCGCCGCGCTGACCTCGGCCTTGACCGCCGGCAACGTCGCCATCCAGAGCAGCAGCGGCGCCGGCGGCACGGCCGGCGACATCAACGTCAACGATACCGTGGGCTGGAGCGCCAATACGCTCACGCTCAACGCGCAGCACGACATCAACATCAACGCCGCGCTCAACGGCAGCGCCAGCGCCGGTCTTGCGCTGTGGTACGGCCAGGGCGCGGTGGCGGCTGGCAACACGGCCAGCTACAACGTCAACGCGAAGGTCAGCCTGGCCAGCACCGGCAGCTTCCAGACCGTGCTGGGCAGCGACGGCAGTGCGATCAACTGGACCATCGTCACCAGCGTCGGAACAGCGTTCGATACCAGCGGCATCACCTTGCAGGGCATCAGTGGCAACCTGGCCGGCCACTACGTGCTGGGCGCGGACATCGACGCCAGCGGCACGAGCAACTGGGCTTCGGGCTTCGGCGGCACGGGCTTCGCACCTATCGGCATGGTTTACGGCAGCGGCAACAACGCCTTCACCGGCATGTTCGACGGGCTGGGGCACGTCATCAGCGGCCTCACCATCAACTTGCCCGGCAACAACGGCACGGGCCTGTTTTACAACCTCAATGGCGCGACGGTCAGGAACGTCGGGCTGGTCGGCGGCGCTATCACCGGCAACAGCAATACCGGCGCGCTGACGGGTTATGCCTACGGCGGCAGCGTCATCGACAACGTGTATGCCGCGGTCAATATCAACGGCAATGGCGCGGGTACGGGCCATGTCGGCGGCTTGGTGGGCTATATGAGTGGCGGCAGTATCAGCAACTCCCACACCACGGGTGGCGTCGGTGTCTACAACGCCTATCAGATCGGCGGCCTGGTGGGCTACCTGGATGGCGGCAGCATCAGCAATTCCTACGCCGGCGGCAATGTCAGCACCTCCGTTACCAGTGGCGGCAGCAATTCGTCGGCGGGCGGCCTGGTGGGCTACGTGGCGAATGGGGGCAGCATCAGCAACAGCTACGCCACCGGCAGCGTCCAGGGGCAATCCTCGCTGGGCGGCCTGGTGGGCTGGCTCTACAGCGGCAGCGTCAGCAACGTCTACGCCACGGGCAACGTCAGCCTCAACACGGGCAACCGCTTTGCGTTTGGCGGTCTGGTGGGGCGATTCAACAGCGGCAGCATCAGCAACGCCTACGCCACGGGCACTGTCACAGGCAACTACCAAAGCTCCGAAGGCGGGGGGCTGATCGGCTGGATGCAGGGCGGCAGCGTCAGCGACACCTACGCGACGGGCAGCGTCAACCTTGGCGGAAATGCCAGCTTTGTATTTGGCGGTCTGGTCGGCGAGCTCGACGCGGGTAGCGTCAGCAACAGTTTCTACGCCACCACCGACAGTGGCGGTGGCGCCATCAACAACGGCGGCAGCGTCGACGCTTTCTCCGAATGGACCGGCAATACCATCGGCACGGGCAAGACCTATGCGCAACTCCAGGCGCTGTCCACCTTTGCAAGCTGGGGCAGCGATATCGACGGCGAAGGCGGCACCGGCAGCGTCTGGCGCATTTACGACGGTTACAGCACGCCCTTGTTGCGCTCTTTCCTTACCCCGCTTGCCGCCACGCTCCAGATCGGCCCGGGCAAAACGTATGACGGCAGCGCCGCCAGCGGCAGCACCAGCTACACGCTGAGCGATGCGACGGCTACCGTGGGCGGCGCCGGCGGCAGCGTCAGCTATTCCACCGGCAGCAAGAATGCGGGCACCTACAGCGTGGCCAACGGCAAGCTGTCGGTCACCGGTGGCCTGTATTCCAACCAGACCGGCTACGACATCAGCTATGTCGGCAGCTACGTGATTGCACAAAAACAGCTCTCGGGCACGGTCACCGTCAGCAACAAGGTCTACGACGGCACCACGACGGCTGCGGTGAGCGGCACGTTGAACGCCGCGGGCATCATCAGCGGCGACGTGGTGAGCCTCAACACCAATGGCGGGAACTTCGCCGACAAGAATGTCGGCACCGGCAAGGTGGTGAATGTAGGCAGCGCGCTGCAAGGCGCGGATGCAGGCAATTACCTGCTGGTCAACACGGGCGGAACCCTCACCGCCAACATCACGCCCAGACAGGTCACCGTCACCGGCCTTGTCGCCGACGACAAGACCTATGACGGCACGACGGTTGCCATCCTGGGCAACTGGGGCAGCGTGGATACCGGCATTGCCGGAGAAACCCTGACGCTGACGCACGGCACGGCCAGTTTCGCCAACGCCAATGCTGCCAACGGCGTTGCCGTCACGGCGACGGGGTACGGCCTTGCGGACGGCAGCGACCTTGCCAGCAACTACCAGTTGACCGGCACCAGCGCCACCACCACGGCGAACATCACGCCGGCACTGTTGACCTACACCGCCAACGCGGCAAGCCGCACCTACGGCGCAGCCAACCCTGCGCTCAGCGGCACGCTCACCGGCTTCGTCAATGGCGAAACGCTGGCCAGCGCCACCACCGGCACGTTGAGCTGGACGACCTCGGCCAGCAACACCAGCAACGTGGGCAGCTATGCCATCGGCGGCGGCGGCCTCGTGGCGAACAACGGCAACTATGTCTTCGCCCAGGCGGCGGGCAATGCCACTGCGCTGACAGTGACGCCGGCGGCGCTGACGGTGACGGCAAACGACGCGAGCAAGGTCTACGGCCAAACGCCGACGCTGACGGGTTTCACCAGCATCGGTCTGCAGAACGGCGAGACCATAGGCAGCGTGACGGAGTCGAGCGCGGGTGCCTCGGCAACCTCGGGCGTGGGCACGTATGCGATTGGGGCCGGCAACGCGACGGGCGGTACGTTCAACGCGAACAACTACACGATCAGCTACGTGGACGGCAGCCTGTCGGTGACGCCGGCGTTGCTGACGGTGACGGCGAACGACGCGAGCAAGGTGTACGGCCAGACGCCGACGCTGACGGGCTTCACCAGCGTCGGCCTGCAGAACGGCGAAACGATAGGCAGCGTGACGGAATCCGGCGCAGGCGCCTCGGCAACGGCGAGTGTGGCGGGCGGCCCGTACGGCATCGCCGCCAGCAACGCGACGGGCGGCACGTTCGATGCGAACAACTACACGATCAGCTACGTCGACGGCAGCCTGACGGTGACGCCGGCCACGTTGACCTATATGGCCGACGCGGCAAGCCGTACCTATGGTGCAGCCAACCCTGCGCTCAGCGGCACGCTTACCGGCTTCGTCAACGGCGAAACGCTGGTCAGCGCCACCACAGGCACGTTGAGCTGGACGACCTCGGCCAGTAACACCAGCAACGTGGGCAGCTATGCCATCGGCGGTGGCGGCCTGGCCGCGAACAACGGCAACTACGTCTTCGCCCAGGCGGCGGGCAACGCCACTGCGCTGACAGTGACGCCGGCGCTGCTGACGGTGACGGCGAGCGACACGAGCAAGGTGTACGGCCAGACGCCGACGCTGACGGGTTTCACCAGCATCGGCCTGCAGAACGGCGAGACGATAGGCAGCGTGACGGAGTCGAGCGCGGGTGCCTCGGCAAGCTCGGGCGTGGGCACGTATGCGATTGGGGCCGGCAACGCGACGGGCGGCACGTTCAACGCGAACAACTACACGATCAGCTATGTCGACGGCAGCCTGTCGGTGACGCCGGCGCTGCTGACGGTGACGGCGAACGACGCGAGCAAGGTGTATGGCCAGACGCCGACGCTGACGGGCTTCACCAGCGTCGGCCTGCAGAACGGCGAGACGATAGGCAGTGTGACGGAATCCAGCGCAGGCGCCTCGGCAACGTCGGGCGTGGGCTCGTATGCGATTGGGGCCAGCAACGCGACGGGCGGCACGTTCGACGCGAACAACTACACGATCAGCTACGTGGACGGCAGCCTGTCGGTGACGCCGGCGCTGCTGACGGTGACGGCGAGCGACGCGAGCAAGGTCTACGGCCAGACGCCGACGCTGACAGGTTTCACCAGCGTCGGCCTGCAGAACGGCGAAACGATAGGCAGTGTGACGGAGTCGAGCGCAGGCGCCTTGGCAACGTCGGGCGTGGGCACGTATGCGATTGGGGCCAGCAACGCGACGGGCGGCACGTTCGACGCAAACAACTACACGATCAGCTACGTGGACGGCAGCCTGTCGGTGACGCCGGCGCTGCTGACGGTGACGGCGAACGACGCGAGCAAGGTCTACGGCCAGACGCCGACGCTGACAGGTTTCACCAGCGTCGGCCTGCAGAACGGCGAGACCATAGGCAGCGTGACGGAATCCAGCGCAGGCGCATCGGCGACGTCGGGCGTGGGCACGTATGCGATTGGGGCCAGTGGCGCGACGGGCGGCACGTTCGACGCGAACAACTACACGATCAGCTACGTGGACGGCAGCCTGTCGGTGACGCCGGCGCTGCTGACGGTGACGGCGAACGACGCGAGCAAGGTGTATGGCCAGACGCCGACGTTGACGGGCTTCACCAGCGTCGGCCTGCAGAACGGCGAGACGATAGGCAGCGTCGCAGAGACGAGTGCAGGCGCCTCGGCGACGTCGGGCGTGGGCACGTATGCGATTGGGGTCAGTGGCGCGACGGGCGGCACGTTCGACGCGAACAACTACACGATCAGCTACGTGGACGGCAGCCTGTCGGTGACGCCGGCGCTGCTGACGGTGACGGCGAACGACGCGAGCAAGGTGTATGGCCAGACGCCGACGTTGACGGGCTTCACCAGCGTCGGCCTGCAGAACGGCGAGACGATAGGCAGCGTCGCAGAGACGAGTGCAGGCGCCTCGGCGACGTCGGGCGTGGGCACGTATGCGATTGGGGTCAGTGGCGCGACGGGCGGCACGTTCGACGCGAACAACTACACGATCAGCTACGTGGACGGCAGCTTGGCGGTGACGCCGGCGCTGCTGACAGTGACGGCGAGCGACGTGAGCAAGGTGTACGGCCAGACGCCGGCGTTGACGGGTTTCACCAGCATCGGCCTGCAGAACGGCGAGACGATAGGCAGCGTGACGGAATCCAGCGCAGGCGCATCGGCGACGGCGAGCGTGGCGGGCGGTCCGTATGGCATCACCGCCAGCAACGCGACGGGCGGCACGTTCAACGCAAGCAACTACACGATCAGCTACGTCGACGGCAGCCTGTCGGTGGCGCCGGCCACGTTGACCTATATGGCCGACGCGGCAAGCCGTACCTATGGTGCAGCCAACCCTGCGCTCAGCGGCACGCTTACCGGCTTCGTCAACGGCGAAACGCTGGTCAGCGCCACCACCGGCACGTTGAGCTGGACAACTCCAGCCGCCAACACCAGCAACGTAGGCAGCTATGCCATTGATGGTGGCGGCCTGGCCGCGAACAACGGCAACTACGTCTTCGCCCAGGCGGCGGGCAACGCCACTGCGCTGACAGTGACCCCGGCAACGCTGACCTACGCCGCCGACGCGGCGGATCGTACCTACGGCGCCACCAACCCATCATTCAGCGGCATGCTCACCGGTTTCATGAATGGCGAAACGCTGGCCACCGCTACCACCGGCGTGTTGGTGTGGACGACCTCGGCCGGCAACACCAGCAATGTGGGCAGCTACGCCGTCGACGGTGGCGGCCTGGTGGCGAACAACGGCAACTACGTCTTCGCCCAAGCCGCAGGCAACACCGCGGCGTTGACGGTGACGCCGGCGGCATTGACGGTGACGGCGAACGACGCGAGCAAGGTGTACGGCCAGACGCCGACACTGACGGGCTTCACCAGCATCGGCCTGCAGAACGGCGAGACCATAGGCAGCGTGACGGAGGCAAGCACAGGTGCGTCGGCAACCGCAGGCGTGGCCGGCGGCCCGTATGCGATCACCGCCAGCAACGCGACGGGCGGTACGTTCGACGCAAGCAACTACGCAATCACCTACATGGCCGGCAGCCTAGTGGTGACGCCCGCGCCGCTGACGGTGAAGGCGAACGACGCGACCAGGGTCGCGGACGGCGTGCCGTACGAAGGCGGCAACGGCGTGACGATGACGGGTTTCGTCAATGGCGAGGACGCCAGTGTGCTCGGCGGCACGCTCACCTATGGCGGCAGTTCGCAAGGCGCATTGGAGCCGGGCCGCTACGTGATCGCGCCGGGCGGCCTGACGTCGGCCAACTACAGCGTGAACTTCGACGATGGCGAGCTGGTGCTCGGCGGTTCGCCCGCTTCACAGGGCGCCGTTGCCGCGGCGCAATCGGGGGCCGGTGACGGTGCGGCGGAGAGCCGCAGAAGCGCCCGAATGGGCCGCATCGGGGGTGCCGGCCTGATCCGCTCCATCGGTGCGGGCGTGCGGTTGCCGGCCGGCGTGAATTGATGGTGCCGGGCTGGCGCGGTGCCGCGAACGTGTTGCGGCACGCGCAGCGCCCGGCCTGGTTTTGTGCGTCCTTTTCGAGATCATGATGCGATTCGCCAAAGCAAGCCCACTCGCTCTTTCCCTGTGCGCCGCCATGGCACTGCCGCTCGCGGTGCGCGCCCAGCAGGTGCCGCCGGATGCCGGCTCGACCCTGCGCGACACCCAGCAACGTCCGCTGGAGGTGCCGCGCGCCGGCCCCGCCTTGCCGCGCGCTCCGGCGCGACCGGCGTTGCGTGCGGATAGGGGCGTGCGCTTCACGGTGAAGGCGGTACGGGTGAGCGGCAATACCACGTTCGATGAGTCGACGCTGCGGGCACTGGTGAGCAGCGACCTGCTCGGCAAGCGCGTGTCGCTGGCCGATTTGCAGTCGGCGGCGGCGAAGATCACGGCGTATTACCGCGCGCACGGTTTCCTGGTGGCGAGGGCATACGTGCCCGTCCAGAAGATCGACGAAGAGGGCGCGAGCGTCGAGATCGCGGTGATCGAAGGCGTGCTCGGCAAGCTGACGGTAAACAACCAGTCGCGGCTGTCGGCGGCGACGCTGGCGCGCTTCATGGCGCCGGTGCATCCGGGTGCGCCGATGACGGCGGATACGCTGGGTCGACAGATCCTGCTGCTGTCGGATCAGGCGGGCGTGCCGCCGGACGGCGGGGTCGATGCGGTGCTGCGTGCGGGGCGCGAAACCGGTCAGTCCGACGTGGATCTGGATGTCGGGCGCATGCCGCTGCTCACCGGCCGGGTGGGACTGGACAACTACGGCAGCCGCTACACGGGCACCACGCGCACCACCGGTCAGGTCAACCTGCTTTCGCCTTTCGGCCTCGGCGACTCGTTCGCGTTCAACTACCTCGATTCGTTCGATGGCCTGCGCTCCGGTGCATTCGCAGCCGCCATGCCTGTCGGCGGCGACGGCCTGAGCGTCGGCGCCACCTACGTCGATGCGAGCTACCGGCTTGGCGGGGATTTCGCCAGCCTGCAGGCTTCGGGCACGGCGCATTCCACGGGGCTGTACGTCTCCTATCCGTGGGTACGGACGGAGCGCTGGAACTTCGGCACCAGCCTGGGCGTGGATCATCACTGGTTCGTCGACCGCCTCGGCATCACCAACACGGTGACGCCCAAGCACGTGGATGTGATGAACCTGACTTTGAGCGGCGACCTGCGCGACGCGCTGACGCCCGATAGCGTTTTTTCGTGGAGAGCGGTACTGGAGTCCGGCCATGTGGGCATCGACACGCCGGATGCCGGAACGATGGCGGCGCGGACGGCGGGCCACTTCCGCAAGTTCAATGCTTCGCTTCTGTACCTGCAGGCACTTTCGCGCGATTGGACGGTCTACGGCAGCCTGGCCGCGCAACGCTCGTCGCGGAACCTGGACAGTTCGGAACAATTGACGCTCGGCGGCCCCTACTCGGTGCGTGCCTATCCGATAGGCGCGGCTGCGGGAGACGAGGGCGAGGTCGGCACCATCGAACTGCGCCATGGCCTGCCGCAGGTGTATGGCTGCGCACCTAGCTTGGTGATCTTTGCCGACAGGGGCCTTCTGCGCATCAATCACACGCCGTTCGCGCCTGGAACCAACAGCATCGCTTTGGGCACGGCGGGCCTGGGATTCACGATCGCCAAGGCCGGCAATTTCAGCGCAGAGTTTTATTGGGCCGTAAAGAACACGAGTTCAACGCTGGCTTCCGGCGACGGCCGCTCCAATCGGGTGTGGGGACAAGTCGCGATGTACTTCTGAGCCGCCAACCGCCCTTTGCAGGCGTGCGGCGATGTCGACCAGCCTGCAAGGGCTTACCTCAGTCTCCAGTACTGATTCCATCCATGAGCCCCCGGTTTCGGGGGCTCTTTTCTGAGGCGAGTTTGGGTGCCGAACTGCTTCGCCGCTTCCGCGCGGGCTGAATTACGTTAAAAAATGGCAAGCCGCGTGAGCCTCTTCGCATTTGGGCCGCGTACTGCTTCAGGATCCCCAACCCGCGGTCGAAACAAGGGCTGCCTGCGAGGGGCCGTTCGTTGTTGGGAGCAGAGGGCCGCAGTAGCATCCACCAGAGACGATTAGATGTAGCGGGACGCTGCATCGGATCAGGGTCTTAGGCGCCGTCGTCACGATGGGTGGCGCAACCTCTGCCACAGTCGTCGCGACTCTGACGGACATGGCGTGGGCTTGGGGGGGGTATGCAAGCAGGAAAGAGGGCTCGGAACCTTTTGCGGCAGGCCGGCGTGGTAGTGGTTTACCTGGTGGCGCTCGTGCTGTTCCGACAGGTTTCGATCCCTCACTGGATCATCCTGACCGGTTTCCATCTTGCGGTTCTCATGCTCGTGCCGTATCGGTACTGGCCGGCGCTGTTCGTGGGCGACACCCTCCGCCTGGCCTATGTCAGCTACAACTGCCTGGACCAGTTCGGTCCGCTCTGGGCTGCGGTGAACATCATTCCCTCGCTTGCGTTAGAGGCTCCCGTCGTGTGGTGGTTCCGCCAGCGCCTGCGGCTTTTCCCCGAGAGGGGTGCGGTGAACATGGCGGCCTTCGTTTCCTGTGCGCTGATCGTTGCCGTCATAGCCACCGGCATCACCATCGGCCAATTGCAAATCACGCCGCTCCCGCCGGGTTATGTCATCCATTACGGCCAGGTCATCGCGCGCCTGGTGCTGGGCAATTTCATGGGAGTGCTGACGGTCGCGCCGTTCGCCCTGGTGGTGTGCCAGTGGTTTGCCGGGGAGCGTCGCGGCGGCAGGCGCCGGTTGCGCGAGGTGCTTGAAAGCCGCCTGTTCCTGGAGAGCGTGTTCGCGGTCATCCCGACACTGTGCTTCCTGGGCTGGGTCGGCCATGGCAACGAACATGTGCGCGGCATCGCGCAGATGGCCATGTTCCTTCCCGTCATCGTCATGGCGCTGCGGCATGGTTGGCAGGGCGCGGCGACCGCCGGCATGATGGCGAGCATCGGCATCGTCCTGCTCATGCCTGCAAGGAACGACCCGGCGACCCTGCAGGCGGAAACGCTGGTGGCGATGGCCATTTCCACCATGCTGCTGATTGGCGCGCGCCTGACCCGTCTGGACCATCGGGCGCAGCAGGAGCGCTGGGATTCGCACATGGCGATGGCGCTGGCCCAGCGCAACATCGCGCTGGGCGAAGCCCATCTGCGGATCACCGCCCAGTCGCTGGACGAGCTGCGCGACTCCCTCGATGGCGTGTTCGGCCTGATGCTGGCGCGCCTGCGCCACTCGCAGCCCACGGTGAACGACATCGGCTACCGGCGTCACGCCCAGCATGCGCAGGAGCAGCTTGTTCTGCTGACCGACAGCCTCAGTCCTTCGATGCTGCGCGAGTGCATCCTGCCGGATGCGCTGCTCCAGGGCATGCTGCCGCGTGCACTGCAGGACGCCGGAGTGAAGTACTGGTGCGACTTCCGCGGGCCGGCGAGCCGCCTGCCGCAGCCGATGGCGCTGGCTGTCTATCGCGTCGTGTGCGAAGCCGTAGCCGAAGCCTGCGCCACCCGGGGGCCGTCGGACGTGCTGGTGAAGATACGCTGCGGCGCCCGGAACTCCGCTGCATGGGCGGTTGCGATGGTGGAAACGCGCCGTGACCCCGACCGATCCGGGGATGTGGTCTGGGAGCCGCTGCTGCAGCGCATCCAGTCGAGTACCACCGGGCTGGGCCGGAAGGCCATCGAGGACCGTGCGGCTACCTTCGACGGCGCGGTGCGCGAACGCCTGATACCCGGCGGGCGGCGCCTCATCGTGTCCTTCCGCGGTGAAAACCACCCCTGCGATTGAACGCAGGGGTGGTGCGGAGATCAAGGTCCGCTGGCACCCTTGATGTTGCAGTCGATCGGGTCGCACGCGGCTTGCGCCGCCGCGGCGTTCAAGCGCAAGGTGCCATCGCTCAAGGGGGTGACGGTTACCGCCGTCTGGCCGTCGTTGTAGACCGTGGATGGCGAGGCCGTTGGCACGGCCGTGGTGGTGGCGGCGGCCGGCTGGCTGGGCGTCGTCACCAACTGGGCGTACGCACCGATCGGAAGGGTGATGTACTGGCCGCCCGCGGTGCCGACACTGCCAAGTACGTTGCCGTTGATGTCGTTGATCTGGATGTAAAGGATCCCGCCCATCGTGAAGGCGTAGACGTGGTAGTTCGGGTTGGTGCTGACGTCGCTGGCATTGGGCCATGCCTGACCGAGGCCGGTGGCCGGTGTGGAGGCCAATGCAGGGCTGGTGGCGCAGGCGAGCGACGTGGCGAGGATGACACGTGATAAGAGACGCATGGCAAACCCCCTTTGGGTCGGTGAAACGCACTTCCTTCAAGCCCGGCATCGGTCGCCAGGCACTCAAGCCGGAAGCCGACACGCTCGACGAAATGCCCCGTCCGGCGGGCTTCCGCCGAAGCAGCGCCAGGTTTCATCGAGAGTGGGCCGCCGGTTGCGGGGGGAGGAGCTTAGTCCTGGGGGTGAAAGGCCTGCGTGACGGCGGGCTGTGCCTGGGCGTGTCCGGAATCGTGCCGCTCAGCGCCGGCCGATGGCGTCCAGCTCCGCCAGTGCATCGGCCGGCAATGCCAGTGACGCCGCCGCGAGGTTCTCGCGCAGATGGCCGACCGACGAGGTGCCAGGGATCAGCAGGACGTTCGGCGAGCGATGCAGCAGCCAGGCGAGCGCCACCTGCATCGGCGTGGCGCCGAGGCGTTTGGCCACGCTGTCGAGCCGGTCCGATTGCAGTGGGCTGAAGCCGCCCAGGGGAAAGAACGGTACGTAGGCGACATCCATGGCGCACAGTGCGTCGATCAGCTCGTCGTCCTGGCGCTGCGCGAGGTTGTACTGGTTTTGCACGCATGCCAGGGGCGCGATGGATTGCGCCTGCTCGACCTGCGCGAGGGTCGCGTTGCTCAGGCCGAGGTGTCGGATCAGGCCTTTCGCGCGCAGCTCGGCCAGCGCGCTGAATTGCGGCTCGATGCTGCCTTCTTTCGGGGCGTGCACGTCGCCCATGAGGCGCAGGTTCACCACGTCGAGCGTGTCGAGGCCGAGGTTGCGCAGGTTGTCGTGCACGGCGCGGGTCAGCTCGACGGGGCTTTGCGCGGGGTTCCACGAAGCGTCGGCGCCGCGCACGGCCCCCACCTTGGTCACGATCGTGAGTCCGTCCGGATACGGGCTGAGCGCCTCGCGTATCAGGTGGTTGGTGACGTGCGGGCCGTAGAAGTCGCTGGTGTCGATGTGGTCGACGCCCGCCGCGACGGCTTCGCGCAGCACTTCAAGTGCTCCGGCCGGGTCCTTCGGCGGTCCGAACACGCCAGGGCCGGCGAGCTGCATGGCGCCATAGCCCATGCGGTGGACGTCGCGGTCGCCGAGTCGGAAGGTGCCGGCTTTTTCGAGGGTATTCATGCGTTACTCCAGGGAGTGGCGGTGGGGTGTCGGGGAGCATAGGGATTGACCACTCCATCGTTAATCCATTGGAATCGGCACGG
Source organism: Rhodanobacter sp. (assembly GCA_040371205.1). NCBI lineage: Bacteria > Pseudomonadati > Pseudomonadota > Gammaproteobacteria > Lysobacterales > Rhodanobacteraceae > Rhodanobacter > Rhodanobacter sp. The sequence goes on from AP031382.1 coordinate 694,471, forward strand.
GTTGTACGGATAGCCGAACAATGAATGCCGATTTGCCGGACCTCTTCGCCTTTCTTGCCGTGGCGCGTGCGGGCGGCTTCCGTGAAGCGGCGCGCACCGGGGATGCCTCGGCATCAAGCCTCAGCGAGGCGGTGCGCCGCCTGGAAGCCGGGCTGGGCGTTCGCCTGTTGAACCGCACCACGCGCAGCGTTGCGCCGACCGAGGCAGGCGCGCGGCTGGTCGAGCGGCTGCTGCCGGCGCTCGGCGAGGTGGAGGCCGCACTCGACGTGGTGAACCACTACCGCGACAACCCGGCGGGAACCTTGCGCATCAACGTGCCTGCCAACGTGGCGCGCACGGTGCTGTTGCCCATCATCGCCCCGTTCCTCAGACGGTATGCCGACATCCGCATCGAGGTGGTGGTGGAAGACAGCTTTGTCGACCTGCTGGCGGCGGGCTGCGATGCGGGGATCCGCTACGACGACCGGCTGGAGCAGGACATGATCGCCCTGCCCATCGGTCCGCGCACGCAGCGCATGATCACGGCGGCTTCTCCGGAGTACCTGGCGGCCCATGGCGAGCCGGAGCACCCGCGGGATCTGCTCCGGCACCGTTGCATCCGCGGCCAGTTCGCAGGGGGCGCCACGCCGGCATGGGAATTCGAGTGCGACGGAGAAATCGTCCGCATCGACGCGCCGGGCCCGCTGCAGGTGCGCCAGGGCGCGGCCCTCGACCTGGCGGTGGGCGGTGCGCTGCAGGGGCTGGGCATCATCCATCTGTTCGAGGATTGGCTGCGGCCGCATCTGGACAGCGGTGCGCTCGTGCCCATCCTGCAACCGTGGTGCCAGTCCTTCAGCGGCCCCTATCTCTACTATCCGGGGCGCAGGCATCTGCCGGCACCGCTCAAGGCGTTCGTGGAGTTCGTGCGCCACGACGTGCCGTCGACGTGATGCCTGGCTCCGGCGATCGGGGGCGAATCACTCGCGGCGGTGCCATCGGACGTTGGCTTGGGCGGGTTTGCCGCGCCTTGCGGCACATGGATTTGGATCGGTTGAAGTCAGGGTCTCGCTCGAACTTGCCCGAGAATTTTGCATTGCGACATGCATGCGCTGCAGGTCGGTGTTAGCGTCCATGTAGAACGATCTAAATTTGATCGGCGACCAATGCACCACGGTTGCCCGCATCGTGGGATGGAAGAGAGGGGCAATGAAGAAGCCTTGGATGCAACGCATGCCAGGATGCTGCTGGCGACTTCTGCTGCTGGCCGCTTGCGTGCTGGCCGTACCGCCGCCGGTCGAGGCGGCGCAGTTGGCGACGCAATCGCTGGATGGCGGCTGGCAATTCCGCCTGGCGCCCGGTGACAAACACGCCGCCGAGCATCCGGATGTTGCGCGCTGGCTGCCGGCGAGCGTGCCGGGCACCGTGCAGACCGACCTGCTTGCCGCGAAGCTGGTCGCCGACCCCTACGTGCGCGACAACGAAGCGAAGATCCAGTGGGTGGGCTTGTCCGACTGGCAATACCGCAGCACCTTCGCCGTGGATGCGGCCACCTTGAAGCGCGGGCACGTGGATCTGGTGTTCGACGGCCTGGACACCTTTGCCGACGTCTCGCTCAACGGCCACCGGTTGCTGGCCGCCGACAACATGTTCCGCCGCTGGCGCGTGCCGGCGAAGGCGTGGCTGCATGCGGGGACGAACACGCTGGTGGTCACCCTGCATTCGCCGATCGCGCGCCTGCAACCGTGGTTGCTGAAGCAGCCCTACGCGCTGCCGGGCGAGTTCGACACGCCCTTCGGCGATGAACCCGAAGGCAAGCAGACCGCCAACTACGTGCGCAAGGCCGCCTGGCAGTACGGCTGGGACTGGGGGCCGCGCATCGTCACCGAAGGCATCTGGAAGGACGTGAAGCTGGAGAGCTGGGACACGTTGCGCCTCGCGGATTTCCACATTGCGCAGCCGAAAGTCACTGCGGACATGGCCGAGCTGCAGGCGCAACTCGACCTCCGCGCCGACGCCGCCGGCACGGCCAAGGTCATGTTGCGCTGGCGCGCGCCGGACGGCGCCGTGCAGTCGCAGGCCAGCGACGTCGCGCTCAAGGCCGGCGACAACCGCGTCGCCGTGCCGCTGCGCATCGCCGATCCGCAGCGCTGGTGGCCGGTGGGCTACGGCGCGCCGAACCTGTACGACTTCCACGTCGAGGTGGACATGGACGGCCACGCCGTGGCCAGCGCGGACCGCAGCACCGGCCTGCGCAGCATCGAGCTGCGGCGGCAGAAGGATCGCTGGGGCAGGAGCTTCGAGTTCGTGGTGAACGGCGTGCCGATCTTCGCCAAGGGCGCCGACGTCGTCCCGCAGGACATGTTCCCGAACCGCGTCACGCCGGCGCGCATCGACGCGATGCTGCAGTCCGCGCGCGATGCCAACATGAACATGCTGCGCGTCTGGGGCGGCGGCTACTACTTCGACGACACGTTCTACGCCGAGGCCGACAAGCTGGGCCTGATGGTGTGGCAGGACTTCATGTTCGGCGGCGCGATCCCGCCCTACGACGAGGCTTTCCGCGACAACACGCGCGTCGAGGCGATCCAGCAGGTGGATCGCCTGCGCGACCATCCCTCCATCGTCCTGTGGTGCGGCAACAACGAGGTCGAGACCGCGTGGGAGTCGTGGGACGGCAGCTTGAAGCTCAAGGCCACGGAGCCCAAGGCCGAAGTGCAGCGCATCGAACAAGGCATGCGCGAACTGTTCGACCACACGCTGCGCGACGCGGTGGCGACACAGTCGCCCGAAACGCCGTACTGGCCGAGCACGCCGAGCAGCGACTACGACACCAAGGCCAACGTGCTGGACGACGGCGACTACCACTACTGGAACGTGTGGTCGGGCGACGCGCTGCCGCCGACGGCCTACCTCGACGTCACCCCGCGCTTCCAGTCCGAGTACGGGCTGCAGTCCTTCCCGTCCATGGCCACGCTGCGCAGCGTGCTCGCGCCGGCCGATCTCGACATCGATTCGCCCGTGCTGCGCGCGCACCAGAAATTCGACAAGGGCCGCGGCAACCAGCGCCTGCTGATGTACGTGGAGCGCGAGTACGGCAAGCCGAAGGACTTCGCATCGCTGGTTTACCTGAGCCAGGTCATGCAGGCCGAAGGCATCCAGCTCGCCGCCGAACACCTGCGCGCCTCGCGTCCGCAGAGCATGGGTTCGCTGTACTGGCAGCTCAACGACGTGTGGCCCGGCGTGACCTGGGCCAGCATCGACTACTACGGCCGCTGGAAGGCGCTGCAGTACCACGCCAGGCGTTTCTATGCGCCGCTGCGCGTGGTGGCCATCCGCAAGGATGGCAAGACGCAGGTGTCGCTGGTCTCCGACCGCACCGAAGCATTCGACGCCGAGTTGCGCGTGCGCGTGCTCGGCATGGACGGCAAGACGCTGTGGGAGCACGCGCAGCCGGCGCACGTGGCGGCGCTGGCGAGTACGCCGGCCGGCGACTACACCGATGCACAGCTGCTGCATGGCGCCGATCCGCGCCGCACGGTGGCGGTGTTCGAGTTGCTGGACCACGGCAAGCCGGTCTCGCGCCATCTGGTCTACTTCGACGACGCGAAGAACCTGGCATTGCCCGATCCCGGCCTGAAGGCGGAGCTGTCCGCCGACGGCCGCAGCGTCACGGTGAGTGCCCAGCACCTTGCGCGCGAGGTGTGGGTGGATTTCGGCGAGGCCGGTGCCGATGCGCGCCTGTCCGACAACGCGTTCGACCTGCTGCCCGGCGAGTCGGTGACCTTGCGCGTCGACAGCACTGCCGATGCAGCCGCATTGCGGCGTGCGTTGACGGTGCGCAGCCTGTACGGCGCCACGGCAGGCACGCCGCCATGACGAAACGCCTCGCCGGTGCGGCGATTCTCGCGCTGCTGCTGGCGGCGACCGGTGCCATGGCGCAAACGCAGAGCGCAACGGCGCGCGCGCAGGCGCTGGTGGCGAGGATGACGCTGGCGGAGAAAGTGTCGCAGTTGCAGAACGACGCGCCGGCGATCCCGCGTCTCGGCGTGCCGGCCTACGAGTGGTGGAACGAGGGCCTGCACGGCCATGCGCGCGACGGATACGCCACCGTGTTCCCGCAGGCCATCGGCCTGGCCGCGAGCTGGGACGCGCCGCTGTTGCAGGCCGTGGGAACCGTGGTGTCGGTCGAAGCACGCGCCCGCTTCAACGCGGTCGGCGCGGGGCACGCGCACCAGCGCTACCAGGGGCTGACCATCTGGTCGCCCAACATCAACATCGACCGTGATCCGCGCTGGGGCCGCGGCCAGGAAACCTACGGCGAGGATCCGTTGCTCACCGGCAGCCTCGCGGTGGCTTTCGTGCATGGCATCCAGGGCGACGACCCGCGCCACCCGCGCGCCATCGCCACGCCCAAGCACTTCGTGGCGCACAGCGGGCCGGAAACCGGCCGCGACAGCTTCGATGCGGTGGTCTCGCCGCACGACCTGGAAGACACCTACCTGCCGGCCTTCCGTGCGGCGGTCACCGCGGGCGACGCGGGTTCGGTGATGTGTTCCTACAACGCCTTGAACGGCGTGCCAACCTGCGCCGACGCGATGCTGCTGGACACCTGGCTGCGCAAGGACTGGGGCTTCAAGGGCTACGTGGTGTCCGACTGCGACGCGGTGGGCGACATCGCGGCCTTCCATCACTACAAACCCGACGACGTGCAGGCTGCCGCGGCCGCCCTGGCTGCGGGAACCGACCTCGACTGCGGCCACACCTACGCGAACCTTGCCGCGGCGGTGCGCAAGGGTGCAATCCCCGAATCCGCGCTGGATGTCGCGCTGGTGCGGTTGTTCGCCGCGCGCTATCGCCTCGGCGAGCTGGGCAGCGACGATCCGTATGCGCAGATTGGCGCGAGCGAGATCGACAGCGCAGCGCATCGCAAGCTGGCCTTGCAGGCCGCGCTGGAGTCGCTGGTGCTGCTGAAGAACGCGCACGCCACGCTGCCCTTGCACAGCGGCCTGCGCCTCGCGGTGATCGGCCCCGACGCGGACACGCTAGAGACGCTGGAGGCGAACTACCACGGTACCGCGCGCATGCCGGTGACGCCATTGCAGGGCATGCGCGAACGCTTCGGCGCCGACCGTGTCAGCTACGCCCAAGGCGCGCCGGTGGCTGCCGGTGTACCGGTTCCCGTGCCGGAGACGGCGTTGCGCACGCCGGATGGCGCGGCGGGCCTCCGCGGTGCGTATTACGCGAACGCGGATTTCGGCGGCGAGGCCACGCTCGTTCGTACCGATCGTACGATCGACTTCGACTGGGACCGCGCGGCGCCTGCCGCCGGCCTCGATGCCAGTCATTACGCGGTGCGCTGGAGCGGCGAGCTGCTGCCGCCGGGTCCGGGCGACTACCTTCTGGCCGTGCACGTGGATCGCTGCTTCGACTGCGACGCGCACGATGCGGTGCGCCTGTTCCTGGACGGCAAGCCGCTGCTCGCGGACGACGGCGACGACAAGCACATGCAGGCGAAGCTGCATTTCACCGACGACCAACCGCACACGCTGCGCATGGAGCTGCTACACCGCAGCCGCGACGGCGGCGTGCGCCTGCAATGGCTGGCGCCACCCGCGGCGCAGCTGGCCGAAGCCGACCGCGCGATGCGCGCGGCGGACGCGGTGGTCGCCTTCGTCGGCCTCTCGCCCGACGTCGAGGGCGAGGCCTTGCGGGTCGAGGTGTCCGGCTTTGCCGGCGGCGACCGCACATCGCTGGCGCTGCCGGCGCCGCAGCGCGCGTTGCTGGAGCGTGCCGCAGCCTCCGGCAAGCCGCTGGTGGTGGTGCTGATGTCCGGCGGCGCGGTGGCGCTGGACTGGGCGAAGCAGCACGCCGACGCCATCCTCGCCGCGTGGTATCCGGGGCAGGCCGGCGGCACCGCGATCGCGCAGGTATTGGCAGGCGACAGCAATCCGGCCGGCCGCCTGCCGGTGACGTTCTACCGTTCGGTGCACGACCTGCCGCCGTTCACCAGCTATGCGATGCAGGGGCGCACCTACCGCTATTTCCGCGGCACGCCGCTGTACCCGTTCGGCTATGGCCTGAGCTACACGCGCTTCGATTACAGCGCGCCCACCTTGTCGACGGAGACGCTGAAGGCGGGCGACCCGCTGCAGGTCAGCGCCGAGTTGCGCAACGCCGGAGCACGCGCGGGCGACGAAGTGGTGCAGGTGTACCTCGACGTGCCGCCGTCGCCATTGGCGCCGCGGCATGTGCTGGTGGGTTTCCGGCGCGTGCATCTCGCGCCGGGCGAACGCCGGCGCGTGGAGTTCATACTCTCGCCGCGCGACGTGAGCCGCGTGGACGCGGCAGGCACGCGCGCCGTCGAACCCGGCCGCTATCGCGTGTTCATCGGCGGCGGCCAACCCGGCGATGCCGCGGGTGTCGCATCCACGTTCACCATCGAAGGCCAGCAGGTGGTCGCACCATGACTGATCGCACAGTAACCCTGCTCAACCGCCGCGACCTGCTCAAGCTGATGGGCGTCGGCGCCGCCGCCTTGGCCGTGCCGCGCCTCGCCATGGCCGGAGCGGCAAAGGCGTTCGCCAGCCATCGGCCGCCGGCCGACAAGCGCAAGTTCACCAGCAGCGCGGTGGAAGCGGAGATCGCGCGCGTGCAGGCGAAGATCGGCGACCCGGAACTCGCGTGGCTGTTCGGCAACTGCTACCCGAACACGCTGGACACCACGGTGCAGACCGGCACGCTGCGCGGCAAGCCGGACACCTTCATCGTCACCGGCGACATCGACGCGATGTGGTTGCGCGACTCTTCCGCGCAGGTGTGGCCCTACCTGCCGCTGGCCGCGCAGGACGCGTCGCTGCGCCGGCTGTACCGCGGACTGATCCACCGGCACGCGGCGTGCATCGCGATCGACCCGTATGCCAACGCCTTCCTGCCCGATCCGCAAGCGCACACCACGCTGAGCTGGGCGCAGCACGACCTCACCGACATGAAACCCGGCGTGGCCGAGCGGAAGTGGGAAGTCGACTCGCTGTGCTGGACCATCCGCATCGCCCACGGCTACTGGAAGGCCACCGGCGACCGCGTGCCGTTCGACGACGACTGGCGTGCCGCGATGCACGCGGTGCTGGCGACCTTCCGCACGCAGCAGCGCAAGCATGGGCCGGGGCCGTACCACTTCCAGCGCGCATCGGCGGTGCCCACCGACACCGTGCCGCTGGACGGCTACGGCAATCCGGCGGTGCCGGTGGGGATGATCTTCTCGATGTTCCGACCCTCGGACGATGCCTGCATCTATCCGCTGTTCGTGCCGGCCAATGCCTTCGCCGTGGTATCGCTGCGGCAGCTGGCCGAGATGTCGCGCGCGCTGCACGGCGATGCCGCGTTCGCCGCCGATTGCGAGGCGCTGGCTGCCGAGGTGCAGGCTGCGCTGGAAAAACATGCGCTGATGCACGAGGGCGGCGGGGACTTCTGGGCCTACGAGGCGGACGGCTACGGCAACCAGCTGTTCATGGACGACGCCAACGTGCCCAGCCTGCTGGCCTTGCCGTACCTCGGCTTCTGCGCGAAGAACGACGCGCGCTACCGGCGCACGCGCGCCCGCGCCTGGGGCGGACGCAACCCGTACTTCTTCCGCGGCACCGCGGCGGAGGGCATCGGCGGCCCGCACGAAGGCCTGCGCATGATCTGGCCGATGTCGCTGATGGTGCGCGCGCTCACCAGCGAGGACGCCGGCGAGATCCGCCAGTGCCTGCACTGGCTCAAGACCACGCATGCCGGCACCGGCTTCATGCACGAGGCTTTCGATCAGGACGATCCCGCGAAATTCACCCGGCCCTGGTTCGCCTGGGCCAACAGCCTGTTCGGCGAGTTGATCGTCGAGCTGGCCGACCATCACCCCGAACTGCTGCGCTAGTCGCCGCACTCCACATTCCCCGAAGGAGCCCACGAACATGGTGACCCGCAGACGATTCCTGCAAGGCGCAGCGGCATTGACTCTGCTTGGCGGCATTGCACCGCGCGGCGCGCTGGCCGCGGCGCGCGGGCAGGGCAGCGCCGAAGCGCTGACCGGCATGGCGAAGAACGGCGTGTCGCGCTGGGTCGACGTGTTCGTCGGCACCGGCGGCCACGGCCACACCTATCCCGGTGCGTCGATGCCGTGGGGCATGGTGCAGCTCTCGCCCGACACCAACGACTTCGGCTGGGACGCCTGCTCGGGCTACCACCAGGCCGACGGTTCGATCATGGGTTTCTCGCACACCCACCTGAGCGGCACCGGCGCCAGCGACATGCTCGACGTGCTGGTGATGCCGGCGCAGGGCGAGGTGCTGCTCGACCCGGGTGCGCGCGGCCTGCCGGAGGAAAACTACTACTCGAAGTTCGACGGCGCGGCGCACGGACCGCACCTCACCGCGAACGCGGTGGCGCATCCGGGCAAGGGTTATCGCTCGCGCTACGACAAGGCCTCCGAGCGCGGCGTGCCCGGCTATTACCGCGTGCACCTCACCGATCACGACATCCTCGCGGAGCTGACCGCCACGCTGCGCACGGGCCTGCACCGCTACACCTTCGCCAAGGGCGGCAAGGCGCACCTGCTGGTCGACTTCGCGCACGGCTACCACGACGACCCCAAGGTGCCGTGCAAGGTCTCGGACGCCACATTGAAGCTGGTGGGCAAGGACACCCTGGTCGGCGGCCGCCGCGTGCACCAGTGGGCGAACGGCCGCCATATCTACTTCGCGATGAAGCTGTCGCGGCCGTTCGCGCAGGCCACGCTGTACAGCGAGAACCAGCCGCTGCCCAGCGGCACGGGCGAGGCCAAGGGCACGCACCTCAAGGCCGCCCTGCACCTGGACGAGGCGAGCAGCGCGCCGCTGCTGGTGAAGGTGGGCATCTCCGCCGTGGATACCGACGGCGCGTTGCGCAACCTGGAATCGGAACTGCCCGGTTGGGATTTCGAGCACGTGCGGGAGACCGCGGCGGAGGCCTGGGAAACCGAGCTGTCGCGCATCCGCATCGACACGCCGTCGGAGACGGCGAAGCGCTCGTTCTACAGCTCGCTCTACCACACCATGCTCGCGCCCACGCTGTTCAGCGACGTGGACGGTCGCTACCGCGGCATGGATCTGGCGGTGCACGAATTGCCGCAGGGCCAGCACAACTACAGCACCTACTCGCTGTGGGACACCTACCGCGCGCTGCATCCGCTGTACACGCTGTACCAGCCCGACAAGGTGCCCGACCTGGTCAACGGCCTGGTGCGCATGGCCGCGGAAAGCCCGGACGGCCCACCGGTATGGCCGCTGCAGGGCGTGGAAACCGGCTGCATGATCGGCTACCACTCCGCCGTGGTCATCGCCGAGGCGCAGGCCAAGGGTTTCGCCGGCATCGACTACGCCAAGGCGTGGCCGATCTACCGCAAGCGCGCCTTCGACGACGACTACCGTGGCCTGCCGCTGTACCGCAAGCTCGGCTACATCCCCGCCGACCAGGAGTGGGAGTCGGTGAGCAAGACGCTGGAGTATTCCTACGACGACTGGGCGCTGTCGCACCTGGCCGAGCGCCTGGGCGAGAAAGACGACGCCCAGCGCCTGCGCGAACGTTCGCGCAACTACCGCCACGTGTTCGACGAGAAGATCACCTTCGTGCGCCCGCGCGACAGCAAGGGCCAGTGGATCGAGCCGTTCGATCCGCGCGAGATGGGGCATTTCGACAAGTGGCGCGACTTCACCGAGTCGAACCCGTGGGAGGCCACCTTCCTCAACCAGCACGACCTGTACGGCTACATGCCGATGTTCGGCAGCGTGGCCGCGTTCGAGCGCAAGCTGGACGGGCTGTTCACCACCAGCTCCCGGTTGCCCGCCGATGCGCCGCCGGACATCGCCGGCATGATCGGCCAATACGCGCACGGCAACGAACCCAGCCACCACGTGGCCTACCTCTACGCCTACACCGGCAGCCACTGGAAGACCCAGTCGCGCGTGCGCATGCTGCTGGAAACCATGTATCCGCCGCTGCCCGACGGCATCGCCGGCAACGACGATTGCGGCCAGATGGCGGCGTGGTACGTGCTGAGCGCGTTGGGCCTGTACGCGGTCGACCCGGTGAGCGCGAACTACGTGTTCGGCAGCCCGCTGTTCGATCGTGCCGAAATGGCGCTGGGCGAAGGCCGGAAGCTCATCGTCGAGACGCGCGGCAACGGCCCGGGCAAGGCCTACATCCAGTCCGTGACGTGGAACGGCAAGCCGTGGACGAAGAGCTGGATCGGCCACGCGGAACTCGCGGCCGGCGGCACGCTGGTGTTCGAGATGGGCGACCAGCCGAACAGGAAGTTCGGCGCCGCGCCGGAAGACCGGCCGCCGTCGTTCGGCCGTCTCGTTACGGAAACCAAAGCATAAGCAAAGGCAGGCACATGATCGGCAAGGGCGAGATGCGGCGCGTGATGGTGAAAATCGGTCTGCTTGCCGCCATGGGGGTTACCCCCATGGCGATGGCGGCACCGGATCAGGCGGCCACATGGAGCGGCAAGCTCGCGCCTTTGGCGACACCATGGACGGCCAAGGTCTCGCCCTCCAATGCGTTGCCGGATTACCCGCGCCCGCAGCTCGCCCGGCCGTCGCTGGCGCATCCGCAATGGATGAACTTGAATGGCCTTTGGCAGTTCGCGCCGGACGACGGCAAGAGCGCACCGCCGTTCGGCAAGACACTGCCGGGGCGTGTGCTGGTGCCGTACCCGATCGAGTCCGTGCTGTCGGGCGTGCAGCAGCATGCCGATTTCATGTTCTATCGCCGGCTGGTGACCATCCCGCCGGCATTCACCGCACACGGCCAGCACGTATGGCTGAACTTCGGCGCGGTGGACCGCGAGGCCACGGTCTACGTCAACGGCAAGCGGGCGGCCCGGCATGTGGGAGGCTACACGTCCTTCAGCGTGGACATCACGCCCTATCTTCATGCGCATGGGACGCAGGAGATCATCGTCGCCGTGCACGCGCCGGTGGACAGCCTCAACGTGATGGTCGGCAAGCAGCGCCTGAAGCCGGGCGGCATCTTCTACACGGCGGCCTCGGGCATCTGGCAGTCGGTGTGGCTGGAGCCGGCACCGGCCACCAGCCTCGCGCAACTGGTCTTCACGCCAAGCCAGCGGCTGGATGCCTTCACCGTAACCGCCAGGGTGCACGGGGACAGTGATGGCGCCGCACTGCACGTAACCGCTTATGCAGGCGACAAGGTAGCAGGGGAGGCCAGCGGCCCGGCGAACCAGGCGTTGCATTTGGCGATTGCACACCCGCGCCTGTGGAGCCCCGACGACCCCTTCCTCTACACCTTCAAGGCCACGCTCACGCGCGACGGGCAAAGCGACGAAGTGACCAGTTACGCCGGCCTGCGCAGCATTGCCGTCGAGCCAGTCCACGGGCGCAACCGCATTGTGTTGAACGGCAAGCCGATCTTTCTTCTGGCGACGCTGGACCAGGGTTATTGGCCGGACGGCATCTACACCGCGCCTACCGACGCCGCGTTGAGGTTCGACATCCAGAAGACCAGGGACCTCGGTTTCAACACCATCCGCAAGCACATCAAGGTCGAACCGGCGCGCTGGTATTACTGGGCCGACCGCCTCGGCGTGATGGTGTGGCAGGACATGCCGGCGCTGCCCACAGATCGCAACGACAAGCTCAGCGAGGCCGACAAGGCCAACTTCCGCACGCAGGTGTCGGCCATCGTCGACCAGCTGAAGGGCACGACGGCGATCATCGGCTGGATTCCCTTCAACGAAGGCTGGGGCCAGTGGAGCATCCCCGCCGCGGCCGAACTCGCCGCGCAGATCAAGCAGCTCGACCCGTCGCGCCTGGTCGATGCGCGCAGCGGCGCCAACTGCTGCGACATGAAGGGCGACCCGCATGCCGGCGACGTCTACGACGTGCATGACTATCAAGGGCCGGGCCTGCCCGATCCGGATGCCACGCGTGCCGCCATCGACGGTGAACACGGCGGTCTCACCCTTGGCATTCCCGGTCATGTCTGGCCCGGTACGCCGATCAACCCCTATGGCGCGGTGAAGGATCGCGCGGCGCTGGTTGCCGGCTATGTCGCCAATACCCGAGTGCTGCTGGACAAGGGGGTGCCCAAGGGCATGTCCGGCAGCGTCTACACCCAGATCACCGATGTCGAAGGCGAGCACAACGGCCTGTTCACCTACGACCGCAAGGTTGAAAAAGTGGATGAGGCCAAGGTGCGTGCGATCAATCTAGCGTTAATCCGTGCGGGTGGAGCGCCGTGAAGCGTTTCGATTAATCCGGCTTTATTGCCGAGCCGAATAATGAGTACAGAGTGGAGGAAGGCATGGTCTTTCTCCAGACCGCCGTTTGTCCTGATTTCATGCATTGAATTGAACGGCAATGCTTTAGGTCGGGGTTCATTGGCGCAAATCGATTAATGAAGGGTAAAGATTTTGCGCGGTGCAGCGTGACATGGCGCACCTCGGCGTATAAGTTTCAAAGACGATTTAGATCGATACAAATTCGGCTTTTTTGGACGCCCGTGGGGTGACCTGGCGTTGCGAGGATTTGCGTGTCGTGAAGGGGTTTCGATAGGCGTGCCAAGGATTATCTGCGGGGTGCCGGAGGCTGTTATGGCGACGTGAATGAATTGTCTATCCAGACAGGGCCAGGAGGAGATGTCGCGCTGACTCCAATAAACAATGCGCGCCAATGAAATGGGGATTCAAACATGATCCGTCTATCGCGTGTTTTTGCACGAAAGCCATTGTATGCGGCGCTTACTCTGGCGATCCTGTCTTTTGAGGGCGGCCTGCCGGTAGCCGTTCATGCCCAGCAGGCGCCGGCAAGCTCGCCTCAGCAGACGACCGACAGCACGACATCCGGCACGACCAAGACGGATGGCAAGAAGAAGGCCGGAAGCGAAAAACCCGTCTTGTTGCAAGGTATGGTCGTCACGGGCTACCGCCAGTCGATCGACGAAAACCTGCAGGACAAGCGCAACACCAACGAGATCGTGGAAGTCGTCAACGCGCAGAACATCGCGCAGTTTCCCGCCCAGAACATCGCCGATGCCCTGCAGTTCGTTCCGGGCGTGGTGATCAGCCGCAGCGACGGCGAGGGCAAGAACATCAGCATCCGTGGCCTGGCGCCGGAGCTGACGCTGACCGAGCTCAACGGCAACTACGTTGCCTCCGCCGATACCTCGAGCGGGCTCGACCGTTCGTTCAATTACCAGTTGCTGCCGGCCAACATGTTCTCCAGCGTCAAGCTCTACAAGAGCCAGATGGCGTCGCTGGACGAAGGCGGTATCGGCGGCGTGGTGGAGGCGCACACGCGCAAGCCGCTGGACATGAAGCCCAACGACGGCTTCGTCACCGTCAACGGAACGGGCGCCGACAACAACGGCAAGATCAATCCGCAGGTATCCGGGCTGTATTCCTGGCACAACAGCGACCGCACTTTCGGTGTGCTGGTGAGCGGCGCCTACGACAAGCGGCAGGAAACCGAATACACGTCCAACGCCTCGAACTGGTACTGGTGGGCCAACAACTACGCCACCCAGCCGCCGGTGAGCGTCGGCGGCAGCCCGTTCGGCAACTACGTGGAGCCCAACATTCCCGAATGGGGCAACGTCCCGCCGGGCGGCATCGTCGACCAGGGTGGCCGCGCCTATTCGGGTTACTGGATGCCGCAGCAGTTCAGCACCTCCCAGACGCAGTTGAACCTGAAGAACAAGGCCGCCCAGCTGACCTTGCAGTTCAAGCCCAGCGACCATTTCGGGCTGACGGCCAATTACTTCCGCTTCCAGTTGGACCGCACCCAGATCACCAATACGCTGGAAATTCCCGAGTGGAACCTGCCCACCGACACCTACGCGAACCAGCAGGGCAATCTGCTGGCGCCCAACGGACTGACGTTCGACCCGTCGGGCACGATTGTCACCGGCGCCAACTACCGGTTGCCGGCGGCTGGCACGGGATGCAACTCGCTGACCAACCCGGTCACCGGCGCGCAACGCCAGCCGGTGGACGTCTGCTCCACGCAGACGCCGTGGCTCAATGGCAACTACTCCGTCGAAAAGGCGACGTCGCAGACCGCCAACATCGAGGGTGAATGGAATACCGGCGGCATCCTCAGCGGTACGTTCAACCTTGGCCGCACCTGGGCCACGGGCGGCCCGTCGGTGGAGTTCGGCGTGGCGGCCAAGCCGCGCAACTTCGTCAACGGGCAGTGGGTGAACGGTGCCCAGTACAGCCAGTGGACCCTGAACGGCACGCCAGGCATCTCGGCCTCGACGGATACGCTGCAAAACATGCTGGGCGGCGAGGGGCAGGTGGATCTGGGTTCCACCGGCTCCGGCTTCGTCAACACCGCGACGTCGCAGAACGTCGCCCAGGCCGATTTCACGCTGGATTTCGACGATGGCTGGCTGTCGTCGGTGCAGTTCGGCGCCAAGTACCGCTACAACACCGCCTTCCAGCAGAGTGGCCAGCTGCGCTGGTACTGCCCCGGCACGGACCAGCAGTTCCAGAGTTGCGACCCCAATGCCGGCAACCTGCAGTCGAGTCTTCTGTTGCCGTACGAGCTGACCACCAACACGCTCGCCTACCACGACAACATCTTCCCGGGGATCAACTTCCCGGCGTACTACAGCTACCTCAACCAGACCTACGATCCCGTCAAGTACATGGATCCCGACAATCAGGCGCGGGTGCGCGAGTCGATTGGGGCGGCCTACGTGCAGGTGAATTTCGACACCGACACCCTGCACGGCAACTTCGGCCTGCGCTACGTGGATACCCTGCAGGACGTGACCACCGCCGATCAGGTCACCACGTACTTCGCGGACTACTATCACGCCCCGGATGGAACCATCCTGATCTGTCCGGCCAGCGGCGTGAACTCCGCTGGCGGTCCGTGCGCTCCCGGCGATTTCGAATATCTCCCCCAGCAGTGCTCATCGTATGCGGACGGACAAGCCGGGAAGTGCTCGTACTACGAGGCCTACACCCTCAACACCCAGCGCCGGCGCTACCGGAACTTCCTGCCCAGCTTCAACCTGGTGTGGAATTTCGCCGACAACTTCGATCTGCGTGCCGCCGCCAACCGCGCCATGGCACGCGCCAACTACGGCGATCTGGCCCAGCTGGGCAGCCTCAACAACTACCTCCCGACCTATTACGCCGATCGCAGCCAGTTCGGCGCGCCGCTGCCCGGCTGGTATGGCAGCGGTGCGGACAACAACCTGCAGCCCTTCCTCGCCACCCAATACGACGCGGCGGTCGAGTGGTACTACGCGCCGGAATCGGTGTTGGGCTTCGACCTGTTCTACAAGACGGTGAAGAACTTCGTGGTGCCGGTCCAGGTGAACAACTTCACGGTGGACGTGAACGGCACGCCGACACCGTTCGCGCAGTACAGCACCAATGCCAACGGGCAGGCCGGCGTTTCCAAGGGCGTCGAGCTGTACACGCAGCACACGTGGTCGTCGGGCTTCGGCGTCATCGCGAACTATACGCTCAACAAGACCAACTCGACGGCGGTTTCCATCGGCGACACGCGGATCGGCAGCGCCTCGCTGATCGGCAGCGCGAAATACGCGGGGAACCTCTCGCTGTTCTACCAGAAGAACGGGCTGCTGCTGCGCGCGTCGTCCAACTGGACCGGCCGCGTGATGGACGGGCTGGCCGCCGGCCTGCCCGAGTACACCTCGCCTTACAACGAGGTCGACCTGAACGGCCAGTACGAGATCAACAAGCACCTGATGGTCACCGCATCGGTCCTCAACCTGACGCGTTCCACGACCCGTTCCTACCTGGGCAGCGATACGACCGACCGCCTGAATACGCTCGAGTACGACGGGCGCCAGTACTACGTGGGTCTCACGTACAACTTCGGAACCAATGACTGACAACGTGGGCAAGCCGATCCGGGGATGTGCCGGTTGATCCAGCACGTCCCCGGTCGTCTGGCATCGTGGAGAGTGCGATTTCCTCTCCTCGCTGGAGGAGTCATGCAAATGTCCAATGAGCATCGAGGCAACCGCATTTCGCCGATCCGCCGCCGTTGCGGCGCGATAGCGGCCGCCATGGTGATCGCCATGCTGGGAAGCGGGGCAGGGCATGCCCGCGCGGGCGGCGCGCCGCAGCAACCGATGCAGGCCGTGGATGAGGCCAACCCGCTCGTCGGTACGGCACCGTTGGACCAGCAGGCGCTGATCGGCAACGCGCCGCCGCCGGGCGAACTGCTTTATTCGGGCATGCTTTCACCGGGCGCGATACTGCCGCACGGCGCAGTCGAAGCGGCACCGGTCAATGTCAACATCGACCTTGCCTATCCGGCGGGCGTCGCCGCACCCTACTACTACGCCAAGCCGACCATGATCGGCTTCACCGGCGGCGGCGGCTCGACCTATGGCGGCAATGCCCAGCCGATGATCATGCCGGTGGTGGGCGATTGGACCATGCCGCCGGATTACGCGCAGTCGTATTACGACAAGGCGACCGAAAAGGCGTCGCCGGGCTATTACTCGGTCTATCTCGACACCTCCCATACCAAGGTCGAGCTGACCGCGACACAGTGGACCAGCCTGATGCGGTTCACCTTCCCCGCAAGCCATCGCTCGAACGTGGTGGTCAACCTGCCTCGCGAGGGCGGCGACATCGAAGTGGTCGACGACCACACCCTTCGTGGCGTAAGCACGGACAAGCACTCGTGGGGCGGCGAGGACGGTCCCTGGTTCGTCGCCGAGTTCTCGCGGCCTTTCGCCAAGTTCGGCACCTTCCGCGCGGTACATCACGATGGCGACGGATTTCTCGGTGACGAAGACGTCGAAGCTGGCCGGCGTAATGTGTCGGGTAGCTATGCGGGCGCCTGGGTTACCTTCGACACGCAGGCCGGCGAGCAGGTGCTGGTGCGGATCGCCCATGGCCACAGCGCGGCGGAAGCCGAGCAGCGCCTGCATGCCAACGATGCGATCCGGGATTTCGACCGCGCGCACGCGAGTGCACGCGCAGCCTGGGCGCAGTTGCTTGACCGCGTGCAGGTCACCGGCGGCACGCCGAAGCAGCGCATGCTGTTCTATTCGACGCTCTACCACTCTTTCGCCAGCCCGCAGCTGGTTGCGCGCAAGGGCGAGCGTTTCACCGGCGCCGATGGAAAGGTGCATGTCGCCGGATACGACCGCTACGGACCGGTGCCGTTCTGGGACACTGGCCGCAATCAAATCGTGCTGCTGATGCTGATCGAGCCGAACGTCGTGCAGGACATCATGCGTTCGGAACTGGACCGCGCGCGCGAACACGGCTACATGGACACGTCCTTCCACGGCGACCACGCGTCGCTGATGTACGACGGCGCGTTTCAACGCGGCATTCCGTTCAACTACGCCGCGGCTTACGCCTACCTGCGCAAGAACGCGACCGATCCCGCGGGTCCGCGCGGTTACCTGGCCGAGTACATGAAGAACGGCTGGATCGCCGACATCGTGCCGCCCGGCAACCCGAGTCCACCGTATGCCGGCGGCAAGGCGGGCGTCGCCACCACGCTGGAATACGCCTGGGACGATCATGCGCTGGCCGACATCGCGCGCCGGCTCGGCAAGATGGATGACGCGCAGATGTTTCTGCGCCGCGCCGCGAACTACCGCAACGTGTTCGACCCCTCGGTCGGCTTCATGCGCGGCAGGACCGCCGACGGCCAGTGGATCGCGCCGTTCGATCCGGGTGAGCCTTACTACAACTTCATGATGAAGGAAGCCTCGGGCTGGTCCACGCTGTGGCTGGTGCCGCACGACGTGCAAGGCCTGGCCGACCTGCTCGGCGGGCGCGCCGCCTTCGATGCCAAGCTCGACGCGTTCTTCTCCACGCCTTACCGCGCCAAGGGCATCTGTCGCGATTGCACCGGCATGGTGGGGGAATATGTGCAAGGCAACCAGCCGGACCAGCAGGCCGCCTATCTCTACGCCTGGGGCGGCCAGCCTTGGAAGACGCAGGCGCTGGTGCGCCGCATCCTCGCCGAGCTGTACGGCAGCGACGCCAGCGGTTACGCCTATCCCGGTATGGACGACCAGGGCTCGACCTCGTCCTGGTACGTGCTCAGCGCGATGGGGTTCTATCCGGTGGATCCGTCCAGCCCGGACTACATCCTGGGCAGCCCGATCTTCGACCGGGTGCGCATGCGCATGGGCAACGGCAAGATGCTCGAGATCGACGCACTCAACAATTCGGCGCGTAACATGTATATCCAATCCGCCACGCTCAACGGCAAGCCGTGGAACAAGCCATGGTTCAGTCAGGCCGATATCGTCGACGGCGCCAAACTCGTGTTGACGATGGGGCCGAAGCCGAACAAATCCTGGGGCGCCGAGCCGGACGATGCGCCGCCCTCGATGACGATGCGCAAAGCAGGCACGAACTAACCGACATTCCCGTGCCCGCGATCCCGGAAGGTGCCCTGTCCATGGCAGCGACCGCTTTCGAACCGTGCTGCGCTCACGCTGGACGGCCCGGTTCGGCTGTTCCATGACGGAGTGAAGCCAATCGAGAGCAGCCGAGCTGGTCCGGATCGGTGGGGCGCCGGCCATATTGCGTTGCGGCATGCATTGCATCGGACGTAGTGATAGCTTTAAATATGGAACGATCTAAATTTCTTCGCAAATTTGGATAAGCTGAAGAAAGACCACTAGGAATGCGGGGTTCCGAGCGTGCTTGTGAAGCGTGGCGGCGGGTGGTGATTTCACCCTGAATTGTCACGATCTAATCAAGCCGGGTGTCAAAGAAAGCAAGCGGAATCGAACGGGTCAGGGGTGTCTCGCCGGTTCGCGTGACAACAACAAACAACCATGTTGAGGGAGGGGTTTCCATGCGTCATGCCATCGCATTGCGTCGCAATGCACTTGTGAGTGCGCTTTCCATCGCGCTGCTGTCGCCGCTTGTCGTGCAGGCGCAAACAGCCTCGTCCGGCGATGCCCAGTCCGCGCAGCCCAATTCGGCGCAGCCGGCCAACCAGAAGAATGCGGTGAAGCTGCAGGCGGTCATGGTGACCGGCTCGATGATCCCGCGCGTGGAGGTCGAAGGGCCGGCGCCGGTGGTCAGCATTTCGGGCGCAGAGATCAAGCAGCAGGGTTTCACCACGCTGTGGGAATTCCTGGATTCGCTACCGCAGATGGGGCAGCAACCGCAAGATCCGGCCAGTTGGGGGGCCACCGCGGTGAATGCGCGCCCGGTGAATCTACGCAACCTGGGTGCTGGTTTCAGTCTGCTGATGATTAACGGCGTTCGCGTGGTGGATTACCCGCAACCGCTGGGCGCGCAGAGCAGCTTCCAGAACTACGCAAACCTGCCTACTGGCATGATCGATCATGTCGAGATCCTGGCTTCCGGTGCCTCGTCGATCTACGGTTCGGATGCGGTGGCGGGCGTGGTCAACGTGATCCTGAAGAAGAACTACCAGGGTGACAATCTGCAGGTCACCGGCGGCGGCGCCACCCGTGGCGGCCGCGCCTATGGCGACATCAATTTCTCCGGTGGCAAGTCCGGCGAAAACTGGCATATCCTCTACAACGTGGAGAAATCCAACCGCTCAGCCTTGTGGGGCATGGATCGGCCCTATCAGGACTCGGTGGCGGATGCGGGCTACGGCGCCTGGGGGCCGGCCGCGCGGATGTTCGGTTACCAGTACGACACGGCCGGTGCCATCGCGCTCTCCGCGATGGACGGCAACGGCCATTACATCACCCCGCCGACGGGCACCTGCGGCAAGTTCAGCAACTCGCAGTTGAGCCAGTCGCATAGCGTCAGTACCAGCGGCACGCAGATCACCGGTACCACCGACAATGGCTATTACTGTTCGCAGCCCGCCCTGTTTCAGAACTGGGTGCTGACGCCAGGCAGCCGCACCACCGACGGTTACTTTGCCGGCGAGTACGATTTCAGCAATGGCCTGCAATT
This sequence comes from Rhodanobacter sp., assembly GCA_040371205.1. Taxonomy (NCBI): domain Bacteria; kingdom Pseudomonadati; phylum Pseudomonadota; class Gammaproteobacteria; order Lysobacterales; family Rhodanobacteraceae; genus Rhodanobacter; species Rhodanobacter sp. The sequence continues at coordinate 714,398 of AP031382.1, forward strand.
CTACGGCTCGGCGGCCCTGTACAACACGGTGGGTATCTCGCAGACCCAGTTGCCCTTCTTTGGTTACGGTGGCCCGTTCTATGACTCGAGCACGGGGCAAACCATCAACGCACTCGACCGCCAGTTGACCGCGCAGGAAATCGGCACGTCCGCCAATACCCATGACCGCGAGCAGAACTGGAACATCACGGCCGGCCTGCGCGGCACCATGTTCGACGGCAACTTCAACTGGGACTTCAGCCTCAACAGCCAGAAGTACATCGTGCGCGAGGACTTTACGGGCATGGACCAGGCGGCCATGAACAACTTCTTCCTCGGGCCGCAGATGGGGACCACCGCAGGTGGGCTGCCCATCTACGCCATCAACTGGCAGCGCTTCTGGAACCCCATCACGCCGCAGCAATACAGCCAGTTCGGGGTCAATGGCGAGAACACGGCGGAGTCGTCGCTGAACCAGGCGCAGTTCCGCATCAACGGCGACCTGTTCAAGTTCCCGTGGGTGGACGAGTCGGTGGGTTGGGCGGCCGTGCTGGAAGCTGCGGACAACGATTTCCTGCTGTCGCCGGATCCGCGCGAGGCCAACAGCGCGACCTTCGTGGACCCCTTCTATAACGACAACTTTGGCGGCGGCAGCCGACAGCGCTTTTCGCTGGGCACCGAGTTCCGCGTGCCTATCCTGAACTCGCTGACTTGGACCATCTCCGGCCGCCTCGACAAGTACCACGACGCCAGCAGCGCCGACATTGCCCGTACCTGGGGCACCGGCCTCGAATGGCGCCCGCTCGACAGCCTGCTGATCCGCGGCAGCTACGGCACCAATTTCAAGGCGCCGGACATGGAGGCAATCTACCAGGGCGGCTCCGTCGTGCCGCAAGGCATTTACGAGGATTATTACCAGTGCATCAACGCCATCAAGGCTGGCAACACCTCGAGCACCTGGTGCGACGGTAATACTCAACGTCCCCAGTCGCAGTGGTACGAGCAGAGAACGGTCGGCGGCCCGGATCTGGTGCCGGAGACCGGCCACTCCTGGACCTATGGTTTTGTGTGGCAGATTCCGGGCGTGCAGGGCTTGTCCGTGTCTGCCGACTACTGGCACATGGGTGTGAGTAACGCCATCGAGTACATCGGCCAGAGCACCGTGCTCCAGGACGAGGCTGGCTGCCTTACCGGCTATCAGGCGGACGGCTCGACGGGTCTGTCGCCGTACACCGCGCACGTACCGGGATCGGCGTATTGCCAGATGGTGATAGCGGATGTGCAGCGCAATGCGGCAGGCCAGATCACCTCAGTGCAATCCGGCCCGATCAACGAGGCCTCGCTCTATGTGAGCGGTGTCGATGCCTCGCTGCAGTACAAGCTGAATACCGAGGAATACGGCAATTTCACCACCAGCATCAACTACACCGACAACCTCTCGTACAAGCAGCGCGTGCTGTCTTCCGACCCGTTGTTGAACACTCGTTACAACAACGTGGCGAGCAGGGTTACCTGGATCGGCACTTGGCAGAAGGGCGATTGGAACGCGTCGATCTCCGGCGTGCGCGATGGCCGCATGCGCGCACCTGGCTACGGTAACTGCAACACGCTAGCCAATGGCATCCAGCCGAGCCCGGTGACTTACGTCAGCAGTGACGGGACGACGGTCCATACCGGCGTTTGCCAGATCGGCGGGGTAACCGTCAATGACACCGTCTACTACGGCCATGTGCCGACGTGGATCACCTGGAGCGGCTCGATCGGCTGGCAGATCAACCCAGAGACCAAGCTGAGCTTCACAGTGTCCAATATCTTCGACAGGGTCTCTTCGATCCCGTACTACGCCGGTGGCTTCGAGTTCGTCACCACCGGCCAGACCGGCAGCGAATACAACGGTCGCGAAATGTTCCTGACGTTTGACTACAAGCTCGACTGATCCCTCTCAGGTTGAGCTTTCCCCAGCGCCCCGGCTCTGCCGGGGCGTTTTTTTAGCGCATCGCGGCAAGCCTCCAGCCATGCGCGCACGGGCATACGCGTTGCGACGGTGGAGACGAACATGCCCGCTTGCGCGGGCATGACGTCGACGGAACCGGGCAGTGAAGGCGTCTGGCGTTAGCGCGCGCGCAGTTGGAGCAGTTCGTAGCAAGCGCCCATGGTGTGGTAGTCCACCTTGCCGGCCGGGCTCTTCTCGTCGCTGACTTTGCGGTTGTCGCGGGTGAGGATGCGGTACCACGCGCCGTATTGGTGGTCGACGAAGTGCTGCCAGGAATACGACCACAGCCTGTCGTGCCACGCGGCGTAGCCGGCGTCGCCGGTACGGGCGTGCAGCAGGGCGGCGGCGGCCAGCGATTCGGCCTGCACCCAGAAGTATTTGTCGTCGTCGCACACGCTGCCGTCGGGCGCGAAGCCGTAGCACAGGCCGCCGTGCGTCTCGTCCCACGCATGTTTCACCGCGGTGTCGAACAGGTGGCGTGCGGTGGGCAGGATCCAGGGCTCCTCGCGGTTGCGTTCCAGCAGCAGCGATTCGAGGATCAACAGCAGCTTGGTCCATTCGGTCTGGTGGCCGGGCTGGAAGCCCCAGGGGCGGAACAGGTGCTTGGGGTCGTCCTTGTGGTATTCCCAGTCGATGCGCCACTGCGTGTCGTAGTGCTCCCACACCAGGCCGTCGGCCAGCGCGGCCTGGCGGCGCGTGATGTGCTCGGCCAGCATCAGCGCGCGGTCGAGGTAGCGCACCTCGTCGCTGGCCTGGTAGGCGGCCAGCATGGCCTCGCACATGTGCATGTTGGCGTTCTGGCCGCGGTAGCCGCTGAAGTTCCACTCCGCGTCGGCTTCGTCGCGGTACAAGCCGGTTCCGGCGTCCCAGAAGCGGCGTTCGAGCAGATTCCAGGTTTCGTCCATCCATGCGGCAGCTTCGGCGACGCCGGCCTTGCGCGCGCTGGCGTAGGCCAACAGCACGAAGGCGACGCCGTAGGCATGGTTGGTGCGGTCCTCCGGCGCGCCGTCCTGGATCGTCCATGCATAGCCGCCGCTCTGCGCATCGCGGTGCACCTCGCGCAGGTAACGCAGGCCGTGCTGCACGGCATCGAGATATTCGGCGGCGAGCTTCGCGTCGTCGGCGAATTCGATGGCTGCCATCGCGTAGTTGAAGACGAAGCGCGTGCTGCTCACCAGGTGGCGGTGGCTGCGGTCGTAGATCGTGCCGTCGTCCTTGTAGTAGTGGAAGAAACCGCCGGCCGGGTCGATGGCGTGCGGGTGGTAGAACGCCATGGTGTCGGCGATGTGCCGGCGCAGGAAGGCGGGCGAGTTGAAGTCGGGCAGCGGCGTGGCGGGCAGTACGGAGCGCATGTGTGTCGGACTCAGGAATGGGAGGCCATGAAGGCGAGGACTTCGTCGGTGGTCGGCAGCGCGACGAACGAGCCCTGCCGCGTCACCGCAATGGCGGCGGCAGCGGCGGCATGGCGCAGCGTGTCGTGCAGTCGCGGCAGCGCGGTGACCAACGCATCGAGGTCATGCGGGCCGGTGCCCAGCTCGGCCAGCTGCTGCAGCAGGCCGCCCACGAAGGCGTCGCCCGCCGCGGTGCTGTCGACCATCGGTACGCGGTAGGCGGGCAGTTCGCCCTCGGCATCGGGATGGAACCAGCGCAGCGGATTGGGGCCGTCGGTGACCACCAGCAGGCGCGTGCAGCCTTGCCAGAGGCGCGCCAGCATCGCTTCCTCGCCGTCCACCGCCAGCCAGGCGAATTCCTCGGCGCTGAGCTTCACCAGGTCGGCGAGCTGCAGGGCGGGCCACACTTCCGTGTGCGCATCGGCACCTTGCGGCCACAACGCGGGGCGCAGGTTGAGGTCGAAGCTCACCAGTGCGCCGGCGGCGCGCGCGCGGCGCATGCCTTCGCGGGTGGTTTCCGCTGCGGCCGGCTCCGTCATGCTGTTGGAGCAGACGTGGAACACCGCGGTGCCGTCGAACGCATCGGTGCGGAAGTGTTCCGGGCGGAACAGCAGGTCGGCCGAGGGCGGGCGGTAGAAGCTGAAGCTGCGGTCGCCGTGCGCGTCCAGCGCCACGAAGGCCAGTGCGGTGTTCGCTTCGCCGGTGCGCGCCACATCGCGGGTGTCCACGTTGGCGTGGAGCAGGCTGTCGAGCAGGAAGTCGCCGAACAGGTCCTTGCCGAGCATGCCGGCGAAGCGCGCGGCGCCGCCGAGCTTCGCCACCGCCACCGCCACGTTGGCGGGCGCGCCGCCGGCGAAGGGCACGAAGGCCTGCGGATAGCCGTGCGGGTCGCGGCCTTCGGCATGGAAATCGATCAGGGCTTCGCCGAAGCAGAGTACGGAACGCATCGTGCGGTATACCTTTAGTTGGCGTCGCGGATCTTCGATCCGCGCAGGCCGTAGAACAGGATGAAGGCGTAGCACAGCACCGGCAGCACGAAGGCGTGGTGCACGCCGAGATGGTCGGCCAGCACGCCCTGCAGCCACGGGATCACCGCGCCGCCGACGATGGCCATGATGAGCAGGCTGGACGCCTTGTCGGTGAGCGGCCCCAGCTTCTCGATGCCCAGCGCGAAGATGGTGGGGAACATGATCGAGTTGAACAGTCCCACGGCGACGATGCTGTACATCGCCAGGTGGCCTTCGGTCATCATGCTGGTCAGCACCAGCACGCCCGCGATGGCGGCGAACACCGCCAGTAATCGGCGCGGGTTGAGCCATGCCAGCAGGAAGGTGCCGAGGAAGCGGCCGATCATCGCGCCGGTCCAGTAGAAGCTCACGTAGCGCGCGGCCTGCTGCTCGGTCATGGCGCCGATGTCGGGCTGGGTGATGTAGTTGATGAGGAAGCTGCCGATGGCCACCTCCGCGCCCACGTAGCAGAAGATCGCCAGCACGCCGTAGGCCACGTGCGGAATGCGCAGCGCGTCGCCCAGTGTGTGCTTGCGGCCGTCGGCCTGTCCGCCGGCCTCGGCCAGCGGCGGCAGGTGGAACAGCGCCACGAACACCGCCAGCAGGAACAGCACGGCGGCCAGCACGAGGTAAGGCATCTGCACCGAATGCGCCTGCTGCGCACGATAGGCTGCCTGCTGCAGGGCGGGCAGGGCGGCGACCTGGTCGGCGGTCAGCATCACGCCGGAAAGGATCAGTATGCCGCCCACCCAGGGCGCCACGGCGGTGCCGAACGAGTTGAGCGTCTGCGCCAGCGTCAAGCGGCTGGAGCCGGTGCGCGCGGGGCCGAGCAGGGCGACGTAGGGATTGGCCGCCACCTGCAGCACGGTGATGCCGGTGGCCAGGACGAAGAACGCGAACAGGAACAGCGGATAGCTCTGCCACTCCGCCGCCGGCCAGAACAGCAGCGCGCCGATGCCCGCCACCGCGAGCCCCGCCACCATGCCGCGCTTGAAGCCCAGCCGCTCGACCAGCCGGCCGGCCGGCAGGGCCATCAGGAAGTACGCGCCGAAGAACACCGACTGCACCAGCATCACCCGCGTGTAATCGAGCGTGAAAAGCGCTTTCAGATGCGGGATCAGGATGTCGTTGAGGCTGGTCAGCGCACCCCACATGAAGAAGATCACCGAGCAGGCCATCATCGCCAGCGGGTAGTCGGTATAGCGTCCGCTGCCAGGGCCGGTGCCGTCGTCGGCGGTCTGCGTCGATGTGTTGAAAGCCATGCGGTTCCCCTGCCTTAGTGTGCGAAATCAGATGGCGGGCGGCGGGCAGCAGCTGCCGCGCACGACCAGCTGCACCGGCGCCACGGTGCGTTGCGGTCCGGCCTGCGGATCGCGCAGGCGCTGCAGCAGCAGTTCGGCGGCCTGCTTGCCGCGCGCACGCGGCGTCGAGGCCAGCGTGGTCAGCGGCGGCGCGCTCAAAGCGGCCTCGGCGATGTCGTCGAAGCCGGTGACGGCGAAGTCGCGGCCGGGCTGGATGCCGCGCTGGTACAGGCCGAGCATCAGGCCCAGTGCCACCGCGTCGTTGTAGCAGACCGCCGCGGTGGGTGCGGGCGCATCGAAGAACAGGGCGCCGCATTGCGCCGCGGCGTCCACGCGGTTCGGCGCGCACTCGATGCGCCAGTGCGGTTCGATCGGCAGGCCGGCGGCCTGCATCGCTTCGAGGTAACCGGCGTGGCGCTGCTGGCAGGAGCTGGAGCCGGCGTGTCCGCCGAAGAAGGCGATGCGCTTCTGGCCCAGCGCGATCAGGTGCTCGGTGGCCAGCCGTGCGCCGCGCTGGTTGTCCAGCATCAGCCGGTCCCAGGGCGCGTCGGGCGAAACCGCGCCGGCCAGTTCGCGATTGAACAGCAGCAGCGGGGTGCGTATGCCGATGGTCTTCAGCACCTGGCCGGCGCCGCTGCCCTCGGCGGGCGACAGGATGATGCCGGCCGGATCATGTTCCAGCAGCGAGGCCAGCACCTGCTGTTCGCGCGCGATGGATTCGCCCGTGCTGCCGAGCAGGGTGACATAGCCGGTGCCGCCCAGCGCTTCGTCCACGCCGGTGGCGAATTCGGCGAAGAACGGGTTGGCCAGGTCGTTCAGCACCAGCGCAATGCTGGACGAGGTGCGCCGGCGCAGGTTGGCCGCGGCGCGGTTGTAGACGTAACCTTGGCGGCGCAGCTCTTCTTCGACGCGGGCCCGCGTATGCTTGTTCACCAGGGGGCTGCCGCGCAGCACCAGCGACACGGTGGCGCGCGACACGTCGCAGCCAGCGGCGATGTCGGTAAGGGTGATCTTGCGATTGGCGTGAGGTGCGCTGTCCGTGGCCATGGGTCGCCTGTGGTCGCTTGGAACGATCAAAATGTAGCCTAAGCCTGCCGCCAGTGGTTCCGCGATGCAACATGCAGTTGCTTGCGCTGCAATGGTAGCGTCTGCAGCTTGGAACGATTCAAATTTTGTGATCGCCCCGGATTCCCGGACGCAAAGGCGCGGCACCGGCCGGCCGCGCTTCCAGATATTCCACGCGGAGTGAGACCCATGAAGCAGCACCGTTTGCAGGCCTGGCTGGTATGGGCGATGGCTTCCTCGCTCGCCCTGTCTTCCGCGGCCGCCATCGCGGCGGACGGCCATGCGGCGGCGGTCGATCCGCGCATCGGCACCGGCGGCGACGGTCATACCTTCCCCGGCGCCACGGTGCCGTTCGGCATGATCCAGCTTTCGCCCGACACCGCGATGCCGGACTTCAAGCATGCCTACAAATGGGCGGCCGGCTACCAGTACGGCGATCCCACCATCATGGGCTTCTCGCACACGCACTTCTCCGGTTCCGGCCATTCGGACCTGGGCGACGTGCTGGTGATGCCGATCGCCGGCGACGTGAAGCTCGATCCGGGCGACGCGGACAAGCCGGGCAGCGGCTACCGTTCGCGCTTCAGCCACGCCAGCGAAGTGGAGCAGGCCGGCTATTACGCGGTGACGCTGTCCGACTACGGCGTGCGCGCCGAGCTTACCGCCAGCCGCCGCGTCGGCTGGCACCGCTACACCTTTCCCAAGGACCGGCCGGCGCACCTGCTGCTCGACCTGCGGCCCAGCATCTACGACTACCCCGGCAAGGTGCTGTGGGCCAGCCTGCGCGTGCGCGCCGACGGCACGGTGACCGGCTGCCGCACCACGCGCGGCTGGGCGCCGGGGCGCGAGCTGTGCTTCGCGATGCGCTTCAACCAGCCGATGGTGTCGCGCGAGCTGTACGACCGCGAGACGGACGTGGTCTACAAGGGCTTCGCCGGCCCGGGCAACCAGCCGCAGGACAGCAACGACGAGAACGGCCGCGCGCTGGAAGGCGTGTTCGACTTCGGCAAGCTGGCCGCTCCGCTGCTGGTGAAGGTGGCGATCTCGCCGGTGAGCGAGGCCAATGCCATCGACAACCTCGACCGCGACGGCAAGGGCTGGGACTTCGACGCGCGCCGCGCCGCGGCGACGGCGGACTGGAACAAGGCGCTGTCGGCGATCGACGTGGACGGCACGCCGGCGCAGCGCACCGGCTTCTACACCGCGCTCTACCACGCGATGCTGGCGCCCACCCTGAGCATGGACGCCAACGGCGAATACCGCGGCCCCGACCACCAGGTGCACAAGGCGGACGGCTTCGACTTCTATTCGAGCTGGTCGATGTGGGACGTGTACCGCGCCGAGGAACCCTTGATCGTGCTGCTGCGGCCCGACCTCAGCACGCAGTTCATCCGCTCGCTGATCGCCGCGCAGCAGGCCAGCCCGTTCGGCATGTTGCCGGTGTGGGCCTACCAGGGGCTGGAAACCTGGTGCATGACCGGCTACCACGCGGTGGCGGTGATCGCCGACGCCTACATCAAGGGCGTGCGCGGCTTCGACGCGAACGCTGCGCTCAAGGCGATGGTCTCCACCGCCACCTACGGCAACTACGGCGACCTCGCCGATTACATGAAGCTCGGCTACGTGCCCATCGACAAGGAAACGGAAGCCGGCTCCAAGACCCAGGAATACGCCTACGACGACTGGACCATCGCGCAGATGGCCAAGGCGATGGGCCGCAAGGACATCTACGCCACCTTCGAAAAGCGTTCGACCAACTGGCGCAACGTGTGGGATCCCAAGACCGGCTTCATGCGCGCCAAGCTCAGCAACGGCCAGTTCCGCACGCCGTTCGATCCCACCTCCGCCGCCTACGGCAGCGACTACACCGAGGCCAACGCGTGGCAGTACTCCTGGTACGTGCCGCAGGACGTGCCGGGCCTGATCGCGGCCTACGGCGGCGACGCCAAGTTCGTCGGCAAGCTCGACCAGCTGTTCGACGCCAAGGTCGATCCGTCCGTGTTCAAGAACGTGGAGGACATCACCGGGCTGATCGGCTGGTACGCGCACGGCAACGAGCCCAGCCACCACATCGCTTACCTCTACGATTACGCCGGTGCGCCGTGGAAGACCCAGCAGCGGCTCAAGCAGATCATGGACAGCCAGTACGGCATCACGCCGGACGGCCTGGCCGGCAACGACGACCTCGGCCAGATGTCGGCTTGGTACATCTTCACCGCGCTGGGTTTCTATCCCGTCACGCCGGCCAGCGATGTCTATGCCATCGGCCGGCCCTTCGTGCCCAGGGCGGTGTTGCACCTGGAGAACGGCCACACCTTCACCATCGTGGCCGAGCACATGGACGACGCGCATCCCTACGTCGGTGCCGTGTTCCTCGACGGCAAGCCGCTGGATCGTCCCTTCCTGCGCCATGGCCAGATCCTCGCCGGCGGCGAACTGCGCTTCGTGATGCAGGCCAGGCCGAACATGCAGTGGGGGGCAGCCATGGCGGCGAGGCCGACGACGGTTGGCGCCAAGCCATAGCCGCGCTTGCAGCGGACGCCGGAGACGGCTTGGCCGACGGCACGAAACCTGCGCAGAATAGGCGGGTGCCCGCTGGGGAGCCGGGCGTTTCCGAACAGGAGCCGTCGATGGTCCGTGTCCGATGAAAGCCAAGGGTCCGCCGCGCTGGCGGTTTGCCGGCCTGTTGTTCGCGATGTTCGTCATCGTGGCGCTGCCGTACCTTGCCACGCGCGCGATGGGCGACGAGACGCAGCGGGTCAACGGCTGGCTCGACCAGACCAGCACGATCAAGGCGCTCACCTACCAGATCGCCTACCTGGTCCGCGACAGCGAGGCGGCAAGTTACCGCATCCTCGCCGGTGACGGCGACAACGCCATCGAAGAGCGCGCCGGCAGCGCCAAGCGGCGGACGCCGGCCCTGCTGAACCAGTTGCGCGCGTTGACGCAGGGCAACCCCGGTCAGCAGGCAAGCATCGGCGCGCTGGAAAGCGCGGTCAACGGACGCATCACCCTGCTGAGCCAGGCGATCGGCCGATTGCACAGTGGCGATATCGTGGGCGCGCGGCAATCGCTGCGCGACACCAGCGACCTGTTCCGGATGCATGCGTTGATCCAAAGCATCGCGCAGTCTGCGGATCACCTCGTGGACGAGCGCAGCCGCGAGGTCGACCTGCAGATGCACCGCAGCCGGCTCCTGCTCGCGTTGATCGCGCTCGCGCAGCTGCTGCTGCTGATCGTGGTGGTGGTCACCTCCGAGCGGCAGATCGGCAAGCGCCAGCTGGCGGAAACCCGCGAAGGGCGCGCGGTGCTGCGTTCGCAGATGATCGTGCAGGCGGTGCGCGAACCGATCGCGCTGTTCGACGGGCAACTGCGCAGCCTGCTGGTGAACGCGGCCTTCGCCGAGCTGTACGGGTTGGATCCCAAGCACTCGCATGCGCTGTCGTTGCCGCAGATCGGCAACGGCGCATGGAGGGATGGCGCCTTGCTGCAGCGGCTCAAGGACGTGCTCCTGCGCGATCGCGAGCTGTGGGACTACGAGGTCGTGCAGCACACCCCCGACGGCGTGGAGCGCCACATGGTGATCAATGCGCGCCGCATCCAGCAGCAGGACAGCGACGCGCAGGCGTTGCTGATCACGGTAAGCGACGTCACTGCGCGCGCGCTGGCCGAACACAAGGTCAACGAGCTCAACCACCAGCTCGAAGGCAAGGTGGCGCAGATCACCGACGTCAACCGCGAGCTGGAGGCCTTCAGCTATTCCGTCTCGCACGACCTGCGTGCGCCGCTGCGCCACATCGCCGGCTTCGCACGCAAGCTGCGCCAGCACCTCGGCGAGCGGGTGGACGACACGAGCAGCCATTACCTCGACGTGATCGGCGGCTCGGCGCAGCGCATGGGCCAGCTGATCGAGGACCTGCTGGTGTTCTCGCGCCTCGGCCGCGGCGCGCTGCGCCTGCAGCCGGTGGACATGCAATCGCTGGCCGAGGAAGCGCGCGCCATGTACACGGCCGAGGTGCCGGAGCGGAGCATCAGCTGGTCCATCGCGCCGCTGCCCATCGTGGTGGGCGACGAGAACATGCTGCGCACCGTCTGGCAGAACCTGATCGGCAACGCGGTGAAGTACACCGGCCAGCGCGCACATGCGCACATTGCCGTGGACGTGCAGCGCGGCCACGGCGGCGACTACGAGTTCAGCGTGTGCGACGATGGCGCCGGTTTCGACATGCAGTACGCCGACAAATTGTTCGGCGTGTTCCAGCGCCTGCATCGCGCTTCGGATTTCCCCGGCAACGGCATCGGCCTCGCCAATGTGCGGCGCATCCTGGGCCGCCACGGCGGACGGGTCTGGGCCGTGGCCGAGCCGGAGCAGGGCGCGCGTTTCTATTTCACCCTGCCGGCACGGGATTTGTCCGGCTTACCTACCGAGAGGCTTTCATGATGAATCGCCACATCCGTACCATCCTGCTGGTCGAAGACAGCATGGCCGACGCCGAGATGTCGCTGGACGCGTTGCGCGAGGCCAACCTCGCCAACCCGGTGGTGCACCTGGAGGATGGCGTGGAGTGCATGGACTGGCTGCAATGCCGCGGCGCCTGGGCCAGGCGCGAACCCGGCAATCCCGCGGTGGTGCTGCTGGACATCAAGATGCCGCGCATGGACGGCCTGGAGGTGCTCAAGCGCATGCGCTCCGACGAGAGCTTCCGGCGCGTTCCGGTGGTGATCCTGTCCTCCTCGCGCGAAGAGAGCGACCTCGTGCAAAGCTGGGACCTCGGCGTCAACGCCTACGTCATCAAGCCGGTGGACGTGGATCAGTTCTTCAACGCCGTGCGCACGCTGGGACAGTTCTGGGCCGTGCTCAACCAGGCGCCCGACTACGACTGAGGCCATGGACGGGGCGGGACACCGGGACGATGGAGGAACCTATGCACGGCAGCGACACGCGCCCGATCCGGGTGCTGCTGGTGGAAGACAGCCGCGAGGATGCCGAACTGGCGCTGGCGGAGCTGGTCGACGACGCGCTGGCCCATGAAGCGCGCGTGGTCGACGATGAGGCGGCCTACCTCGCCGCGCTGCGCGAGTTCGCGCCGGACATCGTGCTGTCCGACCTCAGCCTGCCGGGTTTCTCCGGCCAACGAGCGCTGGAGCTGCTGCGCCAGCGCGATGCGGAGCTGCCCTTCATCTATGTGTCCGGCACGCTGGGCGAAGAGGCGGCCATCGCCGCGCTGCGCAACGGCGCCACCGACTACATCCTCAAGCAGAACCCGGCGCGCCTCGCCAGCGCCGTGCGACGCGCGCTGGCCGAAGCCGCCGAGCACCGCGCCAGCCAGCGCGCCGAGGCTGGGCTGATCCGCGCGCAGCGTTTCGAGAGCCTGGCAATGCTGGCCGGCGGCCTCAGCCATGACCTGCGCAACCTGCTGCAGCCGCTGCTGCTGGCCGGCGAAAGCCTGCGCGAACACGGCGGCGACCCGCAGCTCGCCCGGCTGGGCGAACTGGTGCGCGACTGCGGCAAGCGCGGCCTCGAGATGGTGCAGTCCATGCTCTCCTTCGCGCGCGGCGCACGCCGCGAGGAACCGATGCGCCTGGGCGCCTTGATGGATGCGCTGGGTCTGCTGCTGCAAGGCAGCGTGCCGCGCGCCATCCGCATGCAGATGACCGTGGATACGCCGGAGCTGGAATTCGCCGGCAACCACACCGAGCTGCAGCAATGCCTGCTCAACCTTTGCCTCAACGCCATCCAGGCCATGCCGGACGGCGGCGAGCTGCGTATCGAGACGGCGCAGCAGCAACTGGAGGCGGAGTTCTTTCAGGCCGGCGAACAGGCGTATGCGGGCCGTTACCTGCGCCTGAGCGTGATCGACACCGGCAGCGGCATGGGCGACGACGTGCTGGCCCGCCTGTTCGAGCCGTTCTTCACCACCAAGGAAAGCGGCACCGGCCTCGGCCTGTTGTCGTGCCGGCGCATCGTCGCCAGCCATGGCGGTGTGATGCGCGTGGACAGCGCGCCGGGCCGCGGCACCCGCTTCGACCTCTACATCCCGCTGCAGGAAGCCAGCGCCGACGCCGGTGAGCCGGGCGACGACATCAACGCGCTCGAAGGCAACGGCGAGCGCGTGCTGGTGGTGGCCGAGACCGCCAGCGAACTTTCCCTGCTCAGCGACACGCTGGATGCCTGGGGCTACCGGCCCAGCGCCAGCCAGAGCGGTACCGCTGCATTGCAGTGGATCGCCGCGAACGGCCTGCCCGACCTGGTGCTGATGAACGCCGACATGAACCTGTTCACGGGCGAGCGCCTGCTCGCCGCGCTGATCGCGCGTGGCTACGACGGCGCCGTGCTGATGCTGGCGCGTCCCGAGGCGCCGCCGCGCCTCGGCGGCCTGCCCGCGCTGCCGCGCCTGCAGGTGCTCGACAAGCCGATCACCACGCGCAAGCTGCTGCGCGCGCTGCGTGCGGCGCTGGCTGGGACTGCTTGAGGTTGAATGCCGGTGCTGGGTGCTGAAACAGGACGGATTCGCACGCGCCTGCCTCGGCAAAGTCGGAACTCGACGATGCCCACGTCGCCACCGGGATCGTCCGGGAGTTGCTCCGCAAGCAGGACTGCATCCAGTTCGGGGCGATAGCCCTGCCATGAATGCAGAACCATTTTGCGCGGGAAGGTCACGGGCTCCGATGCACGGGTGAAACGGCGGAAGAGCCAGCCGCTTCGGGTGCGCTGTTGGCGCACGAGGTCATTTCTGCGGCCTCTGGCGGCGTAAAGCCAACATGGCCATAACCCGCCGCCTTGAAAGCGCCTACGATCTTTACCGCAGTGCCCATGCCCATGCTTGGGCAGAAGGTGAGGTCAACTTGGGTAGTGTCCGGTGGGCCGAGGCGAGCTATCGCTCCGGCAAGGTCGGTGGTGATGCCGGCAACGATGAACTTGCCGTTTGGGAGGGCGAGCAGAGCCTGCTCCTTGATGGGGGGCGCTGCGGAGCAGGCAATCAGCGGAATCGCAAGAATTGCGGAGACGAGATATTTCATCGGTACCAGCGCCAAAGTCATGGTGACCGGGCCGACCGCCTTGAATGGAACCCTCAGGCATCGGGCCAGCTCGATGGTCGTGCAAGCGAAGCGGGGGAAAGCGGTGAGGTTGCTCAGTCGATGCCCAGCTTCTTCAGCTTGTAGCGCAGCGCGCGGAAGGTGATGCCGAGCTTCTTCGCCGCGGCGGTCTTGTTGTAGCGCGATTCCTCCAGCGCCTTCACGATCGCGTTGCGTTCGAGGTTGCTGATGTAGTCGTCGAGGCCGCCGTCGGCGGTGGCGCTGGCCGGTGCCGGCGCCGCGGCGGGAACCGCATGGCCGGGCATCGCCGGCGTGGCGGATTCCGCGCGCGGCTGGCGCTGCGGCAGCATCAGGTCGGAGGCGTCGATGCGGTCGCCGTCGCACATGGCGGTGGCGCGCTCGAGGATGTTCTCCAGCTCGCGCACGTTGCCGGGAAAGTCGTAGCCTTCCAGCGCCTGCTGCGCCTCGGGCAGCAGGTGGCGCGGGGTGCCGCCGTCCTTGCGGGCCAGGCCCTGCAGGATGTGGCCGGCCAGCAGCGGCACGTCGCCGCGGCGCTCGCGCAGCGGCGGCACGCGCAGCTCGATCACGTTGATGCGGTAGAACAGGTCCTGACGGAACTGGCCCTGCTCGACCAGCGCGGCGAGGTTCTTGTGCGTGGCGGAGAGGATGCGCACGTCCACCGGCACCTCCTCGCGCGCGCCGACCGGGCGCACCGCTTTCTCCTGGATCGCGCGCAGCAGCTTCACCTGCATGTGCAGCGGCAGCTCGGCCACCTCGTCGAGGAACAGCGTGCCGCCGTGCGCGGCCTGGAACAGGCCTTCCTTGTCGGTGTGCGCGCCGGTGAAGCTGCCTTTGCGGTGGCCGAAGAATTCGCTCTCCATCAGCTCGGACGGAATCGCGCCGCAGTTCACCGGCACGAACGGGCCGCTGGCGCGCGGACCCTGCTCGTGGATGAGACGGGCGACCAGCTCCTTGCCCACGCCGGATTCGCCGGCGATGTATACCGGCGCCTGGTTGCGCGCGAGCTTGGCGATGGTGGAGCGCACCTGCTGCATGACCGCCGAATCGCCGACCAGCCGCTCGCCCGCGCTGCCTGCCTTGGCCGCCGCCTTGCCGCTGCGCCGTTCCTCGGCCAGCCGCAGCGCGGTGCGCACCAGCTGGCGCAGCATCTGGATGTCCACCGGCTTGGAGACGAAGTCGAACGCGCCGGCCTTCAGCGCGTTCACCGCGGCGTCCACGTTGCCGTAGGCGGTGATCATTGCCGCCGGCATCTCGGGATGGTTGGCCGAGATGTATTCGAGGATTTCGTGGCCGCTGCCGTCGGGCAGGCGCATGTCGGTGAAGCAGAGGTCGTAGCTGCGCTCGCCCAGCGCGCGTCGCGCCTCGGAAACCGTGCCCACCGCATCCACCTGCAGATCCATGCGGCCCAGCGTGATGGTGAGCAGTTCGCGGATGTCGCGCTCGTCGTCGATGACCAGGACGGTCTGTTGGCTCATGGTTCGTTCGGCAATGGCGGTATTGCGGACGAGGATACTCGTGGCGCCGACAGGGGCAAAGCCTTGCCGGCGTTCAGCGTTCCAGCCGGCTTCCAAAGAAGCCGACGATGGCGGCGTAGGCCTGCTTCGATTCCGGCATCTGCGGGTCGGAGAAGAACGAATGCCACATGCCTTCCCACACGCGCAGTTCGGTGGGTACGCCCGCTTCGCGCAGCAGCTCGTTGCTGTGCACGACCGAGCTCATCGCCATGTCGCGCGTGCCGGTGATCAGCAGGGTGGGCGGGAACTTCGCGAGCAGCGCAGGCGACAGGCCGGGTTGCACCAGCGGGTCGTCCGGGTTGGCGCCGCGGAAGTAGGGCAGTGCGGCGAGGCCGAGCGGATGCGCGGGCACGCCCTGTCCGTTGAGCAACGGGGCGACATAGGACGAATCGCCGCCGAGGTCGGTCAGCGCGCCGCAGAACATGCCGATCGCGCCGGGCACCGGCAGGCCGTCGTGGATGAAGCGCGCCACCGATTCGCCGGTGAGGATGCCGCCGGCCGAGCAGCCGTAGATGCCGATCTCGCCCGGCCTGTGGGTCTTCAGCAGCGCGCGGTAGACCTTCTCCACGTCATCGCTGGCGGCGGGGTAGGTGTATTCCGGCCCTTGCCGGTAGTCCACGCCGATCACCTCGATGCGGCCGAGGCTGGCGATCGGGATGGCCTCGACCAGCGCGCCGCTGTGCGCGCCCCACAGGAAGGCGCCGCCGTGCAGGTTGAGCAGCACGCGATGGCGGTTCTCCGGCGACACGCCTTGTGCGGGCCGCACCACGTCCACGCCCACGCCGGCGATGGTGTCGCGGCTGAGCTTCACCGGGTAGAGCTTTTCCATCAACTGCGCGCGGGCGCTGTTCTGCCTGTCGTAGAACGCGCGGCTTTCGGCGATGGGCGCGGTGATCGGCGGCGCCTTGGCGCCGTAGGCGAGCATCCCGGGGAAGAACGCGCGCGCCTGCGGCGAGGCGAATGCCGAGTAGGGCACGCTGGCGGCGGGTGCGGTGACGGTGCCGTTGGCCTGCACACCCGGCTTGGCATCCTGCGCCGTGGCCGTGGCGGCAAACAGGCCGGTGCACAGCAGTGTCGCGGTCAGGCGATGGAACGTTGAACGGCGCATGGCGATTCTCCGCGTGTCGGTGGGGCGCGCTTCTGTCGTTGACGAAGGCGTGCGGTGCGCGGCGCTCATGGCGTCGCGGCCTTATGCGGTGCGCGCTCGATCAGCTGGTGCAGCTTGAGGTACACGCCGTTGGTCCAGCCGAAGCCGACCACGTTCTGCGTGTAGCCGGCGGTGATCTTCACGTCGGCGTTGCCGCTCGCCATGTTGTATTTCTCGCGGATGGTGCCGTCGTGGGCGAAGCCGTTGTCCACGGTGGCCATGAACTTCATCGCGATGCGCCGCGCGTCGGTGTCGAAGCCGTAGTTTTCCAGCCCCTTCGCCACCAGCCAGTTGGTCGGCGCCCAGCCGAAGGGCGCATCCCACTGCGCACCGGTGGCGCGCGTGCTCATGGCCAGCCCGCCGGGCTGCTCGAACAGCGCCAGCTTGCCGCGCAGCGCCTGCGCTTGCTGCGCGGAAGCGGCGCCGGCCCACAACGGGTAGAACAGGGTGAGGTAGGGATCGTCGGACGGTTTGCCGGCGACGAAGTCGTAATCCAGGTACAGGCCCTGTGCGGGCTGCCACAGGTATTTGTCCATCGCCGCCTTGCGCGCGGCCGCCGCCTGTTGCCAGTGCGCGGCGTCGGCGGTCTTGCCCAGCGCGGCGGCGAAGTCGTGCAGATTGCGTTCGTAGCGGTAGAGCAGGCTGTTCAGCCCCACCGGGGCGTAGTGGTGGGTGGAGCCGGCGAACGGGCCGAAGTGGAAGTCGGTGTCGAAGCCCGACTCGCGCATCGCGCGGTCGCCGAGGTAGTAGTCGGCGGTGAGGCGGTAGCCGTCGGCCCAGGCATCGGCGCAGACCTGCGAGGTCGCGACATCGCAGCTCGCGGTTTTCAGCCGCACCGCTTCGGCGGCATCGGGGTGTTGCGATGCCTTGATCAGGTAATCAGGGTCCTGCGCAGGGTGTGCGAGCAGCCAGCGGATCACGCCCTGGTAGTAGCTGGCGTCGTGCGCCTCCAGCACCGGGCCGTGGCCGTAGTCGAAATAGCGTGCGAGGCCGGTGTCGCCGGCACGGTGGCCGGGACGCGTCCACAGGTCGTGGTTGCGCACCGCCAGCGGATACGCCTGCGCCAGCCACGCGTGGCGTTCGGCGTCGTCGCGGAAACTGGCGGGATCGGCCAGCAGCGCGGCGATCATCGCGCCGAGGAAGGGCGGCTGCGAACGGCTGAGGTAGTAGCTGCGGTTGGCGTTGAGCACGCCGCCGTAGTGCTGCACCTCGAACAGCGCGTTGTCCACCATGTCGCGCGCCAGCGCCTCGTGGTGGTCGGCGAGCAGGCCCAGCTCGATGAAGTAGCTGTCCCAGCCGTACATCTCGTTGAAGAAGCCGCCGGGCACCACGTAGGGATGCGGCAGGTAAAGCAGGCCCTGCACCGGCAGGGTGGCCGGGTCGAACTCGCCGAGTTCGCGGATGCTCTGCGGCAGCCGGCGCACTTCCACGTGGCAGGCCTTGGCGATGCGCGGCAGGTCGGCGGGCATCGGCAACCGGTGCGGCAGGTAGATCGCCAGCTGCGTGTCGCCCGGCCCCTTGCCGAAGGCGGAGCAGTCGTCCATCCGGCGGGTGAGCGTAGGCCACGCGTGGTGGATGTAGGCCAGCGTCTTCGCGGCGTCGGGTGTGGCTGCGGAGGCCGTGGTCGCGGAGGACGCCGCGAGCAGCAGGGCGGCAAGGCGGGCGTGGAGTTTCATGGCTGGGTGTCCCCGGCGGAATTAAGGGCGGTCATCGACAGGGCGGCGCGGCCATCGGCCTGGCGATGCACGCGCACGTCGTACCAGTGGTTGCGGAAGCGGATGTGCCGCAGCGTCAGCGACGTCCAGCCGGCGGGCAGCACCGGCGGATAGGCCGGCACCAGTCCCTGCGGCTCGATGCGCAGGCCGGTGAAGCCGTATTCCAGGTTCTGCAGGAAACCGCCGCTGGCGGTGAGGAAGTAGCCGGTGTTGTTGCTGGGCGTCTCGGTGCGCACGGCGAACGGCGGCTTGATCACGTCTGCCTCCAGGTTGCGCTGGAACCAGTGCGCCGCGTCGGCGCCGTCGCCCACGGTGGCCGCGGCGATCGACAGCGGTGCCAGCCCCATGCTGTTCATGTCCTTGTCCGCGGCGGCGAGCGCGGCGGCGGCCGCGTAGTCGTGGCGGCGCACGGCGGGCGTCATCGGCAAGTCCAGCGACGGATACGACAGCAGCGGCAGCGAGCCGGCGGTACTGCTGCCGGGGCCTTGCGGCACGCTGGGATCGAAGGCGAGGTAGCGGTCTTCGCTAGCCGAGAACGGCAGGTACAGGCCATTGGCGACCTCGGCCCAGCGCGGATCGGCCTTGGCGCCCACGACCGCGGCGGCGGCACTGGCGATCTGCAGCGTCTTGCGTGCGGAGGCGTTGGTGTAGCTGTCGTTGGGCACGTCGCTGTGGTTCTCCTGTACCGAGGTGACGTGCAGGATTTCGTAGCGGTGGTGCGCCGCGTCGTAGCTGGCGCGGCTGACCCAGAAGTCGGCCAGCGCCCGGATCACCGGCCAGCCGTGCTGCCGCAGCCAGGCCTTGTCGCCGCTGGCCAGCCAGTACTGCCACTGCGCCAGCGCGATGTCGGCGTCGACGTGGATCTCGCGCTCGTCCAGCACAGCGGCGGAATGCGGCGTCTGCGATGTGCCGTCGTCGGGATCGGCCTCCCACGGATACATCGCACCGCGCAGGCCGCGTGCCTTCGCGCGCGCCTCGGCGGCCGGCAGGGTGCGTGCACGGAAAGTCACCATGGATTCCGCGCGTTGCGGATGCAGCAGTAACAGCGCGGGGAACACCCAGGAATCGCTGTCCCAGAACACATGGCCGCCGTAGCCCGGCGTCATGCCGCAGGCGCCGGTGGCCCAGGCGGTATCGGGCGTGACGTTGGACAGCAGGTAGTAGAGGTCCGCGTGCACGATGCGCTGCGCGGCCGGGTCGCCGTCGATCACCACGTCGGACTGCCACAGCGCATGCCAGGCGGCCTGTTGTGCGTGCAGCAACGCGTCGAAGCCACGTTCGCGCGCCTGCGTGGCCAGGGCAAGGTCGGCCTGCGCATCGCCGCCCCAGCCTTCGCGCGAGACGGCGACGAATTTGGCGAAGCGGTAGTGCCGGTCCTTGCGCACGTCCAGCACCACGTCCAGCGCCAGCCGCAAGCCGTCGCGCACCACCCTGGTCGACACCGGATGCAGATCCTGCGGCAGCGACACGGCGACGGCCTCGGCCATCGTCGCGCTGTTCGCGGCGCGGCCGTCCAGCCACAGCGTCAGTCGTTCGGCATCGCCGTCGTGGGCCAGCACCGCGGTGGTGCCGGGATACCACAGCGCGGCGCGATCCGGCGTGGCGGGCGCCACGGGTTGCAGCTTCAGGTGGTACCTGTCCAGCTCCTGGTGCATCTGCGCGTCGGTGATGCGCGCCAGCGCGAAGCGCGGCTGGTGCGGCGCCCAGCCGTCCAGCGCGAACGACAGTTCCACGCGGCCGTCGAAGTGCGGCGTGAGGACGAGCTGGCTGCCGGCGAGATGCGGCGAAGCCTGGCTCACCAGCGCGGTGACCTCGACCCCGGTGACGTGCGTGCCGTCGCGGTAGTCGTAGCGCGTGGACAGCGTGCCGTCGTGCATGTCCAGCGTCTGCGCGTAGTGCTGGAAATGCGCGGTGTCCAGCGGCGCGGCGTCGAGCCATGCGCCGCCGTCGGCGCGGTAGTCGATGCCGCTCCACGCGGGCACCACGGCGGGGCGTGCGACGTCGCCCGGCGTGCGGTCCATCAGGGCGACCAGATAGGCCGGCGTGTCCTCGGTGCCGCGCGGCGCGGTGAGCGTGGACGCGTAGCCGTTGCCCAGTTGGCCGGGGAAATAGTGCGGCCAGTCCGCGGCGCTGGCCTGCAGCACAAAGCTCGCATCGGTGGCGGCCAGCGCGGGCGTGGTCGTCAGCGCGAGCAGGGCGAAGGCAAGGGCAGCGTGTTTCATGCGTTGGCTCCGGGCACGGCATCGAAGGCCACCGTCAGTCGCGCACGGTCGCCGTGGAACGGCACGGTGCCGTGCCAGACATAGGAGGGAAACAGCACCAGCATGCCGGCCGCCGGGCGCACCACGTGCTGCGCATGCAGCGGCGGCACGGTGGCGATGCCGGGCTCGCCGAAGGCGAGGCAGCCGTCCGGCGTGTCCGCATCGGCGATGCCGTCGGGCAGGTCGATGTAGCAGGCGGAGGAGATCCAACCGCGCGGATGCACGTGGTTGGCGTGGAAGCCTGCGTCGCGCAGCCGCACCGACCAGCTGCCGTTGAAACGATAGCTGCCGCGGTTGCGCCGGCGCAGCGCGTCGTCGCCGTGGCCGATGTGCGCGAGGTAGTCGCGGATCGGTGCGTCGAACGCGGCGAACAGCGCGTGGATCACCGGGTCGTCGTGGCGCGCGAGGTCGGCGGTGGTCTCGGTGCCGTGGCGCAGCGACTGGAACAGCAGCGGATGGCCCTGCGGGTCGTGCAGTTTTTCCAGGCTGCGCTTGAGGTCGGCGAGGAAGTCGTCGAGCCGCGACCAGCCATCCGGCGTCTGCAGGCGATAGGGCTTCACCCGTTGCGCGTAGTCGCAATACGCGTCGTGGCGCGCATCGCCGAGCAAACGCCAGGCGGTGGTTTGCAGCGCGATCAGGTACTGGTCGTCCGGCGCGTCGGCGAGCAGGGCCTCGCACTCGGCCAGTGCCTGTTCCGCCTCGCCGGTGCCGAGCAGGGCGGCGGCGAGCAGGTTGCGCGCGGCCGGCGTGGGTGCGCGGGCCAGTGCGCGTCCGGCCAGGTCGCGCGCCAGTGCCGGATCGACGTCGAGTGCGGCGAGTCCCGCGCGCACCAGCAGGGCCGGCGAAGCCTGCGTGCGTGCCGCGAGGCTGGCGAGGCAGGCCAGCGCGCCCTGCGCATCGCCGGCGCCTTGCAGGATCGCGGCCTTGGCGGCGAGCAGGGCTTCGTCGCCGGCGAAGCGTTGCAATGCCTGGTCGAGCAGCGCGGTGGATTGCGCGTGGTCGCCGGTGCGCATCCATACCAGCCGCGCCAGGTGATCGTGCGCCTCGACGTTGCGGGGATCCTGCTGCAGGCCGTCGCGCAGTGCCGATTCGGCGCGTTCGAATTCGCCGAGTGCGATCAGGCTGCGCGCATGCGTGAAATGCACGCCCGCATCGCGGTGCCCCTGCGCCAGCGCGCGGTCGGCCAGGCGTTCGGCGTCGCGGTGCTGTTCCGCGGCGGCTAGCGCGATGGCCAATGCATGCGCCGCGCCGGCGTGCTCCGGTGCGGCCTCGGCGAGCCGGCGGTAGAAAGCGACGGCATCGTCGCGGCGGCCCAGCGCGACGAGTGCGGCCACATGCTGCGCGACCAGTTCGGCCGGCGCACGGCCGGTGGCGCACAGCGGTTCGACGATGGCCAGCGCTTCGGCGGGCCGCCGCCGGTCGTTGCAGTGGCGCGCCAGCAGCAGCGCGGCCTGCGGCAATCTGGTGGCCGCGCGCCGCAGCAGCGGCTCGGCTTCCTCGTCGCGGCCGGCGTTGAGCAGCAGCTCGCCCAGCGTGGCGAGCGTGGGCGCCCAGTGCGGATCGAGCGCCAGCGCCTGGCGCAGCAAGGCCTCCGCACCGTCGGTATCGCCCAGGCCGAGGCGCAGGCCGCCGAACAGGCGCAACGCTTCCACGCTGTCGGGATGTTCCGCCACGATGGCCTGCAACCGGTCGTGCGCGCTGCGCAGGTCGCCGCCTTGCAGCAGTGCGCCGACCTGGCGCATGGATTCGAGCAGCGTGGGCGTGGCGGTGGGCATCAGCTTGCGTGTGGCCGGTCGCAAGGGTCCGCCGTTCGCCCTGAGCGCAGCGCCGAAGGCGCGAAGTCGAAGGGCCGGCGCCAGGATGGGCACTTCGACTTCGCCGCTGCGCGGCTATGCCCGGTGCGAACGGTTGGGGATGCGTCAGGGTTCATGGCGCACCAGCTTCGCCTTGCCCGCCGCATCGCGCTCCACGCTGATGTCGTAGCGCTTGCCGCGGAAGCTCACGCCTTTGAGCGTGACCGATTTCCAGCTCGGCGGCAGCACCGGCGCGTAGGCGGCGTCCAGCCCCTTGCCGTCGATGCGCAGGCCGGTGAGGCCGTAGACCAGGCTCTGGATGTAGCCGGCGGAGGTGGCGAGGATGTAGCCGGCGTTGTTGGCCACGGTCTCGGTGCGCACGTTGAACGGCGGCTTGAGGAAACCCACCAGGTTGCGCTGCAGCCACTCGCCGGCGGCCTTGCCGTCGCCGAGCTCCGCCTCGCCCACCGCCAGCATCACCATCATCATTTCGTTGGGGTCGTCGCCGTGCGTCTTCAGCTCGTGCAACTGGAAGGCGAAGTCGTTGCGGCGCACCTGCGGCGACATCGGCAGGTCGAGGTTGGGGTACATCAGCCAGGCCAGCGAGGAGCCCATCCAGGTGATCTTGTCGTGCGGCACCGAGGGGTCGAAGTCGTAGTGGCGCTGCTCCGCCTCGTCGAACGGGATGTACATCCTGTCGGCGATGCGCGACCACTGCGGGTCGGGCGTGGCGCCGACCAGTTTCGCCGCCTTGACGGCGATGCGCAGCGCCTTCTGCGCGGCGGCGTTGGTGAAGGCGTCGTTGGGCACGTCGTTGTAGGCCTCGTCGGGCGAGGTGACGTGCAGGATCTCGTAGCGATCGTGCGCCTTGTCGTAGGTGACGCGGCTGGCCCAGAACTCGGCGATGCCGTGGATCACCGGCCAGCCGTCCTGCTTCAGCCAGTCCATGTCGCCCGTGGCGAGCCAGTATTGCCACTGCGCGATGGCGATGTCGGCGTTGACGTGGATCTCGCGGTAGACGTCGTAGGCAAAGTGCGGCGTGTTGTCGATGCCGGTCTGCGGATCGGCCTCCCACGGGTACATCAGGCCCTTCGCGCCGTACTGCTTCGCGCGCGCCAGCGCAGGCTGCATGGTGCGGTGGCGGAACATCACGATGGGCTTGGCGCGCTCGGGATGCAGCAACAGCAGCGCGGGGAACACCCACGAGTCGCTGTCCCAGAACGCGTGGCCGGCGTAGTTCGGGGTGAGCGCGCAGGCGCCCATCGGCCAGGCCGTGCCCACCGTGGTGTTGGACAGCAGGTAGTACAGGTCCGAATGCACGGCTTTCTGCACCTGCGGGTCGCCGTCGACCACGATGTCGGATTGCCACAACGCGTGCCACGCATCGCGGTGGCGCGCCAGCAACGCGTCGAAGCCGGTGTCGCGCGCCTGCGTGGCGAGCGCGAGGTCGGCCTTGGCGTCGCCACCCCAGCCTTCGCGCGAGACGGCGACGTACTTGGTGAAGGCGTAGCTGCGCCCCTGTTCGAGGTGCACCACCAGATCCAGCGACAGCTTGTACGGCCCCTTGCTCACCGTGGCGCTCTTCACCGCAACGCCGGCCGGCAGCTGCAGCGCGGCGGCCTCGGCCATCGCCAGGCCCTGTTCGGCGCGGCCGTCCAGCCACAGCGTGAGCGTCTTCGCATTGCCGTCGTTCGACAGTACCTGCGTGTAGCCGGGGTACCACACCGGCGCGCGGTCGGGCGTGGGCACCGGCTTGTTGTCCAGGTTCTGGCCGCTGGCGATCACCGCGGCGATCATCTGGTCGCCGCTTATGCTGCCGATGGGGAAGCGCGGCTGGTGCTCCGACCACAGGCGGATCGGGAAGCTGAGCTGCACGTCGCCGCTGAACTTCGGCGTGACGGTGAAGCGCACCGCGGCGAGGTGCGGGTCGGCCTGGCTGACGAAGCTCTGCACTTCCACGCCGCTGGACTTGTTCGCGTAGTCGAAGTCGTAGCGCGTGGTGAGCGTGGCGTCGTGCATGTCCAGCGTCTGCGCGTAGCCGGCGAAGATCTTCGCGTCCAGCCGCGTCGAGTTCAGCCAGCCGCCGCCGGGGTTGTAGTCGATCTCGTTCCAGCCGGGGATCGCCGCCGGGCGCGCGATGTCGCCCTTGGCGTAGTCCATGAAGGCGACCATGTAGCTGCGGTCGGGTTCGGTGCCGCGCGGCGAGGTCATCACCGAGAAGTAGCCGTTCGCCAGGTAGCTGGGGAAGTAGCTGCCGAAGTTCGCGCTGGTGCCGGTGAGCAGGAAACTGGGGTCGGTGGCGCCGTGGGCCAGCGGCGCGAGCAGTGCGCCGAGCAGGACGGATGTGGTGAGGCCGATACGGCGAAGTTTCATGGACGCTCCCGTGGCATGGTCCGGCGCCTGCCATGGCGCGGTGGGTGGAAAGGCTATTTCGCGGCGAGGCGGATGCCGGGCGCGGGCGCGCCCATGCCGTGGCGGTCGGTCTCGCGCTTGAAGAGGAACAGCGTGACCAGGATCAGCGCCATCGGCACCAGCGAGAAATAGAACGCGTCGATGCCGTTGAAGCGCGAGAACACGATGGCGGTGATGCGCGAGCCCAGCGTGCCGCCCAATGCGGAGAAGATCACGATCAGGCCGGTCATCGCCGCGTGCGCCGGTTTGGGCAGCGAGCTGAGCGCCACCGAGTTGATCACCGGGTAGATCGGCGCCATCAGCAGGCCGATCAACGGAATCAGGTAGGCGGCCGCGGGCGCGCTGAACCAGCCGACGTCGGGGCGCGCCGCCACGCCGCGCGCCAGCGGCAGCACCAGCAACACCAGCGCGCCCATGCCGAGCACGCAGACGTTCAGCAAGGTGTACCAGCGCACCCGACGCAGCACCTGACCGGCGCCGATGCGGCCGATCGCGGTGGCGGCGGCGAGGATGCTCGCCATCTGGATGCTCATGGCATTCGGCAGTTTCAGGATCTCGTTGTTGAAGGTGGGCAGCCAGGTGCCGAAGCTCTGCTCGATCAGCACGTACAGGAAGGCCGAGGCGAGGAACACGTACACCAGCGGCCGCACGAACAGGTG
This sequence comes from Rhodanobacter sp., assembly GCA_040371205.1. Lineage (NCBI taxonomy): Bacteria > Pseudomonadati > Pseudomonadota > Gammaproteobacteria > Lysobacterales > Rhodanobacteraceae > Rhodanobacter > Rhodanobacter sp. Next base: position 739,694 of record AP031382.1, read on the forward strand.
GAGCATCTCCAGCAGCGAGCCGCGCATCGACTTGCCTTCGCCGCTGCGCGCGGCGGACTCGTCCATCTGCGAACCGGCCAGCAGCACGATCACCAGCACGCAGATCGCGGCGAGCAGCCAGTAGACGTTGAGCCAGGAAGGGTCGGCCGGCGCGTGCCGGTCCACGAAGGCGCTGAACAGCCAGCCGGCGATCAGCACGCCGACCATGAACAGGCCCTCGATGGTGTTGGTCAGGCGGCCATGCTCGGCCTTGTCGCGGGTGAGCAGGCCGATCGACGAATAGACGGACACCTTGACCAGCGCGAACGACACGCCGACGCAGGTGAACAGCAGTTCGGTGGTGTGGAAGCCGGGAAACATCGGCATCGACGCGCACGCCACGGCGACGATGGCCAGCGCGATCATCATCGAGCGCCGGTAGCCGAGCAGCGGCAGGAACGACGCCACCAGGAACGAAGTGACCGCAATCGGCAGGTCCTTGAACAGTTCCAGCAGGCTGGCCTGCGGCTTGCCCACGCCGAAGGTGTAGATGGATTGCAGGATCACCGTGCCAACGCTGTTGAGCAGGATGGCGAAGACCACGTAGGTCAGCGCGAGTGCGGCGATCATGCGATAACGATTCATGCGCACCTCGTGTAGGCGGGCTTCGCGGAAAAAGACGGCCCGAACCGCCATCGCGCAATCCGGGCCGAAACGCGGGGAGAGCCGTGTTGCTGGAGCTTGCTTGCCCTGCCGTCGCTGCCGCGTGTGCGGCGGCGACGGCAGGGTGTGCCTCAGGCCTGCGTCAGAACTGGTACTTTGCCTGGAAGGTGTACTGGTGGCCTTCCAGCGTGCGTGCCAGCAGCACGCCCGACGCGTCGGTGGCGTTGCCGGCGATGCGCGAGTTCGACTCGGTCAGGCCCAGCGTGTCGGTGACGTTGGAGCCGAGCAGGGTGAACACCCAGTGCTTGTTGTAGGTGTACTGCGCGCCGATGCTGAAGTCGGTATAGCTGCCCAGCTGCTGCAGCGCGAGCTGATCCTGGGTGTGCGATCCCACGTATTCCATCGTGGTCCACAGCATCAGCTCGCCTTGGGGCAGGTTGAAGTGCAGCGACGGCGTGATGCGTGCCTGGAACCTGGGCTGGCGCTGCAGCTGCTTGCCTTCGTAGGTGCTGACGAATTGGCCGGTGGGGTTGTCGCTTGTCGGCAAGCCGTAGAACACCGCATCGCCTTGGAAGTGCGAGTAGTGGCCGTCCATCCAGTCGCCCGAGGCGGTGATCGAGAACATCTGGTCCGGCGTGGTGGCGCGCACCTGGAAGTTGATGCCCTTGGTGTCCGAGCCGTAGGTGGAGTACCCGCCGAGCGGCACGCCAAGGATCGACGGCTGGTAGGACAGGCCGTTGAACTGGCGGTGGTAGAACGAGACGTCGGTGCTGAGCCAGTCGGCTGCGTACTTGTAGCCCACTTCGAAGTTCTGGATCTTCAGCAGCGGCGGCGTGTTGCCGGTGGCGTTGCCGCGCATGTCGTCGAAGCCGTTGAAGTGCGCGCCCTTGTTGGCGCGGACGTACACGGCCATGTTGTCCTGGATCTTGTAGGTCGCGCCCGCCGTCCACGACGTGTGGGTCTTGTTGTAGTCGGTGATCGAGTAGGTGCCGTTGCACATCGACACGCTGTTGTCGTAGAGCGTGTTGGCGTTGCCGTCGATGTTGACGCTGGAGAGGTTGCACACGGTGTTGCGGGCGTCCTCATTCTCCACGCGCGCCGACGCGTCGAAGATCCACTGGTCGAGCTTCCAGGTGTCGGACAGGTAGAACGCCTTGTTGTCGGCCTTGCCGTTCTCGGTGATGTTGTAGCCGCCGTTGAAGATCAGGCCCTGCGCGTTGGTGACGTAGTAGGTCTGGCCGCCCTGCATGTAGCTCACGGCGATCGGCGTGGCGTTCGGCGTGTTGGTCATCAGCATCGGGTTGCCGAGCGACCAGCGGTCGTCGTCGGTGTAGTGCGCCAGGTACAGGCCGGCGGTCAGGGTGTTGCCCTCGAACAGCTCCCGGCTGATGCGGAAGTCGTTGACCACGTTGTGCAGGTTCTTGTGGATGTGCCACAGGCCCTGGCTGATCACGTCCAGGTTGGGATCGGTGATGGTGCCGGCGCCATTGGTGTAGGCGGCGACGGGCGTGACGCCCGCGGGCACGCCGTTGTCGCTCTCCCACGAGCTGAGCGTCTGCGGGTTGGAGCCCGAGAACAGCGCGTTGGTGTCCATGTTGCCGCCGTCGACGAGGAACTTGTCGCTGACCGTCCAGCCGTTGCCGAAGTCCCAGTCGAAGTTGACGCCGAAGAAGCCGAGCTGCGCGCCGCGGCCGTCGGCGAGGTTCACGTTGGTGCCGCCGCCGGGGTAGCTCTCCAGGTAGGTGTGCTGCATCGCCGTGCTGTAGTACGTGCTGGTCAGCGGGTCGAAGCCGGGGTAGTCGGAGAACACGCCCGGGCGGTCCTGGATCAACGGAACCGGGGTGATGAACTGGTTCTTGTCGTCGAGGCCGCGCGCCCAGAACACCAGCGAGCCGTTGTCCCAGTCCTTGGTCAGCGTGGCGGTGAGCTGGCCGCCCTTGTCGGCGGGGTATTGCGGATCGCGCACGCCGTTGGAGTCGCGGTAGAAGCCGCCCACGCTGCCGTACCAGCCGTTCCTGCCGATCGGGAAGCCGTAGAAGCCGTCGATGCGGCGCAGGTCGCCGGTGCCATAGGTGACGCCGATGTCGCCGGACGGCGTGTCGGTGCCCTGCTTGAGGATGTAGTTGGAGGTGAGGCCGATCTGGCCGTCGCCGAACACCACCGACGGGCCACCCTCCAGCAGTTCCACGTGGTCGATGGTGTCGTCGAGGCGGAACATCGAGCTTTGCTCGAAGAACGACAGCGACGGCATGCCGTACAGCGGCGTGCCCATGATCTGGTTGGTGTAGAACGGCGCGTCGCCGCCGCCCGGGAAGCCGGCGATCTCGATATTGGCGCCGGTTTCGCCGCCGCTGGATTCGGGCCACACGCCGGGCGCGAGTTTCAGCAGGTCCGCGGCGCTGCGCGGGTTGGCCTGCTGGATCTGGGCGTCGGTGGCGGTGGTGATCGAGTAGCTGGCGTCGATCTTGCGAACGCCTGCGCTGCTGGCCGAGCCGGTGACGACGACCTGCTGCAGCGACTTCACGTTCTTGCCGTTCTTCGCGTTGTTTTCGGCCTTCTGCGTGGCATTGGTGGCGGTGGCGGTGGCGGTGGCGGCCTGGCCGGTGTCCTGCGCCATCGCGGCGCCGGATGCCAGGGCGGCTGCGATCGCCGCGGACAAGGTCAAGCTTGTAAGTATGCGTGCACTCATGTTCTGACTCCCCATCAGTTCGGATTTAAAGGTTATGCGGCGTCGGCGCGAGGCCTGGCCGATGGGCCGCTTGTCGTTCTGATCCGGTCGATGTCGAACGCGGCGATGTCCGGCAACAACAGGTCGGCTTCGGCCAGGGCGTCCGCCCCGCCGATGCCTATCGCCGCCATCCCGGCGGCGTGGATGCTGGCGATGCCCGCGGCGGCGTCTTCCACGCCGAGGCAATCCGCCGGCGCGAGGCCGAGGCCCGCGGCGGCGGCAAGGAAAATTTCCGGGTCGGGCTTGGATCGCGCGATGCGGCCGGCGTCGACCACGTAGTCGAACAGGCCGGCGATGCCCAGCCGTTCGATGAGCTGGGGCGCGTTGCGGCTGGCCGAGGCCAGCGCGGTCTTCAGCCCGGCGGCGCGCGCCGATTCCACCGCGGCGCGCGCGCCGGGCAGCAGGTGGCGCGGGTCGAGGCGTTCGATCAATTCGACATAGCGCGCGTTCTTGCGCGCCGCCAGCTCGGCCTTTTGCCCGGCGTCGTAGCGGCGCGGGGCACGCTCCAGCAGGATCTCCAGCGAGCCCATGCGGTCCACGCCCTTCATGCGCTCGGCGGTGGCCTCGTCGAACGGGGCGCCGATCTCGTCGGCCAGTTGCTGCCAGGCCGCGCGATGCAAGACGGCGGTGTCGGCGAGCACGCCGTCGAGGTCGAAGATCACCGCCTTCAGCGTGGGCGACGATGCGGCCGGGTGCGCCAGCTGCAGCGTTTCGCCCCGGCGCAGCCGCTGCGGCTGGCCGCGATGCAGGAAATCCAGCTGTTCGCCCGCGCTCAGCGTGTAGCGCACGCCGGCGGCATCCACCTCGACGCGCAGCTGCGCGTCGCGCCAGCGCAGGCCGAAGCGGTAGCTGCGCCAGGCATGCGGCAGCTGCGGTGCGAAGGCGGGTTTGCCGCCTTGCACGCGCAGGCCGCCGTAGCCCCAGCCCAGGGCCAGCCAGCTGCCGGCCATCGCCGCCATGTGCAGGCCGTGTCCCGCGTTGCCGTGCGAGTCGTCCAGATCCACCCGCAGGGTGTCGAGGAAGTAGCGGTACGCCTCCGTCTCGCGGCCCACCTCGGCGGCGATCACCGCGAAGGTGGAGGCCGACAGCGTGGAGTCGTGCACGGTGACGCTTTCGTAGTAATCGAAGTTGCGCCGCTTGGCGGCCGCGGCCACGTCTTCGCCGGCCAGCATCAGGGCGAGCAGGGTGTCGGCCTGCTTGCATACCTGGTGGCGGTAGATGGTCAGCGGATGCCAGTGCAGCAGCAGCGGGCGCAGGGCGGGGTCGCGCATCTGCTCCGGCGTCAGCCGCGGCTTGTCGAGGAAGCCGTCGTCCTGTGGGAAGACGCCGAGTTCGGCATCCTCGGCCAGGTACATCGCGTCGGCGGCGCGCCGCCACTGCGCGGGCTCGTCCGCGGCGAGGCCGATCTGCTGTACCAGTGCGGCGTGCTCGGCCGGGTGCATGGTAGCCAGCCATTCGATGGCGTCCGCGGCGTCGCGCAGGTGCCGCCGCGCCATGCGGTTGGTGTAGTGGTTGTTGTCGACCAGGGCGGAGTATTCGTCGGGCCCGGTGACTTCATGGATGCAGAAGGCGCCGCCGCGGCGCGGATTGGCGTGGCCGATCTGCAGCCAGATGCGCGCGGTCTCGCACAGCATCTCCGCGCCCATGTCGCGCATGAAATCCGTGTCGCCGCTGGCGTCCACGTACAGCCGGACTGCCCAGGCCACCGCCGCGTTGATGTGGTACTGCGCCGAGCCGCCGGGGAAATAGGCCGAGCACTCGTCGCCGGCGATGGTGCGCCACGGATACAGCGCACCCTGCGCATGGTTCAACTCGCGGGCGTGCGCGCGGGCGCGGTCCAGCGTGGCATGGCGCCAGGCCAGCATGTGCCGCGCCAGTTCGGGGGCGGCGGTGGCCAGCACCGGCAGCATGAAGACTTCGGCGTCCCAGAAGCAGTGGCCTTCGTAGCCTTCGCCGGTGAGACCCTTGGCGCCGATGCTGCCGTGGCCGTCGCGGTTGCCGGACTGGAACAGCTGGAACAGGTTGAAGCGCAGCGCCTGCTCGACCTCCGGCGCGCCGTCGATGGCAATATCCGCCGCGCGCCACAAGGCCTCGAGTTGCCCTGCCTGGCCGGCCCGCAGGGAGGGGAAGCCTGCGTGGCCGGCCGATGCCAGCGCATCCTTCGCGCGGGACAGCAGGGTGGGGTCGACGCCTGCCTCGGCGTCGGGAAGCGACCAGGCCCAGGCGGCGAATTTGTCCAGCGCCACTTCCGCGCCGGGTACGAGCTGGCCCGCGAAGGCCTGCACCACGCCATGCGGCGTGCGCTCTGCGTGGCGGAAGGCCAGCGCGCCGTCATCGGTCAGGCGATGGGTTTGCGCGCAGGCCAGCCGGATGCCGCTGTGCGTGGTGTGCTGGGCCACCCAGGCGAGATCGGCGTCGGCCTGGGCGTCGTGCAATTGCAGCCCGCCGCTGAGATGCGCGCCGATGCGCGGATCGTCGCCCTGGCCCACGGCCGCGCGCGTAGTGTCGATGGCCGATTCCAGGGTGATCGGGCCGCGATAGTCAATCGAGCGCACGCGGTAGCGGATCGCCAGCACGCCGGGGCGATCCAGCGGCACCAGCCGTTCCGAGCGGATTTCCAGCGTGCCGCCGCCGGGCGCTCGCCAGCGCAGGGTGCGGCGGTAGCAGCCGTCGCGCAGGTCGAGCTGCCGTTCCAGCGCCAGCCATTCGCCCTGGTCCAGCCGCACGTCCGCATCGCCGAGCCGCAGCCGGATGCGGCTGGCGTCGGCCACGGGCAAGCGGGTGTCGGTACGGCGGGCAAAGCCGACGAAGCGCTCGTGGTACGCAATCGGCGAGCGCTCCCAGACGCCAGCGAGGAAACAGCCCTGGCTGGGGCTGTCGTCCTCCTCCAGGCCGCCGCGCACGCCCAGCGAGCCGTTGGCGAGGGCGAACAGGCTTTCGTCCTGGGCGAAGCCGGCCCGGCGGGTGCCGTGGCGGCGGATCAGCCAGGAGGTGGCTGCTTCATCCGCTGGCGGCTGCGCAGTCGTGTCGGCTTGCACGTGGTGTATCCCTCTCGATGGTGCGTGTCCGGCGGTCCGGACGGCGTTCGCGGGGCAGCATACGAGCGAATGTTACCGATATCAAGACATCGGTAACATTGCTGCGCTGCAGCGTGTGGGCCATACTGCAGCGTCCGTATTTGCGGATTGAATGCGGTGCGGGCGACACTGGCCGTTAAGAGAGGGGGCGCATGTCCCGAGCGAGGATCGCGTTGTGAGTTCTGCCCGGAAAAAGCCGCCCGCCGCCGCAAAGTCCGCCCCGACCATGGCGGATCTGGCGGAACTGGCCGGCGTCTCCAAGATCACCGTGTCGCGGGCGCTGGGCGACAGTCCGCTGGTGACCCCGGAAACCCGCGAACGCATCCAGGCGCTGGCGCGCAAGCACGGCTACCGGCTCAACGTGAGCGCGCGCAACCTGCGGCTGCGGCGCAGCCACACGGTGGCGGTGATCGTGGAGATGAAGCCCTCGTCCGGTCGCACCATGTGGGATCCCTACCCGCTGTCGCTGCTGGGCGGCATCTCGCAGGAGCTGACCTCGGCGGGCTACAGCGTGCTGCTGACGACCCGTCATGACTCGGCCAACGCGGCGGTGCGGGCGGCCGACGGCCTGATCCTGCTTGGCCAGGGCGTGCACCAGGACGCGGTGAAGCTGTACGAGCGCCTCGGTTTGCCGATGGTGGTGTGGGGTGCCGAGTCGGCGCAGGACGACCACGTGGTCGTCGGCAGCGACAACCGCCAGGGCGGGATCAGCGTGGCCGAGCGCTTCCTGTCGATCGGACGGCGCCACCCGGTGTTTATCGGCAACTCCGACCACCCGGAAATGGCGCAGCGCCTGCACGGCTTCGTCGACGAGCTGGCCGGCCACGGCATCAAGCCGCTGCTGCTGCGGCGGGTGGACTGGACGCTGGAATCGGGCGTGGACGCGGTGCATTCGCTGATGCGGCGCAAGGTGCGTTTCGACGCGATCTTCGCCTGCAGCGACCTGCTGGCGATGGGGGCGATCCGCGCGCTGGTGGAGCTGGGGCTGTCGGTGCCGAACGACGTATCGGTGGTGGGCTACGACGATACCCCGCACGGCGCCGGGTTCCTGCCGCCGCTGTCCACCGTGCGGCAGAACTGGCAGGAGGGCGGCATGCTGCTGGCGCGCAAGGTGCTGGCGCTGATCGACGGCCAGACCGTGGCGTCGCAGATGCTGCCGACCAACCTGGTCGTGCGTTCGACCTGAGCCGGGGCCGGGCCTTCAGCCGATGGCGGCCTCGCCCGACATCCGCCCCATCTGCGCCGGCGTGAGCAGCAGCCGGAAGCAGCTGCCGCCGCCGGCCACGCGCACGTACTCCAGCGAGGCCTGGTTGGCCTCGGCCATCTGCCGCGCGAGGTACAGGCCGAGGCCGGTGCCGTATTCGTGCGTGGTGTAGAACGGCTCGAAGATCTGCGCGGCCACCTTGGGCGCGATGCCGGGGCCGCGGTCGGTGACTTCGAGGATCGGCTCGCCGTGCTCGCCGGTGCGCACGATCACCATGACGCGCGCCGGTTCGCCGGGCAGGCGGCCGTAGCGCAGCGCGTTCTGCACCAGGTTCCACACCACCTGCTGCAACTGTTGCGGATCGGCCAGCGCGCCGACGGCGGTGGCGCCGCCCACGACCACGCGCAGGGTGTCGTTGCCGATGTCGTTGCCCTGCTTGTATTCGTCCACGAAACCTTGCGCCCAGCGGCCGAGATCCAGCGTCTCCGGCCGCGAGCGCTCGCGCCGCGAGAGTTGCAGGATGTTCTCGATGATCTCGTTGAGCCGCACGCAGTGGTTGTTGATGATTTCCACCATGCGCTGGTCGGCGCCGTCCATCTTTTCCGACTCGGCCAGCAGCTGCGCCGAATAGCGGATCGCGGCCAGCGGGTTGCGGATCTCGTGCGCGATGGAGGCGGAGAGCCGGCCCAGCGAGCTGAGCGTGAGTTCCTCGGCGCGGCGCGACACCAGCGAGGTGTCGTCCAGGAAGATCAGCACCAGCGAGTCGTCGTTCGGCGCCAGGCGGGAGAAGCGCGGCACCACCTCGGGCACGCCGTCGGCGAGCTGGGTGGCGGACTCGTCCAGCTTGCCCGAGGTCATCCAGTGGTACAGCCGGCGCGACAGCTCGGGCGCCAGCCGGCCCAGGTCGCGCTGTTCCGCGCTGGGGTTGCCCAGCAGCATCCAGGCGGACTCGTTGATCTGGTGGATGCGGTTGGCGTCGTCCACCAGCAGCACGCCGGTCTTCATGCGGCGGATGATCAGTTCGTTGACCTGCGACAGGTTGGCCAGGTCGGTGCTGCGCTGTTCGGCCAGCGCCTCGCTCGCGCGGAGTTGCCGGCCTAGCACGTGGCACAGCGTGGTGATCGCGAAATAGGCCAGCCCGAACAACGCCGATTCCATCAGGTTGCGGTCGCCGCCGGCGTTGCCGTGGGGCGCGAACATGGCGTGGCCGAGCAGCCCCAGGGTGGCCAGCGCGGCGAAGAAGCTGGAGAAGCGCAGCGACAGGATCAGCGCGCCCACGCCGAGGTTCACCGCCAGCATCATGGAAATGCCGATGCGGGCGTAGCCGACGGCGCTGATCGCAAGCACGGCGGCGGCGATGTCCACCACCAGCCAGATCGACACCGCTGCCTTGGCGTAGGGCACGCAACGCCCGGTGAGCGCCAGCGCCGCTACCGCGAACAGCAGGTAGGGCAGGGTGACCACCAGGGCGAACTGCAGCGAATCCAGCGGCATGCCGCCGAGTTGCGACGGCGCGAACGCCAGGCCGATGTAGACCAGCGCCTGTACCAGCCGGAAGACGTTGAAGAACAACATCTCGTGGCGGATCGCCGCCGGGATGGGGCGCGGGGCATTGAGCTGCGGCAGGACGGTGCTGGACACGGCGCGAGGCACTCCGGAGCGGTTGAACCGGAGTATACGGACGGGCGCGAGGCTCCGGCGTGCGCCCCGCCCCTTTCCATCGGGGGCCGCTTCCGCGAAAATGGGCGGCCGTGTCGCGTGATTCCTGGCTTGCAAGGCAGGCAGCGGCATCGACATGCCGGCAGCACGTAAGGAGTGTGGCCGGTGGAAGCCGCCCGGTTTTTCGCTTCAGGCGTTTCCACCAGCCGCGTTCCGCGCCGTCCGACCCCCGCAAGCCCGCGCCGCGTCCCTTCCGCGCGAGGCCGTGTTTCCCCGTTCGCTCGAGGCTATCGAATGAATTTCCACGAATACCAGGCCAAAGAACTGTTCGCGCAGTACGGCATCAACGTACCGCCGGGCAAGGTCGCCAATTCCCCCGACGCCGCCGTCGACGCCGCCAAGGCGCTGGGCGGTACCCAATGGATGGTCAAGGCGCAGATCCACGCCGGCGGCCGCGGCAAGGCCGGCGGCGTCAAGTTCTGCCGCAGCCTGGACGACGTGCGCGCCGCCGCCAAGGGCATGCTGGGCACCAAGATGGAGACCTACCAGTCCGCCGGCCGCGCGCTGCCGGTGAACCTGGTGCTGGTCACCGACGCCACCGACATCGCCAAGGAGCTGTACCTGTCGATCCTGGTGGACCGCGACTCCAAGTCGGTCTCCTTCATCGCCTCCAAGCACGGCGGCGTGGACATCGAGCAGGTGGCCAAGGACACCCCCGAGGACATCCACACCATCGTGGTGGACTTCGTCGAGGGCCTGCAGCCCTACCAGTGCCGCCAGCTCGGCTTCGCGATGGACCTCAATGCCAAGCAGGTCGGCCAGCTGACCAAGATCATGCTGGGCCTGTACAAGCTGTTCAACGAGAAGGACCTCTCGCTGGTCGAGCTGAACCCGCTGGCCATCCTCGTCGACGGCAACCTCGCCGCGCTGGACGGCAAGGTGAACTCCGACGACAACGCCGAGTTCCGCCACGCCGACCTCGCCGCGATGCGCGACCTCACGCAGGAAGACGCCGCCGAGGCGGCTGCCGTGCAGAACAACCTCAACTACGTGACGATGGACGGCACCATCGGCTGCATGGTCAACGGCGCGGGCCTGGCCATGGCCACCATGGACGTGATCAAGCTGGCGGGCGGCGAGCCGGCCAACTTCCTCGACGTGGGCGGCGGCGCCACCAAGGAGCGCGTCACCGAGGCGTTCAAGCTGATCACCTCGTCCGACAAGGTCAAGGCCATCCTGGTCAACATCTTCGGCGGCATCGTCCGCTGCGACATGATCGCCGAGGGCATCATCGCCGCGGTGAAGGAAGTGGGCCTGAAGATCCCGGTGGTGGTGCGCCTGCAGGGCACCAATGTCGAGAAGGGCCGCGAACTGCTGGCCAACTCCGGCCTGGCGATCACGCCGGCCGACGATCTCAACGACGCGGCGCAGAAAGCCGTGGCCGCCGCGAAGTGAGGAGCAACTAAGTCATGTCCGTTCTCATCAACAAGAACACCAAGGTGCTGGTGCAGGGCTTCACCGGCCAGCAGGGCACCTTCCACGCGCAGCAGGCGCTGGACTACGGCACCAAGGTCGTCGGCGGCGTCACCCCCGGCAAGGGCGGCAGCGAGCACATCGGCCTGCCGGTCTTCAATTCGGTGGACGAAGCCGTGCTGGAAACCGGCGCCGACGCGTCGGTGATCTTCGTGCCGCCGCCGTTCGCGGCCGACTCCATCCTCGAAGCCATCGACGCCGGCATCAAGGTGATCGTGGCGATCACCGAGGGCATCCCGGTGCTGGACATGCTGCGCGTGAAGAACGTGCTGGCGCAGCATCCGGAAACCGTGCTGATCGGGCCGAACTGCCCCGGCGTGATCACCCCGGGCGAATGCAAGATCGGCATCATGCCGGGCCACATCCACCAGCCGGGCAAGGTCGGCATCGTGTCGCGCTCCGGCACGCTGACCTATGAAGCGGTGTTCCAGACCACCAACGAGGGCCTGGGCCAGTCCACCTGCATCGGCATCGGCGGCGACCCGATCAACGGCCTGAACTTCATCGACTGCCTGAAGCTGTTCCAGGACGATCCGCAGACCGAAGGCATCATCATGGTCGGCGAGATCGGCGGCAGCGCCGAGGAAGACGCCGCCGAGTTCATCGGCGAATACGTCAAGAAGCCGGTGGTGTCCTTCATCGCCGGCGCTTCGGCCCCGGCCGGCAAGCGCATGGGCCATGCCGGTGCGATCATCTCCGGCGGCAAGGGCACGGCGGCAGCCAAGTTCGCCGCGCTGGAGAAGGCCGGCGTCACCACGGTGAAGTCGCCCGCCGACCTCGGCAAGACGCTCGCCCAGCTGATGAAGAAGTAAGCGCCGGCTTCGCTGGCGGTAGAATGCGAAGGCCGCGATTCGTCGCGGCTTTCGTCGTTTTGGGCGGATATCGAACGGCCGTTCCCCCCTGAGCGTAGCTGCGAAGCAGCGAAGTCGCAGGGCGTGCGTTGCCAGTGCTTCGACTCCGCTTGCTGGCGCAAGCTACGCTCGGCATGAACGGTGGCGCGCGACATTGGAGTAGAAAATACATGGCAAAACTGCGTCTGGCGCTGGCCCAGCACGATTTCCCGGTAGGCGCCGTCGCGCGCAACGCGGCCAGGGTGCGCGAGCTGATGCGCGAGGCGCGCGCCGGCGGCGCCGACCTGCTGGTCTGCCCGGAACTGACCCTCTCCGGCTACCCGCCGGAGGACTTGCTGTTGCGCCCCAGTTTCCTCGCCGCCTGCCAGCAGGAGCTGGACGCGCTGGCCGCGGCGACGGATGGCATGGCCGCGCTGGTGGGTTTCCCGCACAGCGAGGGCGAGGTGTACAACGCCGCCGCATTGCTGTGCGAAGGGCACGTGGCGGAGATCGCACACAAGCAGGCGTTGCCCAACTACGGCGTGTTCGACGACAAGCGCTATTTCCGCCCTGGCCACGCCAGCGCGGTGGCCACGCTGGGCGGCGTGCGCGTCGGCGTGCTGATCTGCGAGGACGTCTGGCAACCGGAACCGGCCGCACAGGCGGCGGCCGCCGGTGCCGAGCTGCTGGTGGTGATCAACGCCTCGCCGTGGGACGACGCCAAGCCGGCCGAACGCGAGGCGGTGCTGGTCGCGCGCGCGCAGGAAACCGGTTGTGCGATCGTCTACCTCAACCTGGTCGGCGGCCAGGACGAAGTGGTGTACGACGGCGGCTCGCTGCTGGTGAACGGCGATGGTGTCATCGCGGCACGCGCGCCGGCCTTCGTCGATGCGTTGCTGTGGGCCGAGTTCGACCCGGCGACGCGCACGTTGCAGGCCGTCGACTGGCCGGTCGCCACCGATGCCTCGCCCGAGGCCGTGCTGTACGCCGCCCTGGTGCGCGGCATCCGCGACTACATCGACAAGAACGGGTTCCCCGGCGTGCTGCTGGGCCTCTCGGGCGGCATCGACTCGGCGCTGACGCTGGCGCTGGCAGCGGATGCGCTGGGCGCGGATCGCGTCACCGCGGTGATGATGCCCACGCGCTATACCTCGCGACTGTCGCTGGACGGCGCGCGCGCGCAGGCCGAGCGGCTGGGCGTGGACTATCACGTCATAGCCATCGAGCCGATGACCGATGCCTTCCTCGCCGCGCTCGCCCCGGCGTTCGCCGGCAAGGGCGCCGACACCACCGAGGAAAACCTGCAGTCGCGCACGCGCGGCGTGACCCTGATGGCGCTGTCCAACAAGCACGGCCGCTTGTTGCTCGCCACCGGCAACAAGAGCGAGATGGCGGTGGGCTACTGCACGCTCTACGGCGACATGTGCGGCGCCTATGCGCCGCTGAAGGACGTGTACAAGACCGCGGTGTACCGCCTTGCGCGTTGGCGCAACGCGCAGGCCGGCGGCGAGGAGGCGATCCCGGTGGCGGTGATCGACCGGCCGCCTTCGGCCGAGCTGCGCGACAACCAGACCGACCAGGATTCGCTGCCGCCCTACGAGGTGCTGGACGCGATCCTGGAGCGCTTCGTCGAAGGCGAGCAGTCGCAGGCCGAGATCGTCGCGGCGGGCTTTGCCGCCGAAGTGGTGCACCGCGTGGTGCGGCTGGTGCTGGCCAACGAGTTCAAGCGCCGCCAGTCGGCGCCAGGGCCGCGCGTCACCACGCGCGCCTTCGGCCGCGAGCGGCGCTATCCGATCACCTCGGGCTGGCGCTGATTGCCGGAAGCGGCATGGCACGGTGGCTTCCGTGGCGTGCGAGCATGGATGGGCGCACAAAAAAAGACACCGGGCCGGGCCCGGTGTCTTTGGGAGGGGATCGAACCGCCTCAGTGATGCCGCATGAACGGCACCGCCTTGCGCCACGTCGCTACCTCGTGCGGCCACTTCGGGTCCTTCAGGTAGGGGTGGTCGGGGTAGTTCAACGCCAGCACCTGGCGGGTCTGCGCGGCCAGCTTGTCTTCCTTCAGCGCGAGGTAGCTGCGGGTGAGGATGGCCAGCGCGTCGCCGGCCTGCGGCGCCTGCTGGTAGTGCTCGATGACGTACTGCGCACGGTCGGCGGCGCCGACGTAGACGTGGTTGAACAGGTAGAACTCGGCCACGTTGATCTCGTACTGCGCCAGCACGTTGCGCAGGTAGATCATGCGCTGGCGTGCATCGGCCGCGTAGGCGCTGTTCGGGAAGCGGCGCGACAGCTCGGCGAAGTCGTCGAACGACTCCAGGTTGTAGGCCTGGTCGCGGCGGGACTGCGCGGCCTTGTCGCGCGAGATCTTGTCCATGAAGCCGGTGGTGCGGTCGAAATTGATCAGGCCGCGCAAGTAATAGGCATAATCCACATGCTTGCTGGCCGGGTCGGTCTTGATGAAGCGGTTGATCGTGGAGTACGCATCGTCCCAGTCGGCGTCCTTGTACTGCGCATAGGCCATCTCGATCTGGGCCTGCTCGTTGTATTCGCCGGACGGGAAGCGCGCGATCAGGCGCTGGTAGTCCTTGATGGCCGCGGAGTAGTCGGCGTTCTCCAGCGAGACATGAGCCTTGTTGTAAAGCTCGGCCAGCGGCATGGTGTCGATGTTGTCGCGCTTGTGGTGGAACAACGAGCAGGCGCTCATCGTCAGCGCCAGGCCAAGCACGGCGAGCGTCCTCAGGCGGAACCGGGTGGTCGTCGGCAGCTTGGGCGAGTCGAAAATTGAACGCATGGAAAAGAATCGCATGTTGGATCGAAAAGGCATGATAGCCGAAACCGTCGCCGCTCCGCGGCCCATCGCCCGCCGGGCGGGAGGGTGCGCATGACCGCGATACGGCACGAGGCCCGGGTACCGCTGGCGGCGGCCGGACGCAGGTTCGACCAGGCGGTGGCCGAGTTGTTCCCCGACTATTCGCGGTCGCGGCTCGCCGGCTGGATCAAATCCGGCGCGGTCACGCTGGACGGCGGCACCGCGCCGCCCCGGCAACTGCTGCGCGGCGGCGAACTGGTGCGGCTGGAGGCCGAGCTGGAGGCCGAAGTGGAAAGCGCGCCGGAGGCGATCGCGCTGGCCATCGTGCACGAGGACGAGCACCTGCTGGTGCTCGACAAGCCGGCTGGCCTGGTGGTGCACCCCGGCGCCGGCAACGCCTCCGGCACCCTGCTCAACGCCCTGCTACACCACGACTCCAGGCTGGCCGAGCTGCCGCGCGCCGGCATCGTGCACCGGCTGGACAAGGACACCAGCGGCCTGATGGTGGTCGCGAAGACCCTGCCCGCGATGACCGCGCTGGTGGAAAAGCTGTCCAACCACGACGTGCAGCGCCAGTACGAAGCCGTGGTGCTGGGCAGCATGGTGTCCGGCGGCACCGTGGACGCGCCCATCGGCCGCAGCATGGGCGACCGCCTGCGCCAGGCCGTGCGCGAGGACGAGACCGGCAAGCACGCCGTCACCCACTACCGGCTGCGCGAACGCTTCCGTGCGCACAGCCTGCTCCAGTGCAACCTGGAGACCGGCCGCACCCACCAGATCCGCGTGCACCTCACCCACATCGGCCATCCGCTGGTGGGCGATCCGCTCTACGGCGGCGGCCTCAAGCTGCCGAAGCGCGCCGCGCCGGAACTGGTCGCCGCGCTGCGCGGCTTCCGCCGGCAGGCGCTGCACGCCGAGCGGCTGGCGTTCGAGCACCCGGCGACCGGCGCGTCGATGTCCTTCGATGCGCCGCGCCCCGACGACATGACCGCATTGATCGCCGCCTTGCGCGACGACCTCGCGGCGCACGGCCACGACGATGACTGACGCCTGGCTGTTTCCCGGCTGGCCCGCGCCTGCGCGCGTGCACGCGGCGGTGAGCACGCGCGAAGGCCCGGGCGTGTCGCAGCCGCCGTTCGGCCGCTTCAACCTCGGCCTGCGCAGCGGCGAGTCTGCCGATGTGGTGGCCAGCAACCGCGACGTGCTGCAGCAGGCGCTCGACCTGCCCAGTGCACCGCGCTGGTTGCAGCAGGTGCACGGCACCACGGTGGCGGAGCTCGGCCCGCTGCCGGGCGGGCACGAGCCGCAGGCCGACGCTGCGGTCTCGCGCATCCCCGGCACGGTGCTGGCCATCCTCACGGCCGACTGCCTGCCGGTACTGTTCTGCGCCGACGACGGCAGCGCCATCGGCGCCGCGCATGCGGGCTGGCGCGGCCTTGCCGCCGGCGTGCTGGAAGCCACCATCGAGCAGATGCAGGAAGCTCCCGCGCGATTGATGGCGTGGCTGGGGCCGTGCATCGCCGGGCCCTCCTACGAAGTGGGCGAGGAAGTACGCGCCGCCTTCGTGGACCGCACGCCCGCCGCCGCCGGCTGCTTCACGGCGACCCGGCCCGGCCATTGGCATGGCGACCTCGTCGCGCTGGCGCGGCAGCGGCTGGCCGCCGCCGGGATCGCGCGCGTCCACGGCGGCGGCTTCGACACGTTCGGCGACACGCGCTTCTATTCCTACCGCCGCGAGGGCGCACGCAGCGGGCGCTTCGCCAGCCTGATCTGGCTGGCCGCGGACTGAGCCTGCGCACGTGCTTGGTCGCCGTGCCGCTGCGGGTCGGCCGGACCCCGTCCGCACGCTGAAACCTTGACGTTTCCCCCGCGCCATGCCTGCTTGAATCGGTCATGGCCACCCGCATCTCAGCGGGCAGTGGCGGCCAGTCCGCCAAAACTCTTGCGGGGATCGACCGATGCGGATGGACAAACTCACTTCGCGTTTCCAGCAGGCGCTGGCCGACGCGCAGTCGCTGGCCGTGGGCCGCGACCACAACATGCTGGAACCCGTGCACGTGATGGCGGCCTTGCTGGCCCAGCAGGGCGGCTCGACGGCGCCATTGCTCACGCATGCGGGCGTCAACGTGCCGGCGCTGCGCCAGCGCGTGAATGAGCTGCTCGACCGCCTGCCCAAGGTCAGCGGGCAGGAGGGCAACATCAACGTGGGCAACGACCTCACGCGCCTGCTCAACCTCACCGACAAGCTGGCGCAGCAGCGCGGCGACCAGTTCATCGCCAGCGAGCTGTTCGTGCTGGCGGCGCTGGAGGACAAGGGCGAGCTGGGCGCTGCGCTGAAGGCGGCCGGTGGGACCAAGGCCAATATCGAGGCCGCGATCGAGAAGGTCCGCGGCGGCGAGAAGGTGCAGAGCGAGAACGCCGAGGACCAGCGCCAGGCGCTGCAGAAATACTGCATCGACCTCACCGAGCGTGCCGAGAATGGCAAGCTCGATCCGGTGATCGGCCGCGACGAGGAGATCCGCCGCACCATCCAGGTGCTGCAGCGGCGCACCAAGAACAACCCGGTGCTGATCGGCGAGCCCGGCGTGGGCAAGACTGCCATTGTCGAAGGCCTGGCCCAGCGCATCGTCAAGGGCGAGGTGCCCGAGGGACTGCGCGACCGCCGCGTGCTGTCGCTGGACATGGGCGCGCTGATCGCCGGCGCCAAGTTCCGCGGCGAATTCGAGGAGCGCCTGAAGGCGGTGCTCAACGACCTGGCCAAGAA
This sequence comes from Rhodanobacter sp., assembly GCA_040371205.1. Classification (NCBI taxonomy): domain Bacteria; kingdom Pseudomonadati; phylum Pseudomonadota; class Gammaproteobacteria; order Lysobacterales; family Rhodanobacteraceae; genus Rhodanobacter; species Rhodanobacter sp. The sequence continues at coordinate 756,940 of AP031382.1, forward strand.
CGAAGGCCAGATCATCCTGTTCATCGACGAGCTGCACACCATGGTCGGCGCCGGCAAGGGCGACGGTGCGATGGATGCGGGCAACATGCTCAAGCCCGCGCTCGCCCGCGGCGAGCTGCACTGCATCGGCGCCACCACGCTCGATGAATACCGCCAGTACATCGAGAAGGACGCCGCGCTGGAGCGCCGCTTCCAGAAGGTGTTCGTGGGCGAGCCGACGGTGGAGGACACCATCGCGATCCTGCGCGGGCTGAAGGAGCGCTACGCGGTACACCATGGGGTGGAGATCACCGATCCGGCCATCGTCGCCGCGGCCACGCTGTCCAACCGCTACATCCCCGACCGCCAGCTGCCCGACAAGGCCATCGACCTGATGGACGAGGCCGCCTCGCGCATCCGCATGGAGATCGACTCCAAGCCGGAGGAACTGGATCGCCTCGAGCGCCGGCTGATCCAGCTGAAGATCCAGCGCGAGATGCTGAAGAAGGAGAAGGACAGCGAGTCGAAGCAGCGCCTCGCCGACCTCGAAGCCGACATCAAGAAGCAGGAGCGCGAGTTCTCCGACCTCGACGAGGTGTGGAAGTCGGAGAAGGCTGCGCTGCAGGGCGCCACCAAGGTGAAGGAGCAGATCGAGGCGGCGCGCCTCGAACTCGAAGCGGCGCAGCGCCGGCAGGACTACGCCACGATGAGCGAGATCCAGTACGGCAGGCTGCCCGAGCTGGAGAAGCAGCTCGCCGCCGCGCAGGCCGCCGAGACGCAGGATTTCACCCTGGTGCAGGACAAAGTCACCGCCGAGGAGATCGCCGAGGTGGTGGCGCGCTGGACCGGCATCCCGGTGGCCAAGATGCTGGAAGGCGAGCGCGAGAAGCTGCTGCACATGGAGGACGATCTGCACCGGCGCGTGGTGGGCCAGGACGAGGCGGTGCGCGCGGTGTCCGACGCGGTGCGCCGCGCGCGTGCAGGGCTGTCCGACCCGAACCGGCCCAGCGGCTCCTTCCTGTTCCTCGGCCCCACCGGCGTGGGCAAGACCGAGCTGTGCAAGGCGCTGGCGGAGTTCCTGTTCGACACGCAGGACGCGATGGTGCGCATCGACATGAGCGAGTTCATGGAGAAACACGCGGTGAGCCGCCTGATCGGCGCGCCGCCCGGCTACGTGGGCTACGAGGAAGGCGGCTACCTCACCGAGGCGGTGCGCCGCCGCCCGTACAGCGTGATCCTGCTGGACGAGGTGGAGAAGGCGCATCCGGACGTGTTCAACATCCTGCTGCAGGTGCTGGACGACGGCCGCCTCACCGACGGTCAGGGCCGCACGGTGGATTTCCGCAACACCGTGATCGTGATGACCTCCAACCTCGGCTCGCAGTTGATCCAGGAGCAGGCGGGCGACAGCGAGGCCGACTACGTGCAGATGAAGGCCGCGGTGCTGGGCGTGGTGCAGGCGCACTTCCGCCCCGAGTTCATCAATCGCCTCGACGAGCTGGTGGTGTTCCGCCCGCTGGACAAGAAGCAGATCCGCAAGATCGCCCTGATCCAGCTCACCGCGCTGGAGAAGCGCCTCGCCGAACGCCAGCTCAAGCTGGAGATCAGCGAGAAGGCATTGGACCTGCTCGGCAACGTGGGCTTCGATCCGGTGTACGGCGCGCGGCCGCTGAAGCGGGCGATCCAGCAGCAGCTGGAGAACCCGCTGGCCAGGGACATCCTCGCAGGCCGCTACGCGCCGGGCAGCACCATCGCGGTGGATGCCGCCGGCGGTCATCTGGCGTTCGAAGCGGCCTGAGCTAGCGGTTGCCGCGGCCGTTGTGCCCGGCCAAAACAAACACCCCGGCACGTGCCGGGGTATTTGCCTGTCCGTGTTGTCTGCGTCTGACTTTGGGTGCGCCGGCCGTCACCAGCTGTAGCGCACCTTGCCGTACACGTAGGCGCCGTTGTAGCCGAACGGCGAGAACGTGGAGTAGGGCAGGGTGCCGTTGTTGCTCTGGCTGGCGATGTTCTTGTCCGGGTAGGTGTCGGTGGCGTCGTCCACGCCGAGGGTGAAGGTCCACTTCTGCCACCGGTAGCTGCCGGACAGGTCGAGCAGCCACTTGGGCGTGAAGGTCTGGTCGACCACGCCCGTCGCCGGGTTGTAGCTGGCGATGTTGCTCACGTAGCTGGTATAGCGGCCGTAGCGGGTCAGCGTGCCGTTGAAGCTCCAGTTGCCGACCGCGTACTGCTCGCCGAGGATCAGCTTGCTGCGCGGCGTCGAGTTGGCGAGGTAGCCCTTGATGTCCTGCCGGCTGAGGCGCTTGAAGTTGACGCCGAGGTTGTCGAGCACCGCCGGGTTGGGCTTCACGCTGGTCACCACGTTCTGGTTGTAGTTCGCGCTCAGCGTGGTGGTGAAGGTGCCGACGTTGCCGAGGTCCTTCACCCAGGTGCCCACGAAGTCCACGCCGCGCGTGCGCGTATCGCCCGCATTGGTGAAATAGTCGATGCTGCTGTAGTCGAGGTTGGCGATGCCGTTGGCTGCCAGGTAATTGCTGACGGTGGGCGAGGTGGTGGAAATGGCGCCGGACAACGCGATGCGGTTGTCGATGTAGATCTGGTACACGTCCATGCTGAGGTTCAGCGTGTCGGTGGGGTTCCACACCGCGCCGAAGGTGTAGTTGCGCGACTTCTCCGGCTTCAGCGCCTCGGCACCGAGCAGTTGCGCGATCTGGCTGGTGGCCGGCACCAGGCCGCTGTTGTAGATGCCGGGCGTCAGGCCGGCCGAGTTGCCGGCGCCGTAGTACAGCGACGAGGTCTGCGAGAAATATTCCTGGCCCAGCGACGGCGCCCGGAAACCCGTGCCCGCGGTGCCGCGCAGGGCAAAGCTGTCGGTGAAGTCGTAGCGCAGCGACAGCGAGCCCGAGGTGGTGTTGCCGAAGTCGGAGTAGTTCTCGTGGCGCACGGCCAGCGAGGCGCCGAGCTTGTCGGTGAGGTTGGTCTCGAAGTCGAGGTACTCGGCCACGTCGTGCCGTGCGGCGTTCACCGCGTTGGCCGGCTGCCAGCCGGCGAAACCCTGCGCGCCGCCGGAGACGCCCGAGGTGCCCACGTAGTACGAGGCCAGGTCGCCCGGCGCGATCTGGTAGGTCTGGCGCCGGTACTCGGTGCCGAAGGCCATGGTCAATGCGTTCGGCAGCCAGCTGACGTTGAGGTCCTTGGCGATGTCGATGTCGAACGATTGCTGGCCGGCGGTGAGGATGCCGTCGTGGAACACCTTGGGCGAGTAGCCGAAGTCGTTGTAGAAGGCGAAATTCATGGTGTCTTGCGTCTCGTACGAGACGCGGTTGGCGCCTTCGTTGGCCGAGACGTCCCAGCGCCAGCCGTTCACCGTGCCGCGCAGGCCGGCCACCAACGACTGGTCGAAGGAGTTGGCATTCTCCAGCGGCAGGAAGCCGTTGGGGTAATACGCCGCCATCAGCGGGCTCTTCGGCGATGGCGAGTTCAGGCCGTAGCGGAAGAACGCCGGCGAAATGCTGTTGCGGTTGCCGTAGTGGCCGAAGGCGTAGAGCTGCACGTCCGGCGTGACGTCGTACTGCATGTTGAGCAGCACGTTGTTGCTGTGCACCCACGGGTCGCCCTGGCGGTAGTTGACGCCCAACGCCTCCCAGGCCGGCGAGCGCTTGTCCGTGCCGGCGCGGTTGGTGTTGTCCTCGTTGCCGCTTTCCAGCGTGAAACGTATCCAGCCCTTGTCGACGTTGAGCGGGATGCCGAAGTTGGCCGACCCCAGCCACTGCCGGCCATCGCCGGCGGAGTACTGGCCGCCGCTCACTTCCACGTCGCCGCCCTGCGCGCCCTTCTTCAGGATGATGTTGATCACGCCCGCGATGGCATCGGAGCCGTACTGGGCCGAGGCGCCGTCGCGCAGCACCTCGATGTGGTCGATGGCGGACATCGGGATGGTGTTGAGGTCCACCGGCTGCGAGCCGCGGCCGATCACGCCGTTGTTGAGCAGGATCGCGCCGGGGTGCCAGCGCTTGCCGTCCACCAGCACCAGCACCTGGTCGGGCGACAGGCCGCGCAATTGCGCCGGGCGCTGCGTATCGGCGGTGTCCGCTGCGGCGGGACGGGGAAAATTCAGCGAGGGAATGATGCGCGCCAGCGCGGTGGGCAGATCGGTGGTGCCGGTCTGTTGCAGCACCTGCGCGGAGACCACGTCGATCGGCGTCAGCGCGCTGCTCTCGGTGCGGTCCGCCGAACGGGTGCCGGTGACGATCACGGTCTGCAGTTTCTTGGCGTTGGCGGGCGTGGCGCCGTTGGCGGTGTCCTGTGCGGCGGCCGGCGCACTGGCAAGCGCCAGCAGGACGGCGACAGTCAGCGTGGAAGGAAGCAAAGAGCGGTACAGCTGGTTCATCGGTGTCTCCCCGGTAGTGGCTTGATGCATTGCATCAATTGCAGGCTAGGGCTGCCGGCCCTTTTCGTCAATCGCCGTATGGACGTCCATATCGGACACGATGTGCGTGCGCGGCACAGGGCGATTTGCCGCGGTATCGAGCCTGCGCCGGCTCCCGCGGCATTTCAATGCGCCGCATGACGCATTGAAATGCCGCGGCGCGACCCGAATAATGGGCCGTTGCGCGCCTCGTCGCCGCTTGTTCTGGATGCCGCGATCCGGCTGCCACGGAGTCCCCATGCCCATCTACGAATTCGAATGCAGCCAGTGCGGTCATCGCTTCGACCGGTTGCAGAAATTGTCCGATGCCGATCCTGCCGAGTGCCCTCAGTGCGGCGCGCCGAAAGTGCAGCGGCGCGTGAGCGCCCCTTCGTTCCGCCTGGCAGGCGGCGGGTGGTACGAGACCGACTTCAAGAAGGACGGCGACAAGAAGCGCAATCTCGCGGGCGAGGGAGCCGCCGCACCGGCTGCCGCGCCGGCCCCGTCGCCGGCGCCCGCGCCCGCAACCGGTTCCTCATCGAGCGACTGAAGCCTGCCCGCTCACTCCGGCTATCCCGCTGCGAGCCCGGGGCTGCTCAAAAAGTGGCCTGAACCCATGGTCCGGCGACAGGACCGCGTGTCCGCGACACCTCGAGTGTGGCGGCGACGAACCTTCACGTAGCCGTGAGGCTTCCGGTGGCGTAATCGCGCGAGGAAGGGGGGATGGATGCACGAGTATCGGTACATCTTCGATGCTGCGCCGGATGGGATGCTCGTCGTCAATCATGACGGCATCATCGCCCAGGCCAATGCCGCAGCGCAGGCGCTCTTCGGCTATGCCGCGCACGAACTGCTGGGCAAGCAGGTGGATCTGCTCGTGCCGCAGCGCTTCGGCGCGCATGCGGCCCATCGCAACCGCTATGTCGCCGCGCCACGCACCCGCGAGATGGGCGGCGGCCTGAGCCTGTTCGGCCAGCGCAAGGACGGCAGCGAGTTTCCGGTGGACGTGATGCTCAGCCCGCTGGAATACGGCAGCCTGGTGCTGTGCGTCGTGCGCGACATCTCCGAGCGCAAGCGCAGCCACGACGAGCGCGCGCGGCTGGCGGCGATCATCGAGTCGGCCACCGACGCCATCATCGGCAAGGATCTGGACGGCACCATCCGGGTCTGGAATCCCTCGGCCGAACGCCTGTTCGGCTACAGCGCCGCCGAGGCGGTCGGGCGCAACATCGCGATGCTGGTGCCCGACGAGCTGATGGACGAGGAGCGCCGTACCATGCGCCGCATCCGGGCGGGCGAGCGTGTGGAGCCCTATGAATCGGTACGCAAGCGCAAGGACGGCTCCCTGGTCGAGGTTGGGCTCACGATCTCGCCGGTGCTCGACGCGAACGCCGAGGTGGTGTCGGCGTCCGCCATCGCCAACGACCTGAGCCACCGCCGACGGATGGAGCGGCAGTTCCGGCAGCTGCTGGAATCCGCGCCCGATGCGATGGTCATCGCCGACGCCGGGGGCATCATCCAGCTGGCCAACTCGCAGACGGAAAGCCTGTTCGGCTACGCCGCGGCCGAGCTGATCGGCCAGCCGGTGGAGCTGTTGATGCCGGAGCGTTTCCGCGGCCGGCATCCCCATCATCGCAAGGACTACGCCGACGCTCCGCGCGTCCGTCCGATGGGCAGCGGGCTGGAACTGTTCGGCCTGCGCAAGGACGGCAGCGAGTTTCCCATCGAACTCTCGCTCTCGCCGCTGGAAACGGAAAGCGGCATGCTGGTGTCCAGCGCCATCCGCGACATCAGCGCGCGCAAGCGCGCGGAAAAGCTCACGCTCGATTCGCTGCACGAGAAGGAGATGCTGCTCAAGGAAGTGCATCACCGGGTCAAGAACAACCTGGCGGTGATCGCCAGCCTGTTCTACCTGCAGCAGCGCGACCTGACCGACCCCGGCTTGATCCGGGTCATGCAGGAAAGCCAGGACCGCGTGCGCTCGATGGCGATGGTGCACGAGACCCTGTACAACTCCGACTCGATGGCGGAAGTCGATTTCGGCGAGTATGCCGGCAACCTCGCCAGGCAGCTCATCGACAGCTACAGCCGCGACGACCACATCCGGCTGACCACTGCGCTCGAACCGGTCAACATGAGCATCGACACGGCGGTCCCCTGCGGCCTGATCCTCAACGAGATCGTCGCCAACGCGGTCAAGCACGCGTTTCCCGGCGGGCGCAGCGGCAACATCCAAATCTCGCTGTCCCAGCCTGATGCGCGGACCTGCGTGCTGGAGGTGCGCGACGACGGTACCGGCTTGCCGGAAGGCTTCGATCCCGCCGGCGGCCGTTCGCTCGGCCTGCAGCTGATCCGCTCGCTGTCGCGCCAGGTGGATGGCGCCTACGAGTTCCTGCCCGCCTCGCCCGGCACGCTGGCAAGGCTGACCCTCAACGTTGCGCCGAAGAGGGTCGCGTCCGGATGAACGCGAATGTCGATCCCTGTTGGAACGTCCTGGTCGTCGAGGACGAGGCGCTGCTCGCCGAGGAGATCCGCAGCCGGGTGGAGAGCCTCGGCCACCGCGTCGTCGGCATCGCGGACAACGGCGCCGACGCGATCGGCATCGCGCGCCGCGAGCGCCCCGACCTGATCCTGATGGACATCCGCATCAAGGGCGATCTCAACGGTATCGAAACCGCCGACATCATCTACGGCGAGCTGGACGTCCCGGTGGTGTTCTCGACCGCGCATTCCGATCGCGACACGCTGCAGCAGGCGCAGATCGCGGGCATGTTCGGCTACATCATCAAGCCCTGGCGCGAGCAGGACCTGGTGATGGCGATGCGGCTGGCGATGCATCGCCACCATACCCAGGCCGCCGCCGGCCGCCATCGCGATTCCGACATCCAGCGCTTCCTCGAAGCGGGTATCTATCCGGTCGTGCTGTGCAACGAGCAGGGCCGGATCTTTGCCGTCAACAGCAGCACCGAATCCGTCTTCGGATATCCGCGCGAGGCATTGACCGGGCAGCCGTTCGAACTGCTGCTTACGGAACAGGCGCGCGGCGCCTGGCTGGCGCTGCGCGAACAGGTATTCGCCCGGCACGCCGAGCGATCGGCGGACGAAATGCCCACCTTCAGCGCGCAGCGCAGGGACGGCCAGGAATTCCAGGTGATGGTGTCGCCGGCCTGCATCGAGACCAGCACCGGGCCGTCGCTGTGCCTCGTCATCCGCGACCTGAGCGACGCGCAGGCGCCGTTCGATTCCGTGACCGGCTTGCCGAGCCGCGCCAGGTTCCTCGAATCGTTGGCCGATGCCCTGGCGCATCCGGAAGGGCGGCTGGCCTTGCTCCTGCTCGATCTCGATCATTTCAAGGAGGTCAACGATACGCTCGGGCACGAGGCCGGCGACCGCCTGCTGATGCAGGTCGCCGAACGGATGCGCGAATTCGCCCGCCCGAACGGCGTGCTGGCGCGGCTGGGCGGCGACGAGTTTGCACTGGTCCTGTCCGGACAGGAGGGCGCTCGCGCGGCCGACGGCACGTCAAGGCAGCTGCTGGAGAAGCTGGGCATGCCGTACGACATCGACGGCAAACCGCTTTACCTCACCGCCAGCATCGGCATCGCGACCTGTCCCGACGATGCGCTCACCGCGCCCGACCTGTTGAAGTACGCGGAACAGGCGATGTACTCCGCCAAATCCGGCGGCGGCGGCCAGATCGCCCGTTTCTCGGCGGAAATGCAGGACAGCGCGCAGAAACGCCGTGTGCTCAGCGACGACTTGCACGGCGCATTGCAGCGCGGAGAGTTCACCATCCATTACCAGCCGATCGTCGACTTCACCGGCGGGCAGATCACCAAGGCCGAGGCCCTGCTGCGCTGGAAGCATCCGCGCATCGGCCTTGTTCCGCCCTTGGAATTCATCCCGCTGCTGGAGGAAACGGGGCTGATCCACGAAGTCGGCGGCTGGGTGTTCGACCAGTCGGTCGCGCTTGCCGCGGGTATCCTGCAACGGCTGGGGCGCGCGATACGGATCAGTGTCAACATGAGCCCCTCCCAGTTTGCCTTGCACAACACGGGGGCGATCGACTGGCGCACAAAACTGGCGGCATCGCCGTTGCCGCCGGGCTGTGCCGGTATCGAGATCACCGAAAGCACGCTGATCAAGGATCGGCAATGGGTGAGGCGCTGCCTGCTCGATTTTCGCAGCCACGGCGTCGCCGTCTCGATCGACGACTTCGGCACCGGCTTTTCGTCGCTGTCCTACCTCAAGGCCTTCAGCATCGACTTCCTGAAGATCGACGCCTCTTTCATCCGCGGCATCGCCAGCGACGGGAACGACTACGCCCTGACCGAAGCCATCATTGCGATGGCGCACAAGCTGGGGTTCCAGACCGTGGCCGAGGGCGTGGAAACCGTGCGGCAAAAGGACATACTCGCGAAGATGGGCTGCGATTTCGCGCAGGGCTACCTGTTCTCGCATCCGCTGCCCGCGGACAAGTTCGAGGCCTACCTGCACGCCAATGGCGGGAGCGGGTCCGTCGTGCGTTGACGTGGCGACCGTGTCGTCGTTGCGGGCGCGGCCCGCGAAAGCCCTGCGTGGCGCCACCCGACGTGGCGGCCGGTCAGGCCTCCGATCCATGGCGGTTGCCCGCCCCATGCAGCGCTGTCTGCGGCGGCTGTCCCGATGGCAATCCGCTGCGGCCTGCTAGAATCGCCGGCCTTCCCTTTCGTTCACCTAGGGCCCAGGCCCGGAGTTCCAAGCGCATGCGCACGCATTTCTGCGGCCTCATCGACGAGTCGCTGATCGGCCAGACGGTCACCCTCTGCGGCTGGGTCAACAAGATCCGGCTGCAGGCCCACGTCGCCTTCATCGACCTGCGCGACCACGAGGGCCTGGCGCAGGTGGTGGTGGAGCGCGAGAACGCCGATGCGTTCGCGGTGGCCGGCGAGGTGGGCTACGAGTATTGCCTGCGCGTCACCGGCACGCTACGCAAGCGCCTGTCGGTGAACGACAAGCTGCGTACCGGCACGGTGGAAGTGCTGGCGGACAAGGTCGAGATCCTCAACGCGGCGAAGGACCTGCCGTTCGCGCTGCACGAGAATCCCAACGAGGACATGCGGATGACCTACCGCTACCTCGACCTGCGCCGTCCCGAAATGCAGGCGATGATGCGCAAGCGCATCAAGCTGGTGCAGGCGCTGCGCCGCTACCTCGACGCGCGCGGCTTCCAGGATATCGAGACGCCGATCCTGACCAAGGCCACGCCGGAAGGTGCGCGCGACTACCTGGTGCCCAGCCGCGTGCATCCGGGCCAGTTCTACGCGTTGCCGCAGTCGCCGCAGCTGTTCAAGCAGATCCTGATGATGGCCGGCTTTGACCGCTACTACCAGATCGCACGCTGCTTCCGCGACGAGGACCTGCGCGCCGACCGCCAGCCGGAATTCACCCAGCTCGACCTGGAGTTCGCCTTCGTCGAGGAACGGGACGTGCAGGACTTCGTGGAGGAACTGATCCGCCACGTGTTCAAGGAAGTGCAGGGCGTGGAATTGGACGCCAGCTTCCCGCGCATGACCTGGGCCGAGGCGATGCGCCGCTTCGGCTCGGACAAGCCGGACCTGCGCATCGCGCTGGAGCTGGTCGACGTGGCCGACGCGCTCAAGCACGTCGAGTTCAAGGTGTTTGCCGAGCCGGCCAACGATCCGGCGGGCCGCGTGGCCGCGCTGCGCGTGCCGGGCGGTGCGGCGCTGTCGCGCAAGGAGATTGACGGCCTCGCCGAGTTCGTCGCCAAGTACGGCGCGAAGGGGCTGGCGTGGATCAAGGTGGACGACCTTGCCAAGGGCCGCGAAGGCGTGAACTCGCCGGTGGCGAAGTTCCTCGATGACGCGGCGCTGGACGCCGTGCTCAAGGCCACGGGCGCCGACTCCGGCGACATCGTGTTCGTGGGCGCCGGCAAGTGGAAAACGGTTACCGACTTCATGGGCGCGCTGCGTCTCAAGGTCGGCAAGGACCGCGACCTGGTCGAGGACGGCTGGCGTCCGCTGTGGGTCACCGACTTCCCGATGTTCGAATACGACGAGGACGCGCAGCGCTACGTGGCCCTGCACCACCCGTTCACCGCGCCGAAGATCGACGACATTGCCGACCTCCGGAGCCACGCCGCCACCGCGGTGAGCCGCGGTTACGACATGGTGCTCAACGGCAACGAGATCGGCGGCGGCTCGATCCGCATCCATCGGCCGGAGATGCAGAGCGCGGTGTTCGAACTACTCGGCATCGGCGCGGAAGAGGCCGAGATGAAGTTCGGCTTCCTGCTCAAGGCGTTGAAGTTCGGCGCGCCGCCGCACGGCGGCCTGGCCTTCGGCATCGACCGCATCGCCGCGCTGATGGCCGGCACCGAGTCGATCCGCGACGTGATCGCCTTCCCCAAGACCACCAGCGCGCAGGACCTGATGACCGACGCGCCGTCGGTGGTGAGCGAAGCGCAGCTGAAGGAACTCAGCGTCGCGGTGGCGGTCGAGAAAGCCTGATCCTTAGCTCCTCCGGAGAAGGCGCCGGCTGGGAACCCCATGACCGAACACGTGATCCTGCTGCATGGCCTGTGGATGCGCGGCTTCGCGCTGGGCATGCTGCACCGCCGGCTGATTGCCGACGGTTACCGCGTGCACCGCTTCGACTACCTGAGCGTGGCCTCGTCGCAGCAGCGCATCCTGGCGCGGCTGCAGGCGCAGATGGCCGAATACGCGCCCGACGCGGTGCATCTGGTCGGGCACAGCCTGGGTGGCCTGCTGGCATTGCGCGCCTGCCTCGATGTGCCGTCCTTGCCGCCGGGTCGCGTGGTGTGCCTCGGCTCGCCGCTCAAGGGCAGTGCGGCGGCGCGCGCCTTCGCCGCATGGGGGCGCGGCGGCGAGGCCTTGCTGGGCCACAACCGCGACTTGCTGGAGCAGGGCTTCGAGCGCTGGGACGGCCCGCGCGAAGTCGGCATGATCGCCGGCCGCCTGCCGTTAGGGCTGGGTGCGATGCTGGGCCAACTCGACGGCGAACACGACGGTACCGTGACGGTGGAGGAAACCCGCCTGCCCGGCGTGTCCGACCACTGCGTGGTCGAGGCCAACCATACCGGCCTGCTGTTCTCGCAGGAGGTGGCGCGGCTGGTGGATGCCTTCCTGCGGCATGGCCGTTTCGACGCTGCGGCGGACTGAGGCGGCGGCACTGGCGGTGATCCGCCTGTCTTGCGGTAAAATCGCCCGATTGTCTTTCTTGAACCGGGTTCGGGTAACGCCATGGGTAGAGGTCCGTCCATCGAAGGCCGCAAGAACGCCGAGGACGCCAAGCGCGCCAAGGTGTTCACCAAGCTGATCCGCGAGATCACCGTCGCCACCCGCGCCGGCGTGGCCGATCCCGCGCTGAACCCGCGCCTGCGCGCCGCGGTGGACAAGGCGCTGTCGGCCAACATGCCCAAGGACACCATCGAGCGCGCGATCAAGCGCGGTTCGGGTGCGGACGGCGCCGGCGAGGAGATGCGCTACGAGGGCTACGGTCCCGGTGGCATCGCGCTGATCGTCGACTGCTTCACCGACAACCCGGTGCGCACCGTGGCCGACGTGCGCCACGCGCTGACCAAGCACGGCGGCAACCTCGGCACCTCCGGTTCGGTGGCCTTCCAGTTCACCCGCTGCGGCGAGCTGGTGTTCGCCACCGGCGGCGACGCGGCGAAGGAAGAGAAAGTGCTCGAAGCCGCGCTGGATGCCGGCGCCGACGACGTGGTGAACGAACACGGCGAGAGCACCGTGCTCTGTGCGCCGGAAAATTTCGAGGCCGTGCAGCAGGCGTTGGCCGCGGCCGGTCTGGAATCCGAGCACGCCGGCGTGAGCATGCGCCCCAACAACCGCACCGCGGTGAGCGGCGACGCGCTGGATGCGCTGCACACGCTGCTGGAGAAGCTCGATGCGCTGGACGACGTGAGCGAGGTCTACCACAACGCCCTGCTGCCTGCCGAGGCCGGCGAGTAAGCGCGCCTGCGCCTTCGCATCCGTCGTCGTGATGACCCGCATCATCGGTATCGATCCCGGCAGTCAGCGCACCGGCGTAGGCATCGTCGACGTCGATGCGCAGGGCAAGTTGTCGCATGTGTTCCACGGCGCGCTGGCCGTGGCCGGCGAGGCGAGTTTTCCGCTGCGCCTGAAACGCATTTTTGACGAGTTGAATGACATCATCGCGGCCCATCGTCCCGACGAGTGCGGCATCGAGCGCGTGTTCATGGCGCGCAATGCCGATTCGGCCCTGAAGCTGGGGCAGGCGAGAGGCGCCGCGATCTGCGCGGTGGTGAGTCAGGGGATCGCGGTGCACGAGTACGCAGCGACGGAAGTGAAGCAGGCGGTGGTCGGCAGCGGCCGCGGCGACAAGACCCAGGTGCAGCACATGATCGGCATCCTGCTCGGGCTGAAAGGGCCGATCCAGGCCGATGCCGCCGACGCCTTGGCGATCGCGGTGGCGCATGCGCACACCCGTTCCAGCCTGCAGCGCGTGGGCATCCCGCGCACGGCGTGGAGGCGTCGCCGATGATCGGCCGTCTGCGCGGTGTCCTCGTGTCGAAGCAGCCGCCGTGGCTGCTGGTGGAAGTGGGCGGTGGCGTCGGCTACGAGCTGGAAGCGCCGATGTCCACCATCTACGACCTGCCGGGGCTGGGCAAGGAAGTGACCCTGCTCACCCATTACGCGCAGAAGGAAGACAGCGTCTCGCTGTACGGCTTCCTCACCGAGGCCGAGCGCGCGCTGTTCCGCAACCTGCAGAAGGTCTCGGGCATCGGCGCGAAGATCGCGCTGGCCGTGCTTTCCGGCGTATCGACCAACGATTTCGCGCGGCTGGTGCAGGCCGGCGACGTGGTCGCGCTCACCAAGATCCCCGGCATCGGCAAGAAGACCGCCGAACGCATCGTGGTGGAGCTGCGCGACCGCGTGGACGGCATGGCGGTGAGCCTTCCCGGCGCCACGCCCGCGGGCGCGCCGCTCGACGCGGCCGGCGAGGCCGCCGTGGCGCTGCAGCAACTCGGCTACAAGCCGGCGGAAGTGGCGCGCCTGGTGCAGAAAGTCGCCGCCGACGGCGACAGCGCCGAAACCATCATCCGCAAGGCGCTCCGCGCCGCGCTCGGGAGTTGAATCGTGAGTAATGAAGCCAACTACGGCGAAGCCGAAACCAAGCGGCGCCTCGCGGCGCTGGCGCTGGGAGCCATCGGCGTCGTCTACGGCGACATCGGCACCAGTCCGCTGTACACGCTGCAAAGCACATTGAATCTGGATGGCTTGAAGCCCCGGCCGGAAAGCATTTTCGGCGTGTTGTCGTTGATCTTCTGGGCGCAGATCATCGTGGTGTCGCTCAAGTACGTGGTGTTCATCATGCGCGCCGACAACAAGGGCGAGGGCGGCATCATGGCCCTGATGGCCTTGGCCTTGCGTAGTGTGCGCGAGCAGCCGCGGTTGCGCTGGGGGCTGGCGATCCTGGGCATCTTCGGCGCAGCGCTGTTCTACGGCGACGGCGTGATCACGCCCGCGATTTCCGTGCTGGGCGCCGTGGAAGGCGTGAAGGTGGCCGCGCCCGCCCTGGCGCATTGGGTGGTGCCGTTGACGGTGGCCGTGCTGTTCGTGCTGTTCTGGCTGCAGCGTCGCGGCACCGGTCACGTCGGGCGCCTGTTCGGCCCGGTGATGGTGGTGTGGTTCGTGGTGATCGCACTGCTCGGCGTGAGCATGATCCTGCGCAATCCGCACGTCCTGCTGGCGGTCAATCCGATGTACGGCGTGCACTTCTTTTTCAACCACGGGGTCAAGGCGTTCATCTCCCTCGGCGGCGTGGTGCTGGCGTTGACCGGCGCGGAGGCGCTGTATGCCGACATGGGTCATTTCGGCAAGCGCCCGATACGCATGGCCTGGTTCGGTTTCGTGCTGCCGGCGCTACTCCTGAATTATTTCGGCCAGGGCGCGCTGCTGCTGGACCACCCGGAGGCGATCGACAACCCGTTCTTCAAGATGGTGCCGAGCGTGATGCTCTATCCGATGATCGGACTGGCCACCGTGGCGGCGGTGATCGCTTCCCAGGCGGTGATCTCCGGCGCGTTCTCGATGACCCGCGAGGCGATGTCGCTGGGTTATTCCATGCGCATGCCGGTGGTGCACACCTCGCGCGAGATGTCGGGGCAGATCTTCATTCCTTGGGTCAACAATTTCCTGTTGGTGATGGTGCTGTTCGCGGTGCTGCATTTCGGCAGCTCCGACTCGTTGAGCGCCGCCTACGGCATCGCGGTGACCGGCACCATGGCCATCACGACCATCCTGGCGCTGTTCGTGGCGCATCATCAATGGCGCTGGAACGTGCCGTTGCTGATCGTGGTGGGCGTCTGCCTGCTGACCATCGACCTGTCGCTGTTCGGCGCCAACATCATCAAGATCGAGGCCGGCGGCTGGTTCCCGCTGGTGCTCGGCGTGGCGGTGTTCGCGGTGATGACCACCTGGCGCCGTGGCCGCGAACTGGTGGTGCGCGAGATCAAGCAGGGTGGTCTGGCGCTGGCGCCGTTCATCCAGGCGATGCAGAAGCATTCGCCGCTGCGTGTGCCGGGCACGGCGGTGTTCCTCACCGCCAACCAGGATGCGGTGCCGCACGCGTTGCTGCACAACCTCAAGCACAACAAGGTGCTGCACGAGCGCAACGTGCTGCTGACGGTGGAAATACTCGAAACGCCCGTGGCGGACGCCGAGGAGCGCATCCAGATAAATTCCTTGGGCGACGATTTCCACGGGCTCGAGCTGCGCTTCGGTTTCGCCGAGGACCCCAACATCCCGCTGGCGCTGTCGATGTGCGCCAAGGACGGCCTGCCGTTCGACATGATGGACACCACGTTCTTCCTGTCGCGCGAGAACGTGGTGGCCGACAAGCGCCGTCCCGGCATGGCGCTCTGGCGCGACAAGCTGTTCGCGTTCATGGCGCGCAACGCCTTGCCGGCCACGGCGTACTTCCAGATCCCCGGCAACCGGCTGATCGAACTCGGGGCGCAGGTGGAAATCTGATCGCTTCGCGGTCAGCCTGCGGAGCCTGGGCGGGCGCAGCCCGTCCAGGCGAGTCAAGGATGCGCGGGAAAGCCCGTTTTGGACGCATGAGTAAGCCGCTCTTGCTCTTGCTTTTCGCTCCTTTTCCGCAGCCAGTGCCGCCATAATGGCGCCATGACCGAATCCCGCATCGTGACCCCCGTCTCCCAGCTCGACGACGATGCGCTGGAAGCGACGATCCGCCCGCGCCGTTTCGCCGAGTACCTGGGCCAGCAAGCGGTGCGCGAGCAATTGGCCATCTATATCGAGGCGGCGCGCAAGCGCGGCGGCGCGCTGGATCACGTGCTGATCTTCGGTCCGCCCGGCCTGGGCAAGACCACGCTCAGCCACGTCATCGCCAACGAACTGGGCGTGAGCCTGCGTTCCACTTCCGGCCCGGTGCTGGAGCGCGCGGGCGACCTCGCCGCGCTGCTTACCAACCTGCAGCCCAACGACGTGCTGTTCGTGGACGAGATCCACCGGTTGTCGCCCGCGGTGGAGGAGGTGCTCTACCCGGCGATGGAAGACTTCCAGATCGACATCATGATCGGCGAGGGCCCCGCGGCGCGCTCGATCAAGCTCGACCTGCCGCCGTTCACCCTGATCGGCGCCACCACGCGGGCCGGCATGCTCACGGCGCCGCTGCGCGACCGTTTCGGCATCGTGCAGCGACTGGAGTTCTACACCGTCGACGAACTCACCGCGATCGTGCGCCGCGCCGCGAAGATTCTCGGCATCGCCTGCGAGACCGACGGCGCGCAGGAGATCGCCCGCCGCGCGCGCGGCACGCCGCGCATCGCCAACCGCCTGCTGCGCCGGGTGCGCGACTACGCCGAGGTGCGCGCGGGCGGTCGGATCACCCTGGCCGCGGCGCAGGCCGCGCTGGACATGCTGAAGATCGACCCCGACGGCCTCGACGAGCTGGACCGCCGCCTGCTCGGCACCATCATCGAGAGCTTCGACGGCGGCCCGGTGGGCGTGGAGTCGCTGGCGGCCGCGCTCAGCGAGGACCGCGGGACGCTGGAGGACGTGGTCGAGCCTTACCTGATCCAGCAGGGCTACCTGGTGCGCACCGCGCGGGGCCGCATGGCCAGCGCGCGGGCCTGGCGCCATCTGGGACTGGTGCCGCCGCCGCGCCAGCCGCAGGCGCCCGACCTGTTCGCGGGGGATGCCCTCGATGGCTGAGCGCCAACCTTTCCGCTGGCCGGTGCGGGTGTACTGGGAGGACACCGATGCCGGCGGCGTGGTCTACCACGCCAGTTACCTGCGCTTTCTGGAGCGTGCCCGCAGCGAGTGGCTGCGGACGCTGGGCGTCAACCAGATGGCTTACAAGGAACGCACCGGGCTGGCCTTCCTGGTGCGCGAGATGCAGCTGGACTTCCTGCGCGCTGCCCTGCTGGACGATGAACTGTCGGTCAGCGTGGCCGTCAAGGAACGGCGCGCAGCCAGTATCCTGTTCAGCCAGACGATAGACCGTGCCGACGGCACCTGCCTGGTTCGCGCCAGCGTGCGGGTCGCCTGCGTGGACACCCGGCGCATGCGCCCTGTGCCCATGCCCGCGGATCTGTTTCCCGAAACCAGCCCCTGACCACCTTGCCGACGCGGAGTACCCCAAGCCAATGAACGGCGGACTGAATGTTTTCGACCTGATCACCAACTCCAGCCTGCCGGTGAAGGGCGTGCTGCTGATCCTGGTGATCTTCTCCTTCATGTCGTGGGTCATCATCATCCGCAAGTTGAGCCAGACCAAGGCGGCGCTGGAGAACGCGGAAAACTTCGAGGAGCGTTTCTGGTCCGGCGGCGATCTGGCGCAACTGTTCCGCGAAGTGAGCAACCGCGGCGCGGAAGGCGGCCTGGAAACCATCTTCGAATCGGGCTTCCGCGAATTCGCCCGCCAGCGCCAGCGCAAGACCCACGACACGCGCGGCGTGATCGAGGGCGCCGAGCGCGCGATGCAGGTGAGCAGCACCCGCGAGGTCGGCGCGCTGGAGCGCAACCTGGAATTCCTCGCCAACGTCGGTTCGATCAGCCCCTACGTGGGCCTGTTCGGCACGGTGTGGGGCATCATGGGCGCCTTCCAAGGCCTGGGCGACATGAAGGACGTCACCATCGCCGTGGTCGCCCCGCACATCTCCGAGGCGCTGATCGCCACCGCGATGGGCCTGTTCGCGGCGATCCCTGCGCAATGGATGTACAACCGCTTCGCCACCAAGGTGGAGCGCATCGCCTCGCGCTACGACGTGTTCCAGGAGGAGTTCTCCTCCGTGCTGCAGCGGCAGGTCCAGGCCGACGACGTGGCCTGACCGGAGTCCCGCCATGCGCAACGCGAAGCGCCACAAGCGCTACAAGCTGAAATCCGAGATCAACGTCGTGCCCTACATCGACGTGATGCTGGTGCTGCTCATCATCTTCATGGTGACCACGCCGATGTTGAACTCCAACGTCAACGTGAACCTGCCGCAGGCCAATGCCAAGGCGCTGCAGGCCAAGAAGGACAACCTGATCGTGCAGGTGGCGAAGGACGGCTCGCTGTCCCTCATCGTGGGCAGCGGCAAGCCGCAGCCGGTGGACGAGGCCACCCTGCAGGCCAAGGTCAAGGCCTTCCTGGACGCCAACCAGCAACTCAGCGTGCTGGTGGCCGGCGATACCGCCGGCAATTACGGCGGCGTCTACAAGGTGCTGGCCGACCTGCAGCAGGCCGGGGTGGACAAGGTCGGCCTGATGAGCGAGCCCGGCAACGCTGCCAGCCAGGGTCAGGGTGCCCATGGACGACCGTAAGGGCATCCCGCGCGCGGTGGTGCTGTCCGCGCTGTTGCATCTGGGCATCGTCGCGTTCCTGTTCCTCGCGGTGCTGCCCTGTACCAGCTACGAAAACTTCGCGAACATGCTGCACTTGCCGGCGTGGATGAATCCGATCACCTGTTCGCGCCCGCTGGAGCTGAAGGGGCCGGTGATCGAGGCCACCCTGATCGGTCCCACCGGCAGCCCGCCGCCGAAGGCGGTCAAGGTCAAGCCGGTGCCGAACACGGTGCCGCCGCCGCCCTCGGTGCCGCCACCGCCACCACCGCCGGTGGTGCAGCCCAAGATCGCGCCCTTGCCGCCGCCGCCCCAGCATCCCGACGTGAAGGATCAGGAGCGCGTGGTCGAGCAGGGCGTGCAGCAGGCCGAGGAAAAGAAACTGCAGGAAGAAAAGGAGCGCCAGCGCCAGGCCGAGCTGGATGCGCAGGCGGCCAAGCGCAAGGAAGAGTTGAAGAAGGTCGACGAAATGCTCGCCCAGATGGATGCGGCCGCGGCGCAGACCAAGAAGCAGGACAGCAAGGCCAGGCAGGCGAAGCAGCAGCTCGACGATCTCAAGGACGCCAAGGACGACGGCCTGCCCAACCTGCCGAACGCCGCGCAGCGGCAGACCGGCAACAATGCGCAGAACAGCAATCTGTCCGACGAGTACGCTGCGGCCATTCAGAATGCGGTCACGCCGAATTGGTTAAGGCCGGATAACATGCCGAATGTTCCGTGCAAGGTGCATATCGTGCAGATGATCGGTGGTGATGTCATGAGCGCTACGGTCGATCCCAGTTGCCCCTACGACGATGTGGGCCGCCGCTCGGTGGAAAACGCGATCCTTCGCACCAAGACCTTGCCTTACAAGGGTTTCGAAAGCGTGTTCCAGCGCAACCTGACCATCACCTTCATGCCGCAATGAAGAACCTTATGCGCAAGCCGAATTCGCTGTACGCCCTCATTTTCCTATTGGTCACCGCGCTGTTCGCCGGCCCGGCGGCTGCGCAATCGCAACCTTCCGGGTTGGACATCCAGGTGGTCGGTGGCGTGAAGACCGCCACGCCGATCGCCGTGGTGCCGTTCGCCCAGCCGGGGCTGCCGCCGCTGCCCACCGACGTGGCCGACGTGATCCGCAACGATCTCAACCGCTGCGGCAAGTTCCGCGCGCTGGCCAAGAGCGACATTGTGGAGTTTCCGTCCAAGGGCTCGGACATCAATTTCGGCACTTGGCGCCTGCTCAAGCAGGACTACATTACGGTGGGCAACATCACCGATGCCGGCAACGGCATGGTCAAGGTCAGCTACGAGTTGTGGGACGTCAACAAGCAGCAGAATCTGCTGGCCGCGTATTTCACCGCGCCGACGGGCGACCTGCGCGGTGTGGCGCACCAGATCGCCGACGCGATCTACCAGAAGATCACCGGCGTGCGCGGTGCGTTCTGGACGCGCATCGCCTACATCACCCAGGTGGGCGCCGGCGACAACACCACCTATTCGCTGGTGGTGGCCGATTCGGACGGCTACAACCCGCAGGTGGTGGCACGCTCGCACGAGCCGCTGTTGTCGCCGGCGTGGTCGCCGGACGGCAAGAAGATCGCCTACGTCTCCTTTGAGAGCGGTAATTCGCAGGTCTACGTGCAGGACCTCACCACCGGCGCACGCCAACTGGTGGAGTCGCACAAGAAGGGTATCAACGGCGCACCGGCGTGGTCGCCGGACGGGCGCAAACTGGCCGTGTCGCTGTCCTTCCAGGGCAACCCCGAGCTGTACGTGCTCGACCTGGCGACCCGTCAGGAAACCCGGCTGACCCACAACCCCGCCATCGACACCGAGCCGGTGTGGGCGCCGGACGGCCAGTCCATCTACTTCACCTCGGACCGCTCCGGGCGCCCGCAGATCTACCAGATCCCGGTGAGCGGCGGCACGGCCCAGCGCATCAGCTTCCAGGGTACCTACAACTCCAATTCCGACATCAGCTACGACGGCAAGGAACTTGCCATGGTGCAGGGCAACGGGAACGTGTATCGTATTGCTGTCATGGATCTCAGTCTGGGCGGGCAGGTGCATTACCTTTCGCCCGGGCCGCTGGATTTCGGCCCCAGCTGGGCGCCGAATGCCAGCATGTTGCTGTACGGTGCCACCGAAGGTCCGCGCGGCGTGCTCTATGCCACTTCGTCCGATGGCATGGTGCGCCAGCGCCTCGCGCTTGCCAACGGCAGCGTGAGCGATCCTTCATGGGGTCCGTACCGGCAGCAGCAGTAACCATTCGTGCCGCCGCATTCGCGTGTGGCGGTCGATGCCGGGGACGGCCCGCAAGGGTCGCGCCCGGCGTGTTTTGCCGGCCGCGACGCTATGCGCCAGGGTCTGCCATTGAAGGCATGCATCACACGCCGTTGATTTAGCTGCATCACTACAAAACAACAGCCGGCCCACCGGCGACATCGTCCCGTAACCCGTCCGTCACTCCATGCCGGATCTCACACACGTTTGAAGGATCGTCACCATGAATAAGACCGTTCGCGTCGCCCTGGTCGCCCTGCTCTGCGTTGGCGCGGCCGCCTGTTCCAAGAAGCAGGAAACCAAGCCGCAGGCTCCGGTCAGCGAGGCCACCCCCCGGTTCAGCCGGCTGAGACCAGCGGCAAGTACACCCCGGCCGACCTCGAAACCGACGCCTGCCTGAAGCAGCGCATCGTGTACTTCGATTTCGACAAGGACGAAATCAAGCCGGAATTCCAGGCGATCATGGCGTGCCACGCCAAGTACCTGCAGGACCGTCCGATGGCCCAGATGCGCCTCGAAGGCAACACCGACGAGCGCGGTTCGAAGGAATACAACCTGGGTCTGGGCGAGCGTCGCGGCAACGCCGTGTCCAGCGCGCTGCAGGCCAACGGCGCTTCGGGCAGCCAGATCAGCGTGATCTCGTACGGCAAGGAAAAGCCGGTGTGCCGCGAGCACAACGAGGACTGCTGGAGCAAGAACCGCCGCGTCGTGATCGTCTACACGGCCGAGTAAGCGATGAAGCCATTGGCCAGCAGACTTGCAGCCAAGGTGGGCATGGCGGGCGCATTCGCGTCCGCCATGCTTTTCGTGCTGCCGGTGTTTGCGCAAGACTCGCGCCTGAGCTTGGCCGACCGCGTCGCCCTGCTCGAGCAGCGGGCGCAGAACAAGGATCAGGCCGACGCTGCGCAGCTCAACCAGATGCAGCAAATGCAGTCGCAGATGCGCGACATGCAGGGCCAGATCGAGGAATTGCAGCACCAGCTGCAGCAGCTCCAGGACAAGAGCAAGGATCAATACATCGACCTCGACACCCGCTTGCAGCGGCTCGAGGCCGGCAACAAGACGGGCGCCGCGCCGGCTTCGGCCGGCAGCGCGCCAGCCGCCGCCAGCAGTGCGCCCGCCAGCGGCACTGCCGCGCCGGCGCAGGCGGCCACTGCCACTGCGGCCAAGCCGTTGTCGGCGGAGGACAAGGCTGCCATGCAAGCCGCCTACGACGCAGCCTTCAAGACACTGCGCAACGGCGACTACGTGGGCGCTTCGCGCCAGTTCCGCACGTTCATCGAAAAGTACCCGGACCAGCCGCTCTCGGCGAACGCCTACTATTGGCTGGGCGAGACCTACTACGTCACCACCAACTACAAGGTGGCGTTGGAAGCGTTCCAGCAGATGCTGGGCCGGTTCCCGCAGAGCGACAAGGCGCCGGACGCCCTGCTCAAGGTCGGCTATTGCCAGTTCGAACTGAAGCAGGTGCCCGCGGCCACGGCCACGCTCAAGGCCGTGGTCGGCAAATACCCCGGCTCCAAGGCTGCCAGCCTGGCGAAGGAGCGGCTGGGCCGCATCCAGCAGTCTGCCGGCTGAGGAGACGGGCGTGAGCGATGCCAGCACCAGCGCGGCCGACGCCGCGCCTCCGCTTGCCGTCGAGCGGCTGCGCATCACCGAGATCTTCCATTCGATCCAGGGCGAGGCCGATGCGATCGGCTGGCGCACCGTGTTCGTGCGCCTCACCGGTTGCCCGCTGCGCTGCACCTGGTGCGACACCACGTACTCGTTCCATGGCGGCGAGTGGCGAGCCATCGACGATATCCTGGACGAAGTCGCCAGCCATGGCGCGCGCCATGTCTGCGTCACCGGCGGCGAGCCACTGGCGCAGAAGCGCTGCCTGACGCTGTTGCAACGCCTGTGCGATGCCGGTTACGACGTGTCGCTGGAAACCTCCGGCGCGCTGGACGTCTCCGCGGTCGATCCGCGCGTGCGCAAGGTGGTCGACCTGAAGGCGCCGGACTCCGGCGAAAGTGCACGCAACCTGTGGTCGAACCTCGGCCACCTGCTGCCGCACGACCAGGTCAAGATCGTGATCGCCAGCCGCGCCGACTATGAATGGGCGCGCGACGCGGTGGCCGAACATGCCATTGCCGGCCGCTGCATGGTGCTGTTCTCGCCGGTCTGGGGCCAGGTCGAACCGCGCGAACTGGCCGAATGGATCATCGACGACAAGCTCCCTGTGCGCTTCCAGCTGCAGCTGCACAAGCTGCTGTGGAACGACGCGCAGGGAAGGTAATGCGCGCCGGCCTGTGTTGCCGGTGGCGTTTTCCGGCCGGTGACCGGCCGTTCTGCTATGGATGAACTCCCATGTCTGATACCACTCCCCGCAAGGCCGTCGTGCTCGTCTCCGGCGGCATGGATTCGGCCGTCACCGTGGCCATTGCCCGCGAACAGGGTTATCAGGTCCATGCGCTCAGCGTGGCCTACGGCCAGCGGCACAGCTCCGAGCTGGAAGCCTCGGAGCGCGTGTCGCGCCTGCTCGGCGCCGTCGAGCACAAGACCGTGCAGGTGGACCTGCGCAGCATCGGCGGCTCGGCGCTGACGGCCGACATCGCCGTGCCGCTGGACGACGACGCGCACGACGGCGACGGCCATATTCCGGCCACCTACGTGCCGGCGCGCAACACCATCATGCTGTCCATCGCGCTGGGCTGGGCCGAAGTGCTGGGTTCCATCGATATCTGGTGCGGCGTCAACGCGGTGGACTACTCCGGCTACCCGGATTGCCGCCCGGCCTTCATCGAGGCTTTCGAGACCCTTGCAAACATCGCCACCAAGGCCGGCGTCGAAGGCGCTGGCATCCGCATCCATGCGCCGCTGATGCGGATGAGCAAGGCCGATATCGCGCGCGAAGGCGAGCGCCTCGGCGTGGATTTCTCCGCCACGGTGAGCTGTTACCAAGCCGATGCCGATGGGCGCGCCTGCGGCCATTGCGACGCCTGCCGCCTGCGCATGCAGGGTTTCCGCGAGGCAGGCCTGCCCGATCCCACGCGCTACGTCTGAAGCGGCTTCGCTTGTGCGCCCGCGATGCAATCCCTAAAATGCCGAGTCCACTTGCATGACGGGTCGTTAGCTCAGTTGGTAGAGCACTGGACTTTTAATCCATTGGTCCCGGGTTCGAGTCCCGGACGACCCACCACATAGCCGTCCAACGGCATCCAATAAAGGCCGGTAAGCCAAGCGATCGCAAGGCTTCCGGCCTTTTCTTGTCCGATGGATTCATTGCAGTCTGCCTCCGGCAATGGTGCAGACATTAGGGCATGGACATCCGTTGCAGCGAATGGCTCCGATGGTCGCCCGCAAGTGGATGGTGCGGCAGACGTGGATTGATGGTTGCCGGGTAATGCGGGCATAGGCTTCAAATTTCACGCGGTCCCCACATTGCAGAAGTGATCGTACGCGGCGCTGGATCGTGAATGGCCGTCCGGGCCAGCGTTATACCGGGCAAGGAAGGGGGCGTGCAGGGCCGCAATGCTCTGCCGCGCGCGTAACGAACTCAGAACGGAGATCTACCATGCTTTCTGGAAAAGGCAGGATCGCGGGCGCCGTCGTGGCGCTCGTGATGACGACGAGTGCCGCTTATGCGGGAACATTTCCGGACTACGGTTACCAGCCGCCGGATACCTACAAGGGACCGATCTTTCAACTGAGCCAGAACTATCCGACCGTCTTGCCGACGGACACGCCGGCGTTCTTCAAATTGCTGCCTTCCAAGCTCGGCAACAATTTCGAGCAATGGCGTCCATATGTGGAGGCGGTCAAGAAGTATTGTCTGGAAGGCAATGTGGAAAGCGATTGGTACGTGCAGAACAACAGCGTGCGCAAGTGGTACCACGCGCCATGGCAGCATTACGGGCCATTGGGCCGCGAAGGCATTCACGGCTTGACCAAGGAAGCGCAGATCCAGTCGCAGCAGCTGGCGGCCACGCAGACCACGACCGGCCAGACCTTTGCGGTAGGCATCTACAACGACATCGGCGGCTACAGCATCGGCCAGGTTTGGAAGGATCCGCAAAACCCGGATCCCTCGGTTGTCAGCAAGCCCAACAGCTTTCACAACGGCACGGTGGTGTGCAAAGCTCTGTTTGCCGACGTGGATCTGAAGCAGGTGCCGTTCCTGGTCAATCCCGTGTTGTGGAAGGCCTATGTCACCGACAGCTTCAATTCGGCCAACCGCGAAATCAAGGACGTAGCCTTGATCCAAATGGACTTTGCGGTGCGCGATACCCGCATACCGGGTACCGGTTGGATCTTCGGCACCTTCCAGTACAACGGCGCCGTGACCGGTAAGCCCGGTTGGGATAACCTGGTGCCGGTTGGCGTGATGTGGGGCAACGATCCGGAGAACACCGGCAACGACTACACCAATCCCAAGCCGACGGTGACCAAGATCAATCCGTCCATCAAGGAAACGGCCATCAACGCGAAGTCGGAGCTTCCGCCCACGCATCTTGGTTGGAATGGACGTCTGGACGGCCCGGTGGACAACCCGGTCAGCGCGTGCATGAGCTGCCACCTGACGGCCGAGAGCCCGCAGTTGTCGCCGATGAATCCCACCTTCCAGGCCAACCCGCCGCCGGTCGGCTCCAAGGCGTGGATGCGTTGGTTCCAGAACGAGATGGCTGGCGTGCCGTTCGACGCGGCGGCGATAAGCACCGACTACAGCCTGCAGCTTGCCGGCGGCATCCAGAACTTCTACGACTGGAAATGCACCCAGGACGGCGTGTTCGTTCACGGACCCAATGCTTGCCAGCAGGCCAGGAACTTCCGCTTGAAGCTGATGAAGTCGGCCGCACCGCCCGCCAAGGTCTTCAAGGTGGAGCGCGATCCCGCACTCAACAACATCCACTGATGGATGCCCGGAAGCCGGGCTGGTCGTCCAGCCCGGCTTTTTTTTGGGAACCTTCCGTCTGACGATTCGACGAAACTGTTGCGCATGGGGCATCCATGCAACACTGGCGCCGGCCAGACCACACGGGAACGTGGCATGCAAATTCTGACGTTGGAACATTTCGCCGGTCACCTAAACCAGGCTTTCACGGTGGATCTTGGTCACGGCAAGTCGCCGTTCGTGTTGGTCGAGGCGAGGCCGCTGCCGGTGCCGCCCGTGAACGGCATGATCAGGGCGCCATTTTCGCTGCTATTCCATCATGCGTCCGCGATCCTGTTTCCGCAGCGGATCTACCAGATGGAAAGCCCTGGCATCGGCGATTTCGGCATTTTCCTGGTGCCCGTGGCGCGCAACCAGGATGGCTTCATCTATCAGGCGATATTCAATTGAACATCGCCGCCTGAGGCATGCCATCGCATGAGTTGATGGAAGCCTTCCCGGGATTCGTCGCGGAAGCCAAGCCTTCGATACAGCGCATGCGCACGGACATTGCGCAGCTCGACATGCAACGCGACGCTGCGTGCCCCCTGTTGTGCGGCTGTAGCCAGCAATTGCATCAGGAGGGCGCTGCCGACGCCTTTGCCGCGATGGGCAGGCATCAGGCCGATGTCGATCACCAGCCAGTCTTCCTTTTCGCGCGAAACGTAGAGACGGCCGACCGGCTCGCCTTTGCATTCCAGTATCAGGAACTCGGCATCGGCGAAGTGCTGCACAAAGTGGCGGTGCTGCAAGCCGAACTGGCTGTCGAGGAAGGCGGCTTTCGCACTCTCGGGCCATGCAACGGGCGCCAGCTCTTCAGCGCGCAGCCATGCATAAAGCTCGCGCAGGAAAACCCCGTCGTTTCCGGTCGCCCAGCGCAAGGCATAGCCCGCGTACCGGAGCGATTCCGGCATCTCGGTGGCATAAACCCGTTCGGGTGGGAACGCAGGAAGTGTCTGCACGCGAGGATGCATCAAGCCCTGATGCAGCAGGCCGGCCTGAAATGGACTAGTGGAGCCGACCTGCTGCTCATCGGAGACATCAGGAAAACGCAGGGTATACGCCCTCCAGGGCGATGCAAAAGTTCACCGCGAGCAAGGGCTGGCGATTCTCA
This sequence comes from Rhodanobacter sp., assembly GCA_040371205.1. Lineage (NCBI taxonomy): Bacteria > Pseudomonadati > Pseudomonadota > Gammaproteobacteria > Lysobacterales > Rhodanobacteraceae > Rhodanobacter > Rhodanobacter sp. Next base: position 783,468 of record AP031382.1, read on the forward strand.
TGCGGTTGGCTGCCGCCGTATGTGCCCAGGGTCGTGGGCAGTAGCGTGGTATTCGGCGGCTGGTTGTTGTTGTAGACCTCGAAGAGGCCCGAGCCGATCAATGCCGCATTGGCGGCGGGTTGCGGCGAACGCGTGCCGGTACCGGCAAAGCCTTGCGCTGTATGGTTATGCATGGGCATTTCGTTGGAAATCAGCGTATGCGCCGCTTCGCCGAACGACTCGCCGATGACGCGCTGGGATAGCCCAAGCCCCGTGCCCTGGCTGCAGGGCGCGCGCGTGGTGAGGTTGGGCAACTGGAACGTGCTGGTGCCGTTGCCGCCGTAGGCAGTGCCGAGCAGGGAATAAAGCGTCGAATACTGCGAGATGCTCACGGTCGCGCCGTTGCACAGGGCCCAGCCGACTGGCGCAAAGTTGAAACCGAAGATCTGTACTTCGCCGATGAAAGGTGTGGTCATGCCATTCTCCGAATGAGATTACGCAGTTGTCAGCTCTGGGAAGGGAATATCCCTTCCCAGGCAATGCAGAAAGACAGCGTCAGCGTAGGCATGATGTTGTTGTGCGGCAGGTTTCCGCCCGACTGTCCGATCATGTTTGCGGCCATGGCGGTGGGCGCAGGCGTCCCGGTAACGTCCTGCAGATAAAGACGGTCGCTGGGCAAGCTGCCGGGTTGTACCGTCGTGCCAGGCGAAACGGCGCTCGCCGCATTGGTGGTGGCCATGAAGCCGTGATTGTGCGCCGGCATCTGGCTGCTCAGCAGGGTAACGTTTTCGCTGCCGCCCATTTGGCCGAGCACGCGTGGGGTAAGCCCTTGGCCAGTGCCCTGATGCAAAGGAACCTGGCCGCGCAGATCCGGCAGCCCGAACGTGGTGACGCCGTCGCCGCCGTAGGTGGTGCCGAGCAAGGTGTAGAGCACCTGGTAATTGGCGATGGATTGCAGGCTGCCGTCGCAGGCCATCCAGCCGGTGGGTATGCGTGGAAATCCGAGCAGGCGTATCTCGCCGACGTAGGGTGTCGTCATGTAAGTTCTCCTCCTGAAAACGCAATGGGTCGTCGAACTCTCAACTGCGCGATGGGTAGATGCCGGTGAGCGCGATGTTGAAATTGATGACACGATACGGCTGCATGTTGTCGTGCGCGCCGGACCCTCCCGTCATGCCGATGGTTGCCGGATAGAGCGGTACGGTGTTGCTGCCTCCGGCTGCAAATACGGGAATGCTGCTGCTGTTGCTGGTGCCCAGGAGCGCGCCTGTCGGGCTCTTGGCGTTGCCGGTCGCAGTAGTGGCGTTGGCCAGGTGGGAATGCGCGGGCAGCTGTTGACCGATGAGTGTGACCGATTCCGCGCCATCCACTTCCCCGATCGTATAGGGAGCCGGCTGCCACGCCGGATCCGCCGAGGCGCCGGCGCCGGCAGGGGTGCGTCCCTGCAGGTTGGGCAACTGGAAGTTGGTGGTGCCGTTGCCGCCGTATTGAACGCCGAGCAGCGAGAACAGCGCTGCATTCTGTTGAACGGGCAGGAGCTGCCCATTGCACAGCGCAAAGCCGCGTTGCGCAAACCCGAAGCCGGTCATCATGATCTGGCCGATATAAAACTCCGACATGCGACTTCCCCTTGTCGTGGTTGGTTGTTGCGGCGCCTCGGCGCCGCACGATCCCGCACTGCCTTCCGCGGCAACGGTCGCCGTTCCAGCAGATGTGTCAGAACGATTTGCCCCGGTTATTGCAGCCCCTCGACCAAGGCGTCCGGCATGATAGCGATGCATGGTCCGGCAAATGTGATGAAGCAGTGACGAAAGATAATGCTTGACTTGCCGGAGCCGCTCGACGACGTTACGCACGGCTGAGTAGGTGTCCTGCAAAAGGGGCGGGACAATACTCGGGGTTCAGCGTTGCACTGGGGGTCGGTTTTTTCGCTGCGCAGCCAACGTAGCGAGTGTGCTTGGGGTGCATGCGCAAGGTATTGCAGGAAGTCTCAGGGGAAGGGGCCATGATCCACACGCTATTCGTCCGCCGCCGCGCGGCGCGCGCCGGGGTATCCGGCGCCATCACTTCCACGTTCGGCATGGGTTTGCTGCTGGCATTCATGATGCTGGCCAGCCTCTGGCCGCGTGAAGCGGCGGCGGCTTACACCACCCAGACAGGCTGCACTCTCACGATCACGTTCAACGCCAGTCCGCTCAATACCCCACAGACCTATCAGTTAACAGGCAATGTGCTTAATTCGAGTGGGGAAGCGTACGCTTGCAGTCCAAACGGCGATATCCAGTCGACGCCCAACGCCACGGCAGCGGGTAGCAATCCAGGCAATCCGGGCGACCAGATTGTCGGACAGCACGGCACTTACACCCTTGAATACGACGTCAACGGCACCGAGTCGATCGTGTATACACCGACTTCTGCCGTCTCGACGGGCTATACCGAGTCGATCGCCTTTTATGGCGATAACGGCACAACGGTGGTCTACAACGACACGGCCAATATCACCATCCACATCGTGGCTTCTGCGCCTGGCGCCCCGACCATAGGCAGCGCCACGGGCGGCAACGGACAAGCCTCGATCACGTTCACTGCACCCTCCAGCAACGGTGGCTCCGCCATTACCGGCTATACCGCCACGTCGAGCCCCGGGGGCTTTACCGGAACGTGCGCCAACTCGCCCTGTACGGTCACCGGCCTCGCCAATGGCACCGCTTACACTTTCACGGTTACTGCAACGAATGCGGTGGGTACCAGCACGCCATCGGCGGCATCCAACAGCGTTACGCCGTCGACAGTGCCCAGTGCGCCCACTGGCGTTACTGCCAGCAGTACGACTCCCGCCCAGGCCACCGTCACCTTCAGTGCGGCCAACAACAACGGTTCGGCCATTACCGGTTACACGGTGACATCGAGTCCCTCAGGCGGCGTCGATTCCAATGCAGGCACGACTTCGCTCAGTCACGTGATCACGGGGCTTACCAACGGAACCGCTTATACGTTCACTGTTGCGGCGACCAATGCAAATGGAACGGGTTCGGCTTCATCGCCGTCGAACAGCGTCACGCCGAAGGCCTCGCAGACCATCACCTTCAGCAATCCCGGGCCACAGAATTTCGGTACGACACCGACGCTGACAGCGACGGCCAGCTCTGGCCTCGCCGTGAGTTTCTCGTCCAGCACAACGGGGGTATGTACGATCACCAGTGGTGGAGCATTGACCTTCGTTACGGCAGGTACATGCACCATCAATGCGGATCAGGCGGGCAACGGCACCTACGCTGCAGCATCGACTGTCACGCAGTCATTTGCCGTAAATGCGGTGGTGCCTGGTGCGCCCACCATTGGCACGGCCACTGCGGGCAATGCGCAGGCATCGGTCAGCTTCACCGCGCCGTCCTTCACGGGCGGTGCGTCGATCACCAATTACACGGCTACGGCCAGTCCTGGCGGCGCAACGGGCACATGCACTAATTCGCCGTGCACGATCACAGGGTTGACCAACGGTACCGCCTACACCTTCACCGTGACCGCCACCAACTCGGCCGGCACGGGAGCGGCCTCGGCTGCGTCAAACAGCGTGACGCCGAAAGCGTCGCAGACGATCACCTTCGCCAATCCGGGCACGCAGAATTTCGGCACCACGCCGACACTGACGGCCACCGCCAGCTCGGGCCTGGCGGTGACGTTCTCGTCGACCACCACAGGCGTATGCACCACGACTAGCGGCGGCACGCTTACCTTCATCACCGCAGGCACCTGCACGATTGACGCGGATCAAGCGGGCAACAGCGCCTACAGTGCGGCAGCGACGGTGGCGCAGTCGTTCAGTGTCACTGCGGTCGTGCCGGGGGCGCCCACCATAGGCACGGCCACCTCGGGCGATGCGCAGGCATCGGTCGGCTTCACCGCGCCGTCCTTCACGGGTGGTGCCGTCATCACCGGCTACACCGCCACCAGCAATCCGGGCGGTCTGACCGGCACCTGCGCCAATGCACCGTGCGTAGTGACAGGCCTTGCCAACGGTACCGCCTACACCTTCACCGTGACCGCCACCAACTCGGCCGGCACGGGGGCGGCCTCGGCTGCGTCAAACAGCGTGACGCCGAAAGCGTCGCAGACGATCACCTTCGCCAATCCGGGTACGCAGAATTTCGGCACCACGCCGACACTGACGGCCACCGCCAGCTCGGGCCTGGCGGTGACGTTCTCGTCGACCACCACAGGCGTATGCACCACGACTAGCGGCGGCACGCTTACCTTCATCACCGCAGGCACCTGCACGATTGACGCGGATCAAGCGGGCAACAGCGCCTACAGTGCGGCAGCGACGGTGGCGCAGTCGTTCAGTGTCGCTGCGGTCGTGCCGGGGGCGCCTACCATAGGCACGGCCACCTCGGGCGATGCGCAGGCATCGGTCGGCTTCACCGCACCGTCCTTCACGGGTGGCGCCGCCATCACCGGCTACACCGCTACCAGCAATCCGGGCGGTCTGACCGGCACCTGCGCCAATGCACCGTGCGTAGTGACGGGTCTTGCCAACGGTACCGCCTACACCTTCACCGTGACCGCCACCAACTCGGCCGGCACGGGGGCGGCCTCGGCTGCGTCAAACAGCGTGACGCCGAAAGCGTCGCAGACGATCACCTTCGCCAATCCGGGCACGCAGAATTTCGGCACCACGCCGACACTGACGGCCACTGCCAGCTCGGGCCTGGCCGTGACGTTTTCGTCGGCCACCACCAATGTGTGCACGATCACCGCTGGCGGCGTACTGACCACGGTGACGTCAGGAACCTGCACCATCGATGCGAATCAAGCCGGCAACGGTACGTACCTGGCGGCAGCACAAGTGAGTCAGTCGTTTGCCATTGCCGGTGTGGCGCCCGGTGCGCCGACCATCGGTACGGCCACGGCCAGCGACGCGCAAGCGACGGTGGCTTTTACTCCGCCAACCAACACGGGCGGCGCCGCCATCACCGGTTACACTGCCACCAGCAATCCGGGTGGCTTGACCGGCACCTGCGCCAATGCACCCTGCGTAGTGACAGGCCTTGCCAACGGTACCGCCTACACCTTCACCGTGACCGCCACCAACTCGGCCGGCACGGGGGCGGCCTCGGCTGCGTCAAACAGCGTGACGCCGAAAGCGTCGCAGACGATCACCTTCGCCAATCCGGGTACGCAGAATTTCGGCACCACGCCGACACTGACGGCCACTGCCAGCTCGGGCCTGGCCGTGACGTTCTCGTCGGCCACCACCAATGTGTGCACGATCACCGCTGGCGGCGTACTGACCACGGTGACGTCAGGAACCTGCACCGTCGACGCGAATCAAGCCGGCAACGGTATGTACCTGGCGGCAGCACAAGTGAGTCAGTCGTTTGCCATTGCCAGTGTGGCGCCCGGTGCGCCGACCATCGGTACGGCCACGGCCAGCGACGCGCAAGCGACGGTGGCTTTTACTCCGCCAACCAACACGGGTGCCGCCGCCATCACCGGCTACACCGCCACCAGCAATCCGGGCGGTCTGACCGGCACCTGCGCCAATTCGCCTTGCGTGGTCTCGGGCCTTACCGACGGAACGGCATATACCTTCACCGTAACGGCGACCAATTCGGCCGGCACGGGCGCGGCATCCGCGGCATCCAACAGCGTAACGCCCAAGGTCGCCGCTGCGATTACCAACTTCGCCGCCAACCCGGCGGCACCGGTGTTCAAGCCGAACGGCACCTTCACGGTATCCGCCACCGGTACGGGTTCGAGCAGTCCGCTGGTGTTCGCCATTGCCCCGTCGTCTAGCGCGGTATGCTCCATCCAGGGCAGCACGGTCACCACGCTTTCCGCCGGAGTTTGCACGGTGACCGCGAACCAGGCCGGCGACGGCAGCCATGTGGCTGCCTCGCAGGTGACCTTGGCCGTGACGATCAGCAATCCGCCGCCGCCCACCGCCGGCAATGTCAGTGCAAGCACCAACTACAACACGGCGGCGACAATCAATCTGAGTACGGCGATTACCGGCGTCGATGTGACCTCCGTGGCGGTCGCTACGGCACCGGTGCACGGGTCGGTGAGCGTCTCGGGCGAAACGGTGACCTACACGCCTTCGTCGACCTTCTACGGCGGCACCGACACCTTCACGTATACGGCGACCAATCCGGGCGGTACTTCGGCTCCGGCCACGGTGACCGTGACGGTAGCATCGCTTTCGGTGCCGGTGGCGCAACCATTGACCGTGTCCACCACGACCGGTGTCTCGGTGCAGATCCAGGCGACCGCCCAGGCGAGCGGCCCCAAGCCGTTCACCGGCGCGAGTGTGGCCCAGGCCCCGGCCCATGGTCAGGCCCAGGCGAATGGGGAACAGATCACCTACACGCCGACGGCAGGCTTTGTGGGTACCGATCACTTCAGCTACGAGGTCGCCAACAACTTCGGCAACTCGTTGCCGGCCACGGTCACCGTGACCGTGACGGCGGCCGGCCAGGCCAGCGCCCCGGACGGCACCATCACCGTAATGACGAAGCCCGGTGCAGCAGTCACGGTGAACCTGGCCAGCATCGTGCCGGGCCAATACGCCTCCTCAACGCTGCTTGGCGTCTCGCCGGGCGATGGCGGCCAGGCTGCCATCGGCCAGCCGACGGCGCTGTCGTTCACCCCGGCCGCCAGCTTCCACGGCCTGGTCCAGATCACCGCGATGCTGACCGCGACGGATGGCCAAACCAAGACCGTAGACGTGCTGGTGCTGGTGAACACCCAGCTCGATCCCTCGCATGATGCCAATACGCTGGGTCTGATCAATGCTCAAACGACAGAGGCGCAGCGCTTCGCGCAGAGTCAGTTGGACAACATCCGCCAGCGCTTGGAAAGCCTGCACGACGGCGATGATCGCCTGTTCAGCAACAGCCTTTCGTTGAGCCTGGATGGCCAGTCGCTGCAGGGAGGGCGGATGGGCGGCGCCAGTGGCCGCGAGGCGCCATACGGCGAGCAGAACGGAACGGGCTATCCCGATGGCACGCCATCGGCCATGCAGCGGCCCGGCATCGGTGCGGCTGGAGACGCCACGATGCTGTCGCCCAATACTCGGGCCTTTGGCCCGATGAATGGCCGGAGCGGTGGCATCGCCGATGGCGGTGCCAGTGGCGATGGCGGCAGTGGCGGTAACGCCGGTACGTCCGCGCCGAACCGAGGCCCTTCCGGGCTGGGCGTCTGGATCGATGGCACGGCCGCGTTCGGCAGTTACGACGCCTACCGACAGGCGGCGGGTTTCGATGCCGACAGCATGGCGATCAACCTGGGTGTGGATCAGCGAATCGGCGAGCGCAACCTGTTCGGCATCAGCTTCGGCTACAACCACGACCGCAGCACGATCTCCAGCGATGGCACGCGCAGCATCGCGCAGGGCTATAGCGCCGCCCTGTATGGCAGCTTTGCACCCACGACGTCGACCTATATCGATGGCGTCCTCGGCGGCGGCGGCCTCAGCTTCGATAGCCGCCGCCTCGATGCCGATACCGGCGGCTACCTGGTCGGCCATCGCACCGGCAACCAGTGGTTCGGGGCGTTGACGGCCGGCTACGAATATCGTGATGCGAAGTGGTGGATATCGCCTTACGGCCGGGTCGAATGGTCGTACTCGTCGCTTAACGGCTTTGCCGAAAGCGGTGATGTGGCCAATGCCTTGTCTTACGGACGCCAAGACGTGCGCACATCGCTGGCGGTGCTGGGTGTGCGCATGAGCGGGATGATCCAGTCCGAGCATGCGGTTCTGATACCGCGGGCACGCCTGGAGGTCGGTTACGATTTCCAGGGCACCAGCAACACCACGTTGAGTTACGCCTTCGTGCCGTCGGCCGGATCCTGGAACGTATTGACCAACCCGTACAGCGCGAACGGCATCAGCGCGGAAGCCGGGCTGGGTATGGACTTCCAATTCAAGAACAACCTGCTGCTGACCACCGATTACGACTTCTTGCTGCAGCCGCATGGCCATGATCAGACGATCCGCCTTGGAATCAACAAGAAGTTTTGATGGGTCGTCTTGCGCAATGCTTAGGACAGGCGCCTCACGGCGCCTGTCTTTTTTCCTGCCCTACTGATGCCGAACGGCACATCAACGCATCGGGCCTCATGCGAGCCTGGATGCCGGATCAATGCGGACACCCAGGCCGCCCGCATCCGAGCACGGATGCCCTGTCCGGATCGCGCGATCATCAGCGATTGAAAATCTTCAGCGCGAACCGACCACCAGTGCGGTGAAATCCTTCACTGGGGCATGGCGCGGCGCAGGCGCGGCGGCAACCAGCCAGACACGGTGCGTGGCGCGGTCCAGCGCCATGGTGCGCGCGCCGGCCTGGGTGGTCACGTTCGTCACCACGCGGTAGTGGTCCGCATCGTCTTCGCGCACGATGGTCAGCGTGCCGTCGTGGTTGGAGCTGTAGACCAGCCGGGTGGCGGGGTCGAAGCGGGCGGCATCCGGCCCGTCGCCGATGGCCACGGTGGCGATCTGGCGGCCGGTGTCGGCATCGGTGACCGCCATGAGCCTGTTGTCGCAGACCGAGAACAGCCGGCGGAATCGCGTGTCGATGGCCAGGCCGCTCGGCGACTCGCAGGGCGCAAGCTTCCACACGGCATCGACCGTGTCCGTCTTGGTGTCGATGCGGGCGAGTTCGCTTTTGTCCTCGAGGTTGACGTACGCGTGGCCGCGGCCGTCGCTGACCGCGAATTCGGGGCGGCCGGGCAGGGCGATCTCGGCGACGGTCCGGTCGTGGACCGGGTCGATCACGCTGGCGTCGTCGCTGTGGCCATTCATGGTCAGCACGTGTCCGCTGGCCGGGTCGTAGACGATGGCGTCGGGACCGCGGCCATGGATCGGGATGTCGCGCAGTTTCTTCAGGCTGTCGAGGTCGATCACGTGGACGCTGTCCGCGGCGCCGTCGCTGACATAGCTGCGCCGCAGGTTCTGCACCAGCGCGATGCCATGGATGTGCTCCATCCCGGGGATTTCGCCGACCAGTTTGCCGTCTTGCGTGTCCACCACCATCACGCGGTTCTGGCGGGCGATCAGCAAGTGATGCGCGGTCGGGTCGATGGTGAGGTAGTCCCAGCCGCCGCTGCCGCCCAGCGGATGGCGTTGCAGCACGGCGTAATCGGGTGTGGCGGCATGGGCCGTGGCGACGGCAGCTGCGGCCAGCAACAGCAGGACAGGGAATTTCACGGCGTACTCCGGCGGCAAGGGTGCGGCCAAGCATGCCGGCAGGCGATTAGCGGACGCTGTGGCCGCTCAGGGCTGCCCGTCCCGCGGTGTGCGCCGCCGGTGCCGGGTCAGGCGGCCGAGCAGCAACGGCAGCAGCGCCAGCAGGGCGAGCGCGCCCATCGGCAGCAGCACCGCGGGGTGCATCAGCAAGCCGGCGCTGAGCGCGCCGTCGTGATCCAGCGCGTGGCCCAGTCCGGCGCCGATCGAGGACTCGAACACCAGCGACACGGTGCCGCCCAACCAGCTGGCGCCGATGAACAGCCACAAGGGGCAGCGCAACCACGCCAGACCCACGGTCACCGCGCCGAACGGCATCACCGGTATGAAGCGCAGGAACAGCGTGTACGTCACCGGATGGCGCTCGAAGCCCTGGTGCAGCCGCGCGGCCAGCGGCGGCGGCTCGCGTGCGCCGGCGCCGAACGCATAGCGGCTGGCGAGGTAGAGGATCAGCGAACCCAACGTGAGCGCGATCGACGAACACAGCGTGCCGTCCACCACGCCGAACGCGAAGCCGCCGGCAAGGATGATGACGATGGTGCCGGGGATGCCGGTGGCCATCGCCAGCGTGAGCAGGCCGATGTAGGCCAGCCGGCTCAGCCACGGATGCGCGGCGATGTGCGCGTGCAGCTGGTGCTGATGCGCGACCAGGTGCTGCGGGCTAAACCGTTCCAGCGTGCCGGAGAGGTACAGCACGACGCCCGCGACGAGCAGCAGGAACAGCGGCAGCGCGGCGCGCAGGCGTTTCAATACGATGTGCCGCGGGCGCCGTAGGCGGCGAGGACGTCGCGCGCTTCGTCGCGGCGGATGTCGCGGCGCACGTCGATGCCGCGGCGCGAGAGTTCGCCGATCCAGTCGGCGGGCAGTGGCCCTTCGTCGAATTCGGTGAGTTCCTCCACGTCCTCGGCGCGCGCGCCGATCAGCAGTTCGTCGATGCCGGCCCACACCGTCGCGCCGAAGCACTGGCAGCAGGGCTGCGCACTGCTGGCCAGCGTGTAGCGGCCGCCGTTGGCGTTGAGGCGGAAGCTGGCGAGGCGCTGCTGCGCGCTCATGTAGGCCATCATCTCCGCGTGTGCCACCGAGCAGGTCTGCGGCACCACGCGGTTCACGCCCACCGACACCACGCGCCCCTCGGCGTCGAACACCGCGGCGCCGAACGGGCCGCCTTCGCCGTGCTCGATGTTGCGGCGGGCCAGCGCGATGGCGAGGCCCACGCGTTCCTCGTCGCTGGCGTAGCGATGGGCGCCATCCGCCACCTCGTTGATCCATGGCGGCAGGGTGAGGTGGATCTGCATGGGCAACAGCATCGTGCGCCTCACTTCGCCCAGGTGTCGCGCAGGGTCACCACGCGATTGAACACCGGAGCGTCGGGGCGGTGCTCCACGCGGTCGGCCACGAAATAGCCGAGCCGCTCGAACTGGTAGCGCTGCTCGGCGTCGGCCTGCGCGGCGGCGGGCTCGATCCAGCCGCGCACCACGCGCTTGGCCTCGGGGTTGATGTGCGAGGTCCACGGCTGGCCGTCGTCCTCGGCGTCCGGTGCGGCCACGTTGAACAGGCGGTCGTACACACGCAGCTCGGCGGCCACCGCGTGCGGCGCGCTCACCCAATGGATGGTGCCTTTCACCTTGCGGTCGGCGCCCGGCAGGCCGGCGCGCGATTCGGGGTCGAGCGTGCAGCGCAGCTCGGCGACGTTGCCGGCGGCGTCCTTCAGCACCTCCTCGCACTTCACGATGCCCACGCCGCGCAGGCGCACTTCGCCGCCGGGCACCAGGCGTTTCCAGCCCTTGGGCGGCACTTCGGCGAAGTCCTCGCGCTCGATCCACAGCTCGCGCGCGAACGGCACGGCACGCGTGCCGAAGCTTTCGTCCTTGGGATGATTGGCGAAGGTCAGCGTTTCCGTGTGGCCTTCCGGCAGGTTGGCGATGACCAGCTTGAGCGGGTCGAGCACGGCGAGGCGACGCGGCGCGCTGGTGTCGAGATCTTCGCGGATGCAGTTCTCCAGGACGGCGTAGTCGATCACGCTGTTCTGCTTGGAGATGCCCACGCGTTCGATCAGCAGGCGCAGGCCGGCCGGCGTGAAGCCGCGGCGGCGCATGCCGCGCAGGGTGTTCATGCGCGGGTCGTCCCAGCCGTCGACGAAGCCCTCGGCGACGAGTTGGGCGAGCTTGCGCTTGCTGGTGATGCAGTAGCTGAGGTTGAGGCGCGAGAACTCGATCTGGCGCGGCTTGGCCGGCTTCGCCTCCAGCCCGGCGGCGACCACCGACTGCCACAGCTCGGGGTGGTTCGGCAGGTCCACCTTGTCCACGCACCAGTCGTACAGCGGGCGGTGGTCCTCGAACTCCAGCGTGCACAGCGAATGGGTGATGCCTTCCATCGCGTCGGACAACGCATGCGCGAAGTCGTACATCGGGTAGATCGGCCACGCGTCGCCGGTGTTCTGGTGGGTGACCTTGCGGATGCGGTACAGCGCCGGGTCGCGCAGGTTGATGTTGCCCGAGGCCATGTCGATCTTCGCGCGCAGCGTGCGGCTGCCGTCGGCGAACTCGCCGGCGCGCATGCGCCGGAACAGGTCGAGGTTTTCATCCACGCTGCGCTCGCGGTACGGCGAATTGCGGCCCGGTGCGGTGAGCGTGCCGCGGTACTCGCGCATCTCGTCGGCGCTGAGGTCGTCCACGTAGGCCACGCCGTCCGCGATCAGCTTGAGCGCGGCGCGGTAGAACACGTCGAAGTAGTCCGAGGCGTGGCGCAGGTCGTGCCACTCGAAGCCCAGCCAGCGCACGTCGTCCTTGATGCCCTGCACGAACTCCGGGTCTTCCTTGCCGGGGTTGGTGTCGTCCAGCCGCAGGTTGCACCAGCCGCTGAACTCGCGTGCGATGCCGAAGCTCAGGCAGATCGCCTTGGCATGGCCGATGTGCAGGTAGCCGTTCGGCTCCGGCGGGAAGCGGGTGTGGATGGCGGCGTGCTTGCCCGAGGCCAGGTCCTCGCGGACGATCTGGCGGATGAAGTCGCGCGGGCCGTCGGCCGTCGTGATGGCGGTGGACTCGGCGGGGCTGGACGGGCTGGACATGCAACGGCTCGCGGACGAATGGGAACGGTCCGCAAGTTTACCTTGTAGCCGCCGACCGGGGCTCCGGCCGCCCCCGCATGCCGGGGTGCGGTCAGGGCGCCACCGCCTCGGGCGAGCTGGTGCACACGCGGTTGCGGCCCTGCGCCTTGGCCAGGTACAGCGCCACGTCGGCCTGGCGAACCCAGGCCTCCACGTTGGCATGCCGCGGCCCGACCTGCGCCACGCCGAGGCTGAGCGTGTACGGCGTCGCGTCCTCGCCGGCGCGGCCCAGGCGCTCCACCTGCGCGCGGATGCGCTCGGCCACGTCGCGCGCATGGTCCAGGTCGGTTTCCGGCAGCACGATGCCGAACTCGTCGCCGCCGAGGCGGCCGGGCGTATCCACGCTGCGCAGGTTTTCGCGCAGCACGTTGGCCAGTTGCCGCAGCACGGCGTCGCCGGCGGCGTGGCCGCGGGTATCGTTGACCTGCTTGAAGCCGTCGAGGTCGAGCAGGATCAGCGAAGCCGGCCGCTGGTTGCGCAGGTAGCGGTGCATCTCCAGCGCGGCGGTATCCATCCAGTGCGTGCGGTTGGCGATGCCGGTGAGCGTGTCGGTGCGGTTGAGCTGCTCCAGCAGGCGGTTTTGCTGGCGGATCCGCTGCCCCTGCCGGAACGCCAGCGTGCTCAGCCAGATCGGATAGATGCCGAGCATCGGCAGGCAGGCGAGCATGCCCAGCATGTCGCTTTCCGGCTGGTAGGCCGCGCCGGTGATCCAGGCCACCAGTGCGCAACCGGCGAAGCCCACCAGCAAGGCCTTGCCCAGCAGCCGCCAGCCGCCGGCGCCGACCCGGTCCATGCACATCATCGCGACCAGCAGCACGCTGGGCAGCAGGGCGAAATGCATCGCTGCGATCCAGGCGCCCAGCATCGCGGCGTCGGTCAACAGGTTGGCGTGCTCACGCTTGGCCGGCCTGGCGCCGCGCACCGCGTACAGCCAGGCCAGATGCGGCCAGAGCAGTCCGTTCGCGGCGAGCAGCAGCCACTCCCAGACCGGCGCCTGCTGGCGGTACAGCACGGCGGCCACCGGCAGCATGCCCAGCGCCAGCCCCAGCGTGCGCAGACGATGAATCAGGCTGGCGAGCCGCAAGCCTTCATCGCGTGTGCTCATGACGCCCCCTCTTCCGGACCGCCCTTCGCTCACGATAGAGCAGAAAGCCCTTGCCCTGCCACTGGCAACGGGGCTAGCGTGCGGCCATGCACACCGTCTACCGCGCCGAAAACCTGTTCGATGCGCACCTGGTGAAGGATGCGCTGGAACATGCGCAGATCCCGGCCTTCATCGCCGGCGAATACCTCACCGGTGGCGTGGGCCAGTTGCCGGCGCTGGACTACCTTGCGGTGATGGTGCCGGATGCCGGCGTGGAGGCCGCCGAAGGCATCGTGCGCGGGATCGAGGCGCAGCTGGCCGAGGCGCGCGAGGCGCTGCGCGAATGGGACGACGATCCCGGCGTGCCGTTGAGCCTGCCTTGTTGACCGAGGAAGACGCGATGCCCGCCTTCGCCGCCCTGATCCGTGCCGTGCCGGATTTCCCCAAGCCCGGCGTGCTGTTCCGCGACGTCACGCCGCTGCTGGCCGATGCCCGGGGCTTTGCCGATTGCATCGCCGCATTGGCCGAGCCGTGGCGCGGTGCCGGCGTGCAGGCGGTGTGCGGCATCGAGGCGCGCGGACTCATCTTCGGCACCGCACTGGCGCAGGCGCTGGGTGCCGGCTTCGTGCCGCTGCGCAAGCCGGGCAAGCTGCCGCCGCCGGTGCTGGCGGTGGAATACCAGCTGGAATACGGCAGCGACCGACTGGAGGCGCGCGGCGACGCGCTGCCGCCCGGCACGCGCGTGCTGCTGGCGGACGACGTGCTGGCCACCGGCGGCACGCTCGCCGCGGCGCAGGCGTTGGTGGAGCGTTTCGGTGCCGAGGTGCTGGGCGCCTCGGTGCTGATCGAGCTGGAAGCGCTGCGCGGGCGCGAGCGCTGGAACGGCGGACGCCCGCTGCACGCGTTGCTCCGCTACTGATCGCGTGGCCCGCCGCCGCTGTCCTGACGACGGTCGGCTAGGGCGGGTCAGGCGGCGGTCCGTCGGACACGTCGACCGACGCGACATAGAACAGCTCGCAGGCGCCGTCGCCGGTATCGTCGCGTGTCATCGAGGTGCGCCAGTGCCAGCCGTTCGGACGCTCGGCGTCCACCAGCAAGCCGTCCAACGACACTACCTGTCCCACGCGCACGCGCGCCAGTTCGCGGCGTACCACAGCGTCGGCCGGGATCAGGTGCATGTTGGCGCTGTGCGTCTCGATCTCGCGGCGCGGTATCGGGAACCGTTCCACGTGCCAGTAGTAGAAGCGGCCCGATTGCGAGATGTCGATGTCCTTCAGCACCGCGCTGTCGGACATGCGGCCCCAGCCCAGCGCGAAGTCCTCCGGCACCAGCGCCGCGCCGGCATCGAAGCGGTAGTGCTCGGTGGACAGCACGCGCGCCACGAGATCGAATTTCGCGCGCGGGGTGAGCGTGAACTGGCCGACGCGGATGGGCTGCATCGGCGCGTCCAACGCGGTTTGCACGGGATCATCCGGCGCCAACTCGCCCGGCCCCGGATGCAGCGGTCGCGCGTGCCACCACGACCAGCCGCCCCACAGGGTGAGCAGCAGCACGGCGATGAGCCACGGGTTGGGCCAGTCGCGCCGCATCAGTCGGGGCCGCGGGCAATGCGCGTCGTCATGCGGAAGTGCTGGGGTGGACCGCCGCGACCACGTCGTGCGGATCGAGCAGATCCTTCGGTAGTTCGCGCAGCACATCGGCGAGTTGCCTGAGAAACCCGTCCATCGCCGAACTCTTGCGCCACAGCATCGCGATGCGCCGGCTGGGCGGGTGGCTGCCGCGGAACTCGATCAGCCGCACGTTCGGCGCCTGCGCTACCGGCGGCTTCACCGCGAGCGTGGGCAGCAGGGTAATGCCGACCTCGGCCGCCACCATCTGGCGCAGCGTTTCGAGGCTGGTGGCGCGGAAGCCGCTTTTCTCCCCCGCGCCGGCGAGCTGGCAGACTTCCAGCGCCTGGTCGCGCAGGCAGTGGCCATCCTCCAGCAGCAGCAGGCTGTGTTCGCCGAGGTCGGCCAGCTTGAGCGAGGTGCGCTTCGCCAGCGGATGCGATTGCGGCACGGCGAGCAGAAAGGGTTCCTCGAACAGGAACTCGGCATGCAGGCTCTCGTCGTGCACGGGCAGGGCGATGATGCCGGCGTCGAGCCGGCCTTCGCGCAGCCGGTGCAACACTTCCTCGGTCTTCTCCTCGACCAGCAGCAGCTCCAGCCGCGGGAAGCGCTCGCGCAGCAGCGGCACCGCGTGCGGCAGCAAGTAGGGCCCGAGCGTGGGGAAGATGCCCAGCCGCACCGTGCCGGATTCCGGGTCCAGCGTGCGTCGTGCGATGCCGCGGATCTGCTCCACCTCGTTGAGCACGCCGCGCGCGCGCGCGGCGATTTCGCGGCCCACCTCGGTCAGCAGCACCTTGCGCGGCGTGCGTTCCACCAGCGCCACGCCGAGTTCGTCCTCCAGCTTCTTGATCTGCGTGGATAGGGTGGGCTGGCTGACGTAGCAGGCCTCCGCCGCGCGTCCGAAATGGCGCTGCTCGGCAAGCGCCACGAGGTAATGCAGGTCGCGCAGGTTCATGGCGTCTCGTCATAGCGATGGACTATCAAACCGCATGGTAGCGATTGATCTGCCGTGCGCAAGCCAAGGGCGCATGCCTTATGGCACTGGGTGGAAAACCGTGCCGGACCTAGGGTGAGGGTTTGCCTTCACCGTCTGGGGAACCGCCATGCGCCATCTCGTCCGTCCGCTACTGTTCACCGCGCTGGCCGCCGCCTGCGGCATGGCCTTCGCCGCCTCCGCCGAGCAGGCGCCAACCGGCCGCCTGCCGTCGTGGGCGGTGCCGCAGTCGTATCGGATCGCCTTCAAGGTGGATCCGGCGCAGGCCGATTTCTCCGGCTCCACCACGATCAAGGTGAAGCTCGCCAAGGCTTCCGACCACGTGTGGCTGGATGGCGCCGAACTGAAGGTGTCGAAGGCCACGGTGACCGACGCCGCGGGCAAGACGCACGAGGCGAAGTACGTGGAGGCCGATCCCAAGGCTGGCGTGGTGCGCGTGGATTTCGGCAGCACCTTGCCTGCCGGCGAGATCACCCTGCAGTTCGACTACACCGCGCCGCTCAACGCGCAGTTGCAGGGCCTGTACAAGGTCACCGCCAAGGGCCAGCCCTACGCAATGACGCAGATGGAGCCGATCAGCGCGCGCTTCGCCTTCCCGAGCTTCGACCAGCCCGGCTTCAAGACGCCGTTCGACATCTCCATCACCCTGCCGGACCACGACGTGGCGGTGGCGAACACGCAGCAGGTGAGCGAGAAGCCTGCCGGTGCGGGTTGGAAGACGGTGACCTTCGCGCCGACGCTGCCGCTGCCGACCTACCTGGTGGCCTTCGCCGTCGGTCCGTGGGACATCACGCCGACCGCGGAGATCTCGCCCGACGCCTACCGCAGCAAGCCACTGCCGCTGCGCGGCATCGCCGCCGCCGGCGAGGCGCACCGCATGAGTCACGTGATTTCCGAGACGCCGAGCATCATCCACGCGCTGGAGAACTACTACGGCTTCGGCTACCCGTGGGACAAGCTGGACGTGCTGGCCGCGCCGGACTTCGCCGCCGGCGCGATGGAGAACGCGGGCCTGGTCACCTTCCGCGACTGGCTGCTGCTGCTCGACAAGGATTCGCCGGCGCGCGACGTGCGCGGCTCGTTCAACGTCACCGCGCACGAGCTGGCCCACCAGTGGACCGGCGACACCGTGACGCTGGCGTGGTGGAACGACATCTGGCTCAACGAGGCCTTCGCCACCTGGATGCAGCAGAAGGTGACGATGGAAGTGCATCCCGAATACCGCGCCGATCTCGATCGCGTGCTGGGCGCGCAGGGCGCGATGGCCAACGACAGCCTGGTCAGCGCGCGCAAGATCCGCCAGCCGATCACCGGCAACGGCGACATCATGACCGCCTTCGACGGCATCACCTACCAGAAGGGTGCCTCGGTGATCGGCATGTTCGAGAACTACGTGGGCGACAAGACCTTCCAGAAAGGCATGCGCGCCTACATCCAGGCGCACAAGTTCGGCAACGCGGACGCCGCCGACCTGGTGAACGCCATCGCCACCGCCGCGGGCAAGGACGAGGCGTTCAAGCATGCGTTCAACAGCTTCCTCGACCAGTCCGGCGTGCCCTACGTGCAGACCACGCTGGAGCAGAAGGACGGCCGCACCGTGCTCATGCTGAAGCAGAGCCGCTACCTGCCGCTGGGCAGCCACGGCGACAGCCAGCGCATCTGGGGCATTCCGGTGTGCGTGCGCTACGGCACGGCCGATGGCAGCAAGGTCGCCTGCGAGATGCTCGACAAGGCCACCGGCTCGCTGGCGCTGCCCGGCGCCAGCACGCCCACCTGGGTGATGCCGAACGCGAACGCCGCCGGCTATTACCGCTTCAGCCTGGACAAGGGCGAGCTGGCGGCGCTCACCGGCGAAGTCGCCAAGCTCAGCGACACCGAGCAACTGGCCTACGCCGATGCGATCCACGCCAGCTTCCAGCATGGCGATCTCGACGCCGGCCAGGTGCTGGCCGCGCTCAAGCCGCTCACCGCGTCGAAGACGCGCCAGGTGGCCACCGCGCCGCTCGGCCAGCTCGACTGGATCTACCACCACGTCGCCAGGACGGATGCCCAGCGCGCGCGCATCGCCGACTGGGTGAAGGCCGCCTACCTGCCGAAACTCGAAGCGCTGGGCTACCAGCGCAAGCCCGGCGAGTCGGAGGACGATGCCCTGCTGCGCAGCACGCTGGCCGGTACGCTCGGCCTCGACTACAAGCTGCCGGAGGTGCGCGCCGAATTGCTCAAGCAAGGCGAGGCCGCGCTGCAGAAGAACGCGGATGGCCGTTTGAATCTTGCCGCCGCCAACCCCGACCTGCTCGGCGACGCGCTGGCCGTGGCGGTGCAGACGCAGGGCAAGAGCGCGATGGACGCGCTGATCGCGGAGCTGCCGCAGACCAGCGATCCGGCGCTGCGCAACGGCATCCTCGGCGGCCTTGCCGGCGTCGAGGATCCCGTGCTGGCCGAACAGGTCCGCGACTTCGCGATCAGCAAGCCGGTGAAGGTAGGCGAGATGGCCTCGTTGCTGCGTTCCGGCCGCGACACGCAGGCCCAGCGCGACGCGATGTGGACGTGGTTCACCGGCCACTACCCGCAGATCCTCGCGCGCACCGGCAGCTTCGCCGGCGGCTACCTGCCGATGCTGGCCGGCGGCGGCGGTTGTTCCGCCACCGATGCGCAGCGGCTGCAGGCGTTCTTCAAGCCGCGCCTCAACGATGCCGCCGGCATCGCACGCGGGCTGGCGCAGACCACCGAGTCCATCGAACTGTGCGCGGCGCAGGCCGCCAAGCAAGACCCGGCTTCGATCATGCATTGACCGGTCGCACGTTTGGCACCCACGACAATCCCCGCCGCGGCGGGGTTTGTCTTTTCCGCCGCCGGCGCAGTGAAAACGCGTCGCGCAACGTGCCGTATCGCAAGCTATGGCCGCGGCCATTGTCGTAGCATGGCGATCCAATCAACCCATCGACATCGTCTACAGGGGGACGCATGATCGAGCTGGAAATCCAGGTCCTCGCGCTGCAACGCGAGGGCCTGCTCGTGGAGGTCGGCCGTCTGGCCGGTCTGTGCGGTTACACGCTGGTGCGGCAACGCCAGGTGCAGGATCCGCACGGAACCCTGCTCTCGATGGTCGTGCGCGGCTCGTGGTTCAAGAAGCGCGCCTTGCGCCAGCTGTTGTCCGACTGCGACCGGCTGGTCAGCTTCGAGCTGCATCCGGTGGTCGAGGGCGAGCAGCGCGAGCATTTCGCCGCCACCAGCAAAACCGTCTCCCACTATGTGCCGCCGCCCGCGCCGCCACCCGCACCTGCGCCTGCCGAGGAACCCGCCGAGGCGGCAGCCGAAGCGCCGCCGCCCGCCAGGCCCGTGGTGGAAGCGCCCGTGCCCGCACCCGTGGAGTCGTTCGAGGCATTCATGGAGGAACTCATGGTGGAGCGCCGGCCTGCACCGGCGCCCGCACCGGCGCCACCGCCGCCCGCGCCCTTCGTCGAGGTGGTGGCGCTGGAGGCCGACGCGGCTGCCGTGGACAAGGCGCTGGCCTCGCTGGAATACGACTACCCGCGCATCGTGCCGACGCTGTTGAAACTGGATCGTGCGGTGGCCGAGGGCGCGCGCGAATCCTCGCTGCAGCTGGCCGGGCAGCGCGTCGGTGCGTGGTTGCATGCGCGCGGCAAGGTGAAAGGCGGCACGCAGCCGCTGGCGGCGGCGCTTGCCTCGGTCGCCGCGCCCGCGTTGCAGGCATTCGTCGAGATCGACCTGCAGGGCGACCAGTTGCACATCCGGCACAGCCCGCTGTGCACGGAGCAAGGGCACTCCGGCTGCAGCTTCTACGGCGGCCTGCTGGAAGGCTTGCTGGCGCCGGTCATTGCGCCGCATGTTTTGTCGATCTTCCCGGTCTGCTGCCGCAGTTACGGCGCCGACGACTGCGTGCTGGCCATTTCGGAGTAGTCGGCGCCGCAATTCCCTACACTGTGCCCGCCACAAGGGCACAGGGAGACGGGGATGCTTGCTCGACTGATCGGATGGCTGGGCTTCGCACTGCTGCTGGCGGCGCCGGCGTTGGCGCAGGACGTGCCGCCGCCGCTGCACGACTGGCAGGACTGGGTGCTGCACGACGTGCCGCAGCATGCCTGCCCGTTCCTCGCCAACCGGATGCCCGGTGCGGACAGCTACCGGTGCGCCTGGCCCGGCCGCCTTGCGCTGGACGCCGGCAAGGACGGCGCGAGCTTCAGCCTGGCCGTGCACGTGGATGCGCCCAGCTGGGTCGCGCTGCCGGGCGGCGAGCGCGCCTGGCCGCAATCGGTGACCTCGAACAACCAGCCGACGGTGGTGCTGCAGCACGACGGCCAGCCGATGCTGCGGCTGGCGCCCGGCGACTACCAGTTGCATGGCACGCTGCCGTGGCCGGAACGCCCCGCGCGGCTGCGCGTGCCGGCGGCCATCGGCCTGGTCGCATTGAGCGTGGACGGCGCCGCGGTGTCGCGCATCGAGCGCAACGGCGACGAACTCACGCTGGGCGAGGCGCCCGCCGCGCAACGGGCCGCCGACGCCTTGTCGCTGCGCGTCTACCGCGAACTCGACGACGGCTTGCCCGCGATGCTGCTGACGCAATTGCAGCTCGACGTGGCCGGCAGCGCCCGCGAAGTCGTGCTGGGCCTGGCCTTGCCCGCCGGCTTCGTTGCCACCGCGCTCGATGGCGACCTGCCGGCAAAGCTCGAAAGCGACGGCCGCCTGCGCGTGCAGTTGCGGCCGGGGCACTGGGTGCTGAGCCTGAGCGCACGCGCCACCGCGCCGCTGGAAAAGATCGCGCTGAAGCTGCCCGCTGCGCCGTGGCCGCGGCAGGAGACATGGAGTTATCGCGACGATCCCGCGCTGCGCGGCAGCCGCGCGGAAGGGCAGGGCATCGACGCCGCGCAGGCCGGCGTGCCGGACAACTGGAGCGACCTGCCCGCCTTCGCGCTGGACGACCATGCCGGCTTGACCGTCGTTGCCGGCACGCGCGGCGACGAGGGCGGCAAGGGCGACCAGATCCGCCTGCAACGCGAGCTGTGGCTGGACTTCGACGGCAGCGGCCTGCGCGCCGCCGACCACCTCACCGGCGAACTGCGCCACCACCAGCGGCTGGACGTGACCGAGCCCTGGCAACTGCAGCGGGCCAGCGAAGACGGCGCGCCGCTGCTGGTCAGCAAGGGCAGCGACGGTCGCAGCGGCGTCGAGCTGCGCACGCGGCAGCTCGATCTCGACGCCGGCTTGCGCCTGCCCACGCACGCCGGCGCAATCCCCAGTTCCGGCTGGCAACTGCCGCTGGAAGGCATCAGCGCCGATCTGCATCTGCCTTATGGCTACCGCCTGATCGCGGCGCCCGGCGCCGACCGCGCACCGGATACCTGGGTGGCGCAATGGAGCCTGCTCGACCTGTTCGTGCTCGCGTTGGTCGCCTTGCTGGCCGGCCGCCTGCTTGGCTGGCGCTGGGCCGTGCTGGCGGCGGCGTATCTCGCGCTGGGCCGCCATGAAGCGGGCGCGCCGCTGTGGACGTTGGCGCTGGTGCTGCTGCTTGCATTGCTGCTGCGCGCCCTGCCGGAAGGGCGCTTGCGCGCCGCGGTACGCGCTGCCGCCGGCGCGGTGTTCGCGCTGGCCGTGCTGTGGAGCCTGCCGTTCGCCGCGCAGGAGTTGCAGTACGCCCTGCATCCGCAGCTGGAGGGCAATGCCTTCGCGCAGGTGGAATACATCCAGCCGCCGGAGAGAAAGGCTCTGCGGAACGGGCCGCTGCCGGAGCAAGAGGCTGTAGCCAATATGCCGCCCCCGCCAGCGCCAGCGCCCCCTGCGCCGCCTTCGGACATCCGGCAGCTCGCCGAATCCGCGGCTCCGACAGCGCCGCCACCTCGCATGAGCGCCGAGGCGACCGTGCTTTCGTCCGTTGCCGTGACCGGATCGTCCATGCAGAGTCCAGGCTTCAACGACTTCGACAGCCGCAGCACGATCCAGGCCGGCGCGGGCACGCCGAGCTGGGACCAGGGCAACGACTACCAGCTCGGCTGGTCCGGCCCGGTGAGTGCGGAACAGACCACGCGCCTGCTGATCGCGCCGCGCTGGCTGGTGCGCCTGCTGCGCGTGGCGATGATCGCCCTGCTGGCGGCGTTGCTCGCCAGGCTGTTCGCCAGCCTGCGGCCATGGCGTCTCCCGTCGCCTGCGGCGCGCGGCGCCAACGTGGCCGGTGCGCTGCTGCTCGCCGCCGCGCTGCTGCCTTCGATCTCGCATGCCCAGAGCCTGCCCAGCCAGCAGTTGCTGGGCCAATTGAAGGAGCGCCTCACCGAAGCGCCCAAATGCGCGCCCGGATGTGCCAGCGTGGCGCAGGCCCAGTTGCAGGCTGGCGGCGACACGCTGCAACTGGCGCTGGAAGTGGATGCCGGCGCCATCGTGGCCTTGCCGCTGCCGCAGCCCGATGCCGCGCTGCAACTGCTCGACGCCAACGTGGACGGCCATCCCGCCGCGCTGACCCGCGACGCCGACGGCGCCGCGCTGCTGCGCCTCGACCGCGGCGTACACCGGGTTGCGCTGAGCTATCGCATCGGCGCGGTGGACAGCGCGAGCCTGCGCTTCGCCCTGCGCCCGCAGCTCGTCGCATTCAACGGACAGGGCTGGTCGCTGGATGGCGTGGACGGCGGGCGCATGCTGGGCGACAGCCTCGCGCTGCAGCGCGTGCGCGTTGCCGATGGCGGCGGCGTGGCCGCGCCCGCGCAGGACTTCCCGCCCTACGTGCGGCTGACCCGCCGCCTGCTGCTGGGCGTGGACTGGCAGGTGCAGAACACGGTCGAGCGCATCGCGCCGGCCAACGGCGGCTTCAGCCTCAGCCTGCCATTGCTGCCCGGCGAGCATCCGCAGGGCGACGGCGCGCTGGTGAAGAACGGCCGCATCGACATCACCTTCAACGCAGGCGTCGACCAGGTGCGCTGGACGAGTCGGCTGGACCACGCCGCCAGACTCGCGCTCACGGCACCGGCGCTGGGCGAGCGCGCGGAAGTGTGGGAAGTGTTCGCCGCGCCGATGTGGCACGTCGATGCGCAAGGCGTGCCGACCAGCGCCAGCGACAACGGCCTGCGCTTCCAACCGCTGCCTGGCGAAACCCTTACGCTCGGCTTCAGCCAGCCGGCCGCGGTCGACGGCGGCAGCCTCGCCTTCGACAGTGTGTCCGTGCAGAGCAGCGTGGGCGAGCGCAGTACCGAGACCACGCTCGCGCTCAGTGCGCGCAGCACGCGCGGCGGCGAACACGCGATCGCGTTGCCGGCCGGCACGGAGCTGCTGGAGGCGAGCCGCGACGGCGAGCCGGTGAACCTTGCGGTGCGCAACGGCAAGCTCGGCCTGCCGCTGCTGCCCGGCACGCACGACTACCGCGTGCGGTTGCGCGAGCCGCATGGAGTGGCGCTGCGCGCTACCACGCCGTCGTTCGCGCTGGATGCGCCGGCGGCGAACATCCGCAGCGAACTCGACCTGCCGCAGGATCGCTGGGTGCTGTGGACGTGGGGGCCGACCACCGGCCCGGCGGTGCTGTACTGGTCGCAACTGGCGGTGCTGTTGCTGGTCGCGTGGCTGCTCGGCCGCTACGCGCCGTCGCCGCTGCGTTTCCGCCACTGGCTGCTGCTGGGGCTGGGCTTCTCCGCCTTCGCCTGGGGCGCGTTCGCGCTGGTGGCGGCGTGGCTGATCCTCACCGGCGTGCGCGCGCGCTGGACGCCGGCGGAAGCGTTGCCGGCGGTGCGGTTCAATCTTGCACAGGCCGGCCTGGCCGTACTCACCGCGTTCGCGCTGCTCGCGCTGGTGGCGGCGGTACCCAAGGGGCTGCTCGGCGTGCCCGACATGCACGTGGCCGGCAACGGTTCCGGCGCGTGGCAGCTGCGCTGGTTCGCCGACCAGAGCAACGGCGTCTTGCCTGTCGGCGGTGCAATCAGCGTATCGCTGTGGTTCTACAAGCTGGCGATGCTGGCCTGGGCGCTCTGGCTGGCCTTCGCGCTGATCGGGTGGCTGCAGTGGGCCTTCGCCGCATGGACGCATGGCGGCCACTGGCGCCGCCGCGAAGCGAAGAAGGAGCCGCCTTCGCTGCCGCCGCCGCCGGAGGAGCCGTCGCGTGGCTGACGTGCGCACGGCGCTGGCTGCAGCCACGGCTCGCCTGGGCGCACGCGTCGATGCCGAGGCGTTGCTGCTGCACGTGCTCGGCCAGTCGCGCAGCTGGTTGTTCGCGCATGCGGACGATGCGCTGGATTTGGACGTCCAGACGGCTTTCGAAGCGTTGGTGGAGCGGCGCGCGGCGGGCGAGCCGGTGGCCTACCTCACCGGCCGGCGCGGCTTCTGGACGCTGGAGCTGGAAGTGACGCCGGCCACCTTGATCCCGCGCGCGGAGACCGAGCTGCTGGTGGAACTGGCGCTGGAACGCCTGCCGCGCGACGCGGCCAGCCGCGTGGCCGATCTGGGAACCGGCAGCGGCGCGATCGCCCTCGCCATTGCCTGCGAACGCCCGCAGGCGCATGTCGTCGCCAGCGACGCGAGTGCCGAGGCGCTGGCAGTGGCGCGCCGCAACGCGCAACGGCACGGCATCGCCAACGTGCGCTTCGCCCTCGGCGACTGGCTGGCGCCGCTGGCGGGCGAACGCTTCGCGCTGATCGCTTCCAATCCGCCGTACATCGAAGCCTCCGATCCGCATCTCGCGCGCGGCGACCTGCGCCACGAGCCGCTTTCCGCGCTGGCTTCGGGCCTCGATGGCCTGGACGACATCCGGCGCATCGTCGTCGATGCGGGCGCATGTCTTGAACCCGGCGGTTGGCTGTTGTTCGAACACGGCTGGAACCAGGGCGATGCCGTGCGCGCCCTGCTCGTCGCGGCCGGTTACGCCGAAGTGTTCACCGCGCGCGATCTGGAATCGCGCGACCGGGTCAGCGGCGGGCGGCGTAGCACGCGCAGCGGCTAAACCGCGGATTCGCGAATGCGTGAGGCTGGTTCCCGGCCATCTGGCGTTCATGTGGATTAACG
This sequence comes from Rhodanobacter sp., assembly GCA_040371205.1. Taxonomy (NCBI): domain Bacteria; kingdom Pseudomonadati; phylum Pseudomonadota; class Gammaproteobacteria; order Lysobacterales; family Rhodanobacteraceae; genus Rhodanobacter; species Rhodanobacter sp. The sequence continues at coordinate 808,473 of AP031382.1, forward strand.
CGAACGGACCGCAGTTTTAATCGGTCCTGACCGCCATCGCGGGCTTTCACGATCGTCTAACCGTCCGCCCCCTATCACTGGATTCGCCTTCGCTCGCCGTGTGTGCATGCCCGGCGAAAGCCAAGGCGCCAGCAGTCCGCTGGCTGACCGTCGAGACCGACGTGCGGCAACGAGCCGATGTCCGGAACGATGGTCCATTCCATCCACAGATGCCGGAGGCACCGATGAAGACCATGACAACCCTGACCGCCCTCGCTTTTGCCGCGACCCTTGGCCTTGGCAGCTTCGCCATGCCGGCGCAAGCGCAAACCGCGGCAGGCGGCGAGCACGCGTCCAGCATGGCGCAGTCCGGCAGCGATGCGTGGATCACCACCAAGATCAAGACCGAACTGGCCGCCACCAAGGGCGTGCCGAGCACCGACATCTCGGTCGAGACCGTCGACGGCGTGGTGACCCTGACCGGTGTGCTGCCCACCAAGATCGACGTGAAGAAAGCCGTCGCCGCGGCCAAGAGCATCAAGGGCGTCAAGAGCGTGGACGACTCCGGCCTCAAGGTGAAGTGATCGCGGCACGCCACGCTAGCAGCAACGTTTGCCGGCACTCCGCCGGCTCCCCCTCCCCATCAAGAGAGACTGACATGAACGAGGATCGCATCAAGGGACAGTGGAAGCAGATTCACGGCAAGCTCAAGGCGCGCTGGGGCAAGTTGACCGACGACGACCTGAAGATCGCCGACGGCAACGCCGAGTACCTGGTGGGCAGGTTGCAGGAACGCTACGGCATCGCCAAGGACGAGGCCCAGAAGCAGATCAGGGAATTCGACCGCGGCCTGTAACCGGCCATCGTGCGCCGCCGCGAGCGGATGTTCCACTCGCGGCGGCCGCACGCTACCGCGGTACTGCCTTCGCGGCAGCCGCAGGCATCGCGCAAGGATGCCCGCGACGGCCGCACCCACGCGCGCAACAGGACACCGGAGTGCGCCCCATCATGGGAGAAGCCTATGCTTTATTACGCCATCGTCTTTCTGATCATCGCGCTGATCGCGGGGTTCTTCGGTTTTTTCGGCATTGCTGGCCTCGCCGCGAGCATCGCCAAGTTGCTGTTCATCGTCTTCATCGTCCTGTTCGTCCTGTCGCTGATCTTCGGCCGTCGCCGACGGCTGTGACGAGGGCCGTTCCGGTCTGAGGACTCGCGCAAAGGCCGCCGCTTCCCGGGTCCGGGGAGCGGCGGCCTTTGCATGCAGTCACGCGTGTTGCAATCACGCCGCGTGCCGCGGAGGACAGGCGCATCTTGCGCGCGGCCCGGCCTGGCGGGCTTGGGCATCTAGGGCGCGCACTGCGGGGCGGAAGGAACCCCGAAAGCGAGGCGGGTTCGCCGGGCGACTCAGCCGGCGCTGGCGAGATGGCTGCCTGCCGCTTGCGGAAAGCGCGTGAGGATGGCGTGGCGGATGCCCGGCAGGTCCAGCCCGGCCATGCTCAGCACTTCCTCGCGGCTGCCGTGTTCGAGGTAGGTATCGGGCAGGCCGAGGTGCAGGATCGGTTTCACGATGCCGCTGGCCGCCAGGCATTCGGCCACCGCGCTGCCGGCGCCGCCGGCGACGGCGTTGTCTTCCAGCGTGACGAAGGCGTCGTGGGTCCTGGCCAGCTCCACGATCAGCGCCTCGTCCAGCGGTTTCACGAAGCGCATGTTGACCAGGGTGGCGTCGAGTTCGCCGGCGATCACCGCGGCGGGCGCCAGCATGGCGCCGAAGCTGAGCAGGGCGAGGCCGCGGCCGCGGCGGCGCAGCTCGGCCTTGCCGATGGGCAGGGTGTCCAGCTCGGGCCGCACCGCAATGCCTGGGCCGGTGCCGCGCGGGTAGCGGATCGCGGCGGGGCCGGCGTACTGGAAGCCGGTCGAGAGCATCGTGCGGCACTCGTTCTCGTCGGCCGGCGCCATGATGACGAAGTTCGGCAGGCAGCGCAGGTACGAGAGATCGAAGCTGCCCGCATGGGTGGCGCCGTCCGGCCCGACCACGCCGGCGCGGTCGATGGCGAAGGTGACGTCCAGGTTCTGCAGCGCCACGTCGTGGATCGCCTGGTCGTAGGCGCGCTGCAGGAAGGTGGAGTAGATCGCCACCACCGGCTTGGCGCCCTCGCAGGCCATGCCGGCGGCCAGCGTCACGGCGTGCTGCTCGGCGATCGCCACGTCGAAGTAGCGCTCGGGGTATTCCTTGGAGAAGCGCACCAGCCCCGAGCCCTCGCGCATCGCGGGCGTGATGCCCAGCAGGCGTTCGTCGGCGGCGGCCTGGTCGCACAGCCAATCGCTGAAGATGTCGGTGTAGGTGGGCTTGGCGGGCGCGTTCTTCTTCGCCAGTCCGGCTTGCGGATCGAACGGGCCGACGGCGTGGTATTCGATCTGCGCCTGCTCGGCCGGGGCGTAGCCCTTGCCCTTGGTGGTGACCACGTGCAGCAGCTGCGGGCCGGGCAGGTTCTTCACCGTGCGCAGCGCGGCCAGCAGCTGCGGGATGTTGTGGCCGTCGATCGGGCCGGTGTAGTGGAAACCCAGTTCCTCGAACAGCGTGGAAGGCACGAACATGCCCTTGGCGTGTTCTTCCCAGCGCTTGAAGAAGCGGCCGGCCAGCGACTGCTTGGGGATCGCACGCTTGGCGCGTTCGCGCATGGCGTTGAGCCGGCGGCTGGCCAGCGCGCGCGACATGATCTTGGTCATCGCGCCCACGTTCTCGCTGATCGACATGCCGTTGTCGTTGAACACCACCAGCATGTCCGGCTCCACGTCGCCGCCGTGGTTGAGCGCCTCGAAGGCCATGCCGGCGGTCATCGCGCCATCGCCGATCACCGCCACGAACTTGCGGTCGTCGCCGCGAAGCTGCGCGGCGATGGCCATGCCCAGCGCGGCGGAAATCGAGGTGGACGAATGGCCGACGCCGAAGGTGTCGTATTCGCTTTCCTCGCGGCGCGGGAACGGCGCGAGGCCGTCCTTCTTCTTGATCGTGGTGATGCGGTCGCGGCGGCCGGTGAGGATCTTGTGCGGGTAGCACTGGTGGCCGACGTCCCACACCAGCCGGTCTGTGGGGGTGTCGAACACGTGGTGCAGCGCCACGGTGAGTTCCACCACGCCCAGGCCCGCGCCGAAATGCCCGCCGGAGCTGGCCACGGCCTCGATCAGGTACTCGCGCAGTTCGTCGGCGACGGCGGGCAGTTCCTCGTCGGGAACGCGGCGCAGGTCGGCCGGCGACTCAATGGCGGCCAGGTGGGGGTAGCGTGCAGGATCTTTCATCCGCCTATTGTTGGCCCGGAGGCGGGGCGGGGCAAGGGCGGCGGTCTGGCCGGGATGGGGCGGTTCAGGCCATCGCCCGCCGCCGGTCGCGCGGCAGGTGGCTGACCAGGAAGTCCATCTGGTCGGCCAGGATGTTGCGGTTGGAGAGGATCAGGTGCTCCACCCAGCTCGGCCGGTAGGGCACCGCCAGCAACGGCATGTGGGCCTGTTGCGGGGTGCGGTTGCTCTTCCTGAGGTTGCAGGCGACGCAGGCGCTGACCACGTTCTCCCACTCGTCGCGGCCGCCCTTGGACACCGGCTGCACGTGGTCGCGGGTCAGCTCGCCGCGGCTGAAGTGCTCGCCGCAGTACAGGCACAGGTGGCGGTCGCGGGCGAACAGCGCGGTATTGGTCAGCGCGGGCGCGGGATCGACCGCGTGCTCGTGGCAGTGGCCGGTGCTGGCGATGATGGGGTGCAGGTCGAGCTGGCTCTGCATGCCCAGCGCGCGGTTGTGGCCGCCGTGCACGGTGAGGCAGGGGTCGCCCAGCGTCCACGCCACCGCGTCGCGCACGTAGAGGCACGCGGCGTCCTGCCAGCTGATCCAGTCCAGGATGCGGCCGGCGGCGTCCAGCGACAGCACGCGGGTCGAATGCAGGTCGGCCCGGTTGACGACTTCCATCAGCATGCGGTTCGTCCTTCCTCGCGAGAAAGAGCCTGCAACCATGCAACGGTGCTCGAATGCACCGCAGCATAGAACAGATTCGTGACAAAACACATGCGAAAGTCTTTGTGCTCAAACAGATAGGCCCTTGGCCGCGAAGTTCGCGGGCGGCCGCCGGCGCTGATATAGTGGTCGTTCGTCTGTAGACCCGACGCCGGGTTTGGGAGGGGAAGCCGATGGTGGCTGCCCCGGCACGGCGGGGCAGAGGTAATCACGTGGCTGAAGTTCTTTTCTACGAGCGCCCGGTGCCGCTCAACCGTACCGCCCACAAGGATCTGCGCCTGAAGCCGATCCCGAACATGAAGTTCGCGCTGCAGGCCCATTCCGTGCCGCTCACCGGCGTGGAATTCGGCCTGGCGGCGCGCGACATGCCCATCGTGTTCGCCGGCAACGACATCGGCGACGCCGGTCCGGTGGCCCTGCTGGGCCTGCGCCAGAACGAAAACCTGTTCGTGGACGCCAGCGGCCAGTGGGCGCCGAACACCTACGTTCCCGCTTTCGTGCGCCGCTATCCGTTCGTGCTGGCCGAGAAGCCGGCCGGCCAGGAGGGCGACGACTTCGCCGTGTTCCTCGACGAGGGTTACGAAGGCTTCAACGCCAACGAAGGCGACCGCCTGTTCAACGAGGACGGCACCGACACCGAAATGCTGACGCGCGCCGTGGGCTTCCTCGGCGAATTCCAGCAGCACGTGGCCCGTACCCGCTGGTTCATGGAGCAGCTGCGCAAGCACGGCCTGCTGGAGTCGCGCAACCTCAGCATGCGCCGCGACTCGCCGGACGGCCAGGGCGGCAACGTCATCAACCTCAACGGCCTGTTCGTGGTCAACGAGGAAAAGCTGCGCCAGCTGGACGAGAAGACCGCACAGGAATTCCTGCGCGAAGGCCTTCTCGGCTGGATTTACGCGCACCTGATCTCGATGAACAACCTCGATCGCCTGGGCATGCGCCTGGGCGAGCGCGAAGGGGCCGAATCGGCCGGCGCCACCAGGAACTGAGGTCGGGTCGGGCGCCTCGTGCGCCCGCAAGCCGAAAGCGAAGCGCCACGACGGGCGACTGTCGTGGCGCTTCTTTTTGTCCCGAACGCGGCCTGCGTGGCGGCCGGGTACGCCGCAGGTATCAGTTCGGCACGACGGGCAGCGCGATATAGCTGGCCTCGCCCTGCGCGTGATAGATGCGCTGGGTGGCCTTCACGTAGTCCGCCGGCTTGGCGAAGAAGATGTTCGGCACGAAGGTCTGCGGGTTGCGGTCGTACAGCGGGAACCAGCTCGACTGCACCTGCACCATGATGCGGTGGCCGGGCAGGAACACGTGGTTGGCGGCGGGCAGGTCGAAGCGGTAAGCCAGCGGCTTGTCCGGCGTCAGCGCTGCGGGCTTGTCCCAGCCGGTGCGGTAGCGGCCGCGCAGGATGTCCATCGCCACCGCCAATTGGTAGCCGCCCATTTCCGGCTGCTCGGCCACCTGGTCGGGATACACGTCGATCAGCTTCACCACCCAGTCGCTGTCGGTGCCGCTGGTGGAGGCGACCAGGTGCACCACCGGCACGCCGGCGATGGTGAGCGGCGCGGTGAGCGGCGCGGTTTCGTAGCTGAGCACGTCGGTGCGGCCGGAGGCTTCGCGCTGGTCGTCCACCAGCCATTGCGACCAGGTGAGGCCGTGGTCGTAGCCGATCGGTTGGATCGGCCGCGCGCGGAACGGCACCGGATGCGCGGGATCGGAGACGTATTCGTCGTAGGCGGTGCCGCCAGCGGGCGCGTCGAAGCCGAGCTGCATGCCGGGTTCCAGGTACAGCGCGCGGCTCTTGTCGGCGCAGCCGCTGTCGCAGGAGACCGGCCAGCGGTCGAGGCGCTGCCAGCGATCGGTGCCGGTCTGGAAGGCGGTGACCGGGGCGAGGTCGGCCTTCGGCGCGCCGTCCTTGAGGTACTGCGCGAGGAACGGACGCAGGATGTGTTCGCGAAAATACTTCGCGGTGTCGCTGCCGAAGCGGATCGCGCCCAGCGAGCTGCCTTCCTCGATTTCCTGGCCGTGGTGCCACGGACCCATCACCAGCTTGACCATGGTGCCGCTGGTGTCCTTCGGCTTGATCGCGCGGTAGACGGCCAGCGCGCCGTAGATGTCCTCCTGGTCCCACAGGCTGTGCACCAGCATCACCGGCACGGTGAGCGGCTGCGCGGCCAGCAGCTTGTCCACCGCCTGCTGCTGCCAGAAGGCATCGTAGGCGGGGTGCGCCACCAGCTTGTTCCAGAAGCCGAGCTGGCGCATGCCGTAGGCGTCGCCCATCGCGCCGGCGGAGCCGTAGTGCATGAACAGGTCGTACTCGTCGTGGAAGTTGGTCCACCACTTGGCGGTGTTGTCGCGGGTGGCTTCCTGCTCGTAGATGTAGCTCATGTTCTGCTGGCGGAAGGCGCCGTGGTGGAACCAGTCGTCGCCCATCCAGCCGTCCACCATCGGGTTCATCGGCACCGCCGCTTTCAGCGCCGGATGCGGGTGCACCAGCGACATCAGCGGCTCGAAGCCGTCGTAGGAGATGCCGATGGTGGCGACCTTGCCGTTCGACTCGGGGATGTTCTTCACCAGCCAGTCGATGGTGTCCCAGGTATCGGTGGCGTCGTCCACCGGCGTGGGGTTGAGCGGGCCGTGCACCGGCCGGTTCATCACGTAGTCGCCCTCGGAGCCGTACTTGCCGCGGATGTCCTGGATCACGCGGATGTAGCCGTCCTCGGCGATCACGTCGGCGGCGTTGTCGTAGCCTTCCAGCAGCGGCTCGATATGGCCGCTCATGAGGTTGTGGCTGAGCTGGTGCGCGTCGTAGGGCGTGCGGGTGAGCACGATGCCGGCGTGCTTCGCGCCTTTCGGGATCAGGATTACGGTGTTGAGCTTCACGCCGTCGCGCATTGGGATCATCACGTCGCGCTCGACGTAGTCGAAGCTGCCGGTGGCCGGCTTGAAATGGGCTGGCGTCTCGCTGGGGTAGTCGGGGTATTTGGCCTGCGGCACGTCCGTGGCGTACAGGGCGCCCCCGGCGGCGAGCAGGGCGGCGAGCAGCGCGGTCTTCAATCCCGCGACGATACGGCGTGGCGTCATGGCTTGGTTTCCCCCGTGGCGAAATCGCCGGGCCAGCTTAGCGCGCCGCGGCCCGTTCAGCGCACCGGTTTCGCCAGCCGCAGCAGGTCGGTGGCGTAACCCGCGGCCTCGTACAGCGCCCGTGCGCGCTCGTTGCCGGGGAACACCGCCAGCGTCACCAGCTGGCAATGGTGTTCGCGCGCCCATTGTTCGGCGTGCGCCAGCAAGGCCTTGCCCACGCCGAGGCCCTCGTGCGCGGGCGCCACGGCGAGGTCGGCGATGTGGCAGTTGCCGCGGCCGGTGAAGAAATCCTCGGTGCGCTGCAGGTGGATGAAGCCCACGCGCGTGCCGCCGGCGTCCTCGGCCACGAACAGGTGGCTGTTCGCGGGCTGGTCCTCCAGGTGCCGCAGCAGTTCGTCGCGGATGCCTTCGATGCATTCATGCCGCCGCCGCCATGCCGGCAGCGGAAAATCCACGAAACGCGGCACCAGCGAAAGGATGAAGTCGTCGTCGTCTTCGGCCAGGCGGATCAGCAGGGAAGGAGTGCTCATGGCGGTCGCGCTTGCGCAAGGTTTCACGGTTCTACACCCGCGCGGCATGCGCCGTATAGTGCGGCTTCCCGTCCCGGATAGGAGCGCCCCATGCCCGCCACCCGCATCCGCCTGCAGACCGGCGACGACCGCACGCTGGTGCAAGGCATCGCCGCGATCCAGGGCGAGATGCAACTGCCGCAGGCGTTTCCGTCCGACGCGCTGGCCGAAGCGGCGCAGGCCGCCGCGCAGCCGCGCCTGCCCGAGCTGGACCGCACCGACATCCCGCTGGTCACCATCGACCCGCCCGGTTCGATGGATCTGGACCAGGCGCTGCATTTCGAGCGGCGCGACGGCGGCGGCTACCGCGTGCACTACGCCATCGCCGACGTGGCCGCGTTCGTGGCGCCGGGCGGCGCGGTGGACGCGGAGGCGCATCGCCGCGGCGAGACCCTGTACGGCGCCGATTCGCGCATCCCGCTGCATCCGCCGGTGCTGTCCGAGGGTGCGGCCTCGCTGCTGCCGGGCCAGTTGCGGCCGGCCTTGCTGTGGACGATCGACCTCGATGCCGACGGCGGGATCGCCGCCGTCGACGTGTGCCGGGCGCGTGTGCAGAGCCGCGCGCGGCTCGACTATGCCGGGGTGCAGCAGCAGCTCGATGCCGGCACCGCCGATCCGCTGTGGACGTTGCTGCGCGAGGTCGGCGAATTGCGCCAGAAACGCGAGCAGGCGCGCGGCGGCATCAACCTCGCGTTGCCCGAACAGGAAATCAGCGTGGTGGACGGCCAGTGGCGGCTGGCTTATCGCGCCAACCAGCCGGACGAGGACTGGAACGCGCAGATTTCGCTGCTCACCGGCATGGCGGCGGCGCAACTGATGGTGAAGGGCAAGGTGGGCATCCTGCGCACGCTGCCGCCACCGCAGCCGCAGGACGTCGCGCGGCTGCGGCGCACCGCGCAGGCGCTGGCCATCGCCTGGCCGGACGGGTTGGCCTACCCCGATTTCATCCGTGGCCTCGATCCCTCCAAGGATACCCACGTCGCGATGCTCACCGCCTGCACCGCCGTGCTGCGCGGCGCCGCCTATGTGGCCTTCGACGGCGAATTGCCTGCGCAACCCCTGCAGTCCGCGGTGGCGGCGGAGTACGCCCATGCCACCGCGCCGCTGCGCCGGCTGGTGGACCGCTACGTGGGCGAGGTCTGCGTGGCGCTGTGCGCCAACCAGCCGGTGCCGGCATGGGCGCGCAACGCGTTGCCGGCGCTGCCCGGCGTGATGGCCGAGGCGGATCGCCGTTCCAAGCATTACGAGCGGCAGGTGATCGACCTGGTCGAAGCCGTGCTGCTGATGCCGCGTGTCGGCGAGACCTTCACGGGCGCCATCGTCGAAATCGACGGCGGCCACGGCAATGGCCACACGGGCGTGGTGATGCTGCGCGATCTGGCCATCGAGGCGCGCGTCAGCGCCGCCTCGCCGTTGCCGCTGGGGCAGGATGTGGCGGTACGCCTGGCGGAGGCCGATCCGGCCAAGCGGCAGGTACGTTTCGAGCTGGTCGACGGCATGCCATGAGGGGCGGGCGCGGCTTCGCGGGCGCTTCAATTTGTGCTCGGCCTGCCGATACAGGAGTAATGCGGGGCCGAGGGAGGAAAGCCAGAGGCTGCGGGCAATGAAGGCGGTATCGCTTGCGCGGGCATGCATCGTCGTCGATGCTGTCGGCGCGCCGGGGTCGCGTGCGAAGGACATATGCGTCTGAACGGATGGAGATCAGCATGTGTGGCCGGATTGCTCTGCTGCATGGCGGCGGTTGCGGCTTCGACTGCGCCTGCGTCGGAAGGCCCTGCCGCGACCTCGCAGCAGGCGCCGGCGATCGCGAGCATCCGCGTGGCCAGCAGCAACGACTACCCGCCCTTCATCTTCCTCGATGCCGACGGCAAGCCGCAGGGCTACGAAGTCGACGTGTGGAAGCTGTTCCAGAAGCACACCGGCATCCGGGTCGAGCTGGTGCTGACCGACTGGGCCGGTGCCGCGCAAAACATGAAGGACGGTCGCGCGGACGTGATCGACATGCTCTACCGCACGCCATCGCGCATGGAGACGTACGATTTTTCCGCGCCCTCCGTCGATCTGCCGGTGGACATCTACGTGGACCGCCGCATTGCCGGCATTCGCAGCGTGGGCGCCCTGCGCGGCTTGCCGGTGGGCGTGCAGCGCGGCGATGCCTGCGCGGAGCGCCTGCGCGACGACGGCGTCACCGACCTGCGGTTCTACGGCAGCTACCAGGACATGATGCAGGCCGCCACCAAGGGCGACCTGCGCGTGTTCTGCATGGATCAGTACCCGGCGAACTACGAGCTCTACCGCTACTCGGCGCTGGATCGCTTCTACGAAGCCTTCGTGCTGTTCAACGAGCAGTCGTACTGGGCCGTCCGCAAGGGCGACACGGCCATGTTCCTTGCGGTCCAGCGCGGCATGGCGCGCATCACGCCGGCCGAGCGCGAGACGCTGCGTGCGCGCTGGCTGGATCACTCGCACCTTGGGCCGCGCTATCGCCGCATCGCGGGCATCGCGCTGGCGGTGGTTCTGCTGCTGGCCGCGCTGATGGCGTTGTGGATCTGGACCCTCCGCCGCACGGTGGCGGCACGCACCGCGGCCCTGCAAGCGGAAGAGGGCAAGCTGCGTGCGGTCTTCGACGCCAGCCCCGATGCGATGTGGGTGAAGGACCTGCACGGCATCTACCGCGACGGCAACGACCGTGCGGTGGCCATGTTCCGCTCCCCGTGCGAGGCGCCGGTCGGGCGGCGCTGCGACGAGCTGTTCGACGCAGCGTTCGCGGCCAGGGTGTCGGAGCTGGACAGGGAGGCCGTGCAGCTCGGGCACAACGCCAGCACCATGCTGTCGCTGGACAACGGCAACGGCAACGGCCAGAGCCGGCATTTCGAGGTCATCAGCGCGCCCCTGTTCACGCCGCAGGGCGAGCCGTACAGCGTGGTGAGCGCGGCGCGCGACGTCACCGAGCGGCAGCTGGCGGAGACGCAGCTCCGGTTGTGGGCGCACGCGTTCGAGAACGCGGCGTTCGGCATGTATATCTGCGATGCGCGCAGCAAGACCCTGATCTCCGCCAATTCCACCTTTGCCGGCGAGCGCGGGTACGCAGCGTCGGAGATGGAGGGCATGTCGGTGGATGCGTTGTACCCGCCCGACCTGGTGGCCGAGCGTGCGGCATTGCGGGCGAAGGCGGACCGGATGGATCACTACGTCTGGGAAACCGAGCACCTGGCCAAGGACGGCCGGCGCTTTCCGGTGGTGCTCGACTGCTCGGTATTCCACGACGCCGACGGCAATGCGCAGTACGTGTTCATCCATGCCCAGGACGTCACCGAGCGCAAACGCGTGGAGAACGAACTGCGCCTGGCCGCCGTCGCGTTCGAGACCCAGGAAGCGTTGATGGTGCTGGATGCCAACCGCGTCATTCAGCGGGTCAACTTGGCCTTCACCAAGCTCACCGGCTACCCGCCGGATGAAGCCGTCGGGCAACCGTTGGCGCTGTTGCGCTCGCAGCAGCACGAGGAGGATGTCTACGACAGCCTTTGGGAAACGGTGCAGCGCGACGGCTATTGGCAGGGCGAGCTGTGGATCAACGTCAAGCAGGGCCAGCCCAAGGTGGCGCGCGTCACGATCTCGGCCGTCGCCGCCGCCGCCGGCCGGGTGAGCCACCTCGTCGGTTCGATGATCGACCTGACCGGCGAGCGCGAGGCGCACGCGAGCGTCGATCACATGACCTATTTCGATCCACTGACCGACTTGCCGAACCGGCGCTTCCTGCACGGCCAGCTGCAGCATTTGCTGAGCGAGGCCGGCACGTCCCACACGGGCGCGCTGCTGCTGTTCGATCTCGACCACTTCAAGCGCGTCAACGACCTGCATGGCCATGCCGCCGGCGACCGCCTGCTCGAACTCATGGCGCAGCGGCTGCGCGGCATGCTCGACGACGAATGCGTGCTGAGCCGCTTGGGCGGCGGCACCTTCGCGCTGCTGTTGTACGGCCGGGCGGCGGAACCGCAGGTGCTGGTCGACGAGGTGCTGGCCTGCGCCGAGCGCATGCGCCAGGCGTTGCATGAGCCGTTCCGGTTGGACGGCAACGTGCTGGCGGGCATGACGGTCAGCCTGGGTTGGACCGAGCTGCAGCCGGGGCGCGATTCGGTGGAAACGGTGCTCAAGCAGGCCGAACTGGCGATGTATGCCGCCAAGGCCGCCGGGCGCAACCAGGTGCGCCGTTTCAAGTCGGCCATGCTGGCCGAGCTGGCGCGGCGCGAGCTGCTCGCCGGCGACCTGATGCATGCGATCGCCGACGAGGCGCTGGAGGTGTACTTCCAGGCGCAGACCGACCGCCGCGGCCACGTGATCGGTGCCGAGATACTGCTGCGCTGGACGCGTCACGACGGGGTGCGGGTGGCGCCGGACGAGTTCATCTCGATCGCCGAGGAAAACGGCCTGATCCTGCCGCTGGGCGACTGGGTGCTGCGGCGGGCCTGCCAGCAGCTGGCCGCCTGGGCCAGTTGGCCGATCGGGAGCAGGCTGACATTGGCCGTCAACGTCAGCGCGCGCCAATTCGCCCAGCCCGGTTTCGTGGACGACGTGCAGCGCGCGCTGATCCTGTCCGGCGCCGATCCCTCGCTGCTGACGCTGGAAGTCACCGAGACGCTCATCATGGACGACCTCGTCGCGGCCACCGAGAAGCTGACCCGCCTGCGTGCGCTGGGCCTGCGCATCTCGCTGGACGATTTCGGCACCGGCTATTCCTCGCTGGCCTACCTTTCGCGGCTGCCGTTGGACGAGCTGAAGATCGACCAGGCCTTCGTCGTCCGCCTGCCGGAAAACCATAGCGACGCGATGGTGGCGCAGACCATCATCGCCATGGGGCGCGGCCTGGATCTGCAGGTGGTGGCCGAGGGCGTGGAAACCGAAGCTCAGCGCAGTTTCCTGATGTCGCAGGGCTGCGACATCTTCCAGGGCTACCTGATCGCACGTCCGCTGCCGTTGCAGGCGTTCGAGCGGATGTTTGGCGAGCAGCCTGCCAACGCGGCTTTACTGTAGCGGTGCGCGTATCGCCTTCGAGAAATCCCCGCCCGGCCCGCAGGCGCGGGCGCGTCCGGTGATGCGCGCGTGCGCATTCCACTGCGGCAGCGTGAGCCGGCGGTCGAGCACGCCGATCTTGTAGAGGTAGCCGGGCAGGTAGCCGGTGAACAGCAGGCGCGCGTCCAGCGGCAGGCCGGGATCGAGCTCCCGCGCCATGCGGTACACCACGGTGGCGCAGTTCGAAGTGACGGTGTTGTAGAACGCGGGCCGGACCGCCAGCCGGTTGGCGGTGGCCACGTAGGAGAGGAACAAGGCGCGCATCGCGCTGCGGCGAATGTCCAGCGGGTAGAGGTAGTCGTCCTCGCCGCGCACGTTGGTGCGAACGCGGATCAGGTCGCTTTCCGGCGCGGCGACCAGCACCGTTTCGAAGTCCTTGAAGAAGCCGCCGATGGAGGAGAATGCCTGCCCGCGCCGCTTGCGTATCTCCACCGAGAACACGAGGTGCCGGCCGTCGTCGAAGCCGAACGAGATCATCGCGTGGGCGATCGCGGGGTTGCCCCAGTGCGACAGCACGGCATCGGCGGAAACGAGGTGGCCGAGGTCGTAGCGCTGCGTTTCCCAGCGCGCGTCGTAGTCGTGCTCGCCGCGCCAGTCGAAGTCGCGCACGTCGTGCAGCACCACGAGGTTGCCGTGCACTTCGCCGGTGAGCTGGTGCGCGACATCGTCGGCCCAGTCCCGGTGGCGGCTGGGCCGGATGCCGGACCACCACGCCAGCAGCAGCGCATACATCAGCGCATAGCCGAGCAGCGGGCGCACGCTGCGATGACGGATCGCCAGCGCGAACAACGCCACGGCAAGGGCGCACCACAGCACGGCGCCGAGTGCGCGTGCCACGCCCTTGCCGGGCAGCTGGTACCAGAGCGCCAGGGCGCCCCATCCGATGGAGGCGACCGCGAGGCAGGCGCCGAGCAGCCATGCCAGACCCCGCCACGTCGCACGCACGAGTCCCGTCATCGCCGCAGCCCCCGTTCCGCCGGATGGCGCAAGCCTGCCGCGATGCGCGCGCCGTGACAACGGCCTCTACCATCGCGGCGCGTCCCGGAATGGCAGAGGCGTTCCCGTGAGGACGAAGCGCGGCGACCGTGGCCTCAGGAGGTGGGTGCCGCCGTTGCGGTGGCGCCGGCGCCGGTGGAATCCACCGTGAGCGAAACACGGCGGTTGTCGATGCCGCGGTCGCGGGTGGCGCCCTTCACCACCTGCCGGTTTGCGTCCTTGCCGTAGCTCACCGCGCGGATCTGGTTGGCGTCGATGCCGCTGGAGACGAGGAAGTCGCGCACGGCCTCGGCGCGCTGCATGCCGAGCCGCTGGTTATAGGCGCGCGAGCCGGCCGGGTCGGCAAATCCTTCCACGGTGATCAGCACGTTCGGGTGGTACTGGCGGATGGTCTGGGCGAAGTTCTGCAGCGCCGGCTTGTCCTGGTCGCTGAGTTCGGCGCTGTTGAAGGCGAAGTGCGCCACGGTGTCCACGCTGACGCGGCCCTGCATGGCGGTGATCTGCGAGTCGTACTTGGAGAACTGCGACTGCATCTGCTGCTTGATCGCATCGATCTGCTGCTGCTGATCCTGCTGCTTCTGCTGCAGCTGCTGGATGGCGGCGTTGAGTTCGTCCTTCTTCACGTACTGCGAGCAGCCGGCCAGGCCGACGGCGAGGATGCTTGCCGCAAGCATCGCGACACGTGGGGTTCGGATCTTCATCGATATTTCTCCCGAGTGCTTGCCGGCATCGCGGGCGACAGCAGCGGCGCCGGCAGTTCATGGATCCCCCTGTCGTGCGCTGTCCTCTGCAACCTACCCCATGCCGGCGGCGAACCGCACGCATGAACGATCCATGGCTACGGGGGCGTTCAGTTTTCCGGCCGGCGATCGGCAAGGGCATCGCTGTCCTGCGCGGCGCACGGCGCACAAAAACCAAGCCCGGCGGAGGCCGGGCTTGGTTGGGTTCCGATGCGGTCGCGGCTCGCGCGTCAGGCGATGTCGGGGAGGCTCGCTGCGCCGGCCTCCATCGCCGCCTTGTGCATCAGCGTGCGCGGCAGGATGCGGGCGAAGTAGAACGCGGCGGTGTCGCGCTTGGCCTGCTTGAAGGCCGCGGACTGCGCGCTGGCTTCGGCGGCGGCCACCGCGCGTGCCTGGAAGTAGGCCAGCGTGACGTAGCCCGAGTACCACAGGTAATCCGTCGCCGCGGCGCCGAGTTCTTCCGGGTTGGCCTGCACGCGCTGCGCGAGCGAGAGGGTGAGTTCGCCCCACTCCTTCACTGCGGCGCCCAGCGGCGCGACGAAGGCGGCGAGCTTCGCATCGCCCGCATGCGCCTTGCAGAAGGCGCCGATCTCGGCGAGGAAATGCTTGAAGCCCACGCCCTGCAGCTGGAGGATCTTGCGGCCCAGCAGGTCGGCGGCCTGGATGCCGGTGGTGCCTTCGTACAGTGTGATGATGCGCGCGTCGCGCACGAACTGCTCCATGCCGTTCTCGCCGATGTAGCCGTGGCCGCCGTACACCTGCAGCGCCTCCTTGGTGCACTCCTGCGCCAGTTCGGTCACCACGCCCTTGGCGATGGGGATCAGGAAGGCCACCAGCTCGCTGGCTTGCCTGCGCTCGTCCTCGCTGGCGCCGCGCGCCTCGATGTCGGTCTGCAGCGCGGTGTAGTAGAGCAGGGCGCGCGAGCCTTCCACGAAGGCGCGCTGGGTGAGCAGCATGCGGCGCACGTCGGGCTGCACCAGCAGGTTGTCGGCGGGCTTGTCGGGGAACTTCGCGCCGGACAGCGCGCGGCCCTGCAGGCGTTCGCGCGCGTAGTTCAGACTGTTCTGCCAGGCGCGCTCGGCCAGCGCCAGGCCCTGCACGCCCACCGACAGGCGCGCGGCATTCATCATGGTGAACATCGCGGCCAGGCCCTTGTGCGGCTGGCCGATCAGGAAGCCTTCGGCCGCGTCGAAGTTCATCACGCAGGTGGCCGAACCCTTGATGCCCATCTTGTGCTCGATGGCGCCGGCATAGGCCTTGTTGCGTTCGCCCAGCGAGCCGTCCGCGTTCACCTTGAACTTCGGCACGATGAACATGGAGATGCCGCGGCTGCCGGCCGGCGCGTCGGGCAGGCGCGCCAGCACCAGGTGCACGATGTTCTCGGCGAGGTCGTGCTCGCCGGCGCTGATGAAGATCTTGGTGCCGCTGATCGCGTAGCTGCCGTCGGCGTTCGGTTCGGCGCGGGTCTTCAGCAGGCCGAGGTCGGAACCGGCCTGCGGCTCGGTGAGGCACATCGTGCCGGTCCAGCGGCCTTCCACGATGGGCATCATGTAGGTCTGCTGCTGCTCGGCGGTGCCGTGCAGCTCCATCGCGTGGCAGGCGCCCTCGCTGAGCAGCGGGTACAGGCTCCAGGACAGGTTGCCGGACTGGAACAGTTCGGTGGTGCCGGTGCCGATCACGTTGGGCAGCGCCTGGCCGCCGAATTGTTCCTTGGCGGTGAGGCCGGCCCAGCCGCCTTCGGCGAAGGCCTTGAAGGCTTCCTTGAAGCCCTTCGGCGTGGTCACCGCGTGGGTGGCCTTGTCGTAGTGGCAGCCTTCGGCATCGCCCGGCGCATTGGTGGGCGCCAGCACCTGCTCGGCGAGTTTGCCGGCCTCCTCCAGCACCGCGTCCAGCAGGTCGCGGCTGTGTTCCGCGCCGCCTTGCAGCTTGGTCAGGATGGCCTCGGCGCCCAGCAGGTCGAAGAGGGCGAAGCGCTGGTCGTCGAGCGGAGCCTTGTAGATCGTCATGGTCGTTCTCTCGGGAAGAAAAAATCAGCGGAAAGTGTTGGCGATGCCCGGTACGGGCGACAGGAAGTCGCTGTGCTGGAAAGGGAAGTCCTGCGGGTCTTTCTTGTCCGGATGGTCGGCCAGGTCCGGTTGGGCGTGGATCGTGCCGCCGATGGCGTAGGCCAGCGAACCGCCGCTGCCCTTGGCCGCGACGGCGGCGAGCGCGTTGGCCATCGCGGGCGTGGGCAGCACGTCCACCGCGACCACGTCGCCGGCGAACGAAGGGATGTCGCGGTCGAACGTCGCATGCAGGCGCACCGGCGTTTGGTTGGCCACCTGCAGCGAGCCCTCGATGGATTGGAAGTCCACGCCGCCGTAGCTGTTGTTCTGGATGCGCACGGTCAGGCGCCATGCGCCGTTCGGCAGCACCTGCATCTGCTGCACGCTGAGCGAGGGCGGGAACACGCTCTTGCGTTGCGGGCCGCAGGCGGCAAGGCAGGCGGCAAGGGTGATGAGCGCGAAGCAGCGGATCAGTCGCATCACGACCGTGGCCTCATGGTTGCGATCTCAAACGATTGTTTGAATCTTGACCCGGGCGGCTGCGCGCGTCAATGCCGGCGGTTTCCACATCCGTGCGCTGCAGGCATCATGCGGCGTTCCACCACCATGTCAGCACGCCCCATGACCCGTCGCATCGTCGCCCGCCGCTCTCCCATCCACGGCAATGGCGTATTCGCCGTCGAGCCGATCAACAAGGGCGAGGAGATCGTCCAGTACAAGGGCACGCTGATGACTCACGACGAAGCCGACGCCATGTACGGCGACGGCGGCGAGACCGGCCACACTTTCCTGTTCACCCTCAACGACGACTACATCGTCGACGCCAACCGCAAGGGCAACACCGCGCGCTGGATCAACCACAGCTGCGCGCCCAACTGCCGCGCCGTGGTGGAGGAAAGCGCCAGCGGCGACCCGCGCAAGGACAAGGTGCTGATCGAGGCCATCCGCAACATCAAGCCGGGCGAAGAACTCACCTACGACTACGGCATCACGCTGGAAGTGCCGCACACCGCGCGGCTGAAGAAGCTGTGGAAGTGCCTGTGCGGGTCGAAGCATTGCACGGGAACACTGCTCAAGCCCAAGCGCTGAGCAAGCGGTCGCCGCTAAAGCAAACGCCTTGCCCGCCGATGTAGTCTGCGGGTGGCGTGCATCGGCCGGTTGTGCCGTCGCGTTGGGTGGAGGAGGCGATTTGCGTAGCAGCTTGCAAGCTTGGCTGGCATGCGTGGCGTTCGCCATGCTCCCGCCGTTGCTTGCGCAGACGGCGACGGCTCCCGATCCGGCTGCGTTCGACCACCTGCTCAAGCAATTGAACGACGGCACCGTCTCCCCCGACAGCGATGCGGCGGTGAAAAACACGCTGGCGCAATTGCATGCGCTGCTGCCCCCGCATGATGCGGCCCGCGAATTCAGCTACGAGTACATCTACTGCTTTCTCGCCTTCCAGAGCGACGCCAAGGGCGGCGTAGCCTTCGCCAGGCGTGGTGTGGAGAGGGCGCGGCAGGCCGGCGACCTGAATGCCGAGTCGAATTTCCAGATGTGCCTGGGCAATTACCTCATCCAGGCCAGCGGTAACCACGATGCGTTGCAGAGCTTCGACGCCGCCGTGCTGACCGCGAGGCGGCTGGGCGATACCCGCGTGATCGCCGACGCGCTGACCTGGCGCGGCAATCAGCTGTCGCTGCTGGGCGACCAGGCCAAGGCGATGATCGATCTGCTCGATGCGCAGACCGACTACGAGAAGATCGGCAATGCCCCGGCGCCGGCGCGCGCCAACCTCGTCAACATCGCCAGCCTGTATCGGCGTATGGGCGAATACGACGACGCTGCCGATTACCTGCGCCAGGCGATGGCGGCGATCGGCGACGCGGAGGACAAACAGCAACTGCTCGCCATCTATATGGGGCAGGGTTTCCTCGCCAGCGAGCGGGGCAGGCCGGCCGATGCCGTGGCGCCGCAGCAGAAGGCGCTCGACCTGGCGCGCGAGATCGGGCCGCCGCAAAACGTCGGGGCGGCCCTGCTGGCGCAGGCGGAAAGCAGCAACCAGCTCGGCCAGTACGAAAAGGCGCTGCGGCAGCTCGCGGAGGCCGCCAAGGTCTTCCAGTCCGTTTCGGACAACTCCAACGCCGACATGCTGGCGCTGCAGACGGCCGAAGCGCACGCCGGACTGGGCCAGCACGCCTTGGCGGCGCAGGAGTTCCAGGTTGCGGCAACCGCCCTAGCCAACAGCGGCAACCTGCGCTACCTCGCCGAGTTGTATGCCGCGCGATCGAAGAACGAGGAAGCGCTCGGCCGCCCCCAGGCGGCGCTGGACGACCTCAGGCGCATGGTCGCCACCAACAAGGAGTTGGAGCAGAAGACCAAGGCCCAGGTCACCACCTTGATGCGCTACCGCTTCGACACCGCGCGCCGCGACCTGGAAAATCGCCGCCTGGCCGACGAGAAGGCGCTGCAGAGCCAGCAACTGGCTTCGCTGGAAAGCGTGCGTACTTGGCAGCAGCTGGCCATCCTGCTGGGCGGCGTGCTGATGATCGGCGTGACCTGGCTCGGCTATCGGCAACTGCTGAAGAGCCGCCGCCTGAACCGGTTGTCGCTGGTCGATCCGTTGACGGGCATCTCCAACCGGCGCCACATCGACCACTTGCTTGACGTGGCTGTCGCGAACGCAGGCCGGACGCACGGGGAACTCACGGTGGCGATGCTGGACATCGACCACTTCAAGCACGTCAACGATAGCCACGGCCACCCGGCCGGCGACCAGGTGCTGCGCGAAACGGCGCGTATCTGCCAGGACTCCATGCGCCAGCACGACCGCTTCGGCCGGTTCGGCGGCGAGGAGTTTCTGGTGGTGCTGCCGGATACCGATCTCGAACACGGCCTGATGGTGGCCGAGCGCCTGCGCGCCAAGGTCGCCGACGCCGTGTTCGTGGTCGGCGATGCGAAGATCAAGATCACCGTCAGCCTTGGGGTCAGCGCGCTGCGCGCGAACGAAGCCGTCGCGGGCACGCTGGTCCAGCGCGCCGACAGCGCGCTCTACCGCGCCAAGCAAGCCGGCCGGAACCGCGTCGAGTCGATCTAGTCTTCTTCCACCCGCGGCCGCCACGCCTCGCTGAGCTGCTTCTGCACCGGCATCGGCACCGGCTCGTAGTGGCTGAGGTCGAGGCTGTAGCGGCCGCGGCCGCCGGTCATGGCCTTGAGTTCGGTGGGGTAGTCGGTGAGTTCGGCCAGCGGCGCCTGCGCCTTGATCAGCAGTTCGCCGCCGCGTCGGCTGTCGGTGCCGAGGATGCGCGCGCGCTTGCCGGCGAGGCCGCCGGTGACATCGCCGACGTCGCTCTCGGGGATGGCCACCTCCACGTCGACGATGGGCTCCAGCACGATGGGGCGCGCCTTGCCCACGGCGTCGAGGAAGGCCTTCTTGCCGGCGCTGACGAAGGCGACTTCCTTGGAATCGACCGGGTGGTACTTGCCGTCGTACACGGTCACGCGCAGGTCCTGCAGCGGATAGCCGGCCACCGCGCCGCGCTCCATCGCCTGGCGCACGCCTTTCTCGATGGCGGGCAGGAAGGTGCCGGGGATCACGCCGCCCTTCACCGCATCGACGAATTCGAAACCGGTGCCGCGCTCCAGCGGTTCCACGCGCAGGAACACCTCGCCGAACTGGCCGGCGCCGCCGGTCTGCTTCTTGTGGCGATGGTGGCCCTCCGCCGGTGCGGCGATGGTCTCGCGGTAGGCGATGCGCGGCGGATGGGTCTCCACTTCCACGCCGTAGCGTTCGCGCATGCGCTCCAGCGTCACCTTGAGATGCAGCTCGGAAAGGCCGCGCAGCACGGTCTCGTTCAACTCCTTGTGGTGTTCCAGACCGAGGCAGGGGTCTTCCTCGGCCAGTCGCGCGAGCGCGTTCGCCAGCTTCTGCTCCTGGCCCTTGTGCCGCGGTTCCAGCGCGAGGCCGAACATCGGCTGCGGAAAGCGCATGGGCGCAAGCCGGATGTGGTCCTCCTCGTGCGCGTCGTGCAACACGGCGTCGTAGTGGATGTCCTCCACCTTGGCCACCGCGGCGATGTCGCCGGGCACGGCCTGTTCGATCTCCACGTGGTTCTTCGCGTTGGGCCGGAACAGGTGCCCCACGCGGAACGGCTTGCGGCCGTCGTCCACGTACAACGACGCATCGCGCCGCACGGTGCCCTGCCACACCCGGAAGATGCCGAGCTTGCCCACGAAGGGGTCGTTGACGATCTTGAACACGTCGGCGATCACGTGCTGTGCGGGGTCGGCATTGACGGTGATCGGCTCGCCCTCGCCGTTGACGAAGGGCGGCGGGTTGCCCTCGGCGGGGTTGGGCAGCAGGCGGTCGGCGATGTCCAGCAGCTCCGCCACGCCGGTGCCGTTGCGCGCGCTGACGAAGCAGATCGGCACCAGGTGCCCTTCGAGCAGGCATTGCTCGAAGGCATCGTGCAGTTGCTGGCGGCTGAGCGCGGCTTCGCCCTGGTCGAGGTAGGCGCCCATGGTGGCTTCGTTGATCTCCACCACCTGGTCCAGGATGCGCTGGTGCGCGCTGGCCAGCGAGGAAAAATCGGTGCTGCCCTCGGCGTGGAAGAAGCAGTCCAGCACGCGCTTGCCGCCTTGCGCGGGCAGGTTCACCGGCAGGCACTCCGGGCCGAATGCCTCGCGCAGCGCTTCCACCAGTGCGCCGAGATGCGCGCCTTCGTAGTCGATCTTGTTGACCACCAGCACGCGGGCCAGGCCGCGCGAGCGCGCGTGCTCCATCATGCGGCGCGTGCCGTGCTCGATGCCGTTGACCGCGTTCACCACCACCATCGCGGTTTCCACCGCGGCGAAGGCGGACAGCGTGCCGCCGCGGAAGTCGTCGTAGCCGGCGGTATCGATCAGGTTGATGTGGCAGCTGCCGCGGTCGATGCCGGCGATGCAGCTGTCGATGGAGTGGCCGCGCGCCTTTTCCTGCGCGTCGGTGTCCGACTGCGTGGTGCCGCGCTCCACCGAACCCTGCGACTGGATCGTGCCGCCGGCGTGCAGCAAGGCCTCGAACAGCGTGGTCTTGCCGGCGCCGGCGTGGCCGGCGAGCGCGATGTTGCGGATGCTTTCCGTGGTGTAGGACACGATGCGACCCTCCTCATGGCAAAGGCGCGGAATCGCATCGTCATGAGCGGCGCCGCGCGGGGCCGCGCGCGGCGGCCGACGGGGCCGTCATGGTCGTCCGGGCGCGGACGCGGGGGCGGTCATGGCGGGGTGATTTGGCCGATGGTACGGCGACGGGGGGTTAGGCTTGCGTCAACGCGGCCGGGAACCGCCGCAAGCCATTGCGGTCGAAAGCCGCGCGCGACCTTGGCCTGTCTTGCGCGCAGCACAGGCCATCTTCTGGCACGCCGTCCACCCGGAGTCTTCCCATCAACCACCGCATGCAGGCCGACATCCGCGTCACGGCATCGTCCGACTCCGGTCGCGACGGCACGCATGCGCTCGACCGCGCGACCATCGCGCGGTTGCGCCAGCTGCATTGGCGCAGGCCGCAACGCGATCCGCGCCTAAGGTGGATCACGCTGGCCGTGGTCGCGCTGCTGCACATCGTGTTCGGGGCAATGACCTGGTGGGCGATGCGTCCGCCTGCGCCGGAACGGCCTGCGCAGTCGGCCCCGTCCAGCGACGTGCTTCAGGTGCGTTTCATTGCCGCCGCCCACGCGCCGGCCGCGAAGGCGCCGCCCGCGCTGGCGTTGCCGCCGCCGCCTGCCAAGGCGGTGCGACGCGTGGTCGAGCCTGCATCGAAAAGCGCACTGAGCGTGCAGCTGCCCGCACCCGCGTCGAGCGCGGCCATGCCGCATCTGTTCGACCGCGATGGAATGCCCCTGCTGCCGGCAGCCGCCGCGCCCGTGCCCGACTACGTACAGCACCTGCCGCAGGGCGACACGCGGATCATGCAGGACACCCATCCGGTGAAATACCGACCCACGCGTTTCGACAAGGATTGGGACAAGGGCGGCGCCAGCGCCATCGACGACATGTTGCAGAAGGCGGTGGACAAGACCACGGTGAAGCACACCTTCAACCTGGGGCATGGCATCCACATCCATTGCGGCATTTCGCTGGCCGCGCTGGCCGGCGGCTGCGGCGGCGATCCGCCATCGCCGCCGTCGCGCAAGGACGGCGACGTGCGTCTGGACATGGCGCCGGCCCGGCCGTTGGCGCCCGACCCGAACGCGCCCAAGCCGCCCAGCCTGGATCAATGCATCGCGCTGTACCGCGCGGGCAAGCCGCTCGCGGACGGCTGTCCCAGCGACACGCCGCTCCGTGCGGTGGACGAGGAGCTGCGCAAGCGGAAGTAAAAGTACACTCGCTGGATGCCCCGCCCCCCGCATTCCGACACGCCGCCTCCGCGCGCCCAACGGCCGGCGCAGGTGCTGTTGAACTCGCCGCTCGCCGCCTCCGCGCGCATGCTCGGCTTGCGTGCCTCGCGGCGTCCGCGGCCGCGCCTGGTATGGCGGCGCACGCTGGCGCTTGCCGCCAGCATGCTCATCCACCTGTTCTTCCTGTTCGGCTTCATCCTCGGTCCGGCCTGGGAGCCGCCGCAGGGCAAGGACGTGCCTGCGAAAATGCAGGCACGCTTCATCGAGCTGCCCGATCTCGCACCGCCGCCGCCGCCGAAAGGCGAGCCGCCGCGCCAGGAGGGCCCGGTGCATCAGGGGCATGCCGCGGTCACGGCACGCGCGGCGCATACCGCTGCCCAGCGCGCGCCGCGCATGCCTGCGGTGGCCGCGAAGGCGGTGGCCGCGGCGCCCGCAAAAGCCGTCGCCGCGCCCACGCCGCCGCCCAGCGTGCCGAAGCCGGCGCCCGCGCCCAGGCTGCAGCCGGTGCCCGTCGCAATGGTGCCCCCGCCGGTGAGCCCGGCGGCGCCCACGCTGCAGCCGCCGGTGCCGCCGAAGTTCCAGCCGGAACCCGTGCGCGCGCCGCAGCTCGAAGGCAACCGGCCGATGTTGCCGCCGCCCTCGTTGGCGCTGCCGACGGTGCCGCCGCAATCGCCACCCACGATCGCGCCGCCCACCGTGGCGCTGGATCGCGTGGCCGCGGACGTGCAGGCTCCCGCCATCGTGCAGCCGGTGCACGTGGATCTGCCGGCGGCACCGACGGCGCCTGAACTGCAGGCCGTACCCCTGGCCGCGCAGGCCGCGCCGCAAGTGAGCCTGCAATCGACCTTGAATGCGCCGTCGCCGAGCGCGCCGCAGTCCTTGCCGAAGGTGCTGGCGCCCGCGCCGGCGGAAGTGCAGGAAAAGCCGCTGGCCGCGGTACCGCAATCGGCTCCGGCGGCGCCTCGCGTGGCGGCGCCGGCCAAGGCCGCGATCAAGATCGCCGACGATGCGTCGCTCAGCACAATCGGCCAGCCGTCGGCGGTGACCTTGCCATCCGTGGAGAGTGCGCCGGCGACCACGGCCGTCACCGCCGCCAGCGCATCGAACGGGCCCGCCGGCACGGCCAGCGAGGGTGCCGCGGCGGATGTCAGCACGTCGCCCCATGCGAACCCGCAGGGCAGCGACAGCGCCCGTCCCGGCGAACCGCAAGGCGTGAGCCAGGCCGCCGATGCCGCCACCGTGCATGGCGCCGGACCGTTGCACTCGCACGGCCTGGGGCAGGCCACCGCGGGCGAGACCGGCAAGGGACTGGGCAAGGCGCCCGGCGCGTCGGCCGGTGCGTCATCCGCCGGCCAGGCGGTCAACGAGGTGCCCGAGTTCATCCAGCTCAAGCCCACCGGCGACACCGCGGTGATGAGCCACGACATCCACGGCGTGAAGTACCAGTCCACGCGTTTCGACCCGTACTGGACGCCGCCGGGCGAGAGTTCGGTGGACACCGCGCTGCGCCACGCGGCGGAAAAGACCACCTTGCAACACACCTTCCATCTGCCGCGCGGCATCCGCATCAAGTGCGTGGTGATGCCGCTGATCCCGGTCTCGCTGCTCGGCTGCGGCAATGCCGATGCGCCGCCGCCGGCGATGCCGCAGAAATCCTACGACCGCCTCAATCTGCCGGAGGTGTCCGGCGGCAGCGTGCCCAGCCTGCCGCCCGCGCCGGCAGCGACCGCGGCGACGCCGGCGCGCATCGTGCTCGACAACGCAGCGCTATGTGCCGCCGCCCGCGTCGCCGGCAGCCCGCTGCCGCGCGGATGCCCGCCCGTCGAGCCGGTGGTGAGAGGGCATGCGCCGGCGGCTTCGTCGAGTTCGTGGGTGCCGGCCAGCGACCAGTTCGGGGCGCCCGCTCCGGTGCGTGCCGGCCAGCCCTGAGGCGGCGCCTCAAGGCTGCGGCGTGCGGGGTGCGGCGGACGCGGAAGCCGTGCGGATGGCCGGACAGGCCGGCTTGATCGCGCGCTGCCGATGCCGTGCCCATCGTTTCGCGGTCACCGCCGAGGCGGGCCGGCCTTCTTCATCGGGCAGCCGCGGTTGCGGCGGCGTCGAAGACGCGCACGCGGTTGCGTCCGCTTTGCTTGGCGTCGTACAGGGCTTTGTCCGCGTGGGCCATCAGGGTTTCGTAGGTATCCGAGCCGCCGGACAGCATGCACAGCCCGATGGATACGGTGAAGCGGATCTCGTCTCCGCGCGGAGTGCGGATGGCCAGCGACTCCAGGGCGCCGCGCAACCGTTCCGCAACGGCCAGCGCGTCGCCCGTTTCCGCCTCCGGCAGCAGCAGGCCGAATTCCTCGCCGCCGAGACGGCCGAGCAGGTCCATCTCGCGCAGGCCGGCCTGGCAGGTGCTCGCGAAGCCGACGAGCACCTCGTCGCCGATGGCGTGGCCATGGGTGTCGTTGATGCTCTTGAAGTGGTCGATGTCGAGCAGCAGCATCGCCAGCGGAGCTGCGCTTTTCGCGCAGCGTGCGATCACGCGTTCGGACATCTCGATGAAAAAGCGCCTTGAACAGGCGCCGGTCAGCACATCCGTATTCGCCATCTTCTCGAAGGTGCGCGACTGCAGTTCCAGTTCTTGCGTCTTTTCCTCGAGAGCCGCGGTCCGCTCCTTGACGAGCGCTTCCAGTTTCTCGCGGTGCGATAGCAGCTCCGCCTCGTGGCGGATGCGTGCCGCAACGTTTTCGGCCAGGTATTCGCGCATGCGGTTGATCGATCCCGCCATCTGGTCGATCTCGTCGGGCGAACGGTTCCATGTCGATTTCGGCAGGACGAGCGGGACGTCCAGATCTTCGACGCGCAACATGCGCAGGTAGCTGGACATGATCTCCAGCGATTGCGTCATCCGCGCCTGAACGAAGAACAGCAGGGCCAGCGTTCCGAAGAAGGTGAGGGACAGCGTGGTGATGGCTATCTGGATGGCCTGGTGCTGCAACTTTCGCGTGATGGGAGCCCAGCCAAACTCGACGGTGAGGGTGCCTAGGTCGAAATGCTGGTGATCGCTGTAGATCAAGGGATACGTGCGGGTTATGCGCGGGTGCGCATCGGCCTGCCCGCGCTGACGCAATTCCTCCTGGCTCTGCAGGCGCACATAGTCGACGCCCGGTATGTTGCCGATCTCGTCGAGGCGCTCGTTTATTTCATGCGGGTTCACCTGCCAAAGGCTGTCGACGAGCCCAGGGACGATGGTTCGGCCGATTTCGTCGAGCCTTTGCCGCGCCGCGCCCACCTCGCTGCGGTAGCTGCCGACAAGCACCCAGGCCGTGATGATGACGGTGACCAGGAGGTTGATGGAGACATTCGCTATGGCCAGCCTTTTCGCCAGTACGCGCTTGTGCCGGCCGCTGGAGCTTTGCGCATTCATGGCGTGGTGCCGGGTTGGAACCCGAAGTTGCGGCAGGCGGGCACCATGCTGGCCGGGAGCAATGGGTTGGTCAGCTCGATGACGTGGCGATCATGCAAGTGCAGTGCGTTCAGGCTCTGGCGATACGTATGCTCGAACAGCCGCTGGAGGCTGCCGTCGGCAATGGCCCGTTCCAGGCCCCGTTGCAGGGCGGCGGCAAGCGTTGCGTTGTTTCTGGAAACGAAAAAGACGAGCGCCGACGGGTAGTGCAGCAGCAGGTGTTTCTCCGCGACGAGATCGGCGCCGTCGGGGCTCTCGAGTTCCTGGCCTATCTCGGATACCGAGCGGGGTACCGCGTCGACGTGGCCCAGCTTCAACATCGAGAAAAGCGATGTGTAGTCGATCGCAGCCGTCATGTCGAAGCCGTTGTCGCGCAGTATCGTCAGGTCCGGCCAGTCCTGATCCTGGGCCATCGGCACGCGGGCGAGTTGCGAGGCGGTCCGCAGGTTCTCGAAGCGCTTTTCGTTGCCCCGCCTGATCAGCAGCACGCGCCAGCCGATCAGGCCGCGATCGATCGGAACCCTGACGGCGAGGAGCTGCTTGTCGCGCTCCGTCGTGGCGACGGACCATCCCACGGTCACCACCTGGTTGTCCTTGAGCAGCTCAAGCGTGCGCGCCTGCGGCAGCACGACGGCGCTCTGCTTCATCGAGAAAGGGACATGCAGATGTTCCAGGGCCAGGCGCAGAACCGCGACCGGATAGCCCGTCCTGGCGTCGTAGGGCGTTTCCGGCCGGGGATAGATCACCTGCAACGGGAGCGCCGCATGCACGCCTGCCGACGAGAATCCGAGTCCGGCCATCATGGCCAAGCGGAAAAGACGTTTTCCCACCATGCCAGCCTCGCCTTGCCAAATCACTTCGCTCTCCCGGCGCCGATGGCTGTGCCACGAAAAGCATGACCGTGGACGGCCGCCTCTTCGTCTTGCCCCGGGGCGTCGGGAAGGCGCCGGGTACTTGCAGGGATTCGAATTTCCTGACGGCCGATCACTTGAGAGTCAAACATCAACGCCTGCTTGCGAATAGGGTCGATGTCGCGCACATCCGGTCAGGCATGAGGCTGCCCGGCATGCGCCTCGCACAGGCGGGCGCCGCTTCCGGATCACTGATACATCGCTGCGTGTGGTATCGGCGTATACGGCGGGAACATTAACCGCGCTTGCCCCTGCGGCGGCAAGATGAGCGGGCGATCACCGGCAGGCGTCGCTTGCCGCGGACATCGGGCCGGCGTGAACCACCTGCCAACAGGCGGCAGCCCGCCCAGGTCAGGGCGGGAAGCGGTCGCGAACGGTTACTGCAGCCGCAGGAATTCCTTCATCAGCGGCAAGCGCCGCACGCGCACCGCGCTGACGCGGAACACTGCGTTGGCCAGCGCCGGCGCGGCGGTGGGCATGGCAAGGAAGCTGGCGCCGGTGGGCGGACGGTCGTCGTCGGGGACGATGATGGTTTCCACGCTGTCCGGCAGCTGGGCCATGCTGGCGAGCGGGTAGTCCTTCCAGTCGTGCTGCTGCACCTTGCCGTCCCTGGTGGTGATGGCGAGGTTGAGCGCGGTGGAGAGCGCGTCCAGCGTGGCGCCGGAGACCTGGCCGGCGAGGCCCAGCGGGTTGATCGCGCGGCCCACGTCCACCGCGCAGACGACGCGCTCGATGCCGAGCGTGTCGTTCTGCAGGGAGGTTTCGACGGCGTGCGCCACGTAGGCGCCGTCCATGTGCCAACAGGCGATGCCGAGGCCGTTGACGCTGTGCAGCCAGTCCTTCCAGCCGATGCGGTCGGCGACCAGCTGCAGCACGTTGCGCAGGCGGCCGGTGTCCAGCATGCGGCCGCCGCCGAGCGCGATGTTGCGCGGCTCGCCGATCAGGCGCAGGCGGGTTTTCAGCGGATCCTCGCGCAGCTGGTGCGCGATTTCGTCGATGAAGCTCTCCGCGGCGAAGGCGTTGGCAAGATGCGGCATCGCGCGGTGCGGGCCGCGCGGGAGGGCGGATGCCTGCGCGTACCAGTCGCTGCGGAAGTTGGGCACCAGCCCGGCGGGCAATTGGTCCGCCGAAACCTCCGAACTCCACTGCCGGTCGGCCGGCACGCCGCGGCCGGCGAGCGCGGAGGCGCTGGCGACGCGCTGGTTCCACGCGGACACGTTGCGCTTGCGGTCGATCGCGGCGCTGACCTTGTAGACGCTGGCGGGGCGGTAGTAGTCGTGCGTGAAATCCTCGCTCTGCGGCCACAGCAGGCGCACGGACTTGTTCATGGCCTTGGCGAGCAGCACGGCTTCGGCCACGTAGTCGTGGTCGAGGCGGCGGCCGTAGCCGCCGCCCACGCGCGGTACGCGGATCTCGATGTTGCCGGGTGCGATGCCGGTGAGCCGCTGGACCACGGCGAAGGCCTGTTGCGGCGCCTGGGTGGGTACGACGAGCCCGGCCTGGTCCTTGTCGATGCGCGCGAGGCAGTTCATCGGCTCGGCGCAGGCATGCGCGAGCCAGGGCTGGTAATAAGTCGCATCGACGCGGATCGCCGCATGCTTGGCGGCCTTTTCCACGTCGCCGTCGTCGCGCACGCGGGTGGTCGGTGCGGACTGGCTGCCGAGCAAGGCCACGGCTTGCTGTTCCAGCGCGGCGCTGCTCTCCGAGGCGCTGGCGCCGGGCTTCCATTCCAGCTTGAGCTTGCCGCGGCCCTGCAGCGCGGCCCAGGTGTTCTCGGCCAGCACCGCCACTGCGGGGGCGATCACCGTCTGGCCCGGCGGCTGGCCCGGTTCGGGCTTGAGCTGCATCACCTTGACCACGCCTTTCACGGCGAGCGCGGGCGCGGTGTCGATGCTGGCCAGCGAGCCGTCCGGCCACGGGCAGTGCAGCAGCACGGCGACCAGCGCTTCGGCCTCGTGGTGGTCGATCGCGTATTTCGCCTGGCCGGTGACGATGGCGTGCGCGTCCACGTCGCCTACCGGCTTGCCGATCAGGGTGTAGCGCTGCGGCGGCTTGGGGGTGGGCGGCTGTGCGGGCAAGTCGAGCTTGCTGGCGTCGTCCACCAGGCTGCCGTAGGTGACGCGGCGGCCGTCCGGCGCGATCACCGTGCCGGCTTCGCAGCGCAGGCGGTCGGCGGCGACGCCGAGGCGGTGCGCCGCCGCCTGGGTGAGCAGCCAGCGCGCCAGCGCGCCAGCGTAGCGGAGGTCGGCCCAGGCGGCGGGGATGGAGTCGCCGGTGCCGCCGCGCTGGCGGCCGTAGGTCCACTGCGGCTTGCCGTTGCCGCCGGTTTCGACGCCGAGGCCGAGGTGCACCACGCTGACCCGGTTCCAGTCGGCGTCCAGCTCGTCGGCGATGATCATTGGCAGCGCGGTGGCGACGCCGGTGCCAGTATCGGGATCGCGCGCGCCGATCAGCACGTTGCCTTCGGTGTCGATGCGCACGTAGGCGCCGAGGTCGTGGAAGTCGTTGCCCAGCCATTCCGGCGGCAGGGGCGCATCGCCCGCCTCGGCGACGCGCACGCCCACCACCAGCGCGCCCGCGGCGCCCGCGAGGATCTGCAGAAAGCGGCGGCGCGACAGCCGGATGCCCTTCGCCGTGTCCGCGCTCATGCCTGGCCTGCCTTGCCGGCGGCCGCGCGCTTGATCGCCGCGCGCACCCGGGCCTGCACGCCGCAGCGGCAGCTGTTCGGCAACTGGTCGATGTCGCCGTCGTCGGGATGTGGCTTGCGCTTGAGTAGATCCACGCCGGCGATCAGCCAGCCCGGGATGCAGTAGCCGCAACCGATCGCGTCCTCGTCGATGAAGGCTTGCTGCAGCGGATGCAGGGTGCCGTCGTTCGCGGCCAGACCTTCCACCGTGGTGATGCGCTTGCCGGCGAGCTTGGCCATCGGCTGGCCGATCGCCGAGACCGGCTTGTCGTTCACCAGCACGAGGTCGGTGCCGTTGCCGCCGTGCTCGCCGCCGTACTTGGTGCCGGTCAGTTGCAGCACGTCGCGCAGATACCACAGCAGCGGCATCTGCGGATCGCCGGTGTGCACGAAGCGCTCGCCGTTGATCTCGACCGCGATGCCGCTGCGCACCGCCTCGGGCACGATGACGCTGTCCGGAACGACCGGCACACCGTGGGCTTGGGCTGGCGCCATGCGGGATCTCCTCAACCGTATCCGCGCATTGTGGCATTGCCGCGGCCGGCTTAGGAATGCGTGGCGCTGAATGGCGCTGCCGCCGGGCACGCAGCGTCAATCGACGGCAGGGTCGAACAGGGCTGCGAAGGACAAGCGCATTCGAGCGACAGTTGCGGCCGCCGGCAGCGGGGTCGACCTGCGCATCGGCATGTTTTCGCCTACGGCGCGTTCCGTTTCCGCGTCGTTCCGCGGACAAGAACGGCGGCCGCTTGCGCGGCCGCCGTCGGAGCAGACAGCTTGGCGGCGAGGATCAGCGTCCGCCGAGCAGCGTGTTGAGGTTGTTCACGTCGAGCGTGCCGATGCCGGCCCCAGGGGTGTAGTGGGGTGCGCCGTAGTAGAACCAGTTGTCGCCCGCGTCCACGCTGTGGAAGGCCGACCACTTGCCGTAGCCGAAGATGTCCTGCAGCAGGTACACCTGCGGGTTCCAGAAGCCCACGCGATGGCCGGTGCTCTGCGTCAGCAAGGCGCTGATGCCGTTGAGCTGGGGCGCGACGAAGCTGGTGCCGCCTTCGGAGATCACGCCGCCGTCGGCGCTGGACACCACGATGTAGCCGGTTTCGGGATCCGCATTGAGTGCGATGTCGGGCACGTTGCGGCCGCTGAAGTTGCCGGGCAGCTTGAGCAGGGTGGTGGGGCCGGCGCTGGGGTCGTTGTAGACCAGCGACTGTTTCTTTTCGCTGCGGCGGATGCCCTGGGTGAACCACTGGTAGAACGGCTCGCGCCAGTACGCGCTCACGCCGCCGCCGCCGCCCACCGAGAACACGTCGGCGCGGTTGCTCACGAAGGGCAGCAGGTAATCCCAGCCCCAGACGCTTTCCTGGTCGATGGAGAGCACCACGTTGCCGGAGGAGTCGACGAACTTCACCGGCACGGTGGTGCCGCCGGCGGCGGTGATGTACGGATCGGAGGCGGGCGAGTCCACCGTCAGCGGAGCGCTGAATTCGCCCGGACCGGTGCCCGCGCCCAGGCCGCGCACGGTGTCGTAGGCGCCGGAGTCGCCGGCCGCGGCGAACACCGACTGCCCCTGCGCGGCGGCTTCCATCAGGATCTGGTGGAAGGCGCGCAGGTCGCCTGCGTCGCGGGTGTCGGTGTCCTTGGCGCCGTCCACGAGGAGCGCGGCGAAGTTGTAGATCTCGGGCGCTCCCCAACTGGTGGAGATGCTGTCGGCCTGGTTGTCGGATACCGCCTGCGCGAAGGCGTCGATGAAGCCGTTGCCGGCGTTCGGCGCGTCGTAGACCAGGATGTCCGCATTGGGCGCGATGCCGCCGGCCTGCTCCACGTCCAGCGAGGTCTCGCCGCTGCCGCCGTCGATGGCGCCGCCGCCGTCCACGTGCACCTGGGTGATGCGGTTCGGCTTGGTGGCGAGGCCGATGGCGTCCCAGTAGGCCTGCGCATCGGCCGGGTAGAAGTTCGACAGCGTGACGATGGCCACGGTCGCGCCCTTGCCGGTGATGCCGCGCTGGTACAGCGGGTTGATGTCGTAGAAGTCGGCCACGTCGCCCACGGTGTACTCGCCGGGGATGCCGGTGGCGGAGGGATTGCCGCTGCTGCTCTTGGCGAGCGTTTGCAGCTTGGGCGTTTGCGCGGCCGCACCGGAAAGCTGCGGCGCGCGGATGCGGTGCGACAGGAATTGCCGCTCGTTGCTCAGGCCGCTGGCGAAGATCACGCTGTCGGCCAGCGCCGACGGCATCTGCGGCGCCCGGACGGGACGGTGGAAGCGCCGGCCGCGGGCGTTGACGTAGTCGTGGATCGGCGCCTGGAACATGGCGCCGAACTGCGCCAGCGTGCCGCTGGTCTCGATCGCCAGGTGGCTGTCCAGCACCTTGCCGGCGAGGCCGTGCTGCTGCAGGTAGGCCAGCACGCGCGCGACCTGCGCATCGCTGGCGCCGTAGCGGCTGGCGAAGTCGCCGGTGCTGAGGAACTGGCGGTAGTGCGCGCTGCCGGGCGTGACGGTCTGCCGGATGTAATCCTGCAGCGCCGCCTCGTTGCGCAGCTTCAGCATCAGCGTGACGTGCACGGGTTGGCTGGACGCGGCTACGCCCATGTCGGTGTGCGGTTGCATGTCGGCAGCCAGTGCCGTGCCGCTCGCGCCTGCGAGCAACAGGGCAAGGCCGGCGGCCAGCGGCTTGTGGTGCAGTCTCGGTACCATGGTGCTTCCTCCTGGTGGCATGGATCCAGGCGCGCACGGCGACGCACGTCGCCGCGGCGCCCTGCGGTCGATCCGCATGACGCTACGTCGAGCAATGATTTGAGGGCTTCCCCCTGCGACGTCGTCGATCCTCTCCCCACAGACGACAGGCGTTGCGCCGCGACCGAAGCCTAGGCGCTCCGGCGGCGCGGGCGCAAGTATTGCGCGTGGCAGCGCAAAAAAATGCCGCTGCAGCGCGGTCAAGCGTTGCGGCGGCAAGAGAGGGGAGTGGGGCAGCTTGTTATGCGGTGGCCGGTACGCTCACTCGTAAAGCGCGAGTTCGTGTTCTTCCGCCGCCGGTTCGGGCGCGGCAGCAGCGTGGGCGCCGGGTTCGGCAATATTTAACGGCGAGCCAACGAGAAGCTTGAGTCGGCGCGGCGGCCAACTGGCCGCATGGCGGGTTCCGGCAGGCGCCGCTGGAGACCCTGGGCAGGCGCTTGCGGCACAATATCCGTTTGGTGCGCCACGGCCGGTGGCCCGGCGGCACCCTCTCCCGTCCCCATCAAGCCATCGCCATGACCGCCATCAAGCAAGCCGACCTGATCCAGTCCGTCGCCGACGCGCTGCAGTACATCAGCTACTACCACCCCGTCGACTACATCACCAACCTCGCCGCCGCCTACGAGCGCGAGGAGTCGCCCGCGGCGAAGGACGCGATGGCGCAGATCCTGATCAACTCGCGCATGGCGGCTGAAGGCCACCGCCCGCTGTGCCAGGACACCGGCATCGTCACGGTGTTCCTCAAGGTCGGCATGGACGTGCGCTGGGAAGGCTTCACCGGCTCGCTGGAAGACGCCGTCAACGAAGGCGTGCGCCGCGCCTACAACGACCCGGACAACAAGCTGCGCGCCAGCGTGCTGGCCGACCCGGCCGGCAAGCGCCAGAACACCAGGGACAACACGCCGGCCGTCATCAATGTGTCGATCGTGCCGGGCGACAAGCTGGACGTGATCGTCGCGGCCAAGGGCGGCGGTTCGGAGGCGAAGTCGAAGTTCGTCATGCTCAACCCGTCCGACTCCATCGTCGATTGGGTGCTCAAGACCGTGCCGACCATGGGCGCCGGCTGGTGCCCGCCGGGCATGCTCGGCATCGGCATCGGCGGCACCGCCGAGAAGGCGATGCTGCTGGCGAAGGAGTCGCTGATGGAGCCGATCGACATCCAGGCGCTGATCGCCCGCGGCCCGAGCAACCGCGCCGAGGAGCTGCGCCTCGAGCTGTACGAGAAGGTCAACGCGCTGGGCATCGGCGCGCAGGGCCTGGGTGGCCTCACCACCGTGCTCGACATCAAGGTCAAGGACTACCCGACCCATGCCGCCAACCTGCCGGTGGCGATGATCCCGAACTGCGCGGCGACCCGCCACGCGCATTTCGTGCTGGACGGCTCCGGCCCGGTGGCGCTCGATCCGCCCTCGCTGGAAGACTGGCCCAAGCTCACCTACAACCCGGCCAACGCGCGCCGGGTGAACCTGGACACCATCACCAAGGACGAAGTCGCCAGCTTCAAACCGGGCGAGGTGCTGCTGCTCAACGGCAAGCTGCTGACCGGCCGCGACGCCGCGCACAAACGCATGGTCGACATGCTCAACAAGGGCGAGCCGCTGCCGGTGGATTTCAACGGCCGCTTCATCTACTACGTCGGCCCGGTCGATCCGGTGCGTGACGAGGTGGTCGGCCCCGCCGGTCCCACCACCGCCACGCGCATGGACAAGTTCACCGAACAGGTGCTGGCGCAGACCGGCCTGCTCGGCATGGTCGGCAAGGCCGAGCGCGGCCCGGCGGCGATCGAGGCGATCAAGCGGCACCAGTCGGTGTACCTGATGGCGGTCGGCGGGGCGGCGTATCTGGTCTCCAAGGCGATCAAGGCCTCGAAGGTAGTCGGCTTCGCCGATCTCGGCATGGAGGCGATCTACGAGTTCGAGGTCAAGGACATGCCGGTGACCGTGGCGGTGGATTCCGCCGGCACCTCGGTGCACCAGACCGGGCCGAAGGAATGGCAGGCGCGCATCGGCAAGATTCCGGTGGTGGTTGCTTAACGCGGTACCGCATTTCCCGCTCCCTTGGGGCGGGCCGGGTCGGTCGCAGGCGGGCATCACGGATCTTTGGCAAGTGGACGTCTGGACGTCCAAACGCGGGTCCATGCGGCCAGGGTTGCAATCGCGTTGACGCGGCGCAACACTGGCGGGATCGTATCCCCGCCAACCACCCAAGAGACCCGTGAATCCCAACGCCCCTGCGCCGCTGCCTGCGGACGCCCCCTGGATCGTGATGAAGTTCGGCGGCACCAGTGTCGCCACCCTGCCGCGCTGGCACAACATCCGCGAGCTGGTCGCCAGCCGCCGCGCCGAGGGTGCGCGCGTGCTGGTGGTGGTGTCCGCGCTCACCGGCATCACCGACGCGCTGAAACAGCTGTGCGGCGAGGGCGACCAGGGCAAACGCAAGGCGGCGGCCGGCGCCATCGCGCAACGCCACCACGACCTGCTCGGCCACATGCGGCTGCCGCTGCCGGCCACGCTGGGCGCGCGCCTTGACGAGTTGGCCGCGCTGGCGGTGGAAGGCCCGGCGCGGTTGGGCGAGCTGGCCTGGGCAGCCCTGGTGCAGGCGCACGGCGAGCTGATGTCCAGCGCGCTGGGCGCGGCCTTCCTCGGCGAGAACGGCCTGCCCACGTGCTGGCTGGACGCGCGCGATTGCCTCGCCGCCGTGGCGCTGCCCAACCAGAACGAACGCACCAAGCTGCTCTCGGCGATGGTCGAGGCGCGGCCCGATCCGGCCCTGAACGCGCGGCTTGCCGCGCAGGGCGAGGTGTTCATCACGCAGGGCTTCATTGCGCGCGAGAGCGAAGGCCGCACCGTGCTGCTGGGGCGCGGCGGCTCCGACACCTCGGCCTCGTACTTCGGCGCGCTGCTGAAGGCCGCGCGGGTGGAGATCTGGACCGACGTGGCCGGCATGTTCACCGCCAACCCGCGCCAGGTGCCGGGCGCGCGCCTGCTGCAGAAGCTGGACTACGAGGAGGCCCAGGAAATCGCGTCCACCGGCGCCAAGGTGCTGCACCCGCGCTGCCTGTCGCCGCTGCGCGAGCCGCGCGTGCCGCTGCTGATCAAGGACACCAACCGCCCCGAGCTGGAAGGCACGGTGATCGGCCCGCAGGTGCGCGAGCATGCGCCCTCGGTGAAGGCGATCAGCGCGCGCAAGGGCATCACCCTGGTGTCGATGGAGTCGGTGGGCATGTGGCAGCAGGTCGGCTTCCTCGCCGACGTGTTCGCGCACTTCAAGCAGCACGGCCTGTCGGTGGACCTGATCGGCTCGGCCGAGACCAACGTCACCGTGTCGCTGGATCCGACCGAGAACCTGCTCGATTCCGACGCCATCGCCGCGCTGGCGGCGGACCTCGCCAAGGTCTGCCGGGTCAAGGTGATCGCGCCCTGCGCGGCGATCACCCTGGTCGGCCGCGGCATGCGCTCGATGCTGCACACGCTGTCCAACGTGCTGGCCGAGTTCGACCAGCTGCGCGTGCACCTGATCTCGCAGTCGTCCAACAACCTCAACCTCACCTTCGTGGTGGACGAGGACGTGGTGGACGACCTGCTGCCGCACCTGCACGAACTGCTGATCGCCGCCGGCGCGCTGCGCACCGACGACAACGCGCTGTTCGGCCCGAGCTGGCAGCAGTTGTACGGCAGCGGCGAAGCCGCGGTGTCGCAGGCGTGGTGGCGCGAGCCGGCCGAACGCAGCCGCTTGCTCGGCATCGCCGCCGAGGCCACGCCGCGCTACGTCTACCACCTGCCCACGGTGCGCCAGCAGGCGCGCGCGCTGAAGACGTTGGCGGCGGTCGACCGCCTGCACTACGCGGTGAAGGCGAACACGCATCCGGCGATCCTGCGCGCGCTGGCCGCCGAAGGTTTCGCCTTCGAATGCGTGTCGCCCGGGGAGTTGGACGCGGTGTCGGCGGCGGTGCCGGCCGACGTACCGCTGCTGTTCACGCCCAACTTCGCCTCGCGCGCGGATTTCGAACGCGGACTGGCCACGCGCGCCACCATCACGCTGGATGCGCTGCATCCGGTGGAGCACTGGGGCGAGCTGTTCCGCGGCCGTGAGGTGGTGCTGCGGGTGGATCTCGGCCGCGGCCTCGGCCACCACGAGAAGGTGCGCACCGGCGGCAGCGGCAGCAAGTTCGGCCTGCCCGTCGAACAGCTCGACGCCTTCCTGCGCCACGCCGACGCGCATGGCGTGGTGGTGCGCGGCCTGCATGCACACCTGGGTTCCGGCGTGCTCGACGCCAAGCACTGGGGCGAGGTGTACAGCCAGCTCGCCAGCCTTGCCGAACGCATCGGCAGCATCGCCTTCCTCAACATCGGCGGCGGCCTGGGCGTGCCCTCGCACCCCGGCGAGGCCAAGCTGGACATCGCCGCGCTGGACAAGGTGCTGCGCGAGGTCAAGGGCGCCTATCCGCACTACCAGCTGTGGATGGAGCCGGGCCGCTACCTGGTGGCCGATGCCGGCGTACTGTTGGCGCGCGTCACCCAGACCAAGGGTAAGGGCAGCTGGCGCTACCTCGGCGTGGACACCGGCATGAACAGCCTGATCCGCCCCGCGCTGTACGACGCCTGGCACGAGATCGCCAACCTCAGCCGCCTCGACGAACCCGCCGACGCGCTGTTCCAGGTGGTCGGCCCGATCTGCGAATCGGGCGACGTGCTGGGCAGCGACCGCCGCCTGCCCGAGCCGCAAGAGGGCGACGTGATCCTGATCGCCCAGACCGGCGCCTACGGCAAGGTGATGTCCTCGCCGTACAACCTGCGCGGTGAAACCGAGGAAGTGGTGATCGATTGACCGCGTGTTTCCCGGACCTTGCCATGCACAGGCCGGGCGGTAAGACGGCCACCGACGCTAGAATCTGCGTTCCTGCCGCGACGAGCGGCAGGCGATGGAGACTGATGTGAGCAACGCTATCCAACCGCGCCTGACCCAGGTGTTCCGCTTCCTGCACGCGCGCTACGCCGACGGCGTGGCCGAGCTGGCGTATGCCTTCGACGACGGCGAACCGATGGTGGAGCGCATCCGCTTCCCGGACGCGCCCGCGCTGCCGAGTGAACGGCAGGCTGCGTTCGACGCCGCGCTGAAGCTGCTGCATCTCATCGCCGGCGTGAGCTACTACAAGGCCGGCGTGCCGCCGCGGATCGAGCTGGCCGGCGGTGCGCTGGACGATGCCACGGCCGACCTGCTCGATGCGCTCTATCTGCACGGACTAGCGGAATTCGCCTACCGCAACGGGTTGGACTTGCGCGGACGCATCACGTTTCCGCGCCTTGGCGCGGAAACAAAAACAGGCACTCCCCCTGCGGCTTTTGCTCCTGCTCTTGCACTGCCGAAGCGCACCCTGGTGCCCATCGGCGGCGGCAAGGATTCGCTGGTCGCGGTGGAAGCGATCAAGTCCATCGGCGGCGAAGCCACCGCCGTGTGGATCGGCAACTCCGCGTTGATCGCCGCTTGTGCGGAGCGCACCGGTCTGCCCACGCTCAACATCCAGCGCGAGCTGGCGCCGGCGCTGTTCGAGCTGAACCAGCGCGGCGCGTGGAACGGCCACATCCCGGTGACCGCGGTGAACTCGGCGATCCTCGCGGTGGCGGCGGTGCTCTACGGCTTCGACTCCATCGCCTTCGCCAACGAACGCTCCGCCTCCGCCGCCACGCTGGAATACGAAGGCCAGCAGGTGAACCACCAGTGGAGCAAGGGCTACGCGTTCGAGCAACTGCTGGGCGATTGGCTGCACACGCACGTGGCCGCCGACCTCGACTACTGCTCGCTGCTGCGCCCGTATTCCGAACTGGCGATCACCCGGGCGTTCGCCAGGCTCACGCCGTACTTCGACGTGTTCTCCAGCTGCAACCGCAACTTCAGGATCCTCGGCCCCAAGCCGGCCGACCGCTGGTGCGGGCAATGTCCGAAGTGCCATTTCGTGTTCCTCGCGCTGGCGCCGTTCCTGCCCAAGCCGCGCCTGCTGGCGATCTTCGGCCGCAACCTGCTGGACGACGAGACGCAGGCGGCGGGCTTCGACGCGCTGCTGGAATACCAGGATCACAAGCCGTTCGAGTGCGTGGGCGAGGGCGCCGAGGCGCGCGCGGCCATGCATGCGCTGAGCCAGCGCCCCGAATGGCAGGAAGACGCGTTGGTGGCGCGCTTCCGCGGCGAGATTTTGCCGCAGCTCGACGTCGCGCAGCTCGCGCTGGAGCCGTGGCTGGAACCCTCCGCCGAACACCGCGTGCCGGCGCGCCTGCAGCCGGCGCTGAAGGCCATCGCCTGATGCGCATCGCCGAGCTGGCTGGCAAGCGCGTGGCGGTGTGGGGCTTCGGCCGCGAAGGCCGTGCCGCGATCCGCGCCATCCATGCGCAACTGCCGCAACTGCCGCTGGCGCTGTACTGCAGCGAGGCCGAAGCCGAGGCGGCGCGCGCGTTCGACGCCACGCTCACCGTGTACGGCCAGGAGCCGGGCTCGGTGGCGCTGTGCGCCTACGACGTGGTGGTGAAGTCGCCGGGCATCTCCGCCTACAAGTCCGCAGTGACCACCGCGCAGGCGCAGGGCACGGTGTTCACCTCGGGTACCGCGCTGTGGTTCGCGGAGAACCCGGACGCACGCGTGATCGCCATCACCGGCACCAAGGGCAAGAGCACCACCACCGCCTTTGTCGCGCATCTTGCGCGCGCGCTGGACGTGCGCACCGCACTGGCCGGCAACATCGGCCTGCCGCTGCTGGAACTGCAGGGCCAGTCCGCCGAGCTGTGGGCCATCGAGCTTTCCAGCTTCCAGACCGGCGAAGCGGGCCCGCTGGAACTGGGCGTGGTCACCAGCCTGTACGAGGAACACCTCGACTGGCACGGTTCGCGCGAGCGTTACGTGGCCGACAAGCTCAAGCTGGCCGACGTGTCGCGCACCCTGCTGGTCAACGGGCAGCAGTCGTCGCTGCTGGAACGCACCGCCGCGCATCCGCATCGCCTGCTGTTCGGTACGCCCGAGGGCTGGCACGTGGCCGACGGCGCGATCCGCCGCGGCGGACAGGCCGTGTTCGACACCGCGAAGATGGCCGCGCCGGGCCTGCACAACGCGCTCAATGCCTGCGCCGCGCTGGCCGCGCTGGAAGCGCTGGGCCACGATGCGATCCAGGCTGCGCCCGCACTGGCGGATTTCCGCCCGCTGCCGCACCGCCTGCAGCCGCTGGGCGAGCGCGACGGGCTGGCGTGGATCAACGATTCGATCAGCACCACGCCGCTGGCCACGCTGGCCGCGCTGGACAGCCTCGCCGGACGCGAGGTCACGGCGATCGTGGGCGGCCACGATCGCGGGCTGGACTGGTCGGACTTCGTGCAGGCGGTGAAGCATCGGAGCGACCTGCGCATCGTCACGCAAGGCGCCAACGGCCCGCGCATCGCGCAGGCGCTGCGCGCCGCCAAGGCCACGGTGCCGTTGGGCGAGGCCGAGGATTTCGCCGACGCGGTGGCGATGGCGCGCACCGTCACGCCCGCGGACGGCGTGGTGCTGCTGTCGCCGGGCGCGCCCAGCTTCGACCAGTTCAAGGACTACGCCGAACGCGGCCGCCGTTTCGCGGAGCTGGCCGGCTTCGCCGTCGAGGCCATCGGCATCGATGGACTCGGCATCCGCTGACGCGCCGGTCGCGTGCCCGCTGTGCGGGGCGGCGGCCGGCATGCCATGGCGCGAAACCACCGGCGTCTACCGGCATTGCACGCACTGCGACCTGGTCAGCCGCGATCCGTCGACCTGGCTGGATGCCGCGGCCGAGCGCGCCTACTACGGCACGCACGAGAACCGCGTCGACGATCCCGGCTACCGCCGCTTCCTGGCGCAACTCGCCGAACCGCTGATGGCACAGCTCGCGCCGGGAGCATGCGGCCTCGACTACGGCTGCGGCGCGGCGCCGGCATTGGCGGCGATGCTGGGCGAGGCGGGGTTTCCCACGCAGGGTTACGATCCGTTCTTCGCGGCCGACGAAACGCCGCTCGCCGCGCGCTACGACTTCGTCACCTGCACCGAGGTGCTGGAGCACATGCATGCGCCGCTGCGCGATCTCGCGCGCATCGACGCGCTGCTCGCGCCGGGCGGCCTGCTGGGGCTGATGACCGAATTGCGCGTGCCGATGGCGGCGTTTCCGCGCTGGCACTACCACCGCGATCCCACGCACGTCGGGTTCCATTCCGCCGATTCGCTGCACTGGATCGCGCAGCGCTTCGGCTGGCAGGCCATCAGCCTGGGCGGCCGGGTGAGCCTGTGGCGCAAGCGGCGTTGAACCGTTCCGCGCTCACAGCTCGTGCGCGGCGTCGCGCACGCAGTTGCGGCCGGCGCGCTTGGCGGCATACAGCGCTTCGTCGGCCTCGTGCAGCAGGTTGTCGGCGTCGTCGTGCGGCGCCAGCGGCTGGCAGGCCACGCCGGCGCTGATGGTGATGCGGCGCGCGGCCTCGCCGTGGGCGGCGGCGTTGCGGTTGGCCATGGCGGCGCGCATGCGCTCGGCGACGGCGTGGGCCGCGTCGAGATCGGTGTTGAACAACAGGCAGGCGAATTCCTCGCCGCCGTAGCGGGCGACGATGGCGTCGGCGGGCGCGTACTTGAGCAAGGTCTCGGCCACCAGGCGCAGCGCGCGGTCGCCGGCGAGGTGGCCGTAGCGGTCGTTGTAGGTCTTGAAGTCGTCCACGTCGATGAAGACCAGCGAGGTCAGCACGGTGCGCTGCTTGCGCATGCCATCGGGGCCGGGCTGCAGCGCTTCCATCAGCCAGCGGCGGTTGAACAGGCCGGTGAGTCCGTCGCGGCGGGCGAGTTCCTGCAATTGCCGGTTGGCCTTGTTCAGTTCCGCGGTGCGCGCGTCGATGCGCCGTTCCAACGCGTGCTGCCGCTGGCGCAGCGCCAGGGTGCGCCAGCGCAGCAGGCCGTAGAGCGCGGCGAGCGCCAGCACGGCGAACAGCGCCCGCGCCCACGGCCGCTGCCACCAGTGCGGCATCACCACGATGGGCAGCAGGATCGGCCGGCTGAGGTTGCCGGCGTAGTCGCGGCCTTCGATGTGCAGCACGTATCGGCCGTGCGGCAGCGCGCCGATGTCGCGGAAATTGTCTTCGGTCCACGGGCCGGGTTCCGCGCTGAAGCCTTCCAGCCAGGTGCGGAAGCGCGACTCGCTCTCGCGCTGCCACGAGAGCAGCGCGAAGTCGACGCGCAGTTCGTGTTGCCCGGGCGGCACGACGACGGGCTCGCCCTGCACCGGCTGCTCGTCCACGAGTACGTCGGCGAGGATCAACGGCTTGGCATCGAGGTCGGGCTTGCGCGGCGCCGGGTCGTGCACGATCAGGCCGCCCAGCGTGCCGGTCCAGTAGCGGTCCTGCGCGTCGATGAACTGCGCATTGGGATTGCACTCGTTGTTGACCATGCCGTCGCGGACCGTGAACACCTGCGAGCGGAAGCCGCCCGCATCCGGCGTGAGCAGTTGCACGCCGGAATCGGTGCACAGGTAGATGCGGCCGCTGGCATCGGCCAGCGCACCGTCGGTGGTCAGGTCGGGCGGCGGCGGCAGGTTGGACGGCAGGGTGCGCGGATGCAGCGGGTCGCTGATGTCCACGCGGATGGCGCCGTGGCGCAGGCTGCCCAGCCAGAGGATGGGGCGGCCGCGCGCATCGGGGATCAGCTGCATGCCGATCAGGTCGGTGCCGGGCAGGCCGATCGCGCTTCCGAGCAGGGTCCACTGCGTGCCGTCGAAGCGCGCCAGCCCCTGGTCGCTGGTGGCCCACAGCCAATGGCTGCCGCGGGCCGTGGTCTGCGCCAGCAGCTTCTGCACCGACCAGTTGCCGACGGCGTCGGCCGGACGGAAAGACGTCCATTTCCCGTCGCGCAGGCGGTAGGTTCCGGAATCGTCGGTGGCGAACCATTGCTCCACCGTGCCGTCGATGCGGCGGCTGAGCATGTCGTTGACGTGTTGGCCGGAGGTCTTCGGCCAGGGCGTATTCACCGGATGGAACACC
Organism: Rhodanobacter sp.; assembly: GCA_040371205.1. NCBI lineage: Bacteria > Pseudomonadati > Pseudomonadota > Gammaproteobacteria > Lysobacterales > Rhodanobacteraceae > Rhodanobacter > Rhodanobacter sp. The sequence goes on from AP031382.1 coordinate 851,080, forward strand.
GGGCCGTCGTCCGCGCGCAGCAACTGGCCGTCGTCCGTGCCCAGCCAGACCGCCGGCCGGCCTTGCACGTCGTCGGCCCGCACGATCATGTTCACGTCGTCGCCGGGCAACTGTCCCGTGGCCTTGCTGTAGTAGCGCCAGCGGTGGTTCTGGTAGATGCCCAGCCCGTCGCCGTCGGAGCCGGCCCACAGACGCTCGTTGCCTTGCGCGTCGCGATCCACCAGCACGCTGAGCACGCCGGTCTGGCGCGCGCCGAGCAGGGACACGGTTTTCCAGGCGCCGCCGTCCACCACCGCGCGGGCCAGGCCGTCCTCGGTGGCCACCCACAGCACGTAGCTGTCGTTGGGGCTGCGCCAGGCACGCACGTCGCGGATCGCGTTCGAGGGCAGGCCGTAGCGCCGGTCGAACACCTGCACGCGGTCGTGGTGGATGCGCAGCAGGCCGTCGCGCGAGGCGGCCCACACCGCGGAATTGCCGTCCGGCGCCGGCGTCTCCGCCATGTCGTAGACGATGTTGGTCGGCAGCTCGCCCGATGCCTGGCTCCAGTGGCGCAGGCCGCGCGCGTCGATGCGCCAGAGGCCGGAGTCGTAGGACGACAGCCACAGCGCCTCCTCGCCATGCGCATGCGTGACCAGCAGGTAGGACAGCCCGCGGCCGGCGTCGAAGCCGGGAGCGTTGAAGCGTTGCCAGGGGCCGTCGCCTTCGCGGTACCACAGGCCGTCGCGGACCGAGCCGGCCCACAGCCGCGGACGGCCGAACAGGTTCTGCGTCTGCGCCAATACGAGGAAGCCGGCATGCGGCAGTTGCGCGTTGCCGGTGGCCGCATGCCAGCGGCCCTGCATGCGGTAGAACAGGCCGGCGTCGGGACTCACGGCCCACAGGCGCTTGCCGTCCGGCCCATCGGTTTCCGCCAGGCGCCGCACGCTGCGCGTAGTCAGCCCATCCTCGTCGCCCTCGACGTGCCAGTGCGCGCCGTCGTAGCGGGCCAGCCCGAAGGCGCTGCCGCAGGCCCACAACGTGCCCTGGTCGTCCACGAACAGCTGCTGGATGTAGCCGCCCAGCGCGGGATCATCCAGCGCCTGCCAGCGGCGGCCGTCGTACCAGGCCAGGCCGTGCGGCGTACCCATCCAGGTGACGCCCTGCCGGTCGGTCTGCGTGGTCACGGCGACGGGGTCGGGCAGGCCGTCGCGCGTGGTGAAGGTGGTGAACGACGGCGCGCCGAGGTCGAACAGGTCGAGCCCCGTCCCCGTCGCCTGCTGCGCTTTCGCCGCGGTCGGCACGCCCAGCGCCAGCAAGGCCATCACGGTCAGTCGCGCAAGCCAGCCCAATCGATCCCCCGTCGATCATCCTTTCGAGCCTGCGCGCGGCCGAAGCCGCAAGGGCGCAGTGCAGGCAGGATAGCATCGGGGTGGATGCTCCCACCCGCGCCGTCGGCAGGGGTGGCGGTGCGCGGCGCCCGGTCAGCCCGCCGCCGGCGAGGTGTCGATGCCGGCATCCTGCAGCAAGGCGTCCAGCGGCCCCAGCCAGGGGCGGAATTTCTGCCAGCGGCCCATGGCTCGGGGGTGGATGGCCTCGCGCACCTGCGCGGTGCTGGCGGTGGCGACGGCGGCGGTGTTGCGCTGGAAGTCGAGGCAGGCGTCGTGCCATTCCAGCCCGCAATGGGCGAGCAGGCTGCGGGTGGTGGCCTCCTGCTCGGCCACCAGGGTTTCGTAGTCCACCTGCAGGATGCGGCCGGGCAGCACGGCGTTCCAGTGCGCCATCAGGCGGTCGAACTGGATGTAGTAGCGGCCGATGTCGAGCAGGTCGAAGCTGTAGCCGTGGTTGGCCGAGTCTTCCGCGAACGCCTCGCGGAAATTGCTGAGGCAGGTGTCCAGCGGATGGCGGCGCAGGCAGACGATCTTCGCGTTCGGCAGCGCCCTGGCGATCAGGCCGAGGTAGAGGAAGTTGTGCGGCAGCTTGTCGATGAAGCGTGGCTTGAGCGCGGTCTGCGGGCGCGTGCCGTCCACGTAGCGCAGGCCGAGCTGGTGCCAGTCGAAGCGCGGCGACTGCGCAACCAGCTCCGGGCACAGCCGCGCGGGCACGCCTTCGGGCGCGAGGCGGCCGACCTGCATGCCGAAGTCCATCAGCTCGCCGGCCGAATGCACGTCGGGATGGCTGGACAGGATGCGCTCCACCAGCGTGGTGCCGGAGCGCGGCATGCCCACCACGAAGATCGGCTCGTCGCTGCCGTAGCCGCCGCCGGCGACGACGGTCGCGGGGAAGGCCGCGATCAGCGCATCGACCAGCGCGCGATCCTGCTCGGGGCGGTAGTCCACGCGCGTGCGCGCGGCAGCCTTGCCCAGGCGCATGTGTTCGAAGGCGGCAGCGTAGCCGCCGAGGTCCTCGTATTCCTTGCCGAGCGCGCCGTGCAGGTGGATTTGCGCGTCGATGTCGCCGGGATGCGCGGCCAGCAAGGCCTGCAGGGCGTCGATGTGGTTGTTCTCCGCGGTCTGTCGGCGCAGGCGCGAACGCAGGCCGTAGGCCACCCAGTGTTCCGGCGCAAGGTCGATGCAGGTGTCGAACTGCGCTTCCGCCTTGACCAGGTCGCCGGTGAAAGTGCTGGTGAGGGCCAGGTTGAAGCGGCAGCGCGCGTCGTCGGGCAGCAGGGCCACGGCCTTGCGGAACAGCGCGTGGGCGCGTCCGTGGGCGTTGCACTGCATGTAGACGCCGCCCAGGGCGTCCAGCGTCAGCGGGTCGGCCGGCGTCAGCGCGTAGGCGATGTTGGCGACCTGCAGCGCGTGGCCGCGGCGGCCCGCTGCGGCCAGCGCCCGCGCGAAGTGCGTGGCGTATTCGGCGTTCTCGGTCTCGATCGCCACGGCGCGGTTCAAGTGTTCCAGCGCGCGGCCGAGTTGCCGGGTCTCCAGCAAGACCAGGCCGGCGAGGTAGTGCGCCTCGGCGCAATGGGCGTCCATTTGCGTGGCCTGCGCGGCGAGCGCCCCGGCCTGCGCGTGGTCGCCGCGGTCGCGGGCCTGCCGGGCGCCGTCCAGCAACTGGCGCACGGCGGGTGAAGTCGGGCTTGGGTTGTTCATGGCGCCCATTATGGAAAAAGCCGCACCCTTGCGGGTGCGGCTTTTCCGTGGCCCCGCTTCCGGGCCTGCGGCTTACCAGATCTTCACGCGCTGGTCCGGCGCGAGGTACAGCTTCTGGCCGGGCTTGACGTCGAACGCCGGGTACCACGCGTCGAGGTTGCGCACGGTCAGCGCGCGGAACTGCGCGGGCGCGTGCACGTCGGTGGCGAGGCGCTGGCGTTGGGCGGCGTCGCGGATCTTCGAGCGCCAGGCCTGGCCGAAGGCAAGGAAGAAGCGCTGGTCGCCGGTCAGGCCGTCGATCACCGGCGCCGGCTTGCCGCCCAGCGACTTGTGGTACGCGAGGTAGGCGATGGTCAGGCCGGACACGTCGGCGATGTCCTCGCCCAGCGTCTGTTCGCCGTTGACGTGCAGGCCGGGCAGCGCCTCGTACTGGTCGAACTGCTTGGCCAACTGCTGGGTGGCGGCCTTGAAATGCGCCTCGTCGGCGGGCGTCCACCAGTTCTCCATCTTGCCCTGCGCGTCGAAGTCGGCGCCGGTGTTGTCGAAGCTGTGGCTGATCTCGTGGCCGATGATGGCGCCGATGGCGCCGTAGTTGGCGGCGGCGTCGGCCTTCGGGTCGAAGAACGGCGCCTGCAGGATCGCGGCGGGGAAGTTGAGCGCGTTCTGCAGCGGCAGGTTCACCGCGTTCACCGTCTGCGGGGTCATCCACCATTCGCCGCGGTCCACCGGCTGGCCGAGCTTGGCGAGCTGGTACTCGTACTCGTGCTTGACCGCGCGCAGGTGGTTGCCCAGCGGATCGTCGGCGCTGATCTGCAGCGTGGCGTAGCTGCGCCACTTCTCGGGATAGCCCACGCCGACCTTCAGCGTCTCCAGCTTCTCCTCGGCCTTGGCGCGGGTCGCCGGCGTCATCCAGGTCAGCGTGCCCATGCGCTCCTTGAAGGCGGCGATCAGGTTCTGCACCAGCTGCTGCACTTCGGTCTTGGACGAGGCCGGGAAGTATTTCTGCACATAGAGCTGGCCCACCGCGTCGCCGAGGTCGACGTTGGTGGCGCCCACGGCACGCTTCCAGCGCGGCTGCTGCTGCGGCGTGCCCTGCAGGGTGTGGCCGTAGAAGCCGAAGCTGAGGTCGGCGAAGGGCTTGGACAGCAGCGGCGCGGCGGCGTCGAGGGTGTGGAAGGTGAGCAGGGTCTTCCACGCGGACAGCGGCTCGCTGCCGACCAGCGCGGCGAGGCCGGTGGTGGCGCCCGGCTGCCACACGTCGATCTGCTTCTGGCCGGCGAGGCCGGCGGCCTTGAAGTAGGCGGCCCAGTCGAGGCCGGGCGCCTTCTGGGCGAAGTCGGCCATCGTCCACAGGTTGTTCGCCTTGTGCACGTCCTGGCTGTCGATCAGGCTTTCCTGCGCCTTGGCGATCTTGGTTTCCAGGTCGAGCACGGTGTCCGCCTGCGCCTCCGCGTCGGCGATGCCGGCCTGCTTGAGCAGTGCCGCCACGTAGGTGCGGTACTGGGCGCGGAACGCCGCCATGTGCGGATCGCTGGACAGGTAGTACTCGCGGCTGGGCATGGCCAGGCCGCCCTGCAGCAGGTAAGCCACGGCGTGGTCGGGGTCTTCCAGGCCCTGCGTCACGAACAGGCCGAACAGGTTTTCGGTATGGAAGTTGGTGGCGTTGACCGGATCCACGTCGGCGCGCAGGCGGCTGCCCAGCACGCGGGCGAGGTCGTCCTTGCTGGCGATGGCGTCGATCGCGGAAAGCTCCGGCTTCAGCGGCGCGAGGCCGTGCTTGGCGATGGCGGCCTCGTCCATGTAGGCGGCGTAGTAGTCGGCGATCTTGCGCGCGTTGCTGCCCGCGGCGGGATGGCCGGCGCCGGCGTTGCGGATGAGATCGGCGGTGTGCTTTTCGGTGACCTCGAAGATCTTGAGGAAGGTGCCGGTGCTGGAGCGGTCGGCGGGGATCTGCGCGGTCTTCAGCCAGTTGCCGTTGGCGTAGTCGAAGAAGTTGTTGCCCGGCAGCACCGCGTGGTCGATGCCGGCGAGGTCGATGCCGATGTCGGGGCCGTGCGCGGCGGGCGTGGCGGCAAGCGCGGGCGTGCCGCAGAGCGCGGCGGCGATCGCTGCGGCCAGAATCCATCGAGTGCGTTGCATGGGGTCACCTCGCTGTCTTGGGAGGCGGACACGATAGCGCCAAGCCGGGGGCGTTGCAGGTGCCGGAAGGCCCTGGCCGGAGGCGGATGGACATGGTCGCGTCCCCTTGCGCGCCCGGCATCAGCGCTCGTAGCGGTAATTGAAGCTCGCGCGGTTGAAATCGGTGGCGCTCTGCGCCTCGAAGTTCCAGCGGTGGCTGAGCCGGTAGCGCAGCGTGACCACCTCGCCGGGCTCGAACAGCCCCACGCCGTAGCTGAGGTAGAGCCGCGGCGAGAGGTACTTGCCCACGGTGAAGGCGGAATTGCCGCCCAGCGCCTCGTTGCTGGAAACGCCGATGTCGTCCACGCCGATCTTCGCGCCGATGCTCTTGGCCAGCAGGTTGCCCGCGGCCGAACCCAGCGCCTGCGCGGCGGCGCCCAGCATGTCGCCCTCGCCGCCCTTCACCTGCGACAGCGGCTTGCCGGTGACGAGGTAGGCGAGCGCGTCGGACTGCTCCATCAGCGGATTGGAGAACACCGTGAGCACCGGGTGCTGCGCGGTGCCAGAGATCTGCAGGCCGACCACCTGGCCTTCGTCGATGGTGGCGTTGGGATTGAGCTTGCGGATCGCGCGGATGTCCAGGCCGGGGTTGTCGATCGGCGTGCCGGCGAACAGCAGCTTGCCGCGCTGGATCGCGAGGTTCTGGCCGTAGGCCTTGTAGGTGCCGCTCACGGTGACCTGGCCCTGGCCGGTGGTGGCGCGGCCGGGGCGCTCGTTCACCGTGAGCACGCCGCCGAGCCGGCCGTTCAGGCCCATGCCGGCGAGATGCGTCCGGTTGCCCAGGTCCACCTTCACCGTGGCGGTGAACGGCAGCGAGGCGTTCGGCGCGGGCGGCGGGCGGTCGATCACCACCACGTCGGGCGAAGCCTGGCTGGCGCCCGCGCCGGGCAGCTTGTCGAGGTTCACGTCGGCGCTGTCCAGCCGCACCGAGCCGCCGAGGTCCAGCCCCTGCGCGTTGCGCTGCAGGCGCAGGTCGGGCGTGACCGAAACCTTGGCGGCGGGAATGTCGGCGGCGGTGAAGTCGTTGCCCTTGATCGCGATGTCGGTGGCGGCATCGCCGCCCAGGCCCGCGATGCCGTTCACCGTGAGCGTGCCGGCGCCGGACTGCACGCGGCCGTCGATGCGCAGGCTGTGCGTGCCGGCGGCGTGCGCCGTCAGCTGCCCATGCGTGAGCTTGAGGCCCGCGGCCGGAACCTCCGCGGCGAAATCGGTCAGCGTGGCGTCGCCGTCGACGGACGGCTGCGCCAGCGTTCCGCCCAGCCGGAAGCTGCCGTCGGCCTGGCCGTGCACGTTCGCCAGCGTGTCGCCGAGCAGTTCGACGAAGGCGAGGCTGCCCAAGTGCAGGTCGAGCCGGCCATCCAGCGCCTGCTGCTTGCCGGACAGTTTGATTTGGCCGTCCAGACGTCCGCCGTGGTCGAGGCCGGCATGCAGGGCGACATCCTGGCTGCCGGCGCGGAGGCTGGCGTCCAGGGCTAGATCGTCGTAGCCCAGCAGCGGCGCGTCGGCGTGTTCGAGCCAGGTGATGCTGCCATGCGCGGAGCTGAGGCTGGCGTGTCCGCTGAGCGTGCCGGCGGCGCTGCGATGCAGCTGGCCGTCGCCCTGCAGGTCGCCGTCCGCGCGCAGCAGGTCGGCGTCGCCCGCGGCATTGAGCAGCAGCGCCAGCGGCAGTGCGCGCAAACGGTAGCCGGCATCGAGGTTGCCGGCCTTGTCCTGCTTCGCGCGCACGCACAGTTGCGGGTCGCCCGCCGTGAGGCACAGTTCGGACAGGCTGAAGGCGCCGTCGCGCCAGGCGAGCGGACTGGCCTGCTGCAGGCGCCAGCCGGGCAGGCCTTGCGGGTCGATGTCCAGCGTGGACAGCGTGCCGTTCCATGCGCCGTTCCGCAGCGCGCCGTGCAGGGCCAGCGCGCCGGAAACCTGGCTGCCGCGCGCTTCCAGCGCCAGCCGATGATCGCCCTGGCTGCCTTCGGCCAGCAGGTGGATGCGCTGGAACGCCAGGCCATCGGCGTGCGCGCCGGTGGCGGTGAGTTCCAGCTTGCCGGCGGGATGGCCGATGTCGGGAATGCCGACGACGAGTTGCAGGGCGTCCACGCGCCGCTGCTGCCAGGCCAGCGCGCGGCCGTCCAGATGGCCGTTGACGGAAAGCGCCGGCCACCGGCCGCGGACGGCGAACTGCCCGTCCACGCGCCCGCCGGCGTGGGGTAGCCAATCGCCCAGCGAGGCGATGGCGAGTGCGATCCGGGCGTCGTTGGCCTGGCCCGCCTTGGCGTCGAGTCGCATCGTGCTGCCGCCGGAGGACAGTTGCAGCCGGCCGTCGATCACCCGGTTTGGCGACAGGTGAAGTTGCGCCTCGCCGCCGACGCGGCGGCCGCGCAAAGTCCCGCCGAGCTGCCGCAATGCCAGCGTGGCATCGGTGCCGGACTGCGCCAGCGTGCCCGTGCTCGCCAGCGCGAAATCCAGCGCGCCATCCCACCCCGCGAACAGCTGGCCTGGATCGAAACGGCTGGCCTTGGCGTCGAGTTGCCAGCCCGGCGCGGGTTGCATCCGCAGCGTGCCCTGCACCTGCAGTTGGCCCTGCGCCTGTTGCACGGCGAGCGGATGCAGGGCGATGGACTGCGGCGTGCCGTCGAGGCTCAGCGTCACGTGCATGGGTTTGCCGGGCGGGCCGATGCGGATGTCGCCGCCGGCGCGGAAGCGCTCGATGCTGCCGCTGGCGTCGAGCTTGCCCGAACTCGCCAGCGGCTGGCCGACCAGTTCCGCGGGCAGTTGCACGCCGTCCCACTGGATCGCCAGTCGGCCGCCCAACGGTTTTGCGTCCAATTGCAGCGCGCCGCTGGCGGCCAGCGTTCCCTTGACCTGCGGCGAGGCCAGCGCGAGCTGCTGCAGCTCCAGCGTCTTGCCGTCGGCGGACAGCTGCGCGCGCAAGGACTGCAGCTGCACGCGGTAGTGGTCGAGATCCAGTGTGCCGTCGAATGCGCCGCCTCGCCGGTCGCCATGGCCCTGCACGCTCAGCGCCATGGATTTCAGTGCATCGCTGCCGAGCAGGGGCGACGGGTCGAAGCGCGGCGCATCCAGCGTGGCGGTCCATGCGTGATCGGCGGTCTCGTCCATGTCGAAGCGCAGGCGCGCCGTCATCGGTTGCGCGAGCTGCAGGTCGAGCCTTGCCTGCTTGCCGTCGCTGCCGGCCGTCAGTTGCCCGGCGTAGCGCGTATCGCCCAGCCGCCACGCGAAGTCGGCCTTGCCGCTGCCGCGTTGCCCGTGCGCGAATGCGAGACGGCCGGCGAGGTCGACGTGGCCGTCCGGCGCGCGCAGCTTCAGTGCGGCGATGGCGATGCCGGCGTGCGTCCAGCTTCCGGCGAGGTCGAGGCTGTCGGAGGCGAACACGGGCTGGCCGGCCTGGCTCACGCGCAGCGCACCGACGTGCGCGCGGTCCAGCAGCAGGTCGACCGGCGGCTGCAGCGAGAAGCCGCCGGAGCCTTCGCTGTCGCCGCCGCTCGCCGGCAGCGCCACGGCCACGCCTTCGAGGTCGAGATTGCGCACGTGCACGCGGCCGGCCAGCAACGGCCAGAAATGCAGGTCGAGCCGCGCTTGCGCCACGTCGATGCGCATGCCCTCGCCGCCGTCGTAGCGCAGCCCGTCGAGCTGCAACGGGCCGAGCAGCGCGCCCTGCGCCCGCTGCCATTGCAGTGCGCCGTGCGTGGCCGATTGCGCGCGCGCCAACGCAAAGCGCAGGCCGGCGCCGGTGGCCAGCAGCCACCACAGCGCGGTTGCGATCGCCAGCAGCAGGATCGCACAGGCGACGGCGATGCGTTTCGGCCACTTCATGGAACCGGTTGCCTCCGTGATTTGTGCGTGGGCGATTGGCGGATTTCGAAACGGCAAGCGAAGCCTTGCCTATGTCGGAAACAGGCTGTCCTGCCCGTTTCCGACTCGCCGGGTCCGTTGCACGGATCCGGCTCCGCCGCCTCGGCCGCAACGCGGCCGAGGCGCGTGCGGCCATCCGTGGTCACCTGTGAGCGGGCGACATGGCGACCGCTCACAGGTCCGGCCCGATCACCAGGTGCAACACCACGCCGTGGCGCTGCGCGTTGTCGACCGGCGTGCCCAGGTCTACCCGGATCATGCCCACCGGCGAGCGCCAGCGCACGCCGATGCCGGTGCCGAGCTTCGGCCGGTAGTCGGTGCCGTCGAACGCGTTGCCGGCGTCGAGGAAGGTGGCGATGCCCCAGTTGCGGGTGAAGTAGTGCTCCACCTCGGCGCTGGCCACCAGCAGGTTGCTGCCGCCGAGTACGCGGCCATAGCTGTTCTCGGGGCCGATCGACTGGAAGCCGTAGCCGCGCACCGAGCGGTCGCCGCCGGCGAAGAAACGCAGTTGCGGCGGCAGCGCCGCGAAGTCGTCGATCCAGGTCTTGCCGGCGCTGGCGCGCAGGATCAGCCGGTTGCGCTTTCTCGCGCCGAACGCGTGTATCCACTTCGCGTCGGCGGTGAGCTGGTTGAAGCTAGCCGAGGAGAGCAGGCCGCCCGCGGTGCTGCGCGCGGCGAAGTTCAGCGACCAGCCGTCGTGCACGAAGTCGAAGTTGTCCGCCTGCTTGCGCGACAGCGAGGCTTCGGCGAACAGCAGCGTGCTGCTGCCGCGCTCGATGCCGGGCGTGCTGTCCGGTTCGTCGCCGCGCTTGCCCACGGTGAAGGTGCCGGACAGCGCGTGCAGGCCCACGGTGCGTGTCCATCCTTGCCACCGCTGCGTCTCGCTGGCGACCAGCTCCAGCGTGCGCGATTGCGAAGTGTCGGTGTTCGCGTCGCGGAAGTTGGCGCCGAAGTCGAGGCTGCGCTGGTGGTCGCCGGGCATGGGGACGGAATACAGCGTGGACACGGTCTTCAGCCGCTGCGCCAGCACCAGTTCGTTCTTCCACTTGTGGCCGCGCCGGTTCACCCAGCGCCGCTCCACGCCGCCGCGCACGCCGAAGCCGGTGTCGGTGCCGACGAACGGGCCGCCGGTGTAGATCGAGCGCTTCGCTGGCGCCAGCTGCACCTCGATGTCGACCCTGCCGTCGGCCTTTGCATCGATCTGCGGGAGCACGTTGACCACGGCGAAGTAGTCCGCGCCGTTCAAGGCCTGCTGCAATTGCAGCAGCTGGTCCTGGTCGAAGTAGTCGCCGGGCTTGAACGGCACGTAGCGGTCGAGAAAGCCCTCGTTGAACTGCGAGCCCTCGAAACGCACCGTGCCGTAGCGATAGCGCTGTCCTACCTCCCAGGCCAGCCGGATCGCCGCGCTGTGCCGCGCGGTGTCCACCTCCACCCGGTGCGTCGTGAGCCTGGCGTCGAGGAAGCCGCTGGCGGTGAGCGCGGCCGACAGCGCGTCGCGCGCGGCGTCGTAGCGGGCATCGTCGAGTTGCTTGCCGCGCATGCGCACGATCGCGTTGCGCGCACGGCGGATCGACGGCAGCGCGAGCGCATCGGCGGCCAGTTGCACCTCCACCGAGGTCACCTTCACCGGCTCGCCCGGATGCACGTCCAGCGTCACCGTCCAGTCCGCGCCGACCTGCTGCAGTTGCGCGGTGATCTCCGCATCGTAGTAACCGTAGGGCTCCAGCGCCGACTTCGCCTGCGCGGGCGCCTGCGCGTACAGGCGGCGGGCCTGCGCGTCGCTGACGTCGCGGTGCGCGTACTGCGACAAGCCCACCGAAGCGGCGACCGCCTGCTGCAGCGGCTCGTCCACGCCGCGCACCACCAGCTGCACGCCGGCCTGCGCCAACGAGGCGAACAGCAGCATCGGCGGCACAGCCAGCAGGGCAAGGCGTCGGCGGAGTCGGCGCATGCGGAAGGGATCCATCCTCACGGAAGTATTGGCGAGGCTGCGGACAGCTTACCGAAGTGGGGATGGGGCGCGGATGAATCCACCGCGGCGCGTCGGCGGATTGCGGTGTGTGCGTGCCAGGAGTCGAAGTGCGAGCCGGCGGCATCGCGGGCGATGGGCCTGTCCTGACTGACTATTTGGCGTTCTGCGATGCAGTCGACCCCTCACGCCGGTCAGTCCGATGAACGAATGAGGTCGCCGGGTGCGGTCTATACCTTGGTCCGGGTCAGCGACATTGGCTCCACAAGAGCGTTTACGGAAATGCAGTCTGGCGTCCGTTATCACCGCTCCGCATCGACATGCTTCACGCACCACCAGAGGAAAACATGATGATTGGCAGCGACCCGAACGCCTTGGGCAAAAGCGTCATGCGCCTGGGGTTGATCGGAAGTCTCTTACGGAGTGGTTAGACACCACCCCGCTACTTTGAAACACACGCATTGAAGGCGTCAGAAACAAATGAATTCTCAGCTTCGTCCTTGAACTGAATCTTGAACCTTCTGGCATAGTCTTCCGGCTTCAAACCATAGAGTGAGCCTACTATCTCGACTGACTCGCCGGGCCCGATAGACAGTGTAGACGGCGGCATGGGTCCGTGACCGCCTGGCCCGTGCCTCCAATCTACGGCACCATCGCTGAGCACTTTGTAGCTAAGCCAGCTGAGATCGTAAGGAGGCTGATTCGATTTAGGATCGATGGAGACCTGCAACTTACCGCGACTGCCGTTGCGAACAGTCATGTGAACAGGCACCTCTCGATCAGAGGCTCCGCAAATCTGCGTTACTGGCCTCACAACGAGTGTTATCCGTGCTGGATCGACCGGGCGCATAGCGCAGCCAGCAAAGAAGATGACGCAAGCAATGAGAAGGACTTTCACGTGGTGTCTAACGCTGGAGTTAAGCGGCGGCGTAGCCGTCCGCCTTGAACGGAATGTTAGGACATTTGCGTTAGGCGCATCCTGGGCCTGAAGGTACCTCAAAGTTTGTGCCCATTTGCTTGTTAACTCGTGCTACAAACGATTCGACGGGCTCAATCCACATTCTCGCTAGGTTTAGCAATACATAAGGCATTAGTTGGTCAATATTTCGATCTGCCGCCCGAAGCCTAGCTATTTCTCGTTCATCTAAAATTGAAATTTCGTCGCATCCATCTTCACCGGCCCAACGCATGCCGCGATAGAGATAGCCACTCCAATGAGCAATCTTGTCGTCCTTGCCCATCTCTACGTAGCCATGCGGTATCGGATGCGGTTGCATATTTGTTCCTAACGCTCAGTAGACCGCGGATCTGGACATATGCACCGATGCTCCGCGCATGCCGCCGTCGCGTCAAGCCGGCGCACCCTCGGTACGATCAAGGACTTGCCGGTATCCATCGAGGGGGTTGGCATATCCCGCTTTGCATATCGCCTCAAACGAGGTGATATCGCTTATCGACGCGAAATGCAGGATATGCGCGATGTTCGATGGGGCGATGCGTCTTCGCTCTGCATCAGGCGTGGAGGCGGTGCTGCCATCCAGGGTTTCCGCGGCGTGGCAGGCGAGTTGGCGCCTGCGCGTCACTGCTTCGCAGGGAACCACATCTCCGCCGTCGGCTGGAACGCGCGTGGCGCCACGCCGAGCAGGCGTTCGAGTTCGCCGTTGTCGGCGACGAGGTCCGCATCGAGCCGTTGGAGGGGGCCGCGCAGCTTCGCCGGGGCGAAGCGTTGCCCCGCGCGCAGCAGCCATGCCGGTAGTTGCAGAGGCAGGTTGGCGTGGGGCAGGGTCTGCCGGACGCGGGCGAACATCTCGTCCGCAGGCAGGCGCTCGCCGCCGCCGATGGGCAGGATGTGGCCCGCGCTGGCGGGGCGGTCCAATGCGGCGAGCACGGCGAGTGCGATGTCGTCGGCGTGCACCGGCTGGCGCATGCCGCGGCCGGCGGGCAGCGGGAAGACGCGGGTGCGCCAGGCGCGGCGGGCAATCGGGCTGAGGCTCTTGTCGAGTCCGGCGCCGTAGACCAGGGTGGGGCGCAGCACCGTCCACGGCGCGCCGTGGCGCGCGCAGGCGGCGGCCAGCGCCTGTTCGCCGTCGTGCAGCAGGCGGGCGATGGCGCGCTCGGCCGGTACGTCGGAGTCGCGCTTGGTTTCCGCGCTCATCGAGCTGGTGGCGACCACGCGCGGCGGTTCGCTGCCGAAATCCGCGCGCGCCAGCCACTCGGCGAACGGCATCAGCGGGCCGAAGCTGACGATGGCGCGGGGATGCGGCAGCTCGCGCGGCAGCGCGTCGGGCAACCCGCCCTGCAGCCAGCGCAGGCCGGGTTGCGAGGCGCGCGCATGGCGGCTCAGCGCGGTGACCGACGCGCCGCGGGCGAGCAGGCGCGGCAGCAGGAAGTGACCGATCTGGCTGCTGCCGCCGAAGACGAGTACCGGAAAGCCGTGGGCCGGATCCGGCATCACGACCCCTGTTGCAGGCGCGCGGTGAGGTCGAAGACGCGCGGCAGGTTGGGCGCCAGCTTCCGCGCGTGCTGCAGGGCTTGCATGGCGCCGGCGCGGTCGCCGCCGGCGAGTTGCCGGTCGGCCTGGTCCAGCCATGCGCCGGCAAGGCGCTGGCGCAAGGTGTTCTGCGACGCGTCGCCGGGCGAGAGGTCGGCCAGGTTGTCCAGCATCTGGTCGGCGCGGACGAGGTCGCCCGAGGCCAGCGCCTGGTTGAACAACTGCCGCACCGCGCCCGGCAGCGCCTCCAGGCCTTGCTGCGCGGCGGCGCTGTCGCCGTCGATGGCCAGCGCACTGCGGTAGAGGTCGTAGGCGCAGTTGCCGGGCGGCATCATGATGTCGCCGCGTTGCGTGGCGGCTTGCGCCTTCTTCAGCAGTTGCGCGATCTGTGCGCTTTGCTGGGGCGTCAGCGCGGGTGCGGCGGCAGGGGCGATGTCTGGCTGGCCGCCGCCCGGCGGCGGGGCGCTGGCCGGCGCCGACAGCATGCCGTGCAACCGCGCGCGTGCGGCGGCGATGTCGGCGGATTTCGGCGCCAGTTGCGCGGCGCTGTCGAGCAGCTTGCCGGCTTGCGCGGCGTCGCCGGCGTCCATCGCGGCGCTGGCTTGCACGGTGAGCGCCTGCGCCACCATGCCCAATCCGGCTTGCGCCTGCGGGTTGTCCGGGCTCAGCGCCAGCGCGGCCTTGTAGTGCGCCAGCGCGGTGTCGTCGCCGGGGCCGACGATGCGGCCGGCGCGCAACGCGGCGTCGCCCTGCTGGAGCGCGGCGTCCAGCGCCGCGTTGTCCTGCTGGGTCGCCTGCGCCCGCGCGGCACGCAGGCCGGGCAGGGCGGCATTGTTCGGCTGCAGCGCGGCAAGCTGCTGGATGGCGGCGTCGGCGCCCGCACCGTCGTTCGCGTCCAGCGCCTTCTGCGCCTGCGCGGCGAGCGCGTCGCCGACCTGGTCCAGCCCGTGCTGCGCGACCGCGTTGCCGGGATCCGCCGTGAGCGCCTGCCGGTACAGCGCGCCGGCGCCGTGGTCGCCGCCGTACTGGCCGGCGGCGAAGGCCTGCTGCGCCTGGTCCACCAGGGTCGAGATCTGCACCTGCGAGGCGCGGCGGGTGGCGATCATCCGGTCGAGATGGTCGACGTCGCTGCCGCCGCCCAGCAGTTCGCGCGCCACCGCAGCCTCTTGCGTGGCCTCGTCGAGCCGGCCGGCCTGCAGTGCGGCATCGGCCTGCGAAAGCTCGGCCATGCCGACCTGGTGCAGGCCGTTGCGCGCGATGTCGTTGTCCGGCTCCAGCGCCACCGCGGCCTGGAACAGCTCGCGCGCGCTGGTGCCGTCGTGGCCGTCCAGATGGCCGGCGGCCAGCGCCTGTTGCGCGCGTCCGAGCACGTCGTTGAGTTCGGTGCGCGGTAGCAGGTTGTTGCTCAGGTAGCTCCGCCCGTACCACAGGACGCCCGCCATGCCGATCAGCAGCAGCACCAGCACGGGCGCCAGCCAGCCGCGCCGCCGTGCTTGCCGCGCCGGTCGCACGGGCGCCGGTGCCCGCGCGTCGCGCGGGTCGATCTTCATCGACGGCAGGCCGTCGCGCGGGGGGGCGCTGCGGGGCGGCGCGTCGAGCTGGTCGAGGTTGCCCAGCGTAGGCTCGGTGCGTCCGCGGTGGTCGGGTTCGTGCTGGTCGCGGCGTCCGCTCATGATGGCTGGCAGTTCAAATGGACGAGGGGGAATGCAGCCATGGAGGCTGCCTGTGCGGTCCTTGCGACGAGGGGAGGATCGCGAAGAAGCCCGAAGGGCGGCCATGGACGGCTGCGCGCCTGGCTCCCGCGATCGGGAAATCGCAAAGGCTGAAGCCGGGCCAGCTTAGCATCGCGCCGGTGCGTCGCCGCGCCGTGCCGGAACGCGCGTTCAGGATGGGTGTGCGCCGCCGATGCGGCGCGCTTCCAGCACGTTGGGCAGCACCAGCAGCCGGCCGAGCAGGGTCGAGAGCTGGCCGAAGTCGCGCACGCGCAGGGTGAAGCGCATTTCCACCTCGCCGCTCCTGGCGATGGCACGGCTGGTGGAGGCGAGGATCGGCGTGCCGGCATTGCTGATGACGCCGGCGACGTCCTTCTGCAGGCCCTTGCGGTCGTAGCCGCGCAGTTCGATGTCGACTTCGTAGGCCTGCGCGGCGGTCTTGCCCCAGTCCACCTCGATCACGCGGTCGGGATCGCGCCGCGCCAGCCGCGCGAGGCTGACGCAATCGGCGCGGTGCACCGACACGCCGCGGCCGCGCGTGATGAAGCCGCGCACCGGGTCGCCGGGCAGCGGCTGGCAGCAGCGCGCCAGCGTGGTGAGCAGGTTGCCGATGCCCTCGATGCTGAGCGCGCCGGGATCGCGCGCGGGCGGCGGCCGCGCGGGCGCCAGCGGCAGCGCCGGTTCGGCTGCCACCGGCTGGGCGATCTCCTGCAGGGCGTGCGCAACCTGCCCGGTGCTGATCTCGTTGAGCGCCAGCGCGACCAGCAGCTCGTCCTGGGTCTTGAAGTGGAAGTGCGCGGGCAGCTTGGCGAGGTCGACGTCGGGCAGCGCGAGGCGCTTGAGTTCGCGCTCGAACATCGTGCGGCCCACCGCGAGGTTGGCGTCGTGCGCCAGCCGGCGGAACCAGGCGCGCACCTTCTCCCTCGCGCGTCCGCTGTTCAGGTAGCCGTGGTGCGGCGACAGCCAGTCGCGGCTGGGCTCGGCCTGCTTCGCGGTGAGGATTTCGACGCGGTCACCGCTCTGCGGCTGGAAGGTCAGCGGCACGATGCGGCCGTTGACCTTGGCGCCGCGGCAGCGGTGTCCCACCTCGGTGTGCACGTGGTAGGCGAAGTCCAGCACGGTGCTGCCGTGCGGCAGGTCGACCACTTCGCCGCGCGGGGTCAGCACGTAGACGCGGTCTTCCATCAACTCGGTGCGCAGGTTGGCGGCCAGCGCGCCTTCGTCCTCGCTGCGCGTCTCCAGCAGCTTGCGCATCCAGGCGATCTTCGCCTCGAACTCGGCGTCGGCGCCGCCGCCCTCCTTGTAGCGCCAGTGCGCGGCCACGCCGAGTTCGTTGGCGCGATGCATCTCGTGGGTGCGGATCTGCACTTCCAGCGTCTTGTCGCGCGGGCCGATCACTGCGGTGTGCAGCGAGCGGTAGCCGTTGCCCTTGGGGCGCGCGAGATAGTCGTCGAACTCGCGCGGCAGGTGCGGCCACAGCGTGTGCACCACGCCCAGTGCGGCGTAGCAGTCGGCCACCGTGTCGACCAGCACGCGCACCGCGCGGATGTCATACAGCTCGCCGAACTCCAGCTCCTTGCGCTGCATCTTCTTCCAGATGGAGTAGATGTGCTTGGGCCGTCCGGCCAGCTCGGCGCGGATGCCGGCGGCGGCCAGCGCGTGGCCCAGTTCGTCCAGCGATTCGCGGATGAAGGCCTCGCGGTCGGCGCGGCGCTCGTCCAGCAGTTTGGCGATGCGCTTGTAGGTGTCCGGCTGCAGGTGGCGGAAGGCGAGGTCTTCCAGTTCCCACTTCAGCTGCCAGATGCCGAGGCGGTTGGCCAGCGGCGCATGGATGTCACGAGTGAGCCGCGCCAGTTCGGTGCGTTCGGCTGCCGGCAGCGCGGCTGCGGCGCGCATGCGTGCGAGCTGCCGCGCCAGCAGCACGAACACCACGCGCAGGTCGCGGATGATCGCCAGCAGCAGCCGGCGCAAGCCTTCGGAGCCGCCGTCCTGTGTGCGCTGCGCGTGCAGCGCCCACACCTGTTCGGCGGCCTGCTGGCCTTCCACCAGCCGGCGCACGTCGTCCGGCAGGCGCGGCGCTTCGGCCTGCCACAGCGCGGCATCCGCGCGCGACAGGGCGAACCACAGCGCCGCCGCCTGGGTGGGCGCGTCGCAGCCCATCATCGCCAGCAAGTCGAGCACCTCGGCGCACTCGTCAGGGTTCGCCGGCCGCGTCAGGTAGGCGTCCAGCGCCGCATTCAACAGGGGCGACGACGCGCCGGCGCGATCGCGCCAGGCTTGCAGGTGAGAGGTGGCGGCGGCTCGGGTCATCGCGGGAACGGGGTTGGGTGGCCCATTCTAGGCGCGTCGGCGGAAGTCACGCTGAAGCCAGCGACTCCAGCGCCTTGGCGAGCCGCTTCGCGGACACCGGCTCGGCGGTTTTCAGCTCCTGCGCGAACAGCGAGACGCGCCATTCCTCGATCAGCCAGCGCAGTTCGTCCAGGCCTTCGCTGCCGGCAGCGCGGTGCTTCAAGTAGTCGCGCCAATAGGGCAGTACCTGCAGCATGCGCTGCTGGTCCTTCGCCGGGTCTTGCTGCAGGCGTTCGCCGCGCAGGCGCATGGCCTTGAGATAGCGCGGGTAGTGCGCGAGCCGCGCCAGCGGCAGTTCGCGCAGGAAGCCGGGGGCGAGCAGGGCGTCGAGCTGCTCGCGCAGGTCGTCGTAGCTGGCGCGTGCGAAGCCGAGCAGCGGCGGCTGCATCCACGGCTTCAGCTCGGCCTGCGCCTCGATCGCCGGCTCGGCGAGTTTCAGCCGTTCGACGGCGCAGGCAAACACTTCGCGCGCGGCCTGCGTGCGCAGCGCCTCGAAGGCGCCGGCGCTGCGCGCGTCGAGGTCGAGTCGCGCCACGAGATCGGCGAAGCCGCCTTCGACCAGGTCTTCGCGCAGGCCATCCACGCCGCCCAGCGGCGCGTACTTCAGCGCAAGCGGGTTGGCGATGGGCAGGCGTCGGCGTGCCTGCTTCAAGTCGCTGGCCAGCGCATTGCGCAGCAGGCGCAGCACGCCGGCCATGTGCGCTGCGGCGGCTTCGTCGCGCCGCTCGAACACGCGCAGCGCCACCGCGTCGCCGAGGTCGACCAGTGCGGGGAAGGCGAGCAGGCCGCCGTTGGAACGCACTTCGCGCGGGATCTGCTCGAAGTCCCACGCGGCGACGTCCTCGCGGGTGAGTTCCATGTCGGTCTTCTTCGAGAACGCTTCGCGCGCGCGGCCTTCCCACTCGGCGCGCAGCGCGGCGAGGTCGCGGCCGGCGGCCAGCGTGCGGCCGCTGTCGTCGTGCACGCGAAAGCGCATCAGGTAGTGCGGCGCGAGTTCGCCGGCGTCGAATTCGACGGCGTCGATGGCGACGCCGGTGGTGCGCTGGAGGAAGCCGGCCAGCGCCTTGGCCAACGGCTCGTCGCGCGGCGCCTCGGCCTCGGCGAAGGCGCGCGCGAAATCCGGCGCGGGCACGAAGTTGCGGCGCAGCGCCTTGGGCAGGCCGCGGATCAGCTCCGCCGCCTTGTCGGCGAGCAGGCCGGGCACCAGCCATTCGCAGCGTGCGGCGGGCAGCGCGTTGAGCATCGCCAGCGGCAGGTGCAGGGTGACGCCGTCGGCCTCGTCGCCAGGCACGAAGCGGTATTCGAGGCGGTAGCGCCCCGCCGGCGCCCCGCCGGCGGGCATGGGTATGGGCTCGAATGTCGCAGGAAATGCCTTGGGGTCGAGTCCCGCTCCTCCAACCAGAACATCCTCAAGCGACCAGCGCAGCGCCGCCTGCTCGGCGGGGCGCGCATGGCGGTACCACGCATCCAGCGCGCGACTGGACGAGATGTCCTCCGGCAGCTTGCCGCGGAAGAAATCGACCAGCTCGTCCTCGTGGCGGATCAGGCCTTCGCGGCGCTGCTTCGCCTCGATGCCCTGCGCATCCTCCAGCACGCGCTGGTTGGCGCGCACGAAATCGGCGCGCGCCTCGATGTCGCCGCGCGCGAGCGCTTCGCGCAGGAAGATTTCGTGGGCCAGCGCGGGGTCCTGTTTCTCGAAGGTCACCGCGCGGCGCTCGACCAGGTTGAGGCCGAACAGGCTCACCTGCTCGTAGGCCACCACGCAGCCGCGCTTCTTCGACCAGTGCGCGTCGCGGCAGCTGGATTTCAGCAGATGCGCGGCCTGCTGCTCGATCCACGCCGGCTCGATGCGCGCGCACATCATCGCCCACACCTTGCCGCCCACGTCGAGGATCTGCGCGGCGAACACCCAGTTCGGCGGCACCTTGGCCAGCGTGGAACCGGGGAACACCTGGAACTTGCGCTCGCGCGTGCCCTGGAAAATGCCGCGCTCATCCTTGCGGCCGACCTGGGTGGGCAGGCCGGCGAGGAGCGCTCGGTGGATGTTCTCGAATTGGCGGGCAGCCGCGTCCTCGCTCCCTCTCCCCTGCGGGGAGAGGGTTGGGGCGAGGGGCTGGGGCTTGCGGGAGCGTTCATGCGAAGCGCGTTTGTGCTTTCCCGTGCCGCGCGAGGTTGGCCCCTCACCCCGGCCCTCTCCCCGGAGTGGAGCGGGAGAAACCGCCGCGTGGGAGGGCGGCAACAGCTTCCAGCCAAGCTCCTGCACCACCAGCAGCAGCTGCCGGTGCAGTTCGCGCCACTCGCGCATGCGCATGAAGCTGAGGAAATGCCGTGCGCACCAGTCGCGCAGTTTCGACTGGGTGAGTTCCTCATGTGCCTTGTCGTACTCGCGCCACAGGTTCAGCACGCCGACGAAATCGGACTTCGGGTCGGCGAACGCGGCGTGCGCGGCGTCGGCCTGCTGGCGCGCGTCGGCGGGGCGCTCGCGCGGGTCCTGGAGGCTGAGGAAGGCGACGATGGTCAGGAGTTCGCGCAGCGCATGCAGTGGCTCGGCCTCCACCAGCATGCGCGCCAGCTGCACGTCGATCGGCAGCACCGGCCAGCGTGCGGCCGATGGCGGTGAGCGCGCGCTGCCCGTCGATGGCGCCGATCTCGGCGAGGCGGCGGTAGCCGTCGGCCACCACGCGCGGGTCGGGCGCGTCGAGGAAGGGGAAGTCGTCCACCTCGCCCAACTTCAGCGCCAGCATGCGCAGGATCACGTTGGCCAGCGAGGAACGCAGCAGCTCGGGGTCGGTGAAGGCGTTGCGCGCGGTGAAATCCGCCTCGTCGTACAGGCGGTAGCAGATGCCGGGCCCGATGCGCCCGCAGCGGCCCTTGCGCTGGTCGGCGGCGGCCTGCGAGACCGGCTCCACGTGCAGGCGTTCCAACTGGCTGCGCTGGCTGTAGCGCTTCACGCGCGCGCTGCCGGTGTCGACCACGTAGCGGATGCGCGGCACCGTCAGCGAGGTCTCCGCCACGTTGGTGGCGAGCACCACGCGGCGCTTCGGGCCGGGCTTGAACACGCGATCCTGGTCGGCGGCGGAAAGTCGCGCGTACAGTGGCAGGATCTCGGTCTCGCGGTATTGCCGGCGCGACAGCAGCAGGTGCGCGTCGCGGATCTCGCGCTCGCCGGGCAGGAACACCAGCACATCGCCGGGGCCGCCGCCGAGGCTGCGGTCGGCCACGATCTCGTCCAGTACGGCGGCGATATGCTCGGCGCTGCCCTGCTGCATGCGTTCGCCGGTGTCGATGGCGGGCCGCCAGCGCAGTTCCACCGGATAGGCGCGGCCCTCCACCGACACCACCGGCGCGCCGCCGAAGTGCTCGGCGAAACGCGCGGTGTCGATGGTGGCCGAGGTGACGATGATCTTCAGCTCGGGCCGCTTCGCGGCAAGCCGCTTGAGATAACCGAGCAGGAAGTCGATGTTGAGGCTGCGCTCGTGCGCCTCGTCGATGATGAGGGTGTCGTAGGCCGACAGCCAGGGATCGTTCTGCGTCTCGGCGAGCAGGATGCCGTCGGTCATGAACTTCACCAGCGTGCGCTCGCTCACCTGGTCGGTGAAGCGCACCTGGAAACCCACCTGGTCGCCGAGCTGGGTGCCCAGTTCCTCCGCCACACGGCGTGCCACCGAGCGCGCAGCCAGCCGGCGCGGCTGGGTGCAGCCGATCAGCCCCGCTTCGCCGCGGCCGGCGGCGAGACACAGCTTGGGCAATTGCGTGGTCTTGCCCGAACCGGTTTCGCCGGCGATCACCACCACCTGATGCTCGCGGATCAGCTTGACGATTTCGTCCGCGCGCGCGGCGATGGGCAGCGACTCGTCCAGCCGGATCGCCGGCTTGGCTTCCACGCGCGCGCGGCGTTTCGCCGCAGAGGCCTGGATGTCGGCGGCGAGTGCCGCCAGCTTCCGGTCGTCGGTGCGTTTGGACAGCGTGCGCCAGCGTCCGAGCAGCCGGCCGAAGTCGCGGCTGCATACGTCGTCGAGCGCGCGGCGCAGGTCGCGCAGCGTCGGCGGGCTGGTCGGCGGATGGCTGGTGTCGTTCATGCAGCCGCACATGATAACGGCTGGCTTACGTTCCGCTCGATAGGCTCGAGCTATCGGTGGCATCGCCAGGATTCATTTCTGCTGCGGCCGGCACGTTGTTATCGTGAACCCATCACTCATCACCCATCGCAGAGGAGATCACCATGGCTTCCAACATCGGCATTGCCAAGAAGGATCGCGAGGCCACCGCCAAGCAGTTGTCCAAGCTCCTGGCCGACACCTACTCGCTTTATCTCAAGACCCACAGCTTCCACTGGAACGTCACCGGTCCGCAGTTCAACAGCCTGCATGCGATGTTCGAGACGCAGTACAACGAGCTGTGGCTGGCCGCCGACGAGATCGCCGAGCGCATCCGCACGCTGGACGTGTTCGCGCCCGGCTCCTACAGCCAGTTCGGCAAGCTCAGCTCGATCAAGGAGGAGTCCGGCGTGCCGGAGTGGAAGCAGATGGTGAACCAGCTGGTCGAAGGCCACGAGATCGTGGCGAATACCGCGCGCGCCGCGATCAAGGTAGCCGACAAGGCCGGCGACGAGGGCAGCGCCGACATGCTCACCGGCCGCCTGAAGGCGCACGAGAAGACGGCGTGGATGCTGCGTTCGCTGCTGAAGTGAGCGGGCCGGCAGCCGGATGAAGAAAGGCCCGCCGATGGCGGGCCTTTCCGTTGGTGCGTCCTGCGTCGCTTCAGTTCTTCGGCGCCGGTCCCTTCACCGCGGTGACCAGTCCATCCGGGCGAACGTACTTGGCGAAGGCCTGCTGCACTTCGGGCGCGGTCAGCGCGAGGTAGTGCCGTGCGGCAATCGTCATCGCGTCCAGCGGCTTGCCCTGTTGCGACAGCGTGAGCAGCTGGCCGCCGATCGCGTCGAAGCTGGATTCGCCGAGCGGGATGCGGCGCAGCAGGATGCCCTTGGCCTGCTTCAGCTCGGTGGCGGTCACCGGCTGCTGCTGCATCTGCTTGAGGTCCTGCACCACCAGCGCGCTGGCCGCGCCGACCTTGTCGGGATCGCAGCCGAAGTACACCTTGTAGGTGCCGCGGTGCTTGCCCGCGTCGAGGCCGACGCCCACGGTGTAGACCAGGCCGTGCTTCTCGCGCAGGTCACGGGTGAGCCGCGAGGCGTAGAAGCCGCCGCCCAGCACCTGGTTGCCCAGGTTGATCGCGAAGCGCGCCGGATCGTCGTAGGTGACGGCGATGGTCTGCGCCATCTCCACGCTGTCCTGCACCGCGCTGGCGTCGGGCACGTGCAGCTTGCCGGGCATGTTGGCGGGCACGGCGGCGTAGTCGGTGTCGGGTTTCGGCCCGATGGCCTTCCAGTCGCCGAAGGCCTGCTCGATCGCGGCCTTCGCCTGCGCCGGATCGACCTTGCCCACGACCACGATGGTGGCGAGGTCGGGGCGGAAGGTCTGCGCGTAGTACTGCTTCACCTTGTCCAGCGTCAGCGCCATCACGTCCTGCGTAGTGGGATAGCGCAGCGAGGGATCATTGGCCGGCAGCAACGCCTTGCCCAGTGCCTGCCCGTACAGGAAGTCAGGCGACTGCAGCACGCCGGCCATGCTGCCCGCGACCTGGCGTTGCACCACCGCGAAAGCTTGTGCGGGCAGGGCAGGATGCAGCTCGTTGTCGGCGAGCAGTTTCACGCCTTCGTCGAAATGCGCGGACGGCACCGACAGCGCGAAGCTGGAGCCGGCGCTGGCGTGCGCGCTGATGTTGTCCAGCGCCTGCTGGAACTGCAGGCGGTCCATGTGCTCGGTGCCGAACGGGAACAGGCCGCCCAGCACCTCGGCCACGCCTTCCTCGCCCTTGGCCGATTGCAGGTCCTGGTTGGTCTTGATGTTGCCGAACAATTCCACCGTGTCGCTGATGGTTTCCGGTTGCACGATCAGTTTCAGGCCGTTCGGCAAGGTGTACGACACGGGATCCAGCGAAGACTTCGGCACCTCCAGTTTGGCGAACGCCTGCGCTGCCCACGATGGCAGTTCGACGGGCTTGTCGGGGCTGGAGGCGAAGCTCTCCGCGCCGCCGAAGCCCTTGCCGGCCACCGGCTTGCCCGAGCTTTCCGGGGTAAGGATGGCGGTGATCGCATGCCTGGGGTCGAAGGTCTGCTTCGCCAGCGCGTTCACCGCCTCAGGCGTCACCGCCTCGATGGCGGCCTTGATCGCGTCGGGCGATTCGGCGCCCTGGAAAGCCAGTGCCTGCGACCACGCATTGGCGAGGCCGTCCACCGAGTTCTTCTTGAATTCCAGCGCGGCGATGGCCTTGCGCTTGGCCGCGTCGACCAGCGCCGGATCGACGCCCTTGCTGGCCGCCTCGGCGAGGATGGCCTGCATCCTGGCGAGGATGGGCTGCGGGTTGCCGCCCTTGGGGAAGATGCCCACCGCCATGCCCACGCCGGCCTGCGGCATGGCCTGGTCGAAGAAGCCGCCGAACAGCGCGGTGCCGTCGAAGCGCATGCCGGCCAGCGCGGCGCGCTGCGAGCCCATCGCCTGGCTCAGCACCATCGCGGTGGCGTAATCCTTCGCGGTGAGGCCGGGCATGCGGTAGCCCAGGTAGACCGAGCCGTAGGGGCTGTCGGTGGGCAGTTGCACCGTCTTCGCCTGCACCGGCTTGAAGTCGAATGCGGGGCGCGCCGGCAGCGTCTTGCGCGCGATGTCGCCGAACTCCTGCTTCACCTTGGCCAGCGTGGCGGCCGGGTCGACGTCGCCCGCGATCACCAGGATCGCGTTGTTCGGCGCGTACCAGGTGTCGTGGAAGTTCTTGAGCATCGCCGCCGTGGTCTTGTCGAACGAGGGACGCGTGCCCAGCGGCGTGTGCGCGTAGGGCGTGCCGGCGAACATCTGCTCCAGCAGCTGCGTGTAGAACTTGAAGTCGGGACTGGAGAGGTCGCGCGAGACTTCCTGCTCGATCGCGCCGCGCTCCTTGTCCCATTCCTTCGGGTCCATGTCGACGCCGCGCATGCGCAGGCTCTGTACGTGCAGGGCCACGTCGAGGTCCTGCGCCGGCGCCACGAAGTAGTACTGCGTCACGCCCTGCGTGGTGTCGGCGTTGAACGCGCCGCCCATGTTCGCCGCGATCGCCGCGAGCTGGTCCTTGCTGAGGCCGGGGCTGCCGCGGAACATCATGTGCTCCACCGCATGCGCAGTGCCGGGGAAACCCTCCGGCACTTCGTCCGAGCCGGCCAGGTAGTTGATCTCCGTGGTCACCACTGGCGCCAGCGTGTCGCGCACGATCACCACGCGCAGGCCGTTGTCCAGCGTGGCGCGGGTGACGTCGGCCTCGTTGCCCGCGGCGAGGGCGCTGCCGGCGGCGAGGGCGAGGCCGATGGCGGCGGCCAGTTGCAGAGTGTGTTTCTTCATCTCGATTCCTTGTGCTGTCGATGGAAACGGACGCCCCCCAGCATCCGGGTTTTGCGGCAAAAAAATTTAATCGACCGTTCCTGCGGCGGAACATGCGGCCGCGAAGATGGGGTCGTGCAAGTCGCGATGGACGAGGTGCAGATAAACGAAGACCAGCGCGATTCCGGCGAGCCACAGGCTCGCGCTCAGGGCTTTTGGCCAATGCAGGTCGAAGATGTCCGAGGCGCCGGCTGCGAACGTGCATGCCGCGGCCGTTCCGCCCAGCATGCGATGGCGCCTGGATGCCACGGCGCGTTGTTCGCTGATGAGGGTGGATGCCTTGAGAAGCGAAAGGCCGAATTCCTTTCGCAGCAGCGCGACGGAGATGTATTTCATGCGGCGCTCCTTGGTTTGCGTCATGGATGCCTTCCTCAATTCGCCAGAAATGGATGGGGCCGGTATCGCAAGGCTTGCCACCCGCTCAAGCCCAGCCACGACAATCCAATGGCTGTCGCGATCCAGCCGGCGGTGAGCATCAGCAGGGCGCCGTCGCCGAACCCGCTGCCGTGCGTCATGAGCAGGGGCGTGAAGGAGCTTGCGATGGTCAGTACGGCCATGCCGGTAAGCAGCCCGGCCATACCCCAGCCCGGCAGCGGCACGCCGCCGAACGTGCGCAGCGTCGTGGCGACGACGGTGGCGGCATAGCCGAGCTGGGTCAGCGCAACGAACGCCAGCGCCAGCGGGCCGACGCGCATCGCAAGCGCGGCAGCCAGCACCAGCGCCAGCAACAGGGCTTGCATCGCCAACGGCCGCGCCAGCACGGCGCGCAGCAGGTGGCGGCGTTGCGCGGCGCCGTCGCCCAGCCCCGGCAGCAATGCGAGTAGCGGCAATTCGGCGTTGGCGCGGCGCCAGCGTGCCCATGGCGGCACGCAACCCATCGCCATCAATGCCATGCCGCCCATCAGGCCCAGCCAGACCATCACGTTGAGGTAGACGCCTTGCAACACCTTGTGCAGCACGTCGCCGTGCGCTTCGCCGGCCTGCATGACCGCCATGGTGGGGATGAACAGCAGTAGCGGCAAGCCGAGGCGTGCGAAGCGGCGCGCGTGACCGTGCAGGCTCTGCGGCATGTAGCGCTCGCCCAAGGCCACGCGCAGCGCAAGCACCGGTGCCTGCGGGCCCACGCCGCCCAGACGCACCAGCGGCGAGGCCTTGCCGGTAGGCCGGGCATCGTCTTGCCGCGCCGCGTCGTTCCAGATTGCACCGGACATCGCGCCATGGCGGCGGTACTCCATCACCATCGCGCTGCCCATGCCGGCTTCGGGTGCCGCATCCGCGCGCAGCCATTGTCGCCAGCGGATCGCGTCCACCGCGGCGAATATCGCCAGCAGCGCCAGCCCCAGGGCAGCAAAGCCCGGCTGGCCCGGGAACGGTATGCGCACGGCATGTCGCGCGCCAATGGCCAAGGCGGGCAGGAAGCCGATCAGCATCACGTAGCGGCGCGGCAGCAGCGCGGAAGCCAGCCCGACGCTCCCTGCGAGCGCCGCCATCAGCATGAGGGTGACGGCGTCGCCACCCACGGGCAGGAACATCGCCAGCGGCATGACGGTCGTCAACAGCGCATACAGCAGCACGCTCGCCATGAGCGTGCGCTGGATGCCGGGCAGGCAGGTTCGCCGGGCATCGATGCAGACCAGCAGCAGGCAGGCCATCACCGTCATCCAGAAATAGCCCGCGCCGAAAGCATAGAGCGCCGTGCCGAACAGCCAGCCGTGCCGTCCATGCACCAACACGCCGCAAGCCAAGGCCGCCACACAGAGCAGCAGCGAAAACACGCCGCCCAGCCAGCGCAGCGAGCGGTGCACGGTGCGCCAGGGTGCGACGAGCGCATTGACCAGCAACGAGGAGGGATGTGCCGCGCTTTGCATGCTCATGGCTCAGGCATTCGGCAGGAAGGGATGCGGGCGCTGTTGCAAGCCGCGCCAGCCGCGTTGCGCCAGGCACAGCAGGATGGCGAAAAGGGTGGCCCATGCGACGGCGGCGATCAGGGCGACAGCCGGATGGCGTATCGCCGGCTGGCTATCGAACAGCGGCAGCGCCAACAAGACGCTGACGTTGATCAGCAGGTAGCCGTAGATGGCCAGCGCGAATTGCCAGCCCTCGCCGATGCGCACGCCGCCCACGGTGATCAGCGCGAAGGAAGCCAGCATGGTCGCGCCGGTGAGCGGCCCGAACAGCAGCATGACGCAGGCGCCTGCAGCCATGTGCACGGCGGCGGCGAAGCCGAGCATGGCCAGGGTCAGCAGCGCCTGCAGGCCCAGTGTCGGCAGCAGGTTGGCCTGCAGCAGGGCGCGCTTCACCTGTGCGGCGTCGCCCAATCCGGGGAGCAGCGCCAGCAGCGGCAGTTCGGCATTAGGGCGGTTCCAGCGGCGCTGCAGCGTCTGCACCTGGGCCAGCGCAAGCACGGCGCCGAAGACGCTGAGGACGAACACCAGCAACTTGCTGCTGTCGAGAAAGCTTCTGGGGAAATCCACCCCATGCCAGACGACCGACATCACTAGCATGGGTAGCGCCATGCTGGCGAGGACGACCGCGAACTGTTGCAGCCGGCTGATCGTCGTCAGCGGCATGCCCCAGCCACCCATGGCGATGCGCAGATTGCGCACGGCATGGCCTGGACCGCTGTGGCGCAGGTCGACCACGGGCTGCAGCCATTTCACGCGGCGGCGGATCAATTCGACTTCCATGTGGTTGCTGCGTGCGCGCCCGTGCCACGCCTGCATGCGCAGGTTCAGGATGATCGGCTGGCGCTTGCCACCCAATCCGATATCGCGCCGCACGTTGCTGCGCCAGAAGCCGGCGATCAGCAGCCACAAGGCCAGCGTGCAGGGGGCTGCCCAGGCGAGGAAACCGTCGGGCGAGGTCGCAGGCATGGGCAACCATGGCCCGGCATGGTCGCCCAGCATGGGTACGAAACAGGCGAACGTGCCCACGTAGGCCGGCAAGGTGGCGTAGGCCATGCCCAGGCCGGCGCCCAGCGCGCATTCGGTCAGCACTACCGCGGCATCGCCACCCAGCCATCCCAGTAGCAGGGCCGGCAGGGCCATGGTGAGCAGGGTGTACAGCATCAGGCTGGCGGCGACCTCGCGCCCCAGCGCAGGCAGGCGCAGGCGATGGGCCTCGCGCGCCAGCAGCAGCGATTGCGACAGCGCGAAAGCCCAGAACAGACAGTCAAAGGTAGCCATGGCGCGCGCGGTGCCTGGCACGCTGGCAGCACCACGCCATTTCAGCGCGCATGCGACGACAATAACGGCCAGCAGCAAGGCGAAGCCGATGCCGCTGCCCAGACGCCAGCGCCGCGACAATGCCATCCACGGCAAGCCCAGCCACCGGACGATCTTCATTCCGCAATCTCCACGAACAGATCCTCCAGCCCCAGCGCGTCGACGCGCGCACCGGGCAGGTTGGCGGCTTCCGGCCAATGGCCCTGCGCATCGCGTTCCACCACCAGGCTGAGGCTGCCGTCGTCGTGGCGGCGCCGGCTCAGCGATTGCGCCGGCGCGGCGGCGCTCATGGCGGCGGGCAGCCACAGGCGGGCATGGCGTTCCTTGGTTTCGTCCACGCCGCAGTGCAGGAGCAGGCGGCCTTCGTGCAGGAAGGCGATGTCCGAAGCCACGCGTTCGAGGTCGGAGACGATGTGGGTGGAGAACAGCACCGTGGTGCCGCTTTCGCCCGCGCGCAGCGCCACCTCGCGCAGCAGTTCGCGGCGGGCGACGGGGTCGAGCGCGGCGGCGGGTTCGTCCAGCACCAGCAATTCGGGTTGCGAGGCGAGTGCGCGGATCAGGTCGACGCGCTGGCGTTCGCCGGGCGAGAGCTTGGCCAGCAGCTTGTTGGGCTGGATCTTCCAGCGCTCCAGCGTCTTGTTGGCGAAGCTGGCATCCCAGCGCGGGTAGAAGCGGCCCACGTAGTCCAGCATCTGCTGCGCGGTGAGCCAGGCCAGCGACTCGGGCTGCTGCGGTACGTAGGCGAGGCGGGCCTTGGCGCGGTCGGACAGCTTCAGCGCCGGCTCGCCGAACACGAAGGCGCTGCCGGACAGCGGTTGCAGCAGGCCGAGCATGGCGCGGATCAGGGTGGACTTGCCTGCGCCGTTGCGGCCGATCAGGCCCAGCACGCTGCCCGGTTCCAGCGTCAGATCGACGCCGCGCAGCACGTTGCTGCCCTCGTAGCAATGCGTGAGGCCTTGCGCGGCGAGCGGCGCGGCGGCGATGGATTCCTTTTCGCGGAGCATGGCGTTCATGGTGCTTCCCCTGTGTCGATCAATGGCAGTGTGCGTGCGCGGCGGGCATCTCAATCCCCCAGCAGCCGGGTGAGCCGGCGCAGCACCGGCTCGGCGGGCAGTTCCAACTCGCGCGCGTGGCGGGCGAGTTCCAGCATCTGCGGTTCCAGCAGGGCGAGGCGCTGGTTTTCGGTCAGGCCGACGCGGCGCGTGGCGGCCACCGCCATGCCCTTGCCGCGCAGGCGTTCCAGCAGACCCTCCGCCTCGGCCAGGCCATAGGCGCGCGACACCGTCATCGGGTTGATGGCATGGAAACCGGCCACCTCGCGCACCGAGGGCAGCAACTCGCCCGCGGCGAGCTGGCCACCGGCGATCAGGCGACGCAACTGCTCCACGATCTGCCGGTAGATCGGCTCGGGGGCGTTGGGTTGGACGGTGAGCAGGGAGGCATCCATGTGTATCAATACAACAATACACATGGGGCGAAGTCAAGCGTGACTGGCCGGCGGGGCATGCCGTCGTGGCCCTGAGCTTGCGCTGACCATCCGCCGCGGCGTTTATTGTGAGCGCCGGCACGCATTGGTTAAGCTCATCGGGTTAGGGCCGCGCGTGGAGCGGCGCCCACGGGGACTTTCTTGAGCGCTGATCCTTCCAATCTGCACCGCCGCCCTTCGCTGCTCGTCGCCGTCCTGCTGGCGTTGCTGGTGGCCGCGTTGAACATCGGCCTGTGGTGGGCGGGCAACCGGCCGCACGGTCCGGAGGACTGGCACGGCCCGATCGGCGGCTTCGCGCTGTCGGCCTTCCAGCGCTACCAGAGCCCGCTGAAGGGCGATTTCCCCAGCGACGAGCAGATCGACGGCGACCTGAAGCTGCTGCGCCAGTACAGCCCGAACATCCGTACCTATTCGATGCTGCAGAACCCGCAGATCCCGCGGCTGGCGGAGCGCGAGGGGCTGAAGCTGCTGGCCGGCGCGTGGATCGACACGCGTCTGGACAACAACGACCGCGAGATCGACGCGCTGATCGCGCAGGCACGGCGCTACCCCGGCACGATCAACCGGGTGCTGGTGGGCAACGAGGTGCTGTTCCGCAACGACATCCCGCCCGAGCAGTTGATGGCCTACCTGGACCGCGTGCGCGCCGCGCTGCACCAGCCGGTGTCCACCGCCGAGCCGGACTACATCTGGGAGAAATACCCCGAGCTGGCGCAGCACGTGGACTTCATCACGGTGCACCTGTTTCCGTATTGGAACGGCATAGCCCGCAAGGATGCGATCGGCGCCGCGCTGGGCAGCTACGAGACGCTGCGCAAGATGTTCCCCGACAAGCACATCGTGGTCGGCGAGATCGGCTGGCCGTCCAACGGCGTGCGCGTGAAGTACGCCGAGCCGTCGGTGTCCGACGAGGCCATCTTCGACCGCGAGTGGTTCAACGTGGCCAAGCGCGACCACATCGACTACTACCTGTTCGAGGCGTTCGACCAACCCTGGAAGGAGCAGCTCGGCAGCTCCACCGAGGCTTATTGGGGCTTGTTCAACGCCGACCGCCAGCTGAAGTTCCCGTTCACCGGGCCGGTGACCGAGGACACCGCTTGGCCGTGGAAGGCGCTGGTGGCCAGCTTGCTGGCGCTGTGGCCGATGGCTTGGTTCGCGCGGCGCTACGCGCGCTTCAAGCTCACCGGGCGGCTGTTCTTCTGCCTGCTGATCCAGCTGGCCTGCGGGCTGATCGTGTGGTCGGCCACGCTGCCGTTCCAGTTCTACTTGAGCTGGGTGGACTGGACGATGCTGGTGCTGCTGTTCCCCGCGCAGATTGCCATCCTCGCCATCCTGCTGATCAACGGCTTCGAGTTCACCGAGGTGCTGTGGCGGCGCGGCTGGGTGCGCCATGCCGGCATGCTGCGGCCCGACCTGCCCGAGAGGCAGCCCTTCGTGTCGATCCACCTGGCCTGCTACAACGAACCGCCGGACATGGTGATCGTAACGCTGGACTCGCTGGCCGAGCTGGACTACGAGAACTACGAAGTCCTGGTGATCGACAACAACACCAAGGACCCCGCGGTGTGGGGCCCGGTGAAGGACTACTGCGAGAAGCTGGGCAAGCGCTTCCGCTTCTTCCACCTGGAGCCCTGGCCCGGCTTCAAGGCCGGCGCGCTGAACTTCGGCCTGAAGGAAACCTCGCCCGAGGCCGACGTGGTGGCGGTGATCGACGCCGACTACGTGGTGCGCCACGACTGGCTGGCCACGCTCACCGGCTACTTCCACGACCCCAAGGTGGCGGTGGTGCAGTGCCCGCAGGCGCACCGCGACTTCGAGCACAACCGCTTCCGCCGCATGACCGCGTGGGAGTTCGACGGTTTCTTCCGCATCGGCATGCACCACCGCAACGAGCGCAACGCGATCATCCAGCACGGCACCATGACCATGGTGCGGCGTACCGCGCTGGAGGGCACCGGCGGCTGGTCGGAATGGACGATCTGCGAGGACGCCGAGCTGGGCCTGCGCCTGATGCACGCCGGCTACGAGCTGGTCTACGTGGACGAGCTGATGGGCAAGGGCCTCACGCCCGCCGACTTCAAGGCCTACAAGAGCCAGCGCTACCGCTGGGCGTTCGGCGCGATGCAGATCCTCAAGGGCCGCTGGGACTGGATGACGAAGAAGGGGCCGCTCTCCAGCGGCCAGCGCTTCCACTTCCTCACCGGCTGGTTCAGCTGGTTCGCCGACGCGCTGCACCTGATCTTCACCCTGATGGCGCTGTTCTGGACCGCGGGCATGGTGGCGTTCCCGCAGTACTTCAGCCTGCCGATGCAGCTGTTCCTGATCCCGGTGATCGGCTTCTTCTTCGCCAAGGCGATCTTCGGCGTGGTGCTCTACCGCGCCCGCGTGCCCTGCGGCTGGTACGACACGCTAATGGCCTCGCTGGCCAGCATGAGCCTCAGCCACGCCATCGCCCGCGGCATCCTGCACGGCCTGACCCGCGAGAAGACCTCGTTCGTGGTCACCGCCAAGAGCCGGCGCATGGGCGGCAGCAGCTTCGCCGCGTTCGCGCCGGTGCGCGAGGAGCTGCTGATGGCGGTGGCGCTGGCGCTGTGCATCGTCGGCATGGCGCACGGCTACGGCACGCGCTACATCGAAAGCACGCTGTGGATGTTCATCCTCGCCGCGCAGTCGATTCCCTACGTTTCGGCGGTGATCGGCGCCTGGATCGCGCACAAGGCGGGCGACAAGGCGGGCTGATCCCGACGTCGCCTCGGCGACGGCGGCAAATCAGGCGCGGGTGTTTTTGGCTTTTGCCCCGAATCCGCCCGGCTGCGCGCCCGTCCCGTTCATATCCGCGCCGGCCGGCAGGCCCTATCATCCAAGCCCTCGCCCCATGGATGTACCGCGTTGCTGACTCGCATCCGTTCGATTTTCCGCGCCTGCTGGCCCTGGCTGCGCATCCCGTTCTGGATCTGTCTCGGCCTGTTTGTCGGCTTCGTGCTCCCGTACACGCTGGTGCTGAACAAGCGCGTGCAGGAGCGTTTCAACGACCTGGTGTTCGCCGTGCCCACGCGCGTGTTCGCGCGTCCGCTGCCGCTGGCGCCGGGCGAGCCGATGACGCCGGCGGCGCTGCAACTGGAACTGACCTTCGCCGGCTACGTCGACGACGGCCACGGCCAGGTGCCGGGCAGCTGGACGATGAAAGGCTCGCGCTACACGATTTCCTCGCGCGGCTATGTCGGTCCGGAAGGCGGCGAACTGCCCAAGCGCATCGAGGTGGTGCTGGGCCGCGGTGTCGTCGCATCGGTGCGCGACCTCACCAACGGCAAGCCCATCCCGCTCACCCATCTCGACCCGGCACGCATCGCCACGGTGTACGGCGCCGACCAGGTGGACCGTCGCATCGTGCACCTGGCCGACCTGCCGCCGCTGCTGGTGAGCGGCCTGCAGGCGGTGGAAGACCGCGACTTCAAGCACAACATCGGCATCGACTTCACCGCGATCCTGCGCGCCGCGTTCGCCAACCTGCGCGCGGGGCACACCGTGCAGGGCGCGTCCACGCTGACCCAGCAACTGGTGCGCAACCTGTTCCTCAGCCGCCAGCAGACCTTCAAGCGCAAGATCAACGAAGCGCTGATGTCGATGCTGCTGGAGATGCACTACAGCAAGGACCGCATCCTCGAGGCTTACGTCAACGAGGTCTTCCTCGGCCAGCAGGGCGGCCAGGCGGTGCACGGTTTCGCGGCGGCGGCGGAGTTCTACTACGGCCGTCCGCTGCGCGACCTGCGCCCGCAGGAGATCGCGATGCTGGTGGGCCTTGTGAAGGGGCCGAGCTACTACGATCCGCGCCGCTACCCGGACCGCGCGTTGGCGCGGCGCAACCTGGTGCTGCAGGAGTTCGCCGACACCGGCCTGCTTCCGCCCGACCAAGCCAAGGCCGCCCAGGCCACGCCGCTGGACGTGATCCAGAACGGCCAGTTGCCGCACGACCGCTTCCCGGCCTTCATGCAGCTGGTGCGCGAGCAGATCACCAGCGACTTCGACGAGGACACGCTGCGCGCCGGCAACCTGTCGATCTTCACCACGCTGGACCCGGCCGCGCAGCTCTACACCGAGCAGGCGGTGGACGCGACGATGAAGGAGCTGGGCAAGCGCGCCGATCCGGTGCAGGCGGCCGGCGTGGTCACCGACACGCACGACGGCAGCGTGCTGGCCATCGTGGGCAGCAAGATCCCCGGCGACCAGGGCTTCAACCGCGCGCTGGATTCGCAGCGGCCGATCGGTTCCACCATCAAGCCCTTCGTCTACCTCGTGGCGCTGACCGATCCCGCGCGCTGGAACCTGGCCACCGCGCTGGACGACAGCCCGATCAGCATGCGCATGCAAAACGGCACGCTGTGGCAGCCGCACAACGACGACGACCAGAGCCACGGCATGGTGCCGATGGTGGACGCGCTGGCCAACTCCTGGAACCTCGCCAGCATCCGCCTCGGCCTTGCGGTGGGCCTGCCGCGCATCCGCGCCTTCCTCGAATCCTTCGGCCTGAAGGACGTCAATTCCGGGCCTTCGCTGCTGATCGGCGCGCTGGACCTGTCGCCGCTGCAAGTGGCGCAGATGTACGAATACATCGCCTCCGACGGCCACGCACTGCCGCTGCTCGCCGTGCGCGGCGTGGTGGACGGCAACGGCAACACCATCAAGCGCTACGAGGTGAAGAGCGGGCCGGGCGAATACCAGCCGGCGGTGCGCCTGGTGACCTGGGCGATGCAGCAGGTGGCGCTGTACGGCACCGCGCACTCGCTCGGGGACTCCGGCCTCGCCTGGCTGCACGCGGCCGGCAAGACCGGTACCAGCAACGACCTGCGCGACAGCTGGTTCGCCGGTTTCACCGGCGATCGGCTCGGCGTGTTCTGGCTGGGCCGCGACGACAACAAGCCTGCCCACCTGTTCGGCGCCACCGGCGCGCTGCGCGTATGGCGCAACCTGTTCGCCAAGCTGCCGACGCAGCCCTTGTCCGCCGCGCCGGGCGAAGGCCTGCAGATGGCCTGGATCAACCCCGCCGACGGCAAGCCCACCGAACCGCAATGCACCGGCGCGAAGCAGGTGCCAGTGGTGGCCGGGTCGCTGTCGGGCGACGTCGAAGGTTGCGGCTTCTGGCAGACGCTGTTCGGCGGCGGCAATCCGGCAGCGTCGTCGTCCAGCGCCGTGCCTGCCGCTCCCGCCGCCGCGCCTGCGGCGGTGCAACCCACTCCCAGCGGAAATTGACATGAGTACCGTTCCTCGCCTTCTGCGCACCTGGACCTTGCCGGCGGCGGCCTTGCTGGCGGCATGTGCCGCGCAGGCGCCGGTCGAAAAGCCCGCGCGTCCGGCGCTGTCGCCTGCCGGCATGGTTGCGGCGATCCGCGCCGCCGGCGCGCGCGAGCAGTCGGTGATCTCGGTGCAGCCGCTCACCGATCCCGGCATCGCCGCATGGCAGCAGGCGGCCGAGGCCAGCCTGCAGGCCGGCCATTACGCTGCGGCGGCCGCCACGCTGGATCAGGCGCTCAAGCGCAGTCCGGATTCGCCCGACCTGCTGCAGGACCGCGCCGAAGTGGCCGTGTACCAGCACGACTACGCCTTGGCGCAGAAGCTCGCACAGCAATCGTGGACGCTGGGCCCCAAGCTCGGCCCGCTCTGCGCGCGCAACTGGCAAACCATCGTGGAATTGCGCCTGGAAGCCGGCGACGACGCCGGCGCGGACACCGCGCGCAAGTGGGTGGCGAAGTGCCACGTGCAGGGCATCAACCGCTTCTGAAACCCCGTGCCGCCGCCGGCTGACGGCGGCCATTTCCATTTTCCGCCGCTCAAACGTCTAAGCCATGACAGACCGTTCTGCGCGGCAGGATGCCGCGTGTCGCCGGTAAGTCCGATCCCGTGGCGAAAAACAGGATCGTGGTTTCTGGAGCGTTGCGCATGCCTTTCCTGTGAGGCATGCGGGTTTGCGCGGGAGGGCGCTGGGTGCGTGCTGGATCGGCACTTTCCCGGCAACCGGAAGTCACCCCCATGTCTTCCGGTTGCCGGGAAACCTCGCGATAGCCCGACACCGGCCGAGCCGGGTTTGCCCGACGCATGCGCCGGGCGATACTGCACCGATGATGGATACCGAAGACACGACGCCCGACGGCGTCGCCGCGCTGCTGGGCGACGACGGCCCGTTCGCGCGCGAGCTGCCCAACTTCGCGCCGCGCGCGGCGCAGCAAGCGATGGCCGCGGCGGTGGCCGAAGCCATCGCCCAGCGCGACACGCTGATCGCCGAGGCCGGTACCGGCACCGGCAAGACCTACGCCTACCTGGTGCCCGCGCTGCGCTCGGGCGAGCGCGTAATCGTCTCCACCGGCACCAAGGCGCTGCAGGACCAGCTCTACTTCCGCGACCTGCCGAAGGTGCGCGCGGTGCTGGATGCACGCGTCAAGACCGCGCTGCTGAAGGGGCGTGCCAACTATCTCTGCCTGTACCGGCTCGACCAGACCGTGCGCGAAGGCGCCAGCTTCGACCGGGCGCAGGCCGCGCAACTGGCGGCGATCCGCGCCTGGTCGGCGCGCACGCGGCGCGGCGACCGCATGGAGCTGGCCGAAGTGCCGGAGGAGTCGCCGCTGTGGCCGCGCGTCACCTCCACGCCGGAAAACTGCCTGGGCGTGGAGTGTCCGTTCTACGACGACTGCCACGTGGTCAAGGCGCGCCGCGAGGCGCAGGAGGCCGACCTCGTGGTGGTCAACCATCACCTGCTGTTCGCCGACCTTGCGCTGAAGCAGGAGGGCTTCGGCGAGATCCTGCCCGGCGCCGCAGCTTTCATCCTCGACGAGGCGCACCAGGTACCCGAGCTGGCCGGGCAGTTCTTCTCGCAGAGCGTGAGTGCGCGCCAGCTCGCCGACCTCGCGCAGGACAGCCTGCGCGAATGCAGCGGCGTCACCGGCGCCATCGGCCTGTTGCTGGAACCCGTTGAAGCCCTGCAGGACGCCTTGCGCAAACTGCGCCTGGCGATGGAGCCGCTGCCGCCGCGCGGCACCTTCGCCGCGCTGGAAGCCTCGGGCGAAGTGCGCGAGGGCCTGCGCGAAACCGGCGAGCTGCTGGCTACGTTGGCCGACTTGCTCGCCTCGCAGGCCGAGCGCTCGCGCGGTTTCGCCAATGCGTCCGAGCGTGCCGCGATGCTGACCGAACGGCTGGAACGCATCCTCGAACAGGCGTCCGAACGCGACGTGCGCTGGTACGAACTCTTCCCGCGCGGCTTCGCGCTGCACGCCACGCCGCTGGACCTCGCCGCGCCGCTGCGCGCGATGCGCGAGCGCAGCGAGGCCGCCTGGGTGTTCACCTCGGCCACGCTGTCGGTAGCCGGTCGGTTCGACCATTTCGCGCGTCAGCTCGGACTGGACGAGCCGCGCGCGCTGTCGCTGGAAAGCCCGTTCGACTACGCGAGGCAGGCGTTGTGCTACCTGCCGGACGGCCTGCCCGATCCCGCCGCGCGCGACTACACCGAGCGTGTGCTCGACGCCGTGCTGCCGGTGCTGCAGGCCTCGAACGGCCGCGCCTTCCTGCTGTTCACTTCCCATCGCGCGTTGCGCCGTACCGCCGAACTGCTGGCCGAGCGCGTGTCGTGGCCGTTGTTCGTGCAGGGCACGGCGCCGCGCCACCAACTGCTGGAAGAGTTCCGCCACTCCGGCCATGGCGTGCTGCTCGGCGCGGCGAGTTTCTGGGAAGGCGTGGACGTGGCCGGCGACGCGCTCAGCGTGGTGGTGATCGACAAGCTGCCGTTCGCCGCGCCCGACGATCCGGTGCTGGTGGCGCGGCTGGAGGCGCTGGAGCAGCAGGGCATCAATCCCTTCATGGGCTGGCAGGTACCGGCGGCGGCGATCGCGTTGAAGCAGGGTGCGGGGCGGCTGATCCGCAGCGTCACCGACCGCGGCGTGCTGGTGCTGTGCGATCCGCGCCTGGTCGGCAAGGGCTACGGCAAGCTGTTCCTGGCCAGCCTGCCGCCGATGCCGCGCACCCGCGAGCCGGCCGAGGTACAGGCGTTCTTCCAGCCCGCGCGCGAACGCGGAGAGCCGGCGGCGTAAGGCGGACGTTCGAGGGGCGTGTTCCACCAGGGCACGGTGGTGGTTGGCGCCTGATGGCCCCGCGCGGCCATGCCGCTGCCCGCGCGGGGCCAGTTGCCGCCCGCGCCGCGGCCGTGCGGACTGTTCTGATGCACGCTCCGACCGGAGGAGCCGTGACATGGGCAAGTGGATGCAATCGGTGACAGCCAAGGTGCTTGGCATCGGCATGCTGGCATTGCTGATGACGATACCGCTGATGCAGGTGAGCGGCCTGGTGGCCGAGCGGCAGGCGCTGCGCACGGAGGCGATCAACCAGATCGCACAGGGCTGGGGTGCCGACCAGGTGCTGGGCGGACCGGTGCTGGTGGTGCCCACGCGCCGGCTGTTTGCGCCGGACGGCGCCGCGCCGCAAGAGCACGAAGGCCACGAGACGATGCTGGCCGACACGCTGCATCTGGACGTGGCGCTGGCCACGTCCACCCGCCATTACGGCATCTATGCCACGCCCGTGTTCGTGGCCACGGTGAAGCTGCAGGCCGTGTTCCGCGCCGGTGACCTTGCGCAGTTCCGCGCGACCGGCGATGGCGCATGGCAAGCCGGCAAGGCCGAATTGCGTCTGCCGCTGGCCGACCTGCGCGGCTTGCAGGCGGTGGACGCGCTGACCGTCAACGGCCAGCCGGTGCGCTTCGAGTCGTCCGCCGAACGCTTCGGAGCGTGGCCTGTGGTGGTGATTCCGATGGATCTCGACGCGCTGGGCAACCAGCCCATCACCGTGGCGGCGACCTTGAAGCTGGCCGGCACCGGCGCCCTGCAGTTGTTGCCGCTGGCGCGCGACACCGATGTCTCCATGCGCGCGCCGTGGCGCGATCCCAGCTTCGTCGGCGCGGCCCTGCCGCTGGAACGCAGCATCGGCGCCAGCGGCTTCAGCGCGCACTGGCACCTGCTCGACCTCAACCGCAGCTACGGCCAGCATTGGAACGAACGCGACGACGTGGCCAAGGCCTTGTCGGCCTCCGCGTTCGGCGTGCAGCTGTACCAGCCCGTGGACGTCTACCAGCGCAACGTGCGCGCCGGCAAATACGGCCTGCTGTTCATCGCGATGACCTTCGTGGTGTTCTTCCTGTTCGAAGTGCTGCAGCGGCTGCGCGTGCATCCGGTGCAGTACCTGCTGGTGGGCATGGCGCTGGCCACGTTCTACGTGGTGCTGCTGGCGCTGTCCGAGCAGGTCGGTTTCGGCGTGGCCTACGCCATTGCCGCGGCATCGGTGGCGGCGATCGTTGGCGGCTACGCCGCCGCGATATTGCGCGCGCGGCGTGCCGGTTGGCTGCTGGGCGGCGTGATGGCGCTCACCTACGCGATGCTCTACGGCCTGATCGCCGCCGAGCAATACGCCCTGCTGATCGGCGCGCTGGTGCTGCTGATCACCGTGGCGCTGCTGATGTACCTCACCCGCCGCATCGACTGGTATGCGTACACGCCGGCCTTGGGCGAGTCCCCTGCGGCTATCATGGAGCGGCCATGAACCTGCTCGCCATCGAAACCGCCACCGAAGCCTGCTCCGTCGCCCTGGTCCACGGCGACGAAGTGATCGCCCGCAGCGAACTCGCACCGCGCCGCCACGCCGAACGCGTGCTGCCGATGGCCGACGAGCTGCTGGCCGAAGCCGGCTTGGGCAAACACGCGCTGGACGCCATCGCGGTCGGCCGCGGCCCTGGCGCGTTCACCGGCGTGCGTCTCGCCGTGTCGCTGGCGCAAGGCATGGCGTTGGCGCTGGACCTGCCCGTGGTCACCGTCTCCTCGCTCGCCGCGCTCGCGCTGGAAGCGCCGGACGATGGCGATGACGGTACCGCCATCCTCGCCGTGATCGACGCCCGCATGGGCGAGATCTACGCCGCCAGCTACCGCCGCGACGGCACGGGCGGGCTCATTGCGCTGGACAGCGAACGGGTCTGCACTGCCGAATCCCTGCTGCTGCCGGAAGCCGCTGCATGGCAAGTCGTGGGCAGCGGCTGGGCCACCTACGAAGCCGTGTTGCGCGAGCGGCTGGGGCAAGCGCCGTGCTTCGCCGATGGCAACCGCTATCCGCAGGCCGTGCACGTCGCCGAACTCGCTGCGCGCGAATTCAGGGCTGGCCGCGCGCAAGCCCCGGAACTCGCGCTGCCGGTCTATCTGCGCGACAAGGTGGCGTTGACGTTGGTGGAGCAGGGTAAGG
The DNA here is from genome assembly GCA_040371205.1 of Rhodanobacter sp. Lineage (NCBI taxonomy): Bacteria > Pseudomonadati > Pseudomonadota > Gammaproteobacteria > Lysobacterales > Rhodanobacteraceae > Rhodanobacter > Rhodanobacter sp. The sequence goes on from AP031382.1 coordinate 891,147, forward strand.
CCTAGCTTTCATGTGTTTGCGTTGCCAGTGATTGCGTGGCAATGAGTCCATGTGGACGGTAATCGCACTCTTGCCATAAAGTGAGGGGAAGGCAGTAGCTGATTGCCTCACGATTGCCAATCAACAGGGGACAAGCATGTATCTGCGTGTTGCCGCAGCGGCGATCATTTCCGTGGGCATGATCTTTGCGACCCAATGCCAAGGGCAGGAGACTGCCAAACCATTGGTTACCAGTCTCGTGTATACGAAGCCGCAGTTGCTCGTGAACATGGATCACGGGCGAAGAATGAACATCTATTGCCTGGGCTCCGGTTCACCGGCCGTCATCATGGATGCCGGCATGGGTGATTCCACTATTTCGTGGGCATTGGTGCAGCCTGCCATTGCTGCCAAGACAAAGGTTTGCTCCTACGACCGGGCCGGCTTGGGTTTCAGCGACGGCTCGCATCGTCCGAGTACGGCCGCCAACGACACCGACGATCTGCACAAGCTGTTGAAGGCAGCACACATCGCGCCACCCTACATACTCGTCGGCCACTCAGCTGCGGGCATGTATATCCGCGTGTATGCCGACCGTTATCCCGATGAAGTGGTCGGCATGGTTTCGGTCGAGGGTTCGCACGAAGACCAATGGATACGCGGCTGGGCCATTGGCGCACCGGGGCAGCAAGCCAAGTGGGATGCCTTCCTGAAGGAATACAGCAGTTGCGTGGACGAGGCAAAACACGGTCTCGTTCCCGGCACGCCGGCCTACAAGAAATGCGTCGGCGATCCCGACCCGCGCTTCAGTCCGGCCATCAATGCGGCGCAGGCGCGTTACGCCGCGACCGTGCGCTGGCAGACTGCTGCTGCCTCCGAGCGTCAGGCCGTGGCCTATGCGAGCGCCGACCAGGCGCGTGCCACTCGCAAGCATTACGGCGACATGCCGATCATCGTGTTAACCCACTCGCCCTATCCGAAAGCGAAGGACGAAACCCAGGACGAGCGAAATCAACGCACACTGCTGTGGGAGTCGTTGCATCTGGATGTGGCCGCAATGTCCACGCGTGGCGTAAATGAGATCGTCCCTAATTCGGGCCATTACATCCAGTACGACCATCCGCAAGTCGTGATCGATGCAATCGAACAGGTGTTGTCGATTGCAAGGGAAGACATGCGGAAGACCAGGTGATCGGGAATTACAGCTGCCCGATCACCAACTGCACCAGCAGGCTGCTGACCGACACCGCCGCCCACACGCCCAGCCCCAGCAGGATCGGCCGCGGGCCGCTGGCGATCATCTTGCGCAGGTTGGCGGACAGGCCGATGGCGGTGAGCGCCACGATGATGAGGAACTCGGCGGCAACGTGCAGCACGGGCAGCGCAACCGCGGGAACCAGGCCGGCGGTGCGCAGCGCCGAGGCCACCAGGAACCACAGGATGAACCACGGGAAGATGCGCCGCAGGCTGAAGTCGGTGGCGCCCTTCTTCTTCTCGCGCGCGGCGACCGCGAAGGCAAGGATCAGGCAGATCGGGATGATCAGCGTGGCGCGGGTGAGCTTGACGATGGTGGCGTAGTCGCCCGCCGCGTGGCTGTAGCTGTAGCCCGCCGCCACCACCGACGAGGTGTCGTTGATCGCGGTACCGGCCCACAGGCCGAAGCCGAGGTCGCTCAAGTGCAGCAGGTGGCCGAGCAGCGGGAACAGCAGCACCGCCACCACGTTGAACAGGAAGATGGTGGAGATCGCAAACGCGGTGTCGTGCTCGTCGGGCTTGATGATGGGCGTCACCGCGGCGATAGCCGATCCGCCGCAGATCGCGGTGCCTACGCCGATCAGGATCTTCAGCTTGTCGTGCACGCCCAGCCAGCGGCCCAGCGTCCAGGCGCTGAGGAAGGCCACGGTCAGCGTCACCATGGTCACCGACAGCGACTCCAGCCCGGTCTTCGCCACCTGGGTGAGGCTGAGGCCGAAGCCCAGCGCGATGATCGACCACTGCAGCACCTGCTTGCCGGCGAAGGCGATGCCGGGCGTGAAGCGCGCATCCGGCGAGATGGTGTTGCGCACCGCGATGCCGAGCAGGATGCCGATCACCGGGCCGCCGATCAGCGGCAGCAGGCGCCCCAGCCACCAGGCAAGCAGGGCGATGGCGACGGCGAGCAACAGGCCGGGGGTGCGGCTGCGCAGGGTGGGGCGGGCAAGGGCGGCGGCGAGCGGTACGTTCATCGGGCGTGGCATTGCGTGGGGCGCGGGGCGTCGAGGCGCCCATTGTCTCCGGCGCATGCAATCAGTAAAACTTGGAATATCTGATTATTCGTATAAGGTTTGGTGATGAACAACATCAGCCCGCGCCAGCTTGAAGTGTTCGTGCAGATCGCGTTGTTGGGCAGCGTGCGCGCCGCCGCCGAGCGCCTCTACCTGACCCAGCCGGCGGCCAGCATGGCGCTGGCCGAGTTGGAGCGGCAGCTAGACGCGCCGCTGTTCGCCCGCGAGCGCGGCCGCCTGCGGCTCAACCCGCGCGGCCGCGAGCTGCTGCCGCTGGCGCAGGAGCTACTGGAACGCCATGCCGAGTTCGGCCGCCGCGGGCGCGAGGACGGCGGCGCGTTTTCCGGCGAATTGCGCATCGGCGCCAGCAACACGGTGGGCAACTACCGCGTGGGCGAATTGCTGGGCGAGTTCGTGCGCGCGCATCCGCAGGTGGCGATCCGCCTGCGCGTGGCCAACACCGACGCCATTGCCGCGGCGATGCTGGAGCACAGCCTCGACCTGGGCTGCGTCGAAGGGCCGGTGACGCATCCGCAACTGGAAGTGCGGCCCTGGCGCGACGACCTGCTGGTGGTGTGCGCGCCGCCCGACCACCCGCTGGCGCGCAAGCGCGGCCTGAAGCCCGCCGACTTCGCCGGCGCGCGCTGGGTGATGCGCGAGCCGGGTTCGGCCACCCGCGCCACCAGCGAGCGCGTGCTGTCGCAGTTGCCGCCGGGCGAGACCGTGCTGGAGCTGGACCAGACCGAGGCGATCAAGCAGGCGGTGATCGCCGGCCTAGGCATCGCCTGCCTGCCGCAGGTGGCGGTGGTCGATGCGCTGGCCACGGGGCGGCTGAAGGCGCTGAAGACGCCGTTCCTCGACCTGCGGCGCAGGCTGTCGATGCTGATCCACAGGCAGAAGTACCGCGGCGCGCTGCTGGATGCCTTCGTCGCGCAGGCGGGGCTTGAGCGCTGAGCGGGCCTTCAGTCCGAGAGTTGCGCCAGCAGCTCGGCCACCTGCTCGTGGGTGGTGGCGCGCAGCAGGCGTGTCGCGTGGTTGCGCAAGTTGCCGTGGTCCAGCGTGGCGAGGCGGTCGCGCACCAGCAGCAACTGGCTGGGGTGCATGCTGAACTCGGTCAGGCCCAGCGCGAGCAGCATGGCGGTGAAGTTCACGTCGCCGCCGATCTCGCCGCACAGGCTCACCGGTTTCTTCGCGCGGCGGCCCGCGCCGATCACGTGCGAAAGCAGGCGCAGCAGCGCCGGCTGCAGCGGGGTGTAGATGTTGTCCAGCGCATCGTTGCCGCGGTCGGCGGCGAGCACGTACTGGGCGAGGTCGTTGGTGCCGATGGCGAAGAAGTCGGCGTGTTCCAGCAGGGCACGGACGTTGATCGCGGCGGCGGGCACTTCGATCATCGCGCCCAGCGGCAGCTTCTCGGGCAAGTCGATGTTCTCGCGCTTCAGGTCCTGCCGCGCCAGCTTGAACAGCGTGCGCACCGCGATCAGTTCGTCGGGCTGGGTCACCATCGGCACCAGCACGCGCACGGGTCCGTAGCAGGCGGCGCGCAGGATGGCGCGGATCTGCGTGGTGAACACCGCGGGATAGCGCAGCGAGAGGCGCACGCCGCGCACGCCCAGTGCCGGATTGTCCTCGCCGCGCATCACCAGGCCGGCGGCGTCCGCCTTGTCGGCGCCGAGGTCGAGCGTGCGGATGGTCACCGGCAGGCCGCCCATGCCCAGCACCAGGTCGCGGTAGGCGTTGAACTGCTCGTCCTCGCCGGGCAAGCCCTTGTGGCGCAGGAACAGGAATTCGGTGCGGTACAGGCCCACGCCGTCGGCGCCGCGGGTGCGCGCCAGCGTCACGTCGGCGGGGGTTTCCGCGTTGGCCAGCAAGCGGATGGACGCGCCGTCGCGGGTGCACGTGGCCGCGTTGGCCAGCGTCGCGAGCCGGCGCCCTTCGGCGGCGGCCTCGCGCTGCCACGCACGGTAGCGGGAAAGGTCTTGCGCGGTGGGATGCACGATGGCTTCGCCGCCTTCGGCGTCGAGCAGGATCAGGTCGTCGTCGTGCAGCATCGACAGCGCGTCGCGCGCGCCCACCAGCATGGGCAGGCCGAGGCTGCGCGCAAGGATGGCGCTGTGCGAGTACGCGCTGCCCGAGCTGGTGATCGCACCGAGCAGGCCGTTGCCGGCGAGTTGGGCCATGTCGGCGGGCGCGATGGTGTCGGCGACGAGGATTTCGCCCACGCGCGCGGCGAGCTTGCGTTCCTCCGGCGTGGTGTGGCGCTGCAGGACGGAGACCACGCGGGCGATGACCTGGTCGATGTCCTCCTTGCGGCTGCGCAGGTAGGGGTCGTCCATCGCCTCGAACACCGCGGCCAGGCGGTCGCGCTGCTTTTTCAGTGCGGCGCCTGCACGGTAGTGGCCGATCCTGATCAGGTCGTCGAGGCCGCGCAGCAGTTCGGCGTCGTCCAGCAGCAGGCTGTGCGCGTCGATGAACTCGTTGACCTCGCGCGCCAGTGCGCCGTGCAGCTTGCCGCGCAGTTCGCGCAGCTCCTGCCGCGCGGTATCCAGCGCATGGTGCAGCTGCTGCAGTTCGCCCTCGATCTCGTCCTCGGCCAGCGGCCGGTTGTCCACCGCGTAGCGGCTGGGCTGCACCAGGCGCGCGCGCCCGAGCGCCATGCCGCGCGAGGCGAGTGTGCCGGGCAGGACGAGCCTCATCGGGATTACGCTCCTTCGTCGAACTTGCGGTCGAACAGCTCGGCCACGGCATCCAGCGCGGCCTGCTCGTCCGGGCCGTCGGTCCGGATGGTCAGCGGCGTGCCGATGCCGGCCGCCAGCATCATGACGCCCATGATGCTTTGCGCGTTGACTTCGCGGTTGCGGCTGATCAGCAGCACGGTGGATTGGTAGCCCTGTACCAGCTGCACCAGCTTGGCCGAGGCGCGCGCGTGCAGGCCGAGTTTGTTGGAAACGACGATTTCTTTTTCAAGCATGGCGATTCATGAGCAGGCACGGTCGATGAAGATGCCGCCGCGTCCGCCGCTGGCCGCGATCTCGGCCAGTTCGTCCAGCGGTTTTTCGGCGTAATTGAGCACGCGCAGCAGCATCGGCAGGTTGAGGCCCGAGACGCAGCGCAGGCGCACGCCCAGCGAGCTGAGCGACAGCCCGATGTTGCAGGGCGTGGCGCCGTAGAGGTCGGCCAGCACCAGCACGCCGTCGCCCTGGTCGAGCGCACGGGCATGGCGCGCGGTGAGCGTGCGCATCACGTCGGGGTCGGCCTGCGGCGGCACCTCCACCGCCTCGACCTTGAGCGGCAGCTTGGGCATCACATGGAGGGCGGCGGAGATCAGCGCCTGGCCGACCGCTTCATGGGTCATCAGCAGCACGCCTGCGCTCATGGCTGCGCCTCCGCTTCGTGGATTCGTTGCGACGGCATGGCGTTCAATCCAGTTCGCGGTGGAAGGTGAGCACGCCTTCGCGCGTTTCGCGATAGTGCGCGGCGAGTTGCTCGACCAGGTACACCGAGCGATGGCGGCCGCCGGTGCAACCGACGGCGATGGTGACGTAGCTGCGGTCGTCCTGCTCGAAGCGCGGCAGCCAGGCATCCAGCCAGCGCGTGGTGTCGGCGAAATATTCGGCCACCAACGGTTCGGCATCGAGGAACTCGCGCACCGGCGCGTCCTTGCCGGAGAGCGGCCGCAGCTTGGGCTGCCAGTGCGGGTTGGGCAGGCAGCGCGCGTCGAACACGAAATCCGAGTCCAGCGGCAGCCCGCGCTTGAACGCGAAGGACTGGAACATCAGCGTCATGCCCTCGGTGGCCTGCGCGTAGCCGGTGGCGACCAGGCGGCGCAACTGGTGCACGTTGAGTTCGCTGGAGTCGATCACCTTTTCGGCGATCGCCATCAGCGGGCGCAGCAGCCGGCGCTCTTCGGCGATCGCGGCGGCCAGCGACTTGCCGCGCGTGGCCAGCGGGTGGCGGCGGCGGGTTTCCGAGTAGCGTTTGAGCAGCACGGCGTCGCTGCAGTCGAGGAAGATCAGGTGCAGCAGCACGCCGGTGGCGGCCAGCGCGGACAGCGCCTCGGGCAGGTGTTCCAGGTCGTTGCCGCGGTTGCGCACGTCCACGCCGACCGCGATGCGCCGGTGGCGTCCCGCGCCGCGTCCCGCCGCTTCCACTAACTGCGGAAGCAGCGCGGGCGGCAGGTTGTCCACGCAGTAGAACTCGAGGTCTTCCAGCGCGCGCAGCGCCACCGTCTTGCCGCCGCCGGACATGCCGGTGAGCACGATCAGGTGGGTCTCGTGCGGATTGGAGAACGGGCTGGGTGCGGCGGGCGCGTCGTTCACTTCGGTCACCATGGCGGCAGCCGGCGCAGCTGGTGCGCTTGGCGGTCGATGAAGGTTTGCGCGGGGTCGATGCCCTTGCTCTTCAGTGCGTGGCTGCGCACCGCAGCCTCGACCAGCACGGCGATGTTGCGGCCCGGCGCCACCGGGATGGTGATCATCGGTACCTTCACGTCGAATACTTCGCGATGGCCGATGTCGCCGGTGAGGCGGGTCAGCGCGTCGATGTCCTCGCCGTCGCGCAGCGGCTTGAGGTGGATCACCAGACGCAGGTATTTGGACGGCTTCACCGACATGTGGCCGAACATCTCGCGCACGTTGAGCACGCCCAGGCCGCGCACTTCCAGCAGGTCCTGCAGCAACTCGGGGCAGGTGCCGTCGATCACGTCCGGCGCGATCAGGGTGAACTCGGTGGCGTCGTCCGCCACCAGGCGGTGGCCGCGGCTGATCAGTTCCAACGCCAACTCGCTCTTTCCCGAGCCGGCCTCGCCGGTGATCAGCACGCCGATCGAAAACACTTCCAGGAACACGCCGTGCAAGGTGATCTTGGCCGCCAGCTGGCGCGCGAGGTGGTATTGCAGGAAGGTCAGCAACTCGTGGCCGCGCTTGGAGCTGACCCACAGCGGCGTGTCGGTCTCCTCGGCGACCTCGCGCAGATCCGGCGGCACCGGCTGGTCCTTGGTGACGATCAGCGCCACCGGCCGGGTGGCGGCGATCTTGTGGATCGCCTCCCAGCGCTGGCGCGAGTCCATGGTGTCGAGGAAGTTCAGTTCCTCGGTGCCGATGATCTGCACCTTGTTCGGGTAGATGACGTTGAGGTAGCCGATCAGCGAGGGCCGGCGCGATTGCGCGATGCCGGGTTCCAGCATGCGCGATTCGCCGCGCATGCCGGCGATCCAACGCAGCGCCATGCGCTCGTTGACGCCGTCGAAGAGTTGTCGTGCGGTGAGGCGGTCCAAGCTTCGATCCTCTGCGTCGCGGGCCGCGGGTGGGTTTGCGGCAGTGCAGCGGTCATTGTGCCAGCTTGGGCGGGGGCTGTGCGGATGCAGGGGGAAGGGCAGGCCGCCGGTGCGGGCGGCCTGCGGGAACGCGTCAGCCGTACTGCACCTCCGCGCGCGCGGAGCGGTGGTGCTTGTCGGAAACCTTTTCGTGATGTCGGCGCAACTGCGAGACCAGTTTTTCGAACAACGCGTCGATGGATACGTACATGTCGGTCTCGGCGGCTTCGGCGTGCAGGGTGGCGCCCTTGACGCCCAGCGTGGCGTCCGCGCGGTGTTGCAGCTTGTCCACCGAGAGGATCACGGTAAGGCTGATCAGCTTGTCGTCGAGGCGGTGGAGGCGGTCGAGCCGGGACTCGACGTGTTGGCGCAGCGCGGGGGTGACTTCGATCTGCTGGCCGCTGAGTTGGAATTGCATGGTACGCCTCCTCTGGTAGTGCAGTGCCGCCTTTCGCGGCGGGATGGACGCGCGTCGGTCGGTCCTGGCGCGTCTTCGAACATCCTTCGCTACTGTAGATGAGAGTGTTTTTCCGGCAGGCAAGTTCCCCGGTCAATTCTTGCGCTGGCGTTCGCTGGAACTGGGGATGCGCAATCCTTCGCGGTATTTGGCCACGGTGCGCCGCGCGACCTGGATGCCCTTGCTCTTCAACTCCGCCGCCAACGCCTGGTCGGACAGCGGCTTGCGTGGGTCTTCGGCGTCGATCAGCTTGCGCAGCATGGCCTGGATCGCGGTGGCCGAAGCGCTGCCGCCGTCCTCGGTGGAGACGCCGCTGGAAAAGAAGTATTTCAGTTCGAAGGTGCCGCGCGGCGTGTGCAGGTACTTGCGCGTGGTGACGCGCGAGATGGTGGATTCGTGCATGCCCACTTCCTCGGCCACTTCGCGCAGCACCAGCGGGTGCATGGCCTCGGGACCGTAGTCGAGGAAGGCGCTTTGCCGCCGCACGATGGCACCGGCCACCTTGAGCAGGGTTTCGGCACGCGATTCCAAACTCTTGAGCAGCCAGCGCGCCTCTTGCAGTTGTCCCTTCATCCAGCTGGCGTCGTCGCCGCGGGCGCGGGCGATCAGGTTGCAGTAGTGCTGGTTGAGGCCCAGTCGCGGCTGGGCGTCCGCGTTCAGGCGCACCTGCCAACGGTTGCCCTCGCGCACGGCATAGACGTCGGGAGCGACGTATTCCACCGGCGTCGCGTCCAGCGCCGCGCCGGGACGCGGGTCCAGGCTGCGGATCAGCGCGGCGGCCGCCGCCACGTCGTCCTCGCCGGCATGCAGCTTGCGCGCGAGCTTGGCGATGTCGTTGCGCGCCAGCAGTTCCAGTTCGCCTTCCACGATGGCAAGCGCGAGTTCGCGCTGCGGCGTGGCGCCGTCGAACTGCCGCAACTGGCTTTGCAGGCAGTCGCGCAGGTCGAGGCTGGCCACGCCCAGCGGATCGAAGCCCTGCAGGCGGCGGCGCACCGCCTCGATCTCGCCGAGGTTGGCGTCGAGGCCGGCCGGAAGCGCGGCGCGCACGGCTTCGATGCCGTCGACGAGGTAGCCGTCGGCGTTCAGCGCGTCGATCATCACCGTGGCGATGGCGGTCTGGCGCGGGTTGAAACCGGCCAGGTTGAGTTGCCACAGCAAGTGCTGCTGCAGGGTTTCGGGCGCGGCGTTCTGCGGTTCGAAGTCCTCGTCGCCGCGCGCGTTGCCGCTGCCGCCGGCGCTGGAGAAGTCGATCGGCGTTTCGACGCTGCCGCCGCCATCGTCGCTCCACTCGGCGCCGTCGTCGCTGTCCGCGCCGCGATCGGCGGCGGTCTCGGCCTGGCTGGGCGCCTGCACGTATTCGGTTTCGGGCGCGGCCTCGTCCTCGGCGGGGGCGTCTTCGCTCTCGTCGGCGAATTCGAGCAGCGGATTGCCCTCGGCGATCTGCCGCAGTTCCGTTTCCAGCTCGAGTTGCGACAACTGCAACAGGCGTATCGCCAATTGCAGTTGCGGCGTCAGGGTGAGCTGCTGGTGGAGGCGGAATTGCAGTGCCGGTTTCATGCTGGCCCGAACGATGAACTGGTGCCCATCCTACCCCGCGCGCTGCGGGTGCGGCCATAGTCCTGCGCGGCGCAGTGAACGCCGTGTCAAAGCTTGAATTCGCGGCCCAGATAGACCTCGCGCACCTTCTCGTCGGCGAGGATGTGCGCAGGCGTGCCGCGCGACAGCACCGCGCCGTCGCTGAGGATGTAGGCGCGGTCGCAGATGCCCAGCGTTTCGCGCACGTTGTGGTCGGTGATCAGCACGCCGATGCCGCGTTCCTTGAGGTGGCGCACGATGCGCTGGATCTCGCCCACCGAGATCGGGTCGACGCCGGCGAAGGGCTCGTCCAGCAGCATGTAGCGCGGATTGGCGGCCAGCGCGCGGGCAATTTCCACGCGGCGTCGTTCGCCGCCGGACAGGCTGAGGCCTTTCTGCGTGGCGATGTGGGCGATCTTCAGTTCGTCGAGCAGGCTTTCCAGCTCGGCCTCGCGCTGCTGCGGCGCGAGGCCGTCGCGCAGCTCCAGCACGGCCATGATGTTGTCCGCCACCGACAGCCGGCGGAACACCGAGGCCTCCTGCGGCAGATAGCCGATGCCGAGCCGTGCGCGCAGGTGCATCGGCAGGCCGGTGATGTCCTGCTGGTCCAGCTTGATCGTGCCGGCATCGGCCTCGATCAGGCCCACCACCATGTAGAAGCAGGTGGTCTTGCCGGCGCCGTTGGGGCCGAGCAGACCCACCACCTCGCCCTCGCGGATGGAGAAGGCGAAATCGCGCACCACCTGACGTGCCTTGAAGCTTTTCTGCAGACCTTCGGCGGACAGCATGCTTACTTGCCGCCTGCGGTCGGCTGGGCGGCGCTGGCTGCCGGCGCGGGGGCGGCCGGTTTGGCGGCGGCCGGCTGGGCCGGCTTGGGCTTGGGCAGGAAGGTCATGTGCACGCGTCCATCGCCGTTGCTGTCGCCGGTGATGTAGGCGGTCTGGGTGTTGTAGGTCAGCTTGTCGCCATGCGCCTCGCCGCGGCCCTGCTGCTTGACCACGGCATTGCCGGTCAGCACGGCGATGCCGTTGATGTTGTCGTAGTCGAGTTGGGCCGCCTCGCCGGTCATCAGGTTGCCGCTGTCGTCCACTTCCTGGATGTGCGCCGGATGGCCGGTCACCACCACGCGGCTAACCTGCTGGTCGGCGTCGAAATAGATCTTGGCCAGGTCGCCGGTCACCTTCATGGTGCCCTGGGTGATCACCACGTGACCGTTCAGCGTGGTGATGCTGTTGGGCGCGTTATAGCCGCTGAACGAGTCGGCGTGCTCGACGTTCATCGGCTGGTTGCGGTCATCCTTGCGCGCCAGCGCCGGTTGCAGGAACAGCAGGCCGATCGCCAGCAGGCCCAGTCGCAGGGTTCCGCTTGCGCGGATAGAGGATGCCGTGAACGTCATGGAGCAACTCCACATGGTTGTCGTTGAGGCTGGCACGCATGCCGACCCCGTTCATCTTACTGTCGCCTTGAACGATCTGGGCCGGGGCGTCGGTCGCCATGCGGTTTTCCTTGGACCACACGGTGGCGTCGGAGGTCACCAGGTCGGTCGCCGCGTTGTCGGCATACGGCGGGCGATGCATGGTCACCGGGCCCTGCAGCTTGATCAGGGTGCCGCTCTTGTCCACCCAGCCGTACAGCGATTGGCCGTGCCAGTCCGGCACGCCGGGCTTCTTGGAGGCGAGATCGAACACCGGCGAGTTGATGTAGAGCGACTCGTCGCCTTCGCGGCGTTCCAGCTGCGGCGCATGCATGCGGAACGCGAGCTGGCCCTGCGGGTTGTACGACCACATCTTGAAATCGAACAGCGTGTAGCCCGAGCGCGGCGGGCCCACGAAATCGTTCTGCTTCGGCGCCGGCCCCATCCACCACAACAGCAATTGGGCGAGCCCGGCCGCCAGCGCGACCAGCACGATGGCGCTGGCCAGCTTGCGGTCGCGGAACCACAGGCGCAGCGCAGCGATCACTGCCAGCGCTCCCGCTCCGCGTCGCTCTTGCCCTGCGCATGCAGGATCAGGTCGCAGGCTTCGCGTGCCGCGCCCTGGCCGCCGGGCAGGCGGGTCTGCCAATGCGCGGCTTCGGCCACCCACGGATGTGCGTTGGCCACCGCCACGGCGAGGCCGGCGATACGCATGGCCGGCAGGTCGGGCAGGTCGTCGCCGACGAAGGCGGCCTGCTCGGGAGCGAGCTTCAGCGCCTCCAGCAGCTGCCGTAAGCAGGTGCGCTTGTCGCTCTGGCCCTGGTAGACGTTGGCGATGCCGAGTTCTTCGGCGCGCAGCGCCACCGGGTGGCTGATGCGCGCGGTGATGATGGCCACCTGCACGCCGTTCGCCTGCAGCCGCTTCAGGCCCAGGCCGTCGTGCACGTGGAACACCTTGGTCTCGCGGCCGTCCTCGCCGTACCAGAGCCGGCCGTCGGTCAGCGTGCCGTCCACGTCGAACGCGGCCAGGCGGATTTTCGCGGCGCGGGCGAGGAGGTCGGCGGGAATGTCTGCGAGATAGTTGGCGGGCACGATTCGGTGTTCTGGAGGGTCAAGAGCAAGAGCGGCTTGCCTGATTTGCCGATGCGCCGAGGCGCAGGCAGGCGAATCAGACCACACGCGCCCGCAGCAGATCATGAATGTTCAGCGCGCCGACCACGTGCTGCCCGTCGTCCACCACCAGCAGGGCGTGGATCTGGTGTTTTTCCATCAGCTGTGCCGCTTCGGCGGCCAGCTTGTCCGGGCCGATGGTCTTGGGGCCGCGGGTCATCAGTGCGGCCACGGTGGCGCCGCGCAGGTTCACGTCCTCGTCGTCCAGCGCGCGGCGCAGGTCGCCGTCGGTGAACACGCCGAGCAGGCGCTGGTTCTCGTCGACCACGGCGGTCATGCCCAGGTGCTTGCGGGTCATCTCCACCAGCGCGGCGGTGAGGCTGGCCTCGGGCGGCACGCGCGGCACGTCCTCGCCGGAGTGCATCACGTCGCTGATCCTGAGCAACAGGCGGCGGCCCAGGCTGCCGGCGGGGTGCGAGCGGGCGAAGTCGTCGGAGGTGAAGCCGCGCGCCTCCAGCAGCGCGATCGCCAGCGCATCGCCCAGCACAAGGGCGGCCGTGGTGCTGGTGGTGGGGGCCAGTCCCAGCGGGCAGGCCTCGTTGCTGATGCTGCCGTCGATGTGCACGCTGGCCTGGTTGGCCAGCGAGGAGCCCGGCCTGCCGGTGAGCGCGATCAGCGGGATGCCCTGGCGCTTGATCATCGGCAGGATGAACAGCAGTTCGTCGGTCTCGCCGGAGTAGGACAGCGCCAGCACCACGTCGTCGGGCTGGATCATGCCGAGGTCGCCGTGGCTGGCCTCGCCGGGATGCACGAAGAACGCCGGGGTGCCGGTGGACGCCAGGGTGGCGGCGATCTTGCGTGCCACGTGCCCGGACTTGCCCATGCCGGTGACCACCACGCGGCCGCGGCAGGCCAGGATCAGCCGGCAGGCCTCCACGAAGGCGGCGTCCACCCGCGGCCCCAGCTCGGCGATGGCGGCCGCCTCGGTGGCGATCACCGCGCGGGCGCTGCGCACGATGGTGTCCGGCTGCGGTTCGATGGCGGCGTGGGGGGCGGGGCGTGGGTTCATGGCGGCTCGATGGGGAGGTCGGAAAGCCCGTGGCGGGAGCGCTGTCGTTTCTGCGACAGGGGATTTCCATTACCATGGCATATTCGCATTTTAACGTCACAAGCCAGCGCGATGCCGCGTTGCGCCCCCTTTTTTCGTGGAAACCCGATGGACCCAGCACGCATCCAGACCCTGATCGAAACCGGACTGCCCGGCGCGCAGGCCGAGGTCAGCGGCGACGATGGCGTGCACTTCGAGGCCACCGTGGTCGCCGGCCAGTTCGCCGGCAAGCTGCCGCTGGCGCGGCACCGGCTGGTCTACGCCACGCTGGGCGAGTTGATGGGCGGCGCGATCCACGCGCTGGCATTGAAGACGCTGACCCCCGAGGAAGCCGCGGCGCGCCGCTGAGGCCGCTGCCGCGTTTTCCGCAACGATTTCGAAGGACCCTCATGGCCAAGATCCTGATCAACGGCGGCGTGCCGCTCCAGGGCGAGGTGGGCATTTCCGGCGCCAAGAACGCCGTGCTGCCCATCCTCGCCGCCTGCCTGCTGGCCGACGCGCCGGTGAGCATCGGCAACGTGCCGCACCTGCACGACGTCACCACCTTCATCGAGCTGCTCGGCCAGATGGGCGTGCAGCTGGTGCTGGACGACCGCATGAAGATCCACGTCGACCCGCGCACCACCAGCACCTGCATCGCGCCCTACGACCTGGTGCGCACCATGCGCGCCTCGATCCTGGTGCTGGGCCCGCTGGTGGCGCGCTTCGGCCAGGCGGAGGTGTCGCTGCCCGGCGGCTGCGCCATCGGCTCGCGTCCGGTGGACCAGCACATCCGCGGCCTGCAGGCGCTGGGCGCCGAGATCACCGTGGAGAACGGCTACATCAAGGCGCGCGCCAAGCGGCTCAAGGGCGCGCGCATCGTGATGGACATGGTCACCGTCACCGGCACCGAAAACATCCTGATGGCAGCCACCCTGGCCGAAGGCACCACGGTGATCGAGAACGCCGCGCAGGAACCCGAAGTGGTCGACCTCGCGCACTGCCTGATCGCCATGGGCGCGAAGATCGAAGGCGTGGGCACCTCGACCCTGGTGGTCCACGGCGTGGACCGACTGCACGGCGCCGACTACCAGGTGCTGCCCGACCGCATCGAGACCGGCACCTTCCTGGTCGGTGCGGCGATGACCGGCGGCAAGGTGCGCGCCCGCGGCGCCCGCGCCAACACCATGGACGCGGTGCTGGCCAAGCTGGAGGACGCCGGCGCGCACATCGCCAGCGGCGAGGACTGGATCGAACTCGACATGGGCGGACGTCGGCCGAAGGCGGTCAACATCACCACCGCGCCGTACCCCGCGTTTCCCACCGACATGCAGGCCCAGTTCACCGCGCTCAACTGCGTGGCCGAGGGCACCGGCATCATCACCGAGACGGTGTTCGAGAACCGCTTCATGCATGCCCACGAGCTGCAGCGCCTCGGCGCCGACATCCAGCTCGAGGGCAACACCGCCGTCATCAAGGGCGTGAACCAGATGAGCGGCGCACCGATCATGGCCACCGACCTGCGCGCCTCCGCCTGCCTCGTGCTGGCCGGCCTGGTGGCGCAGGGCGACACCACGGTCGACCGCGTGTACCACATCGACCGCGGCTACGAGAACATCGAGGAAAAGCTCGGCACGCTGGGTGCGCGGATCCGGCGCCTGCCCAACTGAGCGAGGCCCGCATGCAGGTTTACGGCTGCGAGTAGCTCACCAGTTCCAGGGTGAGGTCGCCGCCGTCCTGCTGGGCGATCTTCACCGGCACGGGGTATTTCGCCGGCACGTACCAGGCGTTGAACGCGCGGTTCTGGTCGGTGCGGTCCACGCGCACGGCGTCGAAGGAGCCGGCGGGCACGCTGATCTTTTCGCTGGCGGCCGCCTTGAAGGTCTGCTTTTCCACGGCTTGCCGGCCGCCGACGGGGAAGGTGGCGCTTTTCGCGCCGTCGCGCAGCGCGACGCCCAGCGCCAGCGGCAGGGTGTTGCGCTCCACCATGCCGGGTTGCATGGGATAGCTGTGGCGCCGGCCGTTGTCGTCCACCTGCACGGTGCTGCCCTGCACGGCGAGTTCGCGCTGCTTCGGCTTGAACGCGGAGGCGAAGTGGTAGCTGTACGACACCGCCTGCGGCGTATGCCCGATCCAGATGAAGCGGGAGTCTTCCGTCGTGCTGGCGCCCAGGGCGGCGGCCAGGCCGGCCGTGCCGACGATCTTGTCGGTGTACTCGAACATGCCGCCGCCGAGCGGTTTCAGCGTCAGCGTGGCGTTGCCCATCGGCTGGCCGCCCTGCGACACGCGGTAGGTGGCGGTGAAGGACTGCGGCACGTCCACGGCCGAGGCCGCGGCGGCGGGCAGGAGCAGGGCCATGGCGAGGCCGGCGCGGAGCAGGGAGGTCTTCATGCCCTCGACTATAAGGCGCGTGCCTGAATCGCGCGCGACCCTACGGCGACAGTTGCGCCAGCGTGAGAGGCGCCGTCAACGGGCGGCCATCGAACATCGCCCTGCCGTTCCAGCGCAGGCGGCCGCCTGCGATGGCGCCGACAACGGCGGGAAGCAACCGGTGCTCTTCCGCCAGCAGGCGCCGCGCAAGGGTTTCCTCGGTGTCGCCTGCGCCCACGGGAATGCGCGCCTGCGCCACTACCGGGCCGCCGTCCAGTTCGGCGGTGACGTAGTGGACGCTGGCGCCGTGCTCCGCGTCGCCAGCTTCGAGGCAGCGGCGGTGCGTGTGCAGGCCGGGGTACTTCGGCAGCAGCGAGGGATGAATGTTGATGGCACGGCCTTCCCATGCGGCCACCACGGTGGCGTCGATCACGCGCATGAAGCCGGCCAGCACCAGCAGATCCGCACCGCTGGCGGCGATCCGCGCGAACAGCGCGCGGTCGAAGCTTGGCCGGTCCGGATAGTCCTTCGGGTTCAGCGCCAAGCTGGGGATGCCGGCCGCTTCGGCCAGCCGCAGCGCGCCGGCGGAAGCCTTGTCGCTGGCCACCAGCACGAATGCCGCCGGCAACGCGCCGGCATCGCGCGCGGCGATCAGCGCGCCGAGGTTGCTGCCGCGGCCGGAGGCAAGCACGGCGACCTTGAAAAGGGGTTCGCTCACGAAGTGCTCAGCCGATGTGGACGCGCTCGTCGCCCGCCGCCTTCACCACTTCGCCGATCACGCGGCTGGCCAGTCCGTGCTGCGCCAGCAGGGCGGATGCCGCGGCCACCGCATCGCGCGGCAGGATCACGGTGAAGCCGACGCCGCAATTGAAGGTGCGCCACATCTCCTCGCGCGCCACCTTGCCTTCGCGCTGCAGCCAGTCGAACACCGGCGGCAGGGCGAGGCTGCCCGCGTCGAGTGCGAGGCCGAGGCCGTCGGGCACCACGCGGATGATGTTTTCCTTGAGGCCGCCGCCGGTGACGTGGGCCATGCCGTGGACGGCCGGGCCTTGCGACGCGATCAATTCCAGCATGGGCTTCACGTAGATCGTGGTGGGCGCCATCAGCGCATCGGCGAGCTTCACGCCGCCCACGTCGAGATCCAGCGGGCGGCCGGCGCGCTCGACGATCTTGCGGATCAGCGAATAGCCGTTGGAGTGCGGGCCGCTGGAAGCCACGCCCAGCACCACGTCGCCGGCCACGATGGCGTCGCCGGAGAGCAGGTCGGCCTTTTCCACCGCGCCCACGGTGAACCCGGCGAGGTCGTATTCGCCTGGCGGGTACATGTCGGGCATCTCGGCGGTTTCGCCGCCGATCAGCGCGCAGCCGGCCAGTTCGCAGCCCCTGGCGATACCGCCCACCACGGCCGCGGCGGTGTCCACGTCCAGCTTGCCGGTGGCGAAGTAGTCGAGGAAGAACAGCGGCTCGGCGCCCTGTACCAGCACGTCGTTCACGCACATGCCGACCAGGTCGATGCCGATGGTGTCGTGGCGGCCCAGCTCCTGGGCCAGCTTGAGCTTGGTGCCCACGCCGTCGGTGCCGGAGACCAGCACCGGCTCCCGGTACTTGCCGCCGAGGTTGAACAGGCCGCCGAAGCCGCCCAGGCCGCCCATCACCTCGGGGCGGCTGGTGCGCTTGACCAGCGGCTTGATGCGTTCGACGAGGGCATTGCCGGCGTCGATATCGACACCGGCGGCGCGGTAGGTAAGGGCGTCGGACATGGCGGCAACCGGCGTGGGAAACGCGCAATTCTAGCGCATCAGGCGGGCCGCCGACGCGGCCGCGCGCCGGTTTCGTGGCCGGCGGCATGGACGCCACGGGGGCGATTGGGCAGACTTCCGTGGTATCCCCGCCGAGTGTCCAGCCCCATGCGCCCGTTCGCCACGCGTCTGTTTTCCGTCTTCCTGCTGCTGGGCCTGGTCGCATGGCAGCCGCTGCGCGCGCAGAGCGTCTCGCCGTATTCGGTGACGGTGCCGGTGACCGACACCAGCGATGCCCAGCGCAGCGACGCCTTCGCCAGCGCGCTCAGCCAGGTGCTTGCACGGGTGGCCGGCGGGCAGGACCTGCGCGGCAAGCCGGGTTACGACGACGCGCTGAAGAACGCCGCCGCGCTGGTGCTGCATTTCCAGTACGCACGGGCCGCCGGCGGCATGAGTCTCGCGGTGGATTTCGAGCCGGGCGCCGTGCGCCATCTGGTCAGCCAGCTCGGCGTCGCCGGCAGCGTGGCGGGCAAGCCGCCGGTGCTGCTGATGGTGCGCGGGAGCGACGGGCAGCTGCTGGACAAGGACGCGCTGGCCAGCCTCGCTGGCGCGGCCGCCGCGCGCGGCTATGGCGTGGCGTATGTCGATCCGGCGAATGCGCCCGATCCCGCCAAGGTGGATGCTGCCGACCCGGACACGCTGGCGGCGATCAACCAGCAATACCACACCGGCCTGGTGCTGCTGGGCACCCTGCATGGCGGCAGCGCGGACTGGACCCTGGTCTCCGGCGGCAAGGCGCAGCGCTGGAAGGGTTCGGCGGCCACCGAGGACGCGCTGATGGCCGATGCCGGCAATGCCGTGGTCGACCGGATCGGCCAGCAGCTCAATGTGATCGGCTCCACCGTCAACGACGAGAAGCTGTGGGTGAGCGGCCTCAACAGCGCGATGGATTACGCCGGCCTGCTCAGCCTGCTGCGCAGCGATCCCTCGGTGCACGGGGTCGTCACGCTGGGCGCCGACAACGACGGCATGCTGTTCGACGTGAAGTCGGCGATGCCGGCCGATGCGCTGGCCGCGAACCTGGCGGCCAGCGGGCGGTTGATCCGCGGCGAGGCGCATCCCGACACCGACGCCAGCCTGCGCTGGCTGCATTGACGCATATCGAGGCTTTTGCATGTTGAGCCACGAAGCCCATCACCGCTGGCAGATGTTGGCGATCGTCGCGGTCATCGTTTTCCTGCTGTGGCGGCTGTCGCCGATGCTGATGCCCTTCGCGGTGGCGGCGATGCTGGCCTACCTCGGCGATCCGCTGGCGGACCGGCTCGAACGCCTGCACGTGAGCCGCACGCTGGCGGTGAGCATCGTGTTCCTGCTGCTGGTCCTGCTGCTGGGCGGCGCCTTGCTGCTGCTGATCCCGTTGATCTCGCACCAGGTCGAAAACCTGATCCAGAACGTGCCGCGCTACGTGGATTGGGCCGAGCACACCGCGTGGCCGTGGCTGCAGGCCAAGCTGCACCTCGATCCGCGCACTTTCGACAGCGACCGGCTGGTCGCCGCGATCAAGGAGCACATCGGCTCGGTGGGCGGCATCGCCGGCCAGGTGCTGGGCAAGGTGTCGCGTTCCGGCCTGGGCTTCGTGCTGTGGCTCACCAACCTGGTGCTGATCCCGGTGGTGACGTTCTACCTGCTGCGCGACTGGGACCGGCTGGTGGCGGCCATCGACTGCCTGCTGCCGCGTTCGGTCGAACCCACCATCGCCTACCTCGCGCGCGAGTCGGATGCCGTGCTCGGCGCCTTCGTGCGCGGCCAGTTGCTGGTGATGCTGGCGCTGGGCATCTATTACGGCGCCACGCTGTCGCTGGTGGCCGGGCTGTCGGTGGGCGTGCTGATCGGCATGGTGGCGGGCCTGCTCAGCTTCGTGCCCTATCTGGGCTTCATCACCGGCTTCGGCGCGGCGATCATCGCCGCGCTGGTGCAGTACGGCGACTGGAACCACCTGCTGATCGTCTGCGGCGTGTTCATCGTCGGCCAGCTACTTGAGGGCTACGTGCTGGTGCCCAAGCTGGTCGGCGAGAAGATCGGCCTGCATCCGGTGGCGGTGATCTTCGCGGTGCTGGCCGGCGGCGAGCTGTTCGGTTTCCTCGGCGTGCTGCTGGCGCTGCCGGCCGCTTCGGTGGTGATGGTGCTGCTGCGCTACCTGATGGAGCGCTACCAGCACAGCGAGCTGTATACCGAGCAGGGCGAGGCCGATCCTGCCATCCACGAAGCGATCGCCGAAGTGGATGTCGAGGTGAGCACCGCGGCAGGCACGGTGGAGACCCGCGCGGTGATCGAGACGCCGTCGCGCGAACCGCCGGCCAGGCCATGATCCCGCAATTGCCGCTCGCCCTGCGCTGGCCGCGCCGCCAGCGCTTCGAACATTTCCATGCCGGCGCCAACGATGCCGCGCTTGCGGCGGTCGAGGCGCTGGCGCACGAGCCCGGCGCGCCATGGGTGTACCTGCACGGTCCCGCGGGCAGCGGCAAGAGCCATCTGCTGATGGCGGCCTGCCAGGCCGCCGGCGAAAGCGGTCGGAGCGTGCAGTACCTGCCATTGGCGAAACTCGCGGATCGCGCCGCCGCGATCCGTGGTGTGGCCGGCGGCGCGCTGCTGGCATTCGACGACCTGGGCGCCGTGGCCGGCGATCGCGAGGCCGAACACGCCCTGTTCGACCTCTACAACCGCGCCAAGGCCGAGGGTGCGGCCTTGCTGTTCGCTGCCGAAGCCACGCCCGCGCAACTCGGGCTTGGATTGCCGGACCTGCGCTCCCGCCTCGGCGCCTGCACCCAGTTCGCGTTGAAGCCGCTGGACGACGCCGAGCGCCGTGAGGTACTCAAGGCCCAGGCCGGACTGCGCGGCATCGAACTGGATGAAGGCGTGCTGGGCTGGCTGTTCGCGCGGCACACCCGCGACCTTGGCGCGCTGCTCGACTTGCTCGACAGGCTCGATCAGGCCTCGCTCGCGGCGCAGCGGCGGGTGACGATCCCGTTCCTGCGCGGCTTCCTGAGCGAAAGTTGATCCTGGCGCTCAAATGATCGCGGCCGGTCCATCGGCCGGGATCCGGTGCGGGGCAGGGTTCGCATCCGTGCACCGGTGCCCGATCCGGCAGGTTTCCTAAAGTTCTCCTCGCCCGAGCCGACAGGCTCTGGGGCTGTCGTTTCCAAGATTTGGGGTGCATACGGATCAGGGAGGCGTAATGAACTTCATATCGACAGGTGATTTCGAAGCCGGCAAGCCGGTGATCTCCGCCGGGTCGGCGCCAGGCGGCTTGTCAGAGTTCTTCCGCTACCACGGCTTTTGGTCGCCGGGCGTTCGGCTGTTCCGGGCGATCAGCTTCCGCGTGAAGGCGATCATCATTGCACTGGTGTTCCTGGTGCCGATCACCCTGCTTGGCTGGAAGTACTTCTCCAGCGAAGCCGACCAGATCAGGATTTCGTCCAAGGAGCAAGTCGGCGTCGCCTACTCCGACAGGGTGATGGACCTGCTGCCACTGCTCCAGCATCGGCGCCAGCTTGTCATGCAGGGATTCAGCGGCGCCGGCGATCCCGCCGCGCTGAGCGAGGTCACCGCCGAGGTCAAGGCAAAGACGGCCGCCTTGGCGGCCTACCAGCAGCAGGTGGGCGGGGACCTTGGCACGACCAAGGCCTATGACGCGTTCGTGGTTGCTGGCGACGCGGTGCCGGCAGCCGAGAGCAAGGGAGCCACCGAAGCCTTCGAGGCTCATTCGGCCTATGTGCAGTCCCTGCTGGAGCTGCTGGCTGCGAGTACCGACGGCTCCAACCTCACGCTCGATCCTGAAGCTGACACCTACTACCTGATGGACGTGGCGATGGCCCGTCTGCCCGCCATGATGGAGGCGGCCGCCCAGTTGCGCGCGCGCGGCAGGAGCGTGCTTCAGGCCGGCTCGGCGACGCCGGCGCAATCGCGTGAAATCATCAAGCACTACGACCTCCTGCGCAGCGAGGAGGCGGCGGCGTTGGTCGACCTGACCCGGGCCATCGGCTACAACGCCGACATTGGCGCAGCCATCGACAACAAGGCGTCCTTGCTGGCGACCACTGCCCTCCTGGACGAGGTGGACAAGGTCGTGCTGGCGGGGGGGCGGGCAGACGCGGCGACCAGCCATGTCGCTCTCGCCACCCAGGCGATCGAGGCCATGGACAAGCTGCAGGGCCAGGCCAGTGCCAAGCTCGACGCCTTGCTTGCCGCGCGGTTGGAGCACCTGCGGCGCGATCGCGATGCCGAGGCGGTCATGCTGTTGGCCTTCCTGCTCATTGCGCTGTATTTGTTCATCGCCTTCGGCCGCGTGCTCGGCGGCGGAATGAAGGAGATCACCCTGCACATCGATGCGATGCGCGAAGGCGACCTGACCACGCAGCCGCGTGCCTGGGGAGCGGACGAGCCGGCCCAGGTCATGTTGACCCTGCAGGCCATGCAGCAGGCCCAGCGACGCATGGTGGGGCAGATGCGCGCATCTTCCGATGCCATCGTCGACGCCAGTACCGAGATCGCCAGCGGGACCGGAGACCTCAGTCGCCGCACCGAGATCTCGGCGGCCAACCTCGAGGAAACAGCCGCATCGATGGAACAGATCGCCGCGACCGTGAAAGGCAATGAGCAGGCGGTAGAGGAGGCGACCAAACTGGCGCTCGGCAACGCCCGCACCGCCGAAGAAGGCGGCGTGGTGATCGGCCGCGTCGTGCAGACCATGGAGGCGATCAGCGAAGCTTCCGGCCGGATCGGCGACATCGTCGGCAGCATCGACGCCATCGCGTTCCAGACCAACATCCTGGCGCTGAACGCCGCGGTGGAAGCTGCACGGGCCGGTGAACAAGGCCGCGGTTTTGCGGTGGTGGCCTCCGAGGTGCGGGCGCTCGCGCAGAGCG
Source organism: Rhodanobacter sp. (assembly GCA_040371205.1). Classification (NCBI taxonomy): domain Bacteria; kingdom Pseudomonadati; phylum Pseudomonadota; class Gammaproteobacteria; order Lysobacterales; family Rhodanobacteraceae; genus Rhodanobacter; species Rhodanobacter sp. The sequence continues at coordinate 913,378 of AP031382.1, forward strand.
TCGCCTCCTCCGCGCGCGAGATAAAGGGCTTGATCGGCACCAATCTCGAACAGGTCAACGCCGGTGTCCAGGTGGTGCAACAGGCCGGTGCGACCATCGGTGAACTGGTGGGCGGATCCAAGCGCATCCGCGAACTGCTCGACGAAGTGGCCGCCGGTGCCCGCGAGCTGAGCATCGGGGTCAACCAGACGACCTCGGCCGTGCAGCAACTCGACAGCGTGACCCAGGAGAACGCGGCCCTGGTCGGTGAATCCGCCGCATCCATCGAAGAGTTGAAAGGGCAGGCGGAGCGGCTGGCTGCGGAAGTTGCGCGCTTCCGCGTGAGTGCCGACGAAGCGCCGCGCCAAACCGGTTAGGGCAAGCGGGGCAATCGCCGGACGCCTTCGGACGTCCGGTTGTCTTGCCGCAGCACGCCCCGCGCGATTCGCCGGGGCGCGGTTTGGTGCCGGATCGCCGGGGTGTCGCCGCCGGATCGCTTTTCGCTGGACTCGTCAGGCTTTGAGCAAATCGGGCGTCGCCTGCGCGCCGATGGCGTCGGTCATCGCCTTCGCCACGTTGAGGTTGCCGGCGATGAGGTTGCCGCTTTCGGGGATGCCGTCGCGGCCGGCGAAGTCGCCGTAGCGGCCGCCGGCTTCATGCACCAGCAGTACGCCTGCGGCCATGTCCCAGGGCTTGAGGCCGATCTCGAAATAGCCGTCGTAGCGGCCGGCGGCGGTGTAGGCGAGATCCAGCGCGGCGGAGCCGGAGCGGCGGATGTCCTCGGCCTGGCCGAGCAGGGCGCGGGTCATCGCGAGCTGCGCGTCGAGGTGGGCGCGCTGGCGGTAAGGGAAGCCGGTGGCGATCATCGCGCCGCCCAGGTTCTCGCGCTTGCTCACGCGGATGCGGGTGGGGCCGGTGCCCTTGTCCAGGTAGGCGCCGTCGCCCTTGCTGGCGGTGAACAGTTCGCCGCGCAGCGGGTCGAACACCACGCCGTAGACCGGCACGCCCTTGTCCAGCATGGCGATGGACACGCTGAAATGCGGGATGCCGCGCAGGTAGTTGTGGGTGCCGTCGAGCGGGTCGATCACCCAGGTGAGTGGGCTGTTCTTCTTGCCGCCGGCACCGCTTTCCTCAGCGAGGATGGCGTGCTCGGGATAGGCGCGGCGCAGTTCCTTGACGATCTCGGCCTCGGCCAGCTTGTCGACCTCGGAGGCGAAGTCCATGCGCTGCTTCTCGACGACGGCGAGGCCGTCGATGCGGTTCATGTAGCGCAGGATCACATTGCCGGCGGCGCGCGCGGCGCGCACCGCGATGGTGATGGCGGGTCGGGTCATGGCTTCGGCTTGGCAAAAGAACGGGTTGCGGCCGGCGATTCTAGCAGAGCCACGTCCATGGCTGGCGTATCCTAGGCGGTTCCTGATTTTGCCGACGCCGCCCATGAATCCGTCCGACCTCGCTTCCCTGTTTCGCTTCGTGCTGGTGCGCACCTCGCATCCCGGCAATATCGGCGGTGCGGCGCGGGCGATCCGCACCATGGGGTTCACCCGGCTGGAGCTGGTGGCGCCGCAGCGCTTTCCCGACCGCGAGGCGGATGCGCTGGCGGCGAACGCGGTGCAGGTGCTGGCCGAGGCGGGCGTGCACGACACCCTGGTCGGCGGGCTGGCCGGGGCGAGCTTCGCACTGGGGTTGTCGGCGCGGCGGCGCGGGGTGAATCTGCCGGAGCTGTCGCCGCGCGAGGGCGCTGCCCAGGCGCTGGCGGCGGCGGCGCGCGGCGAGCAGGTGGCCCTGCTGTTCGGCAACGAGCGCACCGGGCTGGAGAACGAGGAACTGGCGACCTGCCACGCGATGGTGCGCATCCCCAGCGTGGACGACTTCAGCTCGCTGAACCTGGCACAGGCGGTGCAGGTGATGGCCTACGAGCTTCGCCTGGCGATGCTGGGCGACGCACCGCCGCCGGTGCCGCCGGAGCACGACGAGCCGCCCGCCGACGCGGCGCAGATGGAGCGCTTCTATGCGCATCTCGCCGAGACACTGGACGACATCGACTTCCACAAGGGCCGCGAGCCGACCACGATCATGCTCAGGCTGCGCAAGTTGTTCCAGCGCGCCCAGCCGGACCAGCGCGAGTTGCGCGTGCTGCACGGCATTCTTGCCGATGCGCAGCGGATGGCGATGCTCGCGCGGGCCGCGCCAGCATCGCCGCGCTCCACGGAGGGATCGCACGTCAATCAGGCGCAGCCTGATTGACGGAGCCCGATCCGGCATCGGCCGGATCCAGCCAGCCAGGAAAGGGCAGGATGCCCTTTCCTGATATCAAGCATGGGCTGTTGATGTGCGCTCTGGCGCGCCGGGATTCACCCATCCGCCTCGTCTGTGTCCTCCCGCTTCGGTTCGCGGGTGACCAGCAGCTTGTCGATGCGCGCGCCGTCCAGGTCCATCACTTCGAAGCGGATGCCTTGCCAGGCGAACACCTCGCCGACCTGCGGGATGTGGCCCAGCGCGGCCATCACCATGCCGGCGGCGGTGCGGAATTCGTGCTCGGCCTCGCCGGGCAGGTGGTCGAGGCGCAGCAACTCGCGCAGGTCGTCGGTGGGCAGGCTGCCGTCGACCAGCCAGCTGCCGTCGGCGCGCTCGACGATGGGTGCGTTCTCCGCGGTGTCGCCATGCGCGAGCTGGCTGGCACCGACCACGGCGGCCAGCAGATCGTTGACCGTGATCAGGCCTTCGATGTCGCCGTATTCGTCCACCACCAGCGCCAGCGGCGTCTCGGCGTCGCGGAACTCCTCCAGCAGGTCGAGCGCGCGCGCGGTGGCGGGCACGTAGAGCGGCTTGGCCAGATGGTCGAACAGTTGCGGGCGGCCCTCGGCGAAGGATTGCAGAAGGCGCTTCACCTCGACCACGCCCACCACTTCGCTCTCGTCGCCGCGATACACCGGGTAGCGCGAGTACGGCGTCTGCCGCAGCACTTCCACGTTGTCCTCGCGCGGCGCGGCCATGTCCAGCCAGGCGATGCGCACGCGCGGCGTCATCACGCTGTCCACGCTGCGGTCGCCCAGGCGCAGCACGCGGTTGACCATGGCGTGTTCGTCCGCGTCCAGCACGCCTTGCTCGGCGCTTTCGGCCACCAGCAGGCGGATTTCCTCTTCCGTGGCGGCGGCGTGGTTGTGGCCGCGCACGCCCAGCGCGCGCAGCAGCAGGCTGCTGGCGGTGTTGAGCAGCCAGACGAACGGCGCGCTGGCGCGCGACAGCAGCAACATGGGAATGGCCACGATGGCCGATACCTTCTCCGGCGCCGACAGCGCGAGCCGTTTCGGTACCAGCTCGCCTACCACGATCTGGATGAAGGAGATCAGCACGAAGCCCAGCACCACGCCGATGACGCGGGCATAGGGTTCCAGCCAGGCGGCATGGCCGTCGTGCAGCAGGGCGGCGGCGATGTGCCCGCCCAGCGCATCGCCGGCCACCGCGCCGGTGACCAGCATCATCAGGGTGATGCCGACCTGGATGGTGGAGAGAAAGTACTCGGGGTTCTCGGCATGCCGCAGCGCCACCGTGGCGCGACGGCTGCCGCGGGCCATCTGCTTGAGGCGGCTCTTGCGCGAGGCGACCAGCGCCATCTCGGACAGCGCGAAGAAGCCGTTGCACAGGGCGAGGACGAGGACGAGCGCGATTTCGGTCAGCATCGCGTGGGACGTGGGGCGTGGCGCATGGCGGGAGTGTAGCGGCTGCCGCGGGCCGGGCTCCATGCGGCCGCCGTGCTGCGATGCGTTGTAACTGTCCTGTAACATGGCGCCCTTCGACCCCCAGGCGCGACCCGCATGTTTTCACTGCAGACGATCTTCGGCAAAGGCGACAAGTTCTACGGCCTGCTGGAGCAGAGCGCCGAGGCGGCGCACGAGAGTGCCAAGGCGCTGCATGCGCTGGTCACCCAGGCCGACCACGCGCCGGTGATGGCCGCGTTCGCCGCCACCCGCGCGCGCGAGAAGTCGCTGGCCGCACAGATCAGCGAGGAGCTGGTGAATACCTTCGTCACCGCGCTGGACCGCGAGGACATCGAGGCGCTGAACTCGGCGCTGTACAAGATTCCGAAGTCGGTGGAGAAGTTCGCCGAGCGCTACGACATCGTGGCCACGCGCCTGCAAGGCGTGGACTTCGGCCAGCGCGCGCTGGTGCTGGAGCGGGCCACCACGGTGGTGGCCGAGATGATCGGCGAGCTGCGCCGCGGCCTGCGCATCGACCCGGTGAAGAAGCTGCAGGACCGCCTGCAGACGCTGGAGTCCGAGGGCGACCGCATGTTGCTGGCGCCGTACCGCACGCTCTACGTCGAGGGCAACGACGCGATGAAGGCGATGCTGGCGAAGGACCTGTTCGAGCTGATCGAGAAGGCCATCGACAAGTGCCGCGACGTCGGCAACATCGTCTACTCGATCGTGCTGAAGAACTCCTGAGGCCCGCCGCATGAGCCTCGGACTGGTCGTGGTGGTGGTGGCGATCGCGCTCGTCTTCACCTACATCAACGGTTTTCACGACACCGCCAATTCCATCGCCACGGTGGTGGCGACCAAGGTGCTGACGCCGGGGCAGGCGGTGCTGCTGGCCGCGGTGACCAACCTGATCGGCGCGCTGTGGGGCACCGCGGTGGCCGCCACCATCGCCGCCGGCATCGTCAACACCGGCGTGGTCGAAGCCGGGCCGCAACTGCTGATCTGCGCCCTGCTGGCCGCCATCGTGTGGAACCTGATCACCTGGTGGGCAGGCCTGCCGTCCAGTTCCAGCCATGCCCTGGTGGGCGCGCTGGTGGGCGCCGCGATTGCCGAGGCCGGCGGCCATTTCGACGCCGTGGTGTGGTCGCTGGGCGGCGCGCACTGGTGGACCGGCAAGGGCGTGATCCCGAAGGTGGTGGTGCCGATGGTGGCCTCGCCCATCGCGGGCCTGCTGATCGGTTTCGTGCTGATGGGCAGCCTGTACGCGCTGCTGGCGTGGTTTTCGCGCCGCAGTGGCTGGCTGCGCCAGCTGGGCCGCACGCCCTTCGTCAACAGCTTCTTCGGCAAGGCGCAGATCGCCTCGGCCAGCGCGATGGGTCTGGCGCACGGCATGAACGACGCGCAGAAAAGCATGGGCATCATCGCCCTGGCGCTGGCCAGCGCCACGGCGGCGGGCCAGTTCGACCACCTGCCGGCGTGGCTGCACTTCCTGCGCATCAGCGGCTCGGCCCACGGCGGTTTCGCGGTGCCGGCGTGGGTGGCGGTGGTGTGTGCGCTGACCATGGCCGCCGGTACCGCCGGCGGCGGCTGGCGCATCATCAAGACGCTGGGTCACCGCATGGTGAAGCTGCATCCGATCAACGGTTTCGCCGCCGAGGGCAGCTCAGCCATCGTGATCCTGGTGGCCTCCGCGTTCGGCCTGCCGGTGTCGACCACCCACGTGGTGTCGTCGGCGATCATGGGCGTGGGTTCGGCCAAGCGCTCCAATGCCATCAAGTGGTCGGTGGTGGAGCGCATGGTGTGGGCGTGGATCCTCACGCTGCCGGTCACCGCACTGATTGCGTGGGGTCTGGTCCGCGGCGCGCGCCTGCTGGGCTAGAACGCGTCGCTGCCGCTGGCCACCAGCTGTTCGAGCTGGTCGCCGAGGCTGCCCAGTTCCGTGATCACGCGCTGCAGTTCGTCCGCATCAAGCAATTCGTAGGGCCGGTTCTCGCACAGGTGCAGATAGGGCGCGCCGTCCAGATCGGCCACAGCGAGAAAACCGCAGCGTTGCGCCCAGTTGAAGCGCAGGCAGCGCTGTGCGTCCGTGCCCACCAGCGGCCCGATGGGGGTAGAGATGCGCAGGTAGCGGTGGCCCGACTCGGTTTCCAGTTCGGCCAGGTAGATGCCCTGTTGGCGTCCGCGCGGCAGGTCCAGGTCGAAACTGATCAGGTAAGGGTCGTTCTGGCGCAGCCCGTGCATGCTGCCCAAGTGGGAACGCACGGCTTCGAAGTGGTGCATGGTCGTTTCCGGGGTGGTCCGATAGCCCTGTTACTCTGACACGTCCGCCAGCCGGCTGGGTCAAGGCCCTGTTATCTCGATGCAAGAGAACCATGCCCGCGTCTACGCCGCCATCGCTGCGATTCCGTCCGGTCGTGTGGCCAGCTACGGCGCCATTGCCGCACGCGCCGGCTTGCCGGGACGCGCGCGGCTGGTCGGCCGATTGCTGGGCGAGGTGCCCGACGGCATGGAGCTGCCGTGGTTCCGCGTGCTGCGCGCCTCCGGCGAGATCGCCCTGCCCAAGGGGAGTCGCGGGTTTCGCGAGCAGGTGCGGCGGCTGCGCGCCGAAGGGGTGGAGGTGAGGAACGGGCGCGTGGCGCTGTCCGCGTTCGGGCTGGATGCGAATCTGGATCGGGAGTTGTGGGGTATGCCGTAGAGGGTTATTGAGAAGCGGTATCTCGATACAAGTGAACCTGACTCTGTTTTTCGTTCGAATGAAGGAGAGCAAGGCGCATGGGCAAGAGAAAGCACCTGACGTTCTGGAGTGCCAATGAGGACGATGACAGTCTCGTGCGCAGCGTTATCGAGGGACGAAAGACCGTTACCGCGGACACCGTCGAAGACTATTACGGTGGCTACGGGGAACTGGGCGATGGTGGCTACGAGCCAGGTGATCTAATTGAGGTCTACGATCGAAAGCGGCGACTTCGCTGCATCATCAAAGCAACCAAGGTTTACCGGATCAGGTTTGGGGATATCCCCGAAGAGGTCTGGCGCGGTGAGACGTTCGGGAGTGCCCAGGAGTTCAGGGATTGTCATATCAGTTGCATGCCGGACGTGCGTCTCCATGATGATTTCGAACTGGTGACGCTGCATTTCGAGCTGCAACAGGTTATCGACAATGGCCTTGACTGAAGACCCACGAAAAACAGGACGAGATTTACTCAGGGCGGCCAAAAGAACGTATCAACGCATGTAGCGCAGGTGATGGCGCAGGCGACGGGTGGCGGCAAGATCAGGTTCACTTGCTACGATGAATGCAGCCATTCGCATACGCCCCCTCTTAAGGCGCGCGTTGAACAGGTTTCGGCGCCGCCTGTGCAGCTGATGATTTGCGGTGAGGTATGTTGTCGCCGCGAACGCAACATCAGTGGGTGTCGAACCGCCGGATGAAATCCCGCACCTGCGGATAGACGACTTCGCGCCAGCGCCGGCCGCTGAAGATGCCGTAGTGGCCGGCGCCCTCGATCACGCGGTGCGCACGGCGCTTGGCCGGGATGCTGCTGCACAGGTCGTGCGCGGCCTCGGTCTGGCCAAGCCCGGAGATGTCGTCCAGCTCGCCTTCCACGGTGAGCAGGGCGCTGGTCTTGATCGCGGCCGGCGTCACGCGTTCGCCGTTGACGTCCCACAGCCCGCGCGGCAGCAGGAACTGCTGGAACACGGTGGCGATGGTGTCGAGGTAGAACTTCGCCGGCAGGTCGAGCACGGCGTTGTATTCGTCGTAGAACTTGCGGTGCGACTGGGCATCGTCCAGGTCGCCGCGCAGCAGGTTCTCGTAGAAATCCCAGTGCGACTGCAGATGGCGGCCGGGATTCATCGCGATGAAGCCGGCATGCTGCAGGAAGCCGGGATACACCTCGCGGCCGTGGCCGGGGTAGTTCGGCGGCACGGTGTGGATCACGTTGCCCTTGAACCACGACAGCGGCTGGGTGGTGGCGAGGTTGTTGACGCTGGTGGGGCTGCGCCGCGGGTCGATCGGGCCGCCCATCATGGTCAGGCTGCGCGGCACCGCTTCGCCGCGCGCGGCCATCAGCGAGACCGCCGCCAGCACCGGCACGGTGGGCTGGCACACCGAGATCACGTGCAGCGATTCGGCGCCGATGTGGCGGATGAAGCGTTCGATGAGCGCCACGTAATCGTCCAGCCCAAACGGGCCGGCCTCGGCCGGCACCATGCGCGCATCCACCCAGTCGGTGATGTAGACCTTGTGTTCGCGCAGCAGGGTGCGCACGGTATCGCGCAGCAGCGTGGCGTGGTGGCCGGACAGCGGCGCCACCACCAGCACCACCGGGTCGGCCTTCATGGTCTCGATGGTGGCCGGGTCGTCGCTGAAGCGCTTGAAGCGCTTGAGTTGGCAGAACGGCGTGTCCAGCGCCACGCGCTCGATCACCGCGATCTCGTGGCCGTGCGCCTCGACCTGGTGGATGCCGAACGCCGGCTTCTCGTACTCCTTGCCGAGGCGGTGGATCAGCTCGTAGCCGGCGGCCAGGCGCTGCGTGCCGGGCCACGAGGCGAACGGGTTGTTCGCGTCGTTGAGCATCTGCGCGCTGGCATCGGCGAAATGGCTGAGCGGGCCGAGGAAGGCGCGTTGCCACTCGTGGATCTGATAGAGCATGCGGCGATCCGCCTGGCCAAAGATTCGCCATTTTAGCGCGGACGGCGATGCGCTGCTGCGCCGCCGCATGACGGGGCGCCGGTGCCCTCAGGGAGCGGGCATGCGGCGCACTTCGGTATCCGCGGCGAGGTCGTGCAGCGCGCGGCGGCGCGGGTCGACCAGGGCCACGGCCAGCCACAACCCCCATGCGGCAAGCACGGCCCACAACGTGGCGTGCAGTCCGAGCGCCGGTTCGAGCGCCAGCAGCAGCATGGGCGAGGCGGCGACCAGCACGCGGACGATGGCCTGCTGCAGGCTGATCGTGCCGCCGTCGTCGCGGCTCACCCGGATCCGCCAAGGCCGCATGCCGACGGTCTGCCCGCCGCGCCGCCACGAGGCGACGAAATAGGCGGCCACCACGATGCCCTGCAAAGCCTGGTACCAGAGCGGAACCACGGCATGCGCGCCGGTGGCGATCAGCTTGCCGCCGGTGGCGAGCTGGCACAGCAGGCCCACCACCATGACGATCGCCAGTACGATCAAGAGGTCGTAGGCCAGGGCGACCAGGCGAAGCCACAAGGGGCAGGGCGGTTGGCTCATGCTTGCGCTCGTCGCGCACGACGCTGGGAGCTTGGGTGACAGAACCCATCCGGGCTGCAAAGCTCGCCGTGCGGTGCATATTTCCGCCGCTTCTTGGCCCATGGAATCACCATGGGCCTGCAAATCGTCGAAAATCTGCCCTCGCATGGCGAGCTTTTCGCCTCGAATGTTTCTGTCACCCAAGCTCCCGGCATCGCACGCATGAAGAAGGAAGATTCGCCCAGTATCGCCGAAGCGGATGCCGCGAGCATCGAGGCCTTCATCGAACGCGTGTGGTCGGAAGACGGCCTGGCCGACCGCACGCTGGACGCCTACCGCCGCGACCTCGAAGCCTTGGCCCGCTGGCTGGCCGGGCGCGGCCGCGGCCTGCGCGATGCGCGGCGCGAGGACATCTCGGCTTATCACGGCGCGCAGTCCGCGGCGGTGCGCTCGATGGCGCGGCGGCAGTCGGTGTTCCGGCGCTACTACGCGTTCCGCGCCCGCGAGACGCCGGGCTTCGAGGATCCCACCCTGCTGATCGAGCGCCCGCGCATGCCGCGCAGCCTGCCCAAGGCGCTGGCCGAGCGCGAGATCGAGGCGCTGCTGAACGCTCCCGACAGCGATGGCACGCTGGGCCTGCGCGACCGCGCGATGCTGGAGCTGATGTACGCCTCGGGCCTGCGCGTGTCCGAACTGGTCGAACTGCCGCTGGCTGCGCTGAACCCGCGCCAGGGCGTGCTGCGCGTCACCGGCAAGGGCGGCAAGGATCGCCTCGTGCCGGTCGGCGAAGTGGCGCTGGGCTGGATCGAAAGCTATCTCGTCCGCGCGCGCCCCGCGCTGGCGAAAGGCCGCCAGCCCGCGGCGTTGTTCCTCAGCCAGCGCGGCGAAGGCATGACGCGGCAGATGTTCTGGACGCTGGTGAAGCGCCATGCGCTCAAGGTCGGCATCCAGTCCAAGCGCATCTCGCCGCACGTGCTGCGCCACTCCTTCGCCACCCACCTGCTCAACCACGGCGCCGACCTGCGCGCGCTGCAGATGCTGCTCGGCCACAGCGCGTTGAGCACCACGCAGATCTACACCCTGGTGGCGAAGGAGGGGCTCAAGCGCTTGCTCGCGCAGCACCATCCGCGCGGGTGAGTGCGCGCCGCTGTGAGAGAATCGCGCTTTGCGCGCCGCCCTCCCCTGCGGCCACCGAGGTAGAAGACGATGCTTAAGAAGTGGGTGCTGGCCATCTGCGTCAGCGGGTTCGCCCTGACCGCCTGCGCGGCCGATACGAACGCGTCGGCCACCATCGCTGCCGTGCCCGCCGCCGCGCCCGTGCTGGGCAACGGGGTCGACGCCGCCGCGCTGAAGGTGGTGCAGCAGGCGCTGGCGAAGTTGGCGTCCGGCGTGAACGTGGACGTGGTGAACCGCGCGCCGTTGCCGGGCTTCTACCAGGTGATCGCTTCGGGCCATATGGTCTACGTGAGCACCGACGGCAAGTACCTGCTGAACGGCGACCTGGTCGATCTCGGCACGAAGCAGAGCCTCAACGACGCCGCCTGGGCCGCGTTCCGCAAGGCCGAGCTGGCCAAGCTGCCCGCGACGGCGCACATCGAGTACGCGCCGGCCAATCCGAAATACCGCATCACGGTATTCACCGACGTTACCTGCCCGTACTGCCGGGTGCTGCACGAGCACATGGCCGAGTTGAACAAGGCCGGCGTGGCCGTGGACTACCTCGCGTGGCCGCGTGCGGGCGTCACCGATGCCGCCGGCCATCCCACCGAAGCCTATGAGGCCATGGTCTCGGCGTGGTGCGCCGCCGACCCCCGGGCCGCGCTGGACGGCGAGTTTGCCGGCCGTGCGCCGAAGCCGGCCCACTGCGCCAATCCCGTGCGGCAGGAATTCGACCTGGGCGTGAGGCTAGGCGTCAGTGGCACCCCGGCCATCATCACGTCCAGCGGCCGCATGATCGGCGGCTACCTCACGCCGGCGCAGCTGCTGCAGGTGTTGCGCACGGAGTAAGCCGGCCTAGCCCGCCACGGCCAGTTGCATCCCCAGGTCGAGCAGCGGCCGCGCGACCAGGATGCGCGCCAGCAGCAGGCCGACGATGACCACCGTCGGCGAAAAGTCGATCATGCCCACCGTCAGCTTGCCGCGCAGCGGCCGCAGCAAGGGATCGGTAATGGTGCCGAGCAGGCGCTGCAGCGGATGGTAGGGGTCGGGGGCGAACATGCTCATCAGCGACCAGGCGAACACCAGTACCAGGTAGAACAGCAGGGCATAGTCCAGCAGCTCGGCCAGCGACAGCACGAGCAGGCCGATGGCGTGCGGCAGGAAGCCGAACACCAGCACGAACAGCACGGCGCGCTTCAGCAGCATCGCCAGCCAGGCCACCAGCAGGGCGGCGAGGTTGATGCGCCGCCAGTTGGGCAGCACGCGCCGGACCGGCGCGAGTACCGGGTTGGTGCTGCGATAGACGAACTGGCTGAGCGGATTGTGGAAATCCGCGCGGCAGGCTTCGGCCGCGACACGCAGCAGGAACAGCGTGGCGACGGCATCGAAGGCGAGTTCGACCAGCAGGGCGATAGCTTTGAGCAGATAGCTCACGATTGCGGCTCCTTGTCCAGGGCGTCGGCCAGTTCCGCGCCGCGGCGGGTGGCGGCGGCGACCGCGCGTGCCGCGATGCGCGGCAGGCCGTCGGCGGCGAAGCTTTCCAGCGCCGCCTGGGTGGTGCCGTTGGGGGAGGTGACGCGGCGGCGCAGTTCGGCCGGGTCTTCGCCGCTTTCCACCAGCATGCGGCCGGCGCCCAGGCAGGTCTGCGCGGCCAGCGCGCGGGCGGTGTCGCGCGGCAGGCCCTGCGCCACGGCGGCGTCTTCCAGCGCTTCGACCAGGGCGAAGAAATAGGCCGGGCCGGAACCGGAGAGCGCGGTGACGGTGTCCATCAGCGACTCGTCGGCGATCCAGCGGGTGAGCCCGGCGGCGTCCATGATGTGCTGCGCCTGCGCCTTCTGCGCGGGGCTGACACGGCCGTTGGCGCACAGGCCGGTGGCGCCGGCGCCGATCAGCGCCGGCGTGTTCGGCATGCAGCGCACGATGGGCAGGCTGCCCAGCCAGCGTTCCAACTGGTCCAGCCGCACGCCGGCAATGATCGAGATCAGCAGCGGACGCCGGCCCTGCATGGCCATGCGCAGCTCGGCCTGCACCATGGGCATGGCTTGCGGTTTCACCGCCAGCACCACCACGTCGGCATCGGTCACGGCCAGCCGGTTTTCGGCGAACGTGGCGATGCCGAAGTCGTGGCCCAGCCGGTCGCGGGTCTCGGCCAGCGGTTCGGCCACGCGGACGTCGGCGGGCGCCATACCGGTGGCCAGCAGGCCGCCGATCAGGCTGCGCGCCATGTTGCCGCCGCCGATGAAGGCGATGCGTGTCATGGTAGTCCTTACGATTGCGAGGGCAGGCCGCATACCTTACCGGAGTGGGCGTCGTCCTGCGCCGTGCCGGTTTCGGTGACGTGGTGCGCAAACCATTGCAAAGGCTGGCTGTTCGCCCTGTGCCGCGAGTAGTATCGTCACGCTGCAGGGGGAATCGGATGGCTGGGCCGCGCCGCGCATCGTGCCGCGTGCCGCGTTCGCGCCTTTCCGCTGCAGCCATCGCCATACATCCTGACGACCGGTTGAGGGGAACCACGCATGGACATTGCCGAACTGCTTGCCTTCTCGGTGAAGAACAAGGCCTCGGACTTGCACCTGTCCGCCGGCTTGCCGCCGATGATCCGCGTTGACGGCGACGTGCGCCGCATCAACATTCCGGCCCTGGAGCACAAGCAGGTGCACTCGCTGGTGTACGACATCATGTCGGACAAGCAGCGGCGCGATTACGAGGAATTCCTCGAAACCGACTTCTCGTTCGAGATCCCCGGCCTGGCGCGCTTCCGCGTCAACGCGTTCACCCAGAACCGCGGCGCCGGCGCGGTGTTCCGCACCATTCCGTCCGAGGTGCTCACGCTGGAGGACCTCGCCTGCCCGCGCGTGTTCAAGGAACTGATCGAGCAGCCGCAAGGCCTGATCCTGGTGACCGGCCCCACCGGCTCGGGCAAGTCCACCACGCTGGCGGCGATGGTCGACCACATCAACAAGAACGAATACGGGCACATGCTCACGATCGAGGACCCGATCGAGTTCGTGCATACCTCGCAGAAGTGCCTGGTCAACCAGCGCGAGGTGCACCGCGACACGCACGGCTTCAACGAGGCACTGCGCTCGGCGCTGCGCGAGGACCCGGACTACATCCTGGTCGGCGAGTTGCGCGACCTGGAAACCATCCGCCTGGCGCTGACCGCCGCGGAAACCGGCCATTTGGTGTTCGCCACCGTGCACACCAGCTCGGCGGCCAAGACCATCGACCGCATCATCGACGTGTTCCCCGCCGGCGAGAAGCCGATGGTGCGCTCGATGCTCTCCGAGTCGCTGCGCGCGGTGATCTCGCAGTCGCTGCTGAAGAAGACCGGCGGCGGCCGCATCGCGGCGCACGAGATCATGGTGGCCGTGCCCGCCATCCGCAACCTGATCCGCGAGGACAAGGTGGCGCAGATGTATTCGGCGATCCAGACCGGCCAGCAGTTCGGCATGCAGACGCTGGACCAGTGCCTGCAGGACCTGGTGAAGCGCGGCCTGGTGTCGCGCCAGGAGGCAAGCAGCTATGCCAAGAACAAGGACCTGTTCAAGTGAGGACATGGCGAGGCGCGGCGCCCGGATGCCTGTCTCCGGTTTCGTCCCGTCGCGGCCTCGCAGGGGCGCGGGTTTCGTTGCTGGAGGCCCGCGGCTCGTCTTTCTTCTCTCGCGGACATGAGCCATGAGCGACTTCGACTTCACCTCCTTCCTCAAGCTGATGGTGCACAAGCAGGCGTCCGACCTGTTCATCACCGCCGGCGTGGCGCCGTCGATGAAGGTGCAGGGCCGCATCGTGCCGATCACGCAGAGCCCGCTGTCCATGCAGCAGTCGCGCGACATGGTGCTCAACGTGATGACGCCCTCGCAGCGCGAGGAATTCGAAAAGACCCACGAGTGCCAGTTCGCGATTTCCGCCCAGGGCGTGGGCCGCTTCCGCGTGTCCTGCTTCTACCAGCGCAATTGCGTGGGCATGGTGTTGCGCCGGATCGAGTCCAAGATCCCGACCATCGAGGACCTGAACCTGCCGCCGATCATCAAGCAGCTGGCGATGACCAAGCGCGGCATCATCATCTTCGTCGGCGGCACCGGCACCGGCAAATCCACCTCGCTGGCGTCGATGATCGGCTACCGCAACGCCAACTCGACCGGCCACATCATCACCATCGAGGACCCGATCGAATACGTGCACAAGCACGAGGGCTGCATCATCACCCAGCGCGAGATCGGCATCGACACCGACAGCTGGGAGAACGCGCTGAAGAACACGCTGCGCCAGGCGCCCGACGTGATCATGATCGGCGAGGTGCGCACGCGCGAGACGATGGAGCACGCGATCAACTTCTCCGAAACCGGCCACCTCTGCCTGTGCACGCTGCATGCGAACAACGCCAACCAGGCGATGGACCGCATCCTGCACTTCTTCCCCGAGGACCGGCGCCAGCAGCTGTTCATGGACCTGTCGCTGAACCTCAAGGGCGTGGTGGCGCAGCAGTTGATCCCCACGCCGGACGGCAAGGCGCGCCGGGTGGCGGTGGAAGTGCTGCTGGGCACGCCGCTGGTGCAGGACTACATCCGCCAGGGCGAGATCCACAAGCTCAAGGACGTGATGAAGGAATCCAACCTGCTCGGCATGAAGACTTTCGACCAAAGCCTGGTCGAGCTGTACCACGCCGGCGAGATCAGCTACGAGGACGCGTTGCGCCACGCCGACAGCTCGAACGAGGTGCGTCTGCGCATCAAGCTGGCGCAGGGCGGCGACGCGCACACGCTGTCGCAGGGGCTGGAGGGCGTGGAAGTGGAGCAGACGCGCGGCGGCGACGCCTTCGGCGGCGCCATGCTGAAGCGCTGAGGATTCCGCGCGGCAACGGCGAAACGAAGAAGGCGCCCGATGGGCGCCTTCTTCGTTTCGGTCCGCGAACGGATTACTGCTTCAGCGTGGTGTGGCTGGTGACGACCAGGCCATCGGCGTCCACGTGCATCTCGGCGTCGATGCCGTCCACGCGCCGGGCCTGCGCTTCCATCGCGGTGAACTGCGCCTTGCTGCGGGCAGCATCGGCGGCGGCCTGGGAGGCCTCGTCGGCCGGCGTATCGGTGCCGTTGAGCGTGGGCTCGTCGCTCTTGCTCATTTCATCGGCCGCGGCGGCGAGGCTGTCGGCCTTGGCCTCCATGTACTTCAACCATTCCAGGTACATGGCGCCGGAGAGGTGCATGCGCGCCATCTGGCCGGGTTCGCCGCCGGCGTCGTGCAGGGCGGCGGCGAGCTTGCCGTTCTCGCCGTTGCCGATGCCCAGCGCCAGTGCCTTGTCGCCCAGGGCGACCCAGGCCGGCTGGCCGAGCATGCCGGTCATCTCCTGCGGCAGCGCCACCGGCGCGCCGTTCGCGACGGGCTTGAGCGTGGCCAGGGCGGGCGCCATCAGCTGCCCGGTGGCCAGCAGGCCGGCCGGATCGCTGGTGCCGACCACGATGCGGCCGGTGAAGCTCGGCAGGCTGCTGGTCTTGTCGTTGCCCAGCGTGTCCAGCGCGATGCGCACGCCGAGCAGGTTGCCGAACGGCGGGATCGCCGTCTTCGGCAGCGCGGCGCCCAGCTTGGCGAAGCTGTCATTGAGGTCGACCAGCATCGGGCAGGTGAACGGCTTGGCCGCCACCGCATCGGCCTGCGCCGACCAGAACGTGCGCAGCGCCGCCACCGGCACGGCGAGGCTCAGGTCGAGCGGCGCGGCGTTGCCGTTGCTGCCCAGCCCGGGAAGCTCCACCGCGAGGCCGCTGAAGGCCTTGGTGATGTCGTCGGCCAGGGCGAGGTCGAAGCGCGCATCCTGATGCGTGGCGTCCAGCCGCGTGTAGCCGAAGCTCATGCCCGGTACGCGCGCGGCGATGCGGCTGGCTTCGGGGGCGCAGCTGGGCGAGGACTTCAACAGGTTCGCCACCGGTTCGCCGGTTTTGGCGGACTCGGCGCTGGCGCGCGCCTTCTCGATCGAGGCGATCAGCGGGTCGTCGCCGGAAACCACCAGCGGCAGCACGCGGGTGAGGTCGAGCTGGCCCACCAGCCATTTCGCGTAGCCCTTCTTGCTGGCCAGCTCGGCGAGGCGGCCGTCGTCCTGCAGGCTCTTCGCCGGGCGGTCCAGGCCCAGGGTCTGGCGCAACAGCGGTACGGAAGGATCGGCAGGCAGCAGCGCCGCCACCACCTGCTTGCCGTCCACGGCCAGGATCACCTCGGTGCCGGAGGCCGGCAGCACTTGCCGGCGGTAACTCAGCGTGCCGATGCTCGCGGTATCGAGCTTCTTGCCGTAGGCGGTTTCGAGGCGGCTGACGAAGCCTTCGAACGCCTTGGGATCGCTCAATTCGACGCGCAGCACCGGCGACATGCCTTCGCCGTAGAACGCGAACCGGCCCTTGAGGTCGAGGCCGTTGGCCTGCGCGAAACCCTCGACGGTGTTGCCCTTGAACTCCGCGGCGAACGCGCGCACCAGTCGCGCGGCGTCGGGATCGTGCGCCTGTTCGCGCGCGGCGAAGGCTTCCATCTGGGCCAGCTGCGACGGCAGCTGCTGGTCGGCCTGGGCGAGTAGCGCCTTCTGCGTGTCGTCGTCCAGCACGGCCAGGTTGGCGGCTACATAGGGCGTGTCGGCCGGCACGAAGGCCAGTGGCGCGTTCTTGTCCTTGTGCGAGCAGGCCGCCAGCGCGACGCAGGCCAGACCCAGCGCGATGAAGCGCGTCCTCGATTGCATGGTGTTCCCCGAATTGGTGGATGCACGCGAATTATGCCTGTTTCGGCGTTGCTGCGGCGCGGAACGGCAAGGGTTTCCGCCGTTTCGCCAAGCCATGGCGGCCGCTATTCGCCCTTCACCATGCGCAGCCGCGCCGCCAGCACTCCGGGCAGCGCGCGCACGGCGCGCAGCAGGTCGGGCACGGGTTCCACGCGCCAGTCCTCGCCCAGTTCCAGGTCGGCCTGGGCATCGGCGTTGTGGTAGCCGTGCAGGGTGACGCTGGCGCGGCCGCCGCGGAAACCGGCCAGGGTCTGGCGCAGCTGCGCGGCGAAGCCGGCGTCGATGCCGTTCAACTTCAGCTGGAGCAGTCGCGCGTGGCGTCGGCAGGCGTCGGCCAGCGTGGTGGCGCTCCTGGCGCGGATCTGGAAGCCGCCGCCGGAGAATTCGTCGATGCGCAGGCCACCCTCGACGATCAGCAGTTCGTCGCGCACCAAGAGCGGCGCCACCTGCTGGTACAGCTCGCCGAAGAAGCTCACCTCGATCGCGCCGGTGCCGTCTTCCAGCCGCACGAAGGCATCGCTGTCGCCGCGCTTGCGCACGGCCACCACCATGCCGGCGGCGATCCACGGCGTGTCCGGGCCGCGGCGGAAGCGGTTGCCATCGTCGCCGTCGCTCTTGCGCGGCTTGGGCGGCTGGTAGCGGTCGACGATCTCGCCCAACGGGCAGGTGGCAAGCTGGGCCAGCTCCTCGCGCCAGGGATCGACGGGGTGGCCGGAGAGGTAATGGCCCAGCGTGTCGCGCTCGCCTTGCAGCTTCTGTTCCAGCGGCCAGTCGGGCGCGGTCGACAGCTCGATCTGCACCACCGGCGTGGGTGCGCCCATCGCCGCGCCGAACATGTCGTTCTGGCCGGACTGGCGGTCGCGCAGGTGTTGCTCGGCGGCCTTGATCGCGTCCGGCAGCTGCAGCATCAGGCTGGCGCGGTTGGGCGCCAGCGCGTCGAGCGAGCCGGACAGGATCAGCGCTTCGAGCACGCGCTTGTTGAGCTTGGTGGGATCGACGCGGCGGCAGAAATCGGCGAGATCCTTGTAGGCGCCGCCGCGCTCGCGTTCCGCCACGATGGATTCGCAGGCGCCCTGGCCCACGCCCTTGATCGCGCCGAGCCCGTAGCGGATTTCCTTCGGTTTTGTCGCCACGAACATGTAGTCCGAGGCGTTCACGTCCGGCGGCAGCACGGTGAGGCCGATCGCCTTGGACTCGTCGATGAAGGTCACCGCCTTGTCGGTGTTGTCCATGTCCGACGAGATCGTCGCGGCCATGAACTCGGCGGGGTAGTGCGCCTTCAGCCACGCGGTCTGGTAGGAGACCAGCGCGTAGGCGGCGGCGTGCGACTTGTTGAAGCCGTAGCCGGCGAACTTCTCCATCAGGTCGAAGATTTCGTCGGCCTTGCTGCTGCTTAGGCCGTCCTTCGCCGCGCCCTCGCGGAACTTGGCGCGCTCCTTGGCCATCTCCTCGACTTTCTTCTTGCCCATCGCGCGGCGCAGCAGGTCGGCGCCGCCGAGCGTGTAGCCGCCCACGATCTGCGCCATCTGCATTACCTGCTCCTGGTAGACCATGATGCCGTAGGTCTCTTTCAGGACGGACTCGGTGCGCGGGTCGGGGTACACCACGTCCTCGCGGCCGTGCTTGCGCGCCACGAAGGTGGGGATCAGGTCCATCGGGCCGGGGCGGTACAGCGCGCCCAGCGCGATGAGGTCGTCGAAACGGTCGGGCTTGGCGTCCTTCAGCATGCGTTGCATGCCCGAGGATTCGAACTGGAAGATCGCCACCGTCTTCGCCTTGGCGAAGATCTCGGCGTAGGTGGCGGCGTCGTCCAGCGGCAGCGTGGCGATGTCCAGCGGTTCCTCGCCGCTGTGCGCGCGGCGCGCGTTGATCGCCTTCACCGCCCAGTCGATGATGGTGAGCGTGCGCAGGCCGAGGAAGTCGAACTTCACCAGACCGACGGCTTCCACGTCGTCCTTGTCGTACTGGGTGACCACGCCGCCGCCGCCCGCTTCGCAGTACATCGGCGCGAACTCGGTGAGCGGCTTGGGGCCGATCACCACGCCGCCGGCATGCTTGCCCACGTTGCGGGTGAGGCTTTCCAGCTTCAGCGCGAGGTCGATCAGCGGGCGCGCCTCGTCCTCGTCCTGCGCGTACAGCTCGCAGAATTCCTTGACGACGCGCTCGGGTTCCTTCTTCGACTTCTCGGTGCGGCCCAGCGCGTCGGACAGGGTGAGATCGAGCGGGCGCGGCGGGATCAGCTTGGCGATCTTGTCCACCGCGCCGTAGCCCATGCCCAGCACGCGGCCGGAATCGCGCAGCACCGCCTTCGCCGCCATCGAGCCGTAGGTGATGATCTGGCTGACGTGGTCGCGGCCGTACTTGCGCGCCACGTAGTCGATCACCTCGTCGCGGCGGTCCATGCAGAAGTCGATGTCGAAGTCGGGCATCGACACGCGCTCGGGGTTGAGGAAGCGCTCGAACAGCAGGTTGAACTGCAGCGGGTCGAGGTCGGTGATCTTCAGCACCCAGGCCACCAGCGAACCCGCGCCCGAGCCGCGGCCCGGCCCCACCGGGATGCCGTTCTGCTTGCCCCAGTTGATGAAGTCCGCCACGATCAGGAAGTAGCCGGGGAAGCCCATCTCGATGATGACGTCCAGCTCGCGTTCCAGCCGCGCCTCGTAGTCGGCCAGCGTGTGGCCGGCAGCCAGCGGCGCGGCGGCGAGGCGCTCTTTCAGGCCCTGTCGCGAGAGTTCGCGGATGTGGCTGTCGAGGTTGTAGCCCTCGGGCACCGGGAAGTCGGGCAGGTAGTAGGTGCCGAACTTCAGTTCGAGGTTGCAGCGCCTGGCCAGCTCGACGGTGTTTTCCAGCGCCTCGGGGATGTCCGCGAACAGCTCGGCCATTTCATCGGGCGATTTCAGGTACTGCTCTGCGCTGTACTCGCGCGGGCGCTTGGGGTCGGCCAGCACGCGACCCTGGTGGATGCACACGCGCGCCTCGTGCGCCTCGAAGTCGTCGCGCTTGAGAAAGCGCACGTCGTTGCTGGCGACGACCGGCAGTTCGAGTTCGGCGGCCAGCGCCAGCGCGGCCGAGTTCCAAGTTTCCTCGCCTTCGCGGCCGCAGCGGACCAGTTCGAGATACAGGCGATCCGGGAAAAGTTTTGCCAGCGGCCGCAGCTTCGCCAGCGCGGCGTCGTGGCCCTGCGAAAGCGCCACGCGCGCCGTTTCGCTCTCGCGGCCGAGCAGGGCGATCAGGCCGTCCGTCGCGCCGGCGGTGAGCCAGCCCGCATCCACCAGCGCGCGGCCGCCGTGCTGGCCTTCCTGCCAGGCGCGCGAGACCAGCCGCGACAGGTTGAGGTAGCCCTCGCGGTGCTGGCAGAGCAGGGTGAGGCGCCAGGGGCGAGGATCGTCCGGCGCGCTGATCCAGAGGTCGCTGCCGCAGATCGGCTTGATGCCCGCCGCGTTGCAGGCCTTGTAGAACTTCACCAGCGCGAACATGTTGCATTCGTCGGTGAGCGCCACGGCCGGCATGCCGGCCTGCGCGCACGCGGCGACCATCGCCTTGATGCGGATGGTCGAGTCGACCAGCGAGTATTCGCTGTGCAGGTGGGTGTGGACGAAGCGTGCGGACATGCGGATGGACGCGATGAGTCCATGCAGGCTAACCGGCGCCCGATCCAGCGGCAAGATTGACTTCCCTGCGTTTCCCCCGATGCGTCGCCGGGAGCCGCCGGGCGGCGCTTGCTAGCTCAGCGGTCGCTGGCGGCGGCTGCGGGCTGTTGCTCGGTGAGCAGTTCGTTGATCTCGCCCACCAGGCTATCCAGCATGTCTTCGCCGTAGCCGGCGTGGATGTGGGCGATCGTGCCGTCGCGATGCAGCATCACCATCACGGGAATGCCGTTGGCGGTGCCATAGGGCTTGCCCAGCGAACCGTCGCGGTCCCAGGTCATCACCAGGCCGGGCAGGCGCGGGCGCAGCACGCGCACGATATTGACGAAGGTGCGCCGATCCTCGCGGTGATTGACGGCGACCACCTGCAGCGGCAGGTGGCGTTGCGTCGCCAACGCCTGGAGGTTTGCCAATACCGGCATCTCCTTCATGCAGTAGCCGCACCACGTCGCCCAGAAACTGATCACGACGACCTTGCCGTGCAACGAGGAAACCGTCACGTGCTGGCCGTCCAATGTCGTGCCCAGCGCGTCCGGAGGCGTGTCGCCCGGATGCAGCTCCGCGCGGGCGGAGCAACAAAGCATCAGCCCGAGTAGGGCGATGGTGATCCTGCGCATGTCGTGCTCCCCTGATCCGTCGCGGCAGCTTAGCAAGGCGCGGCGGCACGGCGAAAGCCGCCGCGGCCATGCACAGGCTCTCAGCTCACGTGGAAGCGCGCGTCTTCCTCGGGTTGCACGTAGTGTTCGAGGCCGCCTACCCGCAGTGGCCGGTGGTCGTAGTCGCCATGCGATGAGGCGGGTTCGACGGGCGGCTTGCCGGCGCACGGCAGCGGATCTTGCGGCGGCAGTTCGGTGGTTGGTTGACGGTTCAGCGGAAGCGTCATGGCACGACTCCGGCGGTGGCTGGCGCGGCCGGCCGTGCGGTGGCGAGGTCGGCCGCCGGCATGGCCGGTGCATCCGTGCGGCGATGGTCCCCGTGTCTATGATGCGCCTGGCTGGCGGAGGGTTGCATGTGATTTCGAGAGCACCTCCGTTTTCCGGTGCGGTGTTCGCATGCGCAGGCCGCTGCAGGGAGCGTCAGAACAGCGCGCCCTGGTCGAGCAACTGGCGTACCGGCGCGAAGCTGCGCCGGTGCTGCGCACAGGGTCCGAGCTGCCGCAGCGCGGCGAGGTGGGCCGGTGTGGGATAGCCCTTGTGCACGGCGAAGCCGTAACCGGGATGGATCTCATCCAGCGTCACCATCAATCGGTCGCGGGTAACCTTGGCGAGGATGGAAGCGGCGCCGATCGCCGGTTCCAGCGCGTCGCCGCCGACGATGGCGCGGCCGGGGCAGGGCAGGTTTCTCGGCAGTTTGTTGCCGTCCACCAGGGCCTCGTGCGCGGCGGGCGCGAGGCCGGCCACGGCGCGGCTCATGCCGGCCATGGTGGCCTGGAAGATGTTGAGGCGGTCGATCTCGTCCGCCTCCACCACGACGATGCAATGCGCCCATGCGCGTTCGACGATCTGCGGATAAAGCCTCTCGCGCTTCTTCGCGCTGAGCTTCTTGGAATCGTCCAGCCCGGCGATGGGACGGGCCGGATCGAGGATCACCGCGGCCACCACCACCGGGCCGGCGAGCGGGCCGCGCCCGGCCTCGTCCACGCCCGCGGTGAGAAAGCCGGGATGGTCCGTGGCCGGGCCGTTCATGTGCGCGGCGCTGCGGGCGAACCGCAGACGCGTGCACGGGGGCGGCTACGCATGCGGGCGCTCCATCAACTCCGCGATCGCCGCGGCCGCCGCATCAGCAGCGCTGCCGTCCAGCTCGGCATGTAGCGCCTGGTGCAGGCGTTCGAACGCGGCGACGATGGCGCCGCGGCGCTCGCTGTCGTTGAACAGCGCGAGCACGGCGTCGGCGAGTTTCGCGGCAGTGCAGTCGTCCTGCATCAGCTCGGGCACCAGTACGGTGCGTTCGCCCATGCCGCAGGCGCGGGCGAGGATGTTGGGCAGGGCGTAGACGTCGGTCTTCAGCATGCGCAGCAGCTTCGCGATGCGGTAGCTCGCAGGCGAGACGCGATAGCCCACCACCATCGGGCGCTTGGCCAGCATCGCCTCCAGCGTGGCGGTGCCGGAGGCGAGCAGCATCACGTCGGCGGCCTGCATGGCCTCGTGCGCGTGGCCGTCCAGCAGCTGCGGCGCGGTAGCGTCCTGCGGCGCCTCGGCGATCATGGCGCGCAGCGACGCAAGCATGCGCGGATTGGCGGCGGGTATCACCACGCGCAGGCCGGGCAGGGCGGCGGCGACGCGACGCGCGGCATCGAGGAAGGGTCCGCCAAGCCGGGACAGTTCGCTGCCGCGGCTGCCCGGCAGCACGGCCAGCACCGGCGCCTCCTGCGGCAGCTGCAGCGCTTCGCGAGCCGCGGCACGGTCGGATACCAGCGGGAAGCGGTCGGCCAGCGGATGGCCGGTGAAGCGCGCATCGACGCCGTGCCCGGCATAGATCGCCGGCTCCATCGGGAACAGGCACAGCACGCGGTCGGCCGAGCGGCCGATCTTGCCGGCGCGCTTTTCGCGCCACGCCCACACCGAGGGGCTGACGTAGTGCACGGTGCGCAGGCCGGCGCGACGCAGGCGTTCTTCCACGCCCAGGTTGAAATCCGGCGCGTCGATGCCGACCACCAGCGCCGGCCTGGCGGCGATCAGGCGGGCGACCAGTGCCTTGCGCAGCCGGAGCAGGCGCGGCAGGTGCGACACCACCTCGGCAAAGCCGAACAGCGACAGCTCGTGGATGTCGTACCAGGATTCGAAGCCCTGCGCCTGCATCCGCGCGCCGCCGATGCCGACGAAGCGCGCCTCGGGATAGCGTGCGCGCAGCGCGGCGATCAGGTCGGCGCCGAGCTGGTCGCCGGAGTCCTCGCCGGCCAGGAGGGCGATGAGTGGAGGCTGTGTGTTGGTCATGCGTAGTGCAAGAGCAAAGACCCGTGCCTGATTTGCCGATATGCGGGGCGCATATCGGCGGCGCTTATCGGGCGAGCGAGCGCTCGCTGCGCTCGATGAATTCGAGCATGGCGCGCACGTCGACGCTGTCCCTGGCCTGTGCGGCGAGCTGCTCGCGCGCCTCGGCCTGCGACAGGCCGGCCATGTACAGCGTGCGGTAGGCGCGCTTGATCGCGGCCACCCGCGTGCTGTCGAAGCCGCGGCGTTTCAGGCCTTCGCTGTTGATGCCGCGCGGGCGCCCGCTCTGCTCGTTCGCCATCATCAGGAACGGCGGCACGTCGGCGCCGACCAGGCAGCCCATCGCGATGAACGCATGCGCGCCCACCTTGCCGAACTGGTGCACGCCGGCGTAGCCGGAGATGATCACCCAGTCGCCGATTTCGACGTGCCCGGCCAGCGCCGAGTAGTTGGAGAACACCACGTGGTTGCCGACCTGGCAGTCGTGCGCAACGTGCACGTAGGCCAGCAGCCAGTTGTCGTTGCCGATGCGGGTGATGCCGCCGCCGTCGCCGGTGCCGCGGTTGACGGTCACGAATTCGCGGATCAGGTTGCGGTCGCCGATCACCAGTTCGGTGCGCTCGCCGGCGAACTTCTTGTCCTGCGGATCGCCGCCCAGCGAGGCGAACTGCGCGATGCGGTTGTCGCGGCCGATCTTGGTCGGCCCCTCGATCACCACGTGCGGACCGATCACGGTGCCGTCGCCGATCTCCACCTCGGCGCCGATCACGCTGTAGGCGCCGATGCTGACGTTGTGGCCGATCTTTGCCGATGGGTCGATCTGCGCGGTGGCGTGGATCATTTGTCGGACCTCGCCGCGCACATCAGTTCGCAACTGGCCACTTCCTTGCCGTCCACCAGGGTGCGCGCAGCGAACAGGCCCATGCCGCGCATCACGCGCTTCACCGACACTTCCAGCCGCAGCTGGTCGCCCGGCACCACCGGCGCGCTGAAGCGCGCGTTGTCCACCTTGACCAGGTAGAACAGCGGGCTGCCGGTGTTGCCCTTGATGCGGTTGCTGAGCTGGGTGAGCAGGCCGGCGGCCTGCGCCATCGCCTCCACGATCAGCACGCCCGGCATCACCGGGTGGCCGGGGAAGTGGCCGTTGAAGAACGGCTCGTTGATGCTGACGTTCTTGATCGCCACGGCGCTCTGGTCGGGCACCAGCTCGATCACGCGGTCGACCAGCAGGAACGGATAGCGGTGCGGCAGCAATTGCTGGATCTGTTCCACGGTTACCGGCAAGGTCACGGGGGCGGGGGCGTCACTCATCGTTCTTGTCCTTCTCCAGCGCCGCGAGGCGGCGCGCGAAATCGTCCAGGTGCTTGAAGCGGGCGGCGTTCTTGCGCCAGCTGCGGTTGTCCTGCAGCGGCGTGCCGGAGGAATACTCGCCGGACTCGCGGATCGAGTGCGTGACCAGGCTCTTGGCGGTAATGGTAACCCGGTCGGCCACTTCCAGATGGCCCAGCACGCCGGCGTTGCCGCCGATCATGCAGTAGCGTCCGATCTTCGCGCTGCCGGCCACGGCGGCGCAGCCGGCCAGCGCGGTGTGCGCGCCGATGTGCACGTTGTGGGCGATCTGGATCTGGTTGTCCAGCCGCACGTCCTCTTCCAGCACGGTGTCGTCCAGCGCGCCGCGGTCGATGGTGGTGTTGGCGCCGATCTCGCAGTCGTCGCCGATGCGCACGCCGCCCAGCTGCGGGATCTTCACCCAGTGGTCGCGTTCGAAGGCGAGGCCGAAGCCGTCCGAGCCGATCACCGCGCCGGGATGCACCAGCACGCGCTTGCCCAGTGTGGTGCGCGTCACCAGGGTCACACGGGCCACCAGGCGCGATTGCGCGCCCACGGTGCAGTCTTCCCCCACGATGCAGTGCGGGCCGAGTACGGCGCCGTCATCGATCACGGCGCCGTTCCCGATCACGCAGCAGGGGCCGATGCACGCGCTGGCGCTGACCCTTGCGCCGGCGTCCACCACGGCGCTCGGATGGATGCCTGGCGCGCTGGCTGGCAGGCG
The DNA here is from genome assembly GCA_040371205.1 of Rhodanobacter sp. Classification (NCBI taxonomy): domain Bacteria; kingdom Pseudomonadati; phylum Pseudomonadota; class Gammaproteobacteria; order Lysobacterales; family Rhodanobacteraceae; genus Rhodanobacter; species Rhodanobacter sp. Next base: position 938,818 of record AP031382.1, read on the forward strand.
CTCGTACAGGCCGGCGATCCTGGCGTAGGCCACGTAGGGATCGGCGGCGACGAGGGCGTCGACCGGGCAGTCGGCGAGGTTTTCCTCGCGCAGGATCACCGCGCCGGCACCCGTGGTGGCGAGTTGCGCAGCGTACTTGCCGTTGGACAGGAAGCTCAGTTGGGTGGCTTTCGCATTCGCCAACGTGGCGACGCCTTCGAGACGGCGGCTGCCATCGCCGCGCAGGCGCAGGCCGAAGCGTTCGGCCAGTTCGGCGAGGGTGTGGCTGGGTGGCTGGCTCAAGGGCGGCTCCTCGGCGGGGCGGCCATTGTATCGGCCATGCGCGAAAACGCGAAAAGCGCGGCAAGCCGCGCTTTTCGGGGCAGGGTGCCGAGCCGACGGGTCAGAAGGTCTGGCCGAAGGTGAACTGGATGCGCTCCTCGTAATGGTTGTCGCCCGGCTGGGTGCGGAACGGCAGCGCGAAGTTGATGATCATCGGGCCCATCGGCGATTGCCAGTGCAGCGACAGACCGGTGGAGGCGCGCAGCGTGCTGGCGCTGAAGCTGTTCCAGTTGGCGTAGGCGTTGCCTGTGTCCACGAACCAGGAGACGCGCGCGGTGTTGACGTCCTTGAGGAAGGGCAGCGGCAGGTACAGCTCGGCCGTGCCCAGTACCTTGAACGCGCCGCCGACGGGCTGGGCGTAGCTGTAGTAGCTGTTGGAGCAGTAGTCGTTGATGTCCTTGGCGCCGATGCCGCCGCAGAGGCGCGGGCCCAGGGTGTTGTCCTGGAAGCCGCGCACGTCGCTGACGCCGCCGGAGTAGAAGTTCTCCCAGAACGGGAAGTCGTTGCGCATGTCCACCAGGGTCTGGCCGTTGGCCGCGTAGGCCGCCTTCATCTGATCGAATTGCGCATCGCTGATGCCGTTCTGGCCGTAGGCCTTGCCGTATTGGACCAAACCATTCAGATAAAGCACGAAACCGTGGCCGATGGGCCAGTAATGGTTCGCCTGGCCAGTGAGCTTCCAATACTTCACCGTGGAGGTGGGCAGCGCGATCTCGGAGTTCAGCGACAGCACGCCGCCGCGGGTGGGCGCCCAGTAACCGTTGCGGGTGTCGTGGTTCCAGCCCAGCGTGGCGATGGTGGAATGGATCGTGTAGTTGCCGATCTCGTTCTGGTAGTCGATCAGCGCCTGCGGCGTGTAGCCGGGGACGGAGTTGACCTTGTTGCTGCTCAGGCCCAGGCCCGCGCGGATGCTGGAGAAATCGGTGATCGGGAAGCCGAGATAGGTGGAGAACGCCTTCTGGCTGGTGGAGTAGTCGGCGAACTGGCCGTTGTCCACGTTGTTGTAGTCGGTCTTGGAGTAGGTGGCGTTGTAGCCGATGCCCACGCCGTTGTTGGTGAGGTAGGGGTTGTAGTAGTTGACGTTGAAGCGCGTGTAGTAGGCGCTGCGCTCGCCGCTCACCGACACGGTGTCGCCGCTGCCGAACAGGTTGCGCTCCGACACCGAGGCGGACAGGATGATGCCCGAGTACTGCGAGTAGCCGACGCCGAACTGCAGGCTGCCGGCGGACTGCTCCTCGACCTTGACGGTGACGTCCACCTGGTCGTTGGAGCCCGGCACGCGCTTCTTGTCGATGTCCACCTTCTTGAAGTAGCCGAGCTGCTGCAGGCGGATCTTGGAGCGGTCGATCGCGCCCTGCGAGTACCAGGAACCCTCAAGCTGGCGCATCTCGCGGCGCAGCACGTTGTCCTCGGTGAGCGTGTTGCCCTCGAAGATCACGCGGCGCACGTACACGCGCTGGCCGGGCTCGATGTAGAGCGTGAGGTCGACGGTGCGCTTGTCCTTGTCCAGCTTGGGATACGGGGTGACCTTGGCGTAGGCGTAGCCGATGTCGGCCAGCAGTCCCTTGATCGCCTTGGTGCTGGCCTCGATCGCGCCGCGGTTGAACAGGTCGCCGTCCTTGACGAACACCAGCTGGCGCAGCGTGGTCTCCGGCAGCACCAGGGTGCCGAGCAGCTTCACGTCGGCAATCCTGTAGACGGCGCCTTCCTTGACGTCGGCGGCGATGTACATCGACTGCTTGTCCGGCGCGATGGTCACCTGGGTGGAATCCACGCCGAAGTCGGCGTAGCCGCGGTTCATGTAGTAGGCCTGCAGCTTGTCCAGGTCGCCGGAGAGCTTTTCCTGCGAGTACTGGTCGTTCTTGGAGTACCACGACATCCAGTTCGGCGTGCCCAGCTCGAAGCCGTCGCGGATCGCCTTGTCGGTGAAGGCGTGGTTGCCGAGGATGTTGATCTCCTTGATCTTCGCCACCTGGCCTTCGCGGATCTCGATGTCGATGGCCACGCGGTTGCGATCCAGCTTCACCACGTGCGGGATCACCGAGACGCTGTACTTGCCGCGGTTGTAGTACTGGTGGATCAGCTCCTGCTGCACGTTGTCCAGCGCCAGCCGGTCGAAGGTCTCGCCCTCGGCCAGGCCGATGGACTTCAGGCCCTTCTTCAGGTCGTCGGTCTTGATGTCCTTGTTGCCGCGGATGGTGAGCTTGGCGATGGACGGCCGCTCCACCACCTTGATGACCAGGATGTTGCCGTCGCGCTCCAGCTCCACGTCGCTGAAGAACTTGGTCTGGTACAGCGCACGGATCGCCCGCTGCGCCATGGCGTCGGTCATCTGGTCGCCGCGGCCCATCGGCAGGTAGTTGAACACCGTGCCGGCGGAGATGCGGGTGAGCCCGTCGATACGGATGTCCGAGATCACAAACGGATCGAAGGCGAACGCCTTGGCGGAGAGGGAGGCAAGCAACAGCAGGGCGGCGATACGCTTCATCGTCGGTTCCGGTGGAGGGTTTCGATCAGGCGACCGGCCGGATCAAGGCACGTGGCAGGACATACCCTGCCACGATAAAAAAACTGGCGCCCGCAGCGGGAGCCGGGTGCGGCGTCGACGAACCGTGGGTGCGGTGCGTCGCCGTCACGAGAGCAGCAGGCGATGGATGTCGTTGTAGAACACCAGACCCATCAGGCCGAACAGCAGCACCAGCCCGACATACTGGCCGATTGCCATGGTCTGTTCGCTGAGCGGGCTGCCCTTGACCAACTCGATAAGGTAATACAGCAGGTGCCCGCCATCCAAGACGGGGATGGGCAGCAGGTTCATCACCGCCAGGCTCAGGGACACCATGGCGAGGAACTGCAGGAACCAGGCCAGGCCCATCTGGGCGCTGTCGTTGGCGATCTGGGCGATGCCGATCACGCTGGACAGGTTTCTTGGCGAAGCCTCGCCGCTCAGCATCTTGCCGACCATGGCAAAGGTCTGGGCGGTGTTGCGCCAGGTGCCGACCAAGGCCTCGCGCAGTGCCCGCAGCGGGCCATAGCGCAGCGTGGCGGCTTCCAGCGGCTGCGCGCCGATACCGATTATCCAGCTCGATGGTTGGCCCTGCGGCGATTGCCGTGTGGCGATAACCTGCAATGGCACCGTCTTGCCATCGCGTTCGACCATGATGCTCAGTTTTGGCGAGGTGACTGCGCCTTGTTGCACCAGCTTGCCGACCGCCTCGAAATCCGCGACCGGCTTGCCGTCGATGCTGAGAATGCGATCCCCCGCCTTCATTCCACCGAGGGCGGCGGGCTGGCCGGGCAGCACGATGGCGGCCACCGGCGGCGGCGGCGCCTGCAGCAAGCCCAGCGTGGTGAGGTACTGATCCACGGTCTGGCCAGGCGGCAGCTTGTCCAGCGGCAGCAGCAACGACCGCTGCGCGCCGTCGGGATCGCGCACGACCAGGGGCAACGGGCTGCGATCCAGCAGGGCATTGCCCACGGCATCCAGCGAATCGCTCCAGGTCGCGATGGGGCGGCCGGCGATGCTGAGGATGCGGTCGCCCGGCTGGATGCCGGCCACGGCGGCCATGCTCTGCGGCTTGGCGGTGACGACGGACGCGGCGTCGGGCCGGCCCAGCATGAACATCAGCCACAGCGCGGCCACGGTGAAGATCAGGTTGAAGCCCGGGCCGGCCAGCACGATCAGAATGCGCTTCCACACCGGCTGGCCGGTGAATTCCTGGCCGCGGAACTGCGGCGGCACCACGCCCTCGCGCGCGTCCAGCATCTTCACGTAGCCGCCGAGCGGGATCGCGGCGATCTGGTATTCGCAGCCGTCGCGGCCGATGCGCTTCCACAGTGCCTGGCCGAAGCCCACCGAAAAGCGCAGCACCCGCACCCCGCAGCGGCGCGCGACCCAGTAGTGGCCGAACTCATGGAAGGTCACCAGCACGCCCAGCGTGACCAGCAACCAAAATACCGAGCCGAAAAAGGAAGTCATCAAACGTCGAGGCAGGAATCTTGTGGTGGAAGGATATCAGCAAGCCCGCCGCAGCAGGCGCCGGGCCGCGGCCCGCGCCTCGCCGTCACGCGCGACAAGGGATTCCACATCGACCACGGCTTGCGGCGGCAGTTCCGCAAGTACGGCCTCGACCACCTCGGCGATGGCGAGAAAGGGCAGTGCGCCGGCCAGGAAGGCCTCCACCGCCACCTCGTTGGCGGCGTTGAGGAGGGCCGGGGCGTCGCCGCCGGCGCGCAGCGCCTGGAAGGCGAGGGCGAGGCAGCGGAAGGTGTCCAGGTCCGGCGCTTCGAACTGCAGGGTGCCGCTGGCGGCGAGATCCAGCGGCGGTACGCCGGCTTCCACGCGCTCCGGCCAGGCCAGCGCGTGGGCGATGGCGGTGCGCATGTCCGGGTTGCCGAGCTGGGCCAGCACCGAGCCGTCCACGTACTCCACCAGCGAATGCACCAGGCTCTGCGGGTGCACCAGCACCTCGATGGCGTCGGCCGGCGCGCCGAACAGGTGGTGCGCCTCGATCACTTCGAGGCCCTTGTTCATCAAGGTGGCCGAATCCACCGAGATCTTGCGGCCCATCGACCACTTCGGGTGCTTGCAGGCCTGTTCGGGCGTTACCGTGGCCAGTTCGGCGCGCGAGCGGCCGCGGAACGGGCCGCCCGAGGCGGTGAGGATCAGCCGGCGCACGCCGCTCTTGCCCAGCTCCGGCCGGCCGCCGGGCAGGCACTGGAAGATCGCGTTGTGCTCGGAATCGACCGGGATCAGCGCGCCGCCGCCGGTGCGCAGCGCGTCCAGCAGCAGCGGGCCGGCCAGCACGATGGATTCCTTGTTCGCCAGCAGCAGGCGCTTGCCAGCCTGCGCAGCGGCGAGGGTCGAGGCCAGCCCCGCGGCGCCCACGATGGCCGCCACCACGGTGTCGCACAGTGCGCCGGCCGCGGCAGCGGTCAGCGCGGCGTGGCCGCTGGCCACCGCACAACGCACGCCGGCGGCGGCCAGCTTGCGGGCCAGTTCGCCTTCCAGTGCGGGGTCGGCGATCACCGCCAGGTCGGGGCGGAAGCGTTCGCACAGGCCGGCGAGTGCCGCCACGTTGCCGTGTGCGCTCAATACGCTGGCGCGGAAGCGGTCCGGGTGGCGCGCGATCACGTCCAGCGTGCTGGTGCCGATCGAGCCGGTAGCGCCGAGGACGGCGACGTTCTTCATGTCAGAGGCCCAGCAGGCGCAGGCCCAGAGCAAACACCGGCAGTGCCGCGAACACGCTGTCCAGCCGGTCCAGCAGTCCACCGTGGCCCGGGAAGATCGTGCCCGAATCCTTCATGCCGGCGTGACGCTTCATCAGGCTTTCCAGCAGGTCGCCCACGATGGAGATCGCCACGGTGAGCGCGGCCAGCACGCCGAGGCCGGGCAGAGACGCGACGCGCACACCGAGCAGCCAGCCGCCGGCCAAGGCCACCAGCACGCCGGCAAGCATCGCCCCGTAGGCGCCGGCCCAGGTCTTGCCGGGGCTGATCTGCGGCGCCAGCTTGCGCCCGCCGAAAGTGCGCCCGCTGAAATAGGCGCCGATGTCGGCGGCCCACACGATGACCAGCGCCAGCAGCATCCACCACGGCCCGTGCGGCTCGCGGCCGTGCAATGCGAGCAGCGCGATCCACGCGGGGAACGTCACCAAGGCGCCGGCCGCAAGCTTGATCGTGCGGTTTTCCGGCGTGGGGGCGGCACCGAAGGCGAAATGGCGCAGCCACAGGCAGGCCAGCAGCCACCAGGCCGCACCCAGCGCCAGCAGCAGCGGTGTGGCCAGGCCCGAATGCATGGACCACAGCACGGCGAACAGGGCCGCGGCAAGCACCAGCAACGCGAAGCGCACGGTGGGCTTCTGCACGCCGGCCAGGCGGGTCCATTCTTCCTGTGCGGCCACGAATACGGCGGCAGCCACCGCGGCGAACCACGGGGTGGGCAGCAGCAGGATGATGGCGATCGCCAGCGGCGCGAGCAGCAAAGCGGTGATGACGCGTTGGCGCAGCATGCTTACCCCTGATTCCCCGTGACGGCGACCTGGTCGCCGGTGCGGCCGTAGCGACGCTCGCGCCGGCCGAAGTCTTCGATGGCCCGGCGCAGGCAGGCCTGGTCGAAGTCCGGCCACAGGGTATCGGTGAAATGCAGTTCGGCATAGGCCGCCTGCCACAGCAGGAAATTGCTGAGCCGGCATTCGCCGCCGGTGCGGATGAACAGATCCAGCGGCGGCAACTCGGCCAGGCACATGCGGCGGCCCAGTTCGGTCTCGTCGATCGTTTCGGCGCGCAGCTCGCCGCGCGCCACCGCTTCCGCCGCAAGCCGCGCGGCCTGCACGATGTCCCAGCGACCGCCGTAATTCACCGCGATGTTGAGGTGCAGCTTGCGGTTGGCGGCGGTGCGGGCCATCGCGGCCTGCATGCGTTCGCGCAGCGGTTCGTCGAAGGCGGCCAGGTCGCCGGTGAAGCGCAGCCGCACGCCCTGCGCGTGCAGTTCGTCGGTTTCCTTGTCCAGCGCCCGCACGAACAGCGTCATCAATGCGCCGACTTCCTCCTCGGGCCTGCGCCAGTTCTCGCTGGAGAACGCGAACAGGGTCAGCGCCTCGACGCCTTCGCGCAGGCAGCCTTCCACCACCTCGCGCACCGCCTTACGGCCGGCGTTGTGGCCAAAGCTGCGCGGGCGGTGGCGCGCCTTGGCCCAGCGGCCGTTGCCGTCCATCACGATGGCGATGTGGCGGGGAGTGGCGGGAGTCTTGGTCATCGGAGGGGGCTTCTGTCTCCTTCTCCCCTCCGGGGAGAAGCCGCCCCGAAAGGGCGGATGAGGGGCGGGTGCTCGCGGTGATGCTGCATCAGAGCAAGCCTGGACTGCGGTGTGCGTCGCAAGCTTGGCCCCCCACCCTGGCCCGCTCCACGGCGGGGAGCGGGAAAATGCGTGGCGCGCGGGTTTGCCGCGGCGCCCATCACATCGACATCAACTCGTCTTCCTTGGCCTTGACCACGCCGTCCACATCCTTCACGAAGCGGTCGGTGAGCTTCTGGATCTCGTCGTCGGCGCGGCGTTCCTCGTCCTCGCTGATCTGCTTGTCCTTGAGCAGGTCCTTCACCTTCTGCATGGCGTCGCGGCGCACGTTGCGGATGGCGATCTTGGCGTTCTCGCCCTCGTGCGACACGTGCTTGGCCAGTTCGCGGCGGCGCTCCTCGGTGAGCGGCGGCAGGTTGAGGCGGATCACGGTGCCGGCGGTGGTCGGCGTGATGCCGATGTCCGAGGCCAGGATGGCCTTCTCGACCGGACCGACCAGGGACTTGTCGAACGGCGTGATGACGATGGAGCGCGCGTCGCCCAGCGCCACCGTGGCCACCTGGTTCAGCGGCATCTCCGAGCCGTAGGCCGGCACGCGGAGGCCGTCCACCAGCGCGGTGCTGGCGCGGCCGGTGCGCAGGCGGGTGAGCTCGTGCTTGAGCGCGTCGATGCTCTTGCCCATGCGGGTCTGTGCATCGGTCTTGATGTCGTTGATCATGGGCGGGGTTCCACTGAATCCGGCAAGCCGTCAAGTATAGCAGCGCGAGCCGTCGGCTCAGTGGTGCACCAGCGTGCCGATCGCCTCGCCCTGCATGATGCGCATCAGGTTGCCCGGCACGGTCATGTCGTAGATGCGCAGCGGCATGCGGTGGTCGCGGCACAGCGCGATGGCGGCGGTGTCCATCACCTGCAGGTTGCGCTGGATCACTTCGTCGTAGCTGAGCTGGTCGTAGCGCGTGGCGTCGGCGTGCCTGGCGGGATCGGCGGTGTACACGCCGTCCACCTTGGTGGCCTTCAGCAGCAGGTCGGCGCCGATCTCCACCGCGCGCAGGGCGGCGGCCGAGTCGGTGGTGAAGAACGGGTTGCCGGTACCCGCCGCGAACAGCGCGATGCGGCCCTTCTCGATGTGGCGGATCGCGCGGCGGCGGATGAAGTCCTCCGCCACGTCGTGGATCTGGATCGCGCTCATCACGCGGGCGTAGCCGCCGCGCTTCTCGATGGCGTCGGCCATCGCCAGCGCGTTCATCACCGTGGCCAGCATGCCCATGTGGTCGCCGGTCACGCGGTCCATGCCGGCGGCGGCGAGGCCGGCGCCGCGGAAGATGTTGCCGCCGCCGATCACCACGCCGATGTTCACGCCGGAGCGGCCCACCTCGATGATCTCGTCGGCCAGCCGGCCGATCACCTTCGGGTCGATGCCGTAGTCGGCCTCGCCCATCAGCGCTTCGCCGGAGAGCTTGAGCAGGATGCGGCGGTACTTGGGCTGGTCGCTCATGGGGTCTCCGGATTGTCTGGGGCAAACCGGCGCATTGTAGCGATTGCGGCTGAACGCAGCGAGCCGGAACCGGCGATCGGGCATGAAAAAGGCGGAGCCGCGAGGGCCCCGCCTTGGGGTGGCGCGCAGGGGAATCAGGCGAGGTTCTTCGCCGCGAATTCCCAGTTCGCCAGGTTCCAGAACGCCTCCAGGTACTTCGGGCGGGCGTTGCGGTAGTCGATGTAGTAGGCGTGCTCCCACACGTCCACGGTGAGCAGCGGCTTGTCGCTGCCGGTGATCGGCGTGGCGGCGTTGGAGGTGTTGACGATGCCCAGCGTGCCATCCGGGCGCTGCACCAGCCAGGTCCAGCCCGAACCGAAGTTGCCGGCGGCGGACTTGGCGAACTCCTCCTTGAACTTCTCGAACGAGCCGAACGCCTTGTCGATCGCGTCGGCCAGCTTGCCGGTGGGCTCCTTGCCGCCCTTCGGGCTCAGCGAATGCCAATAGAAAGTGTGGTTCCAGATCTGCGCGGCGTTGTTGAACACGCCGCCGGAGGACTTGCGGACGATGTCTTCCAGCGAGGCGCCTTCGAATTCGGTGCCCTTGATCAGGTTGTTGAGATTGGTCACGTAGGCCTGGTGGTGCTTGCCGTAGTGGAACTCCAGCGTTTCGGCGGAGATGTGCGGTTCGAGCGCGTTCTTTTCGTAGGGCAGGGCGGGAAGTTCGATCGCCATGAGTGGCTCCTTGACGTTGGCTGGGGAAAGGATTGCGACGGCCGGCGGCCGCCGATGGCCGACTGATACAATACAGGTCTGCCCGGATTGTAAAGACGAACATTCAACCTATGGACGTAAACGAGCGAATCAAGTCGCTGCTCGCCGCGCACCCCATCGTGCTCTTCATGAAGGGGACGCCGGAGTTCCCGATGTGCGGATTCTCCAGCCGTGCCGCACAGGCGCTGCAGCAGGCCGGCGCGCCGTTCCATGCGGTGAACGTGCTGGCCGATCCGGAGATTCGCGCCGCCCTGCCGCATTACGCGAACTGGCCGACCTTTCCGCAGCTGTTCATCGAAGGCGAGTTGATCGGCGGTTGCGACATCGTCGTCGACCTCGAGGCCTCGGGCGAACTGGCGCGCATGGCCGGCGACGTGAGCGGAGCCCTGCGCGGATGACATTGCCGACGGTACGGCTTCCCGCGGGCGCGATGCCTGCCGGCGACATGTTGGCCGGTCGCGTGGTGCTGGTCACCGGCGCCTATGGCGGTCTGGGTAGCGCGGTGGCGCGGGCGGCCTCGCAAGCGGGCGCCACGGTTGTCCTCTGCGGCAAGCGCCAGCGCCAGCTGGAGCAGCTTTACGATGCCATGCGGGCCGAAGGTCTGGCGGAACCGGTGATCCACCCTCTGGACATGGAGACCGCGACGCCGCGCGAGTACGCCGCGCTCGCCGACGGCCTGCGCCACGACTTCGGCCGGCTGGATGGCATCGCGCACTGCGCCGCCAGCTTCGCAGGCCTTACCCCGATCGCGATGCACAAGCCCGACGACTGGCTGCGTGCAATGCACGTCAACGTCAATGCGCCCTTCGCGCTCACCCAGGCCTGCCTGCCCCTGCTGCAGGAGGCCGCCGACAGCGCGGTGGTGTTCGTGCTGGACGATCCGCAGCGGCTGGCGCGGGCGCACTGGGGCGCGTACGGGGCGTCGAAGGCCGCGTTGGAGCGGTTCGCGGCCATCCTGCACGAGGAGACCGACGAGAGTCCCTTGCGCGTGCATGCGCTGCTGCCCGCGCCGATGCGCACCCGCTTGCGCCGGCAGGCGTATTTCGGCGAGGACACCTTGCAGCACCCCTTGCCGGAGGCCGCGGCCGCCGCGCTCGTCCGGTTGCTGTCGGCGCAGGGGGCGCCCATGCGCGGCCATGTGCTCGACCTGCGGGGAGAAGGGGTGATGGAAACGCAGATGACCACCTTGTCGGCGGGAATCATGCTGTTCCTCATCATGGATCCGCTGGGCAACATCCCGCTGTTCCTCAGCCTGCTCAAGGACGTGCCGCCCAAGCGCCGCCGCCGCGTGATGGTGCGCGAGCTGCTGATCGCGCTGGGTGTGCTGCTGGGTTTCCTGATCGGCGGCCAGCACCTGCTGAGCCTGCTGCAGCTCAAGCCGGACTCGATCAGCATCGCCGGCGGCATCGTGCTGTTCCTGATCGGCATACGCATGGTGTTCCCGCCCGCCGATGGCGGCGGCATCTTCGGTAAGTCCGGCGGCGGCGAACCTTTCATCGTGCCGATGGCGATTCCCGGCGTGGCCGGCCCCTCGGCGATGGCGGCGCTGTTGCTGTTGACCAACACCCAGCCGGGACGGACCGCGGAGTGGGCAACAGCGCTGATCGGCGCCTGGTCGGCCACGGCGCTGATCCTGCTGTTCTCCACCTACCTGTTCCGCTGGCTGGGCGAGAGCGTGCTTACCGCGTTGGAGCGCGTGATGGGCATGCTGCTGATCGCCCTGTCGGTGCAGATGTTCATGGGCGGCGTGGCGGCGTTCCTGCACCTGGCACTTTGACAGCGGCGTGCGCGTGCGAATGCCCATGGCTGGAACCGATGTAAAATTGCTGTAAAATAAACCGGAAACAATGCGCAAGGCTTCAGGACGAAGCGCCACCTTCAACGTTGGCGCCACGCTCAAATCAAGCGCAGCGCAGGAAAAATCGAATCAGGGTTAATGCGCCGGCCTGGATTTCAGGTCGCGCTTTTTTATGCCTTGAATTTACGTTTTTTCTTGCGAATCCGTATTCGCCAGCCATTGCGAATGATCACTACCGGTTTCACTTTGCATTTCGGGGAACACACATGAAACGAGCCTACCTATCCGCTGCCATTGCACTGTCCCTTGGTTTGGTGTCGTCGATGACGCTGGCGCAGACCGCGACCGGCAACGGCCAGTCCACACAGACCACGACCCAGCAGGGCGGCGGCGGCCAGGCCAGCGTGTCCAGCACCTCCAAGGTGTCGGCAGTGGCGACCAAGCGTGCGCGCGAACTGCAGTCCGTCGAAGTGACGGCCACGGTGCCCACCCTCGGCGGTGGTCTGATGTCCGAGCAGGACGCGCCCAAGGCGGTGTCCACCATCACCCGTGAGGCGATCCAGCAGGGCGCGCCCGGCGGCACGTTCGCGCAGGCGATCGAAAGCATCCCGGGCGTGTTCACCTCCACCGATGACTACACCGGCCTGAACGACGGCGACTATTCCATCCGCGGCTTCACCAGCGATGAAGTCGGCACCACCGTCAACGGCGCGCCGATCAACGACAGCGGCAACTACAAGGTGTACGCCACCGAGTACGGCGACGCCGAGAACATGGGCGACATCACCGTGCAGCAGGGCTGGCCAGACGTCGACCAGCCGATCTCCGGCGCGGCCGGCGGCTCCATCGGCTGGGCGACCATCGACCCGTCGCACAAGGGCGGCGTCGACCTCAGCCAGACCCTCGGCAGCCACAGCTACCACCGCACCTTCGTGCGCCTGAACACGGGCGACATGGGTCCGGTGCGCTCCTGGCTTTCGTATTCGAACAACGAATCCAGCATCTGGGACGGTCCCGGCAAGCAGAAGGTGACCAAGGTCGACGGCAAGTCGCTGTGGACCATCGACGACCGCAACTCGATCTCCTTCTCGCTGCAGTACAACCGCGAAGTGAAGAACAGCTACCTGCATCCGACCAAGCAGCAGGCGGCCATGCAGTACGGTTACAACTATTCCGACATCTGGTCGGTGCCCGAGAACCTGAAGTCGACCAGCACGAGTTCCTGCGGCCCGAATGCCGTCTACAACGTCTGCAACTACCAGTTGCACGTGAATCCGTACACCAGCTGGATGGCCAGCGCCGACGGCGAGTTCACGCTGAGCGACAGCCTGCACCTGTCGGTGGTGCCCTACTTCCAGTACGGCAGCGGCGGCGGCAGCGGCGCGACTGCCGCCTATGAAAGCACCGCCAGCAACAACCAGTACCTCAGCGTGGATGCCGACCTCAACGGCGACGGCATGATCAAGAACGGCAGCAAGGGGCTGGTGTATTCCCTCAGCGAGAACTTCACCTTCCGCCCGGGTGTGATCGCCAAGCTGAGCCAGGACATCGGCAGCAACGACACCCTGGTCTATGGCGTGTGGTGGGAACGCCCGCGCGAGCAGCAGGATCAAGTGTTCTCGCTGATCGACCCGGCCACCGGCGTGCCTTCGGACATTTGGGGCCAGACCGACGTGATCCGTTACCCGGACGGCACCATCCAGAAGGGCTACAACGAATACACCACCACCACCACCGAGAAGGCCTTCGCGACCAATACCTGGACGCCCAGCGACCAGTGGACGGTCACTGCCGGTTTGGCCTACATCTGGGCCCAGCGCAAGGGCTACGATTTCGAATACCCGAACGCCAATTACGGTTCGTATTGGAAGCAGCAGTTCGGCGGCCCGTTCGAAGGCACCTACCACAAGTGGTCGCCGACGGTCGGTGCGAAGTTCCAGCTCGACGATGCCAACCAGTTCTACTTCGGCATGGGCAAGACCTTCCGCATCCCGGTCAACGGTGCGTTGGCGCAGAACGGTGCGGCGGATTACCTCAATCAGGCGCATCCGACAAACGGCAGTTTCGGCGCAATCAACAAGCCCGAGACGTCGACCAGCGCGGACTTGGGCTGGCGCTTCTACACCACCCGCGTGTCGGCCAGTATCGACGCGTATGCCGCCAACTTCCACAACAAGCAGGTCAGCGGCTACGACGAAAACAGCGGCCAGACCGTGTTCACCGACTTGCCCAGCGTGCACATGCGCGGCCTGAATGCCGAAGGTAGCGTCAGGCTCAACCACCAGTTCACGCTGTATGGCGCCTATACCTACACCGTGGCCCGTCAGCAGGCTGACGTGAACGCGGGCGGCGATGGCGTGTACTTCACCAAGGGCAAGACCCTGACCAATACCCCGCGCAACTCGGGTTATGTGCGCCTCGGCTACAAGCAGGGCGGGCTGTGGGCCAGCCTGAGCGCGAAGTACCGCAGTTCGGTGTGGGGCGACTGGTCGAACACCGAGAAGGTGGGCGGCTACACCACGTTCAACCTGAGCGCGGGCTACCACCTGCCCGACTTCTCGACGGACTTCACCAAGCCCTACATCAAGCTCAACGTGTTCAACCTGACCGACCACCATGCCTTCACGTGGGCTTCCAGCAACCCGTTCCTGGCCAGCTCCAACAGCGCCACGAACCCGGCGGCCTATGCCTCGGCGGCAACCTATTCGATCCTGGAAGAACGTACCTACATGATCACCTTCGGCGTCTCGATCCACTAACGCTGCAGTCGATCATCCGCGCCAATCCGGCGCGGGATATCAGGCCGGCCCCTCTGGGGCCGGCTTTTTTTTGTCGTGGAGTTCCAGGTGCGACGCGGTGAACAGCGTGGTAGCAAAAAGTTACGATTTCGTCATATTCTTAACGTAACTTAACGCGAGGCGGGTGCCATTCATGCGCCCGCCTCCCGCCAGGAAAGCAGGGGAGTCGCCGCGTCGCCGGACCCATCCGGCTGGCCATCGACCCGTGCGCATCCCGGAACCGCCGCTTGTCGAGAACCACTGTGGAATCCACGATGAAAAACACCAATCGCATGAAATCGCTCTCGGTCGCCGTATCGATGCTGCTGGCGTCCGCACCGGCACTGGCGCAGGACACCTCGTCTTCGATCAGCGGCCGCGTGATCGACGGCAACGGCCAGCCGGTGGCGGGCGCCATCGTGCAGATCGTGCACGAGCCCTCGGGCACCACCAAGATCGCCAACACCGGTGCCGACGGCCGCTTTGCGGCGCAAGGCCTGCGCGTGGGCGGCCCGTTCGACGTCACCGTGTCCAAGGCCGGCATGGCCCAGGCCGAACAGAAGAACGTCTACCTGCAGCTCGCGCAGGACACGGCGGTCAACCTGACGATGGGGGCTGCGCAGGTCAAGGACGCCAAGGACCTCGGCGCCGTAACGGTGTCGGCCAGCGCGCTGGCGCAGACTTTCACGCCGGACAACAAGGGCATGTCCACCAATGTCTCGCTGCGCGAGCTGCAGGCCGCGCCGTCGCCGGGCCGCTCGATTGCCGACATCGCCCGCCTCGATCCCCGCGTGAGCATCTCCGACCGCGGCGAAGGCGCCATCTCCACGATGGGCATGAACAACCGCTACAACTCGATCACCGTGGACGGCGCCGGCGTGGGCGACCCGTTCGGGCTCAACTCCAACGGCATGCCGTACATCGGCTCGCCGATCTCGGCCGATACCATCGAGGAGTACAACATTTCCACGGCGAATTTCGACGTGGCTTCCGATACGGTGGGCGCCAACATCAACGCGGTCACCAAGAGCGGCACCAACGATTTCCACGGTTCGGTGTATTACGCCTACCGCAATGCCAACAAGCTGGTCGGTACCGCCGGCTGGTTGAACAAGGATCAGCCGGGTTACGACTACGCCGGCTACAAGCGCGACTGGACCGCGGGCGCCACCCTGGGCGGACCCATCGTCAAGGACAAGCTGTTCTTCTTCGTCAACTACGAAAAGGAGAAGACCGTCGGCCTCGGCGCCGATTCGGCGAATGGCCTCGATGCCACCCTCGGCAACGGCGCCTCCACCTCGAACAAGGTCTCGCCCGGCGACCTGCAACGCATCATCGACGCCGCCAGCGCGCTGGGCCTGAAGCCCGGCAATTTCAGCGGCGGCAACGTCGACCTGCAGGACAAGCGCTATCTGGCCAAGCTGGACTGGAACATCAGCAACAACCATCGCGCCAGCCTGAGCTACCAGCGCACCAAGGAAACCCAGCCCATCGTGCAGGGCAACTCCAGCAACTCGATCGGCCTGACCAGCTACTGGTACACCAAGAACAGCGACACCAAGAACACCGTGCTGCAATTGTTCGACGACTGGAACGAGGTCTTCTCCACCGAGACCAAGCTGGGCTACCGCCAGTTCGCCCAGCAGCGCACGGTGGCCGAGCAGCAGCCGCAGGTGTTCGTGGACCTGGGCATCAGCACGAAGAACGGCAAGCAGTCCGGTTCCGCGCCCTATGTCGACCTGGGCGAGGATCAGTACAGCCACTACAACGTGCTGAACATCAAGACCTGGAACCTGTTCGAGGCGGCGACCTTCTACCTGGGCGACCACACGCTCAAGGCCGGCATCGACTTCCAGCAGAACAAGATCTACAACCTCTTCGGCCGTACCGAGTTCGGCGCCTATACCTTCTACGGCATCAACAATTTCGAGAAGGGCATCTACGGCACGTACACCATCTACCAGCCGTCGCAGGGCTACACCCTCGACGACGTGGCGGCGAAGTGGACGCTGCGCCAGACCAGCCTGTTCCTGCAGGATTCCTGGCAGGTGAACAGCAACCTGTCGCTGCAGTACGGGGTGCGCATCGACCAGGCCAACACGGGCGACCGGCCGGTGTACAACCCCAAGGTCGGCCAGACCTTCGGCATCGATGCGAACGGGCAGGTGGTGGTGAATTATGCGGCGGGCAGCAAGGTCACCCCGCTGCGCAACGACAACACCATCGACGGCCTGCGCATCGTCGAGCCCCGCGTGTCGTTCAACTACGCCTTCGACACCGAGCGCATGACGCAGCTGCGCGGCGGTTTCGGCCTGTTCCAGTCGAACCCGCCGACGGTGTGGATGACCAATCCGTACCAGAACAACGGCGTCACCACCACGGTTTACCAGGTGTACAACGACTACGGCGTGCAGCCGGGACAGGGCAACAGCCTGCCCGTGTTCAGCGCCAACCCCCACGCCCAGAACCTGCCGCCGCCGGCGAACAGCCAGATGGGCGTGGACACCATCGACCGCAACTTCAAGCTGCCTTCGGTGTGGAAGTACAGCCTGGCCCTCGACCGCGAACTGCCGTGGTGGGGCACCGTGTTCTCGGCCGAATACCAGTACGTGCAGGTGCGCAACGGCATCTGGTATCTGCCGCTCAACATCGGCGCGCCCACCGGCACGATGCCCGACGGCCGCAACCAGTACTGGAAGACGCCGGGCGAGGCGGGTTCCAGCGGCGACGCGCGCGCCAACGCGAGCAAGAGCTTTACCTACAACTCCACCTACCTCACCAATACCCACCGGGGCCATGCCGAGGCGCTGACCCTGTCGTTGAAGAAGCCGTTCTCCGACAACTGGTTCGGCAGCCTGGGCGTGACCATCGGCGACTCCACCGAAGTCAATCCGGGCACTTCCAGCCAGGCCAGCTCCAACCTGTCCAACAACGCATGGGTGAATCCCAACGACGGGACGGTGGCGCGCTCGAACCGCGCCGTGCGCCAGCGCATCAATGCGTCGATCACCTGGCAGCATCGCTTCTTCGGCGACTACGTCACCAGCGTCAGCGCGTTCTACGACGGCCACACCGGCGAGCCGTACAGCTGGACCTTCGGCAACGACGCCAACGGCGACGGCATCGGCCAGGGCACCGACCTGGTCTACATTCCGCGCAATGGCGACGTGACCCTTGTCCAGCCGAACGGGACGCCGGCCACCGCCGCGCAAATCCAGCAGTTCTACAGCTACATCCAGAGCGACAAGTACCTGCGCAAGCACCAGGGCCAGATCGCCCGGCGCAACGCCGCCACGGCTGCGTGGGTCAGCGACCTCGACATGAGTTTCCGGCAGGAGATCCCCGGCATCTTCAAGGGCAACAAGGGCGAGGTTCGCCTGGACGTCTACAACGTGCTGAACCTGATCGACAAGCGCTGGGGCCAGCAGCACGACGTCGGCTTCTACCAGACGCGCAACCTGGCCGATTACGCCGGCGTGGGCGCCGACGGCAAGTACATCTACAAGCTCTACACGGACAAGAGCGGCAACTACCAGCCGGAGCCGTTGACGGTGTATGACGCCGGCACCTACACCAAGACCAACGTGGTCTCGCGCTGGTCGGCGATGTTGACGGTGCGCTACACGTTCTGAATCGGTTCGCCGATGCACCATCGGAAGCCGGCGCCCGGAAGGTCGCCGGCTTCTTCATGGCCGCTCGCATGGGGTGTATGGCCTGGATGCGGAGCATCCTCCTGCCGTCTTGCCGTGACGCAGCGTCGAAGGTGCTGCCTTGACTGCGCCGCGGCCTAAGCGGGAAGCTTGACGGTCGCCGCATCCGCGCGGGCGTGCGCCCGCGGGACAGTGGCATGGAGATATCGATGAACGATGCAGGTGCCGGCGCCGCCGGCCGCAATGACACCGTAAGCGCGCGGATTTCGCCCGCCGGCGGGCTCGACATCCTTTCCCGGCACGAAGTGGCGCGGCTGCGCGGCGCCAGCGATTCCGGGCTGCATGGCCTGCTGCGCCGCTGTGCGCTGGCGGTGCTGACCTCGGGCGCGATCAGCGACGACCCGCGGGCGATCCTCGAACAGTATCCGGACTTCGACATCCAGGTGCTGCAGCAGGATCGCGGCATCAAGATCGAGCTGACCAAGGCGCCAGCGCAAGCCTTTGTGGACGGCAAGATCATCCGCGGCATCAACGAGCTGCTGGTGGCGGTGGTGCGTGACATCGTCTACGTGTCCACGCAACTCGGCGAGATCGGCGGCGACCTCGATCCCTCCGATGCGCTGACCCAGGCGGTGTTCGAGGTGCTGCGCAACGCGCGCATCCTCCGGCCGAACATCGACCCGAACCTGGTGGTGTGCTGGGGCGGCCACTCGATCTCGCGCGAGGAATACGACTACACCAAGGCAGTGGGCTACCAGTTGGGCCTGCGCGGGCTGGATATCTGCACCGGCTGCGGTCCGGGTGCGATGAAAGGGCCGATGAAGGGGGCGACCATTGCGCATGCCAAGCAGCGGCGACGCAACAACCGCTACATCGGCGTCACCGAGCCGGGCATCATCGCGGCCGAGTCGCCTAACCCCATCGTCAATCATCTCGTGATCATGCCGGACATCGAGAAGCGCCTCGAGGCCTTCGTGCGCATCGGCCACGGCATCATCGTGTTCCCCGGCGGCGTGGGCACCGCCGAGGAGATCCTCTACCTGCTCGGCATCCTGCTGCATCCGGACAATGCGGGCACGCCGTTCCCGCTGATCCTCACCGGACCGAAGCAATCGGCCGCGTACTTCGAGCAGATCGACAAGTTTCTTCGCCTGGCCCTGGGCGATGCGGTGGCCTCGCACTACCAGATCATCGTGGACGATCCCGCCGCGGTGGCGAAGGCGATGGGCAAGGGCATCGAGAAGGTGCGCAGCAACCGGCTGGATACCAAGGACGCGTTCTTCTTCAACTGGGCGCTGCGTGTCCCGCTGGAATTCCAGACGCCGTTCCGGCCCACGCACGAGGCGATGCGCGGCCTGCAGCTTCACCATGGCCGTCCGCTGCACGAGCTGGCAGCGGACCTTCGCCGCGCGTTCTCCGGCATCGTCGCCGGCAACGTCAAGGAGGAGGGCGTGCAGGCGATCGAGAAGAACGGCCCGTTCGACATCGACGGCGACCGCGACATCATGCAGGCGCTGGACAAGCTGCTGCAGGCCTTCGTGGAGCAGCACCGCATGAAGCTGCCGGGCGGCGCAGCCTACGTGCCCTGCTATCGCGTGATCACCCACTGAGGCTGTCATCATGGGCCGGGCAGCAGGCTTGACAGCCTGCTGCCCGGCCGACAAACTACGCAGCTCCCGCCCGAATAGCTCAGCCGGTTAGAGCACTTGACTGTTAATCAGGGGGTCGTTGGTTCGAGTCCAACTTCGGGCGCCAAAATTCCAGGGCTTGCAGCGATGCAAGCCCTTTTGTTTGCCAGTGTCTCCTGGTTGCGCGCAGTCGACGCAGCGGTTGCGATGCGACCGGCCAAGCTCAGTCGCCCGCCGCAGCGCTGGCCTTGGACGTGGAGGGGTTGATCGGTCCGACCATCGGCAGCGTGCCATTGCCGCCTACGACCTGCGGCAGCACGCCGTTCCATTTCTCCACGGCCTTCAGCTGGATGATCTGCGGCGTGATGGTCTGCTGCAGGAGCTTTTGCGCTTCCGACTGTCCCTGCGCCTGCGCGACCTCCTGCTCGGCCTGGATCTTGGTGCGCTGGAGGTCGTAGGTGGCCTGCAGCGCGCGCTGCTGGGCCACCTGCTTCTGCTCGATGGCTTCGGAATAGGCGTGGCTGAACTGGAAGTTGGTGATGTTGACGCCCTGCACCTGCACTTTGTACTGGCCCAGTGCCGTCACGATCTGCTGCTGGATCTGCGCCGCCACCTTGTCGCGGCTCTCGATCAGGTCTTCGGCGTTGTAGCGGGCAGCGACGGCTTTCACCGCATTCGACACCACCGGTGCGATCACCTTGTTGGCAAGTTCGGATTCGTCGCCGAGGTGCTGATACACCCACTCCGCATCGGCGGGGTCGATTGCCCAGTTCACGGCGACTTCGGTGGAGACGTTCTGCAGGTCGCGGCTGGCGGCCGTTTCGGTGGTCTGCGACTTCTGGATCTGCACATTCATCTGCTTGACCGTTTGCACGAACGGCAGCTTGAAATGCAGGCCGGGGGTCAACACGCCGTCGTGTACCGCGCCGAAGGTCATGAGCACGCCACGGTTGCCGGGGCCGATGGTGACGACGGTCGACCACAGCGTCATCAGGATCGCGGCGGCCAGGGCAACGAGCCACAGCGTGCGCTTGTTGCCGCCTTGCGGCACGAGAGAACGTTTGAAGCCGGTTTCCATGCAAGATTCTCCATCGTTGTTGCGCCGATTCTTGCAGGCTGGCGGCACGGGCGAAAGCAGCCGGGAAATCGTGCCTCCCCGGTCAGCCCGCCGCCGCACAGGTGCTGGCCTGCGTTGCGCTGGCCGGGGCGCCGCGAACGCGGCCGGTGTTGGAGACCACCACAACGAGAGCCTGATCCGGCCGGCCACGACGGCAGATGCGCAGGGTATTCGTCGTGCCGCTGGCGCTGCCGTCGCTGCGAAAGCGCACCAGCGGCCTGCCGCTGTCGCCGAGGATGGTGATGCCGGCGTAGGCGGATCGGGTGCGCAGGCTGCCATTCGGCTGGCCGCTGCGGCCGGCATCGTGGCCGACCAGCCAACCGTATTCCCAGCGCGCGCCGCCGCTGCATGTCGTGCCGTCGCGGCTGGGGCAGAAAAGGGTGGATTGGCCGCTGGTGATGGCTTCGTTGCGTGCATGCTGCAGGGCGCCTATGAAATCCGCCTGCGCGACCTGCACCTGATTGCGCTGGAGCATGCGTGCCAGCGATGGCATGGCGATCGCTGCGAGTATGCCGAGAACGGCCACAACCATGATCTGCTCGATCAGGGTGACGCCGCGTTCCTTGCCCGTTCGCCACACTCCCACGGCACGCTCCTGCTTGGATCGAGTGGCCATGCTAGGGGCGGGCGTCCGCGCGGCCAGCCGTCCAATGGCCGCGCGGACTGTCAGCCGCTGCTGACAGGGGCTGTCAGCAGTAGCGATTTAGAATGCGGGTGTCCGCCCGCATGTTGTCCGTCATGACCGACCGTTTCGAACTCGTTGCGCCCTACCAACCCGCCGGCGACCAGCCGGAGGCGATCCGCCGCCTGAGCGAAGGTTTCGAGGCCGGCCTGGCCGCGCAGACCCTGCTTGGCGTCACCGGTTCCGGCAAGACCTACACCATCGCCAACGTGATCCAGCAGGTGCAACGGCCGACCATCGTGATGGCGCCGAACAAGACGCTGGCGGCGCAGTTGTACGGCGAGTTCAAGGAGTTCTTTCCGCACAACGCGGTGGAATACTTCGTCAGCTACTACGACTACTACCAGCCCGAGGCCTACGTGGTGGCGTCGGATACCTTCATCGAGAAGGACGCCTCGATCAACGACCACATCGAGCAGATGCGGCTGGCGGCGACCAAGGCGCTGCTGTCCCGGCGCGACGCGATCATCGTGGCCACGGTCTCGGCCATCTACGGACTGGGCAATCCCGAGGATTACCTCAGCCTGCGCCTGATCCTGGCCAAGGGCGAGCGCATCGAGCAGCGCCAGCTGATCCGCCAGCTCACCGAGCTGCAGTACACCCGCAACGAGATGGAGCTGCGCCGCGGCACCTACCGCGTGCGCGGCGAGATCATCGACGTGTTCCCCGCCGAGTCGGAGACCGAGGCGCTGCGCATCGAGCTGTTCGACGGCGAGGTGGAAAGTCTCGCGCTGTTCGACCCGCTTACTGGCGAGACCGTGCGCAAGGTGCCCCGCTACACGGTGTATCCGCGCACGCACTACGCCTCCACCCGCGAAAGCGTGCTCAACGCCATCGACACCATCAAGGACGAACTGAAGGAACGGCTGGAGGTGCTGTACCGCGACAACAAGCTGCTCGAGGCGCAGCGGCTGGACCAGCGCACCCGCTACGACGTGGAGATGATGGCCGAGGTGGGCTACTGCCAGGGCATCGAGAACTACTCGCGGCATCTTTCCCGTCGCGGCCCCGGCGAGCCGCCGCCCACCCTGTTCGACTACCTGCCGCCCGACGGCCTGCTGGTGGTGGACGAGTCGCACGTCAGCGTGCCGCAGATCGGCGCGATGTACAAAGGCGACCGCTCGCGCAAGGAGACCCTGGTGGAGTTCGGCTTCCGCCTGCCGTCCGCGCTGGACAACCGCCCGCTGCGCTTCGAGGAATGGGAGGCGCGGGCGCCGCGCGCGATCTACGTCTCCGCCACGCCGCGCGACTACGAGCTGCAGAAATCCGGCGACGCCATTGTCGAACTGGTGGTGCGCCCCACCGGCCTGGTCGATCCCGAGGTGGAAGTGCGACCGGTGCGCACCCAGGTGGACGACCTGCTGGGCGAGGCCCACAAGCGCATCGCCATGGGCGACCGCGTGCTGGTCACCACGTTGACCAAACGCATGGCCGAAAATCTCACCGAATATCTCTCCGAGCACGGCGTCAAGGTGCGCTACCTGCATTCGGACATCGAGACGGTGGAGCGCAGCGAGATCATTCGCGACCTTCGTCTCGGCGAGTTCGACGTGCTGGTCGGCATCAATCTGCTGCGCGAGGGCCTGGACATGCCCGAGGTCTCGCTGGTGGCGGTGCTGGACGCCGACAAGGAAGGCTTCCTGCGTTCCACCGGCTCGCTGATCCAGACCATTGGGCGCGCCGCCCGCAACGTGCGCGGCAAGGCCATCCTCTACGCCGACGAGGTGACCCGCTCGATGCGGGCTGCGATGGACGAGACGGCTCGCCGCCGCGAAAAGCAGCTCGCGTACAACGAGGCGAACGGCATCACGCCGAAGACGGTGCAGCGGCGCATCGCCGACATCATGGAGGGTGCGCGCAGCGAGTCGCCGCGCGGACGTGGCGGCAAGGCGCGCCAGCGCGCCGCTGCCGTGGCCGAGCCATCGGCCGGCTACGAGGCGATGGATCCGGCCAAGGCTGCCGCCGCCATCAAGAAGCTGGAGGCGCAGATGTACAAGCACGCCCAGAACCTGGAGTTCGAGGAGGCGGCGCGGCTGCGCGACCAGATCCACCATCTGCGCGAGCAAGCCTTGCGCTGATCCGGTACCGGCCGGCCGAACTTGTGGATGGCCAGGGAGTCGCCTATACTGCGCGGCTCGCGCGGCGTGCAGCCGCGGGAATCGGGCGGTTAGCTCAGCGGTAGAGCACTACCTTGACATGGTAGGGGTCACAAGTTCGATCCTTGTACCGCCCACCAATTTGAATCCAACAACGGCGCGGCCTTCGGGCTTAGCGCCGTTGCTGTTTTTGGGGCACTGGCCCCAGGCTGACCCTGCGAAGCCAAGGTGGAGGCGTGGGGATGGGTACGCCACAATGGCCGGATTCCGTCAGCCGAGGCGTTGCGATGACCTATCTCTGGATCAAGTCCTTCCACGTGCTGTTCGTGATCGCCTGGATGGCGGCGGTGTTTTACCTGCCGCGCATCCTGGTGAATGTTGCGGAAGCGGGCGACGCGCCGGCGGTGAGGGCGCGCCTGCTGCTGATGGGGCGGCGGCTGTACAAGTTCGGCCACATCATGTTCGGCATCGCCTTCGTTTTCGGCCTGCTGCTGTGGCAGGGCTGGCGGCTGTGGCCGGCGGCGTTGCCCGACGTGACGGCGGGCATGCACTGGATCGACGCCAAGCTGACCCTGGTGGCGCTGTTGCTGGTCTATTTCGTGTGGACGGGCCGGGCGGTCAAGCGCTGCGAGAAGGGTGGCACGCTGCCGTCGCCGAAGGCGCTGCGCTGGCTCAACGAATTGCCGGTGCTGCTGCTGCTGGGCGTGATCTTCCTGGTGCTGGCCAGGCCGTTCTGAGCGCCGGCGCGTTATCGCTTGAAATACGCGCGATACCACGTCACGAAGCGTTCCACGCCTTCCTCGATGGAAGTGTCGGGCGCATAGCCCACGTCGCGGCGCAGCGCCGATACGTCGGCCCAGGTGTCCGGCACGTCGCCGGGCTGCATCGGCAGCAGGTTTTTCTCCACCGTGCGGCCGAGGTGCTGCTCCAGCAGTTCGATGAAGCGCAGCAGTTGTACTGGCTGATCGTTGCCGATGTTGTAGACGCGCCAGGGCGCATTCGAGGTGCCGGGATTGGGCGATTGCGCGTCGTAGGCCGGGTCGGGCGTGGCCGGATGGTCGAGCGTGCGGATCACGCCTTCCACGATGTCGTCGACGTAGGTGAAGTCGCGGCTGTGGTGGCCGAAGTTGAACACGTCGATGGCCTCGCCGCGGCTGATGCGGTCGGCGAACAGCATCGGCGACATGTCCGGCCGACCCCACGGCCCGTAGACGGTGAAGAAGCGCAGGCCGGTGGTGGGCAGGCCGTAGAGATGGCTGTAGCTGTGCGCCATCAGTTCGTTGGCTTTCTTGGTGGCGGCGTACAGGCTCACCGGATGATCCACCGCGTCCTCCACCGCGAACGGCAGCTTGCGGTTGGCGCCGTAGACTGAACTGGAAGACGCGTAGACCAGATGTTCGACGCCGCCGTGGCGGCAGGCTTCCAGGATGTTGCCGAAGCCGACCAGGTTGCTCTGCACGTAGGCCTGCGGGTTCGTCAGCGAGTAGCGCACGCCGGCCTGCGCGGCCAGGTTCACTACGCGCTGCGGCTTGAAGCCGGCGAAGGCGTCGTTGACCGCGGCGGCATCGGCCAGGTCGGCGCGGCAGTGGGTGTAGCCGGCGTGGTCGGCGAAGCGGGCCAGGCGCGCTTCCTTCAGCGTCGGATCGTAGTAATCGTTATGGTTGTCGATGCCCAGCACTTCGTCGCCGCGCGCCAGCAGGCGCTCGGCCAGGGCGGCGCCGATGAAGCCGGCGGTGCCGGTGACGAGGATGCGCATGGCTTTGTTCCTTCGCGGAGAGAGTGTCATTCTAGCCGGCGTGGCATGGCTCGATTGGCGGCGCGAGCGGCGCTAGACTATGCGCCAAGCAGGTTTCCCGAAGACGAGGTGGCCCGTG
Organism: Rhodanobacter sp.; assembly: GCA_040371205.1. Classification (NCBI taxonomy): domain Bacteria; kingdom Pseudomonadati; phylum Pseudomonadota; class Gammaproteobacteria; order Lysobacterales; family Rhodanobacteraceae; genus Rhodanobacter; species Rhodanobacter sp. Next base: position 963,804 of record AP031382.1, read on the forward strand.
CGCAAGCGCCGGCCGAGTGTGCGACATGTCCACTAGCAACCGCCCACGCTGATTTCTTGCCGAGCCCAACCTTGTCCCAAAGGCGCCTTGGCGCCTTTTTCGTTTTGCAGAGAATATCCATGATCGAGATCACGCTACCCGACGGCAGCAAGCGCCCGTTCGACCATCCCGTGTCCGTGCAGGACGTGGCGGCCTCCATCGGGGCCGGCCTGGCCAAGGCCACCCTGGCCGGCAAGGTGGACGGCAAGCTGGTGGATGCCAGTTTCCCCATCACGCACGACGCCAGCCTCGAGATCGTCACCGAGAAAAGCCCCGAGGCGCTGGAGATCCTGCGCCACTCCACCGCGCACCTGCTGGCGCAGGCCGTGCAGCGGCTGTATCCGGGCGCGCAGGTCACGATCGGCCCGGTGATCGACAACGGCTTCTATTACGACTTCGCCTACGAGCGCCCGTTCACACCCGACGATCTGGCGAAGATCGAGGCAGAGATGGAGAAGATCGTCAAGGAAGCGCTGCCGGTGACGCGCAGCGTGAAGTCGCGCGACGACGCGGTGGCGTTCTTCCGTGGCCTGGGCGAGAACTACAAGGCCGAGATCATCGAAAGCATCCCGGCCAACGAGGAGCTGTCGCTGTATTCGCAGGGCGAATTCACCGACCTGTGCCGCGGCCCGCACGTGCCCAACACCGGCAAGCTGCGCGCGTTCAAGCTGATGAAGGTGGCCGGTGCGTATTGGCGCGGCGATTCCAACAACGCGATGCTGACGCGCATCTACGGCACGGCCTGGCTCAGCGACAAGGACCTCAAGGCCTACCTGCACCAGCTGGAAGAAGCGGAGAAGCGCGACCACCGCAAGATCGGCAAGGCGCTCGACCTGTTCCACCAGCAGGAGGAAGGCCCGGGCATGGTGTTCTGGCACCCGCGCGGCTGGGCGATCTGGCAGCAGGTGGAGCAGTACATGCGCGGCGTCTACCGCAAGAGCGGCTACCAGGAAGTGCGTTGCCCGCAGGTGCTGGACGTGTCGCTGTGGAAGAAGTCCGGCCACTGGGACAACTACCAGGAGAACATGTTCTTCACCGAGTCGGAGAAGCACGTGTTCGCGCTGAAGCCGATGAACTGCCCTGGCCATGTCCAGGTGTTCAACACCGGCCTGCACAGCTACCGCGAGCTGCCGGTGCGCTACGGCGAGTTCGGCGGCTGCCACCGCAACGAACCTTCGGGCGCCCTGCACGGCATCATGCGCGTGCGCGCGTTCACCCAGGACGACGGCCACATCTTCTGCACGCCCGAGCAGATCGAGCCGGAGGTGACGGCCTTCCACGCCCAGGCGATGAAGGTCTACGCGGACTTCGGCTTCGACAACATCGCGCTGAAGATCGCGTTGCGCCCGGACAAGCGCATCGGCTCCGAGGAAGTCTGGGACAAGGCCGAGGACGCGTTGCGCGCCGCGCTGCACGCCGCCGGCGTGGAGTGGGAGGAGCTGCCGGGCGAGGGCGCCTTCTACGGCCCCAAGATCGAGTACCACATGAAGGACTCGATCGGCCGCGCCTGGCAGGTCGGCACCATGCAGGTGGATTTCATGATGCCAGAGCGCCTGGGCGCCGAATACGTCGACGAGCACAGCCAGCGCCGGCATCCGGTGATGCTGCACCGGGCCATCGTCGGTTCGATGGAGCGCTTCATCGGCATCCTGATCGAGCACCATGCCGGCCTGCTGCCGCCGTGGCTGGCGCCGGTTCAGGCGATGGTGTTCAGCATCACCGACGCACAGTCGGATTACGTCCGCGAAGTCGCGCAAACCCTTGTCGACAAAGGTTTCCGGGTCGAGGCGGATTTGCGCAACGAGAAGGTCGGCTATAAAATCCGCGAGCATACGTTGCAGAAAGTGCCCTACCTGCTTGTCGTCGGTGATCGCGAGAAGGAGTCCGGGGCGGTTTCCGTGCGTACCCGATCGGGCGAAGACCTGGGCAGCATGCCGCTGGCCAGCTTCATCGAACGGTTGGAAGCCGAAACACGGCGTTGAAACATGGGACAACAGGCAGGCCATGGATGGTCTGCCAGCGAAAACGGCCTCGTGAGGCCGGTTTCGTCGGAGCCGGACTCGGCATGTGCCGGATCAGGCGAGCCGAAAAAACGCGGGAAAGCGCTTTTCGGCATATTGATAAATACTTCTGGAGGATAGTGGTATCGCCACTACAGAAACCAAGGGCAACCGCCGCAACCATGAGATCCGCGTACCGCGCGTGCGCGTGATCGGACCGGATTCCGAGCAGCTCGGCATCCTGACCCGCGACGAGGCGCTGCGCGCCGCCGAAGAGGCCGGCCTCGACCTGGTCGAGATCCAGCCGAACGGCGATCCGCCGGTCTGCCGCATCATGGACTACGGCAAGTTCAAGTTCGAAGCCCAGAAGAAGGCGCAGGCCGCCAAGAAGAAGCAGAAGCAGGTCGAGATCAAGGAAGTGAAGTTCCGTCCGGTCACGGACGTGGGCGACTACGAGATCAAACTGCGCAACATGCTTCGCTTCCTGGAGGAAGGCGACAAGGTCAAGGTCACCATCCGCTTCCGCGGACGCGAGATGTCGCACCAGGACTTGGGCCAGGAAATGGCCAAGCGCATCCAGGCTGACATCGGCGAGAACGGCCAGGTGGAGTCCTTCCCGCGTCTGGAAGGCCGCCAGATGGTCATGATGATCGGCCCCAAGAAGAAGCAGTAAGGCGAGCGGCGGCCTGCGGGCCGCCGTTCCGCTTGCGGGCGACCGGGTTCGGAAAGCCGCGCCACAGGCTGGCGCCAGCCTTCTTTTCCCCGTACAATCGTCCGTTCGACCCGCCAGGAAGGGTCGTGAACCGATGTCGGCAGGATGGAAAGCGTGGCCTTGCGGCTGCCGCCGAATCAGTCAGAAACCGGCTGCTCTTGCACAGAGCGCAGCCTCATCAAGGAGCATCCAGATGCCCAAGATCAAGACCAACCGGGCGGCGGCGAAGCGTTTTCGCAAGACCGCTTCCGGCAAGTTCAAGGCCGGTCACGCCTTCAAGTCGCACATCCTGACCAAGAAGTCGACCAAGCGTAAGCGCAACCTGCGCGCCACCAACCACGTCAAGGCGTGCGACACCAAGGGTGTGGCGCGCATGTTGCCGTATCTCTGAACCGGGAGGACTAGACCATGGCTCGTGTCAAGCGTGGCGTTACCGCCCGTCGTCGTCACAAGAAGATCATCGGCCGCGCGAAGGGTTACTACAACGCCCGCCGCAAGGTCTTCCGCGTTGCCAACCAGGCCGTCATCAAGGCCGGCCAGTACGCGTACATCGGCCGCAAGCAGAAGAAGCGCCAGTTCCGCGCCCTGTGGATCGTGCGCATCAACGCGGCCGCCCGTCAGTTCGGCCTGTCCTACAGCCGCCTGATCAATGGCCTGTCCAAGGCCGGCATCACGGTCGACCGCAAGGTGCTGGCCGACATCGCCGTCCACGACATCAAGGCTTTTGGCGCGATCGCGGAAAAGGCGAAGGCCAGTCTGGCCGCTTGATCGTCGCTCACTGACGATATGATGTGAATCAAGCGGGGAGGAGGCCAAACGCCTCCTCCCCGTTTTGTTTTGTGGACTTCCAAACCGGGATCGCATTGATGGACGACTTGGAGAGCCGCGCCGTTCAAGCGCAGGCTGAAATCGACAAGGCCGAGACGCTGGATGCGCTTGAGGCGCTGCGCGTTGGCCTGCTCGGCAAGAGCGGCATCGTCACCGCCGCGCTGAAGACGCTGGGCGCGCTGCCGCCGGAAGAGAAGAAGGCGCGCGGCGCCGAGGTCAACCGCGTCAAGGAGCGTCTGGCCGACGCGTTGGCCGCACGCAAAACCGTGCTGGAACAGGCCGAGCTGGATCGCCGGCTGGCTTCCGAGACCATCGACATCTCGCTGCCCGGCCGCGACGGCGAGCGCGGCAGCATCCATCCGATCACCCGCGCATTGGAACGCATCGCCGCGATCTTCGCGCGGCTGGGCTACCAGCGCGCCGACGGCCCGGAGATCGAGGACGACTGGCACAACTTCGAGGCGCTGAACTTCCCGCCGCACCATCCGGCGCGCGCCATGCACGACACCTTCTACTTCGGCGACGGGCGCCTGCTGCGCACGCACACCTCGCCGGTGCAGGTCCGCACGATGAAGGGGCGCCAGCCGCCGATCCGCATCATCGCGCCGGGCAAGGTCTACCGCAGCGACTCGGACCAGACGCACTCGCCGATGTTCCACCAGATCGAAGGCCTGCTGGTCGACGAAACCTCCAGCTTCGCCGACCTCAAGGGCACGCTGGCCGAATTCATCCGTGCCTTCTTCGAGCGCGATTTCGAGATGCGCTTCCGCCCCAGCTACTTCCCCTTCACCGAGCCCTCGGCCGAGGTGGACATCCGCTGGGAGACCAAGGACGGCGAGTCGCGCTGGCTGGAAGTGCTGGGCTGCGGCATGGTGCACCCGAACGTGCTGGCGAACTGCGGCATCGACCCGGAGCGCTACACCGGCTTCGCCTTCGGCCTGGGCGTGGAGCGCTTCGCGATGCTGCGCTACGGCGTCTCCGACCTGCGCGCGTTCTTCGAGAACGACCTGCGCTTCCTCAAGCAGTTCGCGTAAACGCGGCAGGAACCGATACGCATGAAATTCTCCGAGAACTGGCTGCGTCACCATGTGCCGACCAAGGCGTCGCGCGACGAGCTTTCCGCGACGCTCACCGCGATCGGCCTTGAGGTCGAGGACGTTACGGCGCTGGGCGATTCGCTCGACGGCGTGATCGTGGCGCGTATCGTCAGCGCGCAGAAGCATCCCGAAGCGGACCGTCTGCAGGTGTGCGAGGTCGACACCGGCAAGGGCCTCGTGCAGATCGTGTGCGGTGCGCCGAATGCGCGTGCCGGCCTGGTCGCACCGCTGGCCGCCGTTGGCGCCAGCCTGCCCGGCGGCATCGCCATCAAGGCGGCCAAGCTGCGCGGCGTCGAGTCGTTCGGCATGTTGTGCTCGGCCAAGGAACTGGGCATCGATGCGGACGCCTCGGGCCTGCTCGAACTGCCGGCCGACGCCCCGGTGGGGACGCCGTTGGCGGACTATCTCGGCCTGCCGGACGCCAGCATCGAGATCAAGCTCACGCCCAATCGCGCCGACTGCTTCAGCGTGCGCGGCATCGCGTTCGACGTGGCTGCCGCGCTGGGCGGCGAGGTGCGTGCGCTCGACACGACGCCGGTGCCCGCCGGCAGCGCTGCCACGATGGACGTCGCCCTTGAGGCCGGTGCGCGCGTGCCGCGTTTTGCCGGCCGCGTGATCGAAGGCGTTAATGCCCAGGCGGCAACGCCGGTGTGGATGGCCGAACGCCTGCGCCGCAGCGGCCTGCGCCCGATCAGCTTCCTGGTCGACGTCACCCAATACGTGATGCTGGAACTCGGCCAGCCGATGCACGCCTTTGACAAGGACAAGCTCGAAGGCGGGATCGTGCTGCGTCCGGCCCGTGCGGGCGAGTCGCTGCAATTGCTCGACGGCCGCAGCGTGGAGCTGGACGCCGATTTCCTCGTCGTCGCGGACAGCCAGGGCGGCAGCGGCGCGCGTGCCGTGGCGCTGGGCGGCATCATGGGCGGCGCAGACACGCGTGTCACCGACGCCACCCGCAACGTGTTCCTGGAAGCCGCGCACTGGGTTCCGTCGGCAATCATCGGGCGCAGCCGCCGACTCGGCATGCACACCGACGCCGCGCACCGTTTCGAGCGTGGTGTCGATCCGGGCCTGCCGCCCATCGCTATCGAGTACGCCACCCGGCTGATCCTCGACGTGGCCGGCGGCGTGGCCGGCCCGCTGCTCGACGCGACCCTGCCCGGACACCTGCCCGAACCGCAGCCGATCCTGTTGCGTCGCACGCGGCTGCAGCGTGTGCTCGGCCTGGCGGTGGCCGATGCCGAGGTCGCGCGCATCTTCACCGCGCTGGGCATGCGGGTCGAATCCGTGGCGGAAGGCTGGCAAGTCACCGCGCCCAGCCGCCGTTTCGACATCGAGCGCGAGGAGGACCTGATCGAGGAAGTCGCGCGCATCTTCGGCTACGACCGCATTCCCACGGCCACGCCGGCCGGCGCCCTGACGCTGGTCGCCGAGCCGGAAGCGCGCATCGGCGAACTGGCGTTGCGCGAGCAACTCGCCGCGCGCGGCTACTACGAGGCGGTGAACCTCTCCTTCGTGCCGGCCGAGCTGCTGGCGCGCTGGGGGCTGGCCGGGCAGGGCGTGCCGCTGGCCAATCCGCTGTCCGCCGATCTGGCGGTGATGCGGCCTTCGCTGCTGCCGGGCCTGGTGGAGGCTTTGCGCCACAACCGCGCACGCCAGCAGGAGCGGGTGCGCCTGTTCGAGCTTGCCCGCGTGTTCGCGGCCGGCAACCCGCCGGTAGAGACCCCGAGCCTCGCCATCGCCGCATGCGGCAGAGCGCATGTGGAACAGTGGGGCGAACCCTCGCGCGCGCTGGATTTCTTCGATCTCAAGGGCGATCTCGACGCCTTGCTCGCCTGGGGCGGCGAGCCGCAGCGCTGGACCGTGCACGCCGACGGACTGCCGTCCTGGCTGCACCCCGGCCGCGGTGCCCGGCTCGCCCGCGACGGCGAGACGGCGGGCTGGCTGGGCACCCTGCACCCGCAACTGGCCAAGGCGCTGGACCTGGGGCCCGACGTGCACGTGCTGGAACTGGCGCTGGACCCATTGCTGGCCCGCCGCCTGCCGAGGGCGCTGCCGGTGGCCCGTTTCCCCTCGGTGCGCCGGGACATTGCCGTCGAGGTGCCGGAAGAGGCGACCTGGTCACGGATCGGCGAGGTGGTCCGGAGCAGCCTGGGCGAGGTGCTGGCGGAACTGCGGCTGTTCGACCGTTACAGCGGCAAGGGGGTCGAAGCGGGCCGAAAAAGTCTCGCTATGGGCTTGATTTTGCAGGATGCTTCACGCACCCTTACCGACGAGGACGCAGACCATTGCGTGCGGCAGGTCATCGCCGCATTGGAACAAACGTGCAAGGCCAAGTTGCGAGGATGAGATGGCTCTGACCAAGGCGGATATGGCCGAGCGGCTTTTTCTCGACGTTGGCCTCAACAAGCGGGAAGCCAAGGAATTCGTGGACGCCTGTTTCGAGGTGGTCCGCGAGGCTCTGGAAAGGGGGGAGCAGGTGAAGCTGTCCGGTTTCGGCAACTTCGACCTGCGCGAGAAGAACCAGCGGCCCGGGCGCAACCCGAAAACCGGCGAGGAGATCCCGATCTCCGCGCGCCGGGTGGTGACGTTCCGGCCGGGTCAGAAACTCAAGGTGCGAGTCGAGGGTTATGCTGGACCAAGGGAATAACACCGAACTGCCGCCCATCCCGGCCAAACGCTACTTCACCATCGGCGAAGTGGGCGAGCTGTGCGGCGTGAAGCCGCACGTGCTGCGCTACTGGGAGCAGGAGTTCCCGGCACTGAACCCGGTGAAGCGCCGCGGCAACCGCCGCTACTACCAGCGCCACGACGTGCTGATGATCCGCCAGATCCGTGCGCTGCTGTACGAGGAAGGCTTCACCATCACCGGCGCCCGCGCACGGCTGGAAGGCCCGCAGGCGCGCGTCGAGGCAAGCATCTCGCACCAGATCGTGCATCAGGTACGTCTGGAACTGGAAGAAGTTCTGGCCCTGCTGCGCCGCTGAGTGCTATAGTTCACGCTTTGCGGCCGCCTGGCCGCGAAGCGCAGAAGGCGGCCATGTTGCCGCCTTTCAAGTCCAAGTCGGGGCGTAGCGCAGCCTGGTAGCGCATTTGCCTGGGGGGCAAAGGGTCGTCGGTTCGAATCCGGCCGCCCCGACCAATTGGATGGCTCCAGGCAACCCTGGATATCCCGGAAACCGCGCCCTGGCGCGGTTTTTTGTTGCAGGCAAGTCACGCAAGGCACCCCGGACGTGTCCGTAAATCCCCCAAATTTGCGGTATGGGAACGGATGCCATGCCGAAGCTTGCAGACCCGTTGATCTCTTCCGTCGTAGTGAAGGCCAAGCCGCGTGCAGCGCAATGCAAGGTGCACGATGGGCGCAACGCGAGACTACTCGGTATCAGACTTCGCCTACGCCGTTGTGCTCCGTTCTCTGATGGCCCTTCTGCCGCTATCGGGGGAAATTGGCCGGGCTCGAAAAGTTGGTGTCCCCCCACCGATTCGCCGAGCGTTTGAGCCGGCGGGTGCCCCTTGCACGGTTCACAGGCCCCCGACAGGGGGCCTTTCTATTCGGAGATGGGCGAATGCTCTCCCGTTCATTTTCCAGCCAGCTACTGCGCCCTAATCCGCGTAGCCTTTCGCGACCTCTTCGCTATTTCGCGAAACCCCATGACCAACCCTTTCAGCGCACCGCATACGCGTGCGGCGGTTCCGCTTGCGCCCTCGTTGGACCCGACCTTGGCCGCGGCGCATCTGCCACGTCGCTTCCGGCCACTCGGCCGCCGCGTCGTTGGCATCTCGCTCGCCGCGATGGTGCTGGGCGCTGCCGTGGCCGTGGTGGCCAAGTGGCTCACGATGCTGATCGGGATCATCACCAATCTCGCGTTCTATGGCCGCTGGGACACCTCGCTGAGCAGCCCGGCCGGCCATCACCTCGGCGCGTGGGTGATCGTGGTGCCGGTGATCGGCGGCCTGATCGTCGGTGTCATGGCCCGGTGGGGCTCGCACGCGATTCGCGGCCATGGCATTCCCGAGGCGATGGAGCAGATCCTGCTCAATGAGAGCCGCATCCCGCCACGCATGACCTGGCTCAAGCCGGTGTCCTCGGCGGTGGCAATCGGCACCGGCGGACCGTTCGGTGCGGAGGGCCCGATCATCGCCACAGGCGGTGCGCTTGGCTCGCTGCTCGGCCAGCTCGCGCATGTCACCGCCGACGAGCGCAAGACGCTGCTCGCCGCCGGCGCGGCAGCAGGCATGGCCGCGGTGTTCGCCGCCCCTGTATCGGCGGTGCTGCTGTCGATCGAACTGCTCCTGTTCGAGCGTCGCGCCCGCTCGCTGATCCCGGTGGCGCTGGCGGCGGTCGTCGGCACCGGCGTGCGCTTCATGTTGGAAGGCAACGCCCCCATGTTCCCGATGCCCGACGTGGCGGCGGCTGCACCGGGTGCATTGGCGGTCTACGTGTTGCTGGGCGTATTGATCGGCGTGGTGAGCGTGGGCATCACCAAGCTTTGCTACGGCATCGAGGATGCCTTCGAAAAGCTGCCGATCCACTGGATGTGGTGGCCGGCGTTGGGTGGACTCGTCGTCGGCGTCATCGGCTACTTCCAACCGCTCACGCTCGGCGTGGGTTACGCCAACATCACGACTGCGATCAGCGGAACGCTGGGCCTTTCGGCGCTGTTGATGCTCTGCGTGGCCAAGCTCGCATCCTGGTCGATCGCGTTGGGCAGCGGCACGTCGGGCGGCACGCTGGCGCCGCTGTTCACCATCGGCAGCGCGCTAGGCGGTGCGATTGGTCTGCTGGTCGCCAGGGCCGTGCCGGTATTGCACGTCGATCCACGCATGGCGGCGCTGGTGTGCATGGCGGCGATCTTTGCCGGCGCCTCGCGTGCCTTCCTGACCTCGGTGGTGTTTGCCCTCGAGACCACGCTGCAGCCGCACGGCCTGTTGCCGCTGCTGGGGACATGTACGGCGTCCTATCTGGTATCGGGCCTGATGATGCGCAACACCATCATGACCGAGAAGATTGTGCGCCGCGGTGTGCGAGTGCCGTCCGACTACAGCGCCGATCCGCTGGAGCGCATCACGGTTAGCGAGGCATGCACGCGCGAAGTGGTTTCGCTGCGTGTCGATCAAACCATGGGTGAGCTGCGTGGGTGGTTAGCCCGTGGTGAGGATGTGTCGCGCCATCAAGGCTTTCCGGTGGTCGACGGGGAAGGGCGCCCTACGGGAGTGCTGACCCGGCGCGACTTGTTCGACATGGCCCTGCCGGACACGGCGACCATTGGTAGTCTTGTCACGCGTCCGCCGCTGGCGGTACGCGAGGACCATAGCCTGCGGGAAGCGGCCGATCACATGGTGGCTGCCGATGTCGGCAGGCTGATCGTGCTTGAAGCGGGCGATTCGACACGGATGACCGGCTTCCTGACGCGAGGGGATCTGCTCAGGGCACACGGCCGGCGTCTTCGTGAAGCGCATGAGCGGAGCCGGCACCTGCATCGCGGCGATATTTCTTGGCACTGATCGGAGCCGGGGCGGCTTTTCGAAGCGAACCCATGCAGCCTGGGCGGCTGGCGCTACTATTCAGGCAGCGCCATCGTTTGTCTCACGATCCAGGAATGATTGAATGACCACCAACGACCGACCGGCAGGCGTCGATCAGCCGCATCACGGCAGCCACATGCCCAAGCCTGCACCGTGCGACCTGGATGGCGAGGCCATCGACTGCGCCGAGGAGCTGGCGCGCGAAGAGGCGCTGCGCGGGTCGACGCTTCGCACGCCGCGCTGACGGGCATCGCGCACGGGAGCGGATACCTCCGCCGGTGCGACAGCGCATGAAGCCAGCACAGCCCTCGATACTGTTGGGCTGCGCGGCATGGTTCGGTATCCGCCAGGCCCTTTGGGCAAGCCGCGCCATCCCCGAAGACGCGTCTCGATGCCGCTTTCTCGTGGCCGCGCGGATGGCGCACGATCAACGGCAAGCCGCGCCAAGGCATGACGCCGATGGCTGCGTTGCCTTGCCATCGCCGGCTCAGGCGGCTGCCGACAGCTCGGTGCCGTCGTCCGTGTCCTCGTCGCTGTCGCTGTCGTCCAGCTTGAAGAAAGCCACGCTGCGCACCAGCGATCCGGCGCGCGACTGCACCGCTTCGGCGGCGGCGGCGGCCTCTTCCACCAGTGCGGCGTTGCTCTGCGTCACTTCGTCCATCTGGCGCACGGCCTGGTTGACCTGCTGGATGCCGGCCGCCTGTTCCTGGCTTTGCCTGGCGATGGAGCCGATGGTGTCGACGACGTGCTCCACGCTTCCCAGCAGCTTGCCGACCATGGACTCGGCATGGCCGATCCTTTCCGTACTGCCGGCTATGATGGATATCGACTCCTCGATCAGCGAGCGGATCTGGTCGGATGCCGCGCGCGAGCTGCGCGCAAGCGATTGCACTTCCGAGGCCACCACGTTGAAGCCCTTGCCGGCCGCGCCGGCGTGGGCCGCCTCCACCGAGGCGTTGATTGCCAGGATCTGGGTCTGGCTGGCGATCCGCGCCATGGTCCCGGTGATCTCGTTGATGCGGCCGGAAACCTCCTGCACGCGTTTCATGGCCTGAACTGCCTCGCCCATGGCGGCACCGCTCTCGCGGGCCACGTCGGAGGCTCCGGCGGCCAATTGGGCGGCATGCTGCGCCCGCGAGGCGTTCGTGTTCACGCTCTCGGTGAACTCCTGCATCGAGGCCGCGGTTTCTTCCAGCGCCGCGGCCTGTTGGCTGGTGCGCGAGGAAAGGTCGTGGTTGCCGCTGGCGATCTGGTGGGTGGAAGAGGAGATTTCGTTGGATCCCTTGCGGATCGTGCCGACGACCTGCAGCAGCTGGCGGTTCATGCGGTCCAGCGCGGCCAGCAACTGGCCGGTTTCGTCCCGGCTGGCAGCTTCGATGCGCATGCGCAGATCGCCGTCGGCCACGGCTTCGGCCACCTTCACCGCCCGCTGGATCGGCATGGTGATGCTGTATGCCAGCAGCCAGATCAACAGCGCGCAGGCGACCAGGGCGCAGAGCACCACGGCCGCCAGCAGGTGCCAGGCGCCAAGGTAGGCACGCTCGCTCTCCGCTTCGATGCTGCGGCCGTCGGCGGCGGCCTTGTCCTTCATGCCCGCCACCAGCGCGTCGATGGCATTGGTGGGCGGACGATCCATGCCGGCCACCAGCGAGTCCACCACGTGGGTGGTTTCGGGTTTCTTGCCGTCGTATTTCAGCAGCGCGGCGTCGTAGCGCTTCTGCAGTTCGGCGTGGGTGGCGAGTGCGGCATCGACGCCGCGGTTGTCCACACCCAGCGCGGTCATCTGCTGCTTCAGCGAGAGCAGGTCCTGATCCACGGCATGGCTGCGTTCGATGAACTCGTCGTGGTACTTCTTGAATGCAACCGGAGAGGCGCCGCGCAGCAGGGTGTCCTTCCAGTTCTGCACCTGCTTCTTGAAATCGACCTGGGCCACGCGCGCCGTGTCCACGGCGGCGGCAAAGGCGGTGGCGGTGCGGGTGGCGCGGATCTGCAGCTCGTGGGTGCGTTGCAGGCCCCGCCAGCCGCCGTAGCCGACCACGGCGGTGGCGAGCAGCATGACGAGCCCGAGCAGGCCGAGACGCAGGGCAATGCGCAAGTCGCGCAACCGGAATGTCATGGTCACACCTGGGCTGAGGGAGGATGCCGTGGTATCGGCATGCCCAGGCGGCAGCTTGAATGCCATGCGGGGGTGTCCGGCGACACCCGGAGGCGACGCCGGGTGTCAGTACAGCACGCGGGTGCGCAGGGTTCCCTGGATGGCCACCAGCTTGTCCTTCAGCGCGTTGGCCTGGGCTTCGTCGGCGGAGACGTCGATCACCACGTAACCCACTTCCGCGTCGGTCTGCAGGAACTGCGCGTCGATGTTGATGTTGCCGGCGGAGAACAGTTCGTTGATGCGCGACAGCACGCCGGGCACGTTGCGGTGGATGTGCAGCAGGCGGCGGCTGCGCGGGTGTTCCGGCAGCGACACCTCGGGGAAGTTCACCGCCGACAGGGTGGAGCCGTTGTCGCTGTAGCGCACCAGCTTGCTGGCCACCTCGATGCCGATGTTGTCCTGCGCCTCCAGCGTGCTGCCGCCGATGTGCGGGGTGAGGATCACGTTGTCCAGGCCGATCAGCGGCGACACGAACGGGTCGTCGTTGCCTTTCGGTTCCACCGGAAACACGTCCACCGCGGCGCCGGCAAGGTGGCCTTTGCCCAGCGCCTCGGCCAGCGCGTCGATCGCCACCACGCTGCCGCGCGAGGCGTTGATCAGCACCGCGCCCTGGCGCATCGCGGCGATCTCCTCCGCGCCGAACATCAGCTTGGTGGCCGGCGTTTCCGGCACGTGCAGGGTCACCACGTCGGAGCGCTGCAGCAGGTCGTGCAGGCTGGCGGCGGCCTGCGCGTTGCCCAGCGCCAGCTTGGTTTCCACGTCGTGGAAGATCACCCGCATGCCCAGGCTCTCGGCCAGCACGCCCACCTGGGTGCCGATGTGGCCGTAGCCGATCACGCCCAGCACCTTGCCGCGCGCCTCGTAGCTGCCGGCGGCGGACTTGCTCCAGCCGCCGCGGTGGCATTGCGCGTTGCGCTGCGGGATGCCGCGCAACAGCATGATGGCCTCGGCGATCACCAGTTCGGCCACGCTGCGCGTGTTGGAATAGGGTGCGTTGAACACCGGCACGCCGAGCCGTTCGGCCTCGCCGAGATCGACCTGGTTGGTGCCGATGCAGAAGCAGCCCGCTGCGATCAGCCGCTTCGCGTGGCGCAGCACCTGGGCGGTGAGCTGGGTGCGCGAGCGCAGGCCTACGATGTGCGCGTCGGCGATGCGTTCCAGCAACTGCGCTTCGGGCAGCGACTTCTCGTGGTATTCGATGTGGCTGTAGCCCGCGCGTTCGAAAACCTCGACCGCGGTGCGACTCACGCCCTCCAGCAGCAGAACCTTGATGTCTTGCCGGGGAAACGAGGTCTTCATGGCGGCTCCAGCGCAAAAGGAACTGCTACTATGCCAGAATTGCGGCGACGCAGCACGAAAGCGTTTGGACGTCCAAACGCCGCGCAAGGCATGAACCGACGGAGACCCCATGAGCGACGCCCTGGACGATCTTGCCCGCCGCCTGCCCGGGCTGCGCCTGCTCACCGGGCCGGGCGACCTGGAACATTACGGCCGCGACTGGACACGGCGCTGGGCGCCTGCGCCGCTGGCCGTTGCGCTGCCGGCCTCGGCGGAAGAGGTGCAGGGCGTCGTGCGCTGGGCCAACGAACACGGCATCGCCGTGGTGCCTTCGGGTGGCCGCACGGGTTTGTCCGGCGGCGCGGTGGCGGCCAACGGCGAGCTGGTGCTCAGCCTCGAACGCATGAACCGGGCGCTGGGCTTCGATGCCGCCGACCGCACGCTCACCGTGCAGCCGGGCATGCCGCTGGAGGCGGTGCAGGCGGCGGCGCGCGAGCACGGGCTGATCTACCCGGTGGATTTCGCCGCGCGCGGCTCGTGCTCCATCGGCGGCAACATCGCCACCAATGCCGGCGGCATCCGGGTGATCCGCTACGGCAACACCCGCGAATGGATCGCCGGGCTCAAGGTGGTGGCCGGCAACGGCGAGTTGCTCGACCTCAACCGTGCGCTGGTGAAGAACTCCAGCGGCTACGACTTCCGCCAGCTGATGATCGGCTCGGAAGGCACGCTGGGCATCGTGGTGGAAGCCACGCTCCGGCTCACCGACCCGCCGCCCGCCGCGCAGACCATGCTGCTGGCCTTGCCGGACATGGACGCGGTGCTGGCCGTGTTCGGCCTGTTCCGCGCCAAACTCTCGCTGCAGGCCTTCGAGTTCTTCACCGACTTGGCGCTTAAGCACGTGCTGGCGCACGGTGCGCAGCGCGCGCTGGACGGCGAGCACCCGTACTACGTGGTCACCGAGTTCGACGCGCCGGACGAGGCCGCGCAGGACGCCGCACTGGCGGTGCTGGGCGAGGGCATGGAGCAGGGCTGGATCGTCGACGGCACCATCGCGCAGAGCGAGGCGCAGGCCGCCGCGCTGTGGCGGTTGCGCGAAGGCATCACCGAGAGCCTGGCGCCGCACAAGCCGTACAAGAACGACGTTTCCGTGCGCATCGGCGCGGTGCCGGCCTTCCTGCACGCGATGCAGGCGTTGCTGGCGCGCGAGTATCCGCACATCGAGGTGGTGTGGTTCGGCCACATCGGCGACGGCAACCTGCACATCAACGTGCTCAAGCCTGCCGGCATGGCGGATGCGGATTTCATCGCGCAGTGCGAGCACGTCACCAAGCTGCTGGCCGCCACGCTCAAGGAACACGGCGGCAGCATCTCGGCCGAGCACGGCATCGGCCTGGTCAAGAAGCTCTACCTCGACAGCACGCGCAGCGCGGCGGAGATCGCGCTCATGCGCGGCGTGCGCAAGGTGTTCGATCCCAACGGCATCCTCAATCCGGGCAAGCTGTTCGGAGCGGAGTGATCAGGGCTGCAGCGACGCGCTCATGGTGCGTGCGAGATCGGCGAACAGCGCATCGCGTTCGGCCTTCGTGGCGTTCGAGTCCGTGAGAAAGGCGGCCACGATCGCGCGGCGGCCGTCGGGCCAGGTCAGGATGCCGATGTCGTTGTAGGCGGCGGTGAGTCCGTCCAGCGTGTAGGAGGTGCCGCATTTGTCGGCCAGTCGCACACCGTGCGGCAGGCCGCGCCGCAGGCGGCTCGGTTGCGTCTGGGCACGCATCAGCGCGAGCAGGGCGTGCGTCGACGATGGCGAGAGCAGGTCGCCGCGTTGCAGCTTCTGCAGGAAGTCCGCAGCAGCATCCGGTGTGCTGCGATTGCGCGGATCGGCGAGATAGGCGCGATAGCCGCGCTGCAGGCGCCGTTCCTGCGCTTGCGCCGACTCGTTCGCCGGCGGTTGTTGGCCCGGCGCCAGTTGTTCGAATACATGCTCGACGCCGGCCTCGCCCATGTCCACGCGCATGCCGTCGATGCCGTGCGCGCGCAGGAAGGCGGTGACGTCGCGCGGCGGGACGAGCTTCAGCAATGCATCGACGGCGGTGTTGTCGCTGTCGCTGACGGCCGCCGCAAGCAGCTGCCGCACGGTGAAGGTCATCCGTTCGCCGCGGAAGTGCGTGCCGATGGACGGTACGGCGGATCCGCCGACGAGATCCGCCCGCGTGAGCGTGACGGTCTTGTCCATCGACAGCGCACCTTGGTCGATTTGCGCGAACACCGCGGCGGCCACCGGCGCCTTGAACACGCTCATCATCGGATAGGCGCGGTCGGCATGGACGCGCCAGCGTTCACCGTTCTGCGGGTCGAGCACGGCGATGCCGAGCGTGCCGGGCTGCGCGCGGCTGGCCAGGGTTTCGAGTTCTCGCTGCAGTGCGGCGTGGTTCGTGCGAAAGGCCGGCGGTTGCGACGCCATCAGCGGCGCCGATACGGCGACGACGATCAGGGCCAGCCATCGTGATGCGTATGTGCGGGTGGCGCGCATGCGTGTTCCAGGTCGGAGGAGAAGAGTGCACAGTGTTGGGTGCGCGCAGGGCGAAACCGTGGCAAACCGGTGGCTGGGCGAGGCCGTCGTGTTAGCCTTTTCGACAGTTTGCGAACCTTTCGGATCGCGGGAGTCAGGCGTGCGGCCATTCGTGGTCGTGCTCTGGCGGCATCTTTGCGATTCTGCCTGATCGCGGGAACCGAACGGGCGGTCGTCCATGGCCGCACTTTTCATCTTCACTTCAAGCCGGAAACGACCATGACACAGGAGCGTCGCGCGCTGTACCCCGAAATCGAACCCTTCGACCGCGGCATGCTGAAGGTTTCGGAACTGCACACGCTGTACTACGAGCAGAGCGGCAACCCGGATGGCAAGCCGGTGGTGTTCCTGCACGGCGGGCCGGGCGGCGGTACCAATCCCAAGTGCCGGCGTTTCTTCGATCCGGCGGTGTACCGCATCGTGCTGTTCGACCAGCGCGGCTGCGGCCAGTCCACGCCGCACGCGGAACTGCGCGAAAACACCACCTGGGACCTGGTCGCCGACATCGAGCGCGTGCGCGGGCATCTCGGCATAGCCCGCTGGCAGGTATTCGGCGGCTCGTGGGGTTCCACGCTGGCGTTGGCGTATGCGCAGACGCATCCGGACAAGGTCACCGAGCTGGTGTTGCGCGGCATCTTCATGCTGCGCCGCTGGGAATTGGAATGGTTCTACCAGAAGGGCTGCGACGCGCTGTACCCGGATGCGTGGGAGACCTATCTCGCGGCGATCCCCGAAGTGGAGCGCGGCGACCTGATGAGCGCCTACCACCGCCGCCTCACCAGCGACGATCCCGCGGTGCGCGTGGCCGCGGCGCGGGCGTGGTCGGTGTGGGAGGGTTCCACCAGCTACCTGCTGCAGGACACGGCCAGCATCGGCGCGCACGACGAGGACGGATTCGCGCTGGCTTTCGCGCGCATCGAATGCCACTACTTCGTCAACGGCGGCTTCTTCGCGCACGACGACCAGCTGCTGCGCAACGTGGACCGCATTCGCAGGATCCCCGCCGTGATCGTGCAGGGACGCTACGACGTGGTCTGCCCGATGCGCAGCGCCTGGGACCTGCATCGCGCGTGGCCGGAGGCGGATCTGCGCATCGTGGCGGACGCCGGCCACTCGGCGTTCGAGCCGGGCAACGCCCACGAGTTGATCGAGGCGACGGACCGCTTCGGTCGCGTTTGATCTCGACGGTTACCTTGCGTCTGGCCCATCTCCCCGCTTTATCCCGTGTGCCGGGCATTTTGGCTTTCAGCAAATCGTCGGCAGTCGTCTGGCCGGTGAAGCGGTCTTTGCGCGACGCATCTACTTGAACGGGATGGTCGTATAAGGCATACGGGCCGCCTCGGCCCTCGGCATGGGCCGTGCGTGACGCGATCCTCAAGCTTCGTTCGACCGATGCCGACATAGTGGGGTCGGCGTTTGCGCGGGAATCCGGTAAGGTTCGCCTGGTTCGTCATGCTCGAATGCAGCAACAGATCACGCAGGCAGACAAGGTCAAGAAGAACATACGCATGGCTGTCACACGTTTCTCGCGGCTGGCGATCGGCTTCGGCCTGTGGGCGGCCATGGCGGTCGCCGCACGGGCTGCGACCGTCGACGTGGATGTGCACGATGAACATGGCGCGCCGGTGGCCGATGCGGTGATCTCGCTGTTGCCGCTGGACCGGCCCGCACCCGCGGCCGTCGATGCGCATGCCGTGATCGATCAGCGCCACCTCAGTTTCGTGCCGCAGGTATTGGTGGTGCAGACCGGTACCCGGGTGAGCTTTCCAAACAGCGACAACGTGCGTCACCACGTCTACTCGTTCTCGCCGGCCAAGACCTTCCAGCTGAAGCTTTACGCCGGCAACCACGGTTCTGCCGAGACTTTCGACCGGCCGGGCGTGGTTACCCTGGGTTGCAATATCCACGACTGGATGCTCGGTTACATCGTGGTGATCGACTCGCCCTGGTTTGCCAAGACCGGAGCCGATGGCCGTGCCGAGATCCCGGACGTACCGGCCGGACGCTACACGCTGCACCTGTGGCATCCGCGCCAGGCTGTCGGTACGCCGGTCGTGGCCCAGGCCGTCACCTTGGGCAACGGCATCCTCAGCCGCCACTTCACGCTCAGCCTGCACCCGGCTGAACAGACCAATGCACCGCCGCCGGGGCTGGAGATCGGCCTCGGCGACCGCCTTGGGGAAGCGCATGCGCATTAGATTCCGGGAGCGGCTGACCTTGTTGCTGCTGGCACTGTTCGTGCTGGTGCAGGTGCCGACGTTCCTCGCGTTCTATTACGCCACACGCCAGAGCGCCCTGACCGCGGCGGAGTCGCGGTTGTCCTCCGGCGCGCGCGTGTTCAACGACCTGCTCGCCACCCGCAGCAACCAACTGCAGGATGCCGTGCGTATCACCACCAGCGATTTCGGCTTCAAGCAGGCTGTCGCCACCGGAGATACCCCGACGATCCATTCTGTGCTCTACAACCAGGGGCATCGCATTGCAGCGGATCTGACCGTGCTCACCCGTCTGGACGGTCACGTAGTCGCTGCGCTCGACGCAAACGGGCAGAGCCTGCCGATCAGCGACTGGTCGGCACTGGTGGCTGGCACCGACCAGCCCACCGCCGGCACGTCGATGGCGATGATCGGGGGCCGGCCCTACCAGCTGGTGATCGTCCCGGTGCGTGCTCCGACACCGATCGCCTGGGTCGGCATGGGCTTCGCGTTGGATGACAAGCTCGCGCGTAGCCTGAAGACGCTTGCCGGGGTGGAGGTGACATTCTTCGCGCGCGATGCCAGCGGACACCGATGGCTCAGCAGCACGCTGCCCGACCTCGACGAAAGGGCAAAGGCAACGCTGCTCGATGCGGCGCTGAGTGCCGGGGACACCTCGGGCCTGGTGACTGTGGGCCATCGCGAGTACTTCACCCGGTGGCAGTCGATGCAGAGCCGTAGCGGCCGCGTCGGCACCCTGCTGCAGTATTCGCGGACCCGGGCGCTGCTGGTCTATCGACGGTTGTTGCGGGAGCTGGTGCTGATCGCACTGGGCTCGCTGCTCGCCTCGCTGTTTGGCGCACTGTGGCTGTCGCGCAACGTTACCCGCCCGGTGGCGCGCCTGGCCGAGGCTGCGCGGCGAATCGGGCGCGGCGACTACCAGCGCACGGTGCCGGTCACGCAGAACGACGAACTCGGCGAGCTGGCGACGGCCTTCAACGCCATGCAGCGCGGTATTGCCCGCCGCGAGGAGCAAATCGCCCATGCCGCGTTCCACGACAGCCTGACCGCGCTGCCGAACCGGGCACGGTTGCAGCAGGTCCTGGCCGAGGCACTGGTGCGTGCCAAGGCGCGGCAACACATGCTCGGTGTGCTGATGCTCGATCTTGACCGGTTCAAAGAGATCAACGACACGATGGGTCACGCCATCGGCGATCGGGTGCTTATCGAGATCGGACGGCGCCTGCAGGCGGGACTGCGCGAGGGCGACATGCTGGCCCGCTTTGGCGGCGACGAGTTCGTGCTGCTGCTCGAGGGCGAAGATGCCGACAGCCTGCGCTTGCATATGGCTGCGCTTGCCGATTGCGTCTCCGATTCGATCGACATCGACAGCGCCGAGCTGTTCGTCGACGCCAGCATTGGCGTGGCATTGTTCCCGGAGCACGGGAACACCGTCGAGGATCTGCTGCGCCGCGCCGATATCGCCATGTACGACGCCAAGCAGTCGCGCCTGCGCCTGCAGATGTACCGGCCTGGGCGCGATGCCGAGCACCTTCACCGCCTTTCGCTGGTCCACGACCTGCGGCGGGCCGTGCCGAACGGCGAGCTCGAGCTTTACTACCAGCCGAAGATGCAGTTGAGGAGTCGGCGGATAGCCCATGTCGAGGCGCTGCTGCGTTGGCGCCATCCGCAGCACGGGTTGGTTCCGCCGGATGATTTCATCCCGCTCGCCGAAAACTCCGGGTTGATCCGCACCCTGACCGACTGGGTGATGCACGAGGTGATCCGGCAGTGTTCCGCGTGGCATGCGGCCGGACTGGACATCGGCATCGCGCTCAACCTGTCGGCGATGGACCTGGGTAGCGGTGAACTCCCCGATCTGCTGGCACGGCATCTGGCCCGTTACCGCCTCGACCCGAGCCGGCTGATACTGGAAATCACCGAGACCGCGGTGATGCGCGATGCTTTCTATTCGCTGGAAGTGCTCAACCGGCTCAAGGCCTGCGGCGTGCAGCTGGCGATCGACGACTTCGGCACTGGCTACTCCTCGCTATCGCACCTCAAGCGGCTGCCGGTCGACGAGCTGAAGATCGACAAGTCCTTCGTGATGGGCATGGCCGAGGACGAGGACGATGCCGTGATCGTGCGCTCCACCATCGAGCTGGCGCACAACATGGGTCTGAAAGTGGTGGCCGAGGGTGTGGAGACCGAAGCCGCGATGGCGCTGTTGGACAGCTATCGCTGCGACAGCGTGCAGGGTTACCTGATCAGCCGGCCGATGAATGCGGCCGACGCAGCCCACTGGCTTGCGTCGGCCAACGCATCGAGCGGAAGCCTGGCGGCCGAGGAGAACACATGAGCCGACGCCTTCCGTCGCGCGCCACCCGGCTGGCCGCACTGCTTGCCCTCATGGCTCCGGTCCTGGCGCATGCCGGCGATGGTCGGCTGCTCGCCACGGGCGGTGCCTCCGAAGTGGAAGGGAGCGCCGGCGGCGGCCTGGTGCCGTGGGCCGTGATTGCCGGTTACGGCACCCGCGACCAGATCGGCGGTACCGCCTTTCGCACCCGGCTGGATCTTCCGGACTACCGGCTGGATGCCTGGGGAGCGGCTTTTGCCTGGCACAACCGCTTGGAACTGTCGGTCGCGCGCGACCGTTTCGACCTGGGCACCCTGGGCAAGGCGATCGGGCAACCCGGTGCCGCGCTGCGCCAGGACGTGCTGGGCGCCAAGCTGCGGTTGGCCGGCGACCTGGTCTACGGGCCGATACCGCAGATCTCGCTGGGCGTGCAGTACAAACGGCTGCTGGATTTCGCCATCCCGCACCTGGTCGGGGCGCGCCGCGACCATGGCACCGATGTCTACCTGTCGGCAAGCCAGGTGTTGCTCGGCGCTGCCGACGGCTACAACGTGCTGTGGGACGTTACCGTTCGCTCCACCGACGCGAACCAGTTCGGCCTGCTGGGTTTCGGCGGCGACCGCGGGGGGCGCAAGCTGGTCGGCGAGGGTTCGCTGGCGGTGCTGTTGAATCCGCATCTGGCGGTCGGCACCGAGTATCGACAAAAGCCCGACCACCTCGCGTTCGCCCGCGAAGGAAATGCCTCGGATCTGTTCCTGGCCTGGTTCCCCACCAAGCACGTGTCGCTGGTGGCTGCCTATGTGTCGCTGGGGCCGATTGCCGGCCTGCGCGACCAACAGGGCTGGTACCTCTCGCTGCAGGGAAGTCTGTGATGAACCGCCGCCGCCTAGTCCCTGTCGTGATGTGTGCCCTGTGGCTGGGCGGATGCGCCAGCGTGCCCTCGCATACCCCCACCCTGTACGAACAGCTGGGCGGCGAGCACGGCGTGGCGGCGATCACCAGCAACCTGCTCGACGCCTTCGCGCGCGATCCTCAGGTCGCGCCTAGCTTCGACCACGTCGACATCAACCGCTTCCAGGCCTACTTCGCCGATTACATCTGCCAGATTGCCGATGGCCCCTGCCGCTACAAAGGCGACTCGATGGCCGCCGTGCACCGCGGCATGCACATCAATGCGGCGATGTTCAATGCGGTGGTGGAGGATCTGATCGCCGCGATGAACCGGCAGCGCGTACCGGTCCGCGTGCAGAACCGCCTGCTTGCGCGGCTGGCGCCGGAGCGCAAGGACATCGTCTACCACTGACGCGGGCTGCGGGAAGGCATGACTCGCCCACGCAAGGGGCGCGTGCCGGGAGCCTTGAATCGACGCGTCCCGACGGCTCATTCATCGCCGACGTCGCGGCGTTGCCTTGATTTTCGCAGCCAAGGAAAGGGAGGCCGGCGCTGAAGCGGGTTCGCGCAGGTTCCATGGCCGCCTTGATTGGGGGAATGGTCGGTTCGTTGAGAGACAACGCCGCCCGGTAGGGGAGGCGGGTGGCTTTACCGGATATCGACCGCGGCACCCTTCCGCTCCGCGCGCGTCTGCAGCGCCACCCGCACCAGGTACACCACGATCGCCACGTTGCCGACCAGCGCGGCGAACTTGAGCCAGCCGAAGTGGCGCAGGATTTCGTACAGCTCGATGGGAATCAGCGAGCCGGTGGCGATCACGGTGAACCACTCGGCCCAGTACTTGCCCATCAGCAGGCCCACGCCCTCGATGCCGAACAGCACGGCGTAGCCCAGCGCAACCATGCCCACCGCCACGAAGCGGCTCGGCCCGAAATCCTGCAGCGCGCCGACCAGGCGCCAGCGCAGGGCGTTGCTGCCGGTGAGCGGAAGATGCTCCAGCCAGTGCACCAGATGCTGGAAGTTCTGCTCGTGGTCGAGATGGAACGCGGCGACGGCCACCAGCACGAGGCACAGGGTCTTGACGACCTCGTAGATAGCGATCACGCGCAGGCCGGTGCGATGGCGTGTGGCGGACGTGGCGATGGCGGTCTCCGTTCGGGGCATGGGGGCATCAGGACTCGTCGGATGCGCCGTGTGCGGCGGCATCATCGCGGTCGGCGGCCAGGCGCGTGCGCAGCCAGTGCTGGAACACTTCCGCGCGCATGGGCTTGCCGATGAAATACCCCTGCATCAGGTCGCAGCCCAGCGTTTCGAGCATGGCCAGCTGTTCGGCGCTTTCCACGCCTTCCGCGACCGTGGTCATGCCCAGCCGCTTGCCGATGTCCACGATGAAGCCGGCCAGCGGATTGGGGCCGTCCGGTTGCAGCGCGTGGACGAAGGAGCGGTCGATCTTCAATTCGTCCAGCGGCAACTGCTGCAGGCGGGCGAGCGAGGAGTAGCCGGTGCCGAAGTCGTCCAGCGACAGCCGGAAGCCGAGGCCGGACAATTGCTGCAGGGTCTGCCCGGCTGCGTCGAAATCCTCCATCAGCACGTTCTCGGTCAGCTCCAGGGTCAGCTCGCGCGGCTCGATGCCCGCCGTGCGGACCTGCGCCGCGATGGCGTCCGCGAATCCGGGCTGCGCGATCTGCCAGGGGCTGACGTTGATCGCGAGGTGGATGCCGGCGGCGAGGCAGGACTGCTGCCATTCCTTGAGTTGTTGGCAGGCGGCGTCGACCACCCAGCGTCCCAGCGCGTGGATCAGGCCGGTTTCCTCGGCAAGGTGGACGAAGCGGTCGGGCCGCAGCAGGCCCAGGGTCGGGTTGTGCCAGCGCAGCAGCGCCTCGGCGCCGGCGAGCCGGCCTTGCGCATCCACCTGCGGCTGGAAATGCAGTGTCAGTTCGTTGCGCTGCAGGGCGAGTCGCAGGCCGCGCTCCAACTCGAGACGGGTGTCCGCTTCGGCCTGCATGTGCGGTTCGAACAGGCGCGCCGCGTGGCGGCCGGCCGCCTTGGCGCGGTGCAGGGCGATGTCGGCGCGGCGCGCGATATCCGCGGCGCCGCTGCCGGCATCGGGGAAGGTGGCCACGCCGATGCTGACGCCGACGGCTTGCGTGCGGCGTTCGACCACCAGCGGCTTGGCCATGTGGGCCAGCACGTGGTTGGCGATCGCCATGCCGTGCTGCGCGGCGGCAGCGGCATCGGCGGCGCTGGCGTCCAGCAGCACCATGAATTCGTCGCCGCCCAGGCGCGCCACCGAGGCGGCATCGGGCACGGCATCGGTCAGGCGCTCCGCCACGGCTTGCAGCAGCAGGTCGCCGAAGCGGTGGCCCAGCGATTCGTTGACGGTCTTGAAGTGGTCGAGGTCGACCAGCAACACGCTGCCGTGCAAGCCGCTGTGCTCGGCGTCGGCCAGCAAGCCGCTCAGCGTGTGTTGCGCGTGCAGGCGGTTGGGCAGCCCGGTCAACGCATCGTGCCAGGCGGAGTGGCGCAGACCCTGCTCGACTTGGCGCCGGGTGGCGGCTTCCGCGCGTAGCTGCGCCGCGGTGCGCTCGAGCTGGACGGTATGCATGCGCATCTGCTCGACCAACGACAGGCCCATCAGCAGCACGAAGGAAAGGAAGGCGAATGCGTCCGTGGCCGGGTAGGGGCGGCCCATCGCGCCGATCATCACGATGCTCCACAGCAGCGCGAGAAACTGCACCGCCAGGCAGGCCAGCAGCATGCTGCCGCGCAGGCGCTGGCCGCGCGTCGCGCATTGGCGCGCCGCGCGGTAGAACGCCCATGCGAACACCGCGTAGCAGAAAACATTGAACACTTGGCCGGAGGCCGAGCGCGTGCCGTTGATGCCGTGCAACGACTCGCCCCAGGGGAGCCGCACCGGCGTGCCCGGCTGCACCGACGTGTAGAACACGGTGCCGGGTTCGAGCAGGTTGAGCGCGAACAGCAGCAGCGTCGCCGCCAGCAGCAGCATCACCAGCGGCCGCGACATCGGCCTGCCCGTGTAGCTGGCGACGAAGAACATCAGCGTGGGCAGGGCGATCAGCACGGCCCCGCCCAGGATGCGCAGCGCGAGCATGGTCTGCGTATAGGTTTCCCCCGTGTAGACGCCTGTGCGTCCGAACGCCAGGGTCGCGGCGCACAGGCACAGCACCGCGAAGGCCAGCGACGTGCGGTCGTGCTTCTGGCGCCAGCCGATCAACAGGAACTGCACGCCGGCGGTCACCGCGACCGCGGCCGTGGCGATCAGTGCGGTGACGAAATATCCGAAGCTGGCTGGATGAGGTGCTGCTGGCATGCCCTGCGACTCTGGAAACGCAAAGCCCCGCCGGATCGCTACGGCAGGGCCGCGGGGGTACGCATACTCTAGCAGCAGCGCCCGCCGCCGCCCTTGTAGCGCGCCTCGGTACGCTCGCGATAGAACTCGGCATAGCTGGGCACACGGCGCTCGGGATGGCGTTCGCGCAGATGCTTCACGTAGGCCTCGTAGTCGGGCACGCCGCAGCACAGGCGGGCGGTCTGCACCGCCCACTTGCGCAGGGCCGCGAAACGCATGGCCGTCATGGCGATGCCGCGTCCGCCAGCGCCACGTAGGGTTCCTCGTGGGCGGTGGGATGCCTGGCCTTCCAGGCCTTCGCCAAGGCGTTCAGGCAGAACAGCATCATCACCACCACCAACGCCATGAACAGCGCGGTCATCGCCATGTCCACGCGGTTGTTGGTGACGATCCGCTGCATGGCCGCTGCGGTCTTGGCCGGCGCCAGCAGCTGGCCCTGCGCCAACGCGGCGGCGTATTTGTCGGCGGCGGCGGTGAAGCTAATCGGCCCGACCAGCTTTTCGTAGCCGGCGCTCAACGTGCACACGACCAGCCAGAGGGCCGGGATGCCCGGTACCCACGCGTACCGTTCGCGCTTGAGCTTCACCACCACCACGGTCGCCAGCATCAGCGCGATGGCCGCCAGCATCTGGTTGGCGATGCCGAACAGCGGCCACAGCGTGTTGATGCCGCCCAGCGGATCGACCGCGCCCTGGTAGAGGAAATAGCCCCACAAGCCCACGCAGACCGCGGTGGCGAGCAGGTTGCCGGTCCACGACTCGGAGGCCTGCAGCGGCTTGTGCACGAGGCCGGCGATCTCCTGGATCATGAAGCGGCCCACGCGCGTGCCGGCGTCCACCGTGGTGAGGATGAACAGCGCTTCGAACAGGATGGCGTAGTGGTACCAGAACGCCATCATGCCCTCGCCCGGCAGGATGTTGTGCAGTAGCTGCGCCATGCCCACTGCCAGCGTGGGCGCGCCGCCGGCGCGGCTGAGGATGCTCTGCTCGCCGACGTCTTTCGCGGTCTGCAGCAGCGCGTCCGGTGTTACCACGAAGCCCCACGAACTGATCACCTGCGCCGCGTGTTCCGCGGTGGTGCCGATCAGCGCGCC
This sequence comes from Rhodanobacter sp., assembly GCA_040371205.1. NCBI lineage: Bacteria > Pseudomonadati > Pseudomonadota > Gammaproteobacteria > Lysobacterales > Rhodanobacteraceae > Rhodanobacter > Rhodanobacter sp. The sequence continues at coordinate 989,913 of AP031382.1, forward strand.
CGGTGCATTCATCGCGAAGTAGACGCCCGGATGCAGCGACACCGCCGCCACCATCGCCATGATCGCCACGAAGGCCTCGCACAGCATGCCGCCGTAGCCGACCATGCGCGCCTGGCCTTCGTTCGCCAGCAGCTTGGGCGTGGTGCCCGAAGCGATGATGGAATGCCAGCCCGATACCGCCCCGCAGGCGATGGTGATAAACAGGAACGGGAACAGGTGGCCCTGGAACACCGGGCCGCTGCCGTCGATGAACTTCGTGACCGCCGGCATCTGCAGCATCGGCGCGGCGAGGAAGATCGCCAGCGCCAGCAGCGCGATGGTGCCGATCTTGAGGAAGGTGCTGAGGTAATCGCGGGGCGCCAGCAGCAGCCACACCGGCAGCACCGAGGCGCAGAAGCCGTAGCCGATCAGCCACCATGCCAGCGCCTTGGCGTCGAGGTCGAACACCGGCGCCAGCGTGGCCGAATCGGCCACGATACGCCCGGCCCAGATCGATAGCAGCAGCAGCGCGAGGCCGATGATCGACGCCTCGAGGATGCGCCCCGGGCGCAACCAGCGCAGATAGCCGCCCATCAGCAGCGCGATCGGGATCGTTGCCGCTACCGTGAACGTGCCCCACGGGCTGTGCGTGAGCGCCTTCACCACCACCAGCGCCAGCACCGCCAGCACGATCATCATCAGCACCAGCACGCCGAACATGGCCACGATGCCGGGGATCGGTCCCAGCTCCTCGCGCAGCATGTGGCCGAGCGAGCGGCCGTCCCGGCGCAGCGAGAGGCCCAGGATCATGAAGTCCTGCACCGCGCCGGCGAACACCACGCCGAACAGGATCCACAGCGTGCCGGGCAGGTAGCCCATCTGCGCCGCCAGCACCGGGCCGACCAGCGGGCCGGCGCCGGCGATGGCGGCAAAGTGATGGCCGAACACCACCCACTTGTCGGTGGGCACGTAGTCCAGGCCGTCGTTGCGCAGCACCGACGGCGGCGCGCGCGCGGGGTCCATGCGCAACACGCTGTGTTCGACGAACTTGCCGTAGAAGCGGTAGCCGATCACGAACACGCACAGCGAGGCGGCGACCAGCCAGATGGCGTTGATCGGTTCGCCGCGCCGCAGCGCCACCACGCCGAGGCAACAGGCGCCCACGATGGCGATGGCGGCCCAGAGGATCTTCGTCGCTGGGCCGGACGTGGGCTTCGCGTTGTGCATGGACTCGCTCCCGGTGGGTCGCCGCAAGATTCCCGCCGGACGTGGCGGCGGTCAATGCCCGCGGGTTCGGCCGTGGGCCGGACGCCGCCGCATCGTGTCGACGCGCCGGCTCGGTTAAAGTCGGCGGATACCGACGGGCCGACCGAGGCGATGATGATCCACGAGATCCTGAAGATGGGCGACTCCCGCCTGCTGCGCGTGGCGCCGCCGGTGCCCGACGGCATGCTCGGCAGCGCCGAACTCGACGCACTGATCGCCGACATGTTCGAGACCATGCACGACGCCGGCGGCGTGGGCCTGGCCGCGCCGCAGATCGGCGTCGACCTGCAATTGGTGATCTTCGGATTCCAGCATTCCGAGCGCTACCCCGACGCGCCCGAGGTGCCGCAGACCATCCTGCTCAACCCCGTCATCACGCCGCTGTCGCAGGACATGGAAGAGGGCTGGGAGGGCTGCCTCTCCGTGCCCGGCCTGCGCGGCGCGGTGAACCGCTACAGCCTGATCCGCTACCAGGGCGTCGACCCGCGCGGCGCGCCCATCGACCGCACCGCCGAAGGCTTCCATGCCCGCGTCGTCCAGCACGAGTGCGACCACCTGATCGGCCGGCTGTATCCTTCGCGCATCACCGACTTCGCCAAGTTCGGCTATACCGAGGTGCTGTTCCCGGGCGTGGACATGGCGGACGACTGAGCGCCTTGCCTGCCATCCACCGAGTCGCCGCCATCGCCGCTCCGCCGGAGAGTGCGGTACGGATGCGCCAAGCGGATTTTTCCGCCGGACCGAAGCATCCGCCGGCGCGCGATCCCGGCATCGATCTGCTGCGCGGACTGGCCATCGTGCTGGTGGTGTTCAACCACCTCGGCATCCGCATCCCGCTGGAGAAGAGCGCGCTGGCCGACGTGCTGCCGGCGTGGCTGCTGAACCGGCTGAACTGGAACGGCTACGAGGCCGTGTACGTGTTCTTCGTGATCTCCGGGTTCCTGATCGCGGGCAACGCGCTGCGCCGCTGGGGTCGTCTCGCGGCCATCGACGCGCGTGCCTTCTATGCGCGGCGCTTCGCGCGCATCGTGCCGTGCCTGCTGGCCTTGCTCGCGGTGCTGAGTGCGTTGCATCTGCTGGGCGTGCAGGACTACGTGATCCATCGCCCGGGCCAGTCGTTGCCGGGCGCGCTGCTGTCGGCGCTGGGCCTGCATCTGAACTGGTACGAGGGGCGCACCGGCTACCTGCCCGGATCGTGGGATGTGCTGTGGTCGCTGTCCATCGAGGAGGCGTTCTACCTCGGCTTTCCGCTGGCCTGCCTGCTGTTGCGACGCCGTGCGTTGCTGGTGCCGCCGCTGGCGTTGCTCGCGCTGTCCCTGCCGTGGGCGCGCGCGGCGTTGCACGGCAACGAGATCTGGCTGGAGAAAGCCTACCTGCCGAGCATGGCGGCGATCGCCACCGGCGTGCTGGGCGCGGTGCTGGCCGATGCCTGCCGGCCGCCGCGGCGCACGCTGGCGTTGCTGGGCTGGCTCGGTGCGGTGGGGCTGGGTGCGGTTCTGCTGGATGGCGGAGCGCTGTGGCATTGGCTGCGCGACGGCTACATGCTGGTGCTCACGGCATCGAGCCTGTGCCTGCTGCTGCGCTGCCGGTGGCGCGCCGAAGCCGGTCCCGCGGCGCCGCTGCGCGGCTTCGGCTGGCTGCGCTCGTGGGGCCGGATGAGCTACGAGATCTACCTCACCCACATGTTCGTGGTGTTTGCCGCGGTGCGCGCGTACCGGGCATGGGACGGCGATCCGGCGCACGGCTGGCTCTGGTATCCGCCGGTGCTGGGCCTGTGCTGGCTGCTGGGGTGGATGGTGGAGCGCGGCCTGTCGGCGCCGTGCGAACGCTGGCTGCGCACGCGCCTGTCGCGTGCCGCAAGCTGACGGTTGCAGGGCGGACGCTCAAGCATTGTGCGTTAGTTGCCGATAAGGCAACCATGCATTCACTCGAATTCAACTCTTGTTCGGCCATGTTCGCGGATGTGCGCGAAGGCTCGCACGTGCCTGCGCGCACGCGAAAGCCCACCTGCCCCGTGCCGGATCCAGAGTTCCCGTTGGCATGAGCAAAGACAACAAACAGCCCTACGGCAACAACGTGGACTGGAGCAACGTCGATCTCCAGGCCTTGCTCGACAAGACCGAAGGTTGGGGTCTGGACAACCGCGGCGTGTATTCGCCGGTGGCCTGCGAGCTGCACGTCGGCTGGGGCGCGAGCACGGGCCGGAAGGCCACCCTGGTCTACGAACGCGAAGGGGTGATGGTGGTCGAGACCACGTTCATCCTGCCCAAGGGCGAGCACGTGCGCGTGGACCGCTTCCTGGGCGGGGCGCCGCGGTCGACCTGGAGCGTCGTGGTGGACGGGCGCGAGGGTTTCCGCACCGAGGACCGCGCCAACGGCATCTACGTGCACTGGCTGCACGTGCGCTGAGGCGGCCGTGTCGAATGCGCCGCGTCGTGGAGACGGACGCGAGCCGGTCGGATCACGACGTTGCGCGGGCGGTGGCGAACCGCATCCATCGGCTCATTGCGGATCGGGTTGGCCGCCGCGGTCGGCATGCATGCGCTGGATGCGCACGACGCTGCCGCCGTCGTAGGTCACCACGTAAGTGGACCCCTCGTGCGCCTCGTGCGCGACCCGCACCGGAGCGCTGCGTTCCGCCTGCTGCACTACCTGCTTGTGGAACGCCACAAGGTCGCCGGTGGGGATAAGCGTCAGCGGCGGGCTGATCTGCTCGAAGGTGGAGAAATGGCTCCCGCACTGTGTGGTGTCGTGGCTGAACATGAGCCAGCCCTGGCCGCAGCTTTGGCCCGATACTTCGGGAAGGCGCTTCAGCCAGATGAAGTACTTGTTCCCGTGGGTGATCCGCACGCGGTTGTAGCGTGAGTCCTCGCCGCCGATGTTGTCCGCGGTCCAGAAGCGCACGATGCTGGCCTCGTGGCAATCGGCCGACGCGCATTCCTGCAGCACCAGGTATTCGTCGTCCTGCAGCGACATCGGTTCGATGCTGAGGATGTCGCCCTTGACCAGCGCCTGCGCGGGAAACACCACCGACGGCATGCGCGGATCGACCTTGAAGTCGCCGGAGATCAGGTAGCCGCCGTGCTGCGACGAGTAGGGCGGGGCGGTGACCTTGACCGCCGGGAGATCGGTCTGCGCCGAAGCCGCGAAACACGCCAGAACGCAGCAGCCGGACAACGCGATGGCCAAGGCTTTCATGTGCACTCCTGTGATGGGCCATGGTCGACCGGCTTGCCGGTCAGGACGACTCCTTGCACAGCATACGCCCGTAGGCGTGCACCTCGTCCACCAGCACGCGCACGTGCTCGGGATCGACTTCCGGCGTGATGCCGTGACCGAGGTTGAACACGTGGCCGGGATGCGGGCCGTAGCTGTCGAGCACGGCGCGCGCCTCGCGGCGGATCACTTCCGGGCTGGCGCGCAGGATCGCCGGGTCGAGGTTGCCCTGCAGCGCCACCTTGCCGGCCACCGCGCGGCGCGCGTCGGCGAGGTTGATCGTCCAGTCCACGCCCAACGCGGCGCAGCCGGTGTCGGCCATCGCCGCGAGTTGCGTGTTGGCGCCCTTGGAGAACAGGATCACCGGCAGCTCGCGCGCGTGCGCGTCGTCCTTCAGCGCGGCGACGATCTGCGCCATGTAGCGCAGCGAGAATTCGCGGAACGGCGCGGGGCCGAGCAGGCCGCCCCAGGTGTCGAAGACCATCAGCGCCTGCGCGCCGGCCGCCGCCTGTGCCGCGAGATAGGCGGCCACGCTGCGCGCCAGCACGTCGAGCAGGCGGTGGGCGAGCGCGGGCTCGTTCCAGCACATCGCCTTCAGCGTGGCGAAGTCGCGCGAGCCGCTGCCTTCGACCATGTAGCAGGCCAGCGTCCACGGGCTGCCGGCGAAGCCGATCAGCGGCACGCGTCCAGCGAGTTCGCGGCGGATCAGCCGCACCGCGTCCATCACGTAGCGCAGCTCGCCGTCCATGTCGGGCACGGCGAGCCTCGCGACGTCGGCGGCGCTGCGCACGGTGCGCGCGAACTGCGGGCCTTCGCCATGCGCGAAACTGAGGCCCAGCCCCATCGCGTCGGGGATGGTGAGGATGTCGGAGAACAGGATCGCGGCGTCGAGGTCGAAGCGCGCCAGCGGCTGCAGGGTCACCTCGCAGGCGAACTCGGGGTTCTGCGCCAGCCCCATGAAGCTGCCGGCGCGCTCGCGCGTGGCGCGGTATTCGGGCAGGTAGCGGCCGGCCTGGCGCATCACCCAGATCGGCGTGGTGTCGACGGGCTCGCGGCGCAGCGCGCGCAGGAAGCGGTCGTTCTGCAATGGCGCACTCATCGGGTCAGCGGCCGTAGGGGCCGTCGAGGCCCTGGCTGAACATCACGCGGAAGCCGCGCTTGAGTTGGGCGTCGCGCGCCTTCTCGAACGCGGCGATGGCCTCGTCGCGCTCCAGGAACTGCTCGCGCTTGAGGGTGGCCTTGCCGCCCTGCTGGCCGGTCTCGCGGTACAGCGTCCAGCCGCCGAGCAGATCCTGCTCCAGCACGATCTGGACATAGCGTGGCGGCTCGGCGCTGCCGGGCAGGTTTTGCAGGTAGAGGCGCATGGGGCAGGGCGTTGGGCGTGAGCCGGAGCGCAGAGTTTATAGGACGCGCTTGCGCTTTGTAGAAACGCGCCTCGCGCACTCACCGCGATGCGGTGGCCTCGCGCAGCACGGTCAGCACGTCGGCCTCGCCCACGCCGGCCACGATCTCCGCCTTGCCGATGCCGCGCCACAGGATCAGCCGCAGCGTGCCGGCGGTGTTCTTCTTGTCCAGCCGCATCAGCGCCAGCAGTTGCTGCGCGTCCATGCCGGGCGGGATGGCGACGGGCAGGCCCACGGCTTCCAGCAGGCGTTGCAGGCGCGCGGTGTCGGCGCCGCCGCTCATGCCCAGCCGCTCGGACAGGCGCGCGGCCAGCAGCATGCCGACGGCGACGCCTTCGCCGTGCAGCAGGGTGGTGTAGCGGCCGGCGGTTTCCAGCGCATGGCCGAAGGTGTGGCCGAGGTTGAGCAGGGCGCGCTCGCCCTGTTCGGTCTCGTCGCGCGCCACCACGCCGGCCTTGTAGCGCAGCTTGCGCGCGATGGCCTCGACCACGGCGTCTTCGTCGCGTGCGGCCAGCGCGTCGGCATGCGCTTCCAGCCAGGCAAAGAAGGGTTCGTCGCCGATCGCCGCGCCCTTGATGACCTCGGCGAGGCCGGCGCGGTATTCGCGCACGGGCAGGGTGGCCAGCGTGTCGATGTCGGCCACCACGGCGCGCGGCTGGTGGAAGGCGCCGACCAGGTTCTTGCCGGCCGGCAGGTTCACCCCGGTCTTGCCGCCCACCGAGGAATCCACCATCGCCAGCAGGGTGGTGGGCATCTGGATGAAGTCGATGCCGCGCATCCAGCACGCCGCGGTGAAGCCGGCGAGGTCGCCCACCACGCCGCCGCCCAGCGCGATCACGCAGGCGTCGCGGGTGGCGCCGAGCGCAGCCAGTGCGGCCAGCGCGCGTTCCACGTTGGCGAAGCTCTTGTGCGCCTCGCCGTCATCGATCAGGAAGCTCGACCATTGCAGGCCGTCCAGACCCTGCTCCACACGGTCGAGGTAGAGCGGGGCCACCGTGGTGTTGCTGATCACCAGCGCGTGGCGTCCGCGCAGGCGTTCGCGCCAGCGCGCGGCGTCGGCCAGCAGGCCGCGGCCGATCCATACCGGGTAGCTGCGTTCGCCGAGGGCGACGTCGAGGGTGGTCGGGGTGTTCGGGTTCATGCGGTGCACGTTTGACGTTGCCAGTGTTGGTCGATCAGCGCGATGGCCTGCCGGCTGATCGCGGCGATGCCGTGGACGGCGGGCAGGGCGAGGTCGGCCAGTTCGCGGTACAGCGGCTCGCGCGCCGCGGCCATCGCCTCCAGCCGGGCGCGGCGGTCCGTGCCGGCCAGCAGCGGCCGCTTGGTGTCGTGCGCCAGCCGTTCCAGTTGTTGTTCGATGGTGGCCTGCAGCCACAGCACGTAGCCGCGCCCGGCCAGCAGGGCGCGGTTGTGTTCGGCCAGCACCACGCCCGCGCCGGTGGCGATCAGCACGCCGTCGTGCGCGCTGAATTCCTCCAGCAGCGCGCTCTCGCGCTGGCGGAAGCCGGCCTCGCCCTCGATCTCGAACACCATGCTTACATGGGTGCCGGTGCGCCGCTCGATCTCGCGGTCGAGGTCGACGAAGCGCAGGCGATAATGTGCGGCAAGGCGCCGGCCCGCCGACGTCTTGCCGGCGCCGGTCGGGCCAATCAGGAACAGATTGCGCGACGGATTCATTCCCTCACTTTAGCAGCAGGCGTTTGGATGGCTGAACGAATTTTGCTTGCCGGTTGCGGAGACCTCGGCATGCGCGTGTCGGGGCGCCTGCTGGCGCGCGGCGACGAGGTCTGGGCGTTGCGCCGCAATCCGCCAGCCGCCCGCATGCAGGGCATGCGCTGGCTGGCGGGCAACCTTGCCCAGCCGCGCACGCTGACCGGGCTGCCGGCCGGCGTCACGCGGGTGGTCTACCTGCCTGCGCCCGATGCGCGCGAGGCGGCGGCGTACCGCGCGTTGTTCGTGGATGGCCTGCGGCACCTGCTGGAAGCGCTCGATGCGGATGCGCTGAAGCAGGTGCTGCTGGTGTCCTCCAGCGCGGTGTACGGCGCGCATGGCGGCGACTGGGTGGACGAGGACACGCCGCCCGCGTCGCCGGGTTTCAATGGCGCCTTGCTGCTGGAGGCGGAACGGTGGCTGGCCGCGCAGGCCGTGCCGTCCACCGTGCTGCGCCTGGCCGGCCTGTACGGGCCGGGCCGCATGCAACTGGTGGAGCGCGTGCGCTCCGGCGCGCAGCGCGTGCCGCGCGAGGTGCCGCATTGGGCCAACCGCATCCATGTCGACGACGCGGCGGCGGCCATTGTTCATTTGCTGGGCCTGCGCGCGCCGCAGCCGCTTTACGTGGGCGCGGACGACACGCCGCTGCCGCTGCATCAGCTGTGCGATTTCCTGGCGCAACGGCTCGGCGCGCCCTTGCCGTGCGAGGGCACGGCGCCGGTGGGCGTGGGCAGCAAGCGCCTTCGCAACGCACGCCTTCGCGCGAGCGGCTGGGCGCCGCAATGGCCGGATGCACGCGACGGTTACGCGGCCTTGCTGGATACTTGAGGCTTCAACCACAGGAGTCCGCATCATGGCCAACCTTCCGATTCCGCACGGCATGGTCACCACCGGCAACGACCTGCACGGTTACCGCGTCACCCGCACGCTGGGCATCGTGCGCGGCATCACGGTGCGTTCGCGCAGCGTGGTGGGCAACATCGGCGCCGCGCTGCAGACCCTGGTGGGCGGCAACATCACGATCTACACGGAGCTGTGCGAGAAGGCGCGCGAGGAAGCCTTCGAGCTGATGCTGCAGCACGCTGCAGCGATGGGCGCGAACGCGGTGGTGGCGATGCGCTACGACGCCAACGACGTGGCCGAAGGCGTCACCGAGGTGCTGTCCTACGGCACGGCGGTGCAGGTGGAGCCCGCGTAGCGGGCTCCTGCGATCCACGGATGGATCGCACGCCGGGCAATCGCCTTGGCGATTGCCCGGCATCCGATATACATCGCATAGGCTTTTACGACCTGCCGAACCCTCACCTCCAGCTTCTCTGGAGAGGCGTGTCGCCAGTCACGAATGCGTAAGCCCGGTCACGTGCCGCTCGTCGTCGTATTCCACGCAACTGTCGGCGAGTGCGGGGAGGGTGGCCAGCGCGTGCCGGCTGAGCCGCTCGAAGTGCTGCAGGAAGCGCGCCATGGCGGCCGCGTCCATCGCCAGCGGCGCGCGGCGGGCCAGCAGCTCCTGCTCGGTCTCGCCGCGCCAGCGCCGCACCACGTCCCAGCCTGGCGCTTGCAGCACGATCAGCGCGTCGAACTTGCGCCACAGCGGCTGGTAGCCGCGCAATTGCTTGTTGACCCAGTGACGCCAGTTGCCTTCGGGATCTTCCTCGCGCTCCAGTGCGTTCACCGGTTCTTCCAGCGCGGTCTGCAGCTGCGGCCGGATGCCCAGCGCCCAGCCTTCCACGATCACCAGCTTGGGCGGGCGGGTGGCGCGCGGCCAGCGCGAAGGTTGCATGCGCGTGTCGCGGCCCTTGTCGAAGCGCGGCCACGCCACCGGCAGCTTCTCCGAGGCCTGCGGCAACGCCGCCAGCACCGAGAGCAGCAGTTCGATCTCGTGCGTGCCCGGCACGCCGCGGGTGCGCAGCAGCGGATGGATCTGCTGGGCCATCAGCTCGCGGTCGGCGCGCGAATAGTAGAAGTCGTCCAGCGACAGGATTTCGGTGGGCCAGCCGCGCGCCTCGGCCTGGGCCTTCATCTCCCGCGCCAGCGTGCTCTTGCCGCTGCCCTGCAGGCCGGACAGGCCGAGGATGTAGGGCCGGCGCGAGCGGGCGATGCGGCCGCCGTACTGGTCGAGCAGATGACCGGCCAGCGAAGCGTTCGGCCCGGGCGGCTGCGGCTTGGCCGCGCTCATTGGCGCGGGCCTGCTTCGGGCGGGCGCAGCCGGTCGTGGCCTCGGGCGGGATGGGGGATTGGGTTAAGATGGGCAGGCTTCATCCGCGTCATGATGGCGCGAGCGCGCCACGTTTCAAGGGAAAAGTTTCCAAGCCATGCTGAGCCCCGAGATCCTGCAGACTTTCCGGCAATTGCTGGACGAGGCCCAAGCCTCCGGCGACCCCGAGCCGACCGCGATGAACCTGGCCACGGCGGATGCCGACGGGCGGGTGGCCTCGCGCATCGTGCTGCTCAAGGGTGTGGACGAACGCGGGTTCCGCTTCCACACCAACTACGACAGCGACAAGGGCGGCCAGCTGGCGGCGCATCCGCAGGTGGCGCTGTGCTTCCACTGGAAGCAGCTGCGCCACGGCGTGCAGGTGCGCGTGGAAGGCGTGGCGCGCAAGTTGCTGGCGGAGGAGTCCGACGCCTACTTCGCCACCCGCCCGCGCGGCAGCCAGATCGGCGCGTGGGCCTCGCTGCAGTCGCAGACGCTGCCCGACAGGCACAGCTTCGACGAACGCGTGGCGCGCTACGAGCACGAGTTCGAGGGCCGCGACGTGCCGCGTCCGCCGCACTGGGGCGGCTTCCTGGTCGAGCCGGACGTGGTCGAGTTCTGGTACGGCGCCGAGTTTCGCCTGCACGACCGCGTGCGCTGGAGCCGGCACGGCCAGACCTGGACGAGCCGGTTGTTGTACCCCTGAGACCGGTCGTGAGCGATCCGTTTCCGCGGCGCATCGTCTGCCTCACCGAGGAGCCGACCGAGGTCCTCTACGCGCTGGGCGAGGAACACCGCATCGTCGGCATCTCCGGCTTCACCGTGCGCCCGCCGCGGGCGCGCAGGGAGAAGCCCAAGGTCTCGGCGTTCACCAGCGCGAAGATCGGCGAGATCCTCAAGCTGGAGCCTGACCTAGCGATCGGCTTCTCCGACATCCAGGCCGACATCGCGCGCGAGCTGGTGAAGGCCGGCGTCGAAGTGTGGATCAGCAACCACCGCAGCGTGGACGGCATCCTCGCCTACATCCGCCGCCTCGGCGCGATGGTCGGCGCGCATGCCAAGGCCGAGGCCTATGCGCAGCGCGCCGAGCGGCACATCGCGGCGGTCCGCGCGGCCGCGGCGGAATTGCCGCGCCGGCCCAGGGTGTATTTCGAGGAGTGGGACGAGCCCCTCATCACCGGCATCCGCTGGGTGGCCGAACTGGTGCGGATCGCCGGCGGCGACGACTGCTTCCCCGAACTGGCGCGCGAGCCGCTGGCGAAGCAGCGCATCCTCGCCAACGGCGACGAAGTGGTGCGCCGCGCGCCGGACATCATCCTGGGCTCGTGGTGCGGCAAGCGCTTCCGGCCGGAGAAGGTGGCGGCGCGGCCGGGCTGGGCGGCCATTCCCGCGGTGCGCGACGGCGAGCTGCACGAGATCAAGTCGCCGATCATCCTGCAGCCGGGCCCGGCGGCGCTGTTCGACGGCCTGGATGCGATCCACGCGGTGATCGCCGCCTGGGCGCGGCCTTGAACGGCGTGACCCGGTCCGCGGGCCGGGGCGGATTCGTGCCGCCACCGCGCGCCTAGGTTATGCCGTGCTGCAGCATGGGCTAGAATAGGCGTTTCCTCTCGTGCAGCGCCGTTCCCCGCATGATCGCACTCGACGGGCAGAGCGCCCTTTCGTCCTTCCGCCTCGAACGCCTCAATGCCCGCCTCGATGCCTTGCATCGCGGCGCACACGTGCAGGCCGCGTGGTTCGTGTATTTCCTCGATGCCGCCGTTGCGCCGGATGGCGCGTTGCGCCAGCGCCTGCTGGAAGTGCTCGAGGCCAAGGACGCCGCGCCGGCGCCCGCCACGCTGTGGGTGGTGCCGCGCCTGGGCACGATCTCGCCATGGTCGAGCAAGGCCACCGACATCCTGCATGGTGCCGGTTTCGACCTGCGCCGCGTGGAGCGCGGTACGGCCTGGCATCTCACCGGGCTTCCCGTGGCGGGTACGCCCGCCCACGACGCCGTGCTGGCCCTGCTGCACGATGCGATGACGCAGTCCGTGCTGACCGCGCTGGCCGACGCGCAAGGCCTGTTTCTCGCCGGCCAGCCGGGCGACCTGGTGCACGTTGCGCTGGGCGGCGATGCCCGCGCCGCGCTCGCGCGCGCCAACGAGGAGCTGGGCCTGGCGCTGGCCGACGACGAGATCGACTACCTCGCCGCGCGCTACGCCGAACTGGGCCGCGATCCCACCGACGCCGAACTCTTCATGTTCGCCCAGGCGAACTCCGAGCATTGCCGCCACAAGGTGTTCAACGCGAGTTGGACGCTGGACGGCGAAGAACAGGACAAGAGCCTGTTCGGGATGATCAAGAACACGCACCAGCACTCGCCCGCCTACACGCTGTCCGCCTACAAGGACAACGCGGCGGTGATCGAGGGCAGCGCGGGCAAGCGCTTCTTTGCCGCCGAGGGCGGCGTGTGGCGCGCGCACCAGGAGCAGATCGACTACGCGATCAAGGTGGAGACGCACAACCACCCCACCGCCATCGCGCCGTGGCCCGGCGCCGCGACGGGCGCGGGCGGCGAGATCCGCGACGAGGGCGCCACCGGCCGCGGAGCCAAGCCCAAGGCCGGCCTCACCGGTTTCTCGGTGTCCGACCTGCGCATCCCCGGCCATCCGCGGCCGTGGGAAGTGGAACGCCCGCTGCCGCCGCGCATGGCCAGCGCGTTCGAGATCATGCGCGACGGCCCGCTCGGCGCCGCCGCGTTCAACAATGAATTCGGCCGCCCGTGCCTGGGCGGCTATTTCCGTACCTACGAGCACGAGACCGGCGAAGCCGGCGTGCGCCGCGGCTACGACAAGCCGATCATGCTGGCCGGCGGCCTCGCCAACATCCGCCGCGACGACGTGCAGAAGCACGAGATCCGGCCCGGCCACGCGGTGATCGTGCTGGGCGGCCCGGCGATGCTGATCGGCCTGGGCGGCGGTGCGGCGTCGTCCGTGGCCTCCGGCGCGTCGAGCGCGGAACTGGACTTCGCCTCCGTGCAGCGCGACAACGCCGAGATGGAGCGCCGTTGCCAGCAGGTGATCGACGCCTGCTGGGCGCGCGGCGAGCACAATCCCATCGTCAGCATCCACGACGTCGGCGCGGGCGGCCTGTCCAACGCGATTCCCGAGCTGCTCAACGATGCCGGCGTGGGCGGCGAGATCGACCTCTCGAAGGTGCCCTGCGACGACCCCTCGCTGTCGCCGATGCAGGTGTGGAGCAACGAGTCGCAGGAGCGCTACGTGCTCGGCATCGCGCCGGAGAACCTGCCGGAGTTCGAGGCGTACTGCGCGCGCGAGCGCTGCCCCTACGCCGTGGTCGGCACGGCGACCGAGGCGCGCGTGCTGCGCGTCACCGACCCGCGCCGCGACCTCGCCGTGATCGACCTGCCGATGGACGTGCTGTTCGGCAAGCCGCCGCGCATGCACCGCGACGCCAAGCGCATCAAGCCGCGCGTGGATCTGGTGCCCGACCTCACCGGCATCGGCATGGACGAAGCGCTGCTGCGCATCCTCCGTCTGCCCACCGTGGGCAGCAAGAACTTCCTGATCACCATCGGCGACCGCACCGTCGGCGGCCTCAGCCATCGCGACCCGATGGTGGGCCCGTGGCAGGTGCCGGTGGCCGATTGCGCGGTGACGATGGCCGACTTCGATGGCTACCGCGGCGAAGCGATGGCGATGGCCGAGCGCGCGCCGGTGGCGCTGCTCGGCAGCGCCGATGCCGCGCGGCTGGCAGTGGGCGAGGCGATCACCAACCTGGCCGCCGCGCCGATCGCCTCGCTGGGCGAGGTCCGCCTGTCGGCGAACTGGATGGCCGCGGTGAACCACCCCGGCGAGGACGCCGCGCTGTTCGACGCGGTGAAGGCGGTGGGCATGGAACTGTGCCCGCAGCTCGACATCTCCATCCCGGTGGGCAAGGACTCGCTCTCCATGCAGACCGTGTGGAAGGACGGCGACACGCCGCAGCGCACGGTGTCGCCGGTGTCGCTGGTCATCACCGGCTTCGCGCGCGTGGAGGACGTGCGCCGCACGCTCACGCCGCAGCTCCGGCTGGATCGCGGCGACACCGACCTGTGGCTGCTCGACCTCGGTGCGGGCCGCGACCGGCTCGGCGCCTCCGCGCTGACCCAGGTGTTCAACCGCGGCGGCGGCGTGCCGCCGGACCTGGACGACGCCAAGCGCCTCAAGGCGCTGTTCGAGCTGGTGCAGGAAGCGAACCGCGCCGGCTTGCTGCTGGCCTATCACGACCGCTCCGACGGCGGCGTCATCGTCACCCTGCTGGAGATGGCCTTTACCGGCCATTGCGGCCTGGAAATCCTGCTCGACGGCTGGGCGGACGCCGCTTTGCGCGCGCTGTTCAACGAGGAGCTGGGCGCGGTGCTGCAGGTGGCCGCGGCGAACCGCGAAGCCTTTGAGGCGCTGCTGGTGAAGCACAGCCTCGCCGGCATGAGCCACCGCATCGGCCGTCCCACCGAGAAGCTCGGCATCAAGCTGCTGTCCGGCGGCGAGAAGTTGTTCAAGTGGAACTGGACCACGCTGTACCGCGCGTGGAACGAAACCAGCCATGCCATGCAGCGCCTGCGCGACAACCCGCACAGCGCCGACGCCGAACTGGAATGGCGCCTGGACGACGCCGATCCCGGCATCAGCCCCAAGCTCACCTTCGATCCGGCCGATGACATCGCGGCGCCGTTCGCGGCCAAGGGTGCGCGCCCGCGCGTGGCGATCCTGCGCGAGCAGGGCGTCAACGGCCAGGTGGAAATGGCCGCCGCGTTCGACCGCGCCGGCTTCGAGGCGGTGGACGTGCACATGTCCGACCTCGCCAGCGGGCGGGTCAGGCTCGCCGACTTCCGCGGCCTCGCCGCGTGCGGCGGTTTCTCCTACGGCGACGTGCTGGGCGCGGGCCGCGGCTGGGCCACCTCCATCCTCTACAACGACTACCTGCGCGCCGAGTTCACCGCGTTCTTCGCCGATCCGTCGAAGTTCGCGCTGGGCGTGTGCAACGGCTGCCAGATGCTGAGCCAGCTCAAGGAGATCATCCCCGGCGCGCAGCACTGGCCGAAGTTCCTGCGCAACGCCTCCGAACAGTACGAGGCGCGCGTGGCCACGCTGGAGGTGCTGGATTCGCCCAGCCTGTTCTTCGCGGGCATGGCCGGTTCGCGCATCCCGGTGGCGGTGGCGCACGGCGAAGGCCGCGTGCACTTCCCCACCGTGTGCAGCCCGTCCAAGGCGCAGGCGGCGGTGCGCTTCGTGGACAACCGCGGCAAGCCCACCGAACACTTCCCGCTCAATCCCAACGGTTCGCCCGGCGGCCTGGCCGGCTTCACCGCCGCCGACGGCCGCGTGACCATCCTGATGCCGCATCCGGAGCGTGTGTTCCGCAGCGTGCAGATGAGCTGGCACCCGGACAGCTGGGGCGAGGATTCGCCGTGGATGCGCATGTTCCGCAATGCGCGGGCGTGGTGCGGCTGAGCCAGCCACTGCCGGGGCGCCGGTGGCCGGCGTGGCTGCCGGCGCTGGCTGGGTTGCTGTTGCTGGCTTGCCTGCCGTGGTGGCTGGGACTCCCTTTGTTGCTGGCCTGCGCATGGGCTTTGTGCTGGCGCGCCGGGCGGTTTGCCGCGCCGTTGCGGCGCGGCCTGCGCTGGGCATTGGCCGGTTGGCTGCTGGCGATCTGGCGCGGCTTCGGTGCCGACGCGCAGGCGCTGCTATGGAGCCTGCTGGCCGCGCTGGCCGGCTATTCCTTGCTGGTGTTGCTGGAGAGCTGGCTGGGTCGTGGCCGCAGCGGCGAAGCCTTGCACGCGCCGACGAGCGAGTGGTCCGAGCTGGCGCAGGCGCCCATCGGCCCCACGGACACCCTCATCGAGCTGCGGCCACCTTCGTGGCGCGCATTGGCGCAGGGCGCGGCCGATCCGCTGGGCGGCCGCTTGCATTGGCGGCAGGGCGCAGCCCAGCTGGCGGAGGGGCGCGCCATCGCAGGGGTAGAGCCATGCTGCGACTTTTCGGACGATGGACGCTGGCTGGCGTTGCCCATGGCCGATCACGGCGGCCTGTGGCTGCTGGATCGCCGCCGCGACCGCTGCCATCGCCTGCGCGGCTGGCAACTCGCGGGCTGGCATGGCGGCCAGCCGTGGCTGAGCCGCGGCGACGAACGCATGCCGATGCCGCTCGCCCATGCGCTTGGCCGCGACGAGGACGATTGAGCGTGTCGCGCCGCATGCCTGCAGTCGCAAACTTCACTTGCCTTGCGGCAGAATCTCGCCGCGATCTCCATTGTTCGTCCCGAGCCTTCGCATCGTGAACACGTTTTCCCCTTTCCAGCCCTTGCCGCTCAGCGTGATCGTGGTCTCCGCCGACAGCGGTCCGGGTTTGCGCGAATGCGTGCGAAAGGTGCTGGCGTGCACCACACGGCTCGAACTGCTGCTGATCGACAACGCCTCGCGCGACGGCGTGCCGGCCGCGGTGGCGCGCGCCTGCGAGCACGATGCGCGCTTCCGCCTGATCCAGAACCATCGCAACCTCGGCTTCGGCCCGGCGGCGAACCGTGCCGCAAAGCAAGCCACCGGCGAGCTGCTGCTGGTGCTCAATCCGGATTGCCTGCTCGACCAGGCCAGCCTCGACCGCCTGCTCGCGGTGTTCGCGCAGGAAAAGCAGGTCGGCCTGCTCGGCGCCGTGGTCTGCGATGCGCAGGGCGTGCCCGATCCCGCCTCGCGCCGGCGCGATCCGCTGCTGCGCCGCGCATTGTCCAGCCTGTCCGGCGGCAAGGGCGAACGGGTCGAGGTCGGTGGCGCGATGCCGGACGGACTGGTCGAGGCCGAGGCGGTGTCCGGCGCGCTGATGCTGCTGCCGCGTCGCCTGTTCGAGCGGCTGGGCGGCTTCGACGAGGGCTACTTTCTGCATTGCGAGGATCTCGACCTTTGCCGCCGCGTGCGCGACGCCGGCTGGCGCGTGCTGCTGGCCGGCGACGTGCGCGTGCAGCACGGCAAGGGCGGCTCCAGCCGGCACCGGCCGGTGTTCGTGAGCCGCCACAAGCATCGCGGCATGTGGCGCTGGTTCCGCAAGTTCGATCCGTTCGCGCGCAACCCGTTGGTGGCGGCCACGGTATGGCTGGGCATCTGGGCGCATTTCATGGTGCAGGTCCCCGGCCTGCTGGTGCGCAGGGCGAGGAGCGGATGACCTCGCGCCACACGGTTCTGCCCACCCTGGGTCTGCTGACGATGACCGCCGTGTGGGGTTCCACCTTCGTGCTCATCAAGGACGTGGTGGCGCGCATGCCGGTGGCGGATTTCCTCGCCGTGCGCTTCGCCGTGGCCGCGCTGGCGATGCTGGCGCTGTTTCCGCGCCATGTATGGCGGCTCGGCCGCAACGGCTTCGCGCAGGGGCTGGCGCTCGGCGCGATCTACGGCTGCGGGCAGTTGCTGCAGACCTGGGGGCTGGCGCTGATCTCGCCGAGCGTCAGCGGCTTCGCCACCGGCATGTATGTGGTGTTCACGCCCATCCTCGCCACGGCGCTGTTCCGGCAGCGGATGCCTGGCGTGGTGTGGGTCGCGGTGGCGCTGGCCACGGCCGGCCTGGCGCTGCTCTCGCTCAACGGCTTGTCGGTGGATGCCGGCGTATGGCTGACGCTGGCTTCGGCGGCGCTGTACGCGCTGCACATCGTGTTGCTGGGGCAGTGGTCGCGCCACGGCGAGGCCTTCGGCCTGTCGGCGGTGCAGATGGTCGCCATCGCCGTCGTCTGCCTGCTCGCCACGTGGCCGCACGGCGGGCCGGCGTTGCCGCCCGACCGCGCCGCGTGGCTGGCCGTGCTCTACATGGCGCTGATCGCCGGCGCGGGAGCGATGCTGATGCAGACCTGGGCGCAGGCGCATCTGCCCGCCACCCGCGCCGCCATCGTGATGACCACCGAACCCGTGTTCGCCGCCGCCTTCGCGGTGGCGCTCGGCAGCGACGTGCTGGGCTGGCGCATGCTCGCCGGCGGCGCCCTGGTGCTGGGCGCGATGTATCTGGTGGAACTGATGCCGCGCCGTTCGGCGGCGCTGGGCGCGGAGGCGGCGCACCACGAGGTGTGAGCCGGCGCGGACGGCCGCTCAGCAGCGCGCGACGAATTCCGCCGCCCGTTCGCCGATCATCGCGCAGGCCGCCTGGGTGTTGCCGGAGATCAACGTGGGCATCACCGAGGCGTCGGCCACGCGCAGGTTGGCGATGCCGCGCACGCGCAGTTCCGGATCGACCGCCGAGGCGGCATCGCTGCCCATGCGGCAGGTGCCCGCCGGGTGGTAGATGGTGTCGGCGTGCGCACGCACGATGCCGCGCAGGCGCGCTTCGTCGTCCGTCTCGGCGTCGTACAGCGCCGGCCCCGCATAGCGCGCGAAGGCGGGCGCGGCGAGGATGCGCCGTGCGAGCGCGGTGCCGGCGAGCAGCGTTTCCATGTCGCGCTCGTCGGCGAGGAAGGCCGGGTCGATCAGCGGCGCATGCCGCACGTCGGCGCTGGCCAGCCGCACATGGCCGCGGCTGTGCGGGCGCAGCACGCAGGTATGCAGCGACAGGCCGCGCGTGGCGTGCAGGCGGCGGCTGTGGTTGTCCACGATGCCGATGCACAGGTGCAACTGGATGTCCGGCCGTTCGAGTTCGGGGCGCGAGCGCAGGAAGCCGCCGGCCTCGGCCACGTTGCTGGTGAGCAGGCCGCTGCCGCGCCGGAACGGTGCGATGGCGCGCACCGCCTGCGGCACGATGGACGGCACCGTGCCGAACAGGCCGCGGTCGTTCACCGCGCGGCTGATGACGAAGTCCACGTGGTCCTGCAGATTCGCGCCGACCTCGGGGCTGTCGCGCAGCACCGGGATACCCAGCGCATGCAGGTGGCCGGCGGGGCCGATGCCGGAAAGCATCAGCAATTGCGGCGTGCCGAAGGCGCCGGCCGACAGCACCACTTCGCCGCGCGCGGCGTACCGTGTGCCATCGGCGCAGGCGATGCCGCACGCGCGGCCATGTTCGACCAGCACGCGCGCCACCGGCGTGTCGCTCAGCACGGCAAGGTTCTTCGGCGCCAGTGCGGCAAGGTAGGCGCGCGCCGCGTTCCAGCGCCGGCCGTGGCGCTGGAACACCTGGTACAGGCCGACGCCTTCCTGGCTGGCGCCGTTGAAATCGGTATTGCGCGGATGGCCGCATTGCACGGCGGCCTCCACGAAGGCGCGCGCGCACTCGCTGGGGCTGGCCAGGTCGCTCACCGCCAGCGGACCGCCGGTGGCGTGCCAGCCGTCCGCGCCGCGCGCGTTGTCCTCGCTGCGCAGGAAGTACGGCAGCACGTCGCGCCAGGCCCAGCCGTCGGCGCCCAGGCGCGCCCAGCCGTCGTAGTCCTCGCGCTGGCCGCGGATGTAGATCATCGCGTTGATCAGGCTGGAGCCGCCCAGCCCGCGCCCGCGCGGCTGCACGCCGCGGCGCCCGTCCAGGCCGGCTTGCGGCACGGTGCGGTAGCTGTAGTTGCGCGCGTTGCGGAATGGCACCAGGGTGGCGATGCCCAGCGGCACGTCGGAGCGGATGCCGCTCTTCGCCGGCCCGGTCTCGACCAGCAGCACCGAGGCCTGTGGTTGAGCGAGCGCCAGCCGCGTGGCCGCGGCGCAGCCCGCCGGCCCGGCGCCGACGACGATGTGGTCGAAGGTGCCGAGTGGTCCGCTCATCAGCCTGGCAGTTGCTTGGTGCCGAAGATCTTGTCGCCGGCGTCGCCCAGCCCGGGCAGGATGTAGCCGTGTTCGTTGAGCCGCTCGTCGATGGCGGCGGTGTAGATCTCGATGTCGGGGTGCGCCGCCTCGATGCGCTTCAGGCCTTCCGGCGCGGCGACCAGGAACAGGCCCTTGATGCGCGTGCAGCCGGCCGCCTTGAGCATGTCCACGGTGGCGACCAGGGTGCCGGCGGTGGCCAGCATCGGGTCGACGATCAACGCGATGCGCTCGTCCATGCGGCCGGTGAGTTTCTCGTAGTAGGCGATCGGCTGGAGCGTCTGCTCGTCGCGCTGCAGGCCTACCACGCTGACCTTGGCGGCGGGGATCAGGTCGAGCACGCCGGGCAGCATGCCGAGGCCGGCGCGCAGGATCGGCACGATGGTGATCTTGGCGCCCTTGATCCGCTGCACGGTAAGCGGGCCGGCCCAGCCGTCGATGTGTTCCTCGACGGTTTCCAGGTCCTTGGTGGCCTCGTAGGTGAGCAGGGCGGCGACCTCGCCCGCCAGCTCGCGGAACTCCTTGGTGCTGATGCCGGCGCGGCGCATCAGGCCGAGCTTGTGCTGGATCAAGGGGTGGCGGACTTCGACGGTCTTCATTCGGCGGATGTTTCGGCGGCGGTGCCGCAAGCATAGCGGCAGACGAAAAGGCGCCGCCTGCCGGCGACGCCTTTGCCCGAGAACGGCTGCAAGGGTTCCGGGCGCGTCAGGCGCCGCCCTTCATGCAGGCCGAGACGGCGCTCTTGTATTCGGCGCCCTTCTTGCCGGCGTTGGCTTTGCTGCACGCGGCCATTTTCTGCTGCGGGGTCTTTTTGGCGGCAGGCGCGGCGCTTTCGCCCTTCATGCAGGCGGCCACGGCGCTCTTGTACTCGGCGCCTTTCTTGCCGGCGTTGGCATGGCTGCACTGGCCCAGCTTGGTGGAGTGCCCGGCGGGGCTGGCCGCCTGCGGCGTGGCGGCGAACGCTGCGGAGGTGGCGAGGGCGAGGGCGGCGCAGGCGACGATCTGGCTGAAACGCAGGGTCATGGTGGTTCCTCCCGGGATGACCGGCGGCTGCCGGCCTGCGCAGTCTATCGCCGCCGGAGAGGCTGCGATGCTGAACGACGGAAGGAACTTCGTCCCGGCGCCCGCCGCAGGGTCGGCGGCGGGCGCGGGTGCGTGGCGGAACCGGTCAGGCGGCCTTGCTTTCGCTCTTGCGCGGGCCTTCCAGCAGGGCGTGGCGCACGTGCGAAACGACCAGGTCGATTTCGGCGCTGGTGACGTTGAAGTGCGGGGTGAAGCGCAGCGAGTTGGTGCCGCCGTGGATCACGCCGATGCCGCGCTCGCGCATGTACTCCTCGGTGGAGCCGGCGCCGTAGCACTTGAACTGCGGCGCCAGTTCGCAGGAGAACAACAGGCCGGTGCCCTGCACCTTGGTGATCAGGCCGCCGAGTTCGTCCTTCAGCGTGTTGAGCTTGTCCACGAACTCCTTGCCGCGCTCGCGGATGTTGGCGCGCACCTCGTCGGTGAGTTCGCCCAGCGTGGCCAGCGCCACGTCCAGCGCGCGCGGGTTGGCGGTCATCGTGTTGCCGTAGATGCCCTTGCGGTACAGGCCGGCGGCGCGCTCGCCCACCGCCAGCACCGACAACGGATACTGGCCGGCATTGAGCGCCTTGGAGAAGGTCTCCATGTCCGGCGCGGGCAGCTTCTCGAAGCCGGGGTAGTCGGTGAGCGACAGCACGCCGTGCGCGCGCAGGCCGGCCTGGATGGAATCGACCAGCAGCAGGGTGCCGTGCGCCTCGGTGAGCTTGCGCGCGGCGGCGTAGAACTCCGGCGTCACCGCGCGGCCCGGATCGCCTTCGCCCATCACCGGTTCGAGGAACATCGCCTCGATGAACCAGCCGTGCCTGTCGGCGTCGGCGAACACGGCTTCGAGCTGCGCCACGTTGTACGGCTCGACGATCAGCAGGCTGTCCTCGTGGCGGTAGCTGGCGAGGTGCTGCTGGT
This sequence comes from Rhodanobacter sp., assembly GCA_040371205.1. Classification (NCBI taxonomy): domain Bacteria; kingdom Pseudomonadati; phylum Pseudomonadota; class Gammaproteobacteria; order Lysobacterales; family Rhodanobacteraceae; genus Rhodanobacter; species Rhodanobacter sp. Next base: position 1,011,397 of record AP031382.1, read on the forward strand.
AGGTCTTGCGCGAGGAGTCGGAATACAGCGCCGGCTTGTCGGTGCGGCCGTGGAAGGCGCCCTTCACCGCGAGGCGCTTGATGGCGCGGCCGGCGTGGCGGCCGCCGGCGTCGGTCATCAGCTTGGCGTTGACGTCGGCGATGCGGCAGGCCAGCCCCACCGACTCGGAGCCGGAGTTGAGGCACAGGTAGTGCGCGTAGGGATTGCCACCGCGGCGGTGCCCCAGTTCGCGGTTCAGCGCCTGCACCAGGCGCATCTGCGCGATGCTGGGCGTCATCACGTTGGCCATCACCTGCGGGCGGGCCAGTGCGGCTTCGATGGCCGGATGGTTGTGGCCGAAGCCCAGCATGCCGTAGCCGCCGTTGTCGTGCACCACGGCGCCTTTCAGCGTGACGATCCACGGACCGCGCGCGGCGGCCGGCAGGTAGGGGTTGATCGCGTCGTCCGGATAGAAATTGACGAAGCCGGCCTGCGCCTGCGCGAGTTGCTCGGCCTCGTCCAGCTTCAGGAAATCACCCAATTCGCTGCGCAGTTCGCGGTGGCGCGCCACCGCGGCGGCCACGGCTTCGCCCAGCATGGCGTCGGCGGCGGCCATGCGCTCGATGCTGGCGTCGTCCAGGCCGGTGGTGCGCGGCTTGCCGCCGAATTCGCGCAATTCGCGCAGCTGTTCGATCAAACCCATGGTGTTCTCCTCGAAATCCGCCGGCGCCTCGCACCCAGCGCGAAGCAGGCCGACGTATAGGGCGTGACGTGCGCGGCATGGGGTCCGGCTTTGCGGGCGGCGCGCATTCACGAACGACTAGGATAACCCGCCGGGCAGCCTGCCCGGTACCCCCTGCCGTCATCGAAACGCCTTGCACTGCAGCAACTTGCGTGCGGATGACGGCTGTCACGCGCGATGGCTGACGGCGGCGACTGGGGCCGCCGCGGTGTGCTGCCTAGGCTTTGCCGCATGCCCGGCAAGCGGGCCTTACCGGCTCCTTCCCGCATGCGGGAGAGCACGAAAGCGCAGGGAGAACCACGCATGACCGACCCCATCGTTGCCCAGCTCGCCGCCGTGGCGAAGCGCTATGGCCAGCACCTCGCGCTGGACGGCGTGGATCTCGCCGTGCGGCGCGGCGAGTTGCTGGCCCTGCTCGGCCCCAACGGCGCCGGCAAGAGCACCAGCATCGGCCTGCTGCTGGGCCTGATCCGCCCGGATGCGGGGCGCGCCGAGCTGTTCGGACTGGACCCGCAGCGCATCGAGGCGCGCCGCCGCATCGGCGTGATGCTGCAATCGGCCAACCTGCCGCCCACCCTGCGCGTGGGCGAGCTGCTGCGCCTCACGATGAGCTACTACCCGAACCCACGCGGCTACGACGAAACCGTCGGGCTGGCAGGCATCGCCGACATCCTGAAGCGGCCCTACGGCAAGCTCTCGGGCGGCCAGCAGCGGCGTGTGCAATTCGCGCTGGCGCTGTGCGGGCGGCCCGAGCTGCTGTTCCTCGACGAACCCACCGTGGGCATGGACATCGACGCGCGGCAGAAGCTGTGGGCGGCGATGCGCACGCTGGTGGCGGAAGGTTGCGCCGTGGTGCTCACCACGCATTACCTCGAAGAGGCCGAGGCGCTGGCGCAGCGCGTGGTGGTGCTCGGCCAGGGCCGCGTGCTCAGCGAGGGCAGCGTGGACGACCTGCGCAAGCGCGTGGCGCTCACCCGCATCCGCTGCGTGAGCGATCTGGATGCCGAGGCGATCGCCGCATGGCCCGGCGTGGCATCCGCCGCACGCGAAGGCGCACACCTGTGCATCGCCGCCGCGCGTGCGGAAACGGTGGTGCGCCGGCTGCTCGATGCGGATGCCGCGCTCAGCGAACTGGAAGTGCAACGCGCTGGCTTGGCCGAGGCGTTCACCGAACTCACCCGCGACACATCCCTGCCGGAGGCTGCCTGATGAACGCCGCAGCCCTTTCCGTCGCGCCCGCCGATGCGGGCCGCATGTCCGCCGGCCGCGTGTTCGGCGCCTATCTCGCCGAGGCGCGCGGCGAGTGTCTGCGCTACCTGCGCGCGCCGTCGTTCATGCTGCCGATCCTGCTGTTTCCTGGGCTGTTCTACCTGGTGTTCGGCATCCTGATGGCGAAGACCAACGGCGCCGATGCGGCGCGCTACCTGCTGGCCAGCTACGGCGTGTTTGGCGTGATGAGCCCTGGCCTGTTCGGCTTCGGCGTGTCGCTGGCGCTGGAACGCGACGGCGGCCTGCTGACGCTCAAGCGTGCGCTGCCGATGCCACCTGGCGCGTACCTGCTGGGCAAGATGCTGATGGCGATGGCCGCCGCCGCGGTGGTGGTGTCGATGCTGCTGACGATGGCATTGGGTCTGGCGCACCTGTCGCTGACATTGGCGCAGGCAGGCGGTCTGCTGCTGACCGGCGTGCTGGGCGTGCTGCCGTTCTGCGCGCTGGGCATGTTCGTGGGCACCGTGGTCAAGGGGCAGGGTGCGCCGGGCATGCTGCAGCTGATCTACCTGCCGATGTCGTTCCTGTCCGGCCTGTGGTTTCCATTGCCGATGCTGCCGAAGTTCCTGCAGCAGCTCGCGCCGCTGTGGCCGAGCTATCACCTCGACCGCATCGCGCTGGCCGCAGTGGGCATGGCGCAGGACGCGTGGTGGCCGCATGCGCTGGTGCTGGCCGGCTTCGCCGCGGCGTTCTTCCTGCTGGCCGCGCGGCGCCTGCGCCGGTACGGTTGAAGTAGGATGCCGGGCATGCCCGCCGCCCCGTTTGTGCCGCACCGACTGTTCGCCCGCTGGCTGTCGCCGGCGCCGGATTCGCTGGTGGCGCAGAGCCTCCGCCGGGGCAAGTCGCCGTGGGTCGACGCGGTGCACCTGCTGTGGACGGCGTGGATCTTCATCACGCCGGTGTTTGATCGCGCGGCATGGAACCTGCGCTGGTGCCTGCTCACGGCGCTGTCCTATCCGGTGTTCCTGTGCCTGTATGCCAAGAATGTGGTGGCGCCGCGCCGCGTGTCGCGCGCCTACGCGATCGGCATGATCCTGCTGTGCCAGGTGCTGATGCCCTGGTATCCCAGCGGGCTGACCTATTTCGTGTTCGGTTGCGTGATGCTGCGTGTCTGCGGCATGCCGTTCCGCCGCTACATGGCCTCGCTGTTGCTCGCCAACATGCTGCTGCTGCTCGAGGGCTGGTTCCTGCACTACCCGTGGCAGGCCACGAGCATGATCGTGAGCATGACCCTCATCATCGGCCTGGTCGTCAATGCCGAACGGATGAGCGAGGAGAAGGACGCCGAACTGCGGCTCTCGCACGATGAGGTGCGCCGGCTGGCCGCCACCGCCGAGCGCGAGCGCATCGGCCGCGACTTGCACGACCTGCTCGGCCACACGCTGTCGCTGATCACGCTGAAGCTGGAGCTGTCGCGCAAGCTGTTCGACCGCGACCCGCAGGCGGCGCGGCGCGAGGCGGAGGAGGCGGAGCAGGTGGCACGCCACGCGCTGGCCGAAGTGCGCGCCGCGGTCACCGGCATCCGCGCCACCGACCTTGCCGCCGAGCTGGCTTCGGCCCGGTTGCTGCTGGGCTCCTCGTCCGTGCATCTGGACTACGGAAACGTACCGGCCGACCTGCCGCCGGACGTCGAGTGCGGCCTGGCGCTGGTGCTGCGCGAGGCGGTGACCAACATCGCGCGCCACGCGCAGGCGACCCGCGCCAAGGTCGAGTGGCTGCGCGAGGGCGACCTGCTGCGCCTGTGCGTGGACGACGACGGCCGCGGCGGCCTGAAAGCCGAAGGCAACGGCCTCGCCGGCATGCGTGAGCGCGTGCGTGCGCTGGGCGGCACGCTGCGGCTGGAGTCGCCGCCGGGTGCGGGCACGCGCCTGCGCATCGATGTGCCGCTGACGTTGCCAGCGGCAAGCGCTGCCTATCCGACGTCAACCGATACGGCGGTTCTGGCCTTGGCGCGGCACGCCTCATGAAGCCCGGCTTGCTTGCCCGCTGGTTGGCGCCCGCGCCGGACTCCGGCGCCGCCGACGACATCCGCCGCGGCAAGTCGCCGTGGGCCGACAGCATCCATCTGCTGTGGTCGGTGTGGATCTTCATCACGCCGCTGTTCGACCACGGCGCCGCCGGCTACACGCGGTCGTGGCTGCTGTTCACGCTCGGCTCCTATCCGGTGTTCCTGTGGCTGTTCGCCAGGATGCATCTGGCGCCGCGGCGCATCGCGCATGGGTATGCCTGGGCCATGGCCATGCTGTGCTTTGCGCTGTTGCCCTGGTACCCGAGCGGGCTCAGCTATTTCATGTACGCCTGCGTGATGTTGAATCACTGCCGGATGCGCTTGCGCACCCAGCTCGGCCAGCTCGTGTTGCTCAACGCCTTGTTGTTGGCGCTGACCTGGCGGATCGGCTATCCGGTATCCGTCATGGTGATCATGCCGGCGTCGGTCATCGTGGTCAGCGTGATCGCGCTGGTCGAGCGCGTCAGCAAGGAAAAGGACGCCGCCCTGCGCCTGTCGCAGGACGAGGTACGCCGTCTCGCGGTGCTGGCCGAGCGCGAGCGCATCGGTCGCGACCTGCACGACCTGCTCGGCCACACCTTGTCGCTGGTCACGCTGAAGTCCGAGCTGGCGCGCCGGCTGGCGCTGGCCGATCCGCCGCGCGCGCAGCGCGAGATGGAGGAGGTCGAGCGCGTGTCGCGCCATGCACTGGCGGAAGTGCGCGCGGCCGTCACCGGCATGCGCCGCAGCGACCTGGCGGCGGAGCTGGTCTCCGCGCGGCTGATGCTGGAGGCCTCGGGCCTTGCGTTCGAGGTCGACATGCCGGACGCGCCGGCCCTGCCGCCGGAGACCGAGGCGACGCTGGCGCTGGTGCTGCGCGAGGCCGTCACCAACATCCATCGCCATGCGCGTGCCATGTCCGCGCGGGTGGTTTTCTCCTGCAACCCGGAAAGCTTCCACATGCAGATCAGCGACAACGGACGCGGCGGCCTGGTCGCCCACGGCAACGGCGTCAGCGGCATGCGCGAACGCGTGCGCGCGCTGGGCGGCACGCTGGCCATCGGCTCGCCCGCGCGGCGCGGCACCACGATCGACGTCGAGGTGCCGCTGCGCCCGTCGCCGCGATCAGGCGCGGTCGGCATGCGCGAGACGGCGGCGGCGCTGGCCGGCCACGGGAGCGCCGCATGATCCGCGTGCTGCTGGCCGAGGACCAGGCGATGGTGCGCGGCGCGCTGTCGGCGCTGCTGAACCTGGAATCCGACATCGAGGTGCTCGGTTCCGCCGCCGACGGCGAGGCGGCCTGGCGCGAAGTGCAGCGATTGAAGCCCGACGTGCTGGTCACCGACATCGAGATGCCCGGCCTCACCGGACTGGAGTTGGCGCAGCGCATCCAGCGCCACGACGAGCTGCCGGTGAAGGTCATCATCGTCACCACCTTCGCGCGTCCGGGCTTCCTGCGCCGCGCGCTGGACGCCGGTGTCTCCGGGTACCTGCTGAAGGACGCGCCGGCGGAGAACCTCGCCGAGGCGCTGCGCAGCGTGCACCGCGGCGGCCGCGCGATCGACCCGCAACTGGCGCTGGAGGCATGGTCGGAGGCCGATCCGCTGAACGACCGCGAGCGCCAGGTGCTGCGCCTCGCCGGCGAGGGGCAGAGTGCCGGCGACATCGCCGCCGCGCTGAGCCTTTCGCACGGCACGGTGCGCAATTACCTGTCCGAGGCCATCGGCAAGCTCGGCGTCGCCAACCGCATCGAGGCGTACCGGCTGGCGCGGCAGAAAGGCTGGCTCTAACGGCTTTGCCGCCAGCGCGGCAGCGGCTTGCCTTGCTTCCGCAGCGAAGCGGGTGCCTGCAGATCGCGCGCGAAGCCCGCAGGATCCGCCGGCGACACCACCACGGTGCCGGTACTGGCGCGCAGCACCACGGCGTGCTGCCAGTCGGTGACGAAGGCGCGGTAGCGCCCCGGCTTCGCGTTGCGGAACCAGCCGGAGAACGCGAACAGCCCGCCGTTGCCGAACAGGCGCAGCGAGCCGGCGCCGGCTTCCGGATCGACGGCCGCTTCGTTCAGCGCGCCCAGCTCGACACGCGTGGTCCACAGCAGGCGCCGCACGCGTAGCACGCCGTCGGTGAGGTCGTAGTGGCGCACCACGAAAAGCGCGGCGGCCAGCAGGATCAGCACCGGCACCGCCATCACCGCGGCGCGCAGCAGGGGCAAGGTCGTGGCCGGTACGAGGCAGGCCACCAGCAGCACGATGCCCAGCAGGAGCAGGGTCACGGTGATCGAGATGCCCTTGAGGAAGGTGTTCCAGGGCGCGGCGGGATGGCGGGCTTGCATGCGTGGATTTTCATCGTTACGGACTTGGGCGGCAAGCACGGATGGCGAATACAGGGCGGCTTTCTGTAATGGGTCCGTTTTTCGATTAACCAGAAGTCGGAAAAATAATTCAAGAAAATGCTTGCAAACGCGAAAAGACGGCCGTATGCTTTGCCGCCTTCGCTCTTTTGCGGGCGAGGCGACATTTCCTAATCATTTGCATAGCCACGACATGAACCTTTCCTGCTTCATCGCCAGCAAGCCGAATACGTCGCCAGAAATGCGCGATGCAGGCCTGCGCGTGTGGACATGGTTCCCCGTCACCGAAGGCCAGTTTCACTCCATCGACTGATCCCGCCCGCGGAGATCGGTCACCCCGATCTCCCGAGGCCACACGAACGCCCTCGGGTTCCCACCCGGGGGCGTTTAGTTTTCGCGTTCGAAAGGGATCTTCATGCCCCTACGTGTTTTGAGGACATCCGTCTCGCCCTGAAGCATCCGGCTCTACGCAGCCGAGGCAGGGGCACGGCTGCAACCGGCGCAGGTGCGCTGCGTCCCGATGCTTCGGCGCGGGCTGTGTCGTGAACGGATGTCCCATGAACAGGGTCGCTCGCGACCCGCACGAATGGCCGGTTGGCGACAGTCGGTCATGCGAAGCATCGACTCAAAAGCCTTCAGCGGTGCGGGTTCCCAAGGCCCGCCCGGTGCGCGCGGCGCTGCCGTGATGCGTATGCCGAGGGCTGGCGGGCGGTGTTTCAGGATGACGTTGGCCCAGCGGAGGGCAGCAGCGCAGGCTGCATCCGGTTCGATTCCGGCAACGTCAGCCACTGGATAGCTCAGGAGGGTAGAGCATCGGTCTCATAAACCGAGTGTCGCGGGTTCGACTCCCGCTCCAACCATGACTTGTCACGTCATGACACCAAGGGACGCAAGTCCCGACCAGGAAACGCCCCGTGCCCCGCACGGGCCCGGCCGCCAGGAGGGCAGCCGGAGCGTGCGGGGCAGCGGGGGCGGGACCGGACCGCCGCCCTGGAAGCGGACGGCCACCGGGAACCGGGCATCGGCAGCATATCGCCGGGCCGGTCCTCCCGCGTTGGCTCTCCGTGGACAGCGCGAGGGTTCCGTCCCGTTCGCGTCAAGGGGCGTTTCCGCCTTATTCGAATAATCGCCGAAGGGATTAATGCGGCGATTTTCATTCCCGCATGGGAAGGGCGCTTATTGCCCTGCCAGAGATAATCCCGGTGGCGATCCGGTCCGCTGCCGTCGGGAGGATTTTGTCCGCGGATCGAAACCGTCAATGAAGAAGGAGTTTCCCCATGTTCTGGATCAAGCAGATCGTGGTCGGCGACGGCGAGCGCGGCCTGCTGTACCGCAACCGTCGCTTCGAGCGCGTGTTGGCCCCCGGCGTGTACCGGGTGTTCGACCCGCGCAACCGCGTGGCCGTGACCGTGCACAACCTAGTCCGTCCGGAGTACGCCGGCAACGATGCCGAGGTGTTGATGACGCGGATCGACGGCCCGCTGGCCGAGCACCTGCAGCTGGCCGACATCGGCATCGACCAGGTCGGTCTCGTGCTGAAGAACGGCAAGCTGGAGGACGTGCTGGCACCGGGTACCCGCAAGCTGTACTGGAAGGGCCTGGTGGCGGTCGAGGTGGTGGCCGTATCGCTGGTCGACTCGCTGCGGGTCGACCCGCGGGTGGCCGAACGCCTGCGCCAGCTCGGCGTGCTGGCCAAGGTGGCGGTGACGGTGGACGTGCCGACCGAGTCGGCCGGCCTGCTGTTCGTCGACAGTACCCTGGTCGAGACGCTGGCGCCGGGCGCGTACGCGTTCTGGAGCTTCCGCAGGAATGTCTCGCTGGAGGTGATCGACCTGCGCGTGCAGTCGCTGGAGGTGTCGGGTCAGGAATTGCTGACCCGCGACAAGGTAAGCCTGCGCGTGAACCTGGCCGCCAGCCTGCGCGTGACCGACCCGGTCGCCGCGCGCACCAAGGTGGCCAAGTACGGCGACTACGTCTACCGCGAACTGCAGTACGGCCTGCGCAAGGCGGTCTCGGTCAAGACGCTGGACGAGTTGCTCGGCGACAAGGCCTCGCTGGACGCCGACATCTTCGCCTACGTCCGCGGCCGCGTGGTCGAGCTGGGCCTGGAGGTGCTCAGCGTGGGCGTGAAGGACGTCATCCTGCCGGGCGAGATGAAGGACATCCTCAACAGCGTGGTGCAGGCGGAGAAGGCGGCCCAGGCCAACGTGATCCGCCGTCGCGAGGAGTCGAACGCCACGCGTTCGCTGCTCAACACCGCCAGGCTGATCGAGGAGAGCCCCGTGCTGATGCGCCTGAAGGAGCTCGAGGCCTTGGAAAAAGTCACCGAGAAGATCGACAAGCTGACCGTGTTCGGTGGCCTGGACGGCGTGCTGAAGCAGTTGGTCAGTCTCAACTAGCAACACCCGGCACCGCCGCACGGAGGCGACGGTACCGGGGCCATCAAGGAATGAACATGAGCAATCAACAGTACGAATGGCTGCACGCCGAGGGCAGCGCCACGCCGATCAAGGGCTGGGTACAGGGCGTGCCGCTGGAAGATTCGGCGAAGCAGCAATTGCAGAACATCGCCACGCTGCCCTTCGTCGGGCCGTGGGTGGCCGTGATGCCGGACGTGCACCTGGGCAAGGGCGCCACCGTGGGATCGGTGGTGCCGACCCGCGGCGCGATCATCCCGGCCGCGGTGGGCGTGGACATCGGCTGCGGCATGGCCGCGGTGCGCACCACGCTGACCGCCAAGGATCTGCCGGACAACCTGGCCCAGCTGCGTTCGAGCATCGAGCGCGGCGTGCCGGTCGGCAACGGCCGCGGCGGCGATCACCATCGCCTGCCGGACAGCCTCCATACGCGGCTGGTCGAGTCAGGCCTGGCCGCGCGGCTGGAGATGGTGAAGGCGAAGCACCGGAAGATCCGCACCGACAAGGTCGACAAGCAGCTGGGCACACTCGGCGGCGGCAACCACTTCATCGAGGTCTGCCTCGACGAATCGGACGCCGTGTGGGTGATGCTGCACTCGGGTTCGCGCGGTACCGGCAACCTGATCGGCAGCTACTTCATCGAGCAGGCCCGACAGGAACTGGGCAAGCGCGTGCTGGGTTATCACGTGCCAGACAAGGACCTGGCCTTCTTCATGGAAGGCGAGCCGCTGTTCGACGACTACGTCGAGGCGGTGTCCTGGGCGCAGGACTACGCCCGCGCCAACCGCGAGGCCATGATGGCCCGCGTACTGGCGGATATGCGTCACCGCCTGCCGACCTTCCAGCTCGCCGCGATGGCGGTGAACTGCCATCACAACTATGTGCAGAAGGAGACGCACGGCGGGCAGGAACTGCTGGTCACCCGCAAGGGCGCGGTGAGTGCGCGGGCCGGCGAGCTGGGCATCATCCCCGGTTCGATGGGTACGCGCAGCTACATCGTGCGCGGCAAGGGCAACGCGGACAGCTTCCACAGCTGCAGCCACGGTGCCGGTCGCGTGATGAGCCGCAGCGCGGCGCGCCAGCAGATCACCCTGGCCCAGCACCGCGAGGCCACGGCGCACGTGGAATGCCGCAAGGACGCAGCGGTGATCGACGAGTCGCCGGCGGCGTACAAGTCGATCGACGCAGTGATGGCTGCCCAGACCGACCTGGTCGAGGTGGTACACACGCTGCGCCAGGTGCTGTGCGTTAAGGGCTGATGCCCGCCGCCATGGGCGCCGCTCCGGACGGGGCGGCGCTTTTTGTGTCCTGGCTGCCGGTCTGCGGGATAATGCCGCGTTGCACGACCTTGCGTATGCCGACCGAGCCCGTTGCCTTGAAGAAGTCCGATTTCGATTTCGACCTGCCACCCGAACTGATCGCCCAGGCGCCGCTGCCTGAGCGTTCGGCCAGCCGCCTGCTGCTGTTGGACGCGGCGGCAGGCCGGCGCGAGGACCGGATGTTCCGCGAGCTGCCCGGTTTCCTGCGTCCCGGCGACCTGCTGGTGTTCAACGACACCCGCGTGCTGCCGGCGCGCCTGTACGGGCGCAAGGACACCGGCGGCGCGGTGGAGATCCTGATCGAGCGCGTCACCGGCGCGCACGAGGCGGTGGTGCAACTCGGCGTCAGCAAGAAGCCGAAGGAGGGCGGCCGCATCGAGCTGGCCGACGGCAGCCACGCGGTGGTGCTGGGCCGCGACGAGGGATTCTTCCGCCTGCGCTTCGAGGCGCCCGAGCCGCTGGAGAAGCTGCTGCTGAAGCTGGGCGAGATGCCCTTGCCGCCGTACATCGAGCGCCATGCCGACGCCGGCGACATGGAGCGCTACCAGACTGTCTACGCGCGCGAGCCCGGCGCCGTGGCCGCGCCCACCGCCGGCCTGCATTTCGACGAGCCGCTGCTCGCCGCCCTGCGCGAGCGCGGGGTGGGCTTCGGCTACGTCACCCTGCACGTGGGCGCGGGCACCTTCCAACCGGTGCGCGCGGAGAACATCGGCGACCACCACATGCACCGCGAATGGCTCAACGTGGGCGCCAGCCTGGTCGAGCAGATCCGCCGCACGCGCGCCGCCGGCGGCCGCGTGTTCGCGGTGGGCACCACGGTGGTGCGCGCGCTGGAAAGCGCCACGGTGGAAGGCGAGCTGCATCCGTTCGCGGGCGAGACGCAGATCTTCATCTTCCCCGGCTACAAGATCACCAGCATCGACGGCCTGATCACCAACTTCCACCTGCCGCAGTCGACCCTGCTGATGCTGGTGTCGGCGCTGGCCGGCCGCGAGTTCATGCTCGACGCGTACCGGCATGCGGTGGAGCAGCGCTATCGCTTCTTCTCCTACGGCGACGCGATGCTGATCCTGCCGCGCAGCGCCTGAGCGCCTGAGCGCCGGTCAGCGCCGCGCGCCCTTCGGCCGGCACAGCGTTGCGTAGATCACCGGCATCGCCAGCAGCACCAGCGGCACCTGCACCGCCATGCCGGAGATGATCGCCACCGCCAGCGGCTGCTGCATCTGCGAGCCCTGGCCGAGCGCCAGCGCCAGCGGCAGCAGGGTGAGGATGGCGGCCAGGGTCGACATCAGGATCGGCCGCATGCGGTGCTGGCCGGCGTACTGCATCGCCTCGTGCAGCGGCATCCGCCGGTGCGCTTCGGTCAGTTCGGAGAAGTAGAAGATCGCGATCTCGGTGACGATGCCCACGATCATCGTCATGCCCATCATCGCGGAGATGTTGAGTTCGATGCCGGTGATCCACAGCCCCAGGAACACCGCCGCCAGCGCCAGCAGCGGCGAGGCCATGATCGCCAGCGCCACGCGGAAGCTCTCGTACAGGAACAGCAGCAGGGCGAACACCAGGGCGACCGCCGCCAGCATCACGAGGGTGAGGTCGTGGAAGGCGATCTGCTGCTGCGCATAGAGGCCGCCGAGTTCGTAGTACATGCCGGCCGGAAGCATGTCCCGCCGGTCCAGCACCTTCCTCACGTCGGCCACGGTGGAACCCATGTCGCGGCCGACGATGCGCGCGGTCACGGCCACCATGCGCTTGAGGTCGTCGCGGTCGATCTCGGGCTGGCCCTGCTCGGCGCGGATGCTGGCCAGCCGCGACAGCGGCACGCTCTGGCCGTTGGCGGTGCGGATCGGCAGCGACTCCAGCTGCTCCCGCTGCGCACGCGCCGACGGCGGCAGCCACACGCGCACGCCGATCATCTTCGGCCCCTGCGGCAACTCGGCCGCCACGTTGCCGGCGACGGCGTCGTTCACCTGCTGCGCCACGGCCAGCGGATCGAGGCCGTACAGGCCGGCCTTCACCGGGTCGACCTTCACTTCCAGCGCATCGCCGGCGGGGTTGATGCCGTTGCGCACCTCGGCCACGCCGTCGACCTTGCCGATCGCGGCCGCGACCTTTTTCGCCGTGGCGTCGAGCTGCGCCTGGTCGTCGCCGAACAGCTTCACCTCGATCGGCTGCGGCACCTCGGTGAGGTCGCCGATCATATCCTCCATCAACTGGGTGACTTCCACGTCCAGGCCCGGTACCTGCGCCGCCACCTGTTCGCGGATCTGTTCCATCACGGTGTCGGTGGGCGGGCGCGAGCCGTTCTTCAGGCGCACGAAGATGTCGCCGGTGTTCGCCTCGGTGAGGCCGCCGCCCAGCTGCAGCCCGGTGCGGCGCGAATAGGTGCTGACATACGGGTTGGACCGGATGATGCGCTCGACCTGCTGCAGCAGGCGGTTGGTCTCGGCCAGCGAGGTGCCGGGTTCGGACAGGTAGTCCAGGGTGAAGCCGCCCTCGTCCATCTTCGGCATGAAGCCGCTGCCGACGTGGCGGTAGGCCAGCACGCCGGCGAGCAGCAGCGGCAGCACGCCGATCAGCAGCAGGGCGGGTCGCCGCAGCAGGCTGCCCAGGGTACGTTCGTAGCCGGCGAGCAGGCGCTGCGAGAAGCGGCCCGGCGGATGCTCCGCCGCGTGCCGTTCGTCGATCAGCCATTCCGCCAGCAGGGGTACTGCGATCCAGGTCAGCAGGTAGGAGATCACCAGCGCGCTGGCCATGGTCAGCGACAACGCCTTGAAGAACGCTCCGGTGACGCCGGTGAGGAAGGCCAGCGGCAGGAAGATCACCACGGTGGCCGCGCTGGAGCCGGTCAGCGGCCGGGTGAACTCACTGGCCGCGTGCGCGATGCGTTCGCCGACCTCGGACGGCGCGTCCGCGCCGCCGCCGTCGCGCAGCCGGCGCATGATGTGCTCCAGCATCACGATCACGTCGTCGATCAGCAGGCCCACCGCGGCCGCCATGCCGCCCAGCGTCATCATGTTGAAGCTCATGTGCAGCAGGTCGAGCAGCAATACGGTGATCGCCAGCGTGGCCGGCACCACGATCAGCGCCACCAGGATCACCCGCACGTTGCGCAGGAACAGGAACAGCACCAGCCCGGCCAGCACGATGCCGATCAGGATCGCGTCGCGCACGCTGCCGGCCGCGCCCCGCACCAGCTGCGTCTGGTCGTACCAGTTGGCGATGTGCAGGCCTTTCGGCGCGTGCTTTTCGTACTCGGCCAGGCGTTGCCCCACGTCGCGCGCAATCTGCAGGCTGTTGCCGCTGGGCTGCTGGAACACCTGCAGCAGCACCGCGTCGTGGCCGTCGGCGGTGGTGCTGATCCATTGCGGCTCGTGGCTCATGCGCACGCTGGCCACGTCGCCGAGCCGCACCAGGCCTTGCGGTCCGGCGCGCAGCACGATGCCGTCGAGCGCCTGCACGGTGGCGGGCTGGTTGTTCGCCAGCACCAGGTAGAGCTTGTAGTGGTCCTGCAGCCGGCCCAGCGCCTGGATCGTGGCCGCGTCGGCCACCGCCTTGTTCACGTCGGCGAGGCTGAGTCCCTGCGCGCGCAGCTTGCCGGCGTCGACGTCGACGTGGAACTCGGCCACGTCGCCGCCCTGCACGTCGACCTGGGCCACGCCGGTGACGCCGGACAGCAGCGGGCGCAGCTGGAACTCGGCGATGTCGTGCAATTGCGCGGGGCTGAGCGTGTTCGAACCGAGGCTGTAGGCCAGCACCGGATCCACGGTGGGGTCCAGCCGCCGCGCACGCACGTTCACGTGCGCAGGCAGTTCCGGCAATACCTCGCTGACCGCGGCGTCGACATCGAGCAGGGCGCGCCCCATGTCGGCGCCCCAGTCGAAGCCGACGTTGATCTCTGCGCTGCCGCGGCTGGTGGTGGAGCGCACCTCGCGCACGCCGCGCACGCGGCGGATCGCTTCCTCCACGGGGCGGGTGACGCTCACCACCATCTGGTCGGCGGGCTGGTCGCCGGCGTCCAGCGACACCCTCACGCGCGGGAACGAGACGTCGGGGAACAGCGAGACCGGCAGGTTGAACGCCGCGGCGATGCCGCCGAGGGCGAGGATGAAGGCGAGGAACAGCAACGAGCGCCGGTGCCTGTGCATCCACTGGGCGATCGTCATCGGCGCTGCGCTCACGGCTTGCGCTCGCGCACGCGGTCGCCGTCGCCCACCTCGTAGGCGCCGTCCACGATCACCGGCAGCTTTGCGTCGAGCCGGCCGAGCACGCCTACGGGGTCGCCCGCCGGCTGGCGCAGCCGCACGTCCACGCGGTGCGCCTTGCCGTGGTCGAGCTGGAACACGTAGTCGCTGCCGCCGGGAGTGGTGTTGTCCTGCAGCACCGCGCCGCGCGGTACCGCCCAGGCGGTGTACTCGTCGCTCTCGATGCTGGCCTGCAGCGCCGTGCCGGCCACCAGCGCGGCATCCGCGGCGGCCGGGATGGACGCCTGCACCGGCAGCAGGCCGGTTTGCGGGTCGATCGCGCCGCCCACCATGACCAGCTTGCCGGCGAACGCCTTGCCGTCGCCGTACACGCCGCGCAGCTGTACCGGCAGGCCGGCGTGCAAGTCCGTGGCCGCGTCCGGTTGCACGCCGAGCACGGCGATCAACGCGTGCGCTGGCATGAAGGAAAGCAGCGGCGCGTTGGCGGCGAAGCGCTCGCCCAGCGTCACCGCGACTGCGCTCACCACGCCATCGTCCGGCGCGGCGAGGGTTTCCTGCGCGGCGCCGCCGCCGAGCGCGCGCTGCGCCGCCAGCGCGGCCTGCGCGTCGGCCAGCGCCTTGCGCGCCGCGGCGACCTGCGACTGCGTGGCCAGGTGCTGCGCGGCCAGGTGTCCGGTGCGTTGCAGCTCGCCGCTGGCCAGGGTCAGCGCAGCCTGTGCCTGCCGATAGGCGCTGCGCGCCGTCGGGTCGGGTGCGATCACCAGCAGCGCCTGGCCGCGCTTGACCGTCTGGCCCGCGCTGACCTTCAACGCCAGCACCTGGCCGCCGTGGGCCAGGCTGAGGGTGCGCGCGCGGTGCGGATCGGCCACCGCGCTGCCCCAGGCGTCCACGCTGTCGTGGAAACGTTGCCGCACCGGCAGCGCCGTCGTGACCAGGGCCACGCCCTTGGCGTCGGTGGCGGCATCGTCGTCGCCGCCGCTGCCCTGGCCGCAGGCAGTCAGGAGGAGGGCCGTCGCGGCCAGCGCGGCGCAGCGCGCGAGCAAGGTCTGCTTCATCGTTTGGACGTCTCTGGCGTGACGAAGTCGGTGCGGCCCAGCAGGGCTTCCAGGGCGATCGCGGCGTCGTCGCGCGACTGCGCGAGCGCGATCAGTTCGCTGTCGGCCGCCAGCGCGTTGGCGCGGATCGCCAGGTAGGCGGGCCAGTCGAGCAGGCCCTTGCGCCAGGCTTGTTCCGCCGCGTCGCGCGCCGTGTCCAGCCGCCGCGCGTGCGCCACCTGCGCCGCCTGCTGCGCATCCAGCGTGCGCAGGTCGGCCGCGAGCCGCTGGATGTCGCTGCGGGTGGCCAGCAGGCGCGCCGCGTAGTCGTCCTTCAACTGCTGGCGGGTGGCGCGCGCGATCGCGATGTTGCCGCGGTTGCGGTCGAACAGCGGCAGGGTGAGGCCGATGCTGAAACCGTTGGTGGTGACGTTGCCGGTGTCGCGCGCACGGTTCAGGCCCAGCGTGATGGCGGGAAACTGGGCGAGGATGGCGCCGCGCAGCGTCGCCTCCTGCGCGCGGTAGCCTGCCTGCAGGGCCAGCAGGTCGGGGCGACGTCGCGGCAGGTTGGCCAGCGCGGTCTGGCGTTGTGCAGCATCGGGGTTCGCGTGGTACGGCGCGCCCGTCAGGTCCAGTCGCGCAGTCGGGGCGAGTCCCAGCAACTGGCGCAGCCCGGCCTCGGCCTGGTGCAGGGCGAGCGCGTTGTCGCCCGCGCGCTGGCGCACGTCGGCCACCGCGTTGAGGCCGGCGCTGGCGCTGTCGTAGTCGAGGTTGCCGGCGGCGAGCGCGGCCTGCACCGACCGGTCCACCGGCACCAGCGCCTGCAGCTCGGCGTCGAGTTCGGCCTGCTGCCGGCGCAGGCTCTGCACCTGGTCGAACAGCAGGCGCGCCTGCGCGATGGTCTGCCATTCCGACCAAAGCAGGTCGAGATTCACCTGCTCGGCCTGCGCGTTCGCTGCATGTGTGCGTGAGGAGCGCAGCAAGAGGGCGCTCACGTCCGCGCTGATGCCGATGTTGTAGGCCTTGGTGAGGCCGCTGCCGGAATGGTGCGGCAGATCCTCCTCCAGACTCAGCTGCGGGTCGGGCAGCAGGCCCGCGGCGAAGGCCTGCGCGCGGGCGATGCCCAGCGCATCGCGCTGCACCTTCAGTTCGGGATTGTTCGCCACCGCCAGCATCGCCACTTCGGTAGCGTCCAGGCCGTCGGCGGGATCGAAACGATGCGCGGCCAGCGCGGGCAGCGGCATCGCGGCGGCCGGCACGCCGAGCTGCGCGGCGCTGGCGGCGCCGTCGCCCCGGCCCAGCGGCAGCGGGCGATAGACGGCGCAGCCGCCCAGCAGGGCGGCCGTGGCGATCCATGCGATGCGGGCGGGCGGGCGTGCGACGGCAATCATCCGCGCAGCTTGCCGTGGGGCGCTTAGCGCCTTCTTATCCGCAGGGACTTTGTGTCGTGATCCGGCGGCAGTCGGAGCCGTTTGCGAAAGGCGGGCGGATAACTTCCTCAGCCCGGCTCTCTCCCCGGCGACAAGGACGAAACAAGCCCGGCCAGCGCACGCCAAGGATCGAGATCCCAGTGCCCGCGCGCCTGCCCCGAGGGCGAGGGCAGCACGAATACGCGCGTGTCGCCGATGCGCTCCGGTTGCAGTCCGTATGGCACGTTACGGCCCAGCGCCGCGCGCCCCGCGTTCTTGCTGGTGAAGGCGATCACGCGCGGCGCGTGGCGTTCGACCTTGGCGCGCAGCGCCGGCACGTCGAAGGCGCCGGGCGGCAGTTCGTCGTCGTTGCCGCTGTGGCGCTTGGCGAGGTCGGTGAGGCCGATGCCGAACTGCGGCAGCAGCGGAAATTCGGCCGGGACGAGCAGGCGCGGGGTAAGGCCGGCTTCGTGCAGCGCGCGCCAGAACAGGTTGCCGGGATGCGCGTAGTAGGCGCGCTCGGCGGCGGAGCGCTTGCCGGCCGCGGTGCCGCAGAACACCAGCGCGAGGCCGGGTTGCAGCACGTCGGGCAGCACGTGGCGCTCAGCCGTGCGCGGCATCGTCGAGCAGGAAGTCGGTGAACTGGAAGCGGCCGTCGCGCAGCACCGATTCGCCGCGCTTGAGCCTGAGCGGCTGGCGGAACAGCGGGCCGCCGCAGCTCAGGGTGTGGAACTCGCCGCGCTCGCCGCAGGGATCGACGCCGTTCGGCAGCGCGTCGAGCAGGCTGGCGTCGAAGGCGCGGCCGCTGAATGCGGCGTCGAGCTGCTGCGTGTCCACGCAGCACAGCATGGCGCGATGGCCTTCGGCCACGAAGCGGCGCGACAGCGCGGCGGTGTCCTCGCCCCACAGCGGGAATACCGCGCGCCAGTTGTCGCGGCCGAGCTGGCGCACGCGGTAGTCGCGCACGTCCTGCAGGAACAGGTCGCCGAACGCGCAATGGCGGATGCCGGGCCAGCGCATGCGCGCCTCGACCAGGGCCTGCGCATGCGCGGCTTCGTAGGCGTCGTTGCTGCCGGGCCAGTCCAGCAGCACTTCCACCAGCGGCAGGCCGAGCGCGGCCACCTGCGCCTGCAGCACGTCGTGCCGCACGCCGTGCATGGCGATGCGCTGGTAGTTGCGGTTGATCGTGGTGAGCAGGCCGACCACCTGCCAGCGCGGATCGGCGCGCAGGCGCTGCAACGCCATCAGGCAGTCCTTGCCGCCGCTCCATGCGAGCAGGATGGGAGTGCGCGTGTCGTTCATGGCGTGGGGTTTTCCGGGGTGGCGGCGGCTTGCCAGTCCAGCGAGGCATGCAGACGCTGCTGCGGATCGAGCCGGAAGTCCAGCGCGATGCCCAATGCCCGTGCGGCGGCATTGGCCAGCGCGAGGCCCAGGCCGGCATGGTTGGCATGCGGCAGCTGCTTGCGCCAGAAGCGCGTGCCGAAGCGGACGAGGTCGGCATCGGCAAGGCCGGGTGCGGCATTGTCGATGGCCAGGCCGCGCGCATCGACGGACAGCCGCACGGTGTCGCCCGCGGGCGCGTAGGCGCAGGCGTTGCCGAGCAGGTTGCCGACGATCACTTCGAGCAGGGCGGGGTCGGTGCGCAGCGCGGCGGGCGGCGTGCCCTCCATCGCCAGCGCGATGCCGCGTGCGGCGGCGCTGGGCTGCTGGCGTTGCAGCTGGCGTTCGATCCACGGCGCCGTCGCCAGCGACTGCCATTGCGGTTGTTCCAGCCCGGATTCCAGCCGGGTGAGCAGCAGCAGGGCGGTGACGGTGGCCTCCAGCTCCGCGCCGATGCTGCCGATCTCGGCGAGCAGGTCGGGCAGGCTGCGGCCGCTCGGATAGCGCGCTTCCACCTCGGCCAGCACGCGCAGTTCGGCGAGGCGCGTGCGGGTCTCGTGGGCCAGGCCGCTGGCGAACTGGCGCTCGCGCGCCAGGCCCTCGTCCATGCGGGCCAGCACGTCGTTGAAGCGCGCCACCAGCGGATCGAGTTCGCGCAGCCCGATCGGCGCGAGACGCTGGCCGGGCGCATGCGGGCCGATGCCGCGCATGCGCTCGACCAGGGCGCCCATCGGACGCAGGCCGCGATGCACGACCAGCGGCACGGCGATCAGCGCGACGGCGGCGGCGAGCAGGGGGCCCAGCGCGAGGATCCAGTCGATCGCCAGCATCAGCTCGTCGAGCGAGTGGCGGTCCTGCACGAACAGCAGGCGACAGCCCGCGGACGGAGCGCCGCCGGAGCGGGCGAGCTCCAGCCGCACCGTTTCCAGGTGGTGCGCCAGCCGGGCGTAGCGCGGTCTGGCATCCACGTCGTCGGGCCAGCCGCGGGGCACGGCCGGCGGCGGCGGATCGCTGCGCTGCGGCGGGTAGCCCTGGCAACGCAGTTCGTACCAGGTGCCGTCGCCGGCCGGGCTCGCGGCGCCGTGCGGGGGCGGCGCGGGTTGTTCGCGCGCGAGCATGTCGCCCAGTTCGCGCGCCTGCTCGAGCAGGCTGCGGCGGGAGCGGTTGGCAAGCTCGTGGTCGATGCGCCAGTCCATCAGCTTCGCGCCGCCGCCCAGCACCAGCAGGCAGACCACGGCCAGCAGCACGGTGACGCGGGCGGAAAGCGAGGCGGGCTTCACGGGATCAGGTAGCCCGCGCCGCGCCGCGTCTCGACCAGGCCGGACAGTCCGGCGCCCTCCAGCTTGCGGCGCAAGCCGAACACCAGCACTTCCACGCTGCGGTCCGAGACCTCGCTGTCGCTGCCGGCGGTGCGGTCGAGGATTTCCTGGCGGCTGAAGGCGCGGCCGCGATGGCGCAGCAGCAGGCCGAGTACGGCGAATTCGCGCGGCGTCAGCGCCAGCGGGCGCCCCTTGACCGTGGCGCTGTGCGAACGCGGGTCCAGCCGCAGCGGGCCGTGGCTGAGCACGTCGGGCTGGGCCTGCTGCGGGCGGCGCGACAGCGCGTGCAGGCGCGCCACCAGTTCGTCGAAGGCGAACGGCTTGACCAGGTAGTCGTCGGCGCCGGCATTCAGCGCCTCGATGCGGTCGGCCACCTGGTCGCGGGCGGACAGCACCAGCACGCGCGGGCGCCGGCCGCCGGCGGGCAGGCTGCGCAGCACGCCGATGCCGTCCAGCCGCGGCAGCATCAGGTCCAGCACCACCAGGTCGTAGTCGTACCCGGCCAGGAAGCCGCAGGCCGCCACGCCGTCGCCGGCCGCGTCCACCGTGAAACCGGCGCCCTGCAGGCCGTGGCGCAGGGTCTGGCGCAGGCGTTCGGAGTCTTCCACCAAGAGCAATTTCATGCCGGATCGGTTGTCCAAGCCAGGTCGGGTCGTTCCATTGTCGCCGTTTGGGCTTAGCAAAACACACGGTCTTTTGCACCCTGCGCCGCGCATCGACAGCTGCAGCGGCCAGCCGCTATAAAGGCCGTCTATCCGGGGAGTTGCGCAGTGAGCGAAGAGATCCTGATCAACGTGACCCCGCGCGAGACGCGGGTGGGCGTGGTCGAGAACGGCATGTTGCAGGAGGTGCATGTCGAACGCGCCTCGAAACGCGGCTACGTGGGCAACATCTACAAGGGCCGGGTGCAGCGGGTGATGCCGGGCATGCAGGCCGCGTTCGTGGAGATCGGGCTGGACCGCGCGGCCTTCCTGCACGCCTCGGACATCGTGCGTCCGGCCCTGCCGGAAGGCGCCGAAGGCAACGGCCACGGCAACGGCCACATGCCGTCGATCAGCGAACTGGTGCACGAAGGGCAGGAAGTCGTCGTGCAGGTGGTGAAGGACCCGATCGGCAGCAAGGGCGCGCGCCTGTCGGCGCACCTGTCGATCCCTTCGCGCTACCTGGTGCTGCTGCCGTATGCGCACACCATGGGCATTTCCGCGCGCATCGAGGACGAAACCGAGCGCACGCGCCTGCGCGAGGTGATGGGCAGCCTGGTCGGCGAGAACCCGCTGGGCTACATCGTGCGCACCAACGCGGAGGGGCAGAGCGCCGAGTCGCTGGCCTTCGACGTGACCTACCTCGGCAAGGTCTGGCGCGTGGTGCAGGAGAACATCGCCAGGACCAAGGTGGGCGAGCGCGTCTACGAGGAACTCTCGCTGCCGCTGCGCAGCCTGCGCGACATGCTCACCGACGACATCGAGAAGGTGCGCGTGGACTCGCGCGAGACCTTCGAGAAGGTCGTGAAGTTCGTGCACAAGTTCATGCCCAGCCTGGACGACCGGGTGGAGCACTACGACGGCGAGCGGCCGATCTTCGACCTGTACAGCGTGGAGGACGAGATCCAGCACGCGCTGAAGAAGGAGGTGCCGCTGAAGTCGGGCGGCTACCTGGTGGTGGACCAGACCGAGGCGATGACCACCATCGACGTCAACACCGGCGCCTACCTCGGCACGCGCAACCTGGAGGAAACCGTCTACCGCACCAACCTGGAGGCGGCACAGGCGGCGGCGCGGCAGCTCAGGCTGCGCAACCTCGGCGGCATCATCATCATCGACTTCATCGACATGGTGGACGAGGAACACAAGCGCCAGGTGCTGCGCATGCTGTCCAAGGGGCTGGCGCGCGACCACGCCAAGACCACGGTGTACCCGATGTCCTCGCTGGGCCTGGTCGAGATGACCCGCAAGCGCACCACCGAGAGCCTGGAACGCCAGCTGTGCGAACCGTGCCCGGCCTGCGGCGGGCGCGGCACGCTGAAGACCGCCGAGACGGTGACCTACGAGATCTTCCGCGAGATCACCCGCGCGGTGCGCCAGTTCAACGCCGAGAAGCTGCTGGTGATGGCCAGCCCCGCCGTGGTCGGCCGCATCCTCGAGGAGGAGTCCGCCGCGGTGGCCGAACTGGAGGAGTTCATCTCCAAGAGCATACGCTTCCAGGCCGAGGAACATTATTCGCAGGAACAGTTTGATGTGGTGCTGCTGTAACCCGGCCGCCGTGGCGGCCGCACCCCGATGAGCGCCGGCTGGCCACGGCGGCTGCACATCGCCGCACGCGTGCTGGGCTGGACCGCGGGCGTCGCGGTGATCGCGCTGGCCGTATTGATGGCGCTGGCGCAGCTGCTGGTGCCGATGGTGGCGCGGCATCCCGAATGGGTGGCGCGCGAGCTGTCGGAGAAGCTGGAGCGGCCGGTCAGTTTCGGTTCGCTGAAAAGCGAATGGAGCGGTTCCGGCCCGCTGTTCGTGCTGCGCGACGTCACCGTGGGCGTGCCGCCCGGCGGCAAGGGCGAGCCGGTGCATGTCCCGGAGTCCGAGCTGCTGATCGACTTCGGCGGCTGGCTGCCGACGCGGCACCTGCTGAACCTGCGCACGCGCGGACTGCAGCTCGACCTCAGCCGCGACAAGGACGGCCGCTGGCACATCAACGGCCTCGGCACCGGCGGCAGCTCGCAGCAGCCCGGCTTCGGCAGGCTGTCGATCGAACTGTGGCTGGACGACCTGCGGTTGAACGTCGTCGATGAAACCAGCCACCGGCAATACAGCCTGATCGCCGACCAGTTGCGCATCAGCCGGCAGGGCCGCCGCATCCGCGTAGGCGCCCGGCTGCGCCGCGAAGGGGCGCCCGGCGTGTTGCGTGGGGCGGGCAGTTTCCGGGACGACGGCAGCAGCGGGCGCTTGTGGCTGTCCGGGCAGAAGCTCGACCTCGCCGCGCTGTTCGCCGGCATGGACCTGGGTGGCTACAGCGTGCGGGGCGGCCACGGCAACGTGGCGGTATGGCTGGACTGGAAGCGGGGCCGGGTGGTGCGCAACGTCAGCCGCTTCGACCTCGACGACGTGCGTATCGACGGCGCGAACGGGGCCGCCGAGGTGCCGGCCTTGCACGGCGAGGCCGAGCTGCAGCGCGCCGCCGACGGCTTCGTGCTGCGCTGGGCCGGCGACGACCGCAGCGCGCTGGCGGTGTGGCTGCACGATCCCGGCACGCCGCGGTTGGCCGTGCAGGCGGCCGCGCGCAACCTGCAGATCGGGCCGCTGCTGCCCTGGCTGGGTCTCGCGCCGGGCGTGCCTCCCGCGCTGGCGAACTGGCTGGGCGCGGGCCACCCGCGCGGCCAGTTCGGCGACGCCTCGCTGGCCTGGTCGCAGGCTGCCGGGCTGAGCCGGCTGCAGGCCAGTTTCGATGGCCTGGCGATCGATCCGGTGGGCAGCTTGCCCGGCGTGGACGGCCTGGCCGGCACGCTGCGCGGCGACGGCGAGGCGGTGTCGCTGGAGCTGCCGGCGCAGGCCGCGACGGTACGCGCCACGCACGTATTTCGGCAGCCCTTCGTGATGTCGAAGCTGTCCGGCACGCTGGCGCTTTGGCATGCGGACGGCGACTGGCATCTCGGCATCGATCCGCTGGATTTCGAAGGGCAGGGCTACGGCGGGCAGGCGCGCGGCGAGATGCGCCTGCACGATGCCGGCGGCCCGCCCTTCCTCAACCTCTACGCCAGCGTGACGCATGGCGACGTCACCGCCGCCAAGCTGTTCTGGCCGGTCAACGTGATGCCGGCGCCCACCGTGGCGTGGCTGGACCGCGCGCTGGTGAGCGGCCGCATCGACCATGCCGAGGCGCTGGTGCGCGGCGACCTCAAGGACTGGCCGTTCCACCACAACGAAGGCCGTTTCGAGGCGCGCGCCGAGATCAGCGACCTCGACTTCCGCTACGCGCCCGACTGGCCCGATGCCACCGGCGTCCACGCCATCGCCAGCTTCATCGACAGCGGCATGCTGGTGCAGGCCGACACCGGCCAGGCGCAGGACGTGAAGCTGGTGCGGGCGGTGGCGCTGATTCCCGAATTCGCCAACGGCACGCTGGATCTCAACGTCGACGGCAACGGCAGCGCGGCGAACCTGCTCGGCTTCGTGGTGAAGAGTCCGATCGCCAGCCGGCAGGCCGACCAGCTCGCCAAGCTCAAGCTGGGCGGCAGCGGCAGCTTCGATTTCCATCTTTCGCTGCCGCTGGGTGCGCCGCAGAGTTTCCTGCTGGCCGGCAACGCCCAGCTCAAGGACGTGGACGCCAGCGATGCGGACTGGAACCTGCAGCTCGACCAGCTCAACGGCCCGGCCACGTTCGACGGCAAGGGCTTTCACGCCGGCCCGCTGAGCGGCGGTTTTCATGGCCGGCCGGCTTCGCTCGACCTCGCCATCGGCGGCGCCACCGGCGACCCGGACACCGTGCTGGCGGCCAAGCTGAGCGGCAGCTTCAGCCTGGCCGACCTCACCCTCGGCTACCCGTCGCTGGACTGGCTGGCCCCGCTGGGCAAGGGCCGCAGCGCCTTCGACATCGGCTTCAAGCTCGCCGCGCCGGCAGGCGGCGGTGCGTCGGCGCAGACCCTCAGCATCGACTCCAGCCTGGCCGGCATGGCGCTGGACGTACCGGTGCCGCTGAAAAAGGCCGCCGCGAGCGAACTGCCGCTGCATGTGGCGATGGCCTTGCCGTTGAGCGGTGCCGACCTCAAGCTGGCGCTGGGCGAACAGGCGCGCGGCCACCTGCGCCTGGCCGACGGCGACAAGCCGCTGGCCGGCACCCTGGCGTTCGGCGCGCAGATGCCCGAGGAACTGCCTGCGCAGGGGTTGCGCATCCGCGGCCATGCGTCCGCGCTGGACGTCACCGGCTGGGTGCAGCAGGCCGTCGCGCTCGCCGCCGGCAGCAGTGCTGGCGGCAGCGGCGGTCCCGCGCTGGAAAGCGTCGACGTGGGCACCGACCGCGCCGAATGGTTCGGCCGTCCGCTCGGCGCGATGACCCTGCAGGCCGTTCCGGCCGCCGACAACCTGCAGGTGGACGTGAGCGGCGCCGCCATGGCCGGCCGTTTCAGCATCCCCAACGCGGAGCTGGACAAGCGCGGCATCACCGCGCGCCTCAGCCACCTGTACTGGCCCGGCAACCCGACCGCGCCCACCGGCAAGGCGGCCGCCGCGCAGCCGCAGGACAACCCGGCCAACACCGGCATCAACCCCGCCGCGCTGCCGCCGTTCCACCTGTGGGTGGGCGATCTCCGCTTCGGCGACGCCAAGCTGGGCGAGGCGCGGCTGGAGACCTGGCCGACCGCGCAGGGCATGCACATCGACCAGTTGCGCGCGCTGTCGCCCAGCGTGCAGATCACCGGCAGCGGCGACTGGAACGGCACGCCCGCCGACAGCCACACCCGCATGCGCATCGGTTTCGCCGCCGACGACCTCGGCAAGATGCTCACCGCGTTCGGATACAACGGCCTGGTCAACGGCGGCAAGACCAGCGACCAACTGGACGCCAGCTGGCCCGGTGCGCCCTCCGCATTCAGCCTCGCCAATGCCGACGGCACGCTGGCCATCGACGTCAGCGACGGCCGTATTCCGGACCTGCCGCCCGGCGTGGGCCGCCTGTTCGGCCTGGTCTCGCTGACCGAGCTGCCGCGCCGCCTCACGCTGGATTTCGGCGACGTGTTCGGCAAGGGCCTGGGCTTTGACTCGATCAAGGGCGACTTCCGCCTCGCCGACGGCAACGCCACCACCAACGACCTGATGATCAAGGGGCCGGCCGCGCAGATCAGCATCACCGGCCGCACCGGCCTGCGCGCCAAGGACTACGACCAGTACGTGCAGGTGATTCCGCACATCGGCAACAGCCTGCCGGTGATCGGCGCCGTGGTGGGCGGCCCGGTCGGTGCCGCCGCCGGCCTGGCCGTGCAGGGCTTGCTGGGCAAGGGTCTCAACAAGACCGCCAGCGCGCGCTACCACGTCACCGGCAGCTGGGACAAACCGGTGATGACCCTGGTGGAGAAGCATGAAGTGCCGGCCGCCCCGGCCACGGTCACCGAGCCGCCTTTACTGCCTGCCGCACCGTCGCCCAGACCGGCCGTCACCGTGCCGTTGCGCAGCGAGGCGCCGGCGGCGGCATCCTCGGCGGGGCGCTGACGCGGCTTTGATTTCGCGCGCGGCGCCCCCATCCTCTCCACTCTCACCATCATCGACCGAACACCATGGATTCCCTGATCGCCCAGGCCCAGAGCCGGCTGCTCACCCCCGGCGGACTCGCCACCGGCGACCTCGAGCGCGTGTTCGCGCAGCTGATGGGGCCGTCCATCGACGCTGCCGACCTCTACTTCCAGCACTCGCGCAGCGAGTCGTGGACGCTGGAGGAGGGCATCGTCAAGGACGGCAGCCACTCCATCGAGCAGGGCGTGGGCGTGCGCGCGATCTCCGGCGAGAAGACCGGCTTCGCCTATTCCGACGAGATCGTGCTGCCGCAGCTGCTGGAAGCCTCGAAGGCCGCGCGCGCCATCGCGCAGGACGGCCGCGGCGCCGGCCAGCCGCTGGCGCTGGGCAACGCGCGCCAGCTGTATCCCGCCATCGACCCGGTGGAAAGCCTGCCCAACCCGGACAAGATCGCCCTGCTGCGCGAGGTGGATGCCTACGCGCGCTCGCGCGACCCGCGCATCACCCAGGTCATCGTGAGCATGGCCGCCACCATCGACACCGTGCTGATCGCCGCCTCCGACGGCACGCTGGCCGCCGACGTGCGGCCGCTGGTGCGCCTCAACGTGCAGGTGATCGCCGAGGCCAACGGCCGCCGCGAGCAGGGCTATGCCGGCGGCGGCGGCCGCTACGGCTACCGCGAGCTGATCGAGAACGGCCGCGCGCTGGCCTTCGCCGACGAGGCGATACGCCAGGCGCTGGTGAACCTGGATTCCATCGACGCACCCGCCGGCCAGATGACCGTGGTGCTCGGCCCCGGCTGGCCCGGCGTGCTGCTGCACGAGGCCATCGGCCACGGCCTGGAGGGCGACTTCAACCGCAAGGGCAGCTCGGCCTTCGCCGGCCGGTTGGGCCAGCGCGTCGCCGCGCCCGGAGTCACCGTGGTGGACGACGGCACGCTGCCCGGCCGCCGCGGCTCGCTCAGCGTGGACGACGAGGGCACGCCGACCGAATGCACCGTGCTGATCGAGGACGGCATCCTCAAGGGCTACATGCAGGACAAGCTCAACGCGCGCCTGATGGGCATGGCGCCCACCGGCAACGGCCGCCGCGAATCCTTCACCGCACTGCCGATGCCGCGCATGACCAACACCTACATGCGCAGCGGCAACCACGATCCCGAGGAAATCATCCGCTCGGTCAAGAAAGGCCTCTACGCGCCCAACTTCGGCGGCGGCCAGGTCGACATCACCAACGGCAAGTTCGTGTTCTCCGCCAGCGAGGCCTACCTGATCGAGGACGGCAAGATCACCGCCCCGGTGAAGGGTGCCACCCTGATCGGCAGCGGCCCCGACGTGCTCACCCGCGTCTCCATGATCGGCAACGACATGAAACTCGACGAAGGCGTGGGCGTGTGCGGCAAGGACGGCCAGAGCGTGCCGGTGGGCGTGGGCCAGCCGACGTTGAAGATCGACGCGATGACGGTGGGCGGGACCGTCTCCTGATTCCGCACGCGCGGGTAGCGGGCATTCGTCGCGCCGACATCACTGGGCGATTATCCGCGCTGTGCTTTTGAACGTCCCGTGGAGAGGGCTAGAGCTCAGAATCATCCGCGTAAAGTCTCTGGTACATGACCATCGCCGCCGAAAGGCCCAGAGCGATGAACGCGGTCATCAGCACCAAGTTTCGTCTGGCGACGCCCAGGTTCCAGCCCTGTGCCACCGGCAAGGGCGGGCCGATCACCGGTGGCGGCAACACCGGCGGCACGATCACGGGCGGGCCGCCGCCCAGAACCGCCGCAACTACCGGAACTGCTGCCGCAGCCAGATGCAAGTCGCCGATGCTCTGCCCGTGCCAGTTGAAAGCTGCGTTCAACTCGTTGGCCACCATCGCACGCAGCGGCGGCGCCACGAACCCTGCAGCGATCTGATGCCAGGCGCCGCCTTGATGTACCCGGAAAATTCCTGCCAGCTGCGCCATCCGCGGTGGCCCGTACCAACCCGCCGGCGGAATGAGTGGACTGGGTCCCAATGCGGCTGCGACATTGACTTCCGCGATCGCCTGAACCTGCGAATGTTCCTGATCCAGTGGCGTATTGGCGCCGATGTTCAGATTGATGTCGTTAACCAACTGGTTCAGATCGGCGAGCGCGGCCAGTTTCACGTAGAGCGTGGAGAAGGCCGGACGGTTGATCAAATGGGTGTTGGTGATGTGGTAAGTCGCCACCGTCAGCGGTAGCGCAAGATCAATACCGGTTTCTTCAAGAAACTCCCGTTCGGCCGCAGCCTGCGGGGCTTCGCCAGCATTGATCTGCCCACCCGGAAAGCATGCCTGGCCGGCGCCGTGCAGCAGCACCGGGGGCGCAACGGCTGCGCCATTAAAGCGGGAGCCTGTGAAGTGTTTGGTTGCCAGGAGCACCTGACGCGCAGCAGCGTTGTCGCACCAGACAACCGTGTAAGCGTAAGGCATGACACACTCCTGGTCGCATTGAAAGCTGCGCTGGGGACAACACGGATCGTCCGGGTCTGGAGGCGGAACCACATCCAGCCGTGCCCCTTGTTCGGGGCAGTCAGCCCGCACATTTTCTTGGTGTCCGCCGTATTGAGAATGTGATGGCACCGAACAACAAGGATGGCTGCCTCCGGCTACCAGCGTAATCGCGGCGTGGGTCGACCCTGCTATCCCAAATCTACGCCCGATGATCGGGCAGCATTCGGTGGTGGCGAAGACATGGGTATTTGCTGCACGGGCGGGCGGGGTGTGCCGGTGCGAATAGACAGTTGGACGACGTCAAAGCTTGAGGCGATAACCCTGGTCAAGTACTGAGGCTTGCCTGACTGTACCGAGCGGCAGCATCAGCAAACTTGTAAAATGCCCGCCTCGCATGGGCGCCCGGCCCGTCAAGGATTGCTGCTGACATGAAAACCATCGAAGGCGATTTCGCCACGCCCAAGGGCCGCTTTGCCATTGTCGCGGGCCGTTTCAACGGCTTTGTCGTGGAGCCGCTGGTGGCCGGTGCGCGCGACGCGCTGGTGCGCCACGGCGTGAAGGACGACGACATCGAGCTGGTGCGCGTGCCCGGTGCGTGGGAAATCGCATTGGCCGCGCACAAGCTGGCCAGCTCGGGCAAGTACGCCGCGGTGATCGCGCTGGGCGCGGTGATCCGCGGTTCCACGCCGCACTTCGACTACGTGGCCGGCGAATGCGCCAAGGGCTTGGCCAAGGCCGCGCTGGACACCGGCGTGCCGGTGGCGTTCGGTGTGCTCACCACCGACAGCATCGAGCAGGCCATCGAGCGCTCCGGCACCAAGGCCGGCAACAAGGGCGCCGACGCGGCCGTCGCCGCGCTGGAGATGGTCAACCTGTACGGGCAGCTGTGATGAACCAGCGTCCGGAAGGCATCGACCTCGCCGCGCGCTCGCGCGCCCGCCGCCGTGCGTTGCAGGCGCTGTACGCGTGGCAGCTTTCCGGCAGCCACATGAACGCGGTAATCGAGCAGTTCCGCCACGAGCAGGACATGGAAGTGGCCGACCTCGACTACTTCGAGGACCTGCTGCACGGCGTGGAGCAGCACGTGGCCGACCTCGACGCCGTGCTGCGCCCCTACCTCGACCGCGAGGTGGCCGAGGTCGATCCCATCGAGCGCGCCGCGCTGCGTCTGGCCGCCTACGAGCTGCAGCACCGCCCCGACGTGCCGTACCGCGTGGTGATCAACGAGGCCATCGAAGTCACCAAGCGCTTCGGCGCCGACCACGGCCACAGCTACGTCAACGGCGTGCTGGACAAGCTGGCCGCGCAACTGCGCAGCGCGGAGAAGCGCGGCTGATGCCGGGCGCGGGTGTCACGTCCGTGCCGGTGCTGGAAACCGAGCGTTTGCGCCTGCGCGCGCATCGTGCCGAGGATCATGCCGACTGCACTGCGATGTGGGCCGACCCGGAGGTGGTGCGCTACATCGGCGGACGCCCGTTCACCGCCGAGGAATCCTGGCGCCGCATGCTGGCCTCGCGCGGGTCGTGGAGCATGCTGGGCTACGGCTACTGGGCGGTCGAGGAAAAAGACGGCGGGCGCTACGTGGGCGACCTCGGCTTCAGCGACTTCCGCCGCGAGATCGAGCCTTCGCTGGTGGGCATGTTGGAATTCGGCTGGGTGCTGTCGCCGCGGGTGCATGGTCGCGGCTATGCCAGCGAGGCGATAGCTGCGGCTACCGCATGGGCCGATGCGCACCTGCCGGGCATGCGCGCCGTGTGCCTGATCAACGAGGGCAACGGCGCCTCCATTCGCGTGGCCGCCAAGGCCGGCTTCCGCGAATGGCGGCGTACCGCCTACCACGGCGAGCCGGCGCTGGTTTTTTCGCGCTGAGCGAGGCCTTCGTCATGGCGCAGGGCAGTCGCGGCTGTTGTCGGCAATGCCGCTGATCAGCCAGCGCCCGTCCACCCGCGCCAGGTTGAATACGTCGGTGCCGCAGTGGTGCGGCTTGCCGTCGAGCAGGAACACGTAGGGCGCCCATACCACCGCGATGTCGTCGTCGATGCTCACCTGCGGATGGCGGATGCGCTCCTCGAAGCGCGCCTTGCCCGGTTTCACGTGATCCACGAAGTCGCCCAGCGCGATCTGCACCGGCTTGCCGTCGCGCATCAGCGTGGCCATGCCGGCGGGAAGCACCTGTGCGCGCATGCCGGCCTGGTCGTAGCGCGACATCGCCGTGAAGAAGGCATGCACCGGCGCCAGCACGTCCGCATCGCGGGCGGGCGGTGGCGCGGCAGCCAGGGCCGGGGCCGCCGCGAAGACGGCGAACGACAGGGCGGCAAGGCAAGCATGAGTACGACGCATGGCGGCTGGCTCTGGGCGGAAGGTGGCGCCAGCCTCGCATGTGCGCCGCGCCGATGCATGCGCCGCAGGTCACGGGCTTGCGCCGCACGCGCGCGGATGCTCTGCTGTCGGGTCGAATGACCCGCAGGACCGCCATGGAATTCCGCCTGATCGACCGCATCCGCGAACGCACCGCGCAGCCGCGCGAGGACGTGCGCCTCGGCATCGGCGACGACGCCGCGGTGCTGGCCGTTCCACCGGGGCAGGAGCTGGTGGCGGCGATCGACACGATGGTCGAGGGCGTGCATTTTCCGCCGGGCACGGCGCCCGCCGACATCGGCTGGAAGGCGTTGGCGGTGAACCTTTCCGACCTCGCCGCGATGGGCGCCACGCCGGCATGGGCGCTGCTGGCCTTGACGCTGCCGCGGCCGGATGCGGATTTCGTCGACGGCTTCGCCGAGGGGTTTGCGCAATTGGCGAGCCCGTACCGGTTGGCGCTGGTGGGCGGCGACACCACGCGCGGCGCGCTTTCGCTCAGCGTGGCGGTGCACGGTTTCGTGCCGCCGGGGCAGGCCCTCACCCGTGCCGGCGCGCAGGCGGGCGATGCGCTGCTGGTCACCGGCACGCTGGGCGACGCGGCGGCGGGGCTGCGCTGCCTGCAGTCGCCATTGGACGTCCAGACGTCCGCGCGCGATTTCCTGGTGGGCCGGCTCAACCGGCCCGTGCCGCGGGTGGCGGCCGGGTTGGCGCTGCGTGGACGCGCCAGCGCCTGCCTCGACGTTTCCGACGGGTTGCTCGCCGACCTCGGCCACTTGTGTGCGGCCAGCGGCGTGGGCGCGGAGATCGACGCGGCCCGGCTGCCGTGCTCGCCGGCACTGCGCGGCGCCTTCGACGCGGACGCCGCGCGCGATTTCGCATTGGCCGGCGGCGACGATTACGAACTGTGCTTCACCGTGCCCGCCGCGCTCGTGGACGACGTGCTGGCGGGACTGGCGCAGACGGGGTGCACGGCCACGCGCATCGGCCGCATCGTGGCGGGCGAAGGCGTGCGCGTCCGCGCCGCGGACGGCGCGTGGCTGGAGTCCGGGCGCCAGGGCTGGGATCATTTCGCGCCATGAGTGCTTCCATCGAACGCAAGACGCTGACGCCCGCGCAACGCCGCACGCTGCTCGCCACGCCGGCGGGCTGGATCGCCTGCGGCCTGGGCTCCGGCCTGGCACCGGTGGCGCAGGGCACGTTCGGTTCGCTGGCGGCGATCCTGCCGTGGCTGCTGCTGCGCGAACTCTCGCTGCCGCTCAACCTGCTGGCCATCGTGCTGGGTTTCGCGCTGGGCGTGTGGGCTTGCAACGTGGCCGGCCGCGCGCTGGCCGTGGACGACCATCGCGCGCTGGTGTGGGACGAATTCATCGGCCTGTGGATCGCGCTGCTGCCCGCGCTGGCGGCGCCGTGGTGGGCGGCGGCGATCGGCTTCGCGCTGTTCCGCCTGTTCGACGTGTGGAAGCCGTGGCCGATCCGCGTGTTCGACCGCCGCCTCAAGGGCGGCTTCGGCGTGATGGTGGACGACGTGATCGCGGGCGCGTTCGCCGCGGCGGTGCTGGCGGTCGCGCTGCACTGGCTGCGCTGACGTTGGCGGTTGCCGGGCTTTGCCTTGGGCCATGACCGCATCGGTCATGGCAGGAAGCGCTGGCTTTCAGTCTTGAGGCAGGCTCATTTCTCGTTGTGCCCCGGCCCGTACTGGCGATCCGGCCGGCGGTACGCTGCCACGCGCGTCAGCCGCGGCGTGGCGTAGGCGAATTCCAGCGATACGCGCAGCTTGTCCGTGCGCACGGGGTCGAAGCGGGTGAGCTTCTTGTGGCCGATGGTGGTGCCCCAGGTCAGCGGTTGCCACGCGCCGTCGCCCCATCGTTCGACGCGGTAATTGGCGATGTTCTGGCCGAAGGCGACGGCTTCGCCGAGTTCCAGCGTGTCGAACTCGACCTCGCGCGGCAGGGCGATCAGCAGCCACGCATTGCGCACGCTGTGCGCGGCGCTCCAGTAGGCGTCGGGATCCGCATTGAGCACGTTGGATGAAGGGTGGGCGATGTCGCTGCTGCTGGCGCGCACGCTGGCGCCCTGCAGCAGGTTGCTGGCGAACAGCGCGGTGCGCTTGGCCGTGAAGCCTTGCAGCGCGGCGACGTCGGTGTCCTCGAACAGGCCGTCGCGGTTCGGCGGCACGTTGAGCAGCAGCTTGCTGTTGCGGCCCACGGTGCTGAAGTACAGCTCCATCAGGCCGTCGGGCGAGCGCACCTGGTCGTTTTCCTCGGGATGCCAGAACCAGCCGGGGCGGATCGACACGTCGGATTCGCCGGGGCGCCACACGCTGCCGTGCGGATCGCCGTGGCCGAGCACGTCGCCGACCCAGGGGCGGTCGTAGCCGGGGTAGGGCACGCTGGCCGGGTCGATGCTGGACCAGCAGGTCTCGCCGGCCACGCCTTTCTCGTCGCCGATCCAGCGCACGTCGGGGCCGGCGTCGGAGAACATGATGGCGTCGGGCTGCAGGCGGCGCACGGTGGCGTGGATGCGCGGCCAGTCGTAGGCCTGCTTGCGCCCGTTCGGGCCTTCGCCGTTGGCGCCGTCGAACCACACCTCCACGATCTTGCCGTAGTGGGTGAGCAGCTCGGTGAGCTGGGCGATGTAGTAGTCGTTGTAGGCCTGGCCGCTGCCGTAGCTCTTGGCGTTGCGGTCCCACGGCGAGAGGTACAGGCCGGCACCCAGGCCTTCGGCGCGGCAGGCGTCGGTGAACTCGCGCACCACGTCGCCGTGGCCGTTCTTCCATGGGCTGTTCTTCACCGAATGCTGCGTGGTGGCAGTGGGCCACAGGCAGAAGCCGTCGTGGTGCTTGGCGGTGAGGATCATGCTGCGGAAGCCGGCCTGCTTCGCCGTGCGCGCCCATTGCCGCGCGTCCAGCTTGCGCGGGTTGAAGATGCTGGGCGATTCGGTGCCGTCGCCCCACTCCTTGCCAGTGAAGGTATTCACCGTGAGGTGCACGAACATCGCCAGTTCGTCGCGTTGCCAGCGCAGTTGCTGCGGGGTGGGCTGCGGTCGCGTCCCGCTGTCGACAGGCAGGGGGGCGGTAGCGGCCTGGCCGGCGCGCGGCATGCCGAGGGCGCCGAGCGTGGCGATGGCGGAGCCGGTGAACAGGAAGCGGCGACGATCCATGAGAGACCCGGAAGCACGTGCGGTGTCGGTATTTGTACGATTTATAACGATCCAATAGCAAGTCTGCGTTTGCGTGGCTGCGGCGCGGGCACGGCTTGCATTCGTTGCCGGCGGCGACGCAGCATGCGTGCATTCCCCGCATTGCCTCGATGGAGCCCCCCATGCACTACCGCCGCCTCGGCCGTTCCGGCCTGCCGCTCTCCGTGCTTTCCTTCGGTGCCTGGGCCACGTTCGGCAAGAGCGTGGGGCGCTCGCTGGCGCGCGAGATGCTGGCGCTGGCGTGGGACCGCGGGGTCAACTTCTTCGACAACGCCGAAACCTACGGCAACGGCGCGGCGGAAGCGCTGATGGGCGACGTGCTGGCCGACCTGCGTTTCCCGCGCGACAGTTGGTGCGTGTCGAGCAAGGTGTACTTCGGCGCGCAGGAGCATCCCAAACCCACGCAGCGCGGCCTGTCGCGCAAGCACGTGATCGAGGCTTGCCACCAGGCGCTGCAACGCCTGCGCGTGGATTACCTCGACCTGTATTTCTGCCATCGCCCCGATCCCGACACGCCTGTCGACGAGACGGTGGCCGCGATGGACCTGCTGGTGCGCCAGGGCAAGGTGCTGTACTGGGGCACCAGCGAGTGGCCGGCGGCCGCCATCGTCGAGGCGCATCGCGTGGCCAAGGAGAACCATCTCGCCGCGCCGGTGATGGAGCAGCCGGAATACAACCTGCTGCACCGCGAGCGCGTGGAGGTGGAATACGCGCCGCTGTATCGCGACTACGGCATGGGCACCACGATCTGGTCGCCGCTGGCCTCGGGCCTGCTCAGCGGCAAATA
Source organism: Rhodanobacter sp. (assembly GCA_040371205.1). Classification (NCBI taxonomy): domain Bacteria; kingdom Pseudomonadati; phylum Pseudomonadota; class Gammaproteobacteria; order Lysobacterales; family Rhodanobacteraceae; genus Rhodanobacter; species Rhodanobacter sp. The sequence goes on from AP031382.1 coordinate 1,045,831, forward strand.
CGACCAGGGCGTGCCGGCGGACTCGCGGCTGGCGCATCCCGACTATGCGTGGCTGCAGGCGCGCGTGCTGGGCGACGGCGGCCAGCACGTGGCGAAGGTGCGCCGCCTGCGTCCGCTGGCGGACGAACTGGGTTGCAGCACCGCGCAGCTGGCCATTGCCTGGTGCGCGGCCAACCCCCGGGTCTCGACCGTGATGCTGGGGGCGAGCCGGCTGGAGCAACTGGAGCACAACCTCGTCGCGCTGGAGGTGCTGCCAAAGATGGACGAGGCGATGCGCCAGCGCGTCGCACAAGCGGTGGAGTAAGCCGGGCCGCGCGATCGCGGCGATCGAGCAAGGCCGTTCGCCGGGCGGCCTGGCGGTGCAGCGGCGTCGCGGCCGGCGCCGAAAAAATTTACGCGTTCTTTATGCGCGTGCCGCGAATCGCTACCCCATTCATATACGCCACTGCCTACAGTGCGCGGCGTCGTTTCCATGAGTCGGCGCCGATGGATCTCCCCTACCTGCTGTTCCTGTTCGCGCTGCTTGCGCTGACGCTGGTGTTCCTGCGCGTCTGCGACCGCTTGAGTCCGCGCAAGTAGCCCGCCCGGTCTGTCCTTAAACCTTGCTCGCATCGCCATGCGAGGAGTGTACGCATGCATTTCGCCTACGCCGTTGCCGCCGTCATCGCGGTGCTGTTGATCGCCTACTTGTGCGTGGCTCTGCTCAAGCCGGAGTGGTTCGAATGACCTCCAACGATATCGTCCAACTCAGCCTGTACATGGCTGTGCTGCTGCTGCTGGTCAAGCCGCTGGGCGGCTACATGGCCGGCGTTTTCGCCGACGCGCCCAATCGCGTCGTCCGCTTCGGCGCGCCGGTGGAACGTGCGCTTTACCGCCTGTGCGGCATCGACCCGGCCGAGGACATGGGCTGGAAACGCTATGCGCTGGCCATGCTGGTGTTCAACATGCTCGGCCTGCTGGCGGTGTACGCGCTGCAGCGGCTGCAGCAGTGGCTGCCGCTGAACCCGCAGCACCTCGGCGCGGTGTCGCCGGATTCGGCGATGAACACCGCGATCAGCTTCGCCACCAACACCAACTGGCAGGGCTACGGCGGCGAGACGACGATGAGCTACCTGACCCAGATGCTGGGCCTGTCGGTGCAGAACTTCCTCTCGGCGGCCACCGGCATCGCGGTGCTGCTGGCGGTGATCCGCGGCTTCACCCGGCGCAGCACCAAGGGTCTGGGCAATTTCTGGGTGGACATGGTGCGCAGCACGCTCTACGTGCTGTTGCCGCTGTCGCTGCTGCTGTCGCTGCTGCTGGTGTCGCAGGGCGTGGTGCAGAACTTCAAGTCCTATGTCGACGTGCCGGTGGTGCAGGCTTCCAGCTACGTGGACACGCTCAAGGATGCCGCGGGCAATCCGCTCAAGGACGCCGCCGGCAAGGTGGAAACGCAGCAGGTGCCGGTGACCGTGCAGAGCCTGCCGATGGGGCCGGCCGCGTCGCAGATCGCGATCAAGCAGCTCGGCACCAACGGCGGCGGTTTCTTCAACGTCAATTCGGCGCATCCCTACGAGAATCCGACGCCGCTGTCGAACTTCGTCGAGCTGCTGGCCATCCTGCTGATCCCCGCCGCGCTCTGCTACACCTTCGGCCAGATGGTCGGCGACCGCCGTCAGGGCTGGGCGCTGCTGCTGGTGATGCTGGTGATTTTCGTGCCGCTGCTGTTGACCTGCACCGCGGCCGAGCAGGCCGGCAATCCGGCGCTGATGCATCTGCCGGTCGACCAGCACGCCTCGGCGCTGCAGGCAGGCGGCAACATGGAGGGCAAGGAGACCCGCTTCGGCATCGTCAATTCCACGCTGTGGGCCACCGCCACCACCGCCGCGTCCAACGGCTCGGTCAACGCGATGCACGACTCCTTCACCCCGCTGGGCGGCCTGGTGCCGATGTGGCTGATCCAGCTGGGCGAGGTGATCTTCGGCGGCGTCGGCTGCGGCTTGTACGGCATGCTTGCCTTCGCCGTGGTGGCGGTGTTCATCGCCGGCCTGATGGTGGGCCGCACGCCGGAATACCTCGGCAAGAAGATCGAGGCGCACGAGATGAAGATGGCCAGCCTCGCCGTGCTGGTGCCCTGCGCGCTGGTGGTGGTGGGCACGGCGATCGCCGTGATGGTTCCCGCCGGCGTGGCGGGCGTGGCCAACCCGGGCGCGCACGGTTTCAGCGAGATCCTCTACGCGCTGTCGTCCGCTTCCAACAACAACGGCAGTGCGTTCGCGGGGTTGTCGGCGAACACGCCGTTCTGGAACACGTTGCTGGGCGCGTGCATGTACTTCTCCCGCTACCTGCTGGTGATCGCCATGCTGGCGATGGCCGGTTCGCTGGCCGCCAAGCGCCACGTGCCGGCCTCCGCGGGCACGCTGCCTACGCACACGCCGCTGTTCGTCACCCTGCTGGCCTGCGTGGTCATCGTGGTCGGCGCGCTGACCTTCCTGCCGGCGCTGGCGCTGGGCCCCATCGCCGAATACCTGATGTCGGCGCACTGATCCGTCCGGGACAAAGCATCCATGACCTCGCATACCCAAGCCGTGCGCGCCGATTCCGTCAAGGGTTTCGGCCGCGAATTGATCCTCAACGCGGTGGCCGACGCCTTCCGCAAGCTCTCGCCGCGGGTGCAGTTCAAGAACCCGGTGATGTTCGTGGTGTTCGTGTGCAGCGTGTTGACCACCCTGCTGTGGCTGCAAGCGCTCGCCGGACACGGCGAGGCGCCCACCGGCTTCATCTTCTGGGTCGGCCTGTGGCTGTGGTTCACCCTGCTGTTCGCCAATTTCGCCGAGGCGCTGGCGGAAGGGCGCGGCAAGGCGCAGGCCGACGCGTTGCGCAGCTCGCGCAAGGATGTGATGGCCAAGAAGCTCGCCGCGCCGGAGCGCGAGGCGGCGATCACCTTCGTGCCGTCCAACGACCTGCGCAGCGGCCACCACGTGCTGGTGGAAGCGGGCGAGCAGATTCCCGGCGACGGCGAGGTGGTGATCGGTGCCGCCAGCGTGGACGAGAGCGCGATCACCGGCGAGTCTGCGCCAGTGATCCGCGAGTCCGGCGGCGACCGCAGCGCGGTCACCGGCGGTACCCGCGTGTTGTCGGACTGGCTGGTGGTGCGCATCACCAGCAACCCCGGCGAGAGCTTCCTCGACCGCATGATCGCGATGGTGGAAGGCGCCGCGCGGCGCAAGACGCCGAACGAGATCGCGCTGACCATCATGTTGGCCAAGTTCACCCTGATCTTCCTGCTCGCCTGCGCCACGCTGCTGCCGTATTCGATCTACAGCGTGCAGGCCAGCGGCGCCGGCCACCCGATCACCTTGACGGTGCTGACCGCGTTGCTGGTGTGCCTGATCCCCACCACCATCGGCGCGCTGCTCTCGGCCATCGGCATCGCCGGCATGGACCGGATGATCCGCGCCAACGTGATCGCCACCTCCGGCCGCGCGGTGGAGGCGGCCGGCGACGTGGACGTGCTGCTGCTGGACAAGACCGGCACGATCACCCTGGGCAACCGCCAGGCGGTGGCGTTCCATCCGGCGCCCGACGTGGACGAGCACGCGCTGGCCGAGGCCGCCCAGCTCGCCTCGCTGGCGGACGAGACGCCGGAGGGGCGCAGCGTGGTGGTGCTGGCGAAGGAGCGCTTCAACCTGCGCGAGCATTCGCTGGAAGCGCTGCACGCCCATTTCGTGCCGTTCACCGCGCAGACCCGCATGAGCGGCGTGGATGTGGACGGCCGGCTGATCCGCAAGGGCGCGCTGGACGCGGTGGAGCGTCATCTCGTGGCCGCCGGCAGCCACCTGCCGCCGCGGGTCAAGGGCATGGCCGAGGACATCGCGCGCCGCGGCGCCACGCCGCTGCTGGTGACCGAGGGCAGCGCCGCGCTGGGCGTGATCGAGCTGAAGGACATCGTCAAGGGCGGCATCAAGGAGCGCTTCGCCGAGATGCGCAAGATGGGCATCAAGACCATCATGATCACCGGCGACAACCCGCTCACCGCGGCGGCGATCGCGGCCGAAGCCGGCGTGGACGACTTCCTCGCCGAGGCCACGCCGGAGGCCAAGCTCAAGCTGATCCGCGACATCCAGTCCGAGAACCGGCTGGTGGCGATGTGCGGCGACGGCACCAACGACGCGCCGGCGCTGGCGCAGGCCGACGTGGCGGTGGCGATGAACACCGGCACGCAGGCGGCCAAGGAAGCCGGCAACATGGTCGATCTCGACTCCAACCCGACCAAGTTGATCGAGGTGGTGGAGATCGGCAAGCAGATGCTGATCACCCGCGGCGCGCTGACCACGTTCTCGATCGCCAACGACATCGCCAAGTATTTCGCGATCATCCCGGCCGCGTTCGCCACCACCTATCCGGCGTTGAACGCGCTCAACGTGATGCACCTGGCCACGCCGCGCAGCGCGATCCTGTCGGCGGTGATCTTCAACGCGCTGATCATCGTGTTCCTGATTCCGCTGGCGCTGAAGGGCGTGAAGTACCGCGCGCTGGGCGCCGGCGCGCTGCTGCGGCGCAACCTGCTGGTCTACGGCCTCGGCGGTGTCGTGGTGCCGTTCATCGGCATCAAGCTGATCGACATGCTGCTGGTGCTGCTGGGCATGGCCTGAGCACGCCGCATTTTCCACCCCGTGCGCTGCGGCATCTGGGCCGGGCGCGGAGTCCATCATGAAATCCCACGTCATCCTTTTCCCGCTCGCCGCACTCGCCTTGGCCGCTTCCATGCCGGCACCGGCGGCCGACGCGCCAGCCGCCACCGTCACCGGCAACGTGGCCGTGGTCTCCGATTACATGTTCCGCGGACTGACCCAGACCTGGGGCCACCCGGCCATTCAGGGCGGCGCCGACCTGGCGCTGGCCAACGGCTTCGCCGCGGGCTTCTGGGGTTCCGCGATCAGCGAGAACAGCTATCCGGGCGGCTCGATGGAGCTGGACCTCTATGCCAGCTACGGCGCGTCCATCAACCAGGACTGGTCCTGGCGCGCCGGCCTCTACGGCTACGTCTATCCCGGCGCCAACCTGGACAAGGCGGGCTTGCCCGCGCGCTCCTTGAACACGGGCGAGGCCAACCTCGCGCTGAGCTGGAAACAGTTCACGCTGAAATACAACTACGCGCTGACCGATTATTTCGGCGCCGACGTGGAGCAGGGCTACCGCGGCGATTCCAAGGGCACCAGCTACACCCAGCTGGACGCCAGCTTCCCGTTCGGCCAGGCCTGGAGCCTGACGCTGCATGGCGGCTACACGCACTTCACCACCGTGCTGGCCGTGCCGAATGCCTACGGCGCACGCAACCCCGACTACGCCGACTTCGGCGCCACGCTGAAGGACCAGTTCTCCACGCACTGGTCGGCCAGCGTGGGCATCACGCACGCCACCAACGACCGCTACTACCGCCGCACCAGCAGCTTCATGAACGTCAATGACGTGCGCAACGTCGGCGGCACGCGCGGTTTCGTGATGCTGCAGGGAACGTTCTGACGCGGCCGGCTGCCGTTCGCGAAGACCATCCAGCGGCCATCCGCGGCCGCGCTTTCCAGACACCGAGTCCCCTATGAGCAAGCTGTTGCGTCAATCCCTTCTGATGCTGGTGCTGTTGACCGTCCTGACCGGCGTGGCCTATCCCTTGCTGGTGACCGGCCTGGCGCAGGCGGTGTTCCCCGGCCCGGCCAACGGCAGCCTGGTCCTGAAGGACGGCAAGGCGGTCGGCTCCACGCTGATCGGCCAGGAGTTCTCCGACCCGAAATATTTCTGGGGACGGCTCTCGGCGACCACGCCCAACCCGTACAACGGCGGATCCTCGTCGGGCTCCAACCTCGGGCCGACCAACCCGGCGCTGACCGAGACGGCGCGGCAACGCATCGCCGCGCTGCGCGCCGCCGATCCGGGCAACGCCGCGCCGGTGCCGGTGGATCTGGTCACCGCGTCCGCCAGCGGCCTCGATCCCGACATCAGCCCGGCCGCGGCGCAGTACCAGGTGGCGCGGGTGGCGCGCGCGCGCGGCCTGTCCGTGACGGCGGTAGAGGCACTGGTGGCGGCGCATACCCGTGGCCGGCAGTTCGGCGTGCTGGGCGAGCCGCGGGTGAACGTGCTGGCGCTCAATCTTGCCTTGGACGCGCTCCAGAAGCGCTAAGGTACGGCGGTCTCCGTACCGCGACAGCCCATGACCGAGAACGACCACCGCCAGGCCCGCGCCGACGCCCTGCTCAGCACGACGCAGGAGGAACAGCATCGCCGGCTCAAGGTGTTCCTCGGCGCCGCGCCGGGCGTGGGCAAGACGTTCGCCATGCTGTCGGCTGCGCGCGAGCTGAAGCGGCAGGGCGTGGACGTGGTGGTGGGGCTGGTCGAGACCCATGGCCGCGCCGAGACCGCGGCGTTGCTGGAGGGCATGGAGGTGCTGCCGCGGCGCACCGTGAGCTACCGCGAACGCGAGTTCACCGAGTTCGACCTCGACGCCGCGCTGGCGCGCCGGCCGAAGGTGCTGCTGGTCGACGAGCTGGCGCACCGCAACCTGCCCGGCAGCCGGCACGAGCGGCGCTGGCAGGACATCGCCGAACTGCTCGACGCCGGCATCGAGGTCTATACCGCGCTCAACGTGCAGCACCTGGAAAGCCTCAACGACCAGATGCGCCGGATCACCGGCGTCACCGTGCGCGAGACGGTGCCGGATGCCTTCCTCGACCGCGCGCGCGACATCATGCTGATCGACCTGCCGCCGCGCGAGCTGATCGAGCGGCTCAAGCAGGGCAAGGTCTACGTGCCCGAGACCGCGGCCGCCGCGCTGGACGCGTTCTTCTCGCCCACCAACCTGGCCGCGCTGCGCGAGCTGGCGGTGGAGACGGTGGCCAGCCACGTCGAGAGCGACCTGCGCGAACACATGCTGGCGCGCGGCGGCGCGATGCCGGTGCGCCGCCGCGTGCTGGCCGCCATCGACGGCCATGCGCAAAGCGAATACCTGGTGCGCGTGGCGCGGCGCATCGCCGAACGCCGCGGCGCGCCGTGGAGCGTGGTCTACGTCGATACCGGCGGCGCAAGCGACCCGGCGCGGCGCGAGCGCACCGACGCGGCGATGCGCTTGGCGCGCCGGCTCGGCGGCGAGGCGCTCGTCCTGCGCGGCCACTCGGTGGCCGACGAGCTGCTGGCGCATGCCGACCGCGAGGGCGTGGGCCAGATCATTCTCGGCCGCACCCGCGAACGGCCGCTGGCGCGCATGCTCGGCCGTTCGCTCACCCAGCAGTTGCTGCGCCGGGGCGCCCACCTGGAGCTGGCGATCATCGCCACCCCGGCGGAACGGGCGAGGTCGCGCCGCCGGCTGCAGCGATCCGCGTTGCAGGGATCGCGCAGCGAGTACATCCATGCGTCCATCGCCACCCTGGTCGCCTTCGCGCTGGCCTTTGCCGTGGACCGCTACCTGTCGGTGGCCAACCTGTCGCTGATTTTCCTCACCGCCGTGCTGGTGGTGGCGGTGCGCACGCGCATGTCGGTCGCGGTGTACACCGCGCTGGCGTGCTTCCTCGGCGACAATTTCTTTTTCACCCCGCCGCGCTACACGCTGATGATCAACAACGCCGGCGACGTGCTCACGGTCGGGTTGTTCCTGGTGGCGGCGCTGGTCAGCAGCCGGCTGGCGACGCGGTTGTCCAGCCAGGTGGTGTCCTTGCGTACCGCGCAGGTGCGTTCGCGCGCCCTGCTTGCGCTGGGGCAACGGCTGGCTGCCAGTACCGATGCCGATGGCGTGCGCAACGTGGGCGCGCAGGCCATGGCCAAGACGCTGGACGCACAGGTGGCGATCCTGGCGCGGGACGCCGCGCGGCTGCAGGCCGTGGCCGTCTCGCCGCACGGCATGGTGCTGAGCATGCAGGACCTGGCGGCCGCGGACTGGAGCGAGCAGCACGCCGAGCCGGCCGGCCGCTACACCGACACGATCAACGCCGCGAGTTGCTGGACGCTGCCGCTGGGCGGCGAGGACAGCCGGCTCGGCGTGGCGGCCCTGCGATTCGCGCCGGACGTTGCGGAGCCCGATCCGGAACGGCGCAGCCTGGCGCTGGCGATGGCGCAGGACATTGGCCAGGCGCTGGAGCGGGCGCGTCTGGCCGACGAGCTGGAAAGCGCGCGCGTGCAGGGCGAGACCGAACGCCTGCGCAGCGCCTTGCTCTCCTCCGTGTCGCACGACCTGCGCTCGCCGCTGTCTTCGATGATCGGCGCCGCCGGCACCCTGGTCGACTACGAGGACCGCCTGCCGCCCGCCGAACGGCGCGAGCTGCTGGAGGCCATCCTGGGCGAAGGCCAGCGGCTGGATCGCTACATCCAGAACCTGCTCGACATGACCCGGCTCGGCCACGGCACGCTCAAGCTCAACCGCGACTGGGTGGACGTGGCCGAGATCGTGGGTGCCGCGGCGACGCGCCTGCGCAAGCTGTTCCCGGCGCAGCGGCTGGAGACGGCGCTGCCGCGGGATACGGTGCTGCTGCATGCGCATCCCGCGCTGATCGAGCAGGCGCTGTTCAACATTCTCGAAAACGCCGCGCGTTTCTCGCCGCCGGATCAGCCGGTGGCCGTGGAAGCGCGCACCGAGGGCGGACGCCTGCTGCTGGACGTGGCCGACCGCGGCCCCGGCATCCCCGAGGACGAGCGCGCGCGCATCTTCGACATGTTCTATTCCGTCTCGCGCGGCGACCGTGCCGCGCAGGGCACCGGGCTGGGCCTGGCGATCTGCCGCGGCATGATCGGCGCGCACGGCGGCAGCGTGGAGGCCTTGCCGCGCGCCGGCGGCGGCACCACCATCCGCATCAGCCTGCCGCTGCCCGAGCCGCCCGACACCAACGCATGAATGCCGCCGCGCCCCGCATCCTGGTGATCGACGACGAAGCGCAGATCCGCCGCTTCCTCGACATCGGCCTGCGCGCCGAGGGCTATCAGGTGCTGCTCGCCGCCAACGCCGCCGAAGGCCTGGCGCAGGCCGCCACCGGCAACCCGGACCTGGTGATCCTCGACCTCGGCCTGCCCGACCGCGACGGCCACGAAGTGTTGGCGGAGTTGCGCCAATGGAGCCGGGTGCCGGTGCTCATGCTGTCGGTGCGCGACGCCGAAACGGAAAAGGTGCGCGCCCTGGACGCCGGCGCCAACGACTACGTCACCAAGCCCTTCGGCATCCAGGAACTGATGGCGCGCCTGCGCGCGTTGTTGCGCCAGCGCCCGGCCGGCGAACCGGAGGCGCCGCAGCGCTGGAGCGACGACCGGCTCAGCGTCGACCTGTTGCGCCGCGAAGTGCGCCTGGACGGCGCCGAGGTGGCGTTGACCCGCAAGGAATATGCCGTGCTGGCCCTGCTGCTGCGCCATGCCGGCCGCGTGGTCACCCAGCCGCATCTGCTGCGCGAAGTGTGGGGGCCCAGCCATGCGGCCGACAGCCAGTACCTGCGCATCGTGATCGGCAAACTGCGCCAGAAACTGGGCGACGATCCCGCGCAGCCGCGCTGGCTGAAGACCGAGCCGGGCGTGGGTTACCGCTTCCTGGGTTGAAGGCGGCGCGATAGGCCACGGCGGCCAGCGGGGTCGAAAGGCATCGCCCGTGAGGGGCGCCCATGCCGGTTGCCGGATACGGGTTCCTTGGGCCGGCATCGCCGGCCCGTCGTGGCGAAACGCCGCCCGTGTTGCCCGCCACTGCCGGCCCCGGCGGGTAGCCGCGCGCCAGCTTGGGCGATCAGCCGCCGGGTTCGCGCGCGCGCCGCAAGTCGCCGGCGTCGGCGCTGTGGAAATGCCGTTCGAACGCGACCTCGCCGCGGGCCGGCTCCTGCAACTCGCGGGCGTAGCGGTGGCCGGCGTACACCGCGTGCGCGATCAGGCCCGGCGCCTCGGCGTCGCCGATGCAGCGCAGCGTGCGGATGCCGGCGTCGGCCCATGCCGCCTCGCGTTGCCGCAGTTGCTGGAACAACGCGTCGTCGGGCAGGCGCGCGGTGACGGTGACCACGGCCTCGCAGGCCAGCTCGCGTCGCTGATGGGTCCACACGTCCTCGACGAGCAGCGTGGTGTCGGCGTAGCCGATCACGTCGTGCGACGCCATCGCCGCGATGCCCAGCGCGGCCATCCGCTTGCGGACATGCCGGTAGTCCAGCGTGTGCTGGCCCCACGGCGCGATCAGGTCGTCGGGCGTGAGGTGGGTCACCTCGCAGCCCCGCAGGCGCAGCAGCTCGGCCGCCACGCTGCCGTAGTAGCAGCCGTCGTCGTCGAACACCACCACGCGGCCTTGCGGCAGGCGGCCGTCCAGCAGGTCGTCCAGCGTGAACACGCGCGGGTTGTCGGCGAAGCCGGGGATGGCGAAGCCGTGGCTGCGGCCGTAGCCGTCGCGGCGCCAGTGGCTGCCGGTGGCCAGCACCACGTGCTCCGCGCCGAAGTCGAGCACGTCCTGCGTGCTCAGCGCCGAGTCGAGATAGACGTCCACGTTCGCGAGCTTGTTGATCTGGCCCGTGCGCCAGTCGCGCACGCGCGCCCACTCGGCCAAGCCGGGCAGGCGCGCCTCGCGGCTGACGCGGCCGCCCAGCTCGCGGCGCGCTTCGGCCAGGCTCACCGTGCAGCCGCGCTGGCCCAGCGCGCGTGCGGCCTCCAGCCCGGCGGGGCCGGCGCCGACCACCAGCACGCGTGCCGGCGTGCGGGCCGGCGCGATGCGCTCCGGGTGCCAGCCCTTGCGCCATTCCTCGCCCATGCTCGGGTTCTGCGTGCAGCGGATCGGCGAAATGGTCATGTCGCCGGAGACGCAGACGTTGCAGCCGATGCATTCGCGGATGTCGTCGATGCGGCCCTGCTCGACCTTGCGCGGCAGGAACGGATCGGCAATCGACGGCCGCGCGCAGCCGATCAGGTCCAGCACGCCGCGCCGGAGCTGCGACACCATGGTGTCGGGCGAGGTGAAGCGGCCCACGCCCACCACCGGCTTGCTGGTGGCCTTCTTGACGAAGGCGATGAACGGCTCCTGCGCGCCCTCGGCAGCGAAGCGCGAGGGCACCGAGTCGTTGTACCAGGCGGCCAGGTTCACGTCCCAGAGATCCGGCAGCTCGGCCAGCATGCCGACGATGTCCTGCGCTTCGGCCAGTTCCACGCCGCCCGGGCCCAGCATCTCATCGACGGCGAAGCGCAGCGCCACCGCGCAGCGGTCGCCCACCGCATCCTTCGTGTCCTGCAGCACCTCGCGCAGCAGGCGCACGCGGTTCTCCAGCGGGCCGCCGTAGGCGTCGCTGCGCTGATTGCGCCGGTGCTGCAGGAAATGCATCGCCAGCGAGAGATCGTGCGCCGCATAGACGTAGACGATGTCCATGCCGGCGCGCTTGCCGCGGATCGCCGCCTCGCGGTGCCAGCGGCGGTACTCGCGGATGTCGTGCAACGTCATCGCGCGCGCCTGGTGCGGATAGCCGTACTTGGCGGGCTGGTGCGACGGCGCGATCAGCACCTCGCGCGAATACAGGTTCGACGCGGTGGGGCCGTTGTGGGTCAGCTCCAGCGCGGCCAGCGCGCCGTGCGCGTGCACCTTGTCGCACATCAGCGCCAGCGCGGGGATGTCGCGGTCGTCCCACAGCCGCGCCTCGACGTAGGGCGTGAGGTCGCCGCTGGGATGGATCTCGCACTCCTCGGTGGACACCACCGCCCAGCCGCCCTCGGCCTTCACCTCGCGCATTGCCGCGTGCGCCAGCGGCATCGCGTGGCCCATGCCGTTGCAGTGCGGCACCTGGAAGAAGCGGTTCTTCGCAGTGACCGGGCCGATCCGCACCGGTTCGAACAGGATGTCGTAGCGCGGATCCCTCATCCCGGCGCCGCTCCGGCGACGGCGCGGCGGCGCAGGCGCATCAGCGCGTACAGCGGCAGTCCGGCCACGATCAGCCCCAGCGCATAGAGGAAGGGTTCGCGGCCGGTGCCGATGAAGGCGAACACCACGAAGGCCACGCACACGGCGGCCTCCAGCACGGTCCGGCGCGTGCCGCAGGCGACGTGGCGGCGGCGCCAGAGCACGGCCAGCGCCAGCGCGCAGCACAGGTAGAGCGGCAGGCTGGCGGCCGTCCCGACCCGGGTGAGGAAGGTGAAGGCCGACACCAGCGACTTGCTGTAGCTCATCGCGATCATCGCCGCGGCCAGCGCGCCGGTGACGAGCAGCGCCGGCACCGGCGTGCCCTGGCGGTTGGTGCGCGCAAGCATGGCCGGCAGCCCGCCGTTGCCGGCCATCGTGCAGGTCAATTCGCCGGCCAGCAGGGTCCAGCCGTTGAGCGCGCCCAGTCCGCTGATCGCCACGAACAACGCCAGCCAGCGTCCGGAGCCGGCGGCGTAGCGGTCCATCACCAGGGCGAACGGCGCGCTGGTGTTGGCCAGTTCCTGCTGCGGGATCAGCAGCAGCGGCACGGCCGAGACGACGATGTAGATGGCCGCGGTCAGCACGGTGCCGGCCATGGTGGCGCGCGGGATGGTTCGCGCCGGATCGTCCACCCGCGCCGCCGGCACGCTGGCGGACTCGATGCCGATCATCGCGAACAGCGCGATGGTCGAGGCGGCGGTGATGCCGCCAAACGTGAGCGGCGTGGTGGGCAGGTGGGCGGTGTAGCTGGCCGGCGAGGTCAACAGCAGCCAGCCGCCCAGCAGCGCGATCGCCAGCATCGGCAGCAGCTTGAGCGCGGTGGTGGCGATCTGCATGCCGCCGCTGCTGCGCACGCCGCACAGGTTGACCGCCACCATCGCCCACAGCAGGCCCTGCGCGAACCACATCGGCGGCAACGCCCCCAGCGGCGGGAACACCACCGCCAGGTAGCCGACCACGCCCGTCGCCAGCGCGGAATTGGTGAGCCACACCGAGACCCAGTACGCCCACAGCGCCAGGTAGGCGGTCAGGCCGCCCAGCGTGCGGCTGATGTAGCCGTAAGGGCCGCCGGCTTCGGGCAGCGCCCGCGCCAGTTGCGAGAACACGCGGGCCAGCATCAGGCAGCCGGCCAGCACGATGATCCAGCCGATCAGCGCGTTGAACCCGTAAGGCGCCAGCGAGGCGGGCAGCACGAAGATGCCCATGCCGATCACGTTGCCGATCACCAGCGCGGTGCAGGTCCAGAAGCCGATCCTGCGTCCGCCGTGCGCGCCGCTTCCGCGTTCGTCCGCGGCGGGGTCCGCGCTGCCGCTCACGCGGGCGCCCCGGCATGGGCGGCGTAGGCCGCGCGCAGCAGGTTCTGGAAATGCCACACGCCGCTCTCGCGCTTCGGGTTGAGCCGGCCGGGCACGTAGAACCCCGACGCAAGCCCCTGCTGCACCGCCTGGCAGATCGCGATGTCCTCCTGCTGTACCTCGTCGCTGAATTCCTGATCGGCGGCGATGCGCGCCTGCGCGGCGTCGTCCTGCGCGTAGTAGTAGTCGAACTCCACGCGGCAGCGGCCCGGGCCCAGCGGCAGGATGCGGTTGGTCTGCAGCCGCCCCGGCATGATGTTGAGCATCACGTTGGGGTAGACGAAGTAGTAGAACGCCTCGCCGTCGCCGTAGATCGCCGTGCTGTTGCGCAGCGGCGAGGACTGCAGCGAGTACCAGTCGAACAGCTCGGTGTCGTAGGCGCGGTAGTCCAGCACCTTCGACAGCCCCGGATGCACGTGCGGCAGGTGGTAGCCCTCCAGGAAGTTGTCGACGTAGACCTTCCAGTTGCAGTCGATGTCGTAGCTGTCGCGGCGCAGGTAGCCCATGGCGGACAGGTCGATCGGTGCGATGCGTTCGGCGATGCCGCCGTAGACCGACTCGAACGGCGGCACGGCGTCGTCCAGCGCCACGAACACCAAGCCCTGCCATTCGTGCACGCGGATCGGCGGCAGGCGGATGGCGGCGACGTCGAAATCCGCCGCGTCCTGCATTTCCGGCGCGCTGCGCAGCTGGCCCTCCAGCGTGTAGGTCCAGCCGTGGTACTTGCAATGCAACGCGCGGGCGCCCTTGCCGTCGCACAGCGCCAGCGGTCCGGCGCGGTGGCGGCAGACGTTGGGAAAGGCGCGCAGCACGCCGTCCGTGCCGCGGACCAGCAGGAGAGGGACGCCGGCGACCTGTGCGACCACGTGGTCGCCCGGTTCGGCCAGTTGCCCCTGATGGGCCACCAGTTGCCAGCTGCGTGCGAAGACCGCGCGTTGCTCCATCGCCAGCATCGCGTCACCGGCGTAGTAGCGGGCGGGCAGGGCGTGTGCGCGGTCGAGTTCCTCGACCCTGGTGTCGGCGGTCATGGCGGCTTCGATTTCCCCGGATGGCATGGGCGCGACGGGCATCGTCTTCGGGGGCATCCATGCTCCGCGCGTTCCCGGCAGTGTATGTCCGTTCCCTGCGCGCGTGTCCAGCCTCGCCCTGCGGCCATCGCCCCCTATCTGCCGTACGGATCCGGATGCTAGATTGGCGCGAACATCGTGAGGAGCCGCCGTCGCCCATGCCACGCGCCGTGTCCCAGTCGTGCCGTCCCGGAGACGCCCGGCGCGTGCCCGTTGCTGCCTCGCACCGGGGCGGCGCATGACGGAAGCCGCCATCACCGGCACGCTGGAGCAGGCGCTGGCGCATGCCGCGCGGTTGCTGCAGCGCGACCCGGCACTGGCGGCCGAACAGCTCGACGAGATCCTGCGCGCGGCTCCCGGCCATCCGCTCGCCCTGCAGTGGCTGGCGACGGCGCATTCGCTGCGGGGCGACCCCGCCGGCGCGCTGGCCATCCTCGTGCCGCTGGCGCGCAGCCGGCCGGACTGGGCGGCGATCCACCTGGACCTGGGACTGGCCCTGGCGCGCTGCGGCCGCGGGCAGGAGGCGATCGCCGCCCTGCAGCGCGCGGTCGCGCTGCAGCCGGATCTCCCGCAGGCCTGGCGCGCCCTGGGCGATGGCCTGATGGCCGCCGGCGAGCAGGAGGCGGCCGATGCGGCCTACGCCAGCCACGTGCGTCACTCCATCCGCGATCCACGGCTGCTGGCCGCCGCCGTGGCCCTGGTCGAGCAGCGCATCCCCGACGCCGAAGGCATCCTGCGCGCCCATCTCAAGCAGGCGCCCACCGACGTGGCGGCGATCCGCATGTTCGCCGAGGTCGCCGCCCGGCTCGGCCGCAACGAGGACGCCCTGCACCTGCTGGAGCGTTGCCTGGAGCTGGCGCCGGGTTTCCGCGAGGCGCGCCGCAACTACGCGCTGGTCCTGCATCGCAGCAACCGGCCGGAACAGGCGTTGGCCGAGATCGAGCGCCTGCTCGCGGACGATCCCGGCGATGCCGGTTGCCGCAACCTCAAGGCGGCGGTGCTGTGCCGGGTCGGTGACTACGAGCCGGCCATCCGCATCTACGCCGACCTGCTGAAGGCTTATCCGGACACGCCGAAACTCTGGGTGAGCTACGGCCACGCGCTGAAGACGGCCGGCCATGCCGAGCGCGCCATCGCCGCCTACCGGCGCAGCCTGGAGCTGGAGCCGTCGTTCGGCGAGGTCTGGTGGAGCCTGGCCAACCTCAAGACCTTCCGCTTCAGCGCCGGCGAACTCGCCACGATGCGCGCGCAGCTGGCGCGCGCCGGCCTGGCCGAAAGCGACCGCCTGCATCTGGAGTTCGCCGTCGGCAAGGCGCTGGAGGACGCCGGCGAGTACGCGCCGTCGTTCCGGCACTACGCGCGGGGCAACGCGATCCGCCGCGCGCAGCTGCACTACAGCGCCGACGACACCCACGACCGCGTGCAGTACATCCGCGAGCACTACACGCGCGAGTTCTTCGCCGCGCGCGCGGCGGCCTGCAGCACTGCGCCCGATCCGATCTTCGTGGTTGGCCTGCCGCGTGCCGGCTCCACCCTGGTCGAGCAGATACTGTCCAGCCACAGCCAGGTCGAAGGCACGATGGAACTGCCGGAGATCATCTCGATCACGCGCCTGTTGCGCCGGCAGGAGGGCAGCGACGACGCGATGCCCTACCACGCCGCGTTGGCGGCCCTCGACGCCGATGCGCTGCGCGCGTTCGGCGAGCGTTACCTGGAGCACACCCGGATCCAGCGCAAGACATCGGCGCCGCTGTTCATCGACAAGATGCCGAACAACTTCATGCACATCGGCCTGATCCAGCTGATGCTGCCGAACGCCAAGATCATCGACGCGCGCCGCCATCCCATGGCCTGCGGCTTCTCGGCCTTCAAGCAGCACTTCGCGCGCGGCCAGAGCTTCAGCTACGACCTTGCCGACGTGGGTCGCTACTACCGCGACTACGCGGCGCTAATGGCGCATTTCGACGCCGTGCTGCCGGGGCGCATCCATCGCGTGTTCTACGAACGGATGGTGGCGGACACCGAGGGCGAGGTGCGCCGGCTGCTCGACTATTGCGGCCTGCCGTTCGAAGCCGCGTGTCTGCGTTTTTTCGAGAATCCGCGGCCGGTGCGCACGGCCAGTTCGGAGCAGGTGCGCCAGCCGATCTACCGCGAGGGGATCGACCACTGGCGGCACTACGCGGCATGGCTGGATCCGCTGGCATCGGCGCTGGGGCCGGAGCTGGCGGGGTATCCGGGCGTTGCGCAAAGCGGGTAGCAGTCCAATCACGATCGATGGCCGTTGACTTGCCTGGGGAGGGCATATGCACGCAAGGGGAAACAGACATATCACGGCCATGCCGCGGGCCGGCATGGCCAGGTTGCCGCTGGCGGCGGCGATCTGCCTGGCCATCGCCGCACCGGCCATGGCGCAGGACGCGGGGCAGGGCGCGCCGGCGAAGACGACCTCGGGGCAGGCCGCCGCGTCGGCGAAAAAGCCGAGGACCACCACCCTGAGCGAGGTCACGGTGACCGCGCAGAAGCGCGTCGAGAACCTGCAGAAGGTGCCGATCAGCATCAACGTGCTGGAGAACGACCAGCTGCAGGCGCTGCAGGTGCAGGGCTTCAAGGACTACGTGCAGTACCTGCCCAGCGTCGATTTTCAGGAGGGCGGCGGCGGCATCGCCACCGGACCGGGCTTCGCCTCGATCTACATGCGCGGCGTGGCCAGCGGCGGCAACACCAACCATTCCGGTTCGCAGCCCAGCGTGGGCGTGTACCTGGACGAGCAGCCGATCACCACGATCCAGGGTCCGCTCGACATCCACATGTACGACATCGCCCGCATCGAGGTGCTGGCCGGGCCGCAGGGCACGCTGTACGGCGCCAGCGCCGAGGCGGGCGCGTTGCGCATCATCACCAACAAGCCCGACCCGAGCGGCTTCGCGGCGAACTACTCGCTGGACGCCAACACGGTCACGCACGGCGGCATCGGCGGCACCGCGGAGGGCATGCTCAACATCCCGCTCAGCAGCAAGGCGGCGATCCGCCTGGTGGGCTGGCACGAACACGATGCCGGCTACGTGGACAACGTGGCCGGCAGCCGTACCTTCCCGTCCTCCGGCATCACGATCAGCAACGCGGACAACTGTGTGCCCGGCGCCAAGCTGCAATGCGTGGGGCATGCCCGCAACGACTACAACGACGTCAACACCAACGGCGGCCGCGCCGCGCTCAAGGTGGACCTGGACGACAACTGGTCGATCACGCCCACCCTGATGGGCCAGCAGACCATTTCGCACGGCACCTTCGCCAGCGACCCGTCGGTCGGCTACCAGAAGGTCACCCACTTCTACCCCGAGTACGTCGACGACCGCTGGTGGCAGGGCGCGCTCACCGTGCAGGGCAAGGTCGGCAATTTCGACCTGACGTACAACTACTCGCATCTCAGGCGCAATCAGGAAGAGGCGACCGATTACAGCGACTACTCCTTCTGGTACGACACGCTGGACGGCTTGGGCAACTACATCACCGACAGCAGCGGCCAGTTGATCAACCCGTCCCAGTTCATCGCCGACCGCGACCAGTACACCGACAGCAGCCACGAATTGCGCCTCGCCTCGCCCGGCGACGACCGCCTGCGCCTGGTGGCCGGCGCGTTCTGGCAGAAGGACAAGCACGACATCCTGCAGGACTACCAGATCGCCGGCCTCTCGCCGTCGCTCTCGGTGCCGGGCTGGGCGAACACGATCTGGCTGACCCGGCAGATACGCTATGACTACAACGAGGCGGTGTACGGCGAGCTGTCCTACGACCTCGTCCCCGACGCGCTGACCATGACGGTCGGCGAGCGCTATTACCGCACCAGGAACAACCTGTACGGCTTCTACGGCTACAGCACCGGCTTCGATCCGGGGTCGAGCTACGGCCAGGCCGGCTGCATCAGTTCCACGCCTTTCCTCGGTGCGCCGTGCCTGGACTTCAACAAGTCGGTCAAGGACAGCGGTTCGCTGGGCAAGGTCAACCTGACCTGGAACATCTCGCACGACGCAATGGTCTACCTCACCCGCTCGGAAGGCTTCCGCCCGGGCGGCATCAATCGCGCGGGCGACACGCCGCCCTACCAGGCCGACTTCCTCACCAACCTCGAATTCGGCTGGAAAACCTCCTGGTTCGACGACCGCCTGTCGTTCAACGGCGCGGTGTTCCGCGAGAACTGGAACAATTTCCAGTTCAACATCCTCGGCCCCAACGGCCTGACCATCATCAAGAACGCAGGCTCCGCCCGCATCGACGGTCTCGAATCGCAGCTGGTCTGGCAGGCCACCTACCATCTGAACCTCAGCGCCGGCGTCGCGTTCTACGATGCCAAGCTGACCACGAACTACTGCGGCTTCACCGACAACGCCGGCAACCCGGTCACCCAGTGCCCCGCCGGCACCATCAACCCGCAGACCGGCGGCGCGGTGACCGGGCCGGAGGCGCCCAGCGGCACGCGCCTGCCGATCACGCCGCGCTTCAAGGGCAACCTCATCGCGCGCTACACCTTCGACCTCGGCGAGAACGATGCCTACGTGCAGGGTGCGCTGGTGCATGTGGGCGAGCGCACCACCGACCTGCGCGTGCTGGAGAACGGCCTGTCCGGCAACCTGCCGGCGTACAACCTGGTCAACCTTTCGGCGGGTTTCGAGAAAGGCAGCTGGACGGCCAGCCTCTATCTCAACAATGCGTTCAACGCGCATGCGGCGATGTACAAGTTCAGCGAGTGCGGCGTGGACATCTGCGGCGCGCACGGCGTCTCGACGCTGTACCCGAACGGTCAGGTCTACACGGGTTTCAGCCAGCCGCGCACGTTCGGCATCCGTTTCAAGCAGGACTTCTAGCCAGCGTGGTTCGTTCGTGACGAAGGGCTCCGGTTCGCGCCGGAGCCCTTCGCGTTTCCGCGGTCGCCGCTTCGCCGCGGCCGGCGCGCCCGTCCGGTTGTCCGGGGGTGTCCGCGGACACCTTTTCGCGCCGGCTGATGTGACGCAACCATTTGAAAACATGGATGTTTGATTTCGGTGTTCGGGATGGCACGGCGTTTGCTGGAGAGGGTTCGGGGCCGCACTGTCCGCGGCAAGGGAACCCACGATGATCCGCGACACTTCCGCACAAGACCGCATGGTCGAGATCAAGCCCAACCGCAAGCGCCGCCTGCTCTTCATCGGTGGCGGCGTGGCCCTGTTGGCAGTGCTGGCGTTCGCCATGCCAAGCATCCTTCGACTGTTCTCCGCCGACGCGTCGGTGAGCGCCTCGCGGCTGGCCTTCGCCACCGTCGAGCGCGGACCGTTCGTGCGCGACATCGCCGCCGAGGGCAAGGTGGTGGCGGCGAACAGCCCCACGCTCTACGCCACCTACGGCGGTGCGGTGAAGCTGCTGGTGCATGCCGGCGACGCGGTGAAGAAGGGCCAGGTGCTGGCGGTGATCGACAGCCCCGAACTGCGCAACAAGCTGGCGCAGGAAGAGTCCAAGGCCGACGCGATGCAGGTGGACTACCTGCAGGCGCAGGTGGATGCGCGCACCAAGCGCGGCGACCTGCAGAAGGCCTACGACAACGCGCAGATCGACGCCAAGAGCGCCCAGACCAACCTCGACCGCGAGCAGAAGGCGTTCGCCGCCGGCGCCGCCACCGGCGTGGAGGTCGACGCCTCGAAGGACGCGCTGGAGAAGGCCAACATCGCGCTCTCGCATGCCAAGTCCGATCTCGGCATGAACAACGACAGCCTCAACTTCAACATCCAGGCGAAGAAGCTGGCGCACGACAACCAGATGCTGGTGGTGCAGGACCTGCAGCGCCAGGTGGACAACCTCAACGTGAAGTCGCCGGTGGACGGCCAGGTCGGCCAGCTGTTCATCGCGCCGGTGGCCACCGTGGCCAAGGACGCGCAACTGCTGAGCGTGATCGACCTCACCGCGCTGGAAGTGGAAGTGCAGGTGCCGGAGAGCTTCGCGCGCGACCTCGCCATCGGCATGAAGGGCGAGATCAGCGGCAACGGCACCACCTGGAAGGGCCTGGTCAGCGCGATCTCGCCCGAAGTGGTGAACGGCGAAGTGGCCGCCCGCGTGCGCTTCGAGGGCAGCACGCCGAAGGAACTGCGCCAGAACCAGCGCCTGTCCGTGCGCATCCTGCTCGACCAGCGCAGCGACGTGCTCACCGTGCAGCGCGGCTCCTTCGTCGACGAATCCGGCGGCAGCTACGCCTACGTGGTCAAGGACGGCATCGCTACCAAGACCCCGATCCGCGTCGGCGAGAGCAGCATCGACAAGGTGGAGATCCTGCAGGGCCTGAAGGAAGGCGACCAGATCGTGATCTCCGGCACCGACAGCTTCAAGGGCGCGCAGCGCGTGGCCATCAGCAGGTAACCGGTGCGCTCATCCGTGGGCGCGAGAGTCAAAAGCGGCCATCGCTGGCCGCACTTCTCAGAAAACCCTCTCCTTGCGGGGAGGCAACGGAAACACCGAAGAACCATCCACCACCACCGAGGAACGTGAACCATGCTGAAGATGACCCACCTGTCCAAGGTCTACCGCACCGAAGTGGTGGAGACCTACGCGCTGCGCGATTTCAACATCGACGTGAAGGAAGGCGAGTTCGTCGCCGTGACCGGCCCGTCCGGCTCGGGCAAGACCACCTTCCTCACCATCGCCGGCCTGCTGGAGACCTTCACCGGCGGCGAGTACCACCTCGACGGCATCGAGGTGAGCCAGCTCAACGACAACGCGCGCTCGAAGATCCGCAACGAGAAGATCGGCTTCATCTTCCAGGCGTTCAACCTGATTCCCGACCTCAACGTGTTCGACAACGTGGAAGTGCCGCTGCGCTACCGCGGCATGAAGGCGCCGGAACGCAAGCAGCGCATCATGGACGCGCTGGAGCGCGTGGGCCGGCTTCGCGCTTCAAGCACTACCCGGCCGAACTCTCCGGCGGCCAGCAGCAGCGCGTGGCGATCGCGCGCGCACTTGCCGGCTCGCCGCGCCTGCTGCTCGCCGACGAACCGACCGGCAACCTGGATACCCAGATGGCCCGCGGCGTGATGGAGCTGCTGGAGGAGATCCACCGCGACGGCGCCACCATCGTGATGGTGACCCACGACCCCGAGCTGGCCGCGCGCGCGCAGCGCAACGTGCACATCATCGACGGCCAGGTGGTGGACCTGTCCGAAGACCCGCGCTTCCACGCCAGCGTGTCCGCCGCGCGCGGCAATACCGGCCAGGCCTGAGCGCGCATGTCCGCCCACGTATCCGTCAACCGCGAGTTCCGTCCATGCGCCTGAAGCTGTTGCCCGCACTGCTCCTGCTCGCCGCCGCCCCGTTCGCGGGGCATGGCGAGGACTTGATGGATGCCTACCGGCAAGCCGTGGCCAACGACCCGGTGCTGGCCACCGCCGATGCGCAACGGCTGCTGGTGGCCGAGGGCGTGCCGGTGGCCCGCGCGGCGCTGCTGCCGCAGCTGTCCGCCGGGCTGGAACTGGACCAGATCCACAGCGGCGGCAGTGCGCAGACCACCGATAGCAACGGCAACATCGTCAGTACGGGTGGCGGCGGGCACACGCGCGACCGCAACCTCACCGGCACGCTGAGCCAGCCGATCATCGACCTGTCCGCCATCGCCAACCTGCGTGCGGCGCATGCGGCGCGCGATGCGCAGGACCAGACCTACCAGGCCGCCTTGCAGAACCTGTACGTGCGCGTGGCGCAGGCCTACTTCAACGTGCTGGTGGCGCAGGACGTGGTCGGCATCGACCGCGACTACGAAGACGCCTACAAGCAGGAGTACGACCAGACCTCGACACGCTTCAAGAATGGCCTGTCGATGTCGGCGGACGTCAACCAGTCCAAGGCGTTCTACCTGTACATCAAGGCGCAGCGCATCAGCGCGGAGGACAACCTCAAGGACGCGCGTCGGGCATTGCAGCAGATCACCGGCGAGCCGGTGGGCGCGTTGAAGAAGCTGCGCGACGACCTGCCGATGCAGGCGCCGAAGCCGGACAACGAGAAGGCGTGGATGGAAGCGGCGGCCGAAACCAACCCCACCGTGCTTGCCGCGCGCTATGCGGTGAGCGCGGACGAGCATCGGGTGTCGGCCGCGCGCGCCGGCCACCTGCCTACGCTCGTGGCGGGCGCGGGCTACAACAAGTTCGGCCAGTGGTCGAACACGATGCCGGGCACGGCGGGCTACGGGCCGGCCACCACCACGGTGGGGCTCACGCTCAACATTCCGCTGTTCAGCGGCGGGCTCACCCATGCGCAGGTGAAGCAGGCGCTGTACCAGCGCGACGCCGACCAGGGCGTGCTGGAAAGCCAGCGCCGCCAGGCCGCGCGCGACGCCGCCAACTACTTCAACCTGGTGCAGGACGGCATCGAGCAGGTCGACAGCGCGCGCAACTCGGTGGACGCGGCACAGAAGACGCTGGCCTCGATGCGCGCGGGCTACGCCATCGGCACGCAGTCGCTCACCAACGTGGTGTTCGCCATCGAGATGCTCGCCAACGTGCAGAGCGAATACACCGTGGTGCGCCACCAGTTCATCCTCGACAAGCTGCTGCTCAAGCAGGCCGCCGGCACCATCGACGTGCACGACCTGGAAGCGGTGAACCGCCTGCTGCAGTAGCCCGCACGCCGCCTCCCTGGAAGGAGGCGCCAACGGTCCTCTCCCGCGGGAGGGGCGAATCAACCACGGAGCGAAGGCATGTTCGCCTATTACTTCCAACTCGGCCTGCGCAGCCTGCGCCGCAACCCGGCGCTCACCGCGCTGATGGTGATGGCGATCGGCTTCGGCGTGGCCGCGTCGATGACCACCTACTCCGTGTTCCGCGCGGTGTCGGGCAATCCCATTCCGGACAAGGCGGCACAGCTGTTCACCCCGCAGGTGGACGCCTGGGGGCCGCAGCAAAATCTCAAGGGCGGCGAGCCGGCCGAAGCGCTGGGCTACATCGACGCGATGGCGCTGATGCGCGCGCACCAGGCGAAGCGGCAGACATTGCTGTACCCGGTACAGCTTTCGGTCATACCGGGCGGTGATCGCGATATGCCCTTGAACGCCACCGGCTACGCCGTCACCAGCGATTTCTTCAGCATGTTCGAGGTGCCGTTCCGCTATGGCAGCGGCTGGAGCACGCAGGATGACGACGCGCGTGCCGCCGATGTCGTCATCAGCGACGTGCTCGACCAGAAGCTGTTCGGTGGCGCCGACAGCGTGGGCCGCACGCTCAACCTTGGCGGGCACGACTACCGCATCGTGGGCGTCGCCAGCCACTGGAATCCGCGCCCGCGTTTCTACGACCTGTTCAGCACCAGCGGCTTTGCCGACGAACCGGACGTCTACATGGTGCTCAACCGGGCGCTGGATCTGCAGATGCGCACCGGCGGCCGCAACAGTTGCCGCGGCTCGCTCGACTTCACCACCTGGCAGGAGTACCTGCAGAGCAATTGTGTGTGGATCACGCCATGGGTGGAGCTGGACAGCCCGGCCGATGTCGCCGGCTACCGGCGCTTCCTCACCAACTATGCCGCCGAGCAGCAGCATGCGGGTCGCTTCAACTGGTCGCCGAACGTGCGCCTGCGCGACGTGGTGCAGTGGATGGACTACGAGCAGGTGGTGCCGCCGGAGAGTCGCATATCGCTGGCGGTGGCGCTGGGTTTCTTCCTGATCTGTCTGGTCAACACCATCGGCCTGCTGCTGGCCAAGTTCATGCGCCGCGCCGGCGAGATCGGCGTGCGCCGCGCACTGGGCGCCACGCGCGGGGAGATCTATGCGCAATACCTGATCGAGGCCGGCACGGTGGGCCTGGCCGGCGGCGCGCTGGGTCTGCTGCTTACCGCGGCGGGGGTGGGCGGCGTGGGCGTGCTGTTCCGGCCCGAGATCGCGAGGCTGGCGAAGCTCGATCCGTCGCTGGTGGCGCTCACGTTCGCCGTGGCCATCGTCGCCACGGTGCTCGCGGCGTTCTATCCGGCATGGCGCGCGGCGCACGTGCAGCCGGCCTGGCAACTGAAGTCGAGCTGAGGAATACGCCATGAATATCCAGATCAGGCCCATCCTCGTCGCCTTGCGCCGGCACAAGGCGGGCACCTTGCTGATCGCGCTGCAGATCGCGTTGACCCTGGCCATCGTGTGCAATGCGCTGTTCATCATCCACCAGCGGCTGGCCAACCTATCCGAGGCCAGTGGCGTTGACGAAGCGGACGTGTTCGTCGTCGCCAACTATTGGGCCGACGTGAACCGGTCGACGGAGCAGGTCGATGCGCAAGTTCGCGCCGATCTGGCCGCGCTGCGGCAACTGCCCGCCGTACTCGATGCCACGCCTGCCAGCGGCTACCCGCTGCGGGGCGGCGGCTGGGACAACTTCGTCACCAAGACCCCCGACCAGGTCAAGCCGACCACGGACGCGGCGGTGTACACCGGCGACGAGCATTTCATCGACACGCTGGGCCTGAAACTCGTCGCGGGGCGCAACTTCCGTCCCGACGAGGTGATGGTGATGGGCACCCAGCAGGCGATCACCCCGCCGACGGCGATCGTGAGCAAGGCGCTGGCCGAGCGCCTGTTCCCCGGCGGCGACGCGCTGGGCAAGAGCTTCTACGCGATGGGCACCACGCCGAGCACCATCATCGGCATCGTCGATCCGCTGCATCGGCAAGGTGTCGATTCGTCGAGCAACAGCTACGCCGGGCAGGCACTGATCTGGCCGTTGCGGGCGGACGATTCGAAAGGCATCTATTACATCGTGCGCGCCAAGCCCGGTCAGCTCGCCGCGGCGATGCGCGAGGCGCCCAAGGCGCTGTTCGCGCAAAGCCGGATGCGCATCATCGACCCGAAGGACGGTGTCCAGGACTACGCCACCATCCGCCACAAGGTGTTCGACAGCGACCGCGGCATGGCGATCCTGATGGGCATCATCTGCGCGGTGCTGCTGGCGATCACCGCCGCAGGCATCGTCGGCCTCACCAGTTTCTGGGTGGGCCAGCGGCGCAGGCAGATCGGCGTGCGCCGCGCGCTGGGCGCGCGGCAGCGCGACATCCTCGCGTACTTCCTCACCGAGAATTTCCTCATCAGCGTTGCCGGCGTGGCGCTGGGCACCGTGCTGGCCATCGTCTTCAACCTGTGGACGATGACCCGCTTCGCGATGGCCCCGATGTCGATGGCCTATGTGGGCGTGGGTGTGCTGGTGCTGCTGTTGCTGGGGCAGGGCGCCGTGCTGGCGCCGGCGCTGCGCGCCTCGCGCGTGCCGCCGGTGGAAGCGACGCGCGGCAGCTGACTTTTCATCCCGCGGCGTGCGGGCGACGCATGGAGGAAGACTGGACATGTTCCGTTACTACATCGACCTCGCCTTGCGCAGCCTCGGGCGCAACAAGGTGCTTACGGCGCTGATGGTGCTGGCCATTGCGCTGGGCATCGGTGCGTCGATGACCACGCTCACCGTGCTGCACGTGCTGTCGGGCGATCCGCTGCCGGGGCGCAGCGGCACGCTGTACTACCCGCAGATCGACCCGCGCGACAGCCAGGGCTACCTGCCCGGCAAGACGCCGCCGATGGACCAGGTGACCTGGACCGACGGCATGAACCTGCTGCGTGCGAAGCGCGCGGACCGGCAGGCGCTGATGACCGGCGGCGACGTGGCGGTGCAACCTGGCGAGAGCACGCTCGACCCGTTCTACGAGGATGCGCGCTTCACCACCGCCGGGTTCTTCCCGATGTTCGGCGTGCCGTTCGCATACGGCCACGCCTGGGGCGGGGCGGAGGACGAGGCGCATGCGCGCGTGGCGGTAATCAGTAGCACGCTCAACGACAAATTGTTCGGCGGCAAGGACAGCACCGGGCAGACGCTGCGCCTGTCCGGCACCGACTTCCGCATCGTCGGCGTGATCGGCGACTGGAACCCCAATCCGCATTTCTACGACCTCGACCGCGCGAGCTACAACGAGGACGAAGGCGTGTACGTGCCGCTGTCCACCTCGCAGGACGTGGGCATGAACCACGACGGCAACGTCGAGTGCTGGGGCAACGGCGGCAACGGCATCAATCCCATCCACGATTCGCCCTGCACATGGCTACAGTTCTGGGTGCAACTGGACAGCCCGGCCAAGGCGACGGCGTACAGGCAGTTCCTCGTCAACTACTCGGAGCAGCAGAAGGCGCTTGGGCGTTTCCAGCGGCCGCCGAACGTGCAGTTGCGCAACGTGATGCAGTGGCTGGACTACAACCAGGTAGTGCCCGACGACGTGCGCCTGCAGAACGGATTGGCGTTCGGTTTCCTGCTGGTGTGCCTGGTCAACACGGTGGGCCTGATGCTGGCGAAGTTCCTGCGCCGCGCGGGCGAGCTGGGCGTGCGCCGCGCACTGGGCGCGTCGAAGCGCGCGCTGTTCGCGCAGTTGCTGGTCGAGGCCGGCGTGGTCGGCATGGTCGGCGGCGTCGGCGGCTTGCTGCTGGCTTTCGCCGGCCTGTGGTTGGTGCGGCAGCAGCCGGCCAGCTATGCCGCGCTGGCGCATCTCGATCCGGCGATGCTGCTGGCCACCTTCCTGCTGGCCCTGGGCGCGAGCCTGTTGGCCGGCCTGTTGCCCGCGTGGCGCGCCTGCCAGATCGCGCCAGCGCTGCAGCTCAAGAGCCAATGAGGAGCGGCACCATGGAACTGCGACCGATCCTCTCCACGCTGCGCCGGCACAAGGTCACCTCGTGGCTGCTGGTGCTGGAGATCGCGCTCACCTGCGCGATCGTCTGCAACGCCGTGTTCATGATCGGCCAGCGGCTGCATCGCATGAACCTGCCCAGCGGCGTCGCCGAACACCAACTGCTGCAGATCCAGCTGGGCGGTATCGGCCCGAAATCCGACGCCGATGCGCAGACGGAAACCGATCTGGCCGCACTGCGGCAGATTCCTGGCGTGCGTCAGGCGACGATGACCAACCAGTTGCCCTTCAGTTTCGGCAGCGACTCCAACGGTACCCTCATGCTGGACCCGCACCAGCAGCAGGGAACCGCGCAGGTTGCGCAGTACATGGGCGGCGTGGGCTTGCTGGCGACGCTGGGCACGCGACTGATCGCCGGGCGCGACTTCGAACCCGGCGAATACGTCGATTTCGATGCGGCGGTGCAGGCGCTGCACGACGACAATACGCGCGGCCTGCCGCAAGACCTCATCATCACCCGCGGACTGGCCGAGCGCCTGTGGCCCGGGGAGAGTGCGCTGGGCAAGACGGTGTATTTCGGCAAGGCCCTGCCGTTTCGCGTCATCGGCGTGGTCGCCAACCTGGCGCGGCCGAAGAATCATTGGGATGGCGTGGAGTACAGCACGCTCTGGCCGATCCGCATGACGTCGGCGGAGGGGGCGAGCTACATCCTGCGCACCGCGCCGCAGGATCGCCAGGCGGTACTCAAGGCCGCCGTGGCCAAGCTCAAGCAGCTCGACCCCAACCGCGTGGTGCTGGTGAAGCGCACCTACGACGAGGCACGCCATGAGTATTTCGCCAACGACCGCGCGATGGCCGGCATCCTGGTCGGCGTGATCGCGGCCCTGCTGATCGTGACCGCGCTAGGCATCGTCGGCCTGGCCAGTTTCTGGGTGGGGCAGCGCCGGCGCACCATCGGCGTGCGCCGCGCGCTGGGCGCCACGCGCGGCGACATCCTGCGCTACTTCCTCACCGAGAACTTCTTGCTGGCCGGCTTCGGCATCGCGCTGGGCATGGTGCTGGCCTACGGCATGAACCTGTTCCTGATGGTGCATTACGAATTGCCGCGCTTGCCCGGCATCTATTTTCCGGTGGGCGCCGCGGTGCTGTGGATCATCGGCCAGTGCGCCGTGCTCGGCCCCGCGTTGCGCGCCGCGAACGTGCCGCCGGTGGTGGCGACCAGAAGCGTCTGAAAGTTTTCCCCTTCCCGCGCTAGCGGAAGAAGGGAATGGCGGTTGGCCTCTCCCGCAGGGAGGGGAAGATCAACGAAGGAGTGCGACATGTTCGGCTACTACCTCGACCTGGCCTTGCGCAGCCTCAAGCGCAGCCCCGGCCTCACCGCGCTGATGGTGCTAGCCATCGGCTTCGGCGTGGCCGCCTCGATGACCACCTGGTCGGTGTTTCGCGCCGTGTCGGGCGACCCGATTCCGTGGAAGTCGTCCAAGCTGTTCGTGCCGCAGCTCGACATCTGGGGGCCGGACAGCCGCAAGAAGGGCGGCTACAACGACATCGCCGACGCGTTCGACTACACCGACGCGGTGGCGCTGATGCGCGACCACCGCGGCAAGCTGCAATCGGCGATGTACCAGGTGTCGCCGTCGGTGGTGCCGGCGGATGCCGCCAAGCATCCGATCAACGTCACCGGGCATGCGGTGTTCAGCGAGTTCTTCCCGATGGTGGATGCGCCGTTCAAGTACGGCAGCGGCTGGAGCGCGCAGGACGACCAGAACCGTTCGCGCGTGCTGGTGCTGAGCGACAAGCTCAACCAGAAGCTGTTCGGCGACGTCAACAGCGTGGGCAGGAGCGTCGACATCGAAGGCAAGGACTACCGCGTGGTGGGCGTGGTCGCGCACTGGAATCCGCAGCCGCGCTACTACGACGTGGTCAACACCGGCGGCTTCGTCGGCGACGGCGCCGAGGACGTGTTCCTGCCGTTCAACACCGCCATCGACGTGGGTATGCCCAACAACGGCAACACCAACTGCAACGCGATCCCCAAGGAGTCGGGCTTCGTCGGCCTGCAGCATTCCACCTGCGTATGGATTTCCTACATGGTGGAGCTGGACAACGCCGCGCAAGTGGAGAGCTACCGGAACTACCTCGAAGGCTACATGCGCCAGCAACAGCAGGCGGGCCGCTTCAACTGGCCGCCCAAATACGAGTTGCGCGTGCTGCCCGACTGGCTGAGCTTCGAGCATGTGGTGCCGGACGACACCAAGGTGTCGCTGCTCGTGGCGCTGGGCCTGTTGATCGTCTGCCTGGTGAATACCGCGGGCCTGCTGCTGGCGAAGTTCCTGCGCCGCAGCGGCGAGATCGGCGTGCGCCGCGCGCTCGGCGCGCCGCGCAATGCGGTGTACGCGCAGTTCCTCACCGAGGCGGGCATGGTCGGCGCGGCGGGCGGCGTGCTCGGCCTGTTGCTCACCGGCGTGGGCGTGGCCTGCGTGGGCTGGGTGCTGCCCAAGGACATCGCCGCGCTGGCGAAGCTGGACGTCTCGTTGTTGGCCATGACCCTGCTGGTGGCGGTGGTCGCCACCGTGCTGGCCGGCCTGTATCCCACCTGGCGAGCCTCGCGCGTGCAACCCGCGTGGCAGCTGAAGAGCAATTGAGGAGCGCGCCATGACCATCCATCCCATGATCTCGGCGCTGCGCAGGCACAAGGCGGGCGTGGTGCTGATCGCGCTGCAGATCGCGCTGACCCTGGCCATCGTCTGCAACGCGGTGTTCATCATCGGCCAGCGCATCCAGCGCGTGAACCGGCCCACCGGCCTGGACGAACAAAACCTGTTCCTCGTCTCCCAGCAGTGGGTGGGCGCGCCAGCCGGCGACGATCCGGCCAGCATCCAGAAGCTGGACGCCTTGCTGCGCGAGGACCTCGCCGCGTTGCGCGCCATGCCCGACGTGGCCTCGGTGACGCCGACCAACTCGCTGCCGTTGCTCAATTCGAGCTGGAACGGCTCGGTCTCGCTGCACGCCGACGCCAACCTGATCGGCGGCAACGCGCGCACCACGTACTACTTCGGCGACGAGAACTTCGTGCGCACGCTGGGCCTGCATCTGGTCGCCGGGCGCGACTTCAATGCGGGCGACGTCACCAACAAAGGCTTCCGCGACCCCAGCGAACCCACGGTGGTGATCGTGACCAAGGCGCTGGCCGACAAGCTGTTCCCGAAGGGCGATGCGGTCGGCAAGGTCGTCTATCTCGACGGCAGCGGCACGCCCAGCACCATCATCGGCGTGGTCGAGCGCCTGCAGGTGCCCGCCACCGGCAGCTGGGTCAGCGACTTTGCCTGGAACGCGACCATCGCGCCGGTGCGCCTCAACGCCAACTTCGCGCGCTACGCCGTGCGCACCAAACCGGGGCGGCTGCAGGCCGCGATGAAGGCGGTCACGTCCACGCTGTACAAGGTCGACCCGCTGCGCGTGCTCGACGACGACAGCGTCAAATCGTTTGCCGACATCCGTACCCAGGCCTACCGCGCCGACGTGGGCATGGCCGCGCTGATGGGCGTGATCTGCCTGATCCTGCTCGGCGTCACCGCCGCCGGCATCGTCGGCTTGACCAGTTTCTGGGTGGGTCAGCGCCACCGCCAGATCGGCGTGCGCCGCGCGCTGGGCGCACGCAAGGCGGACATCCTGCAGTACTTCCAAATGGAGAACCTGCTGATCGCCGGCCTCGGCGCGGCGGTGGGGATCGCGCTGGCCGTCGGCCTCAACCTGCTGTTGATGAAGTACTACGAAATGGACCGCATGCCGGTGCTCTACGTGCTGGCCGGCGTGGTGCTGGTGCTGGCGCTGGGGCAGGGCGCGGTATTCGCGCCCGCCCGCCGCGCCTCCAACGTGCCGCCGGTGGTGGCGACGCGGGCGGCTTGATCGTTACCCCTGTAGCAAAGGCAGTGTTTGGATTCTTCGCTCCCAACGGAAGGTCCGGGTGGAGGATGGTGTGGCTGGAATGCCGTGGAAAGCCATCCCCACTCCGGCCCTTCCGATGGGGGCAAGTGCCATCGGAGATAGATGAATGTTCGGCTATTACCTTGATCTTGCCGTGCGCAGCTTCAGGCGCAACAGGGTGCTCACGGCGCTGATGGTGCTGGCGTTGGCGCTGGGCATCGGCGCGACGATTACCACGCTGACGATACTGCGGCTGCTTTCGGGCGACCCGTTGCCGCAGAAGAGCGCGCAACTGTTCTATCCGCAGCTCGATCCGAGTCCCATGGACGGCTACGTCGCCGGGCAGACCAAGCCGCCGGCGATCATGACGTGGCCCGATGCGATGAACCTGCTGCGCGCGCATCGCGCGCGCTACCAGGCGGCGATGGCCCCGTTGCAGGCGCGCATCGTGCCGCAACGCGCGAACCAACCGCCGTATTTCGCCGACGGCGTGATGACCACGGCGGATTTCTTCCCGATGTTCGATGTGCCGTTCCAGTACGGCGGCGGTTGGACGGCGGGCGACGACGACAGCCACGCGGCGGTGGCCGTCATCAGCGGCGCGTTGAACCAGCGGCTGTTCGGCGGCGAGAACAGCGTCGGCAAGACGCTGCGCATCGAGGACCACGACTTCCGCATCATCGGGGTGCTCAAGCCCTGGTCGCCGCAACCCATGTTCTACAGCGTGGCGCAGAGCGGTCGCAATTATGGCGACGGCACGTCGATCTTCCTGCCGCTGCAGACCGCCCGTGCGAACCTGATGAGCCCGAGCGGCGACATCGAGTGCTACGCCGCCATTACCGACATCCAGCACCTCGAGACGGCGCCATGCGAATGGCTGGCGGTGTGGGTGCAGCTTGATACGCCGGCCGCAGTGGCCGACTACAAGCGATTCCTCGACGGCTACGTGCACCAGCAGATCGCGCTTGGACGGCTCAAGCGGCCGGACAATTCGCTGCTGAGCCTGATGGGCGTGTTGCGCGAACAACAGGTGGTGCCGGACGACGTGCGGCTGCAGGTGTACCTCGCCTTCGGTTTTCTGTTGATCTGCGTGGTCAATACGGTGGGCCTGCTGTTGGCGAAATGCCTGCGCCGCTCGGGTGAGATCGGCGTGCGCCGCGCGCTGGGCGCCACGCGCCGCGCCGTTTTCGCGCAATTCATGGTCGAGGCGGGCATCGTCGGCATGGCCGGCGGCGTGCTCGGCCTGGTGTTCGCCGAGTTGGGGCTTTGGGCGATCCGCCACCAGCCCGCGCAGTACGCGAGCCTCGCGCATCTGGACATCGGCATGTTTGCTTTCACCTTCGTCGTCGCACTGACGGCGAGCCTGATCGCCGGTCTTCTTCCCGCGTGGCGCGCCTGTCTGCTGGCGCCCGCACCCCAACTGAAAGCGTCCTGAGGTGGCCATGGAACTTCGACCCATCTTCGCCACGCTGCGCAAGCACCGCATTCCGGCCATCCTGATCGTGCTGGAGATCGCGTTGGCCTGCGCCGTGCTGTGCAATGCGGTGTTCATGATCAGCCTGCGCGTCGGGCAGATGCATCTCCCCAACGCCATCGACGAACGCGGCATTTCGCTGATCACGGTGAACGGCGCCGATCCCAAGCTGGCGGGCAGCGACATTCCGCGCGACCTGGCCGCCTTGCGCGGCATTGCCGGCGTCACCGCCGCGGCGGCAAGCAACACGGTGCCGCTCTCCACCAACAACATCGGCTGGAGTTTCGGCACCTCGCCCGACACGACGCTATCCACCCAGCACACCCTCAACATGTCGATGTACTTCGTCGGCGAAGGCGCGGATCAGGCGCTTGGCCTCAAGCTCTTGCAGGGCCGGTTCTTCACCAATGACGAATATGCCGACAGCAAACTCGGCAGCGGGGTGCTGCCCGGCATCCACGTGGCCGTGTTGACCAAGAACGCGGCGGATCGGATGTGGCCCGGACAGTCGGCGCTGGGCAAGACCTTCTACTCCAAGCCCAATTTCTACCAGGTGATCGGCGTGGTGGCCAACGTGATGCGGCCCTGGGTCGGCGACGAAGAGCATGCCTACAACGCGGTCTACTTCCCGCTTGCGCCGGACGGTATGACCAGCGGCTACATCGTGCGCAGTGCGCCGGAGGATCGCGAGCGCATCCTGCAGCAGGCCGAACAGATTTTGCAGAAACTCAATCCCAGCGCGGTGGTGAAAGGACGCACCTTCACCGATATCCGCAACCGCTTCTTCGCGGATACCAACAGCATGGCGTGGATGCTGGCGCTGGTCTGCGTGGTGATGCTGGCGGTGACGGCCTTCGGCATCGTCGGCCTGACCAGTTTCTGGGTGGCGCAGCGGCGACGCCAGATCGGCGTGCGCCGTGCGGTGGGCGCCACGCGCGGCGACATCCTGCGTTACTTCCAGACCGAGAACTTCCTGCTTGCCGGCCTCGGCATCGTGCTGGGCATGGCATTGGCCTACGGCTTCAACCTGTTCCTGATGCGGCATTACGAGTTGCCGCGATTGCCGGGCATCTATCTGCCGGCGGGCGCCCTGGCGCTTTGGGTCATCGGCCAGCTCGCCGTGCTTGGCCCTGCGTTGCGCGCTTCGAACGTGCCGCCGGTGGTGGCGACGCGGGCGGCGTGAAGCCGGAGGCTTGCGGGCGCGTCCGGTCGCGCCCGCGAGGCAATACCTAAGGAGTGAAGGATGTTCGGTTACTACCTCGATCTGGCATGGCGCAGCCTCAAACGGCACAAGGTGCTGGCAGCGCTGATGACGCTGGCGATCGCGCTGGGTATCGGCGCGTCGGTCAC
Organism: Rhodanobacter sp.; assembly: GCA_040371205.1. Lineage (NCBI taxonomy): Bacteria > Pseudomonadati > Pseudomonadota > Gammaproteobacteria > Lysobacterales > Rhodanobacteraceae > Rhodanobacter > Rhodanobacter sp. The sequence continues at coordinate 1,079,503 of AP031382.1, forward strand.
CATGCTGGCGGTGCTGCACAACCTCTCCGGCAATCCGTTGCCGGGGCGAAGCGACGTGCTGTTCCATCCGCAGGTGGACCCGCGTCCGGTGGATTTGCCGGGTGCGAAGGACGAGCCGCCGGACGACCTCACCTATATCGATGCGCTGAACCTCTACCGGCTCGGCATCGCGCCGCGCCGCGCTGTGATGAGCCGCAACTGGTTGCCGGTGCGCAAGGACGCGCCGGACAGCCCGCTGGCGATGTTCACCGACCGCGCCACTACCGCCGATTTCTTCGCGATGTTCGGTGTGCCCTTTCTCTACGGCTCCGCGTGGTCGGCGCAGGACGACGCCAGCCACGCGCAGGTGGTGGTGCTGTCGCGCGCGATGAACCAGAAGTTGTTCGGCGGCGAAGACAGCGTGGGCAAGACCCTGGTGATCGCCACCAAGACCTTCTGCGTGATCGGCGTGATCGACGACTGGAACCCGCAGCCGCGCTTCTACGACTTGAACGACGGCGCCTTCGGCAAGGCCGAGCAGATGTACCTGCCGTTCTTCACCTGGCTGGACCTGCCGCAGGACTACGGCTACGGCCCGATGGACTGCTGGGGCAGCAACCCGGAAGCAGGCGGGCACGATCCCAAGGCCAAGCAATGCACTTGGGCGCAGTTCTGGGTGGAACTGGATACGCCCGCACAGGTGGCGGATTATCGCGCCGCGCTGGTCCAGTACAGCGCGCAGCAACAACAGTTGGGCCGGTTCCAGCGAGCGCCCAACGTACGCCTGCGCGGCCTGCTCGACTGGCTGGATGCCAAGCACGTGGTGCCGGTGACGGTGCGCATGCAGACCTGGATCGCCTTCGGCGTGCTGCTGATCTGCCTGGTCAACACCGTGGGCCTGATGGTGGCGAAGTTCCTGCGCAAGTCGGGCGAGATCGGCGTGCGGCGTGCGTTGGGCGCGTCGCGGCGCGCGATCTTCGCGCAGTGCCTGGTCGAGGCCGGCGTGGTGGGCGTGGCCGGCGGCCTGCTCGGCCTGCCGATGGCATGGCTGGGCCTGTGGATGGTGCGCCAGCAGCCGGTGAGCTTCGCCGCTTCGGCGCATTTCGATCCTTCCATGCTGGGCATCGCACTGGGACTGGCCGTGCTGTCTGCGCTGCTCGCCGGTGTGTGGCCCGCCCTGCGCGCCTCGCGCGTGGCTCCCGCCCTGCAGGTGAAATCGCTATGAGAATTTTCCTGCAGATCCGCCCCATCCTCGCCGCGCTGCGCAGCCACAAGGCCGCCGTGCTGCTGTTGGTGCTGGAGATCGCGCTGACCATGGCGGTGCTCGGCAACCTGGTGTTCGTCGTGTACGGCACGATGCAGAGGTCGCATACGCCATCGGGCGTGACGGAAAGCCAGATCGGCTTGATCCAAAGCATTGGCGTGGTCGGCGAGGACAATCCCGGCACCGTCGCGGGCAACCTTGCCGTAATGCGTAGCGCTCCCGGCGTTGAGGACGCCGCATACGGCTTCCTGCCGCTGTGGCATGCAGATCGCAGTCCGCTCTTTCTCGATGCCTCGCGGCAGCATCCCGCTGTGCATGCCTACGAGTTCATGGGCAGCCAGGGCCTGAATCGCACCCTTGGCCTGCACGTCGTGCGCGGGCATGACTTCACGGATACCGAGATTCCCGATGTCATGGATGTCTTCATGGGCAGGCTCTCCGCGCCCGTTCCGGTCTTGCTGACCGAGTCGCTCGCCGGGCGCTTGTACCCGAACGGGAATGCCCTGGGCAGCATTCTCTACGACGGAACAAAGAGCCTGCGGGTGATCGGCATCGTGAATCACCTGCGCGGCGAGATCACCGGTAGCGCAAGCGACGACGATTCGCTGGTGTACGAATTCCGCGTCGGTGCGCAGAACATGGGCGGGGGCTATCTCGTGCGCAGCCAGCCGGGCCGTCTGCCGGAAGCATTGCGCGCCGCCGCGGCGGCACTGCAGAAAGCCAACCCCGGCCACGTGGAGAGCAAGGTGCTCACCATGGCCGAGCTGCGCGAAAACTACTTCAAGAGCGACCTGGCCTCCGGTCGCATGCTGGTGGCGATCATGCTGATCCTGCTGGTGGTCACGGCGCTGGGCGTGAGCGGTCTGGCCAGTTTCTGGGTGCAGCAGCGGCGCCGGCAGATCGGCATGCGCCGTGCGCTGGGCGCCACGCGCCGCGACATCCTGCATTACTTCCAGGCCGAGAATTTCCTCATCGTTACCGGCGGCGTGGCACTGGGGGCGTTGTTCGCCTACGCGCTGAACCTGTTCCTGATGAAGCGCTTCGAGCTGGCGCACCTGCCATCGCATTATCTGCTCGTGGGCGCGGTGGCGTTGTGGGTACTGGGTCAGCTTGCGGTACTCGGCCCGGCGTTGCGCGCAGCGGCAGTGCCGCCGGTGGTGGCGACACGGTCGGTTTGAATTTTCCCTCTCGCCTATCGGGGGCGGATGCCCGGAAGAAGAGAGGAGATCGGTGACGGAGAGATGCGATGTTCGGCTACTACCTCGATCTGGCCTTGCGCAGCCTCAGGCGCAACAAGGTACTCACCACCTTGATGGTGATGGCGCTGGCGCTTGGCATCGGCGCCACCATCACCACGCTGACCGTGCTGCGGCTGCTGTCCGGCGACCCGTTGCCGCAGAAGAGCGCACAGCTGTTCTATCCGCAGGTGGATCCCTATCCGGCGGACCAACCTTTCTCGCGTAGTGGCAAGCGGTTGCCGTTCGCGATGAGCTACGTCGACGTGATGAACCTGCTGCATGCGCGCAAGGCGAAACGGCAGGTCGCGGTGGCGTTGTCGCAGGTCAAGGTGACGCCGGATGCGCAGGCGGGCAAGCCGTTCTACGCGGACGGCGTGATGGCTACGGCGGATTTCTTTCCGATGTTCGACGTGCCGTTCCGGTACGGCGCGGGCTGGACCGCGGCCGAAGACGACGGCCGCGCGCAGGTGGCGGTGATCGCGGGCTACCTCAACGACAGGCTGTTCGGTGGCGCAAACAGCGTGGGCCGCATGATCCACATCGAGGGCCACGACTTTCGCATCATCGGCGTACTCAAGCACTGGGCGCCGCAGCCGCGCTTCTATGCGTTGCACCTGGGCGGACACAATTACGGCAAGGGCGAAGGCGTGTACCTGCCCCTGCTCGCCGCACGCGCCGACGGCATTGCGCCCAGCATGATGATGTCGTACGCGCCGGGATCCAGCTTGCAGCATCTGGAAACCTCGCCCGCGATCTGGCTGGGCATGTGGGTGGAGCTGCCCGACGCTTCCGCTGTTTCGGCTTACCGCCTGTTTCTCGCCAATTACGCGCGGCAGCAGGTGGCGTTGGGCCGGTTCCAGAAGTCCCGCACGGCCATGCCGAGCCTGATGGAGTGGTTGCGCAGCGAACATGTAGTGCCGGACGACGCGCGACTGCAGGCGGGGCTGGCGTTCGGTTTCCTGCTGATCTGCGTGGTGAACACGGTAGGGTTGCTGCTGGCGAAATGCCTGCGACGCGCACGCGAGATCGGCGTGCGCCGTGTGCTGGGTGCCTCGCGCGGCGCGATCTTCGCCCAGTTCATGGTCGAGGCCGCCATCGTGGGTCTGGCAGGCGGCGTGCTGGGGCTCGTCTTTGCCGTGCTCGGGCTGTGGGGCATCCGTCATCAGCCGGCGCAGTACGCGAGCCTCGCGCACCTGGACTTTCCCATGTTCCTGTTCACCTTCGTGGTGGCGCTGGCGGCCAGCCTGGTCGCGGGTTTGCTGCCCGCGTGGCGCGCTTGCGCGGTGGCGCCGGCGCCGCAACTCAAGGCCAGTTGAGGAGACGAGCATGCAAATCCGCCCCATACTCGCCAGCCTGCGCAAGCACCGTATTCCAGCCACGCTGATCGTTCTGGAGATCGCGCTGGCGTGCGCGGTTCTGTGCAACGCAGTGTTCATGATCGGCCAGCGTCTGGCTGACATCCATTGGCCGAACGCGATCGACGAACAGGGCATCTCGGTGGTCACCGTCAATGGCACCGATGCCAAGCTCGCTGCCAGCGACATCCCGCGCGACCTCGCCGCCCTGCGCGGTATCGCCGGGGTAACGGCCGTTGCTGCCGCGACCAGCATGCCGCTGGACCAGAATCCGGCATTGTCGAGCTTCACCACCACGCCGGACGGCAATACCACGGTGAACACCTCGGTCTATTTCATCGGCAGCGGCGGCGAACAGGCGCTGGGCCTGCGGTTGCTGGAAGGGCGCTTCTTCAATGCCGACGAATATGCGGACAGCGGCTTCAAGGATTTCGCTTCCACCGGCCACGTCATGCTGATCACGCAGAGCGACGCGCGGCGGTTGTGGCCGGGTCAAAGCGCGCTGGGCAAGACCCTCTACACCAACGAGCAGGCCTGGACAGTGGTCGGCGTGGTGGCCGACGTGCTGGCGCAGGACCCGAAAATGAGCGGGCCGGGCGGCCGCTACTCCAGCGCGTTCTTCCCGCTGCGCCCGGACGGGGCGATGGGCGACTACGTGCTGCGCAGCGCGCCGCAGGATCGCGTACGCGTCCTACGCGAGGCGTTGCAGGTGCTGGGCCGGCTGGAATCGGATGGGGTGGTGCAGGGCGCAACTTATGCCGGCATGCGCGACGCGTACTTTGCAGACACCCGCAGCATGGCGTGGATGCTGCTGCTGGTCTGCATGGTGATGCTGGCGGTGACCGCGTTCGGCATCGTCGGCCTCACCAGCTTCTGGGTGGGCCAGCGGCGGCGGCAGATTGGCATACGCCGTGCGGTGGGGGCCACGCGCGGCCACATCCTTCAGTACTTCCAGACCGAGAATTTTCTGCTCGGCACGGCCGGCGTGGCGCTGGGGATGGTGCTGGCCTTCGGCATCAACCTGTACCTGATGCAGCGCTACGAGATGGCGCGCATGCCTTGGTACTACCTGCCGGTCAGCGCTGTTGCGTTGTGGGTGCTGGGCCAGCTCGCCGTGCTTGGTCCTGCGTTGCGCGCTTCGAACGTGCCGCCGGTGGTGGCGACGCGGAGCGTGTGAATCGACCTTTCCTGCATGCGGCAGGGGAGAGCAGTGAGGAGAGATGGATATGTTCGGTTACTACCTCGACCTGGCCCTGCGCAGCCTCAAGCGCAACAAGGTGCTCACCGCGCTGATGGTGCTGGCCATCGCGGTGGGCATCGGCGCCAGCATGACCACGTTGACGGTGATGCATGTGCTGTCAGGCGATCCGCTGCCCGGCCGAAGCGGCACGCTGTTTTTTCCGCAGGTCGACCCGAACCCCTACACAGATGGGCCGTCGCTGCCCTACGACATGATGGACTACCGTTCGGCGCTCGATTTGTGGAGTGCGCACCGGGCCGACCGGCAGGCGCTGATCGCGCACGGCCAGCTGAAGCTGACCGCGCCGCAGGTGAGCCTGCCGCCGCTGATGGCGCAGGTGCTGTCCACCACCAGCGACTTTTTCCCGATGTTCGACGTGCCGTTTCGCTATGGCCGTGGGTGGTCGGCGCAGGACGACGCGAACCGCGCACGGGTCGCCGTGATCTCCTCGGACCTCAACGACAAGCTGTTCCACGGCGCCGACAGCGTGGGCCGCACGATCCGGTTGAAAGACTCCGACGTGCGCATCGTCGGCGTGCTGGGCGCGTGGCGCCCCTCACCGCAATTCTACGACGTGGCCGGCGGGCGCTTCGCCGACGGCCAGACGGGCGACTTTTACGGTCGTCCGGAAGACGTGTTCATGCCGCTCAACAGTTCGTCGGACATCGATCCTGCGGGCTTCAATTTCTTTACCTGCTGGAGCATGCCCAAAAGCGATGCGAATCTGCAGACCTCGCCCTGCGTGTGGGTGACGCTTTGGGTGCAGCTGGACAGCGCGGCCAAGGTTCGCGACTACCGTCAGTTCGTGGCCGGCTACGCCACTCAACAGAAGGCTCTCGGGCGCTTCGCGCGTGCCGACAATACGCAGCTGCGCAGCCTGATGGGATGGCTGGACTTCAATCACGTGGTACCCAGCGATGTGCGTTTGCAGATGTGGCTGGCCTTTGCGTTTCTGTTGATCTGCTTGTTCAACACCGTCGGCCTGCTGTTGGCGAAGTTCCTGAGCCGAGCCGGCGAGATCGGAGTGCGGCGCGCGCTCGGTGCCAGTCGTGCAGCGGTGCTGGCGCAGTGCCTGTTCGAGGCGGGATTGATCGGTCTGCTCGGCGGTGGCGGCGGCCTGCTTCTGACCCTGCTGGGACTGTGGCTGGTACGTCGCCAGCCGGTGGCCTATGCCGACCTGGTGCATCTGGATGCGGCGATGTTCCTGCTCACGTTTGCGCTGGCGATCGCCACCAGCCTGCTCGCCGGGTTGCTGCCCGCATTGCGTGCCAGCCGCATGGCGCTCGGTCTGCAGCTGAAGATCACTTGAGGACGACGGCCATGCTCATCCGCCCCATTTTCGCCTCCTTGCGCAAGCATCGTCTTGCCACTTTCCTGATCGCTATGGAGATCGCGCTGGCCTGCGCGGTGCTGTGCAATGCCTGCTTTCTGATCGTCAACAGGGTGCAGCAGATCCGCATCCACAGCGGCGTCGACGAGAGCGCCCTGGCCGCCATCCGGCTCACCGGTTTCGACGACGGCCAGGGCGTCGACCTCAATGCCCGCGTGCTCAGCGGCCTGGCAAAGGTTCCGGGCATGCAGTCGGTCAGCGTGATCAGCGCCGTCCCGTTCGGCGGTTTCGCCAACAATGCCGGCATCGCCACGGATGCAGCCGGCAAGCAGTTTGCCGGCGTGGTGAATTTCTATTCGGGCGGCCCGGGCAGCTTCAAGGCACTCGGCCTTCAACTGATTGCGGGACGCCTGCCGCAGGATGGCGACTATCAGCCCGTGATCCACTTCGTACCCGACGACGCGCTGGTGTGGGTCACCAAGTCGTTGGCCGATCATGCATGGCCCGGCGTCGATCCGCTGGGTAAGGAGTTCTGGGTCGGCAAGCCCCATTTCCGGGTGGCTGGCGTGGTGGCGCACCTGGCGCGGCCTGCTCCGGGCGAGGGCGGGCCGTCCACCATCGATTGGTCGGTGTTCGTGCCTTCCCAACCCGGCGCGCACTTCGCCGGAAGCTACCTCTTGCGTGCGTCGCCTGCGCAACTGCCGCGCGTGCTTCGCGATGCGCGCGCGGCCATCGCCAGGATCGCCCCAGACGCGGTGCTGGACACCGCCGCCAGCCAGAGCGTGACCAACCTGCGCGAAAGCTTCTTCCAGCAGGACGGCAGCATGGCCCGCATCCTGCTAGGCGTCATCGCCGCGATGCTGCTGGTCACGGCGCTGGGTATCGTCGGGCTGGCCAGCTTCTGGGTGGCGCAACGGCGCAGGCAGATCGGCATCCGCCGCGCGCTGGGCGCCACGCGCGGCGACATCCTGCGCTACTTCCAGACCGAAAACTTTCTCATCGTGAGTCTTGGCATCGCGCTAGGCATGCTGATCGCCTACGTGCTCAACGCCGTGCTGATGGAGTTCTACGAACTGCCGCACCTGCCGCTGTACTACCTGCCGATCGGCGCATTCGCGCTCTGGGCGCTGGGCCAGCTCGCCGTGCTCGGCCCGGCGCTGCGCGCATCGCACGTGCCGCCGGTGGTGGCGACACGCAGCGTGTGAGGTTCTTCCCTTCCCTTGCGGAAGGGCGCAGTACAAACGAGGGGAAAGGGAATGTTCGGCTACTACCTTGATCTGGCACGACGCAGCCTCCAGCGCACGCCGGTGCTCACCGGCCTCATGGTGCTGGCGATCGGGCTGGGCATCGGTGCGTCGATGACGATGCTGACGGTACTGCACGTGATGACCGACGACCCGATGCCGGGGCGTAGCGCGTATCTGTTCCGTCCCTATCTGAACCCGGTGCCGCTTCGCATGAATCGGGGCATGGGGCCCGATCCAAGCATCAACCTCACCTGGCCGGATGCCATGGCCTTGTTGCATGCACGCAAAGGGACATACCAGGCGGCCATGGCGGGAAACAGCCTGGTGGTGACGCCCGTGCAGGGGCGGCTTCGCCCGTTCACCGCCGACGGACGCATGACGACGCGGGACTTATTCGCCATGTTCGGGCTCCGCTTCGTCGCAGGCGCTGCATGGAGCGCCGAGCAGGACGATGGCGCCGCGGCAGTCGTGGTCGTTTCCCGTTCATTCGCGCAGCGAGTGTTCGGGAAGACGCAAGTCGTCGGCAGCGTCGTGTCGATGGGCGGGCACGATTTCCGCGTGATCGGCGTGGTCAGCGATTGGGCGCCGCGCCCCATGTTCTACGTCGATGCGTCGGAGAAGCGCTATGCGGGCGCCGATGCGTTCTTCATGCCGTTGTCGACCGGAATGGCCTTGAATCTAGGCACCAATGGCAACCAGAGCGGCTGGGGCTCGGATGAAAACAACCTGCACAGCCCTACCGTGACGTGGTTGCAGTTCTGGGTGGAACTCGACTCGCCGGCTGCCGTAGCCGGCTACCGGCGCTTTCTGTACGACTACGCGGCAAGCCAGAAGGCGGCAGGAAGGTTCCAGCAGCCGGCGTCGACGGCGCACTTGTACGGATTGATGGGCTGGCTCGGAAAGCAGCACATCGTTCCCGGCGATGTGAACATGCAGGCCGGGTTGGCGCTGATTTTTTTTGGCGTCTGCTTGCTCAATATCGTGGCCTTGCTGTTGGCCAAATACCTGCGGCGCGCGGCCGAGGTCAGCGTGCGGCGTGCGCTCGGCGCCTGCCGCCGGGACATTTTCGTGCAGTTCTCCGTCGAGTCGGCGCTGATCGGCCTGCTGGGCGGCGCTGTGGGGCTGGTGGCGGCAGAGTTGGGCCTGTGGAGCGTGCGCCAGCGGCCGGACGACTACGCCCATTTGGCCCGCATGGATTTGCCGATGCTTGCATTGGCGTTGACTGCTTCCGTCCTCGCAAGCGTGGCCGCCGGTGTCTTGCCGGCTTGGCGGGCTGCGTCGGTAGCTCCGGCCATGCGGCTCAAATCTCAGTGAAGGAGGACATGGTATGCGTGTGCCGCCGATGATTGCCGCGCTCGGTCGCCACCGACTGACGTGCTGGCTGCTTGTCCTGCAGGCGGCCGTGACCTGCGCGGTGGTGTGCAACGCCGCCTTCATGGTGACGCAGCGCGTGCAGCGGGTGAATGAGCCGAGCGGGCTGCGCGAATCCGGACTGTCGATCATGTCGCTATCGCTGGCCAAACTGCACGACGACCAGCTTGCCCAGTACCTGGGAGATGTCGATGCCTTGCGGCGCATCCCAGGCGTGCAGGCGGCGGCGCTGGTGGACGGCGTTCCGTACCTTGGCGGGGAATCCTCCGGGACGACGTGCGGTAGCCTGGATGCGGTCCGTCGCATGTTGGCTGCGCGTGCCGACGTACCGGGTTGTGCGGAGCCGGTGTTGTACAGCGGTGGACGACAGGTTCTTCAGGCGTTGGGGTTGACCTTGGTGGCCGGCCGGGATTTTCGCGACGGCGACTACGTGCACGGGAAAGCCGGTTACCAAATGGGCGACGCATCGTCGGTGATCGTCAGCCAGAGCCTGGCGCGACGCCTTTATCCCGAGGGAAACGCGGTTGGGCAGATGGTCTACTTCGGCGCCGGTTTGTCGAAAGGGCAGGGCCAGCGGATCGTTGGCGTCGTGGAGCATCTGCAGCGCGGCATCCTGGGTAAGGCGATCGATGACGATCAGGCCGTGCTGGTCCCGTCCGAGCCGGCGGATGCATCCGTCCTGTTTGCCTTGCGCAGCGCTGCGCGCGATCAGCGGCGCGTATTGGCGGCGGCCGCGGCATTGCTCGACGAACGCCATCCGGATCGTCTGCAGGATCCGAATTTCGGACGTCCGTATGCGCAGGTCCGTGCCGCCTACTTCCAGCGCGACCGCACCATGATCGGCCTGCTGATCGCCTCAGCGCTGGGTCTGCTGTTCGTCACTGCGCTGGGCATTGCGGGGCTCGCCAACTTCTGGGTACAGCAGCGCACGCGCAGCATCGGCATCCGCCGTGCGATAGGCGCGACACGCGGCGACATCCTGCGTTACTTCCAGGCCGAGAACTTCCTGATCGTCGGCGTGGGCATCGTGCTTGGCATGCTGCTCGCACTGGCGCTCAATCTATGGCTGATGCAGCAATATGAGTTGACCCGCCTGCCGTGGCCGTACCTGCCGGTAGGCGCGCTGCTGCTGTGGCTGCTGGGGCAAGGCGCCGTGCTGGCGCCGGCGCTGCGCGCGGCCGCGGTTCCGCCGGTGGTGGCGACACGCACGATATGAACCTTGCGCCGCCGCACATGCGGTGAGCCTGCACGAACAGGAGGAGTGGACGGATGATGGATTACTACCTGCGACTGGCGCTTAGCCGCTGCCGGCAGAACGTGCCGATGGTGTTGCTGTTGGTGTTGACCATGGCCATCGGCATTGCTTCCACCATGACGGCGCTGACGATTTTTCGCGCATTGGCGGGTGCGCCGCTGCCGGGCGTCAGTCCCTCTTTGTACGTGGCGACGATGGATGCGCGCGAGTCGGTGGACAAGGACAACCCCGACTACAAGCAGCCGGACAGCCTGCTGAAATTCGCCGACGCCAAGGCGCTGGTGGACGCGCACCGCGCCGTGCAGCAGGTGGCGGTGGCGCAGAGCCTCACGCAGATCGGCCGGCCGGATGGCGATCAGTCGGCTCAAGCCTATGGCCTGATGGCCTACGGTCCGGTGTTGCAGGCCTTCGGCGTGCCCTTGCGCTACGGCCGGCCGTGGACGGAGGCCGAGCTGGCATCCAACGCGCCGGTGTTGGTGATCGACACCCATACGGCGCAGAAGCTGTTCGGCACCGAGAACGCCGTGGGTCGCAGCGTGACGCTGGGGCGACGAAGTTTCCGCGTGATCGGCGTGAGTGCGCCGTGGAAACCGCGCGTGCAGATGTTCGACGTGGCGCAAAGCCGCGGCAACCTGATGGGACAGGACGAGAACTTCTTCGTGCCGGCGGAGGCCTCGCTGGATGCCGGAGTGGGGCCGCTCATCGCCGGCGAGTGCGGCAAGGATGCGCCGGTGGCCAGCTTCCAGTCCACGCAGGTTTCGCAGTGCCGCTGGCTGGAAGCCTGGGTGCGGCTGGACACGCCGGCGCAAGTGAGCGCCTATGGCCCGTTCCTCGCCGGTTACGCGAATGCCCAGCACGACGCGGGGCGTTTCGTGTATCCGCCGCAGGCAAGGCTGTACAGCACTCAGGCGTGGCTGGCGCTGAACCACGTGGTGCCGGATGACGTGCACCTCAACCTGATGCTGGCGGGCGGCTTCCTGCTGCTGTGTCTGGTCAACGTGGCCGGGTTGCTGGCCGCGCGTTTTCTGCGCCGGCAGGGCGACGTGGCGATCCGTCGCGCGCTGGGCGCCTCGAAGCGCGACGTGTTCGTGCAGCATCTGGTGGAGACCGGTCTGCTCGGCCTGCTCGGCGGCGTGCTGGCCTTGCCGCTCACGTGGTTGGGTTTGTGGATAGTGCGCATGCAGCCGGTGAGCTACGCGGAGGCCGCTCGCTTCAGTCCTGGCGTGTTCGCGATCCTGCTGGCGCTCTCGGTGGGCGTGGGGCTGGTGGTTGGCATTCTGCCGGCATGGCGTGTTTGCCGGCAGCCGCCGGCGTTGCAGATCAAGCTGGCCTGAGGAGAGCCCCATGCGACACATCGTCAAGCCACTGCTTCGCCAACGCATGATGCCTTTGCTGGTCGCGCTGCAGGTGGCGCTGGCCTGCGCCATCGCCTGCAACGCGCTGTTCCTGCTGCAGCAGAAACTGGTGCCCATCGTGACGCCGGATGGCGTGGGGCAGCCGGATTGCCTGATCGTGGCGTGGAACATCGCGCCGCGCGGCAACCCGTGGCCGCCGGCCACCTTGCGCCAGACGGCGACAGAGCTGCGTGCCATCCCCGGCGTGGCGTCGGCCAGCCTCGCCGCCTCGTGGCCGATGGAGACCATGGCGCAGTTGAGCGGTACCGTGGTTGCGGAGGGCAAGGGCATCAAGGCCAGCGCGTCGGTCTACATCGGCGACCACCTGCTCGATACCCTGGGCCTGAAACTGCTGGAGGGGCGCAACTTCAGTGCGGGCGAGGACGCCTTGATCTACAAGGGCATGGGGCTGGAGGCCGACGGGCCGGCGATCATCACGCAGGCGCTGGCCCGGCACCTGTTCCCCGATGGCGATGCGCTGGGCAAGGTCATCCGCATCGGCGACCAGGCGGATGCCGCACGGCGCACCGTGGTGGGCGTGGTCGCGCATCTGATGCGCAACAAGTTCGGCCAGGACGACCGTGAGGACGTGGACTACACCTTGCTGTTCCCCGGCACCCCGTCGAACTGGCCGGTGCCGATCTTCGGCGTGCGGGTGCGTTCCAAGGCGGAAGCCACTGGCGTGCTCAAGGCCATGAAGGCCGTGGTCCAGCGCGAGCTGGGACCGAACATGATCCAGGGCATCGACCCGGCCTACGAGAGTTACGGCGACATGCGCGAACGCATGCTGGCGCAATCGAAGGCCGCCGTGTGGCTGCTGTCCGGCGTCAGCCTGATCGTGCTGCTGGTCACCGTGGTCGGCATCATGGGCCTCACCAGCTACTGGGTGCAGCAACGCGCGCGGCAGATCGGCATCCGCCGCGCGCTGGGTGCGCAGCGCGGCAACATCCTGCGCGAGGTGCAACTGGAGAACCTGCTGGTGGTGGGCGTGGGCATCCTGTTCGGCATGGTGCTGGCCTATGCGATCAACCTGTGGCTGATGCACCGCTACGAACTGTCGCGCCTGCCGTGGAACTATCTGCCCTACGGCGCCGCGCTGATGCTGCTGCTCGGCCAGTGCGCGGTGCTGTCGCCGGCGCTGCGCGCCGCGCGGGTGCCGCCGGTGGTGGCGACGCGCAGCGTGTGATGGCGACGATTTTCCTAGGCGTAGGCCGATCGTCATGGCAACCTTTTTCTTCGGAGCCGCATCCATGCGGACATGTGCAGGAACAAGATGCGTACCGTACTGATCATTGACGACAACCCGGCGGTGGGCGAGGCGCTGTCGCTGCTGCTGTCGCTGCACGACATCCGGCCGCTCACCGCGCTCAATCCGGAAGAGGGCATGGCCCAGCTGGAGCGCGAGCGGGTGGACGTGGTGATCCAGGACATGAACTTCACCGCCGACACCACCTCGGGCGAGGAGGGCGTGGCGCTGTTCCGGCGCATCCGCGACGCCTACGCGGACCTGCCGGTGATCCTGCTCACCGCGTGGACGCATCTGGAGACCGCGGTGGAGCTGGTCAAGGCCGGCGCGGCGGACTACCTCGCCAAGCCGTGGGACGACCACAAGCTGCTGGCCACGGTGGAGAACCTGCTGGAGCTGTCCGAGTCCACGCGCGAGGCGAGCCGCGCGCGGCGCGAGCGCCGCCGCCGCCGCGAGGTGTTGCAGAACACCTACGATCTCGGCAGCGTGGTGTTCGCCTCCGAAGCGATGGCGCGCACGCTGGACCTGGCCTGCCAGGTGGCGCGCGCCGAGGTGCCTATCCTGATCACCGGGCCGAACGGCGCGGGCAAGGAGCGCATCGCGGCCATCGTGCACGCCAACTCGCTGGTGAAGAAGGGGCCGTTCGTGGCGGTGAACTGCGGCGCGCTGCCGGGCGAGCTGATCGAGGCCGAGCTGTTCGGCGCCGACGCCGGCGCCTATACCGGCGCGAACAAGGCGCGCGAAGGCCGTTTCGAACTGGCCGACGGCGGCACCCTGTTCCTCGACGAGATCGGCAACCTGCCGCTGCCGGGCCAGATGAAGCTGCTGCGCGTGCTGGAGACCGGCCAGTTCGAACGGCTCGGTTCGGGCAAGACGCGGCAGGCCAAGGTGCGCGTGCTCAGCGCCACCAACGCCGACCTCAAGGCGATGATCCGCGCCGGCACCTTCCGCGAGGATCTCTACTACCGCCTCAACGTGATCGAGGTGAACCTGCCGCCCTTGTCCGAACGCAGCGACGACGTGCTGCCGCTGGCCGAGCATTTCCTCGCCGGCCGCGCCACGCTGGGCGACGCGGCGCGCGAAGCGCTGCTGGCCTATCCGTGGCCGGGCAACGTGCGCGAGCTGAAGAACGCGATCGAACGCGCCGCGCTGCTGGCCGGCGGCAAGCCGATCACGCCGGAGCTGCTCAACCTGCCGCAGTTCGCTCCGGCCGCCGCGCGCAACCTCGACGAACCCAGCCGCGAGGCGGTGGAGGTGGCGCTGCACCAGGCCGAGGGCGTGGTGAGCCGCGCGGCGCAGTCGCTGGGCTTGTCGCGCCAGGCCTTGTACCGGCGCATGGAGCGCTACGGGCTGACCGCGTCGGCATGACGGATGTCGCTTGTGGCCGCGCTGGCGGCGTGGAAAGCTTCCGCTACCTTCATGTCCTTCGTCTGGAGAGCGTCATGCGCATCCGTAACCTCATCGCATTGCCGTGTTGCCTGCTGTCCCTCGCCGCCATGGCGCAGACGGCGCCCGACCAGTGGGCGCGCGTCGCGCCGGCGGCCAGCGTCGCCGCGCCTCAGCGCGACTACGGCGCGCATGGCGACAAGGCCAAGCCGTCGCCGTTCAAGTTCAAGGAGTCGCGCAAGACGTGGGAAAAGGAGCCGCCGCCGCCACGCGCCAACGACAAGAACGCGGTGATGGGCACCGCGCGGCCATGGCAGAACGGCCAGCCGCCGGTGGATTGCGCGCAGACGCCGCACGACGCCGCGTGCCATTGAGCCGGCTCGCATGTGGCGCCGGCTGAATTCGCTGCAGTTCCGGCTGACCCTGTTGCTCGCGGTGGCGGCGGTGGCGGGGGCGCTGGTTTACGTGGGTCTCACGCAATGGCCGCTGCCGCAACTGATCGATTGGGCGCACAAGGACCTCTCGGTATCGCTGCACAAGCCGGCGCAGATGGGCGTGTACGGCGGCCTGGCGATCAGCGCCCTGGTGCTGCTGCCGCTGGCGTGGTGGCTGGCGCATCTGGTGATGTCGCCGGTGAGCCGGATGCTGCGAGCGCTGGAGGGCGCGGTGGCCAGCTATCGCGACGGCGACTTCAGCTTCTCCATCGCGGCGCGCCGCCGCGACGAGCTGGGCGAGTTGATCCAGATGCACAACGCGCTGGGCCAGACCCTGCGCGAGCAGCGCCAGCACCTGGTGCAGCGCGAGCTGCTGCTGGAGACGGTGGTGCAGAACACGCCGGTGGCGCTGGTGCTGTCCGACGTCAACGGTCGCGTGGTGTATTCCAACATCGCCTCGCGCCACCTGTTCAATGACGGCAAGAGCCTCAATGGGCTGAATTTCGCCGAGGTGCTGGCCGCCGCGCCGGAGGCGCTGTCGCGCGCGGTGGAGAGCGGCGAGGACGCGCTGCTCAGCGTGGAGCTGGACGGCAACGAGGAAACCTTCCACCTCTCGCAGCGCGCGTTCCGCCTGCAGGGCCGGCCGCACCGGCTGCACCTGTTCCGGCGCATGACGCGCGAGCTGTCGCGCCAGGAAGTGGCGACCTGGAAGCGGGTGATCCGCGTGATCAGCCACGAGTTGAACAATTCGTTGGCGCCGATCTCCTCGCTGGCGCATTCCGGCGCCGAGCTGGCGCGTCGCGGCGACCTGGAGCGGCTGCCCGGCGTGTTCGCCACCATCGGCGAGCGCGCGAGGCACCTGCACGGCTTCATCGCCGGCTACGCCAGTTTCGCCAAGTTGCCCGCGCCGCAGCCGCAGACGGTGGCGTGGGAGCCGTTCCTGGCTTCGCTGGCGCTGCACTGCCGCTACCGGCTGGCCGCGCCGGCGCCGGCGCAGCCGGGGCGCTTCGATCCGGTGCAGATCGAGCAGGTGCTGATCAACCTGATCAAGAACGCGCACGAGTCCGGCAGCTCGGACGACGAGGTCACCCTTGCCATCCTCGACGCCGGCAGCGAGCTGCGCATCGAGGTGTCCGACCGCGGCCCGGGCATGAGCGAGACCGTGCTGGCGCAGGCATTGCTGCCGTTCTATTCCACCAAGCGCTCCGGCACCGGGCTGGGCCTTGCGCTGGCGCGCGAGATCGCCGAGGCCCACGGCGGTCGCGTGCTGCTGGCCAACCGCGAGGGCGGCGGCCTGCGCGTGAGCCTGCGCCTGCCGCAACACGGCGCGCGATAGCCTCGCCTATACTGACCTCCTCACGGGAAAGAGGGGCGGGTCATGGGGTCGATTCTTGCGTTGCTCATTGTGGTGCTGGTGGTCGTCGCCCTGCTGAAGATGGTGCGCATCGTGCCGCAGGGTTACGAGTGGACAGTGGAAACCTTCGGCAAGTACACCCGCACGCTCACGCCGGGCCTGCATTTGCTGATCCCGGTGTACCAGTCGGTCGGGCGCAAGATGAACCTGATGGAGCAGGTGCTGGACGTGCCTTCGCAGGACGTCATCACCAAGGACAACGCCGTGGTACGCGTGGACGGCGTGGTGTTCTACCAGGTGCTGGACGCCGCCAAGGCAGCCTACGAGGTGGCGCAGCTCGAACAGGCCGCGCTGGCGCTGGTGATGACCAACATCCGCACCGTGCTCGGCTCGCTGGACCTGGACGAATCATTGAGCAAGCGCGACGAGATCAACGCACGCCTGCTCAAGGTGGTGGACGAGGCCACCCATCCGTGGGGCGTCAAGGTCAACCGCATCGAGATCAAGGACATCGCGCCGCCGCGCGACCTGGTGGACGCGATGGCGCGGCAGATGAAGGCCGAGCGCGAGAAGCGCGCCAACATCCTCGACGCCGAGGGCTTTCGCCAGGCGGCGATCCTCAAGGCCGAAGGCGAGAAGCAATCGGTGATCCTCGCCGCCGAAGGCGAGAAGGAAGCCGCCTTCCGTGCCGCCGAGGCGCGCGAACGCACGGCGGAAGCCGAAGCCAAGGCCACCACGATGGTGTCCGAGGCGATCGCCGGCGGCAACGTCAACGCGCTCAACTACTTCGTTGCGAACAACTACGTCGAGGCGCTGAAGGCGATGGCCGCCTCGCCCAACCAGAAAATGCTGCTGCTGCCGGTGGAGGCCACCGGCGTGCTGGGTTCGCTGGCGGGCATCGCCGAGCTGGCCAAGGAATCGTTGAGCCAGCAGCAGGCCTCCGCCAAGGCCGTGCCGCCGTCGCGTTGATGCACTTCGCCGGCCCGCCTGCGCGAGCCGGCATCCGGACAGCCAGGACCATCGCCATGCTCGGACAGATCGCAATCCATTACCTCTGGTGGCTGCTCGCCCTGCTGCTGATCATGGGCGAGGTCATGGTGCCCGGCTACTTCCTCTTGTGGATCGGCATCGCCGCGGCCGCGATGGGCGTGCTGCTGTGGCTGTTCCCGGGGCTGGGCCTGCTGGTGCAGGCAATATTGTTTGCGGCGCTCGCGCTGGCCGCCTGCGTGGCTTACGCGCGCTGGCTGCGGCCGCGCATCGAGCGCGATGCGCCCGATGGCGAGCGGCTCAACCGCCGCGGCGAGCGGATGATCGGCCAGCGCTACGAGCTGGTCGAGCCCATCGTCAACGGCCGCGGCAAGGTGCGCGTCGGCGACGGCCAGTGGCTGGTGAGCGGGCCGGATCTGCCGCAAGGCAGCACGGTGGAAGTAGTGGCGGTGGACGGCACCACGCTGCTGGTGCGCGCTACCGCATGAGCGTTTCGGCAACGAGTACACGGCCTTCCGCCGTCGAGGCCTCGAACACGCGCATCGCCTTCCTGCTGGAACTGGCGCGCCGCCTGCACCAGTACGGCACTTCGGCGCCGCGGCTGGAGATGTCCATCGACCTCTGCGCGCGCCGCCTGGGCCTGCAGGCCGACGTGTGGTCCAGCCCGACCGCGATCATCGTTTCGTTTGCGGATCTGGCGCAGGACAACGGCGGCGTGGCGCAGACCACGCAGGTGATGCGGCTTGCCCCTGGCGACGTGAACCTGGCGCGCCTGTGCGAGGCGGATGCGATTGCCGATCGCGTGATCGCGGGCGAACTGGACCTGCGCCAGGGCTGGCGCCTGCTGCGTGCGCTCGGCGCGCCCGAATCGCGCAAGGCCAAGGTCAACACGATTGTCAGCTACGGCCTCTCCGCCGCCAGCATCGAGGCGTTGTTCCTGCACAGTTCCTGGGCGGATCTGGTGGTGGCTTCGATCATCGGCATGCTGATCGGCTTCATCACCCTGCGTGCGGCCAGCCGGCCTCGATTGGCCGTGGCCAGCGACGCGATCAGCGCTGTCGTGGCGACCACGGTAGTGATCCTGGTCAGCGCGTTCGTGGTGCCGCTGGCGATCAAGTCGGTGGTGCTGGCGGCGCTGATCGTGCTGGTGCCCGGCATGTCGCTCACCACGGCCGTGCGCGAGGTATCCAGCGGGCACCTCGTATCCGGCATGGCGCGCATGGGCGGCGCCACGGCGACCCTGCTCAAGCTGGTGTTCGGCACGGTGGCGGCCAGCGAGGTCTGCGCCGCGTTCGGCATCCATGCGCGGGAGTTCGTGCTGCCGCCGCTGCCGGGTTGGGTCGACTGGCCGGCACTGATGGTGGCGGCGGTGGCGTTCGCGATGTTGTTCCGCGCGGCGTGGCGCGACTGGCCAGCGGTGATCGTGGCGGTGATCGTCGGATACCTCGCCACGCGCTGGGGCGGCGAATATTCCGGGCGGCTGCCCGGCGCGCCATTCGGCGTGTTCGTCGGCGGCCTGTTGGTCAGCGCGCTGGCCAACCTGTATGCGCGACTGTGGCACCGGCCCGGCGCGGTGATCCGCGAGCCCGGCATCCTGCTGCTGGTGCCGGGCAGCGTGGGCTTCCGCAGCGTGTCTTTCCTGCTCGATCGCGATACCACGCTGGGCATGGATACGGCGCTGTTGCTGGTGACCCTGCTGGTGTCGCTGGTGGCGGGACTGCTGTTTGGCGAACTGCTGGTTTCGCCGCGCCGCTCCCTGTGAAACGGGACGGAATCATGGGCCGGAGGCACTGCGGGATAATGCGGCACGCCGGCGCGTTCGCGCCCTTTTCATTCGCTGGGCGATCGGCGGGAAGCGCGCGGCCTTCGCCAATAAAAACGCCGGCCACGGGGCCGGCGTTTGGGTGAGGCTGCAAACGGGCCATCAGACCAGCAGGTCTTTTTCCTTCTTGCCGGCCTTCAGCGCATCGTTGAACCAGCGCGGACGCTTGCCGCGGCCGGACCAGGTCTGCTCGGCATTCGCCGGGTTGCGGTATTTCGGGGGCACCACGCCGCCGCTGCGGCGCTTGCCGCGAGTGCCGCCGAAAATGTCGTCGAAGCTGTAACCCTCGGCCTTGATCAGCGCGTGGATCTTCTCGCGCAGCTTGGCGACCTTTTCCTTCTTCATTTCCTGTTGGCGCGATTGCGCCTTGCTGATCAGGTCGTTGAGCTGGTTGTGATTGAGGTTCTTGATATCGATGGCGGCCATCGGAGACTCCAGTGACAGGTTGGATTTTGGATGAACCGGAAATCCATTGCCGGCGCGGGCGCCATTGTTACCTGAATGAACCGCATTTTGCAAAGCCAATGGCGGTTCCGGATTGGGTAATGAATCCAATGCGCCGGGATAATCGCCTTTTCGGCCATGAAAACAAACGGCCGCGCAAGGCGGCCGTTTGTCGTTGCATTGGAAACCTGTTTCAGCCGAGCAATGCCGACAATTCGTCGCGCGTCACGGCGCGGCTTTCCGCTTCGCTGCGGGCGCGGTATTCCAGCGTGCCGGCGGCAAGGCCGCGTTCGCTGACCACCACGCGATGCGGAATGCCGATCAGTTCCATGTCGGCGAACATCGCGCCTGGGCGCAGTCCGCGGTCGTCCAGCACGGTTTCGATGCCGCGTGCGACGAGTTCCTGGTACAGCGATTCGCCGGCGGCGGCGACGTCGGGATTGCCCTTGGGATTGATCACGCACACCGCCACGCGCCACGGTGCCATGGCTTCCGGCCAGACGATGCCGGCCTCGTCGTGGCGCTGCTCGATGGCGGCCGCCACGATGCGGCTGATGCCGATGCCATAGCAGCCCATCAGCATCACCTGCGCCTTGCCCTGGTCGTCCAGCACGGTGGCGCCCAGCGCTTCGGCGTACTTGTTGCCGAGCTGGAACACGTGGCCCACCTCGATGCCGCGGGCGAGGTGCAGCGTGCCCTTGCCATCGGGCGAGGGATCGCCGTCGACCACCTGGCGAAGGTCTTCGATGCGCGTGACGTGCGCGTCGCGCTCCCAGTTGGCGCCGGTGTGGTGGGTGCCGTCGGCGTTGCCGCCGCAGACGAAATCCGCCAGCACGGCGGCGCTGCGGTCCACGATCACCGGGATCGCGGCGGGCAGTCCGGCCGGGCCGATGAAACCGGGACGCACGCCGGTGGCGGCGAGGATGTCCGCTTCGCTGGCGAGCACCACTTCATCGGGCAGTTCGGCCAGCTTGGCGGCTTTCACTTCGTTCAATTCGTGGTCGCCGCGCAGGCACAGTGCCACCAGTCCGTCGCGGCCTTTCACCAGCAGGGTCTTCACGCACTGCACGGGCGAAATGCCGAGGAAGGCGCTGACTTCGGCAATGGTTTTCTGGGTGGGCGTGTCGACGCGCTGCAATGCCGCCGCAGGGGCGGGGCGCGCGATGGCCGGCGCCAGGGCTTCGGCTTTTTCCACATTGGCCGCGTAATCGGAGCCGTCGGAAAACACGATGGCGTCCTCGCCCGAATCCGCCAGCACCTGGAATTCGTGGCTGGCATTGCCGCCAATGGCGCCGGTATCGGCCTGCACGGCGCGGAACTTCAGGCCGAGCCGGGTGAAAATGCGCGAATAAGCGTCGTACATCGCCTGGTAGGTTTCGCCCAGCGATGCCTGTCCGAGATGGAAGGAATAGGCGTCCTTCATCAGGAATTCGCGCGCGCGCATCACGCCGAAACGGGGGCGGATCTCGTCGCGGAACTTGGTCTGGATCTGGTAGAAATTGACCGGCAGCTGCTTGTAGCTGTTGAGCTCGTTGCGCGCGTAATCGGTGATGACTTCCTCGGCGGTGGGCGCGTAGCAGAACTCCTGCTCCTTGCGGTCCCTGATCTTCAGCAGCTGCGGGCCGAATTTCGCCCAGCGCGCGGTTTCTTCCCACAGCTCCTTCGGCTGGATCGTGGGCATCAGCATTTCGATGGCGCCGGCGCGGTTCATTTCCTCGCGCACCACGTTTTCCACCTTGCGCAGCACGCGCAGGCCCAGCGGCGACCAGGTGTAGAGGCCGGAAGCGAGCCTGCGGATCATGCCGGCGCGCAGCATCAGCTTGTGGCTGGCGATTTCCGCGTCGGCGGGGACTTCCTTGACGGTGGCCAGGTGGAATTGGCTGAGGCGCATGCAGGCGGTTTCCGGCGTTGAAAAAGCCGGATTATAGCGGTGCGGAACCGTTTCTACGGTTCCGCACACGGGCATGCGCAAGCGCTTGCCGATCCGGTCGGCGCCAGGAGTCGTCCCGGCGGAAACCGGTTTCCGCCGTCATTGCCCGCCGCAGTACTGCTGGTATTGCGCGTTGGCGGTGGCGGTCTGCTGCTGGCGCTGGGCGTCGTTGAGCACGGTGGGCTTGCCGCCCTGCTGCATCACTACCGGGCCGCTGCCCTGCAGGGTGGACAGGTTGGACTTGAGCGTGGCGCACAGCTTGGAGCGATTGGCCGGCGTGTCGGCGACGGGCGCCTGCGATGCCGGGGCGGCGTCGTCGGCCGGCGCGGAGTCGCTGTCCGCGGCAGGACGGTCGGCCGGCTGGTCGGCGGATTCCACGCCGCCGGCCAGTTTTACCTGCTCGTACTTGGTGCCCTGCGGCGGGGCCGATTGCGAGTAGTGCACCGTGCCCGAGGCGTCGGTCCACTTGTAGATTTGCTGGGCAGCGGCCAAGGGTGCGACCACCAGCAGCGCCACGACGATCAGCGAACGGGACATGGGTTTCTCCAGATGGTTCGGATGGCCGGGGCTCCCCGCCCCGCAGTCAGTGCCTTAGTAGAACTCCCGCGCGGCCGGGACTCAAGCGGGGGATGGTTTACACTTCCCGCACCCCGTCACGGATAGCTCCATGAGCGACTCGCTACCCGACCGTCCGCCACGGCATCGCGGCATCTACCTGTTGCCGAACCTGTTCACCACCGGGGCGATGTTCGCCGGCTTCTACGCCATCCTCGCCAGCATCGGCGGCCGCTATGCCGAGGCTGCGGTGGCGGTGTTCGTGGCTGCCTTGCTGGACGGCCTGGACGGCCGCGTGGCGCGCCTCACCGGCACGCAGAGCGAATTCGGCGTGCAGTACGACTCGCTGTCGGATCTGGTGAGCTTCGGCCTGGCGCCCGCGCTGGTGATGTACACGTGGTCGCTGTCCACGCTGCGCGAGTTCGGCCCGCTGTGGGGCAAGCTGGGCTGGGCTGCGGCCTTCATCTACGCCGCCTGCGCCGCGCTGCGGCTGGCGCGCTTCAACACCCAGGCGGGCGTGGCCGACAAGCGCTATTTCCAGGGCTTGGCCAGCCCGGCGGCGGCGGCGGTATGCATGTCCTTCGTGTGGACGATGGACAAGTTCGGGATTCCCGGCGCCGAGCTGTGCTTCGTCACGCCATGGATCGCCGCGATCACCGGACTGCTGATGGTCAGCCGCATCCGCTACTTCAGCTTCAAGTCGCTGCCGCTGGGCGACCGCCGGCACGTGCCGTTCGGATGGATCGTGGTGGCGCTGCTGATCCTTGTGCTGCTGTACCTCGACCCGCCCCGCGTGCTGTTCGCCGGGTTCAGCATCTACCTGCTGTCCGGGCCGGCGCTGACCCTGTGGGGCCTGGCCGCGCATCGCCGGCGCCCGCGGCGCGGGAACCTGGCCTGATGCCGGCCGCCGCGCACCGCGAACGCGTGCTGCAGGCCCTGGGGCTGACCCCGTGGCAGCGCCGGCAGGCGCCGGCGCAAGCGACGGGCCAGGCGGCCCAGGCGGGCGCGGTCCATGCCGATTGCGTGGTGCTGCTGCCGGCGGATTGCGGCACGCGCGAACTCGACCTGCTCGGGCGTGCGCTCACCAGCGGCGGCGCCGCGCTGGCGCGTGCCGCACGCGTGCGGGTGCAGCCGGGCGAGGCGGAGATCGCGGTGCCGCAGGCGCGCGCCTACCTGGCCTGCGGCGAGGCGCAGGCGCATGCGCTGGGGCGCAGCCTGCCGATGCAGGTGACCGCGCAGGCGCAGATCGTGCTGGTCGACGAACCGGCACGCCTGCTCGACGATGCAGCCGCCAAGCGGCGGCTGTGGATCGCGCTGCGCACCTTGCAGCGCAGCCTCGCGGCGGAACGGTAGGCCCCATGGTCGCGGTGGCCAGACCGGCCAGCCACATGCGCCTGATGCGCATGGACGACCTCGACGCGGTCGCGGCGGTGGAAGCGGCTTCCTACGACTTCCCGTGGACGCGCGGCATCTTCGCCGATTGCGTCAAGGCGGGGCATCCGTGCTGGGTGCTGTGCGTCGACGAGGAGTTGGCCGGTTACGGCATCCTCTCGGTAGGCGCGGGCGAGGCGCACGTGCTCAACATCTGTATCGCCCCCGCGTACCGTGGCCTCGGCCTCGGCCGGCACCTGCTGCTGCGCCTGCTGGACGTGGCGCGCTGGAGCGGCGCCCAGCGCGTGTACCTCGAAGTGCGGCCCTCGAATCCGCTGGCGAAGGCGTTGTACGAATCGGTGGGTTTCCGCGAGATCGGCCGCCGGCCGCGTTATTACCCCGCGAGGGAGGGGCGCGAGGACGCCATCGTGATGGAGCTGCCCGAGGCCGTTCCGTAGCCGTTGCCAGTTGCGCGCCATGCGGGCGCGTGCGCCAGGTTTGACCGGGTGGCGCTTAATTAGTACCATTTTGGTCTGAATTAAGCCTGTTTCCTCGCTCGTATCCCCCATGCTTCGTGTCAGCCGACTCACGGATTACGCCGCGGTGGTGATGACCTGCATCGCCGCCCATCCGGACGACGTGCTGAGCACGGCGCAGATCGCCGACGAGACGCACCTGGAGCTGCCCACCGTGAGCAAGCTGCTGAAGTCGCTGGGCCACGCCGGCCTGGTGGAGTCCTTCCGCGGCGTCAACGGCGGCTACCGGTTGGCGCGGCCGGCCGGCCGCATCTCGCTGGCCGAGATCGTCGAGGCGATGGAAGGGCCGATCGGCATGACCGAATGCGGCGTCGTGGCCGAAGGCCACTGCGGCCGCGAGGCGCAATGCGGCGTGCGCGGCAGCTGGCAGCGCATCAGCAGCGTGCTCGACCGCGCGCTGCGCGCGGTGAGCCTGGCCGACATGCTGCAGCCGGCGCCGCGCCGGCACGAAGTGACGGTCGACATCAGTACCCTGAAAGGCAGGACCACGGCATGAGCAGCGAATCCACCGACACCGTCGCCACCGCGTTGCGCGACAACGCCGAGGTCGCCGAGGCGCTGGGCCGCAACTACAGCGCCGGCTTCGTCACCGAGATCGAGATGACCGGCCTGCCGCCGGGGCTGGACGAGGAGACCATCCGCCAGCTCTCCGCGATCAAGCGCGAGCCGGAGTGGATGACCGAATGGCGCCTCGCCGCCTATCGCCACTGGCTGACCATGCCGCAGCCGGACTGGGCCAAGCTCAGCATCGACCCGATCGACTACCAGGCGCTGAGCTACTACGCCGCGCCCAAGGCGGCGCCGAAGTCGCTGGACGAGGTCGATCCCGCGCTGCTGGAAACCTACGAGAAGCTGGGCGTGCCGCTGCACGAGCGCGCCGCGCTGGCCGGCGTGGCGGTGGACGCGGTGTTCGACTCCGTCTCCGTCGGCACCACCTTCCGCAAGAAGCTGGCCGAGGCCGGCGTGATCTTCTGCTCGATGAGCGAGGCGATCCGCGAGTATCCGGAACTGGTGCGCGAATACCTCGGCAGCGTAGTGCCCACCGGCGACAACTTCTTCGCCGCGCTGAACTCGGCGGTGTTCTCCGACGGCAGCTTCGTGTTCATCCCCAAGGGCGTGCGCTGCCCGATGGAGCTGTCCACCTACTTCCGCATCAACGCGCAGAACACCGGGCAGTTCGAGCGCACCCTGATCGTGGCCGAGGCCGGTGCGCACGTCTCCTACCTCGAAGGCTGCACCGCGCCCCGGCGCGACGAGAACCAGCTGCACGCCGCGGTGGTGGAGCTGGTGGCGCTGGAGCAGGCGCAGATCAAGTATTCGACGGTACAGAACTGGTACCCCGGCGACGAGAACGGCGTCGGCGGCATCTACAACTTCGTGACCAAGCGCGGCGATTGCCGCGGCGCGGATTCCAAGATCAGTTGGACGCAGGTGGAAACCGGCTCGGCGATCACCTGGAAATACCCTAGCGTGGTGCTGCGCGGCGACCGCTCGGTGGGCGAGTTCCACTCGGTGGCGCTCACCCACCACCGCCAGCAGGCCGACACCGGCACCAAGATGATCCACATCGGCAAGGGCACCAAGTCGAAGATCGTCTCCAAGGGCATCAGCGCCGGCCGCAGCAGCAACAGCTACCGCGGCCTGGTCAAGGTGGAAAAGGGCGCCGAGGGCGCGCGCAACTACACGCAGTGCGACTCGCTGCTGATCGGCAAGCAGTGCGGCGCGCACACCTTCCCGTACATGGAAGTGAAGAACCCCAGCGCCATCGTCGAGCACGAGGCGACCACCTCGAAGATCTCCGACGACCAGTTGTTCTACTGCCGCAGCCGCGGCATCGGCGAGGAAGACGCCGTGTCGCTGATCGTGGACGGTTTCTGCAAGCAGGTGTTCCGCGAACTGCCGATGGAGTTCGCGGTGGAGGCGAAGAAGCTGCTGGAAGTGTCGCTGGAAGGAGCCGTCGGATGATGGACGGCCACCGCAAATCGCTGTTGATCCGTGCGGCGCGGCCCGACGACGCGGCGCTGATCCACGCGCTGATCGGCGAACTGGCCGACTACGAGAAGCTGCGCCACGAGGTCGACGCCAGCGTGCAGGACATCGCGCGCGACCTGTTCGGCGACCGTCCGCGCGTGTTCGCCGAGATCGCGGAGTGGAACGGGGAGCCGGCCGGCTTCGCGCTGTGGTTCTACAACTACTCCACCTTTCGCGGCTGCCACGGACTCTACCTGGAAGACTTGTTCGTGCGTCCGGCTCATCGCGGCCAGGGCATCGGCAAGGCGCTGATCGTCGCCCTGGCGCGACGCTGCGTGGCCGAAGGGCTCGCGCGCTTCCAGTGGTCGGTGCTGGACTGGAACCAGCCGTCCATCGATTTCTACAAGGCGCTCGGCGCGAAGCTCACTCCGGAATGGATCGGCTGCCGTGTCGAGGGCGAGGCGCTCGAGGCGCTGGCGGCGGTCGCCGCGTAACACAACGGAACCACATCATGTTGAAGATCGAAAACCTGCACGCCCGCGTCGAGGGCAAGGAAATCCTCAAGGGCCTCAGCCTCACCGTGAACCCCGGCGAGGTGCACGCCATCATGGGGCCGAACGGCGCAGGCAAGTCCACGCTGGGCAACGTGCTGTCCGGCCGCGAGGGCTACGAGGTCACCGCCGGCTCGGTCAGCTTCAACGGCATCGACCTGCTGGCGCTGGAGCCGGAAGAGCGCGCCGCCGCCGGCGTGTTCCTCGCCTTCCAGTACCCGGTGGAAATCCCCGGCGTGAACAACACCTACTTCCTGCGCGCGGCGCTCAATGCGCAGCGCAAGGCGCGCGGCGAGCCGGAACTCGATTCCATGCAGTTCCTCAAGCGGGTGCGCGAGAAGCTGAAGATCATGCAGATCTCCGACGAGCTGCTGCACCGCGCGGTGAACGAAGGCTTCAGCGGCGGCGAGAAGAAGCGCAACGAGATCTTCCAGATGGCGGTGCTGGAGCCGAAGCTGGCGATCCTCGACGAGACCGATTCGGGCCTGGACATCGATGCGCTGAAGCAGGTGGCGCAGGGCGTCAACGCGCAGCGTTCGCCCGAGCGTTCCTTCCTTGTCGTCACCCACTACCAGCGCCTGCTCGACTACATCGAGCCGGACTTCGTGCACGTGCTGGCCGACGGCCGCATCGTGGAGAGCGGCGACAAGACGCTGGCGCTGAAGCTCGAAGAACACGGCTATGCCTGGGTGCGCGAGCACGGCGAACCGGTGGGCGCCTCGGCATGAGCCAGCCGTTGCCCTTCGTCGATGCGGTGAGCGCGGCGCCGGTTCCGGCCAGCGGCATCGCGTGGCTGGACGCGCTGCGCCGCGAGCAGTTGGATGCCTTCGTGGCCGCCGGCCTGCCGGACACGCGCATGGAGGCATGGAAGTACACCGCGCTGCGTGCGCTTGGGCAGCGCCGTTTCGCCAACGGCGACGCGCAGGCCGCGATGCGCGCGGTCGACGCGGCCGCGTATGCCTTGCCCGGCGTCGACGGGCCGCGGCTGGTGTTCGTCAACGGCGTGTTCCGCGCCGACCTCTCCACGCTGGATACGCTGCCGGCCGGCCTCACCTTGCAGCCGCTGTCGCAGGCCTTGCACCAGAATGCCGAGCCGTTGCGCTTCGTGCTGTCGCGGCACGAGGCGGAACCCGGCGATGCCTTCGTGCGGCTCAACGCCGCGTTCGCCGCGGACGGCGTGCTGCTGAAGCTGGCGGCCGGTGCAAAGCCGACTGCTCCTGTGCATCTCGTCTTCCTCGGTGCGCCTGCCGAAGGCGACGTGGCCTGGCACCTGCGCAACATCGTCGAGCTGGGCGAGGGCGCCGAGCTTGCGCTGGTGGAGCACCATGCCGGCAGCGGCGATCAGCAGCACCTGGCCACGCTGGCGAGCGACATCGTGTTGCGCGACGGCGCGACGTTGCAGCACGTGTTGCTGCAGCAGGCGGCCACCGGCAGCACCCTGGTGCGGCACAGCCGCCTGCGCCTGGGCAAGCATGCGCAGGCGACCGCGCACGTGCTGGAACTGGGCGCCGCGCTCGCGCGCCACGACCTGCGCGCCGAGTTGGCGGGCGACGGCGCGCGCTTCGCCACGCGCGGCGTGTTCATGCCGCGCGGTCGCCAGCACATCGACACGCAACTGGCGATACGTCACCAGGCCTTGAATACGGCGTCGGACTCCGTTTGGCGCGGCGTGGCCGACCAGCGGGGGCGCGGCGTATTCCGCGGCGCGATCCTGGTGGCGCCGGGCGCCGACGGCAGCGATGCCAGCCTCGGCAACAAGAACCTGCTGCTGTCGCAGAACGCCGAAATCGACACCAAGCCGGAACTGGAAATCCACGCCGACGAGGTGAAGGCCGCGCACGGCGCCACCGTGGGCCAGCTCGACGAGCGCTCGCTGTTCTACCTGCGTTCGCGCGGTATTCCGCTGGCCGAGGCGCGCGCGCTGCTTACTGCTGCGTTCTGCCGCGCGGTGCTGGACGACTTGCCGAACGCGGCGTTGCGCGGACACCTGGCCGAACAGCTGGCGATCGAGCCGCCGGCATGAAGCCGGCGGAGCGGGGCGCGCGGCAACCACGCATTCCGCGCCATGCATTTGCCTTCGATCAAGGTCGGGGTGTCTGACGGTGGATACGCTACGGCGGCACCGCGGCGCCCTGACACGGGAACATTCGAGATGAACGCACCAGCCGACACTCAAGCCACCTTCGACATCCGGCGCGTCCGCGCGGATTTCCCGCTGCTCGCGCGCACCGTGCACGGCAAGCCGCTGGTGTACTTCGACAACGCGAACACCAGCCAGAAGCCGCTGGCGGTGATCGAGGCGGTGGACCGCCATTACCGCGAGCACAACGCCAACGTGTCGCGCGCCGTGCACCTGCTGGGCGAAGAGGCCACCGCGGCCTACGAGGGTGCGCGCGACGCGCTGGCCCGTTTCATCCATGCGCCGTCGCGCAACGAGCTGGTGCTCACCGCCGGCACCACGCAGGCGGCCAACCTGGTGGCCTACAGCTTCGCGCTGCCCAGGCTCAAGGCCGGCGACGCCATCCTCACCACCACGATGGAGCACCACGCCAACATCGTGCCGTGGCAGATCGTGGCCGCGCGCGCGGGCGCCACGGTGAAGGCGGCGCCGATCGACGAACGCGGCGAGCTGATCGTGGAGAAGTTCGTCGAACTGCTCACGCCCGAGGTGAAGCTGGCCTGCGTGACGCACGTTTCCAACGTGCTGGGCACCGTGAACCCGGTGCGCGAACTGGCCAAGGCCTGCCGCGAGCGCGGCATCCCGCTGTTCGTGGACGGTTCGCAGGCGATGCCGCACCGCCCGGTGGACGTGCAGGCGCTGGGCTGCGATTTCTACGCGCTCACCGGCCACAAGATGCTGGCGCCCACCGGTACCGGCGCGTTGTGGGCGAAGAAGGAGCACCTGGCCGCGATGCCGCCGTTCTTCGGCGGCGGCGAGATGATCCGCGAGGTGAAGTTCTCCGGCACCACCTTCGCCGAGCCGCCGCACCGCTTCGAGGCGGGCACGCCGAACATCGCCGGCTTCGCCGGCGTGGGCGCGGCGATCGGCTATGTCGAAGCGCTGGGCTTCGAGGCGATCCGCGCGCACGAGCATGCCCTGCTCGAATACGCTACGGCGCAATTGCGGGACATTCCCGGCCTGCGCATCTTCGGCGAGGCGCGCGACAAGGAGCCGGTGATCTCCTTCCTGGTGGAAGGCGCGCAGGCCACCGACCTGGCCACCTTGCTGGACCTGGAAGGCGTGGCAGTGCGCTCCGGCCACCATTGCGCGCACCCCCTGATGCAGTTCTACGGCGTGCCGGCCACGCTGCGTGCCTCGCTGGCGTTCTACAACACGCACGAGGAGGTCGATGCCTTCGTGGCGGCCCTGCTCAAGGTGCGCCGACTGCTGCGCTGAAAGGATTCCGATGCTCGCCTTCCTTCCTGCCCTGATCCGCGTGCCGCTGGTGCTGCTGCTGCTCGCGCTCAACGTGCTGCTGCACGTGCTGCCGTTGTTCGCGCTCACCCTGCTGAAGCTGGTTGTGCCGTTGCCGGCATGGCGGCGCCTGTGTTCGCGCCTGCTGGTGGTCATCGCG
The DNA here is from genome assembly GCA_040371205.1 of Rhodanobacter sp. Classification (NCBI taxonomy): domain Bacteria; kingdom Pseudomonadati; phylum Pseudomonadota; class Gammaproteobacteria; order Lysobacterales; family Rhodanobacteraceae; genus Rhodanobacter; species Rhodanobacter sp. Next base: position 1,109,338 of record AP031382.1, read on the forward strand.
GAAAGCTGGATCGCCGTGAACAACGGGCTGTTCGCGCTGTTCACGCGCATCCGCTGGCAGGTGGACGGGCTGGACAGCCTGCGCCGCGACGCCAATTACCTGGTGCTGGCCAATCACCAGAGCTGGGTGGACATCCCGGTGCTGCAGAAGATCCTGAACCGGCGCATCCCGTTCCTGCGCTTCTTCCTCAAGAGTCAGCTGGTCTGGGTGCCGCTGCTGGGTCCGGCGTGGTGGGCGCTGGATTTCCCCTTCATGAAGCGCTACTCGCGGGAAACCCTGGCGAAGCACCCCGAGCTGCAGGGCAAGGACCGGGAGGCCACCCGCCGCGCCTGCGCCAAGTTCCGCCAGTTGCCGGTGTCGGTGATGAACTTCGTGGAAGGCACGCGCTTCACCCAGGCCAAGCACGATGCGCAGGCTTCGCCGTACCGTCATCTGCTGCGGCCGCGGGCCGGCGGCGTGGCCTTCGTGCTGGATGCGATGGGCGAGGGGCTGGATGCCATCCTCGAAGTCGCCATCGTGTATCCGGGCGGCCCGTGCAGCATGCTCGACCTGATCGCCGGACGCCTGCGCGAAGTGCGGGTCAGCCTGCGCCAGCGGGCCATCGAACCGGGCCTGTGCGGGGATTACGAACGCGACGAGGCGTTCCGTCAGCGTTTCCAGGCCTGGATCAACGGTCTGTGGGACGCTCAGGACGGGCGGATCGCGCAGTTGCTGCAAACGCCGGCCGGATGATGGACAAGGCGACTGAATACCGCATGAGGCGGCGGACGGCACCCCGTTCGCTACCGCATGGAGGGCGAGGTAAGCTAGGCGGCGGAGCCGGGGTGTGGCCCATCGGGTGAACGACGAGGTAGTGATGACGGAGCAGCGTGGCCAGACCATGAGCGAGACGCGCGGCCAGGGTGCGCTGCAGGCGATTGCGCGCATGTCGTCCACACGGGCGAACTACTGGGTCAGCCACGTTGCGGATTTCCTCGTCAGCATGGCCTTGCTGGGTGCGTCGTTCTGGTACGACCACAGCCGTCCGCTGCTGTCCGCAGCGGTGTTCCTGCTGGGCCTGTTCATCTTCAGCTTCATCGAATACGCCTTCCACCGCTGGCTGTTTCATGGTGCCGTGCCGCTGTTCGAGCGTGGCCACACCATCCACCACGAACAGCCACTGGGTTACGACTCGCTGCCGTTCTTCTTCCCGCCCGCCGTGGTGACCTTGCTCGCGGCGGTGCTGGCACTGGTATTGCCTGTGGCGGTCGCGCTGCTGCTTTCCGGCGCGATCGCGCTGGGCTATGCGCTGTACGGATTCAGTCACCTCGTCATCCACCGTCGCGGCCGCTTCAACCATCCGCTGGCGCGCAAGTGGGCGGCGGTGCACCACGTGCACCACTTCCATCCCGACAAGAACTACGGCGTCACCTCGCCGCTGTGGGATTTCCTGCTGGGCACGTGGTACGTGTCCAAGAGCAAGGTGCGCTGAAGTAGCGCTTGCGATCATTGCTGATCGCGAAGGCCGGATGGGCGGGCTTTCACTTGTGCGGTCGTCGGTGATCGCGAAGATCAGACGGGCGGGCTTTCGCTTGTGCGATCGTCCGTGATCGCGAAGATCAAATGGGCGGCCATCCATGGCCGCACTTTTCAAAAAGCTTTGTCCAATGGCAAGCCGCGCAGCTCCACGCCGTCGGCGTCGACGCGCAGCACCGAGCCCTGTTCGTACCAGTCGCCCACCACGATGCGTTCGGCCGGCGTGCCGTCGAGTTCGAAGCGGTGGATCGCCGGGCGATGGGTGTGGCCGTGGATCAGCCTTGTGGTGCCGGCCGTGCGCATGGCCTCGGCCACGGCGTCCGCGTCGACGTCCATGATGGTTTCCATGGTGCTGCCGGTATGCGCGCGGCTCTCGGCCCGCGACTTGGCGGCGAAGGCGCGGCGTGCTTCCAGCGGCATGGCGAGGATCTGCGCCTTCCACTCCGGCGTGCGCACCTGTTGGCGTACCGCCTGGTAGGCCACGTCGGCGGTGCACAGCACGTCGCCGTGCATCAGCAGGGTGGGGCGGCCATGCAAGGTGTGCACGGTGCCGTCTTCCAGCAGTTCGAAGCCGGCGCGGCGGGCGAAGTCTTCGCCGAGCAGGAAGTCGCGGTTGCCGGCCATGAAGTACACCGGCACGCCGGCCTCGCGCACGGCGCGGGTGGCGCGGGCGATGCGCTGCGGGAGTTCCGCGTCGTCGTCGTCGCCGATCCAGGCCTCGACCAGGTCGCCCAGGATGTACAGCGCGTCGGCATGGCGCACTTCGTCGCCGGCCAGGTAGCGCTCGAACAGTTCGGTGATCTGCGGCCGGCTGTCGTCCAGGTGTAGGTCGGCGATGAACAGGCTGGCCATCGGATCAGCGGTTGCCGGCGGGCGCGGTCGCGCTGGATGCCGCGGTGGGTGCGGTCTCGCCGATCACCTTCGCGCTGTCGATCACCACCAGCGGGTTGGGCACGTCGGCGGCGAACGGGCCGATGCCGCGGGTCGGCAGCGCGGCGATCCGGTCCACCACGTCCATGCCCTTGATGACCTTGCCGAACACCGCGTAACCCCAGGTGAGGCCGCTCTGGTTGCCCACGAAGTCCAGCCGGCGGTTGTCCACCAGGTTGATGAAGAATTGCGAGGTGCCCGAGTTCGGGTCGGCGCCGCGCGCCACCGCGATGGTGCCGCGCAGGTTGGAGAGGCCGTTGTCGGCCTCGCTGGCAATGGCCGGGCGCGTGCGCTTGGGCTGCAGGTCGCGCGTGTACAGCCCGCCCTGCACCAGATAGCCGGGGATGGCGCGATGGAACAGCGTGCCGGCGTAGAAGCCGTCGCGCACGTATTGCAGGAAATTCGCCACGCTTTTCGGCGCCTTGTCCGGAAACAGCTCCAGCGTGATGTCGCCCTGCGAGGTATGCAGCACCACTTCGGGATCGGCCGCATTCGCCGGCTTGGCGTCCTGCGCCCGCGCCGCGGGCGCGAGCAGGGCGACGGACAGAAGCAGCAGGACTAGCTTGGGCTTGGACATCGAGGCAGGCCGTTCAAAGTATCCGCGCATGATACGCGGCCCGTTGCTCGATGTGCCTTTCGGGATTCAGGAGGTGTTTTGAGAAGTGCGTCCGCGGCCGTCGCGAAGGCGGCATGCGCGCTTGAGCTTGCGGTTGCCGCCGAGCCACGGCGATGGCGGACGAACCGCAGCGGTACGGCCTCACGTCGTGGACAGTTCCAGCTCCAGTCCCAGTTCGGCCATCGGCGCCTGCTCCTGATGCAGGTCGGCCTCGCTGAGCGGGTGTTGTTCCAGCCATGCCACGGGCAGGCTGAGGCGAAGCCGTTGACGGGTGGCGGCGAGCTTCATCGGCGGCAGCGACTCGGCGCGCCGGCCGCGGCGGAACAGCACTGCCAGGCGCAGCAGCGCGGTGATGTGGCGGGCAAGTTGGCGGTAGCGCTGCGGCAGGGCGGCGATCACCGCCTTGTCCGGCTTGCGCCGGTGCATCTCGACCACCGCGGCGAGCAGTTGCTGCTCCTGCCGCGAGAAACCGGCGAGGTCGGCGTGGCGCAGGATGTAGGCGCCGTGGTGGTGGTGCTGGCTGTGCGCGATGGCGAGGCCGATTTCGTGCACGCGTGCGGCCCACGACAGCCATTCGCGCGCCTCGCCGTCGAGTTTCCATGCCTTCGCGGTCTGGTCGAACAGCTGCAGCGCGGTGGATTCCACCCGTCGCGCCTGCGCACGGTCCACGCCGTAGCGGTTGGCCAGGGCGTCGATGCTGCCGGTGCGCGGATCGCTGCCGGCGGCGCGGCCGAGCAGGTCCCACATCAGGCCTTCGCGCATCGAACTCTCGCATACGCGCATGCGGGCGATGCCCAGCGCCTCGAACGCGGCCTCGAAGATCACCACCGCGCCGGCGAGCACCGGTGCGCGTTCCTCCGTCAGGCCCGGCAGCTTCAGCGCGGCGAGGGTGCCCTGCGCGAGGATCGCGTCGCGCAGCCCGGCCAGCGACGCGGGCGTGATGCCGTCGTCGCTGAGCTTCATCGCCTGCACCACCGCGCCGATGGCCTTGGCGCTGCCGGAGGAGCCGTAGGCCTCCTGCCAGCCGGATTCGCGGTATTCCTCGGCGAACTGCTGCAGCAGCACGCCGATTTCGCCGCGCGCGCGCTGCCAACGCTTGCGGTTGAGCTTGCCGCCGGGGAAGAAGCGCAGCGTGGAGGCGATGCAGCCGGCCTGCACGCTCTCGGTATGCAGCGGCGCCAGGCCGCGGCCGATGATGAATTCGGTGCTGCCGCCGCCCACGTCCATGATCAGCCGCGGTTCGCGCGAGGCGGGCAGGTCGTGCGCGGCGCCTAAGAAGATCAGGCGGCCTTCCTCGCGGCCGGAGACCACCTCGATGGGATGGCCCAGCGCGGCTTCGGCGGCGGCGAGAAACGTCTGCGGCGAGGCCAGCCGGCGCACCGTATTGGTGGCCACGGCGCGCACGCGCTGGGAAGGCAGGCCGGCGATGCGCTGGCCGAAGCGGGCGAGGCAATCCATCGCGCGGGCGCGGTGGTCGGCGTCCAGCGAACCGTCGCCGCGCAGGCCGGCGGCCATGCGCACGCTGTCGCGCAGGCGGTCGATCACCCGCGGCTCGCCGTGTTCCATGCGCGCCACGATCAGGTGGAAGCTGTTCGAACCCATGTCCACTGCGGCCAGCAGTTCGCCGTCGCGGATCGGGGTCTGGTCGGCCTGGCTCAAGCGCGGGCTCCTGGTCGGCTCGGTGGCATGCGGAAGCGTGCATCATGCCGCATCCGCGCGCGGCTTTCTTGAGGTTCCTTGCCGTCTACGGGCACAGCTTGTCGAGCAGCGCCTGCTGTGCGCTGTAGGGCGCGTCTTCGCCCGAGGCGGCGCGGGTGTAGCGGCCGTTGCCGTCCAGCCGCCAGGCCTGGGTGTTGTCGGCGAGGCTGTCGGCGAGGGTTTCCGCGTAGACGCGCGCGGCAAGCTCGGGGTCGCGGATGGGAAAGGCGATCTCGATGCGGCGCATCAGGTTGCGCTCCATCCAGTCGGCGCTGGCGCAGTAAAGCTCGGGCGATCCGTCGTTGCCGAACCAGTACACGCGGCTGTGCTCGAGGAAACGGCCGACGATGGAGCGCACGCGGATGCGTTCGGAGATGCCGGGCAGGCCGGGGCGCAGCGTGCAGGCGCCGCGCACGATCAGGTCGATCTCCACGCCGGCCTGCGAGGCGCGGTACAGCGCCTCGATCACGTGCGCTTCGTTCAGCGCGTTGAGCTTGGCCACGATGCGCGCGGGGCGGCCGGCGCGGGCCAGTTCCGTCTCGCGTTCGATGCGCTCCATCACGCCGGTGTAGAGGGTGAACGGCGAGTGCAGCAGGCGCTTCAGCGCGATGCGCGGGCCCAGCCCGGAGAGCTGCTGGAAGACCTTGTGCAGATCCTCGCCGATCTCGGGGTCGGCGGTCATCAGGCCGATGTCGGTGTAGGTGCGGCTGTTGATCTGGTGGTAGTTGCCGGTGGAAAGATGCGCGTAGCGGCGCAGCGTGTCGCCCTCGCGGCGCACGATCAGCATCATCTTGGCGTGGGTCTTGTAGCCCACCACGCCGTACACCACCTGCACGCCGGCCTCCTGCAGGCGCGTGGCGAGGCGGATGTTGGCCTCTTCGTCGAAGCGCGCGCGCAACTCGATCACCACGGTGACGTCCTTGCCGTGGCGTGCCGCCTCCACCAGCAGATCCACCAGCGGCGTGTCTTCGCCGGCGCGGTACAGGGTCTGCTTGATCGCCAGCACCTTGGGGTCGGTGCTGGCCTGGCGCAGCAGATCCACCACGGCGGCGAAACTCTGGTAGGGGTGGTGCAGCAGCACGTCGTGCCGGGCGATCCGCTCGAACTTGTCGCGGCTGCCCTCCAGTTCGGCGGGCAGCTTCGGGGTGAAGCGCGGGTATTTCAGGTCCGGACGGTCCAGCCAGTCGCAGATCAGGGCGGCGCGGATGATGTTGACCGGGCCGTCGCAGCGGTAGACGTCGGCCTCCTCAAGCTGGAAGTTGCGCGTCAGCATCGAGGTGATGGACTGCGGGCAGTCGGTGGCGATCTCCAGTCGCACCGGCCGCGCGTAACCGCGCCCCACCAACTCCTCGCTGAGCGCGCGGGCGAGGTTGTCCACCTCGGCGTCCTCCACCATCAGCTCGCTGTTGCGGGTGACGCGGAACTGCCAGGAGCCGACCACCTTGAAGCCGGGGAACATCAGGTCGACGAAGGCGTGCAGCAGCTCGGCGAGGAACACGAAATGGTCGCCCTCGCCGCAGACCTCGGCCGGCACGCGGATGATCCGCGGCAGCGAGCGCGGCGCGCGCACCAGCGCCATGTGGCCTTCGTGGCCGAAGGCGTCGCGGCCCTTCAGTACCACCGCGATGTTCAGCGTCTTGTTGAGGATGCGCGGGAACGGGTGCGCCGGGTCCAGCCCCAGCGGCGACAGCACGGGCAGCACCTCGTGCTCGAAATAGCCCTGCAGCCAGCGTTTCTGGCGCGTGCTCCACTGCGCGCGGGTAAGGATGTGGATGCCTTCGGCATCCAGCTGCGGGCGCAGTTCCCGTTGCCAGATCGCATACTGCTCGGCGACCAGCTCCAGCACGCGGCTGCGGATGCGCGACAGCAGTTCCGGCGGCGACAGCCCGTCCGGCCCCGGCGCGGCCGAACCGTAGGCGTGGTGGTGCTTGAGCATCGCCACGCGCACCTCGAAGAATTCGTCGAGGTTGTTGGCCACGATGCTGAGGAAGCGCAGCCGTTCCAGCAGCGGCACCGTGGTGTCGCGCGCCATGGCCTGCACGCGGAAATTGAATTCCAGCGCGGCCAGCTCGCGGCTGAGGTAAAGCTCGGGGGCGGCCAGGTCGATGGGCGCGGGCGAAGGAGTGTCGGGGCGTCGCATGGCGTGCATTCTGGCGCATGCGCGCCGGCCGGTGCGCGATGCGGCGCGCGGCGCTTCAGCTTTCGTCGTGGCTGCGCGCGGGCGCCAGCAGGCGCTCCGGCCCGAAGTGGCAGGAAAACGTGGAGCCGCGGCCGGGTTCGCTCTCGATGCCCAGCCGCGCCTGGTGCAGGTTCAGCACGTGCTTGACGATGGACAGCCCCAGCCCGGTGCCGCCGGTGCCGCGCGAGCGGCTGGAGGACACCCGGTAGAAGCGCTCGGTGAGACGGGAGAGATGGCTGGCGGGAATGCCGTAGCCGGTGTCGCTGACCGCGTAGGTGGCGCCTTCCGGGGTGCGCCGCCAGCGTATGGTGATGCTGCCGCCGACGGGTGTGTAGCGCACCGCGTTGCTGACGAGGTTGGAAAGCGCGCTGTGCAGATCCTTGGGCGAGCCGAGCAGGTCGAGTCCGGCGTCGGCCTGCACCGCGACGCTGTGGCGGCCCTGGCTCAGCGCCTCGGCTTCCTTGCGCAGCGTGGCCAGCAGCGGCGCCATCGGGACGCGCTCGTCCTCGACGTGGTGCTGGGTTTCGAGCCGAGACAGGGTGAGCAGGTCTTCCACGATCTGGCCCATGCGGCGCGACTGCGCGCGCATCTCGCCCAGCACGGGCGCCAGCGCGGGGGCATCCTCGGGATCGAGCAGTTCCAGGTAGCCGTGGATCACGGTGAGCGGCGTGCGCAGTTCGTGCGAGACGTTGGCCACGAAGTCGCGGCGCATCTGCTCCAGCCGGGTGACGTGGCTGGTGTCGCGCGCCAGCAGCACCTGCTGGCGGCGGCCGAACGGCAGCAGGCTCACGCTGATCTGGCTGTCCGGGCGGCCCGGCGCCACGGTGTCGTGCAGCGGCTCGTGCTCGTCCTGGCGCAACCAGTCGGCGAGTTCCGAGGCCTGCAGGCGCTGTTCCAGCGGCGTGCCGCGATCATGCGGGGAGCGCAGGCCGAGCAGGTTTTCCGCCGCATGGTTGAACCAGCGCACGCGCTGGTCCGGATCGAGCAGCACCACGGCGTCGGGCAACTGGCTGGCGGTGCGGCGCAGGTCGCGCAGGCTGGAAGCGAGACGGTGGGTGCGCATCATGAGGCGGTCGTGTTTCGCGGCGGCGGCGGTCGGCGACATGATGTGTCGCGCCATGTGACCGTCCCGCGACAGCAGCAAGACGATTTCCGCCACGGCGGCGAGGGCCATGCCCGCCGCGACGCGGCCGCCCGCCAGCCAGCCGAGCAGCGCACCCGCAAGCAGGCCGGCAAGGCAGGCGAGAGGCAGTTTCCAGCGATGGGGAATGGGCATCGAGAGACAGGATGTTCGGCGGGCCGGATGTGCAGCTTACAGCGTGCCCGCCGATGCGATTTGCCAGCCATCCGGGCTTGTGCTGGGACGACGGGCAAGCCGGCTGCGGGCGGGTCAGACGCTGGCGGAGAAGCGGTAGCCGCTGCCGCGCACGGTCTGCACCATGTCTTCCAGCTTCCACGGTTCCAGCGTCTTGCGCAGGCGGCGGATGTGCACGTCCACGGTGCGTTCCTCGACGTACACGCTGCCGCCCCACACGTGGTCGAGCAGCTGCGCGCGCGAGTACACGCGCTCGGGGTGGGTCATGAAGAAGTGCAGCAGGCGGTATTCGGTGGGGCCGATGGTGACCGGCTCGTCGCCGGCGAACACCCGGTGGGCCGGTCCGTCGATGCGCAGCCGGCCCAGTTCCACCATGCCGTCGCCGTCGTCGCCGTGGGTGCGGCGCAGCACCGCCTTGATCCGCGCGAGCAGTTCGCGGGTGGAGAAGGGTTTGACCACGTAGTCGTCCACGCCGGCTTCCAGGCCGTTGACGCGGTCCATCTCCTCGCCGCGCGCGGTGAGCATGATGATGGGGATCTCGCGGCTCAGCTCTTCCTTGCGCAGGCGGCGCGCCAGCTCCAGCCCGCTCATGCCGTGCAGCATCCAGTCCAGCAGGATCAGGTCGGGCACCTGCTCGGAGATGGCGAGCTGGGCGGCCCGGGCATCGGCGGCCTGCATCGCTTCCATGTCGGCCTTGCGAAGGGCGAAGGCGATCATTTCGCGGATCGAGGTCTCGTCTTCGACGATCAAGATGCGTTTGTGCACGCTGGCAGGATCCGTTGGCCTGTGACCGTGATATTGCAGTGCAGGAATGTTACGCGGCTATGACACGGAATGGGGTGAAGACTGGCTCATGCATCCGCCCGTGAGGACGGAGCCGGACGGACAGCCACCACGGTTGCACCTTGGGTTTCAGCAAAGCGTCGTGCCCGGTCGCGTGCCTAACGGGGGTCGGCATCCAGACCGAAACACAGCCGCCCCGCGCAGCGCCCGCCCTGCAGCTGCTGCGAGCCGTCCGGGGTGGCGGGGTTGTCCGGCGTGTCGATCTTGCGCTTGCGCAGTTCCATCACCAGCGGGGTCAGTTCGCCGATGCGCGCCTGGATGCGGGCGCGGGCGTAGTAGCTGAGGTCGTCGCGCTTGAGCAGGCGCTTGAGTTGTTCCATGGCGTCGAACGGCCGGCCGGAGTAGTAGCTGGCGTCGGCATAGGCCTCGCCGGCGCGTTCGCCGTCGCCGGCCTTGTCGCTGGCGCGGGCGTAGGCGGTGTACAGGGCGGGATCGTCGCTGTTTTCCAGCAGCGGGCGCAGCAGGTCGGCGGCGGTGCCGGCTTGCGCCTTGTCGCCGCGTTCGGTGAGTGCGGTGGCGTAGGCGAGCGCCACCGCCCGGTTGCGCGGCGACTGCAGGTTGAGCTGGCGGTACAGCGCCAGCGCGGCGTTGCGTTGCCCGGCCTGCCGTTCGGCGTCGGCCAGCGCCAGCGTCAGGATCAGGCTGCCGGCGTGCGCTTTCAGCAGCGGCTCGAGCTGCGCCATCGCCTGCGCGCCACGGTCGCTGCGGGTAAGCGCCAGCGCATAGCCGTAACGGTTGGACGGCGTGTCGAAGCCGGGGTTGCCCTTGAGATTGGCGGCGTAATAGTCGGCCAGCTTGATCGGGTCGCCGGTCAGCACGCGCGCGCGTTCGCGCATCAGTGCGTAGGTGCTGAGCCCGGACGGATCGTCGGCGCCTGCGCCGAGCTGGATCGGCCCGTGCACGAAGGCCATCGGCGCGCTGATCTGTTCCCACTGGCCCTTGAGCAGCAGGTTGCCGGAAGGACGCTGCTTCTGTTCGGCGATCAGCGCGCCGGCGCGCGCCTTGGCGTCGGCGATGCGGTCGCTGGTGACCGGGTGGTCCTGCAGGAACGACGGCGCTTCGCCGGCTGCGCCGGTGCTCATCACGTCTTCCATGTGCTGGAAGAAGGCGGCCATCGCATTGGGGTCGAAGCCGGCGTTGGCCAGCGTCTTGATGCCGGCGCGGTCGGCCTCGATCTCGTCCTTGCGGGTGAAGTTGATCTCCTTCTGCGCCAACAGGCCCTGTCCGCCGGCCAGCACCGCGATCGGGGCGTCGCCGGCGCTGCGGCCGGCCGTGCCGGCGGCAATGGCGCCCAGCAGCACCAGCGCCATCAGCGGGGCGTCCTTCCTGGAATCCTCGAAGGCGCGCTGCAGGTGGTTCTGGGTGATGTGGCCGATCTCGTGCGCGATCACGCCCGCCAGCTCGCTCTCGTTGCGGGTGATGGCGATCAGGCCGGAGTTCACCGCGATGTAGCCGCCGGGCATGGCGAAGGCGTTGATCTCGTCGTCCTTGACGATGAAGAACTCGAAGTGGTCGCGCGGCTTGGCGCAGGCGGCGACCAGCCGGAAGCCGAGATCGTTGATGTAGTCCTCCAGCAGCGGATCGTCCACCACCATGTCCAGCGCGCGCATCTGGCGCAGCATCGCGGCGCCGTAGTCCTGCGCTTCCTGCGGCGAGATCAGCGCATCCGCCGAACTGCCGAGGTCGGGCAGGCGCGCGTTGTCCTGTGCGCCGGCGGCGAAGGCGAGGCCGGCGAGGATCAGGGCGGTGAGCAGGCGCTTGGCGCGGAGTCGTGGTGCCATGGGGGTGGGTATCGGCGGATAATGGCGGCTTTGCGGTCGTCCGCGACCGCGAAGATCGGGCAGGCGGCCATCCGTGCTGCACCTTTCGCTGGTTGGATTGACCGTTCGAGTCGAAACTTGTTCCAGGGGGCATTGCCCCCATGTTCTGCGCAGGCAATCGGAGTTGTGCGATGTCCAAGATCGAAGTCTATTCCACCGCGGTGTGTCCGTACTGCGTGGCGGCCAAGAACCTGCTCAAGTCCAAGGGGCTGGAGTGGAGCGAGGTGCGCGTGGACACCGACCCCGCGCAGCGCGACGCCATGCTGGCGCGCAGCGGCGGCCGCCGCACCGTGCCGCAGATCTTCGTCAACGACCGGCACGTGGGCGGCTACGACGACCTGGTGGCGGCCGACCGCAGCGGCAAGCTGGCCGAGTGGCTGGGAGAGCACGCATGAGCGGCGAAAAGGATCGCTTGGCCGAGTTCACCGCGTTCCGCCAGCGCATGAACGAGCGCATCCTGGCCGAGGACAACCAGGTCGTGCGGCGCTTCTTCGCGCTGGACACGCAGACCTACAAGCCCGGCGCGCTGGACGTGAAGACCAAGGAACTGCTGGGCCTGGTCGCCTCGATGGTGCTGCGCTGCGACGACTGCATCAGCTACCACGTGGCGCAGTGCAAGGAAGCGGGCGTCACCCGCGAGGAATTCTTCGAGACCTTCAGCGTGGGCCTGGTGGTGGGCGGCTCCATCGTGATCCCGCATCTGCGCCGTGCCGTCGATTTCCTCGACAAGTTGGAAGAAGGCGAAGCCACGGCCGACGCAGCCTGCGCCGATCACGGCTGACGCCACAGGCGCGGCCATCGGCGCCGGTGCCATGCCGTTTCGCGCGACGCTCCGTGCGAGGATTTTCAACGCCTGGCGCCGGTTTTCGGCTGTTCGCTTCCGTGGGGATCGGCGATAATTGCCGAAATGCCGATTGACGCGCGTCCCTGCGCGGCGGCGGTCGGCGGTTTTCTTCCCCACGGAGTTTCCCCCATGAGCAAGACCATCGCGGTGATCCCGGGCGACGGCATCGGCCCGGAGATCATGACCGCCACGTTGCGCGTGCTCGACGCGCTGGACTGCGGCCTCGCCTACGACTTCGCCGACGCCGGCATGGTGGCGCTGGAGAAGCACGGCGACCTGCTGCCCAAGGCCACGCTGGACAAGATCGCCGAGCACAAGGTGGCGCTGAAGGGCCCGTTGACCACCCCGATCGGCGGCGGCTTCACCTCGATCAACGTCACCCTGCGCCGCCATTTCGACCTCTACGCCAACGTGCGTCCGGCGATCAGCTTCCCCGGCACCAAGGCGCGCTTCGAGAACATCGACATCATCACGGTGCGCGAGAACACCGAGGGCGCGTACCTGGCCGAGGGCCAGTCGCTGTCGGAGGACGGCCAGACCGCCGTGTCGATGATCCGCAACACGCGCAAGGGCAGCGAGCGCATCGTGCGCTACGCCTTCGAGCTGGCGGTGAAGAAGGGCCGCAAGAAGGTCACGGCTGTGCACAAGGCCAACATCATCAAGACCGCCTCCGGCCTGTTCCTCAACGTGGCGCGCGAAGTGGCCAAGGAATACCCGCAGATCGAGTTCAACGAGATGATCGTGGACAACACCTGCATGCAGCTGGTGATGAAGCCCGAGCAGTTCGACGTGATCGTCACCACCAACCTGTTCGGCGACATCCTCTCCGACCTGTGCGCGGGCCTGGTGGGCGGCCTGGGCCTGGCGCCGGGCGACAACATCGGCGAGAGCGCGGCGATCTTCGAGGCGGTGCACGGCTCCGCGCCGGACATCGCCGGCAAGGGCATCGCCAACCCCTGCGCGCTGCTGCTGGCGGCGGCCGACATGCTCGACCACCTCGGCATGGTGGCCAAGGGCGACAAGCTGCGCGCCGCGATCCGCGACACCATGACGAACGACCGCGACAGCGTGACGCCGGACCTGGGCGGCAAGGGCAGCACCGAGAGCTTCGGTGCGGCCATCGCCAAGCGCGTCGCGGCCTGACCCGTTCGGCCTGACAGGAAAAGCCGCGGGAAACCGCGGCTTTTTCGTGTCGTACATCCATGCGCGCCGCCCTGCGAGCGGGCAAAGCGGCCATCCTGCCGCTTTGCCGTGGGCGTTGTCCGCGCCTTCAGTGCGCGGCGGGTTTGTAATGGCCGCCCTCGGTGCGCACGGCGATGTTGAGCCGGTTCCAGGCATTGATCAGGCCGATCAGCAGCACCAGGTCGATCACGGCGGCATCCTCGAAGTGCTGGCGTACCTGTTCGTGGAGCGCGTCGGATACCGACTCGTGCGAGGGCAGTTCGGTGAGTTCTTCGGCCAGCGCCAGCGCGGCCTGCTCGCTTTCGCTGTAGAGCCTGGTCTCGCGCCAGGCGGGCAGCAGGTGCAGGCGTTGCTCCGTTTCGCCGGCGGCGCGGGCGTCCTTGCTGTGCATGTCGAGGCAGAAGGCGCAGCCGTTGATCTGCGAACAGCGCATCAGCACCAGCTCGATCAGCTTGGCGTCGAGGTGGCCGCGCGCGCGGATCTCCTGGCCGAGTTGGACCAACGGCTGCATGGCGGCGTAGTGGCGCTGGATGGAAATGCGGGTCATGGGACGGCTCCTGCGTTGTGGGGGATAACGGCCGGGATGGCCGTTCAGTGCAAGGACGTGGCAGCCGGCGGATTCGTTACCGTGGCCGCCAGCCGCGCGAGCTTGCCCGGGTGGCGCAGTGCATGGACGATGGCGATGCGCTCATCCTGTACCTCGACCCACATCGCGGTGGCGAGTTCCTCGCCGGCGAAAAGCAGCAGCACGGGTTCGCCATTGAGCGTGGCCAGCGCATGGCGCTGCGGTTGCAGCGGCGTGTTGCGGGCAATCTGCAGGTACAGCCGCGCCAGGCGCTCGGCGCCATGCAGCGGACGCAACGCGGCGGAGACCACGCCGCCGCCGTCGCTGACATGCACGGCGTCCTCGGCGAACAACGCGCGCAGCGATTCCAGCGTGGGCTTTTCCATTGCGGCCACGAAGCGCTGCAGCAGGCGCTGCTGCGCATGCGCATCCACGTTGAAGCGCGGGCGGCTCTCGCGAAGGTGCGCCTTGGCGCGATGCACGCGCTGGCGGCAGGCGTTCTCGGCGATGCCAAGGATGGCCGCCGCTTCGGCATGGCTGTAGTCGAATACCTCGTTGAGCAGGAAGGCGGCGCGCTCGTCCGGCCCCAGCCGTTCGAGCAGGGTGAGGAAGGAAAGCGTGAGGGTCTGGTCGCGCTCCAGCAGCGCATCGGGTGTCTCGGTACTGCCGGGTTGCGCGTGCTCCCCTACCAATGGTTCGGGCAACCATGGCCCGGGATAGTGTGCGCGCTCGGTTTTCGCACGACGCAGGCGATCCAGCGCGAGCCGGGTGGTCACGGTGACCAGCCAGGCTTCCGGATCGTCCAGCGCGTCGGTGTCCTGGGCGTGCCAGCGCAGCCAGGCGTCGTGCAATACGTCTTCGGCGTCGGCAGGCGTGCCGAGCATGCGGTAGGCCAACCCGAACAGACGCGAGCGGTGCTGCTGGAACAGGGCGGTTTGCGGATCCATGGCGGTTTCCTCGAAGGAATCGCGGCAAGGACGCGCGAACGGGCGCCGGCGTTACCGCGTCAACGCACGAACGGCCATGGCGCGCAGACGATCAGCCATGCCAGCACCAGCAAGCCGAGGTATTTCAGCGTGCGGAACAGCTTGGGATGCTTTCTCTTGAAAGCGCGGCTGCGCTCGCGGTTGCGCTGGTTGAGCGCGAACACGCGGTTGACGAAGCCGGTCTTCTCTTCCGGCGATTCGGTGTTCGGCGAGGCGGTGATCTTGCCCATGAAGGCGCCCACGCGCCGGTTGACCGCGTTCATCCAGCGCGTGCGCAGCGGGCGTTCCACGTCGGCGAACAGGATCACCCGGGTCTGGTCGGTGGTGTTCTCCACCCAGTGCACGTAGGTCTCGTCGAACACCACGTCCTTGCCGTCGCCCCAGGCGTGCTCCTCGCCGTCCACGAAGATGCGGCAGTCGCGCGAGTTCGGCGTGATAAGGCCAAGGTGGTAGCGCAGCGAACCGGCAAACGGGTCGCGGTGCGGGTTGAGCTTGCTGTTGGGCGCCAGCGTGGCGAACATCGCCGCCTTGATGCTGGGGATGGACTTCAGCAGCGCCACGGTCTTCGGGCACAGCGCCTCGGCCGAGGCCAGCGGCTCGCCGTACCACTTGAGATAAAAGCGCTTCCAGCCCTGCTTGAAGAAGCTGTTGAAGCTGGCATCGTTGCCGCCCTGTGCGGCGCGGATGTGGCCCTCGTCGAACAACGACAGGGCTTCCTCGCGGATGGTCTGCCAGTTCGCCTGCAGCAGGTCGAGCTGCGGGAAGCCGCGGCGGTCGAGGATGGGCCGCGCCGGTACGGCGGAAAACGCGTACATCAGCAGGTTGTACGGCGCAAAGATCGCCGAGTGGTCCACCAACTGGCGGTCGAAACGCAGCCGCGCCCGCCCGCGCAGGTGCACCCGCAGTACGCACAGCACGAACAGCAGGATCAGGATCAGCAGGACGAGGCGCGGTGTCAGATTCATGGGGATGGTCGCGACCATGGATGCAGAAGCCGCGATTCTACTCGCTTGGTCGTCGCGGCTATGCGCGGGGCGAGGCCGCCTTCATGCGCTGTTGTCGGGTCAGTTCGACATGCTGCTGGGGGCTGACCGGCTCATGCACGCCTTGCGTGACGCAACCCTTGTGGCGCAAGGAAGCGATCATGTTCGTCGCAGGATAGCGGCCGGCGGCCAACGCTGCCGCATCTAGCGAATGCACGCGTTCGATCAGCGCGCGGTCGCTCGCGCACGCGGGGTCGAAATTGAAGCCTATGCGGCGCTCGACGAACGGCACGATGGCGGCTCCGAAGCTGAAGAACAGCTCGAAGTCGAACTCGCCCAGCAGGCAGGCCACGACATCCTGCGCGCGCACGCCCTCGTTGGAATAGGCAGCGT
Organism: Rhodanobacter sp.; assembly: GCA_040371205.1. Taxonomy (NCBI): domain Bacteria; kingdom Pseudomonadati; phylum Pseudomonadota; class Gammaproteobacteria; order Lysobacterales; family Rhodanobacteraceae; genus Rhodanobacter; species Rhodanobacter sp. The sequence goes on from AP031382.1 coordinate 1,125,207, forward strand.
GGTCGATCGGCCTATAGCGATCCAGTACGGCATCGAAGTGGCGGTCGTAGCGCTGGGCGGGCGGCAAGGACGCCCAAGCCTGTTGCACGACCTCCTCCACGTCCGGCCACAGCTGGTGGCCGTTGCGGCCGATGATGTCGGAGCTGAGCAGGATGCCGTGCGGCGCCAGTGACGAGCGCAGGGAGCGGCAGAAGACTTCCAACTCGCTGACGTGGTGGAAGAACTGGTTGACGATGATGATGTCCTGCGGCTCCAGCTCGAACGGCTGGTTGCAGTCGCGGGTGGCGAAACGCATCAGCGCATCGACGCCGCGCTCGTGCGCCAGCGCGGCTGCGCGGCGCATCAGCGTGGGGTTGAAATCTAGGCAGGTGATCTGCGCCGGCAGGCCTTCGGCCCGCAGCGACTCGGCCAGGCCGATTTCCATGGCGCAGGCGCCGGTTCCCACGCTCAGCACGCGCACGGTTTGCGGGCCGAGCGCGGCGCGGCGCCGGATATGATCGAGGAAAAACGCTTCCGGTGAGACGATGCCCAGGCGCTGCGCGTCGGGCGCCAGAAAGCGGCTGGACCAGTCGTCGAAGATCGGTGGCAAGGTGTCGGCCTGATACTGCGGGGTGACGCTGAAAGCGACACGCTCGGCCAGGGCCCGCAGTCGTCGGCTGGCCGGGGCCGGTAGCACGCGCGCAAGAAACGCGATGGCGCGCTTGCCGATCAGGCGGTGGCGGTAGATGAAGGATTTCAACGACATGATGGGGTAGTTGCAGTCAGTGGCGCAGCACGCGCAAAGGCGCACCGCCGGGTTGGTAGCCATGCGCCAGCACGCGCTGCACGTAGGCTACCGCCCGGCGCACCGCGACGCGGGGCAGCCGGCCTCTGGCCAGTTCGGCGGCCACGGCCGAGGCCAGCGTGCAGCCGGTGCCGTGGGCTTCCAGCTTCAGTCGCGGATGGCGCAGCTCCATCACCCCGCGCGCGTCGAAAAAGCGGTCCACCACCTCGCGTCCGCCGCCGTGGCCGCCCTTGAGCAGCACGGCTTTCGCGCCCAGTTCGCGCAGGTCGTTGCCCGCACGGGCGCCGTCCTTCGCGTTGCGGATCGGATAGCCCAGCAGCGCCTCGGCCTCGGGCAGGTTGGGCGTGAGCACGTCGGCCAGCGGGATCAGTTCGTTCACCAGCACCGCGATGGCGTCGGCGTCGAGTAGCCGCGCCCCGCTGGTGGCGATCATCACCGGGTCGACCACCAGCCATGCCGGCTTGCGCGCCGCCATCTCGCGCGCCACCAACTGCACGATGGCCGCGCTGCCCAGCATGCCGGTCTTCACCGCGCCGATGGGGAAGTCGTCGAACACGGCGGCGATCTGGCTGCGGATGTGCTTGAGCGGCACCGGATGCACCGCGGTCACGCCGCGCGTGTTCTGCGAGGTGATCGCGGCGATGGCGGACAGTCCGTGCACATGGTGCGCGTGGAAGGTTTTCAGGTCGGCCTGGATGCCCGCACCACCGCCGGAGTCGGAGCCGGCGATGGTGAGGGCGACGGGGGGCGTGTTTCTCACAGCGCCTCGGACGCGAAATCCGCCAGCCGCGAGCGCTCGCCGCGCCGCAAGGTGACGTGCGCCGAGTGTTCCCACTGCTTGAAGCGGTCCACCGCGTAGGTGAGGCCGGAGGTGGTTTCGGTGAGGTAGGGCGTGTCGATCTGCTCCACGTTGCCGAGGCAGACGATCTTGGTGCCGGGGCCGGCGCGGGTGATCAGGGTCTTCATCTGCTTGGGCGTGAGGTTCTGCGCCTCGTCGATGATCAGGTAGCGCGACAGGAAGGTGCGCCCGCGCATGAAGTTGAGCGAGCGGATCTTGATGCGCGAGGCCAGCAGGTCGTTGGTGGCCTGGCGGCCCCACGAGCCGCCTTCCTCGGGATTGGCGAGCACTTCGAGGTTGTCGGTGAGCGCGCCCATCCACGGCGTCATCTTCTCCTCCTCGGTGCCGGGCAGGAAGCCGATGTCCTCGCCCACGCTCACCGTGGCGCGGGTCATGATGACCTCGCGGTAGCGCTGCTGGTCCATCACCTGCGCCAGGCCGGCGGCGAGCGCAAGCAAGGTCTTGCCGGTGCCGGCGGTGCCGAGCAAGGTGACGAAATCCACGTCGGGGTCCATCAGCACGTTGAGCGCGAAGTTCTGTTCCCGGTTGCGCGCGGCGATGCCCCACACCGAATGATTGGCATGGCTGTGGTCGTCCATCAGAACCAGCGTGGCCTTGTCCTCGGCCATCGCGAGCACGCGCAGCTCGACCCCGCCCTCGCCGGGCAGGTACAGGCACTGGTTGGGGTGCCAGTCCTCGTCCTCGCGGCGCGACAGCTTGTAGTAGGTGCGGCCGCGTTCGTTCCAGGATTCCACTTCCGGGTGCGTGTCCCAGAAGTTCTCGGGCAGCGCGGTGGAGCCGGTGTAGAGCAGGGCGAAGTCGTCCAGCGCGCGGTCGTTCTCGTAGTCCTCCGCGTCGATGCCGTAGATCTTGGCCTTGATGCGCAGGTTGATGTCCTTGCTGACCAGCACCACGCCGCGATCCGGGTTTTGGTCGCGCAGCTCGATCACCGCGGAAAGGATCAGGTTGTCCGCCTTGCCGTGGTTGGCGCTGGTGCGCTGCTGGAAGTACAGCCGGCCCACGGCGCCGCCGCGCTTGAGATTGACGCCCTGCGGGTTGGACAGTTCGATGCCGTTGCTGATGCCGTGGCCGTTGCCGCGCACGATCAGTTCGTTGAGGAAACGGCTGACCTGGCGGCCGTTGCGCGAGACTTCCGAGCCGCCTTTCTTTTTGTCGTCCAGTTCCTCCAGCACGGTCATCGGGATGAACACGTCGTGTTCCTCGAAGCGGAACAGCGACGTGGGGTCGTGCAGCAGCACGTTGGTGTCCAGGACGTAGATGCGCTTGCTTGCGGTCATGCGGCAGGAACCTCGCGTGGGACAAGACGAAGGGAACGCGGCGTGGCGCTTGCCGCGGCGATGGCGACGTGGAGTGTTGCGGTCACTTGGCGGGGATGGCGTCGAGCACGGTTTGCGCATGGCCCGGCACCTTCACGCCGCGCCATTCGGCGGCCAGCTTGCCGTCCGGGTCGATCAGGAAGGTGCTGCGCACCACGCCCATGTGGCGCTTGCCGTAGAGCACCTTCTCGTGGATCACGTCGAAGGCCTTGCACCAGGTCTCGTCCGCGTCGGATATGAGCGGGAACGGCAGTTCCTGCTTCGCGGCGAAGTTGGCGTGGGATTTCGCCGAATCGCGCGAGACGCCGACGATCGCGGCGTTGCGACGCTTGAACTTCGGATGGAGGTCGCGGAAGTCCTGCGCCTCGGTGGTGCAGCCGGGGGTGGAGTCCTTGGGGTAGAAATACACCACGACCCATTGGCCCTTGAGTTCGGCGAGCTTGAGCGTGCTGCCGTCGCCGGTGGTGCCGCCGAGGGCGGGGGCCTTCTTTCCGATGTCTGGCATGGTCTCTCCGGAAACCCGGTGGGGTTTCGCTGCTGTGCGTGGAGAGACTAGCGCGATGCAGATGACGGAGACAGCCTTGTCAGCCGTCCCGCGCAGGCGCATCCTAGAACTTCACCGGATCCATGATGGCGTCCAGGTTCAGCCCGTCGCACAGTTCCAGGAAATCGTCGCGCAAGGCGGCGATGTGGATGTCCGATGGAATGCCGATGGTGAATTGCGCCTGGAACATCTCCGCGCCGGTCTGCATGGCGTGGTAGCGGGTGGAGTGCAGCTGTTCCACGCTGATGCCCTGCTGGCTGAAGAACTCCACAATGCGCGCCACGATGCCGGGGCGGTCGGCGGAAATGATCTCCACCATGTACGGCAGCAGGTGCGAATTCGGTTCGCGCGGCGTGGTGCGGTAGTGCGCGAGGCGCAGGTTTTCGTCGCGCGCCAGCTTGTTCAGCGCGGTCTCCAGCTTGGCCAGCGCGTCCCAGGCGCCGCAGGCCAGCAGCATGATCGACACCTCGTTGCCGACCGTGGCCACCCGCGACTCGGCCAGCACGCAGCCGGCGTCGGCGATACGGCGGGTCAGCGCGGTGAGCGGCGAATGGGTGGCCGAGGTCAGTGCGTGGATCAGCAGCTGGTTGTCGCTGCCCGAACGGGCGGGGGACGTCGATTTCAATGGAGTGGCCTGTGCCGGAACCCGTGCGGCGCGGGAATCGCGCCAGCCAGCTTACTTGCCGCTCCCGCAAGCCCGCAAGTAACATGCAAGGCTGGTTTATCAGGCGGTATCCGACCTTGGACATTCGCGGAAGCATCTGCGCACTGGCAACGCCGTTCGCGCCCGACGGCGCGCTCGACCTGCCGGCCTTCGCGCGCCTGCTCGACCACCAGCTCGCCGGCGGCACGCAGGCACTGGTGGTGGCCGGCTCCACCGGCGAGGCGCACATGCTCGAGCACGACGAGTTCGACCGGCTGCTCGCCTTCGCGGTGGAACACGTCGCCGGCCGCGTGCCGGTGATCGCCGGCACGGGCGAGGCGGGTACCGCGAAAACCGTGGCGCTCACGCGCCGCGCCAAGGTGCTGGGCGCCGACGCCGCGCTGGTGGTGACGCCATATTACGTGCGCCCCACGCAGGACGGCATGCGCCGCCATTTTCTCGAGGTCGCCGAGCACGGCGGCCTGCCGGTGCTGCTCTACAACGTGCCGGCCCGCACCGCCTGCGACCTGCTGCCGGAGACGGTGGCCCAGCTGGCGGCGCATCCGGCCATCGTCGGCATCAAGGAGGCGCGCGGCGACGCCGAGCGCATCGCCGCGATCGCGGAACTTGCGCGCGCGGATTTCGTCTATCTGTCGGGCGACGACGGCACGGCCGGGCAGGCCATGCTGGCCGGTGCGGCCGGTACCATCTCGGTGGTGGCGAATCTGGCGCCCCGGGCATTCCGTGCGTTGTGCGACGCGGCCACCGGCGGCGACCGCGCCGCCACGGCGCGTTGCGACGATGCGTTGGCACCCCTGGTGCAGGCGCTGAATTGCGCGCCTAACCCGATCGCGGTGAAGGCGGGCTTGCCGGAACTGGGGCTGGGTTCGGCGTTGCCGCGGCTGCCGCTGGTCGAGCTGGCCGAAGGCCCGGATCGAGCCCGTTTGCGCGAGGCGCTGTCCAGTCTGGCATCCTTGGCGCACGCCGCCTGATCGAAAGTCGCCCACGCGGCCATCAACGAACCCTCCACGGAAAATCCTTGCATGAAGAAATCCTCGCTACTCGTGACCCTGCCGGCGCTGGCCTTCGCGGGCCTCTTGCTCTCCGGTTGCGGCATGTTCCGATCCACGAAGGCGTGGGAGACGGCCAAGCAGGAATCCCCGCTGGAGATCCCTCCGGGACTGGACACGCCGCCGGCCACCGCCGCGCTGGTGATCCCGCCGCCGGGTTCGGCGCAGCCGCAAGCCGAGCATGCGGAGCCCGGCCAGATTTCCGACGCCTTCGTGGTGTCCGGCAGCGTCGATGGCGTCTACCAGAAGGTGGGCCAACTGCTGGCTGCCGGCAGTGCCGGTCAGGTGACCGCCCACGATGACAATGCGCACACCTACAGCGTCAACGTCGTGGGCGGCGAAGACGTGGCGCTGAAGAAGAAGGGTTTCTTCAGCCGCCTGTTCAGCCACAAGGACAAGAATGTCGACAGCGGTACGCATCCGGTGCTGGTCACCGTGAACCCCAGCGGCAGCAGCGCCAGCGAAGTGCGTGCGCAGGGCAATGCCGGTGCGGTCGCCAAGTTGATCGATGCGCTGAAGAAGGGCATCGCGGGCTGATCCTGCCTTCGCCGGTAACAACGAAAAAGCCGCCCGATGGGCGGCTTTTTCGCATGCGGTGCATGGGAGTCGCCGCTCTTGCGGCCCACCGATGCCGGATCCCGGCGCTCAGCGCTGCAGCAGCTTGAGCTTGTCCGGCTTGCCTTCCCAGTCTTTCGCGTCGGCCAGGCCGTCCTTCCGCTCGGTGATCACCGGCCACGCCTTCGCCAGTTCCGCGTTCAGCGCCACGAAGCCTTCTTGTCCGCCGGGCACGTCGTCTTCCGGATAGATCGCATTGATCGGGCACTCCGGTTCGCACAGCGTGCAGTCGATGCATTCGTCCGGGTCGATCACCAGGAAATTCGGGCCTTCGTGGAAGGCATCGACCGGGCAGACTTCCACGCAGTCGGTGTACTTGCACTTGATGCAGTTGTCGGTGACGACAAAGGTCATGGGCGGGGCTCTTGCGTTTGGGCGTTGGCAAGTATGACTGCAATGCGTACCGGGTGAGAAGCCGCTGGCGCGACTCGTGCACGGCCTTTGTGTGCGCCTGCGGAGGATGAGGTTGGTGCGTTTTGCGGGCGGCAAGGCGGTTTCGATTCGAAACGTGCTTCACGGCGGCCGCCCCGTAGCGCATCCGGGGCTGGAGCAAGGATCTGCGGTTCCAAAAGCAAACGGCACGATCGGGCGACCGTGCCGTTTGCTTTTGGAGAGTGCGTCCTTGGATGGCCGCGGTTGGCGCTGGGGCAAGGCAGCACTTGAAGCGAGCCGCATTGCCGCGCCAGGCGGCGATTCCGGACGAATCGCACCGGTAGTGGCGCTCCCAACGAGGTTCGAACTCGTGTTCCCGCCTTGAGAGGGCGGTGTCCTAGACCGCTAGACGATGGGAGCGAAGTCTTGCAGAGCGCGGTAGTATAGCGGAATTGTTTCGTTCGGCAATGCCGTCGCGCCATCGCGAGACGCCTGCCGACAAGGTACCCGCAAGGATCCCAGACGCTTGAATCCCGAAGCCAGGAACGACGCCAGGCCCGCGCTGCGCATCATCACGCGCGAGCAGCACACGATTTCCCGCAAGAACATCAGCAAGGCCGCGTTGCGCGTGCTGTACCGCCTCAACGAAGCCGGTTACGACGCCTTCCTGGTGGGAGGCGCGGTACGCGACCTGTTGCTCGGCGGACGGCCCAAGGATTTCGACGTGGCCACCAATGCCACGCCGGACGAGGTGAAGAAGCTGTTCCGCAATTGCCGCCTGATCGGCCGCCGCTTCCGGCTGGCCCATGTGGTGTTCGGGCCGGAAATCATCGAGGTGGCCACTTTCCGCGGCACCGGCGAGGAAGAAGGGGCGGAAGGCGAGCGGCACATCGTCGACGGCCGCATCGTGCGCGACAACGTGTGGGGCTCGATCGAGGAAGATGCGCTGCGCCGCGACTTCCGCGTCAACGCGATGTACTACGACATCAGCGATTTCTCGGTGCGCGACTACGTGGGCGGCATGCAGGACCTCGAAGACCGCGTGTTGCGCCTGATCGGCGAGCCGGTCACGCGCTACCGCGAGGATCCGGTACGCATGCTGCGCGCGGCACGCCTGGCGGCCAAGCTCGGCTTCACCATCGATGCGGCCGCGGCCGCGCCTTTTGCGGAGCTGGGCTCGTTGCTGCTGGAGGCCTCGCCGGCGCGGCTGTTCGACGAATCGCTGAAGATGTTCCTTGCCGGGCACGGGCTGAAGAGTTTCCGCATGCTCGAGCAATGCGGCTTGCTGCAGTTCCTGTTCCCCGCCACCGCGCGCGCGCTGAAGCGCGGCGACGAAGCCCTGCGCGCCTTGGTCGAGCAGGGGCTGGCCAATACCGACGAACGCGTGGCCGAAGGCAAGTCGGTGACGCCGGCCTTTCTGTTCGCCGTGTTGCTGTGGGGCGAGGTGCGCGACCTGGCGCATCACCAGATCGCCCGCGGCAAGGATGCGAACGAGGCCTGGGCGCGCGCCGCGATGCAGGTGGTGGCCGAGCAGTGCCAGCGCGTGGCGATCCCGCGGCGCTTCACCTTCACCATGGAAGAAATCTGGTCGCTGCAGCCGCGTTTCGAGCAGATCCAGCGCAAGAAGGTGCTGCGCCTGCTGACGCATCCGCGCTTCCGCGCCGCGTTCGATTTCCTGTTGCTGCGCGCGCACGAATCGCCCGCGCTGCGCGAACTTGGACAATGGTGGGACCACGCCCAGCAGTTGCCGCACGACACGCTGGCGGCAGTCCTGCCGACGCATGGCGGCGGCAATGACGCCGAGGCTGCTGTGCCGGCGGCGCCTCCTGCCCGCAAGCGCCGCCGGCGCAAGCCCGCAGCGAAATCGAAGCCGGCGTGACCGGGGCCTACATCGCGCTGGGCGGCAACATCGGCGAGCCGCACCTGCAAGTGCTGGATGCGGTGGATTCGCTGGCGCGATTGCCGCGCACGCGGTTGCTGAGCCGCTCGCGCCTGTACCGGACGCCGCCGTGGGGCGTGCTGGACCAGCCGCCGTTCGTCAATGCCGCCGTCCTGCTGGAAACCGGGCTGGAGCCGCACGCGCTGCTCGACGCCTTGCTGGCGATCGAGCAACGCGCCGGCCGTGTGCGCGCCGAGCGCAACGGGCCGCGCACGCTCGACCTCGACCTTCTGCACATGGATGGCGTGCAACTCGACGACGAGCGCCTGACCCTGCCGCATCCGCGCATCGCCGAGCGCGCCTTCGTGCTGCTGCCGCTGGCCGACCTCGCGCCCGATCTCGTGCTGCCCGGACAGGGCCGCGTGGCCGACCTGCTGGCCGCCGTGGACGCGCGAGGCTGCGAGTGCCTGGACCAGGGCCGGCTGGCCGAATGATGCGGCGCAGCGGATAATCGACTACTCCCGATTCGAGGCATCGCCGTGTACGTGGATCCTGCCACCATTCCAGCGCGCAAACCGGTCACCGTGCCGGGGCTGCATGCGATGAAGGCCGAAGGCCGCCGCATCGCCGTGCTCACCGCCTACGACTACTGCCTTGCCGCGCAGGTGGAAATGGCCGGCATCGACGTGGTGCTGGTGGGCGATTCGCTGGGCATGGTGATCCAGGGGCACAAAAGCACCTTGCCGGTGACGCTGGACCACATGGTCTACCACACGCAGGCGGCGGCCCGCGGCTTGTCGGCCACGCTGCTGGTCGCCGACCTGCCGTTCATGGCCGACCGCGACGTGCCGCACGCGCTGGAGGCTGGCGCGCGGCTGGTGGGCGAGGCGGGCGCGGCGATGGTGAAGATCGAAGGCGCCGCGCCGCATATCCTCGACGCGGTTGCCGCGCTGGCGGCGCGCGCGATCCCGGTGTGCGCGCACCTCGGCCTCACGCCGCAGTCGCTGCACAAGTTCGGCGGCTTCCGCATCCAGGGGCGCGAACAGGAAGCGGCCGACCGCATCTTCGCCGAGGCGCAGGCCGTGCAGGCGGCCGGTGCGGACCTGCTGGTGCTGGAGGGCGTGCCCAGCGCGCTCGGCGAGCGGGTGACGCGGGAACTCAAGATTCCGGTGATCGGCATCGGCGCCGGCCCGCATTGCGACGGCCAGGTGCTGGTGATCCAGGACGTGCTGGGCATCACGCCCGGCAAGCGGCCGAAGTTCAGCAAAGATTTCCTCGCCGGCCGCGATTCTGTGGCGGCCGCGCTCGCCGCCTATGCGGCCGACGTGCGCAGCGGGGCTTTCCCGGCGCCCGAGCACTGCTTCAACTGAGCCTCCACCGGACCGAGAACACGCCATGCAAACCGTGCAAGACGCCCCGGCACTGCGCGCCGTCGTCCGTGGCTGGCGCTCCCGCGGCCAGACCGTGGGCCTGGTGCCCACCATGGGCAACCTGCATGCCGGACACCACTCGCTGCTGAAGCTGGCGCGCGAACGCGCCGATCGCGTGGTGGCCACGGTGTTCGTCAATCCCACCCAGTTCGGGCCGAACGAGGATTTCGAACGCTATCCGCGTACGCTGGCGCAGGACCAGGCGGGCTTGGCCGAACAGGGTTGCGACCTGCTGTTCGCCCCCGAGGTGGCGACCATGTATCCGTTCGGCGCCGAGCAGGGCGTGAGCATCCACGTGCCCGGCATCACCGACACGCTGGAGGGTGCGCACCGCCCCGGCCATTTCGACGGCGTGGCCACCGTGGTGTGCAAGCTGTTCAACCTGGTGCAGCCCGACCTCGCCATTTTCGGCCAGAAGGATTTCCAGCAGTTGAAGGTGATCGAACGCATGGTCGTCGACCTGGCGCTGCCGTTGAAAGTGATCGGCGCGCCCACCTTGCGCGCCGAAGACGGCCTGGCGCTCAGTTCGCGCAACCAGTATCTCTCCGGGGCGGAGCGGGCGCTCGCGCCGCTGATCCGGCAGGTCCTGCAGCAGATGCGCGACCTGCTGGACAAGGGCCACGCGCGGCGCATCATCGAGGAGGCCGCGCACTCGAAGCTGGAACGGGCGGGCTTCGCGCCCGACTACGCGGTGATCCGTCGTGCCGTGGACCTGTCCGAGCCGGTCGACGGCGAACGCGAAGGGTTGGTGGCGCTGGTCGCCGCACGGCTGGGCACGACGCGCCTGATCGACAACCTTCCGTTTGACTGAATCACCCCCATTTCCCTACCTGAACGGCGATGTTGCGACGCAATGCCGCCGGTTCGATAATGCGCCGCCACGCGGGCCGTCCCCGCAGGAATCCGTAGTCATGCACCTGAACATGTTCAAGGCGAAGATCCACCGCGCCACCGTCAGCCACGCCGAGCTGCATTACGAGGGCTCCATCGCGATCGACGGCAACCTGCTCGACGCCGCGGGCATCCGCGAGTACGAGCAGATCCATGCCTGGGACATCGACAACGGCGAGCGTTTCGTCACGTACGCGCTTCGTGCCGAGGAAGGCTCGGGCATCATCTCGGTGAACGGCAGCGCCGCGCGCAGCGTGCAGGTGGGCGACCTCATCATCATCGCCGCGTTCGCCCAGATCGACGAGAAGGAGCTGGCGCAGTTCCAGCCCACCTGCGTCTACGTGGACGAGAAGAATCGCATCACCCACACCAACCGCTCGATCCCTAAGCAGATGGCCGCCGCCTGAGCGGTCAGGCCTGCGGCTAGGGCTGGCGGGAGCGCACACGCGACGCTCCCACGCAGGGTTCAGAACGCCGGCAGCACCGCGCCGCGGTACTTCTGCTCGATGAACGCCTTGATCGCCGGGCTGGTCAACGCCTGCGCCAGCTTTCGCACGCGCGGGTCGTCGCGGTTGTCGGGGCGACCCACCAGGTAGTTCACATAGGGCGAGTCCTTGCTCTCGATCAGCAGGGCGTCCTTGGTCGGGTTGAGCCCGGCCGCCAGCGCGTAGTTGGTGTTGATCAGCGCCAGGTCCACTTCGTCCAGCGTGCGCGGCAGCATCGCCGCCTCCAGCTCCTTGAACTGCAGGTGCTTCGGGTTCGCCGTGATGTCCTTGAGCGAGGCCAAGGCGTTGCCGGGGTCCTTCAACGTGATCAGGCGGTTCTTCGCCAGCAGCAGCAAGGCGCGGCCTTCGTTGCTGGGATCGTTGGGCAGTGCCACCGTGGCGCCGTCCGGCAGCTGGTCGATGTTCTTGATCTTGCGCGAGTAGGCGCCGAACGGCTCGATGTGCACGCCGACGACGGGCACCAGGTCGGTGCCGTGTTCCTGGTTGAAGGCGTCCAGGTAGGGCTTGGTCTGGAAATAGTTGAGGTCGATGTTCTTCTCGGCCACCTGCATGTTCGGCTGCACGTAGTCGGCGAACACCTTGATCTCCAGCTTCACGCCTTCCTTCGCGAGGATGGGCTGCACCTGCTTCAGGATCTCCGCGTGCGGCACCGCGGTGGCGGCCACGGTGAGCGTGTTCGCGGCCTCCTTCGGCGCCGAGCAGGCCGCCAGCAGCAGGGCGAGGGCCGCGCAACCCGCGGCGCGCAGGACGCGCGTCACGACGGCTTGCGGGCCACGCCGGCGAGCAGCAGCAGCGAGAGGATGGCCGAAAGGGTGGCGAGCAGCAGCATGGGTCATGGCGGTTTCCGGGGTGGTTCCAGACTAGACGTCCAAACGTCGGCGGTGAAATAACCGGATCAGTGGCGCTTATAACGCGCCACGATGCGGTCGCCCAGCATCTGCAGCAGCTGCACCAGCACCACCAGCAGCGCCACGGTTACGACCATGTAGTCGGACTTGTAGCTGAGGTAGCCGTAACGGTAGGCAAGGTCGCCCAGGCCGCCGGAGCCGATCGCGCCGCCCATCGCGGTGTAGCCCACCAACGCGATGGCAGTGACGGTGATGCCGGCGGCGATGCCGGCGCGCGCCTCGGGCAGCAGCACGTGGCGCACGATCTGCCAGGTGCTGGCGCCCATCGCCTGCGCGGCCTCGATCACGCCCTGCTGTACCTCGCGCAGCGCGGTTTCGACCAGCCGCGCGAAGAACGGCGCGGCGCCGATCACCAGCGGCGGGATCGCGCCGCGCACGCCCAGCTTGGTGCCCACCAGCGCGTAGGTGACCGGCATCAGCACGATCATCAGGATGATGAAGGGCACCGAGCGCAGCACGTTCACCACGAGCGACACCGCTCCGTAGAACTTCGGCATCGCGCGCAGTTGTCCCTTGCCGGTGAGGTAGAGCAGCACGCCCAGCGGCAGGCCGATCAGCACGGTCAGCGCCAACGAGCCGCCCAGCATCAGCAGGGTGTCGATGCAGGCGCGGCCCAGTTCGCCCCAGTCGTCGATGTTGGGGAACAGGCTTTGCAGCAGCGGGGCCATCATGCGGTTACCTCCTCGATCTCGATGCCGGCGGCGCGCAGCGCGGCCAGCGCGGCGTCGCCGTTCGGGCCTTCCAGCGCCAGGGTGAGCTGGCCGTAGGGCAGGTCCTTGATGCGGTCGATGCGGCCGGCGAGCAGGTTGAAGTCCATGCCGTGTTCGCGCATCACGCGGCTCAGCACCGGCTGCAGCGTGGTGTCGCCGCGAAAGGTGAGGCGCAGCACGCGGCCACCGACGGCCGGCGCCTGCGTGGCGTTGGCTTCCTCGGGCAGCACCTCGTCCACGAAGCGCCGCGTGGTGGCGTGCCGCGGATGCAGGAACACGTCGGCCACGGTGCCGCTCTCCACGATGCGGCCGGCGTCGAGCACGGCCACGCGGTCGCAGATGCGCCGCACCACGTCCATCTCGTGGGTAATCAGCACGATGGTGAGCTTCAGCTCGCGGTTGATCGCGGCCAGCAGGTCGAGCACCGAGGCGGTGGTTTGCGGATCGAGCGCGCTGGTGGCCTCGTCGCACAGCAGGATCTCGGGCCGGTTGGCCAGCGCGCGCGCGATGCCCACGCGCTGCTTCTGGCCGCCGGAGAGCTGCGAGGGGTATTTGTTCGCGTGCTCGGACAGGCCCACGCGCGCGAGCAGTTCGTCCACGCGTGCGCGGATCTTCGTCGCGTCGCGCTCGCCGGCCAGGCGCAGCGGGAACGCCACGTTGTCCGCCACCGTCTGCGAGGCGAGCAGGTTGAAGTGCTGGAAGATCATGCCGATGCGCCGGCGCTGCGCGCGCAGCGCGGCCTCGTCCAGCGCGGTCATCTCGGTGTCGCCGATCAGGATGCGCCCGCCGCTGGGGCGCTCCAGCAGGTTGACCAGCCGGACCAGCGTGGACTTGCCCGCGCCGGAATGGCCGATGATGCCGAACACCTCGCCGTCCTCGATGTCGAGGTTGAACGGCTGCAGCGCGGGGATGTCCCGACCGTCCACGCGGTAGGACTTGTGTACGTCGAGGAAGCGGATCACGGGCGTTCGGCGTCGAGGCGGGCGGACATTCTAGCGTCTGGCGTAGACTTCCATACGTCCATCCACGGAACCCTGGCCATGAGCGACATCTACGACTTCACAGCGCGCGACATCGACGGCAACGAGCGCCCGCTCGCCGAATGGCGGGGCAAGACCCTGCTGATCGTCAACGTGGCCTCCAAGTGCGGCTTCACCCCGCAATACGCCGGCCTGGAAAAGCTCTGGCGCGAATGGCGCGACCGCGGCGTGGCGGTGCTGGGTTTCCCCTGCGACCAGTTCGGCCACCAGGAGCCGGGCGACGAGGCGGAGATCCGCAACTTCTGCAGCACCAGCTACGACGTGAGCTTCCCGATGTTCGCCAAGGTCGAGGTGAACGGCGCGGGCGCCCATCCGCTGTACAAGTGGCTGAAGAGCGAGGGCAAGGGCATCCTCGGCAGCGAGGCGATCAAGTGGAACTTCACCAAGTTCCTGGTCGATGCCAACGGGCAGGTGGTGAAGCGCTACGCACCCACCGACACGCCGGAGAAGATCGGCAAGGAGCTGGGGCGTCAGCTTGGCGCATGAGCCGGTTCAGCCGTTGCCGCGCCAGCCGGCCAGCAACTCCACGATGGCGTCGATGTCGCGGTTGGCACTCGGCTCGCCGTCGCTACGGTCGTAGTGGTTGAGCATGATGACGAAGGCCAGCCGCTGGCCATCTGCCGTGCTGACATAACCGGCGATGCAGTGCACGTAGGTCATGCTGCCGGTCTTGGCGTGCACCTTGTCGGTGGCCGGGCCGTCGCGCATGCGCCATTCCAGCGTGCCGTCCACGCCGGCCACCGGCAGCATGTCGCGCAGCGCGTTCGCCCACGGCTGCGTGGCGATGTATTGCAGCAGTTGCGACATCGCGGCGGGCGTCACCAGGTCGCCGCGCGACAGGCCGCTGCCTTCTTCCATCAGCACCGATGATGGCGGGATGCCGATGCGTTCCAGCAGGTCGTGCAGTGCGCGCAGGCCCCACGCTTCGCTGCTCAAAAATCCTGCGGGCGCGTCGGGCCGGCCTGCCGCCGCGGCTTGCGCACTCACGCCGTCGAGCTGCAGCAGGTTCTGCAGGTAGAGGTTCTGCGAGCGCTTGAGCCCTTGGGTGAGGATCTCCCCGACGGGTGGTGACAGCACTTGGGCCAGCACCTGCGCATTGGCGCGCAGCGCGTCGTCGCGCTCCGGCCAGCCGAGCACGTGCAGTTTGCCGCTGAGGCGGATGCCGTGGCGCGCGAGTGCGGCGCGCAATTCCTCGGCGGCCTGCCGTGCCGGATCGGGTATCGCCAGCAGGTAGGTGCGTGCCGGCGTTCCCGCGGCGATGCTGCCGAAGGCATGCAGCAACGTGTCGCCGGGGGCGCGGTAGAGGTTGATGTCGTCGGCGGTGCGCGCGGCGGTGGTGGTCAGCGTGCCTTCCAGCGGCGGCGCGGCGACGTCGGGAGCGAAGCCGAACTGCGCTGGTGTGCCGGCGAGCGCGGCGGGCGTCACCGTCATTGCCACGGTGTTCTCGTGCACGCTCAGCGCGGAGGCGGGGGCAGCGAACCAGCCCAGCAGATCGCTGGCTTCCCAGCCGCTGCCCAGCGGCGGGCCGGAGAAATACGTGGTGTCGGCAATCAGGTCGCCGTGCACTTCGCGGATGCCGCGTGCGGCCAATTGCGCGGCGAGGTCGTCCGCCCAGCCGGGGTTGGCACCCGGCGTGCCCAGCGTGGGGTCGCCCATGCCGTACAGCAGCAGCGGGCCGTCCAGCTTGCCGTGGCGGATGGCGGCGGGCGAAAGCAGGCGCGTGGAGATGCGCGACTGCGGATCGAGCGTCTCCATCGTCAGTGCCGCCGTGAACAGCTTGGCGGTGGACGCAGGCTCGAACAGCTTGCCGGACTGGTGTGCGTACAGCGTGCGGCCGCTGTCCAGCGACACCACATCGATACCCCAGTCGGCGGCGGCGTAGCGCGGCTGCCGGATGATCGCATCGATCCGCGAAGCCAGCGTGCGATGGTCTTGCGGCGAGGTTGCAGTGCCGGCGGATGCGATGGCCCGCGGGGAGGCGCACAGCAAAATCAGCGGGCACAACAGGGCGGCGATCCATGGGGAAGGTCTCATGCTGCGGAGTATCGCAAAGTCGCCATCTGCTAGGCTTATCCCTTCATGCCGGCGCAAAACCGGCTCTTTCACCGATACCGGAACGTCCCATGCAGATCGCCAAGAACGCCGCCGTCACTTTCCATTACACGCTCACCGACGACGACGGCCAGGTCGTCGACAGCTCCGCCGGCCGCGAGCCGCTGGCTTACCTGCACGGCCACGGCCACATCGTACCGGGCCTGGAAAAGCAGATGGAAGGCCGCCAGGCCGGCGACAAGTTCGACGCCCACGTGGCGCCGGAAGAAGGCTACGGCGTGCGCCACGAGGAACTGGTGCAGGAAGTGCCGCGCGAGGCGTTCCAGGGCGTGGCCGACATCCAGCCCGGCATGCAGTTCCAGGGCCATGGCCCGCAGGGCGTCATCAACGTCACAGTGACCAAGGTCGAGGACGACAAGGTGCACATCGACGGCAACCATCCGCTGGCCGGCAAGCCGCTGCACTTCGCCATCGAAGTGGCCAGCGTGCGCGAGGCCAGCGAGGAAGAGCTGTCGCACGGCCACGTGCACGGCGCGGGTGGTCACCACCACTGATTAGCTGGGTCACATCGTTGCTCATCAGTAACGCGGCCAAGGCCCGGCATGCATTGCCGGGCCTTGGCCATCAGAGCATCCTGCGGTAGACCACGAAGCCCGATTTCTCGGCGACCTGGTCGTAGAGCCGCATCGCGGTGGCGTTGCTCTCGTGGGTCTGCCAGTACACGCGCGGCGCGTGCGCCTCTCTCGCAACTTCGCAGACACGCTCGATCAGGGCGCGGCCAACGCCGCGGCCGCGCGCTACCGCCGTGGTGAACAGGTCCTGCAGGTAGCAGCTCGGCGCGATCTGGATCGTGCTGCGGTGGAACAGGTAGTGCGCCAGGCCGAGCAACGCGCCATCGCATTCGGCCACCAGCGCGTGCACCGGTTCGGTCGGGTCGAGAAAGCGCGCCCAGGTGGTGCGGTTGACCTCTTCCGGCAGTGCGGCGGGGCCGCTGCGGCCATAGAACGCGTTGTAGCTGTTCCATAGCGGCTTCCACGCCGCGTAGTCGGCGGCGGTCACGGGGCGGATCGAGAAAGTGTCGCGCATGGCTCGCTCGCGGTCGGGTCCCGTGGCGGGTGCGGCGGTCGCTGCCTCGGCGGCTCAGTACCAGTCGAGCAGCGACACGCCCACGCCGAAATAGGTGGCGTTGTGGTTGTAGTCGATCAGGCTTTCGCCGTAGCCCTTGAACAGTTCCATGTAGCCGCGCAGGTTGCCGGCGACGGGAAAGCTCCAGGTGAAGCGTGCGGCACCGCGGTTGCTGCTGCCGAGGCTCATCGAGTCGCGCAGCATCAAGGCGAACTCCTGGCCGTTCCATTCGCGGATGATCTGCAGGTCGGCGCGCCCCATGTAGCGGCTGATGTCCGGGTTGTCGTCGTCGCTGCGCGCCTCGGGAATGCGCCACCACGGACGGAACATCACGACCCAGCCCGGGCGTTCGAAACCGAAGTCGGCGACCACGCGGTTCCAACTGCGCGACAGCGGGTTGCTGCGGCCGTTGGACTGGTGGTCGACGCCGATGCCTAGCATGTGGCCGTTCCAGCCGAAGAAGCGGTAGTTCGTGTCGAACACCAGCAAAGCCTCGGGTTCGTAGTCGGTTTCGCGGAACGGGCGCGAGATCGCGGCGTTGTAGACCTGCCAGCGCGAGCTTTGCGTGTAGCCCACCCACAGGTCGCCGTTGTCGCCGAACACGCCCTGCCAGACCTTGGTCTTGAGACTGAGCTGGAACTTGCCCTCGACGTTCTGCAACTGCTGCGGCGTCCGCACCGTGTTGTCGGGATTCGGGCTTTGCGGGCGGTTGTTCTGGTTGCTGGTGACGAACAGCGGCAGTGCGTAGACCGGCTGGTAGCCGCGCAGGTTGAAGGTGCCGAGCTTGCTCTCCGGCGAAAGCTCCCAGCGGCTGTCCAGCAGCGACAGCGGCACCGATACCTTCGCGGGTTCGGGGGCAGCAACCACGGCGCTCTGGCGGTCGTGCGCGAACATGTTGATGTCCGCGGCGGCCGGCTGGTCCGGACGCTTCTGCGCGGCCGGCAACTGGTCGCGTCCGGTGGCGCGGTCGTAGCAAGCCAGCCGCTGTGCGTCGCTTTCGATCGCGGTGCAGGCGCGGATGTCCATCGGATCGGGGTTCTGCGCATGGCAGACGCCGGCGGCGAAGGCGCCGGCCAGCAGCAGGAGGAGAGGGTGCTTCATGGCGATTCCATCGCACGGGCCTGCACGAAGTCTAGGCCATGTACGGCGATGGTTTCCGGACCGTCCGCAAGGAATCGGCGTCTGATCCGATTCCGATGCGCCATCGCGACAGGCGGCGGACGCGCGGTGTCTGCAAAAAAACGGCCGCATCGGAATGCGGCCGGTTCGATTTCCTGCCCTTTACTGTATCTGGGCCACCCATGCCTTGTACTGCGTCTTGTTGATGCGCTTGGCGCCATGGCTGGCGTCGAGGAAGTCGTTGGCCAGCGGCGGGTAGGCGTTGGCTTGTTCCTCCGTGATCCAGCGGCTGCCTCCGGACAGCTGGTCGAACGGAGGCGGCGTGCCGATCTGCGGCGCGGCAGCCGGTACGCCGCGCACGGTCACGATGGGCGGCGGCGTCTGGCCGGCATTGTCCTGGGCGAAGGAAGCTCCGGCAAAAAGCAGGGTGCCGGCGGCGAGTGCGGGCAACAAAGCATTGCGTGGTTTCATGATCGTTACTCCATGCCAGAATGTTTGCGGGGATGTGGGTCTCGCGATCGGCGGGGCCTGTTGAAGACGCTAACAAAGGTTGTCTAAATGTCGCTGCAATATCCGCGTCGGCATGGCGTGAAGACGGCATGCCGTTGAGCGCAGCTTCAGCGAGCGCGGTCGCTTTGCATCCGTCGCAGGCGCGCGCGCTGCAACTGCATGCGCAAGGCTTGTTGCAGGCGCCGCGCCGCAAGCCGCGGCGCGGCGACGTGGTGGCGGCCATCGAACGCATGCGCCTGTTGCAGATCGATTCCATCCATGTGGTTGCGCGCAGCCCGTACTTGGTGCTGCATGCGCGCCTGGGCGATTGCCCGGCGGCGTGGTTGGATGAAGCGCTGGACCAGGGCCGCATCGCGGAATGCTGGGCGCACGAAGCCTGTTTCGTCGCCGCACGCGATCTTGCCGCACATCGCGCCTGGCGCGAACGCGGCAATCACTGGGCGCAACGGCACGCCGAGCGCATGCATCGCGAGCACAAGCCGTCGATGGACGCGTTGCTTGCGCGCATCCGCGACGACGGCCCGGTGCTCGCTTCGGATTTTCCGCGCGAGGACCGCGGCGCCTCCGGTTGGTGGGAGTGGAAGCCGGAGAAGCGCTGGCTGGAGGCGTGGTTCGCGCTGGGCGACCTGATGGTGGCGCGGCGCGAGCGCTTCCAGCGCGTGTACGACCTCGCCGGGCGCGTGTTGGCGAAGCTCGATCCGCCGTTCGTCCCCTGCGGGCTGGATACCGAGCAGCTGCGCCGGCATTTCATCCTCGACAGCGTGCGCGCATTGGGCATCGCGCAGGCGCGCTGGATCGCCGACTACTTCCGCCTCAAGCCCGCGGTGACCGCGCGGGAGCTGGCGCCGATGCTGGCCGCAGGCGAATTGCTGGAAGTCGCGGTGCGCGGCTGGGACGTGCCGGGTTACGTGCATCGCGAACACGCCGATGCGCTGGAGCGGGCGCGCAGCGGCCGCCTGCGCGCCACGCACACGGCCCTGCTCTCGCCATTCGATCCGCTGGTATGGGATCGCACCCGCCTGCAGGCGATGTTCGATTTCGACTACCGCATCGAGTGTTACGTGCCCGCATCGAAGCGGCGCTACGGCTACTACGTGCTGCCCATCCTGCATCGCGGTGCGTTGGTCGGCCGGCTGGACGCCAAGGCGCATCGCGCCGAGGGCGTGTTCGAGATCAAGGCGCTGTTCCTCGAACCCGGCGTGCAGCCGTCGCCGCGGTTGGCCGGCGACCTGGCTGCGGCGATCCGGCGCACCGCCCGCTGGCACGGCACGCCGGAGGTTCGCCTGGGACGCTGCCGCCCACAGGCGCTGGCGACGCTGCTGCGCGCCGCGTTGAAGGGCTGATCAGTTCGCCGGTGCCGCGGCGCAAGTGCGCCCTTGCAGGCTCTGCAGCATCTGGTTTTCCAGCAGGCGGCAGCGCGCGTCCAGATACGGCTGGACCTGCGGGTCGCGCGCGGATTGCAGCAGGCTGCTGCGCATCGCCTGGTAATGCGCCTGCAGCTGGTCCGCCGGGTAGATGGCGGCGGCGCGATGGCAGGCCAGGTAGCTGGACAGGTAGCCGTCGCAGGAAGCCACCCCGGTGATTGCCGGGGGGACGCTCGCGACCGGGCGCACGGGCCGGGTGGTGGCGCAGCCGGCCAGCAGCAGGCCGATGCACAACAGGGGCAGCGGACGGATGTTCAAGCAGCGATCCTTGGGCATGAATCGACGATTTTCGCATCGGATCGTACCGTGCGGATATCGGGTATGATGATGGCACTGCGTTTGCCGGGGTCGCCTAGCACCGGTGGCCCGATGCAGCCGATCCGCGATCAGCCTCATCTGCTCACCCCCGGGTTGTTTTCCTTTGCACACCAGTAAGCCGGCCGCCGCATGTCGCGGCGGTCGAGTCTCTTTATTACCCATGTGGAGTGATTTATGTCTGATCGTCAGATCGGTACCGTCAAGTGGTTCAACGACGCCAAGGGCTTCGGCTTCATCGCGCGCGACAACGGCCCGGACGTGTTCGTGCATTTCCGCGCGATCACCGGCAACGGCTTCAAGAGCCTGCAGGAAGGCCAGAAGGTGAGCTTCAAGGTGGTGCAGGGCCAGAAGGGCCTGCAGGCCGACGAAGTCAGCGCGGCCTGATTGCCCGCCAGCGTCGAACGAAACCGGGCAGCGATGCCCGGTTTTTTTGTGTCCGCGACAGCTTCCCCGGACGGCGGTTGACATCTCACTCGCATTCCTGAATTTCCGTTATGCTTGGTTCACTGCGTCTGCTTGGCCACGTGCGTGCCCGGTGTGGAACTCCGGTTCCATGTCGCTACACCCGACCCCGGCATGCCCAGTAAGCCGTCGGCCCGAGGGGGCCGGCTTGTCTCAAGCGTCTGGAATGGATCGGAGTGAGTCATGTCGGATCGTGAAACAGGTACCGTCAAGTGGTTCAACGACGCCAAGGGGTTCGGCTTCATCAGCCGCGAGAATGGCCCCGACGTGTTCGTGCATTTCCGTGCCATCAGCGGCACGGGCTTCAAGAGCCTGCAGGAAGGCCAGAAGGTGAGTTTCAAGGTCGTGCAGGGCCAGAAGGGCCTGCAGGCCGAAGAAGTCACTCCGGCTTGATGACTGCCTTGCAAGCGGAAAGGGCCGGCGCAAGCCGGCCTTTTTCTTTGGCTGTATTTGTGCGTTCGTCCATGAACGCAAAGATCGCGCGGTCGGTCATCCATGGCCGGCTCTTGCCTTTGCGATCATCCTTGATCGCGGAAATCAAACGGGCAGCCATCCATGGCTGCACTCTTCGATGAACGCGACGACAGCCGCCATGGATCCCACTGTTTTGCTGTTGGCGATGGTCGACGGCGCGCAGGCCGAACTGCTGTGCGTGGCGCCCGCTGGCGAGCCGCGTGATGTCGTGTTCTGGCTGCCGGCGATGGGTGTGCCGGCGAAGCATTACCTGCCGTTGGCCAGCGCGCTGGCGGCGCACGGCGTGGCGGTGGCGCTGCACGAATGGCGCGGCATCGGTTCGAGCAGCCTGCGTGCCGGCCGCCGCTGCAACTGGGGTTATCGCGAACTGCTGCAGGTCGACCTGCCCGCCGGCATGGCCGCCGTGCGTGCACGCTGGCCGCAGGCGCGCACATGGCTGGGCGGACACAGCCTCGGCGGACAGCTGGCCTGCCTGTACGCCTCGCTCCATCCGCACGACCTGGCCGGCATCGCGCTGGTGGCCAGTGGCGCACCGTATTGGCGGCGCTTCCGCCACGGTCCGTTGATCGGCCTGGCCTATGTGCTGGCGCCGATCCTGGCGGCCCTGCGCGGATACCTGCCCGGCCGCCGCCTAGGCTTCGGCGGCAACGAGGCGCGCGGCGTCATCGCCGACTGGGCCCGCAGCGGACGCACCGGCCGTTATGCAGCGGCGGGCATGGACGAGGATTTCGAGCGGCGGCTGGCCGGGCTGCGGCTGCCGCTGCTGGCGCAACGCCTGCGCGACGACTGGCTGGGGCCGGCCGCCTCGCTGGACTGGCTGCTGGAAAAGATGCCGCAGGCCTCGTGCCGGCGCGAACGGATCGGGCCCGATGCGCTCGGCGGCGGGCCGGCCGATCATTTCGGCTGGATGAAAACCCCCGAGGCAATCGCCACGCGCATCGCCCAATGGATCGACGGGCACGACACAGCGTTCGCAGCGGCGCCCCGTTCCGGGCCTTGATACGCGCGGGTCGCGCCGGCACTGTAAGGGTTTCAACTTTTGCCGGCGGTCCCATGGAATTGTTCGAACCCCTCCCGCAGCGCGGCCTGAGCCTGCGCAACCGCATCGTGGTGTCGCCGATGTGCCAGTACTCGGCCGTCGACGGCATGCCCGACCACTGGCATCTGGTGCATCTGGGCAGCCGTGCGGTGGGCGGCGCCGCCGCGGTGATCGCCGAGGCCTCGGCGGTGTCGGCGCAAGGCCGCATCTCGCCGGGCGACACCGGCATCTGGAACGACGCACAGGCGGCGGCATGGCGGCCGATCACGGACTTCATCACCGCACAGGGTGCGGTGCCCGGCGTGCAACTCGCGCACGCGGGCCGCAAGGCCAGCGCGCAGCGGCCCTGGGATGGCGGCGGATCGCTCGCCGCGGAACAGGGCGCGTGGACGACGGTGGCGCCGTCGGCGCTGCCGTTCGACGCCGGCTGGCACGTCCCGGTGGCGTTGGATGCGGCGGGCATCCGCCAGGCGATCGCCGATTTCCGCGCGGCCGCGCAACGCGCGCTGGCGGCCGGTTTCAAGCTGGTCGAATTGCATGCCGCGCACGGCTACCTGCTGCATCAGTTCCTGTCGCCGCTGAGCAACCGGCGCGAGGACGAATACGGCGGCAGCTTCGAGAACCGCACGCGGCTGGTGCGCGAGGTGGTGTCCGCCGTGCGCGGGGTGTGGCCGGCGGACCTGCCGTTGTGGCTGCGCATCTCGGCCACCGATTGGGCCGAGGGCGGCTGGGATGCGGAGCAGAGCGTGCAACTGGCGCGCGAGGTCAAGGCACTGGGCGTGGATCTCGTCGATGTCTCCAGCGGCGGCCTGCTGCCGCACGTGAAGATTCCGCTCGGGCCGGGCTACCAGGTGCCGTTCGCCGCACGCATCCGCCGCGAGGCGGGCATCGCCACCGGTGCGGTGGGCCTGATCACCGAGGCGAAGCAAGCGGGCGACATCGTGGCGAACGGCGAGGCCGACGTGGTGCTGATCGCCCGCGAGAGCCTGCGCGACCCGTATTTCCCGCGCCGCGCTGCGAAAGAACTGGGTGCATCGCTGGACGCGCCGTTGCAATATCAACGCGCCTGGTGAACGAGGAAGAACGATGGACGCGTCACCCATCTTGATCGACGGTCGCCGGCACGATCTCGGCGACGGCTTCAGCGTGCGCCGGCTGTTGCCGGTGCTCGAAGCGCGCCACGTGGGGCCGTTCGTGTTCTACGACCACATGGGGCCGGTGGACTTCGCGCCCGGCAAAGGCATGGACGTGCGCCCGCATCCGCACATCGGGCTGGCCACGGTGACCTGGCTGTTCGACGGCAGCATCCGTCATCGCGACAGCCTGGGCAGCCTCGCCGACATTCGGCCCGGCGCGGTGAACTGGATGACCGCCGGCCGCGGCATCGTGCACTCCGAGCGCACGCCGCCGGACGTGCGCGCCGCAGGCCAGCGCCTGCACGGTATCCAGGTGTGGGTGGCGCTGCCGCGCGAGCATGCGGAAGTGGCGCCGGAGTTCCATCATCACGAGGCGCACGCGCTGCCGCGCATCCGCCAGCCGGGCGTCGAACTGGTGCTGATCGCCGGCACCGGCTGGGGCGAAGCCTCGCCGGTGAAGGTGTACGCGCCGATGTTCTTCGCCGAGGCGCATCTCGATGCCGGCGCCGAACTGACGATGCCGGCGGAGCATGCCGAACACGGCGTGCACGTGATCGAGGGCGAGCTGACCTGGGGCGAACTGGCCCTGGCCGCGGGGCAGATGGCCGTGCAGTCCGGTGCCGCACCCGCTCTCAGGGCACGCCATGCCAGCCGCGTGATGCTGTTCGGCGGCGCGCCGTTGGACGGCGAGCGGCGCCTGTGGTGGAACTTCGTCGCCGCCGACGAGGCGCGCATCGAGCAGGCCAAGGCCGATTGGCGCGCGGGACGTTTCCCGAAGGTGCCCGGCGACGATCAGGAATTCATCCCGCTGCCGGGTTGAGGAGACCGAGATGGCCGAATTCGCCAGCTTTCGCGCGTTCTATCCCTATTACCTTGGCGAGCACCGCAACCGATTGTGCCGGCGCTGGCATTTCGTCGGCAGCACCCTGGTGCTGCTGGTTGTGCTGCTGGCCGTGACCAGCGGACGGCTGGCGTGGCTGTGGCTGCTGCCGCTGGCCGGCTACGGTTGCGCGTGGATCGGCCATTTCGTCTACGAGAAGAACCGTCCGGCCACCTTCCGCCACCCGTTCTACAGCCTGCTGGGCGACTGGGTGATGTATGCGCAGATGCTGCGCGGCAAGGTCAGCTTCTAGCGGTATTTCTGGTGGCAGTCCTGGCAGGCATCGCCCACCGGCTTGAGCGCCGTTGTCAATGCTGCACAGGTGGCCGGGGCGGACGCGACGGCTTGCTGCAGACTGGCCTGCAGTTTGTTAGCGGCGGCGGTGAAGCCCGCGTCCGCGTTGCCGAAGGTCGGCACGATGTCGGTGGCGGTGGACTGCAGGCGCAACAGATGCGGCTGGATCTTCGCCGCATCGCATTGCTGCGCCTTGATCGCCTGCTTGAGCCCGCCCATGTGGTAGCCCATGGTGTGCATCACCGCCTCGGGCATGGGGTTGCGCGCGGCGAGCGCGGTCATCACTTGGGCGGTGCCGATCACGCCAATGGCCAGGCCGAGCAGGATCAGTAGGGCTGCACGCATCGCGGGGACTCGTCGTGGAGATACGGCGAGGATAACCCGCGCGGCGATAGAATCTCGCGTCCTGCAGCAAGGCCGTACCCATGAGCGACACCGCATTTCCCCACGAACGTTTCGCCGGCATCGAGCGCCTGTACGGCGCGGGCAGCGTGGCAAGGCTGGCGCAGCGCCACGTGTGCGTGGTGGGCGTGGGCGGCGTGGGCTCGTGGGCGGCCGAGGCGCTGGCGCGCAGCGGGGTGGGGCGGCTCACCCTGATCGACGCCGACGAGGTCTGCGTCTCCAACACCAACCGCCAGATGCATGCGCTGGACGGCGAGTTCGGCAAGCCCAAGGTGGGCGTGATGGCGGCGCGGCTGCATGCGATCAACCCGGCGCTGCGGCTGGAAGGGATCGAGCGCTTCCTCACCACCTCCACGCTGGACGAACTGCTGGACCGCGGCTACGACGCGGTGCTGGACGCCTGCGACGCGTTCCGCGTGAAGCTGGAGATGATCGCCTGGTGCCGCCGCCGCAAGCTGCCCATCGTCAGCGTGGGCTCGGCCGGCGGGCGCACCGATCCCACCCAGATCCGCGTGCGCGACCTCTCGCGCACCGAGCACGATGCGATGTTCAGCCTGATCCGCAAGAAGCTCCGCACGGATTTCAATTTTCCGCGCAACCCGGATCGCTATTTCGGCGTCTCGGCGGTGTACTCGCTGCAGAACGTGCAGTACCCGCAGCCCGACGGCAGCGTGTGCGGCAACCGGCCGCCCGGCGGCGATGCGCTCAACCTCGCTTGCGGCGGCGGGCTCGGTGCGGCCACGCACGTGACCGGTGCGTTTGCATTCGCGGCAGTCGGCAAGGTGATCGAGAAGCTGCTGCAGGCCGATCAGGACTGATCGCCGGCCTCGTCTGCGGCAGCGGTCTGGGTGCGGTTGCCGCCGGCCTTTTTCGCCCGGTACATCGACCGGTCGGCGGCACGGCTCAAGGGTTCGGTGCTGTCGCCGTCCAGCGGGAAGGTGGCCACGCCGATGCTGGCCGAGACGCGAATCATCTGTCCCTGCAGTAGGAAGGTGCGGCCCAGCGTTGCGCGGATGCGCTCCGCGACCTCGACCGCGTGCGCGGGCTGGGCCAGCGTGTTGAGCAGCACGACGAACTCGTCGCCGCCGATGCGCGCCGCGGTGTCGTCTTCGCGCAGGCAGCCGCGGATACGGGCGGCGACTTCGCAGAGCAGCAGGTCGCCGACGGCGTGGCCATGGATGTCGTTGACCTGCTTGAAGCCGTCCAGGTCGATGTAGAGCAGGGCCGCCAGCGTTCCGGTGTGCGCGGCCTTCAACAGCGTGGCCTGCAGGCGATTGTGGAACAGGGTGCGGTTGGGCAGGTCGGTCAACGGGTCGTGCAGGGCGAGATGGTGCAACTGGGTCTGGTCCTGCTTGCGTTCGATCACCGTGCCCAACTGGGTGGCGACGAACTCCAGCAGCTCGGCATCGGCCTTGCTGTGATTCGACTGCCCCGGACGCTCCACCACCAGCGCACCGACCGGATTCTCTTTCGCATAGAGCGG
Organism: Rhodanobacter sp.; assembly: GCA_040371205.1. Taxonomy (NCBI): domain Bacteria; kingdom Pseudomonadati; phylum Pseudomonadota; class Gammaproteobacteria; order Lysobacterales; family Rhodanobacteraceae; genus Rhodanobacter; species Rhodanobacter sp. The sequence goes on from AP031382.1 coordinate 1,151,492, forward strand.
CACGCCGAGCCACTGCGAGCCCCCGGCGGCCGATTGCACGGCCTTGTTGTGGCGGATCACGTCGGCGGCGAGGCTTCCGGCCGTGGGCGGCGCCTCGCCGCCGCAGGCCGCGTAGGGGACTTCCAGCTTGCCGTCGGCCGGGTTGCGCAGGGCGACGATGAAGCTCGCCATGGGCAGGATGTCTTCGACGATCCGGTGCACCTGCCCGAACACGGCGGAGAGGTCCTGCGCCGCGTGCACCGTTCCGGCGATCGCATGCAGCGCCAGCCGCATCGACTCGGCGCGCTTGGGTTCGGTGATGTCGTGGGCGACGGCGATCCGTACCCGTTCGTCTTCCGACCAGCGCGCCGTCCACATGACATGCACGATCTGCCCGTCCTTGCGCACGTAGCGGTTCTGGAAGTTCGAGGCGTGCTCGCCCGCCATGATCGCGGCGGCAGTGCGCAGGGTCAGCTCCCGGTCCTCGGGGTGCACCAGCTCGATCATCCGCCGGCCGACCACTTCCTCGGGGGTGTAGCCGAAGATGCGCTCGAAAGCGGCGCTGACGAATACATAGCGCCCTTCCGCGTCGACGATGCAGACGGCATCCAGCAGCAAGTCGAGGATCTTGCCCAGCGGCGGGGAAAAAGACGTTTCCATGGGGGTCCGGTGCGTCGCGACATTCGTGTCGGAATCGGGAAAGCACATGGCGTGCCACCGAGTGACGCCTTGGCATCGCCGGGTGCAGGCCGTGATACGCCTGCCCCGGGTCGGCCGCAGGGCAATTACCACCCCATGTAGTGCCCGCCGTTGATGGCAAGGTTGGCGCCGGTGATCCAGGCGGCCTCGTCGCCTGTGAAGAAGGCCACGGCATGGGCGATCTCGTCGGGGCGGCCGAGGCGGCCCACCGGGATCTGCGCCACGATCTTGGCGCGCACGTCCTCGGGCACCGCCATCACCATGTCGGTGCCCACGTAGCCGGGCGAGACGGTATTGACGGTGATGCCGAACTTGGCGTTCTCCTGCGCCAGCGAGATGGTGAAGCCGTGCATGCCGGCCTTGGCGGCGGCGTAGTTGGCCTGGCCGTACTGGCCTTTCTGGCCGTTGATCGAGCTGATCTGCACGATGCGGCCCCACTTACGGTCGCGCATGCTTTCGATGACGGGGCGAGTGACGTTGAAGCAGGCGTTGAGGTTGGTGTTCAGCACCTCGGTCCACTGCTGGTAGCTCATCTTGTGGAAGGTGGTGTCGCGGGTGATGCCGGCGTTGTTGACCAGGATGTCCACCGGGCCGCACTGGCGGGCGATCTCCTGGATCATGGTCTCGCTGGAGGCCGGGTCGGAGACGTCGCCCGATACCATGCATACCTCGATGCCCTCGTCGGCCATGGCCTTGCGCCACGCTTCGGCCTTTTCCGCGTTGCGGTAGTTGGTGGCGACGCGATGCCCCTGCCGGGCGAGGTAGCGCACGATGGCGCTGCCGATCCCGCCCGTGCCACCCGTGACCAAAGCCGTGCGTTGCGTCATGTCGAATCTCCGTGAATGGGATGGCGGGCGCATGGCGCGACGATCGGCGACCGGCGTCGGCCCACTGGATGATTTATAACCGCTCAGCCGGCAAAGCAACCGCTGCGTTGCGGCATGCGCGCGGGATCGAAGCGGCGCAGGGCCGCGTCGAGCATCGCGGATGGCTCGGCGATGCCGTCAGGTGCCGGCTGGCCGAGGAAATCCAGTGCGCGCCGCAATGCCGGCAACGGGTCGCCGGGGTCCACCGGCACGGCTTGCGACGACTTCGACAATTTGCGTCCGTGTTCGTTCAGCGCCAAGGGCAGGTGCAGATAGCGTGGCGTGGGCAGGTCGAGCAGGCGTTGCAGGTGGATCTGCCGCGGCGTGGAGTCGAGCAGGTCGCAGCCGCGCACCACCTCGGTGATGCCCTGGTGGGCGTCGTCCACCACGCAGGCGAGCTGGTAGGAATACAGGCCTTCGACGCGGCGTATCACGAAGTCGCCCGCGGCCTCGCGCAGGTTCTGCCGCTGCGGGCCTTGCAGGACGTCGTCGAAGGCGATTTCGATATCCGGCGTGCGCAGCCGCCAGGCGGGCTCGCGGTTCGCATCGGGCGCGCTGGTGCAACGTCCGTCACGGTGCAGCCCGGCGGCGGCCAGTCCGCTGCGGCTGCACCAGCAGGGGAAGACCGCGTCCCTTTCGCGCAGCCGGGCGAAGGCGGCGTCGTAGGCGGCGCGGCGCCGCGACTGGTAGAGCGCCGGCTCGTCCCCGCTGAGTCCGAACGCCGGCAGCGCGGCGAGGATGGCGGCGGCCGAACCGGGAACCTCGCGCGGCGGGTCGAGGTCTTCCATCCGCAGCAGCCAGCGGCCGCCGGCCTGCCGTGCGCACAGCCAGCTGCCGACGGCGGCGACCAGCGAGCCGAAGTGCAGCAGGCCGGTGGGCGAGGGGGCGAAGCGTCCGCGGTAATCCATTCGCGGAAGTCTGCCTGTCGGCAGGCCTGCTGGCGAGTGGGGCGCACGGTTGAAAATCCGTGGCGTTGCCTACACTAGATGCCCCGAGTCCGACTTCGTGACTGCCAAAGAGACAGCCATGCGCCGCATCGTCCTTTTCCTCGGTACCAACCTCGCCGTGCTGTTCCTGCTCGGCATCGTCTGCCACCTGCTGGGCGTGGACCGGATGCAGGCCGCCCAGGGCTTCGGCGGCAGCACTGGCCTGCTGGTCTTTGCCGCCGTGTTCGGCATGGGCGGCGCCTTCATCTCGCTGGCCATGTCGAAGTGGATGGCCAAGATGAGCACCGGTGCGCGGGTAATCGAGCAGCCGGCCAACGAGGCCGAGCGCTGGTTGCTGGACACCGTGCGCCGCCACGCGCAGAACGCCGGCATTGGCATGCCCGAGGTGGCGGTCTACGACGCGCCGGAGATGAACGCCTTCGCCACCGGCATGACGAAGAACAGCTCGATGGTGGCGGTGAGCACCGGCTTGCTGCAGCAGATGGACCGCGAGCAGGTCGCCGCGGTGCTCGGTCACGAGATCGGCCACATCGCCAATGGCGACATGGTGACCATGACCCTGATCCAGGGCGTGCTGAACACGCTGGTGATCCTGGCCGCCCGCGTGGTGGGACGGCTGGTGGACAGCTGGCTGTCCGGCGGCCGCGACGACAACCGCGGCGGCAGCGGCATCGGCTACTTCGTCACCGTGATGGTGCTGCAACTGGTGTTCGGCCTGTTCGCCTCGATGATCGTGATGGCCTTCTCGCGCTGGCGCGAATTCCACGCCGATGCCGCCGGCGCCAAGCTGGCCGGCCGCGGCGCGATGATTTCCGCGCTGCAGCGGTTGCAGGCGGGGCATGGCGAGAACTCGCTGCCCAAGACGCTGGCTGCGTTCGGCATCTCCGACCGCATGGGCAGCGGCTTGCAGCGCCTGTTCATGAGCCACCCGCCGCTGGAAGAACGCATCGCGGCGCTGCAGAACGCCGGTTAATGGGTGCGCTCCTCCGTGAGCGCAAAGAACAAACCGGCGTCCGTGCCGGACTTTTCGAGAAGCCAAATCCATGAATACAGCTGCTACCGAAACCCGCAAATTCGAAGCCGAAGTCGCCCAGGTGCTGCACCTGGTCACGCATTCGCTGTACTCGCACAAGGAGATCTTCCTGCGCGAGCTGGTCTCCAACGCCTCCGATGCCTGCGACAAGCTGCGCTTCGAAGCGCTGGGCAAGCCCGAGTTGCTGGAAGGCGGCGGCGAGCTGCACATCGACGTGAGCTGGGACGAGGCCGCGCGCACCATCACCGTGCGCGATAACGGCATCGGCATGACGCGCGACGAGGTGGTGGCCAACATCGGCACCATCGCCAGCTCCGGCACGCGCCGCTTCCTCGAAGCGATGAGCGGTGAGCAGAAGGCCGACGCGCGCCTGATCGGCCAGTTCGGCGTGGGTTTCTATTCCGCCTTCGTGGTGGCCGACAAGGTCACCGTGCTCACCCGCCGTGCCGACGCGCCGGCGGGCGAGGGCGTGAAGTGGGAAAGCGACGGCAAGGGCGAGTACGCGCTGGAGCCGGTCGAGCTGGCCGAGCGCGGTACCGCGGTGACCCTGCATCTCAAGGCCGACGAGGATGAGTTCCTCAAGGCCTGGCAGCTGAAGTCGCTGATCCGCAAGTATTCCGACCACGTGGCCTTCCCGATCCGTGTTCCCGTCGAGAAGGACGGCAAGCCCACCGACGAGTGGGAAACCGTCAACGACGCCTCCGCGCTGTGGGCCAAGCCGCGCAACGAGATCAGCGACGACGACTACAAGGCGTTCTACAAATCGCTGGGCCACGACTTCAACGATCCGCTGGCGTGGACCCACAACCGCGTCGAAGGCAGCCAGAGCTTCACCACCCTGCTCTACATCCCGGCGCAGCCGCCGTTCGACCTGATGATGGGCGGGCGCGACGAGCGCAAGGGGCTCAAGCTCTACATCAAGCGCGTCTTCATCATGGACGCGGCCGAGGAGTTGCTGCCGAACTACCTGCGTTTCGTGCGTGGCGTGGTGGATGCGGACGATCTTCCGCTCAACGTCAGCCGCGAGATCCTGCAGCACAACCGCCAGCTGGAGCGCATCAAGGCCGCCTGCGTGAAGCGCGTGCTGGACCTGATCGAGAAGCTGGCCAAGGACGAACCGGAGAAGTTCGCCACCTTCCTCAAGGCCTTCGGCAACACGCTCAAGGAGGGCATCAGCGAGGACGCGAGCAACCGCGAGCGCATCGCCAAGCTGCTGCGCTTTGCGTCCACCAAGGGCGAGGGCGCGAAGCAGACGGTAGCGCTGGACGACTACATCGGCCGCATGGCGGTGGGCCAGGACGCGATCTGGTACATCACCGCCGACAGCTATGCCGCCGCCGCCGGCAGCCCGCAGCTCGAAGCCTTCCGCGCCAAGGGCATCGAGGTGCTGCTGATGTTCGACCGCATCGACGAGTGGATGGTCGGCTACCTGGGCGAATACGAAGGCAAGAAGCTGCGCAACGTCGCCAAGGGCGAGTTGCCGCTGGACGAGGCCGGCAAGCAGGAGCAGGAAGCGGCGGCAAAGGAGGCCGAGCCGCTGCTCAAGCGCCTCAAGGATCTGCTGGGCGACCGCGTGGGCGACGTGAAGGTGTCCGCGCGCCTCACCGATTCACCGTCCTGCCTCGCGCTCAGCGACTACGACATGGCGCCGCACCTCGCGCGCCTGCTGCGCGAGGCTGGCCAGGAGCTGCCCGACAGCAAGCCCACGCTGGAGATCAATCCGCGCCATGCACTGCTCAAGCGCGTCGAGGGCGAGAGCGACGACGCCAAGGCGAGCGATCTGGCGACCTTGTTGCTTGAGCAGGCGGAGATCGCCGCCGGTGCACAGCTGGCCGATCCGGCGGCATTCGTGAAGCGCATGAACCGGGTGTTGCTGGGCGGCTGAGCCTCCCCAGGCAAGCCGTATCGACGAAAAGGCCCGTCGCTTGCGACGGGCCTTCTTTTTGCGCGCGCAGACTCAGCGCGTGTGTTGCGGGGGAGTTTGCATCGCAGGCATGGGCTGACTGGTGCTCCTGACGGTGGTGCGATAGCCGTTGTAATACGGCTGCACGGGCAGGTGCGGGCGCATCTGCCGGATCTCCTGATTGGCCAGCGCCAGGCGGTCGCCGTCGAGGTGCACCCAGTACCACGAGCCCGGCGGTACCGGTTTGGCCGAGACATACGTGAAATAAGCGTCGTAGTCGCTCGCGCCGTTCGGTGTGGCATGCAGTGCCACGTTCATGATGAACTGGCTGGATACGGGCTTGCCGTGCTTGTCGGTGGCCGGCTTGCGGATCATTTCGCCGAGATTGTCCTGCAGCAGGCGGGACATCTTCGGCGACAGGGCGTAGGCCGGCGAGGCCTCGGTGACCTTGCCCTGTGCGTCCACGCGAACCAATACCGGTTCGAACGGGCGTGGAAAGTGGTTGATCGACATCGAATCGTCGGCGATGGCGCCGGTGCTGCCCAGCAAGGCGGCGATTGCGAGGAGAGGCAATGAGTTCCGCATGTCAAACTCCTTCTGACGATGGAGCCTTTTTCTTACTCCTCGTCGCGGGGCGAGTCAATCGACGCGGTGTGAGCGCTTGCCGCGCTTTTGCGTCGCCGCGGCTTCTTTTCCGACGCCGACAGCAACTGCTGCAGGTAGGCAATGCCTTCTTCCTCGGGAAAGAAGGCCACCACGTCGGCCACGCTGAGCTGGTGGCGCTCGCGCAGGGCGAGGAATTCCGCGCGCGCGAGGGCGATGCGTGCGGCTTCGGCGGCGCGCTTGCCCAAGGGCTTGGCTTTCGGCGCGGGAGGGGCTTCCGGCTCGGGTTCGGGCCTGGTTTGGTCGAGCGCGGCCAATTCGGCCTGGAACTGGCGGAAGTCGTAGGGTCTGGAATTCATGATGCCGGCGTGCTTCGGGAACGTCCCATTTTCGCATGGCGCGACGTATCGTGCCGCCTTCCGGCGGCGGGCCTTATCGCATCTAATGCACGCTGGTTCCCGTGAAGCGGTCGCGATGAGTGCCTTGTTGCTGTTGTTCGTTTGCCTGGTATTGGGCGCGCTGGCGCGGCGCTATGCGCGGCCGCCGGCCGGCATCGTGCATGGGCTGAACTGGTGGGTGCTCAATATCGCCTTGCCGGCGCTGGTGCTGGAGTTGATCCCCGCGCTGAGGCTCGATGCGTCGCTGTGGTTTCCGGTGGCCGCGATGTGGCTGACCTTCTTCGGCGCGTGGTTGCTGCTCGCGTGGCTGGGCCGGTGGCTGGGCTGGTCGCGCGGGCGCGTCGGCGCACTCGTGCTGGTGTGCGGCCTGGGCAACACCTCGTTCATGGGCTACCCGATGCTGCAAGCCCTGCACGGGCAGGCGGGCCTGGCGCTGGCGGTGGTGGCCGATCAGCTGGGCTGCTTCCCCTTGCTGGCATCGGCGGGCGTGGTGGTGGCCTGCCTGTATGCGGGGCGTGCGCCCGAGCCCCGCCTGATCGTGCGGCGCATCCTTACATTCCCCGCCTTCATCGCCCTGGTGGTGGGCTTGCTGGTCGGCGCACTGGGCGGCTGGCCGCGTCTGTTGGATGGCGTGTTCCATCCGCTGGGCGCGACGCTCACGCCGTTGGCATTGTTCTCGGTGGGCCTGCAATTCCGCTTGCGCATGGACGGTCGCCAGTTGGGTGCCGTGGCCTGCGGGCTGGGTTGGAAGCTGTTGCTGGCGCCGTTGCTGTGCTGGGCGTTGGGCGTGGCGGCGGGCGTGGGTGGACTCACGCTCACCGCCAGTGTGTTGCAGGCGGCGATGGCGCCGATGATTTCGGCGGCCATTCTCGCCGACGAGTACGGACTCGACCCCGAATTGGCCAACACCGTATTGGGCGTCGGCATCGTGCTGTCCTTGCTGACGGTGCCGCTGATGAATCTCTGGCTGCCGGCCGTCTAGGGTACGCGCGATCATGGCCCACATGCGCGAAGAAGGTGTGCGCCTGCCGCGGCGGTGCATCGTGTCAAGCGGTGCGATCATGCCGCAATGAAAACGCCGCATGCCGACAACCTGCCCGAAGTGCGCGCCGACGTGTGGCTGTGGGCCGCACGCTTCTTCAAGACGCGCAACCTGGCCAAGCAGGCCATCGACGGCGGCAAGATCGAGGTCAATGGCGCGGGGTGCAAGCCGGCGAAGACCTTGCGTGCGGGCGACGTGCTGAAGATCGGCCGCGGCGAGGAAAGGCTGGAGGTCGAAGTGCTTGCGCTGGCCGACAAGCGCGGCCCGGCCAGCGTGGCGCAGATGCTGTATCGCGAGAGCGAGGCGAGCCGCCTGGCGCGCGAGGCGTGGCGCGAGCAGCGCCGGCTGATCGGCGCGCAGGCGCCACCCCAGCGGCCGGACAAGCATGCGCGTCGCGAATTGCGCCGCTGGAAGGACGGTCCCGGCAACATCTGAGCAGTGCTTCGCAGATTGCAGATGCGTTCTGCCGCACCATGCGCGGCAACGTCGGGAGGCGCTTGCGCGCCATCCCGCCTTACGGGCAGGGGAGCATCGCGATGAATGGCATGGGTTTCTTCAGGCGTTGGCTGGGTGGCGCCGAGGCATCGGCACAGCGGCCGGACATCGGGCGGCAGGCGCCCACAGGCACGCGCATGCTGGTGGTGGACGATTCGCCCACGATCTGCGCGGTGCTCGGGCGCATGCTGGAACAGGATGGCTACGCGGTCCAGAAGGCGGCCGACGGCGAGTGCGCGCTTGAGCTGGCCAAGGCCGAATTGCCCGAGTTGATCTTTCTCGACATCGTGCTGCCAGGCATCAACGGCTTCGCCGTGTTGCGTGCGCTGCGGCATGACCCGCTCACCGCGCATATCCCCATCGTGATGATCAGCGGCAACCAGCAGGCGACCGAGCAGTTCTACGTGCAGCGTTACGGCGCCGACGATTTCATCAAGAAGCCGTTCAATCGCAACGACGTCACCGCCAGCATCGACCAGTTGGTCTGTTCGGGGCGGTTGCCGGCTCGCGACGTCGCGTTCGAGCGTCTGTCGGTGCAGGGCTTGTGCGAGCCTGCCGGCGGCGTCGGCATGGTGGGCCTGGCTACCTGACGGGGCCGGGCTTCCGGGCGAAAGCAAAGCCCGGGGCGCGAACCCCGGGCTTTCTTGTGGCGGCTGGTTCCGTCCCTTGCCCTCGCCAGCGTCGTGGGCGCGGGGCGTAGAACCTCGGGCGCTCAGTGCTTCTGCTTGCGGATGTGGCGGCTGTTGCGGTTTTCGGAGCGGTTGAGGTTCCGCTTCTCCTGCTTGGTGATGTGGCCGTTGTGCTTGGCCTCGTCCACGCTCTCGCGGCGGGCGATGTTGGCGTCGTGGGTTTCGTCGCGGGCGGCCTGCGCCTGCGTCATGGTGCCGTTCTTCAGGCCGTTGTCAATGCGGTTCTGCTGATTGTCGAGGCGGTTGTTGACTTCGTTGATGCGCGGATGGCCCTGCACGTCGGTCTGCGGCGTGGTCTGCGCCATCGCCTGGCCGCAGGCCAGGGCGGCACTCATGGCCAGGCCGAACAGGGCGATCTTGGATTTGGCGTTCATGGCAATGTTTCCTTCGAGTGAGCGGATTTCATCAGTTGGGATCCGCCGCTTCGCCGTTGCCGGGAAAGCAGCAAGCATGCGTCGAGCGGGCCAGCGCTTCGCTGCCTTGCCGATGGTTCTCCTCCCGCGTCCTGCCCCATCGGGTGCCCTTGGCTCACGCAGTTGCCGATAACGAGCCGCCTCAGCCCGTGTTGACAACCACCGCCGTGAAGATTCCGTTCGGTTCAGCTGGCGCACAACTTCCGTCGGCGCATGCGCCGCGGTTGCCTGGGCGGGGAGGACGGCTTGCGCCTGTCTGCGGCGACACGGAAACTGCCGTGGCGCTGGTGCCTGTGCCGGCGAAGGAGCAGGACATGGCTGGTTTCGGTTTGATCAAGCGCCTGGTGGGCGGCGAGCGCCGCAACAGCGAGCCTCGCGTGCGCGCCGCGGCCAGTACGCGGGTTCTGGTGGTGGACGATTCGGCGACCATCCGCGCGGTGCTGGGCAAGATGCTCGCGCAGGACGGCTACGCGGTGCTCAAGGCGGCCGATGGCGAGAGCGCGCTGGCGATGGCGCGCGAGGAGCCGCCTGGCCTGGTCTTCCTCGACATCGTGATGCCCGGCATGTCCGGCTTCGAGGTGCTGCGCACCCTGCGGCACGAGGCCGCCACGCAGCACGTGCCGATCGTGATGATCAGCGGCAACGTGCAGGCGACCGAACAGTTCTACGTGAAGCGCTACGGCGCGGACGACTTCATGAAGAAGCCGTTTGGACGCGAGGAGGTGTTCGAACGTGTCCGCCAACTGGTGCTTGCCGGGCGCTTGCCGGGGCGCAGCGACGCGACGCCGGAGCCTGTCTTGCCGCACGGCGTGAGCCAGGCCGAATGGGACGCGATTCCCGATATCGCGATGCCGGACGAGGCGCATGCCGCGGCGCCGGCTACGGACCGCCCGTAGTCGCGCGCACTGTGCCGTCTCGCGGTATGGCTTCCGGTTCCCGATGAAAAAAGAAACCGGCGTCGCGCGACGCCGGTTTCGGTGGGGCGCGGGTAGCGCCGAAGTTCAGGCCAGGTCGAAGCGGTCGAGGTTCATCACCTTGACCCAGGCCGCCACGAAGTCATGCACGAACTTCGCCTGGCCGTCGGCCTGGGCGTAGACCTCGGCCAGCGAGCGCAGCACCGAGTTCGAGCCGAACACCAGGTCGGCGCGCGTGCCGGTGTACTTCACTGCCCCGGTCTTGCGGTCGCGGCCTTCGAAGCGGTCGCCGGCCGGCTTCCATTCGGTGCCCATGTCCAGCAGGTTCACGAAGAAGTCGTTGCCGAGCACGCCAGGCTTGTCGGTGAACACGCCGTCCTTGCCGCCGTCGAAGTTCGCTCCCAGCACGCGCAGGCCGCCGACAAGCGCGGTCATCTCCGGCGCGGTCAGGGTGAGCAGTTGGGCCTTGTCGACCAGCAGGTGCTCGGCGGGTACCGGCGACTGCCCCTTGAGGTAGTTGCGGAAGCCGTCGGCATAGGGTTCCAGATGGCTGAAGGACTCGACGTCGGTCTGTTCCGCGCCGGCGTCGACGCGGCCCGGCGAGAACGGTACCTCCAAGCTGAGACCCGCCGCCTTGGCCGCCATCTCGATGCCCACGCCGCCGGCCAGCACGATCACGTCGGCCAACGAGGCCTTGCCGGACGCCTTCTGGATTTCCTCCAGCTTGGGCAGCGCCTTCACGGCCAGGGCATTGACCGCCCAATCCTTCTGCGGGGCAAGGCGGATGCGCGCGCCGTTGGCGCCGCCGCGCTTGTCGCCGCCGCGGAAGGTCGAGGCCGAGGCCCAGGCGATCGAGACCAACTGCGACACACTCAAGCCCGAGGCGGCGATCTTCGCCTTGAGGTCGGCGATGTCGGCGGCGGTGGGGTTGTGCGTGGCCTTGGGCAGCGGGTCCTGCCACAGCAGGTCTTCCTTCGGGATTTCCGGGCCGAGGTAGCGTGCCTTGGGGCCGAGGTCGCGGTGGGTCAGCTTGAACCAGGCGCGCGCATAGGCCTCGGCGAAGGCCTGCGGATCGTCGCGGAACTTGCGCGAGATCTTTTCGTAGGCCGGGTCGAAGCGCAGCGACAGGTCGGTGGTGAGCATGGTCGGCCGGCGCTTCGGGGAGTCGGCCGAAGGACCGGGGATGATGGCGTCGGTGCCCTTGGCGACCCACTGGTTCGCGCCGGCAGGGCTCTTCTCCAGTTCCCATTCGAAGTCGAACAGGAACTTGAAGAAGTCGTTGCTCCATTGCGCGGGCGTGCGCGTCCAGGTGACTTCCAGCCCGGAGGTGATCGCGTCCTTGCCCTTGCCGCTGTCGAACGTGTTCGCCCAGCCGAAACCCTGCTGCTCGAGCGGTGCGGCTTCCGGCTCCGCGCCGACGTGGCTGGCCGAGGCGGCGCCGTGGGTCTTGCCGAGGGTGTGGCCACCGGCGATCAGCGCCACGGTCTCCTCGTCGTCCATTGCCATGCGGGCGAAGGTCTCGCGGATGTCGTGCGCGGCGGCGAGCGGGTCCGGCTTGCCGTCCGGGCCTTCCGGATTCACGTAGATCAGGCCCATCTGCACCGCGGCCAGCGGGTTGTCGAGCTTGCGCTCGCCGGGCTTGCCGTGCGAGTAGCGGCTGTGCGGCGTACCGCTCAAGGCCAGCCATTCGGTTTCGTTGCCCCAGGACACGTCGAGGTCGGGTTCCCATACGTCTTCGCGGCCGGCGGCAAAGCCGAAGGTGCGGAAGCCGCTGGACTCCAGCGCCACGTTGCCGGCAAGCACGATCAGGTCGGCCCAGGAGATTCGCTGGCCGTACTTCTGCTTGACCGGCCACAGCAGGCGGCGCGCCTTGTCGAGGTTGCCGTTGTCCGGCCACGAATTGAGCGGTGCGAAGCGTTGCTGGCCGCGCCCGGCGCCGCCACGGCCGTCGCCGACGCGATAGGTGCCTGCGGCGTGCCATGCCATGCGGATCATGAAGCCGGCGTAGCTGCCGAAGTCGGCGGGCCACCAGTCCTGCGAGTTGGTCATCAGGGCCAGCAGGTCTTTCTTCAGCGCGGCGTAGTCGAGCTTCTTGAACTCGGCGCGGTAGTCGAATGCCTTGCCGAGCGGGTTGGATTTTTCGGAATGCTGGCTCAGCAGGTCCAGCCGCAGCTGGTTGGGCCACCAGTCGCGGTTGGTGGTGCCGGTCGCGGCGGGATGGAAGGGACACTTCGCTTCGGCGGACATGGATACTCTCCTTCGGCGGGACTGGAATGGTCTTGGCCAATCTAGGCAACTGCAGCCATTCGTGGAATTCGTTTGTTTCAATGCCAGCGATAGCGCTTGGCTATCGGTGGGCGACTTTCCGAGCATGCCGCATGCGTCGTGACGAAGAGGTGTCGCGACAGCAATCAGCGCAATTGCTTGAGCCGGTAAAGCGCTTCGAGTGCCTCGCGCGGGGTCAGCGCATCGGGGTCGATAGTGTCCAGCGCGTGTTCCACTGCCGAAGGCGCGGGCGGCGCGAACAGGCCGAGCTGCGGTGAGGCTTCGGCGCTGGGCTTCGACGTGCCTGCCAGTGCGTGCATGCCGCGCTCCAGCTCTGCCAGCGTGCGCCGCGCATCGGCGATCACGGCCTTCGGCAGGCCGGCCAGCGCCGCCACCTGCAGGCCGAAGCTGCGGTTGGCCGGGCCATCCTTCACCGCGTGCATGAAGACGAGCTGGTCGCCGTATTCGACCGCGTCCAGGTGCACGTTGGCGATGCCGGGATACTCGCCGGCCAACTCGGTCAACTCGAAGTAATGGGTCGCGAACAAGGTAAAAGCGCGGCTCGCAGCGGCGAGGTGTACCGCCGCCGCGCGGGCCAGCGCGAGGCCGTCGTAGGTGCTGGTGCCGCGGCCGACCTCGTCCATCAGCACCAGGCTGTGCGCGGTGGCGTTGTGCAGGATGTTGGCGGTTTCGCTCATCTCCACCATGAAGGTGGACTGGCCGCGCGAGAGGTCGTCGCCCGCACCGATGCGGGTGAAGATGCGGTCGACCGGGCCGATCATGGCCGCGCTCGCCGGCACGTAGCTGCCGATGTGGGCGAGCAGCACGATCAGCGCGTTCTGCCGCATGTAGGTGCTCTTGCCGCCCATGTTCGGGCCGGTGATCACCAGCATGCGGCGGGCGTCGTTCAGCACCAGGTCGTTCGGTTCGAACGGTTCCTCGCGCACTTTCTCGACCACCGGATGGCGGCCGCGCTCGATGGCGATGCCGGGTTCGTCGGCGAGCTGCGGCGCGCTCCAGTCCAGCGTCTCGGCGCGCTCGGCCAGCGTGACCAGCACGTCGAGTTCGGCGATGGCGGCGGCGGCCTGCTTCAGCGGTTCGAGCTTTTCGGTGAGTGTGTCGAGCAGCGCCTCGTACAGCGCGCGTTCGCGCATCAGCGAGCGCTCTTTCGCGCTGAGCACCTTGTCCTCGAACTGCTTGAGTTCCTCGGTGATGTAGCGTTCGGCGTTCTTGGTGGTCTGGCGGCGCGTGTAATGCGTGGGCGCCTTGTCCGACTGCGCCTTGCTGATCTCGATGTAGTAGCCGTGCACGCGGTTGTAACCCACCTTCAGCGTGGGGATGCCGCTGGCGGCTTTTTCGCGTTCTTCCAGCTCGACCAGGTATTGGTCGGCGTGCGTGGAGAGCCGGCGCAGTTCGTCGAGTTCCGCGTCGTAGCCGTCGTTGACGACGCCGCCGTCGCGCTGCAGTACCGGAGGCTGTTCGACGATGGCGCGCCGGAGCAGGGCGGCGGTTTCGGCGTGATCGCCGATGCGGTCGACCAGGGCGTGCAGCAACGGGCTGTCGAGCTCCGCGATGCGCGCGCGCAGCTCGGGCGCCGCCAAAAGACCATCGCGCAGCGTGGAAAGATCGCGCGGCCGCGCCGAGCGCAAGGCCACGCGGGCAAGGATGCGTTCGAGGTCGCCGATGCCGCGCAGCTTCTCGCGCAGCGCCTCGTGCCCGCGGCTGTCGATCAGCGCGCCGATGGACTGATGGCGTGCACGCAGCACCTCGCGCGAACGCAGCGGCCGGTTAAGCCAGCGGCGCAGCAGGCGTGCGCCCATCGGCGTCACGGTTTCGTCCAGCACGCCGAGCAGGGTGTGTTCGGTGCGGCCGCTGGGGTGGGTGTCGAGTTCCAGGTTGCGGCGCGTGGCGGCGTCCAGCGCGATGGTCTCGCTGGCGGCCTCGACGGCCATGCCGCTCAAGTGCGGCAGCGCGCTCTTCTGGGTTTCCTCGACGTAGCCGAGCAGGCAGCCGGCGGCGCCGATGGCCAGCGGCAGCTTGTCCACGCCGAAGCCGCCGAGGTCGCGCGTGCCGAAGAAACGGTTGAGTTCGCGCCGCGCGGCGTCGCTTTCGAAATGCCACGGCGGCCGCTTGCGCAGGCCGGGCAGGGCGCTGACCAGCTTCGGCCACGCCACGCTCTCGTCCACCAGGGTCTCGGCCGGTTGCAGGCGCGCGAGTTCCGCCGCCAGCGCTTCGGCATGCGGCACTTCGCTGAGCAGGAAGCGGCCGCTGGAGAGATCCACCCAGGCGAGGCCGTAACCATCCTTGGCGCCCGCGCTGATCGCCAGCAGCAGGTTGTCGCGGCGTTCCTCCAGCAATGCGGCGTCGGTCACCGTGCCCGGCGTGACCACGCGCACCACCTTGCGTTCGACGATGCCCTTGGCCAGCGCCGGGTCGCCGATCTGCTCGCAGATCGCCACCGACTCGCCGAGGCGCACCAGCTTGGCCAGGTAGTTCTCCACCGCGTGGTACGGCACGCCCGCCATCGGGATCGGCGCACCGGCCGACTGCCCGCGCTGGGTCAGCGTGATGTCCAGCAGCCGCGCCGCCTTGCGCGCGTCGTCGTAGAACAGCTCGTAGAAATCGCCCATGCGGAAGAACAGCAGCACGTCCGGATGCGCCGCCTTCGCGGTGAGGTACTGGCGCATCAGCGGGGTGTGCAGGGAGAGATCGTCGTGGCTCATGCGTAATAGCTTGGGTGGAACGAGGCGGCCGATCCGCGCTAACGTACCGGCCTTGAAGACCGGGAGTCTCGCATGGAGTCGTCGTCTGTTCCTACCGATGCGGAGTTGCGCGAGCTGGCGCAGGCCGTGGCGGACGAGACGCTGCGCCAGCGGCTGATGCTGGTCACGGCCGAGTCGTGCACCGGCGGCTGGATCGCCAAGGCGCTTACCGATCTGCCGGGCAGCTCGGCGTGGTTCGACGCCGGCGTGGTGGCCTACAGCTACGAGGCCAAGCAGGCAGTGCTGGGCGTGGATCCGCGCATCCTGGAGCGCGAGGGCGCGGTGAGCGAGGAAGTCGCGCTGGAAATGGTTTCCGGCGTGCTGGCTCGCTTCGGCGCTGGCGCGGCGGTGGCCGTCACGGGCGTCGCCGGGCCTGGCGGCGGCACGCCCGGCAAGCCGGTGGGCACGGTATGGATCGCATGGAAGCGCCGTGGCGGTTACGCCCGCGCGCAACGGTTCCATTTCGACGGCGACCGCGAGGCGGTGCGCCGGCAGACCGTGGCCGCCGCGCTCGACGGCCTGCGGAAAACCCTGACGGAATGACGCGATGTCCGCCGGCTGGCCGGCTTGACCGGTGTGGGATACTTCATGTTTGCCCAGATCGCAGTCCGTGAGACGCGGCCCAGGCATGATTGCCCCATTACAGCCCAACCGGAACCCAAGACGATGGATGACAACAAGCGCAAGGCGCTCGCCTCCGCCCTCGGCCAGATCGAAAAGCAGTTCGGCAAGGGTGCCGTCATGCGCCTGGGCGACCGCACCGACGACAACATCGAGACCGTGTCCACCGGTTCGCTGGGCCTGGACATCGCGCTGGGCGTGGGTGGCCTGCCGCGCGGCCGCGTGATCGAGATCTACGGCCCGGAGTCTTCGGGCAAGACCACGCTCACCCTGCAGGTGATCGCCAACTGCCAGAAGAACGGCGGCACCGCCGCCTTCGTCGACGCCGAGCATGCGCTGGACCCCAGCTACGCCGCCAAGCTGGGCGTGAACGTGGACGACCTGCTGGTCTCGCAGCCGGACACCGGCGAACAGGCGCTGGAAATCGCCGACATGCTGGTGCGCTCCGGCGCGGTGGACGTGGTGGTGGTCGACTCGGTCGCTGCGCTCACGCCCAAGGCGGAAATCGAGGGCGAGATGGGCGACTCCCACGTCGGCCTGCACGCCCGCCTGATGAGCCAGGCGCTGCGCAAGCTCACCGCCAACATCAAGAAGTCCAACTGCCTGGTGGTGTTCATCAACCAGATCCGCATGAAGATCGGCGTGATGTTCGGCAGCCCCGAAACCACCACCGGCGGCAACGCGCTGAAGTTCTACGCCTCGGTGCGCCTGGACATCCGCCGCATCGGCGCGGTGAAGAAGGGCGAGGAGGTCATCGGCTCGGAGACCCGCGTCAAGGTGGTCAAGAACAAGGTGGCGCCGCCGTTCCGCCAGGCCGAGTTCGAGATCCTCTACGGCGAGGGCACCTCGCGCGAGGGCGAGATCATCGAGCTGGGCGTGGCGCAGAACCTGATCGACAAGTCCGGCGCGTGGTACAGCTACAAGGGCGACCGCATCGGCCAGGGCAAGGAAAACGTGCGCCAGTTCCTGCGCGACAACCCGGCCATCGCCAACGAGATCGACACCGAGCTGCGTGCGCGCCTGCTGGTGAGCAACACCGGCAAGGCCGCGGCCTCCGAGGAAGCGTTGGAAGAGGCCTGAACATGAGCGAGCGTCGCCTGCGTATCCTGCTGGTCGGTGCATCCGGCATGCTCGGGCGCGCGGTGGCCGCCGAGCTGGGCCAGCGTCACGAGGTGATCGGCGCCAGCCGCCATGCCGGCGACCTGCGGTTGGATCTGGCCGACGCCGCCAGCATCCGCAGCGCGCTCGCGCTGGCGGGCGAGCTGGACGCGGTGGTCTGCGCCGCCGGCCATGTCCATTTCGCGCCGCTGGATGCTTTCGAAGCCGCGCCGTTGGGCGATTCGCTGCATACGCTGGGCATCACCGACAAGCTGATGGGCCAGGTCAACCTGGTCCTGGCCGCCCGCCCTCACTTGCGCGAGGGCGGTTCGATCACCCTCATCACCGGCGTGCTGGCCGAACAGCCGATTGCCCAGGGCAGCTCGGCCAGCCTGGTCAACGGCGCGCTGGAGGCCTTCGTGCAGGCGGCAGCCATCGAGCTGCCGCGTGGCCTCCGTATCAATGCAGTCAGCCCGACCGTGTTCGCCGAGGCGATGGATGCCTACGGGCCGTATTTCCGCGGCTTTGAACCGGTGCCGGTGGCGCGCGCCGCGCTGGCCTTCAGCCGCAGCGTGGAAGGCCGGCAGACCGGGCAGGTCTATCGCGTGTATTGACGCCGCGTGCGTATGAAACGCCGCCAAGCGCCGGACGATGCCGCCAAGCCGCGCCCCAGCGCCTACGACAAGGCCCTGGGCCTGCTCGTGCGGCGCGAACAGTCGAAACGCGAATTGCGACGCAAGCTCGACCAGGGCGGTTACGCCGGTGAAGAATCCGACGCAGCCCTGAGCCGCCTCGGCGAGCAGCGTTACCAGGACGACGAACGCTTCGCCGCCATGCTCCTGCGCAACCGCGCCGCGCAAGGCTACGGCCCCGCCCGCATCCGCATGGAGCTGAAGACCCACGGCCTGGCCGACGCTGCCATCCGCCAGTTGCTGGACGAATGCGAGGTGGACTGGAACGCCAGCGCGATGAACCAGCTGCGCCGCCGCTACGGCGGCAGGCCCGCCGCGGACCGCGTGGAGCAAGGCAGGCGGGCGCAATTCCTGCTGCGGCGCGGTTTTGCCGCCGCCACGGTAAGATACGTAACCCACGCCGACGTGGACGAGGCCGACGAGGAAAGTTGATCGCGGCGGAGTAGCGGCGTGCCTTTCCGCAGCCATCGCCGCCACGCATGAAAACCGCCGACATCCGCTCGACCTTCCTCGACTTCTTCCGCGCGAAGGGCCACACCATCGTGCCCTCCGCCTCGCTGGTGCCGGCCAGCGACCCGACGTTGCTGTTCACCAACTCGGGCATGGTGCCGTTCAAGAACGTGTTCCTGGGCAGCGAGAAGCTGCCCTACGTGCGCGCGGCGGACGTGCAGCGCTGCCTGCGCGCGGGCGGCAAGCACAACGACCTGGACGCCGTGGGCTACACCGCACGCCACCACACCTTCTTCGAGATGCTGGGCAACTGGTCGTTCGGCGACTACTTCAAGCGCGAGGCGATCGCCTGGGCGTGGGAACTGCTCACCGGCGTGTTCAAGCTTCCGCCCGAGAAACTGTGGGTCACCGTCTACCACACCGACGACGAGGCCTACGGCATCTGGCACAAGGAAGTCGGCGTGCCGGCCGAGCGCATCGTGCGCATCGGCGACAACAAGGGCGCGCCGTTCGCCTCCGACAACTTCTGGCAGATGGCCGACACCGGCCCCTGCGGCCCGTGCACCGAGATCTTCTACGACCATGGCGCGGACGTGGCCGGCGGCCCGCCCGGTTCGCCCGACGAGGACGGCGACCGCTACATCGAGATCTGGAACCTGGTGTTCATGCAGTTCGACCGCGCGCCCGACGGCACGCTGTCGCCGCTTCCCGCGCCCTGCGTGGACACCGGCATGGGCCTGGAGCGTCTCGCCGCCGTGCTGCAGCACGTGCATTCCAACTACGAGATCGACCTGTTCCAGCACCTCATCAAGGTGGCTGCGGAACTCACCGGTACCAAGGATCTTGCCAACCAGTCATTGCGCGTGATCGCCGACCACGTGCGGGCCTGCTCGTTCCTGATCGTCGACGGCGTGTTGCCGTCCAACGAAGGACGCGGCTACGTGCTCCGCCGCATCATCCGTCGCGCGCTGCGGCACGGCTGGATGCTGGGGGTGCGCGGCGACTTCTTCTGGAAGATGGTGCAGCCGCTGGTCGAGGAGATGGGCGAGGCCTACCCCGAGCTGAAGTCGAAGCAGAGCTTCGTGGAAGACGCGCTGCGCACCGAGGAAGTGCGTTTCGGCGAGACGCTGGAACACGGCATGCGCGTGTTCGACGAGGTGGCCGGCAAGCTCGCCGGCAAGACCATCGCGGGCGTCGACGCGTTCCGTCTCTACGATACCTATGGCTTCCCGGTCGACCTCACCGCCGACATCGCGCGCGAGCGCGGCCTCGACGTGGACATGGCCGGCTTCGAGCAGGCGATGAACGAGCAGCGCGAGCGCGCCCGCGCCGCGGGCAAGTTCGAGGCCAAGGGCCAGATGCCGGCCGAACTCGCCAGCCAGCTCGCGCCCACGGTTTTCCTCGGCTACGAGGCGCTGGCCGCGCAGGGTTGCAAGGTATTGGGCATCGTGCGCGACGGTCGCCAGATCGAACAGTTGGGCGAGGGCGAGCAGGGTTTCGTGATCCTCGACCGCACGCCGTTCTACGCCGAATCCGGCGGCCAGGTGGGCGACACCGGCACGCTGTCCAGCGGCGCCGGCCGTTTCGCGGTGGCCGATACGTTGAAGATGGGCGGCGTGTTCTTCGGCCATGCCGGCACCTGGCACGGTGCGCAGCCGCTGAAGACCGGCGACACGGTGGACGCGCAGGTGGATGTCGCGCGCCGCCAGTCCATCGTGCTCAACCATTCCGCCACGCACTTGCTGCATGCCGCGCTGCGCAGGGTGCTGGGTACCCATGTCACGCAGAAGGGTTCGCTGGTCGCGCCCGAGCGCTTGCGTTTCGACTTTGCCCATCACAAGCCGATGAGCCGCGAGGAACTGGCCGAGGTCGAGGCGCTGGTCAATGCCGAGGTGCGCCGCAACGAATCCGCCGACGTGCGCCACATGGCCTACGACGACGCCATCGCATTCGGTGCGATGGCGCTGTTCGGCGAGAAGTACGGCGACGAAGTGCGCGTGCTGAAGATGGGCGAGTTCTCCACCGAACTGTGCGGCGGCACCCACGTGGGCCGTACCGGCGACATCGGCCTGTTCAAGGTCGTGGCCGAGTCCGGTGTGGCCTCCGGCGTGCGCCGCATCGAGGCGGTCACCGGCGCCGGCGCGCTGGCCTACGTGGCCGGCGAGGAGCGCCGATTGGGCGAACTGTCGCATCTGCTTTCCAGCAGCGGCGACGATGCCGTCGACAAGCTGCGCCAGTTGTTCGACAAACAGAAAAAGCTGGAACGCGAGCTGGAATCGCTGCGCGCCAAGGCCGCCGGCAGCGCCACCGCCGAGTTGGCGAGCAGCGCCCAGGACATCGCTGGCATCAAGGTCGTGGCTGCGCGGCTGGAGGGGCTGGATGCCAAGGCGCTGCGCGACAGCGTGGACCAGCTCAAGCAGCAATTGGGCGACTGCGTGATCCTGCTGGCTGGAGCGGCGGATGGCCGCGTCTCGTTGATCGCCGGCGTGCATGGCGCCGCGCTGGGCCGCATCAAGGCCGGCGACGTGGTGTCCCACGTGGCGAAGCAGATCGACGGCAAGGGCGGCGGCCGCCCGGACATGGCGCAGGGCGGCGGCATGGATGCGCCAGTGCTTGCGTCGCTACTGGCCGGCTTGCCGTCGTGGGCATCGGCGCAACTGTCGGGTTCAACCTAAGTCATTGCCAGCAGCGGGCTGAGGCCCGCATTGCGTCGCGGATACATGCTCGCTAGTATCCCAGCCACGCCAATTGCGGTGGCGGGGCACGATTATTGATTGCCGCGTTAGCCAATTGGATGGAGAACCGGGAAGGCGGTAGGGCCTTCGACGGATCGAACGTCAAACTGCGGAGGTGGAGGCTCAGGGGTGAGGCGCCATCCGCCGCGGATCTGGAACACAGGAACAATGGAGCAGCAACCATGTTGATTCTGACCCGCAGGGTTGGCGAAACCCTGATGATCGGCGACGAGGTGACCGTCACCGTGCTGGGCGTGAAGGGCAATCAGGTGCGTATCGGCATCAATGCGCCGAAGGACGTTGCCGTGCACCGCGAAGAGATCTACCAACGCATCAAGGGCGAGCACGACTCCGGCAATGCCCACGGTGGCGATCACCACTGATCGCCTCGTTCGGGCTTTACGTCGAACCGGTCAACCAGTATCCTTGCCGGCTCGCAGCGACACCAAAACCCGGAGAGATGCCCGAGTGGCCGAAGGGGCTCCCCTGCTAAGGGAGTATAGGGTCAAAAGCCTTATCGAGGGTTCGAATCCCTCTCTCTCCGCCAGATTGCAAAGAAGCCCTTTTTTAGGGCTTTTTTGTTGTCCTGGAGAAAGGCGCTTGGTCAAGTCGGTTGGTCAAATCCAATGCGGCTTGCACACCATTTGTTGCGCCACGCCTCGGGCGTGTTCCACTTCCGCCTGATCGTTCCGGCCGATCTTCAACCGCTGCTCGGGCGGCGAGTCATCAAGCAATCGCTGCGCACCCGAGACCCGACGTTGGCGCGCTGGTGGGCCTACACGCTGGGCGCGCGCTATGCTCAACTCTTCGCCACGGCAAGGAGCAGGGGGAGCGCGATGGCCAAGGAACCCAGGGAAGACGGCATGTCGGCGCCGCCCAAGAGGCGCGAGGTTCAACTCCGCACGGGCAGCGGTGACGAAGCGGTGGATTACGTCTGCGAAGTCCGCGCCGATGGCTCCATGCGGTTGGAGGCCACAGACGACGCCGATCACGCGCGCATGATGGTGGCCTTGAAAGAAGCCAAGGAAACGCCGGCGTGGTTGGCACAGACGCCGCCCCCGCCATCGCCTCCTTCCGCCGCCCCGGATGTGGCGGGACTGGCGGGAGCGATGGAGAAGCTGGGGGCATCGTTGGCCCAATCGTTGGCCGTCCCCGCTTCTGCGCCCGTCGTGGTGGCGCCCTCTCGCCCCCGTGCGATCGGCCTGGCGGCGGATCAGTGGTTGAAGAGCATCGAAGCAGAGACGATCCGCAAGACCCTGACGATCAAGTCCGCGGCCATCATGGGCTTTGCGCGGCATGTGGGCATGAAGAAGCTACTCCACGAGGTGCAACGGGAGGACGTGCATGCCTGGGTGGAGGCGCTGCGGGTCAGTGGTTTGCAAACGCCCACCCTGGTCAACAAGACGTCCTATCTGCGCGGCTTTTTCACCTGGGCGGTGCAGGCCGGGCATTACCCCAAGTTCCCCAAGGACGAAAACCCGGCCATGGGCCACGTGGTTTTCCGCAAGCGGGAAAAGTTGAAGCGAAAGGCGATGGGGTTCCGGGCCTTCACCCAGGAACAGATCCAGACGCTCTATGCACCGGAAGCCCTGGCAAACCTGAGCGAGGGCGCCCGGTGGGGTGCCCTCATCGGCCTCTACACCGGGGCCCGCGTGTCGGAAGTGGGGCAGCTCGCGCTGGCCGACTTCACGACCGTGGACGGCGTGCCGTGCCTGACCATCACGGACGAAGGGGAAGGGCAGAGCATCAAGAACGAGGCCAGCCGGCGCACCATCCCGATCCATCCCGACTTGCTCACCCTGGGGCTCATGGAGCGGGTGGAGCAGTTGCGGAAGAAAGACGAGACGCGGCTGTTCCCCAAGGTGAAGGTCGGGGCGGTGAACGGTCAGGGCCAATGGCTCAGCAAGGCCTTCACCCGGCACATCGAGGCGGTTGGAATCACGAAGCCCGCCAAAGGCAAGTATGGGTTCCACAGCCTGCGAAAAACTGCGATCCAGACGATGAAGTCAGCCAAGGTGCCGCTGGAGTGGCGGTGTGCTTACGTTGGGCATGATCTCGACGAAGAACATGTTGAAACTTACTCAGGTGAATACGGGCCGCGAGAGATGCGGGAAATTGTGGCGCGCGGTTTGGGCTGGGGCCTAAATCTGGACAGGATCAAACATCAGCTTGGATGATTTGAGCGGGTTGCGATCCTCGTTAAGTTCAAGGAGAAGCAAGTGACGATCCAAAAAGTTGAAAGTCTTGCAAAGAAAACCAAAGCTTCGTTGTTGGCAGGAAACGGTCAGCCAAATCAGCAAAACCCACCCTCACTCTTAGCTCTGCGAATTGCGCTGAGTTCTACCACAATATCCGACATTGCAAGGCTTGCGGATGTGCTGGGCGAACTAGGGGATATTTGGCCGGAAGGCGCTGCGGCGATCTCGCAACAAATATCGATTCTTGAGCAAGAGTTGGAACGGCGCCGAAGTGTTGTGCAAGGCGTTGGATCAAGCGTGAGACACCCTCGCAGAAGGCGGTAACTGTTCTCAGTTACGGTGGCAAATGACCATCATGGCTCGGCGCACCGTCCTCTTTCTCCACATGAGGGTCTTGTCCAAAGCGATGCCCCACGGGGTAGTTGTGTGCGTATTGCCAGCACCGAACCCATTCAGGTTCTTCCCAGCGTGTATCGCAAAGGTTGAGGGCAATGTCCGCCTCTCTTACTGCTTCTTCCGGCTTCATGTGGCACAGCAAAGAGGTGAATGCTGTGAGCCAAAGTTGCTTTCTGGTTGGCTCATGCGGGGTGATCAGGTAGGGGTAGGTATTCATAGGGCCTCCGGTTGGGCGCACCCTAGTCGAAGTCCAAGACCTGTCAAGCCACAGTAAACAGACGTCCAAATCAAATGCGCAGAGCGCGTCTTAGTGTTGTGCCAACACGACGCTCACAGCCCCGGCCAACGCTAAGCATCCAGCCGTCTGCTTTGTGCCACGAGCCTATCGGGTGATCCTAATCGTCCGCCTTGGCCCAGTAAGTCTGTGCAAAGCCAACATCGTCCGACAGC
The DNA here is from genome assembly GCA_040371205.1 of Rhodanobacter sp. NCBI lineage: Bacteria > Pseudomonadati > Pseudomonadota > Gammaproteobacteria > Lysobacterales > Rhodanobacteraceae > Rhodanobacter > Rhodanobacter sp. The sequence continues at coordinate 1,175,140 of AP031382.1, forward strand.
AGCAACCAGAAGGGTTCCTTGAAGTGAGGGCCCGACATGCCGTGGTAGCTTAGGCTTACTGGAATGGTTGCGCCTGGTCGCCAATCACCCGTGGTGCCAAGTGAGCCAAAGGCGTTCGACGTGCCCTTGCCGTTGGCCAGGACTGGAATGACGATGTCCGAAAAGAACACTCGGATGGCATCGGCGGGAATGGAGTGTTCCGGATCCTGATGCGTCATTGCTGCCCGAATGTCAGCCTCATCGGCATGAAGGGACACATCCAGGGCAGGGCGTGTGCCTGTGTTTTCAATGAGTAAGTTCAAGGCAATCCCCGAGTTGCCGCCATGATGCGTGCTGATCCTGGCGGTCAGCAGCGGGCGGTTGGATTGCCCCCACGCCCGCATGGTGAAAGCCAAGGAAAGGATAGCCACCAACATGGATGCAGCCGAGATCCATACCGCTGAATTGGTCGTATCGGATTCTCGACGTTGCGGCGGAGTGCCAGCCTTGGCTGGGGTGTCCCCTGTCGGTGTTGGTACCGTGGTCGCCGCCGGGCAATCACCCACCTTGCGAACCTGCGACGCCGGGATGAGTTGTGTGGGCGCCTGACGCGTCAACTTAGCGTAGTAAGTGTCATCCAGTCGGGTGGCAAACCAAAGAGGTTGGCTTTGGCCGGGGTGGGTAGGATCGGCGATGTCTGCCCATGTTTTTGCCGAAGCGTTTTCGCTGGCATACAGCAGGACGCACCCCCTACCATCCTGGGATGAAATTCGGAGCGGATAAGCGGCAACCCTGCCACCGAAGGGGGGGTAAAGAAGCGGGAGTGCCATGACGCCGATGGCGAGAAGGATCGCAACCCTCGCGTCCTTAAACGACCAGCCGTGAACGGCTTTGTGGGCCGTGATCAGTTGGGCCAGGGCGATGGTGATGGAAAGCGCCATACAAGCCACGCTTAGCTCCATCAAGGTGCGGGGTTGAGCGTTTGTGGCCATTTTGAGTGCCCCGAAGTACACCCAGAACACCACAATCATTTGACTGGCCACCGCAAACGAGAGCGCTGATATAAAGCGCCACGGTGGGGTTTGGTCGCTTCGGGCCAGCTTGTAAATTCGCCACATGAGCCAGTAGGCCAGTGCCAGCACGGTTGCCAGTAGTCCCAGGATGAAAGGGCTGGCACCGATGTCATGAAATCGGGTCATGCAAAAAATGATCAGTGGCCAAGCGATGGCAATGGCCACGCTGATCAGGCCCCAGCGTTCTGGCAGTGATAGCGAACTGTAAGGCGATTTCGCGCCTCTTTGGAGGGCTTGCCTACGTTTTAAGACCCACTGTTGATGGCCATGAAGCAAGGTATGCCCTTTGGCATCGACCGGCATGGAAAGGAAAATCGCAGGCGCGAGGGATGCAAGGGATAGAACGGCTACGGTAGCGCCGACTGCAGCAGCGAGCGCAGGAAGGCCAGAAAGCACTCCTGGTGAGGTAAAGCCCACCGGGAGGGCAAAAGTTTTGGTGAATTCGAACCAGTAGAGGGCACTGATTGCTAAAAGCATGCCTCCCAAGGGCACGGCCACCTTGGCCAGCCATGCGATTAGATCCAAAACGTGTTCGGACATGGAGGGCCGATCAGATCCATTCGACGATGTCATGTGTGCTCCATGCGTATGGTTAAACGGAGACTTGGCTGGCTAGGGCAATGCCCTCGGTATGCAAAGACTACAAGGCGTCGTTCGCAACAGGTAAGTCCTCTTAAATGCTCGCCTGATTGCGCAACATTGAGAGTGTTTTTGTCAAGTATGCTTGACACATTGTCGGCATCTGCTTTGATGGCTCTGTGGGGCAGGCATGCACAGCCGGCGGCCCGCATCTTCATGGCCAGGATGGCCGATCGCTCTCCCCGCAGGGCGGCCTACGAAAAGGATGACGACATGGCTCTGCATGCCCGCCCACACCTCGAAACCCACAGCCGCGGCGCGGGCCACTCCGCGATCGCCGGAGTGGCCTACCGCCTCGGCCTGCGTCTTTACGACCGGCGCACCGGCGTCTGGCACGATTACCGCCGCCGAAAGATCGGCGAAGAAATCGTCCGATCCCTGACGGTGGCACCAGAAGGTGCCCCGGCCTGGGTCACGGATCCGGAAGAGCTCTGGAACCGGGCGGAAGCCGCGGAGCGCAGGAAAGACGCCCAAGTCGCCCGCGACTACCGCATCCCTGTTCCCTTCGGCTTGTCCGACCAGCAGGCTGGCGACCTGGCCGAGGATATGGCTCGGTTCATCTGCCGGGAACTGCACACCGCCGTCTCCCTGGGTTTGCACCGGGACGCCGACGCGGATGCACTGGGGAACGTGAAGCCACCGGAAAAACAGGGCTTCCATGCCCACCTGTATTTCCCGACCCGGCGGCTCGAAGAGATCCAGCAGGACGACGGCACCTCAGCCTGGGGCCTGGGGGCCAAGCTCATCCTGCTCTCGAACAAGAACACGTCCGGGGCATTCGTCGAACGGCTCAACGAGCACTGGGCGGAACTCGCCAACCGTTACACGGCGGCCAGCAATCTCCCGGCGGACTACACCCACCTCAGCTATGCCCGCCAGGACTTGCCCATTACGCCGCAACCGACCCTAGGCGCTGCTGTGACGGCCATGGAGCGGCGCGGCTTCTTCACCCGGCGCGGCGATGCCCTGCGCGGGGACATCCTCGTTCCATCCCTGGTCTACGAGGCGGCCCACACCATCGTGCTGCAAGAGCAGCACCGACAGGCCAAGGCCGACGTGCAGCGCGAAGCAGCGCAGCCGGTCGGGGCCGAGTCGCCATCGGAACCCTGCCAGGTGGCCAGGCAACCTGATGCCACCCGGGCACCAGCGGTCACCCCGGCATCCGCCCCGGCAACAGACCCACTCATTCCGTTACTGGAAGGAGCGCCCGGTTCACTGTTGACGAGGTTCCGGGAAAAGGTGCCCGCGCCAGAAGAACCCGAGGCGCGGCGGTTGTTTGCCCAGGTGCTACGGCTGGTGCGGGTGATCGAGAAGGTGCTGGGTGTCCTGGTGCGTCTGGTCGAACAACTCAGGGACCACCAGGTCGAACGCGACCGACGCGAAGCAGCCGCCTTCATGCATGAGGATCAACACCGCGAACGGCGGGCCGCCCGCCAATCCGCGCGGCAGCGGCTGGCCCAATGGGAAGCCTCACACCCGTGGCGGTTGCGCACGGCCACCGTCATGGGGGAGCCCACCGAGCGGCAGCGACTACACCGCGAGGTGAAGCGATGGGATGAACTCACCCACGAGGCCCAGGCGGCGGCCCGGCACGTGCGGTCGCAGATCGCCACCTTCGACCAGGAGGGCCACCAGTTGCGGGGTGACCAGCGTGAGCAGTTGGGCCGGCTCGGCGGAGCGTTGGACAGTGTCCGTGACGCCAATGCTGATTGGGTTCTGGCCTTGCGCAACGCGGCGTCCGCTGAGGAACAGGATTGGATCAAGTCGGCGCGCCCGGTGCTGGTGCGGGAGGATTGGAAGACCGTCGAGCCTGCGCTCCGACAGCCAGCGTTGGAGCATCGGCCTAGGATGGGGCGGACGGCATGAGTGCGACAAGTCTGTTATCCACAGTTATCCACAGCTTTGTTGTCTCGGCACACGAGATGGGCAGGGGTAGACTGCCTGCATGGCCATCGAACACATCCGAGATGTTTTGAAACGCATACCAGCCATCCTGATGGGTATGTATGAAAGTCCAGCTGAGGAATGCCTCGGCGAACGTCTGAGATCAGTAATCGACCCAACGACCAGATATCAAACCCAGGTTTGGGTCGACACATGGGCGGGGCCATTTCGGCTGGATATCTTGTTGACCGACAAGGATGGCCGGCGGATTGCCATTGAGGTGGATGGAAAAGATTTTCATGAGCCCATTCGGGACCATTGGCGGACTGTTTTCATTATTGGGGACAGGCAGGCCGATGCTGTTTATCGAGTTCAAGCGAGAGACTTAAAAATCAATCTTGTCGGGGTCTTGGCTGGGTTGGCTGCCGTGGAGCCCCTGTGCTTCCGTCAGGCGGAAATTTTGCGCTGGAAGGAAATCAACGACCGTTGCGAAATCCATTCGCCCACAGATACGGATGAGGATGCTGAGCAAGAAGATGACGATGAAGATGCCAAATACGGTCGCGCATACCGACGGCGGCAGATTTTGTCGACAGTGGTCATTGAAAGCCGCTTTTGCGGCGACGCCATGGATTGTGAGTGGACAACCATCAAGACCTACTATGACTTCGCAACCGCGACTGGCTTGAAAGACCTTGATGCGATCCAGGAAGCATGGAAGTTGGCACATCCTGCGCCTCCTGCGTCAACTCAACCCGATGATCCGTTCTTGAGTTTTTTCGAGTAAGCCACGAGTGTCTGCCATGTCATCGCAGCTTTCGACCTACTATCTCCCGGTCACTCAGCAGTCAACGGAAAACTTCCTCATCCGTGGCGTCGTTCCAGCCCGATTTATTGAGCGCATCGGGCTCTTTTCAGTGCTGATGGTTGGCCGGCCAGGGAATGTGTCACGCGCCAATCTATCGCGCGCTTTGGCTGATCTATACGAAAATTTCCTCAATAGCCCGGACGAAGTATTTGCAACATGCCTCGGAGAACTACACGCCGAAATTGCCCAACAAACCGTTACTGAAACCTTGAAGATCTTGTCAGATCGCGGTATTCGTTTCGCGTCTGAGGAGCAGGTTGCATCGCGCGCATGGTGTGGGGCAAATGGTCGTTATGCGGAGGCTTTCCAGAGCCACTGCCGTGACACCTTGATGGACTACGAGCTAACCGTAGGCCCAGAAGCCGAAGTCGAAGATCTCGAAGACGATGATTGGGGAGACAGTGATGCACGCACTGACCACGCGCGCCGCCGATTGACCTTGCACGGCCCGAGGGATCAAGTCAGAGCGGCCACGGCGATCGCGGCAGCCCCGGATGAACATTTCACCATGTCTGCTTATGCCGGCACGGGAAAAACGCACTTGTTGCTCGCGTTGGCTGGAAGCAGTGGCGATTTCATACATCTGGCTCCAACCGCAGCCCACAGCCAAGCTTTTTTACGGCGTATTGGAACGCTTGGAAACATGCGCAGCATCACTTTGTTCAGGCTGGCAACGGACATGGCGACTGCATTTGTTCGGAGCCGAAGCACTCGATGGGTTAATCCTCCTAAGGTAGGTGAGACCACTTGGCCTGTTAGTCGGCAGGTGGAGGCAGTCGGTGTTCCCTCGTTTCCCGGTGAGCCTGCTGCCGTCGTATTGTCGAAAGTTCATCGAATCATCAATGCTTGGTGTTTCACTGCCGACAATGAGATTACGACCGAGCACGTCCGCAGGGTCAGTCCGGCAGGATTGTTGGAGAACGGGCCCGCCTACGTTGCTTGTGCGCGAAGAGTGTGGAGCTTGATGTCTGCGTCATTGCCCGCCAACCAAGAGCGAGCCTTTGACTTCAAGCTCTATCACTTGGTCAAGTGGCTGGATGTCAGCGGCGCCGAGATCCCACCCATGGGCACGCTCTTCCTGGATGAAGCTCATGATCTTCCAGCGCCTTGGTATTCGCTACTTCGCCGCTATCCGCAGGGATGGGTGGCGATGGGCGATCCATATCAGTGTTTGTCGGGCAGGGTTCCGAAAGCACCCCAGTCCAAGACATTGACCATGGTTCAGTCGGTGAGGACGGGTGATCAGGCCACGCCGCTCTTTCAATCGGTTGTCGATCAGCACAGCGAGCGGCTCGTTGATGAAACCATTGTGGGATCACGTGACCACGTTACGCGCCCTCGACCTTACGCACCCAGTGACGAGCTTCCTCATACGGGACTGCGCGCGTATGGCAGCGTGTGGAAGATGTTGGAAGATGCCCTGCGAGTAAAGAACGGAGGCGGCCAGTTTCGCTTGGTGAAGGCGTCTGAGCGCGAACTCGTCAAGGCGGCTCAGGACGCGATCCTGCTTCGCAGGAGTAAAGATCGGCCGAAAAGCTATCAATTGCGCTCATTCGATACTTGGGATGCATTGTCCCATCACTTAGAGATAAACGGGCACGCCAATGTGGCAAAGCTCTTTGAGCGTGGCTTCAACGAAACCAATCTGGATGAACTCGTAGGCAGCCAAAGTGGAGATGAGCGGAACGGCTTGTATCTAGGAATGCTCGCACACTGTAAGAACATGGAGTTCAGCACTGTCACCATGTCCGGTTGCTGTTTCTCGTCCTCATTGCGTTCACTGTCGAAGGATGAGCGAGACAAGCACATCAAGGCGGTCTACGTTGCAATGACGCGGGTGAGGGACGAGCTGTGGCTTCCGGGCGACGCGATAGACCGTCTTTGTGGCTAGGAATGAAGATGGCCGCTTTCTGCGTGGATGTAGTCGAAGGTCTTCTTTCGCTTATCTCGAAGCAAAGGCGTCTTCTATCCGATGCCACGTGGGGTCGATCGAAAATCGGCTCACGATGGGTCCTTTCCTGACCCAGTTCAGAAGCACATGACGCTGTCCACACGCGAAAGGTGCGGTGATCCTTGGGTCGGGAGTGAACCTGTCACGATGCAATCGAAAAGCGTTGTCCCATTCGGTGACATGGTGCTTCCGGTAGTAAGGGCGTAAATACTCGAAGGTCTCCCAGCGCAGCTCATTCAGCAGGAACCCCAACTTTGGGATGTAGGCGCTCAACGCATCCTCAGTCAGCCACTCGCGGAAGTCGTCGAGCGCACCCAGAACGTCCATGCGGTCAACGGTGTGGCCTTGCTCTTGAAGCCACTTGGCAATGTCATCGGCGGTTCCACTTGACCGAAGGGCATCATGTTTTTGAAGGTTGCCGGTCACTTTCAACCACGATAGGCGGCTGGGCGTCAGCGAGGTTTCGATATCGAGCGTGGAAAGCCAAACCTTGGCGAACGTCTTCTTTTCATTGAGCCAGTCGGCGAATTGTTTGACGCTGGCACGTAAACCAGTTGCTTCGCCGAGAGATGGGCTTTCAACAATCTGTGCGAGATGACGCAGATAGGGGATTTCGGCGATGCCAATGTTCCGGTCGGTCTGGGAAAGAAAATCGCTCAGTCGTAACGCGAAATAAGCCTTCGTCGTGGACGTTTGCGGAAGGGATTGAAGCGTTGTGTCGCGCCCAGGGAAAGAGAAGATGATGTAGTTCACCATGTCATCAATGATGCCCATGACCGATGCAAGCACGATCACTTCGCGTTCCGCGTCCGACAATGTTGGGGCTGTTGAAGGCATGGTCTGGTTCACGTCGTGGTATGTCTTGGTGTTGGGTGCAGCCTTCCACTGAGCGCCAAGCGATTGTCTGACACCGTCTCATCGTATCGTTCGATGAACATGGCAAACCACTCGACATCTCCGAGGTGGGTAGTGAGCCAATGTCCAATGGCATCCCCCACAACTTTGATGAGACCGTAAAAGTTGAAGTAAAAGATGTTTTCGGCTTCTGACCAAAGTCCATCGTCTGGCACGTTCACGCCGAAGCTGATGCGCCTGACTTTGCCGGATCTGACCTTGATCGAATGGATGTTCGTCATGTGGACAATGCCGTTGCGCATCTCCCACAGCTCTTCGGAGGAGATACCGATGCGGGCAAGCTCCGCATGCGCATTTAGCCATCGAACGAACACTGGAGGCTGTTCCCTCAAATGACCGAATTGGACATAGGCCAATGAGTCAATGCAGGACAGCAACAACTTCATCGACGACACATACAGCTTCGCGTTGAATGTGGCTTTGATGGCGAGAAAATAGTCGTCATGGATCAGCTTGGGTAGATCAATGCCGGCGTCCGAGGTGTATGCCATCAGCCAATCAACCATCACACCAGATGCCCCCAGTTTTTCGCTTGCATCACTCATGTCCAAGGGCCCGAGGCCACCCGTGTAGTTCACGCGAACAACACCATCGACCACCTGTGTCACAAGCATCAGTGGGTCTATACGTGCACCGGTAACTTGGAAGATGTCGTCGAACAGGTGATGGGCAGTGCCCAGACGTTGCCCCGACACCATGCGACCATGGGTGAAGGGCTTTGACAGACGTAGCCGCGTAGCCACTTTCAGATCAGCCTCCATTCGTTCATGGAGGAACTCACCCGCAGCCGCGTCGGTGCCTTCAAACTGGTGGATCACATACCCAACTTCCTCGCAATACTCTTTTTCAAAGAAGAGAAAGATGTTGTAGATGGTTTCCATGAGCCCTTCTACCTGCCGCAACCGGCCAGCTTGTCCCATTATGGTGGCCAGTCTGTCTCAGACCAGTGTCCGACCTGTTGAATATTTTCCAAGTGGTTATTCTGATCTGCCTGGCCACCCAGTCTGAAACAGACTGACCACTTGCCCCACAAACCGCATCAGATCGCCATTTCGCGTTGCGGCGCGGCTCCGCGGTATGAGCCGGTATTCATTGGTAACTGGGACACTGACTGGCCAGCGTTCTGCAACAGGCTGGCCACCATAATGGTGCGCTGGCCACCCTACGGGCAGCCAGGCGTGGCGCGGGTTCCGGGCCATCAAGCTTAGAAGGGAAAGTGCCCCGCGTTCGAGCAGACCGGGCGGCCAACCCGTCCAGACTGGAAAAAACGGTGCGGGTGGATCAGGCCAGACGCGTAGGCCGCTTCAAGGCTATGTGCTGGGAGCGTTCGAGCACGCGGCCAAAGATCGCCTCGGCGGCGGTCGGGTCCTCAAAGAACCCATCCCAGTCTTCCGGCGCATTCGGGGAGGCGATCAGGACCGCACTGCCATGGCGTCGGCGCAGATCGAGGATTTCCCGCAAGGCATGGCTCTGCTTGCTGTCAGCGGGTTCCAGGGCAAAGTCGTCCAACACCAGTAGTTTCATCCGGCCCAGCCGTTTCAGAAACGCGGGCCAAGTGCCGCTGGCCTTCTCCATGATGCACTCGGCCAGGAGTTCCGGCGTGCGCCGGTAGGACACGGACACACGCTGCAAGGCGGCCTCCCGTGCGAGGGCGGCGGCCAGATAGGTTTTGCCAGCCTGGGTTTCGCCGGTGATCAGCACCGTGTGGCCGCGCTGGATCCAATCCCCGGTGGCCAGGTTGGCCAGGAGCTGAGTGGGCAACCCGCGCGTGGCACTGGGCCTGATGTCGGCCAGCGTGATGGTCAACGGTAGATCGGCTTGGGCCAGGAAGCGCTGGGCGCGCTTCGTGGCGGTGGCTTGGGCCTGGGCATCCACCAGCGCCAGAATGCAGTCGGCATGGGATCGGCCAAGGCTGGCCGGATCCTTGGCCCACTGTTCCAGGCGCGCCGCCATGGGGCCCAGCTTCAAGGCTTTCAGGGCCGACACGGCGCGCTGCTGATCGCTCAACATGGCGTCTCCTCGGATCGCTGGGTGTGATAGCGGGCGCCGCGCGCGTGGGAGGCGCGTGGAACGGTGATGGTCGAGGCTTCCTGAGCCGTCGCCTGATTGTCGAGCACCCGCTTCAACGTCGTGATCTTGGGCGACCCCAGTTCAAAGGTGGCCTGGGCGGCCCGATCCAGCACCGCCGTGCCGTGCTTGCGGGCCAGCGACCGCACCTTGTCGCAGGCGGGCAAGCCTTGGAACGGCTGGGCACGGTTGACCTGGTGGCGGACGAAGCGAAGCACGTGCGGGCCGGCTTCCTTGGCCCAGGCCACCATGCCATCCGGGGTGCGTTCGGCTTGCGCGCGGTGAGCTTCTGGCTGGTGTGCAGTGGCCGTGGTGTGCTCGCCCGTGGCAGGGTTGCGGGGATGATGAGCCACGGTCTTCTGCCGGTGGCGCACCTCCACCGTGTCGTCGGTCACCCGGACTTCCACCCGCTGTCCGATCAAACCGTGGGGCACCGAATAGAAATGACCTGCCACGGGGATGTGGTAGTCCTTGGGCACCGTCGGCACCACCAGCCATTCCGCGTAGACGTAGGGCTCGGGCGGCAAGGGTCGAAGCGCGGCGCGTTCCAGTTGCTCGAAACGCTGGCGCCGGCTAACCCCATCCTTGGCCATGGCGCGACCGTTGGCCTCATCCAGCAAGGCAGCCACCGCGGCGTTGAGTTCGTCCAGCGAGTAGAAATGTTGGTGACGCAGGCGCGCCAGGATGCGGTGCTGAGCGAACTTCACCCCGGCTTCTACTGACGCTTTGTCGCGTGGGTGCGAGGGACGCGTGGGCAACACCGCCAGACCGTAGTGCCGGGCCAGGTCGGCATAGGCACGCTGGATCTTCGGGGTCTTGCCGGCGGTCGTCACCGCCGATTTCAGGTTGTCCGGCACCAGCACCTGCGGCAAGCCACCGAAATATTCAAACATCGCCACGTGGGCCCGGAGAAAGTCGGGCACCTGCTGCGTGGCCGTGCACATGGCGAACATCAACGAGCTGGCGCCCAGCACACCGACGAACAGCTCCACCGGCACCTTGTGGCCCGTGGTGGCATCGAGGTAATACGGCCGCAGCCCGGAGTAATCCACAAACACCCGCTCCCCCGGCACATGGTGCTGGCGCATCACCGTCGGCAACGTGTGGCGGAAGCGCCGAAGCTTCGCCGCCAAGTGCGAATAGCACAACGCCGTGTCGGGGTTCTCCCGCTTGTAGTCCTCCCAGAGCAGTTGAAGGGTCATGCCCTTGGCTTGGAGCTGATCATGGAGCAGCGACAGGTCGGGCACTTCCTTCCGGCGGCCCCCGGAGCGCGGGCGGTTCAGCCGTTCCTGCAAGGCCAGCGGCCCCAGTTCTGCAATGTTCTTCCAAACCAATGCCTTCGCCCGGGCGAGCTGCCGATAGCGCCCCACCGTGGTTTTCGAGACGCCCACAGAAGCGGCAATCTCCCGATCGCTCAGGGTGGTCGTCAAGATCAGGCGAACAACATCGTAGGTTTGCATCGGCCACTCCATCGGGAAGAAGGGGCGCCGTTTTAGCGGGATTTGGAGGGCTGTCAAGCGAGCCGATCGGAATCAAGTCAGCGCTTAGCCTGCACGGGGAACGCGCTTAAAAATACGGCTTTTCAGGGTGCCGTGGCGATACGCGTGGGGGTCGAATTGAGAGCCGAAGGCGGCGCAAAAGAAAGGCCGCCCACAATGGGGCGGCCCTCAGGTTCGCGGTGCATCGGCGAAAACGCCTGACTTCCCGTTTTACCCAAGCCTGGTGCGGAGAATAGCGGTCAGGGGTTCAACATCGCCGTCAGTCGGGCATGCCATTCCTTCGCCAGTTCATGCTGGAAGTGACTGCCCATTTTGATCTTGTGGGTGGGGTGATCCACGTCGGCTGTTGTGAGGATCAGGTAGTTGTCGTTGTGCCAGATCTTGCCGTAGCCGTTGGGCTGATCCACCCACTCGTGCTTCCACCGGCGGACGTCCTCACGATTGAGGAGCCATTCCTTGCCCTTGGTGTCGCGGAACCACACTTGGCCTGTGGCCGCATTGATGGCGACATTCTTGGCGTGGTGCGTGGCTTCGAAAGAATGGCCATTCGCGTGCAGCGTGATTGGCCCAGCGTTCTCGGTCTTGGGCTGGGGTTTGAAGACCGGAAAGAGCCGAGGCAACAGGAACCACACTGCGACCATGCAGCCGGGCACAAGCAAGCCAGGGGGCAGGAAGCGAAGCCCCACCACAAAAAACAGGAGCCATCCGGCGATGAAGCCAGCAACGATGGACAAGGCGACGCGCACAATTTGGATCAGGATGCCCATGCTGATCCCCCTCACTGGTTTGACTGGGTGTTTTCAGCCCGCAGGTATTTCCCATTGCGGTCGAAATACAAATAGCTGTCCTTGTCGCTCGTGTTCGCTTTGACCGGGGCAAAGGGCACGTAATCGCCCACGGACGATTTGCTGACGATGACCTGATAGTGGAGGCGCGTGGTGCCATCGCTTTCAGTCTCACGCTCCTGGGGCTGCCCCAAGGCGGCGATGACCTGATCCATCGTCGTTTGGTGTGGAACGAAGCTTTGAACCGCGCTTTGGTTGAAGTCTTTGCCAATGGTCGTGGCGCAACCAGCCAGCAACAGCAACGTCATCACGCTCAGCGTCAGCACAACCTTCCTTGCGGTTTTCATCTGCGGGTTCCCCTTGGTTGAGTGTGGTCGAGAGATTACCCGTTTAATGGGTTAGATGCTGACTTTACAGTAAACGTCCACCGGGTAATAACGTCTGGGCCGCCCACCGGGGACGGCCATGAAACGCGCATCCATCCACACACCTGAGCACAGCGAACTGGTCTTGTTGCTCAAAGACCTTCGGCTCAAATCCGGCTTGTCCCAAGCGGAGGTGGCCGAAGCCTTGGAACGGCCCCAGACCTACGTGTCGGCCATCGAGGTGGGCCAGCGTGGGGTGGATCTGATCCAGGTGCGGGAGTTGTGCCGGCTCTATGGCGTGGACTTCATCGCGTTCGCCAAGCTTTTCGAGGAACGCTTGAAGAGCCGAGAAAGCGAACGGCGACCACCTCGCAGGCGGCGCAGAAGTTAGATCCCGTGTTTGCCCTTCGGGCGGGCCAACATCGAGCGCCGGACGTCACCGGCGCCCGCTATTGACCATGATGCGGCCACTACCCTTCCAAGGGGAGGGTGATGTTCTTTGGCGTGGTATCGGGGGCGGGGCCTCGGCCGGTGCGCGCCCAGGGTTCCAGGGGGCTTTTGTAATGCAGCGTGTGAAAGGTGTTGCCGAACACATCGTCATATTCGAGCACCAGGATCCACGAGCTACCGTATAGCCCCCACAAATCTTGGTCGTTGAACGAGCTGTGGGGACGAACAGGGATTTCCACGTTGCCCGATGCGTCTTTGTATGAACCCTTGGCGGCCAAGGGGGCCAGTTCTACCCAAGGCGCAAAGCCACGTATTCCATTGGGGCGCGCATGTAGTCGGATGTTGAGGGCAGCACCAGACCCGATGTTTTCAAGGGAGCAAATCAGCCTAACGACTGGTTCTGGGCCACTCGCCCCTGGTGTGGTCAGCATGTTTTCTCGGTGGGCGATGCTACTGCTCTTGCAGGGTGCGAGCACCAACAGGGGCCGAAAGGAGTCTTCGTGGTGCCGCTGGTCTTGCTCACGCGTCGCGGCGAAATGTTCGTTTGTTTCCCGTCGCTGTTGTTGACCTTCAAGGATTGCATCGCGGGTGAACCAAGCCATGATGGCGGTGGCCACTGCGGCGGCTGCCGTAGCGATGGCGGTGATGGCGTCCCAATTGATGCACGAAGTTGTCTTTTCGGTGGCTTGCGCGACGGTGAATAAATCCATGATGGCCCCCTGATCCTTGCCTGGTCAGAAGTATAGGAACCCGTGATAGCCTTCGGCGAACTTGGTCACCTCGGGAGGTCAAACTTTCCGACCTGGCTGGGCGTCGCAGGGCTTGTCTGGCTGGGGTGTCGATCCGCTCCCTCTCTCTCCGCCAGTACTGCGAAGCCCCTGTTTTTACAGGGGTTTTTGCTTTTCTGAGGAAGGGCTTGTCGCTCCACATATCGCTCCACAGCGAGCCGATATGCGCATCCCCAACTATCTCAGGTTGGCACCTTCAGGGGTCTGGCACTTTCGCCAACGACTGCCTTCCAGACAGGCCCGTGAGAGGGGCAAGCACGAGGTCACGCGAAGCCTCGGTACCCGCGACTTGCTGACAGCCCAGCAACGGGTTGGATCAAAAGCTCTCAGAGGAGTTGTGGTCGGGCCCTCTTGAGGGAGCTTTTGGTTCCGCCCAGTCCCAAGCTGACCATGCCAGACGACTTCAGGAAGAGCGTCTGGTCATGGTGGTAGCATCTTCGATGAGGTGAGCTAGGCGCAGCGATGCAGTACGAATGGTGGCAGCCTGTCACCCTTTGCCAAAGGCCGGCATGTTGCGCTGCTTTTAGTCTGGAAGCAGAATCTCGCCAAGGGACGATAACTAGGAATTATCAGCTTGGATATACATCGAATTCCCACGGAAAAAGTAAGGGATTTATACAATCGCCTCGAAAACATGTGGGGGGCTGACCATTGGCACGCACATACTAAGAAGTGGCTCAATACTTACTTGAGAAAGCAAATATCGTTGGCTGAAAAAGCTACAACCGTTCTGCATGTAGGTTCCGCCGGAGTCGACTACGGCTTGGTGGGCAGCATGACTTGCCACGTCGATGTTGCCGATAAGAAGTTAACTGGAGTTCCAAACGCAGTTATAGGTGACATACATTCTTTGCCAATTAAGCCTGACTCGGTGGATTTTTGTACTTGTGTTGGTTCAGTACTTAACTACTGTGATGCAGTTGTCTCGTTGTTGCAGGTGTCTTCCGTCATCAAGGCAGGAGGGCATCTTGTTTTGGAGTTTGAAACAAGCGAAAGCTGGGAGTATTTTGGTTCTGATGTTTATAACTTAGGTGTAACGTCCACACATACCTTTTATGGTGGAGACCCAGACTGTACGTTGTGGATCTACTCATTGACATTCATCAAAGAAATCCTCTTAAAACATGGATTTCGTGTGAAGGATGAAAGCAGGAGCCATGTTCTATCTAGCTTAATTTATCGACTTACTCACAACGAAAAATTCTCGACGAAATTCGCATCTTTTGACCACATTTCTGGAAAAATCCCGCTCTTACGACGTGGGGCAAGCAATGTCATTTTGCTTTGCCAAAAATCCCTTTGAATACTTTGCTCAACTCCTTCAATGCAGGCGTTGCGCGCTTGTCACTCACGGACGCTAGAGCAAGATACAGGAAGGTTACAAGAAGAAGGGATAGCGCCATCAGTGGCACACTTATTTTAAAAATAGCTCTCAAAGTAAGAAAGGTCGCAAGCCATGTAAGAATAAGAGTAATGGGAAACAGCAGCTCCTTGATCGGAAGACTTTTCTCTTTGATGTTCACCGGAGATGATTTCTCAGGAAAGTGCCTTAAGCCATTTACAACCACTGATTCCCTCTTAACTTGCGCCTCTATTTTCCTGTAGAGGCGATCCACAGAACTCTTGTACTCTGACTGATACTTTTCTCCATGCACTCCATACCAACGGACGTAGTGCTGGTAGTAGATAGAATGCACGAGCTTCAAGTAACCACCCCTTGGCAAAGAGCCATTGATTGGCTTTGGATATAGAAGCAACGCTCCTTGCAATTCACTTTCAAGGTTCGTTTGTCCAAGCTGAGGCTGGATGTAGGTGGCATCCACAACCCCAAATCCAAGCATTTTCAAAAGCCGCATCAATGTCAAGCCGTATCTTGCTTCCGCGTCGTCTTTGAGTGGCGCAACCTCCACTGCAATATAATCAAAGGTCGGATGGTTTCGGCGTATAAACGCCTTAACGTGTTCCGCAAATTCAAAGAAGACGTTAAGACCTCCACGATATTTTTCATCAATGGTGATGTAGTCGATGACAATGATGTTGATCTCTTTGAGATAGACCAACTCGCAGAATCCAGCGAGGTCGCGGTTTACATAAAACGCCAAAATGTGGAAGTGGTCATCAAAAGTTTTGTTGTAATGATTGAGCCAGTGCCCAATCTCATTGGTGTCCGTCCTCAATGCTGGCAAAGTGTGACTTGCATAAATTGAGATCGCACCAACGTAAGCGCGGTCAGAGGTTGACTCAATCTCTTTGATTGAATACTTCGCTGAATAGTCAACTGGCATGCGCTGATAATTCCTAGTTATCAGCGTTCAGTTCAGGAGCTTGGCTAAGTCCACGCGTATAAGAGCTTTGCGAAGTGTTATGTCAGCCACGTGGGTATATATCTCAGTCGTAGAGATACTCTGGTGACCAAGTAGGCGTTGGACGATGCGGATGTCGACCCCTTCCTCAAGGAGCAAGGTGGCTGCCGTGTGTCGGAGCATATGTGGGGTGACACGGCGTTTGACTTTCGATGCATCACAAGTTTTACGAACGCGGGAACGAAAGGCGGCTGTGGTGAGTTGGGTGCCCCGCTGGTTAACGAACAAATGTCCATCGATACCTGATGCCTTGAGACGTTCGGTGACATGCACTTTCAATCTCTTAAGGAGGTCAGTGTTCGTTACAAAGACTGTGCGCTCACGACTCCCTTTGCCATGTACTCGAACCTGGCCGTCGAGCGTATCGATGTCACCAAGTCTCAGCGCTACGAGTTCGGCAACTCGGATGCCCGTGGTCGCCATCAAGAGAATCCCGAGGTCCGTTGCACATCTGGGCGCCAGCGAAGTTGAGCTGGATGCCACACGCACGAGTTCCCGGAGCTCCATTCTTGAGATACCTCGTGGGAGCCGGCGGACTTGTTTGATCGTCAATTTGAATTGCTCAAGTGGGTTGTCTGAAATGGCTTTGGTTGAAGCGAGCCACCGGAAGAACACCTTGAGACACCCCAGTCGTCGTTTGATGGTTGCAGGGCTGAGTCCACGCCGGTTAAGGCCCTGAAGGTACTGCTCTACGTCCGAATCCCTGATCGTATTGATGCTTCGTTCCTGGATGGCGAATGAGGAGAAGTCCGCGAGATCTTGTGTGTAAGCCCGTACGGTGTGTGGGGAAAGGGCTTTGGCGTGCCTGCAGTGGGCGATAAAGTCTGCGGCGGCGGAGTCAAGCTTCTGCATCAAAGATTTCTCTTGCGACGTCCCCCCGCTTTGAGTAGCGGGTCGGTTTAGAGTCCGGAGTTACTTTAACTGCTTCGCGTAGGCGGCCGGTGTCAGCCCGCCCAACGCCTTCTTCGGTCGCTCCTCGTTGTATTCCCGCCGCCAGCGTTCGATCTCGGTGCGGGCGTGCAGCAGGCTGGGAAACCAGTGTTCGTTGAGGCATTCGTCGCGCAGGCGACCGTTGAATGATTCGATGTAGGCGTTCTGGTTCGGTTTGCCCGGTTCGATCAGGCGCAGCTGCACACCGTGTTCGTGCGCCCAGGCGACCATCGCCTTCCCGCAAAACTCCTTGCCGTTGTCGGTGCGGATCGTCTTGGGCAAGCCGCGAATCAGCCTCAGGCGATCCAGCACGCGCGTCACACCGATCCCGGAGATGGCTCGTTCGACCTCGATGCCGACCGATTCATGGGTGGCGTCGTCGACGATGGTCAGGCACTTGAGGACGCGAGCGTCGGCAGTTCGATCGAACACGAAGTCCATCGACCACACCTCGTTGGGCGCCGATGGACGACACAGCGGCTGCCGCTCGCTCACCGGCACCTTCTTCCGCTTGCGCCGACGCACCTGCAGCCGCTCCTCCCGATACAACCGCTCCACACGCTTGTAGTTCACCGGCTCGCCGCCCTCCTGCCGAAGCTTCAGGTGGATCATCCCCACGCCGTAGCGCTTGTGTCGCTGCGCCAGCTCCACGATCCGCCGCCGCAGCGCCACATTGCGGTCTGGCTGCGCCTGATAGCGGTACGCGCTGGCGCTCATGCCCGCCACGCGCAACGCGCACCGCTCGCTCAGCCCCTTGTTGATCATCTGGCGCACCAACGCGCGTCGGGCCGGTGCGCCTACGGTTTTTTTCGCAGGACGTCCTTGATCACCTCGTTCTCAAGCATCTGCTCGGCCAGCAGCTTCTTCAGCCGCGTGTTCTCCGTCTCCAGCTCCTTCAGGCGTTTGGCGTCCGGCACGCTCATGCCGCCGAACTTGCTCCGCCACAGGTAGTAGGAGGCTTCGCTGAAGCCGTGCTTGCGGCACAGCTCCTTGATCGGCAGGCCAGCATCCGCCTCACGCAGGAAGCCGATGATCTATTCTTCGGAAAAGCGCTTCTTCACGTCCAATCTCCTTCGGTTGGGGGATTGGACTCCAAACCGCCGTGCTACTCAAAACCGGGGGGACGTCGTCGCTGCAACACCAGCCTCGCACTGTCGATACTGTCGGGCGAATGTGATCGTTTTCAAGGGCTGGCTCGGCAGCTCAAAGTGTTATTCGCTCGATGCGCAGCGGGTATCTGATCGGTTCAGGAACTTGCCGGCGCTCTGCCGGCAGCAATAACCCGTGACGTTTTAAATAGACCCGTTGCGACTCAAATGCGGGCGGGTTGTCAGGGTCGCCGAACCAATCCAATGCCTCCCATTCAACGCGGCACGCGCATTCCCCCCGGCACGCCATGCGGACTCAGGACCAACTGCCACAGTTGGTCGCGGCGGCTGCGGAAGATCGCGGTCGAGGCGGCGAGGTAGTAGTGCCACATGCGGCGGAAGCGTTGGTCGTAGCGTGTCGATAGTTCCGGCCAGGCGGCGTCGAAGTTGGCGCGCCAGGCGGTGAGGGTGCGGTCGTAGTCGGTGCCGAAGTTGTGCCAGTCCTCGACCACGAACAGACCTTCCAACGCGGCCGCCACCTGGCTGGCGGCGGGGATCATGGAGTTGGGGAAGATGTATTTCTCGATCCACGGGTCGGGTCGCGCGGGCGCGTGGTTGCTGCCGATGGTGTGTAGCAGGGAGAGACCATCCTCTTTCAGGCAGCGCCGCACGGTTTCGAAGTAGGCGCGGTAGTTCTTGCCGCCCACGTGCTCGAACATGCCGATGGAGTAGACCGCGTCGAACGGCTCGTCGAGCTCGTGGTAGTCCTGTAGGCGGATCTCGACGGGCAGGCCATGGCAGAGTTCGCGGGCGAATTCGGCCTGCTGCTGCGAGATGGTGACGCCCACGCCTTCGACGCCGTAGTGTTCGGCCGCGAATTTCAGCGCCTCGCCCCAGCCGCAGCCGATGTCGAGCACGCGCTGGCCGGGCTTCAGCTGCAGCTTGCGGCATACCAGGTCGAGTTTGGCGGCCTGCGCGTCGTCGAGGTTGCCGGCCTCGGCCCAGTAGCCGCAGGAGTACACCAGCCGCTTGCCCAGCATGGCCTGGAACAGGTCGTTGCCGAGGTCGTAGTGCACCTTGCCCACCTCGAAGCTGTGCTCGCCGCGCTGCAGGTTGACGAAACGCGCCTTGAGGTGGGAGATCAGGGTGTCCAGCGTCTTGAGGTGCTCGTCCAGGTGCGAGGTGAGCAGTTTCGTCATCAGGCCGGGCAGGTCGTCGGCATCCCACCAGCCGTCCATGTAGGCCTCGCCCAGGCCGAGCGAGCCGTGTGCGAACACGCGGGCGTAGAGCCGGTCGTCGTGCACGCGCAGGTCGGTGGGCCGGTCGCCGTCGAGGCGGATGTCGGCATGGTGCAGAAGGTCGTCGGCGCGTTGCCGTAGCGAATCCTGGTTCATGCGGATCAGTCCTTGGCGAGAACGCCCAGTTGCACGGGTTCGCGGGCATAGACCAGTTCCACGTTGGCCTGGCGGACAAGGTCGAGCAGGGTCTGGGCCCCGTCTTCGCGCAACAGGAATTCCACCTTCACCGGTAGGTCGTCGGCCAGTTCGAAGAAGGCCTCCTGGTGCAGCACGCCGTGGCGGCCGAAGCCGGCGATGGCGCGGAACACCGAGCCGCCGCCGAGCTTGTGCTTCTTGGCCTGCTCCAGCAGCCATTCGGACAGCAGCAATCCGTCGTGCTGGGCGTGGGCGTGTGTGTAGAAGCGCAGGTAAACGCCGTCGATCAAGGTCTCTTGGCTCATCGCGCGGATTCCTTCTGGGTGGGGGTGGGGCGGCGTAGCAGGCCGTGGGTGAGGAAAATGCCGAGCAGGGTCAGGCCGAGGGAGCCGATCAGGTGGGCCGCGATGTGCAGGCCGAACCACAGGTATTGTCCGTGCAGGAGCAAGGTGTCGGCCTCGGCCGAGAACGTGGAGAAGGTGGTCAGGCTGCCGAGGAAGCCGGTGAGCACGAACAGCCTCAAGGCCGCAGGCAGGGACTGGAAGTGCTCGAAGATACCCATCATGCATCCCATGATGAAACCGCCGAGCAGGTTGGCGGCCAAGGTGCCCGGCGGTAGCGTCGGGAACAGATGGTTGAGCAGTACGCCCAGTATCCAGCGCACCCAGCTACCGGCGAAACCACCGAGGGCGATGGCCAGGAAGGCAGAGAAATTCACGTTGCGGCCTCCGTTCGGTGGATCGCGGCATGCGCGACGGCTGTCGCGGGCATGCCATCGGGTGCGTCGCTGCGCGCGCCATGGATGGCGGCGGCGACGGCGTGCAGGGTCTCGGGCTTCAATGGAGTACGCCGTGGACTAGCGCGATGCCCAGCAGGGTCATGGCGAGTGTGCCGACCAGGTGCGCTGCGATGTGGATGCCCATCCACAGGGGCTGCCTGCGCAGCAGCAAGGTGTTGGCCTCGGCCGAAAAGGTCGAGAAGGTGGTGAGGCCGCCGAGGAAGCCGGTACCCACGAACAGGCTCAGCGCGTGAGGTGCCGTGTGCCAGTGCGCGAACAGGCCCATGACGCCACCCATCATGAAGCCGCCCAGCAGGTTGGCGGCGAGGGTGCCCAACGGCAAGGTTGGGAAGATCGGGTTCAACCGCATGCCGAGGATCCAGCGCAGCCAGCATCCGAACATGCTGCCGAGGCCTACGGCAACGAATCCAGCAAAACTCACGGTTGGCGTCTCCTGTCTGCATGGCGATGGCTTGCAGCGACAGGCACGCCTGCGCCGCCGGAACCCGGTGGTGCAGGCATCATCAGCTTCGGTGCGTATGCACGGGAGCGGTTCGTTCCGGGCGGAACAGGAGGCATGCCATCTCCCTGATGCAACATCGTAGCGGATGCGGTGCGCAAATGACCAATCGCGGGTCAGGCGACGCCCGGCGGTGCCGCGATCACGTCGTCGCGCAGCGCCTGCTGCAGCGAGGGCGAACGGTAGTCGGCATGCCCGGCGTGTTTCCATACCGATGCATCCACCGTCTCGTTGACGCCGCCGCCGATCACGCGGTCGTAGGGCGGCTTGAACAGCTTGTAGAGCCCGCCCATGAACTCGCCGTAGGAGTCGCGCGGCACGCCGAGGTCGGCATCGGGCGCCGGCACGCACAGTCCGTTGCAGGCGAGTCCGGCCGCCATCGCCTTGTGCTGCAGCCAGGCCAGTGCGATGTCGGGCAGCGGATCGGGCGCGCGGCCGGCGCCGTCGTGGTCGTAGCCGCCGCCCACGTCGGCGTGCGCGCCCACGAACCAGCGTTGCTCGACCTCGATCTGTTCGGCCTTCTTGTCGGTGGGCCGTTCACCGGGCGCGAGCATCTCCGGGTTGCGCGTCCACTTGGTGGGTGCGAAGTCGGCGCGGTGTTCGTCCAGCGCCAGCGCCTGGTAGGCGTGCTTGACGATGTAGCTCAGCTCGGTGTCGTGGAACTCGTACCGCGAGCGGGCGAACGGAAACCACGCCGCGGTATCCGGTATGCCGAGCGAGCCCACGGTGTCCCACACGCCGATGAAATGGATGTCCGTTTCGTCCGAGCGCGCGGCGCGCCAGGCCATCGCCTCGGCATCGCCGGGTTTGATCTGGGTGTCGCGGTAGAACGCGTAGGCGGCCTCGATGGCCTTCTCGCCGATGCCGCCACGGTCGTCGCGGCGCAGCAGGCCGCATTTGCGGATCAGGCCGCCCAGGCTGCGCGCGGTGTAGGCGCCGCGGCTGAAGCCGAACAGCCAGATCTCGTCGCCGGGTTGCCATTGCCGGCACAGCCAGCGGTAGCCGTCCTTCACGTTGCCGGACAGGCCGTAGCCGAACGCGCCGCCCAGCACGTGGGGCATGCCGGGGGCCACGCCCACGCCGGGGATGTATTCGACCCGCTGCTCGGCGCCGGCCGCATCGCGCGGCGCGATCAGCCGGCGCAGGCGTTCCACGTTGGTGTTCGATTCCGGCTTGTTCCACGTGCCGTCGAACAGTGCGATCAATCGACGCGTGCTCATGTCGTCCTCCGTCGCGGCGTGCGCCGCAGCTATCGAGACGCCGGGCCGCCTCGATGGATTCACAACACCGGCGAATCGTTCCCGAGCATGGCCTTGCGCACAATGGCGATGGGCGCGAAGCCTTGTTGCATGAAGGTATCGTGGAAGCGTTGGAGGTTGAAGTTCTTGCCCTGCTGCTTCTCCACGTCGGCGCGCAGCTTCTGGATCTCCAGCTTGCCCAGCGTGTAGTAGAGATAGGTGGGGTCGCTGGTGCCGCGCTTGGTCTCCACTTCGCCCACGGCGCGCGACTGGTAGCCCTCGCTCACGAAGAAATCGACGGCCTGGTCCATCGTCATCTGGCCGGTGTGCAGCTTGATGCCGACGATGAAGCGCGCGTTGCGCAGCAGCGCGTCCTGCAATTGGCCGAGGCGCAGCAGCAGTTGCTGGCGGCGGTCGTGCGGGTAGAGATACTGCGCCAGGCCCTCGTCCAGCATCATCTGCTCGCAGTAGTGCGCCCAGCCCTCCACGTTGGTGTTCGCGCCCAAGAGTTTGCGCACGCGGTCGTGCAGGCGGTGCATCCACAGGAACTGCACGTAGTGGCCCGGATAAGCCTCGTGCGTGGCCACGCTGTTGATCACCGGGTAGCTGAACTGCGCCATGAATTCGTCGGTGTGCCGCTTGTCCCACGATGGGTCGGGCAGGGTGACGTTGAGGTAGGCCTCCTTCGCCACCGTCTCGTAGGGCCCGGGCGTGTCCATCGAGGCGAAGGTGGTGGCGCGCATGAAGGGCGGCGTCTCCTCCACGATGGGCAGCACGTCGGAGGGAAGCGTGATGATCTGCCGCTGCCGGATGAAGGCCACCAGCTTGCCGAGGCTGTCGCGGAACACGCCCAGCAACTGGTCCGGCGCGGGATGGTCGGCGGCCAGCTCGGCCAGCACCTGCTGCGGCGTCTTGCCGGGATCGAGTTCGTGCGCCACCTTGGCGAACTGCTGCTGGTTGGCGCGCATGTCGGCGGTGTCGATGGCGATGAGCCGGGCCAGCGGCAGGGTGACCATCTCGTCGTACTTCAGCTTGTCGCGGTAGGTCTGCGCGCCGAGGCGGAAGTCGCCGTGCGAGCGCGGCAGCAGGTCGCTCTGCATCCAGTGCTGGTAATCCTGCAGGGCCTGGATCACCGCGCCATTGCTGGCGGCGAACTGCTGCTTGAGGTCGGCATCACGAACGTCGGCGAAGGCCTCGGGCACGTCGTGCTGGAAGAAGCTCACCAGTCCGGGCAATTGTTCCAACGCGATCTGCGTGTAGATCGCCGGCGGGTTGTCGAGGTTCCGGTGCGCGTCCGCCAGTGCGGCGGGCATCTGCTTCTCGCGGGCGATCAGCGCGCGCAGCCGCGTTTCGGGCGGGGCGAACTTGCGCTCCATCAGGGTGAATGCGCTGCTGGTGATGCCGCTGGAATAGGTGTCCGGATTCTTCTGCCAAGGTTTGATGGTCTCAAGCGTCAGCAGGGTGCTGCGGATGTTGTTGAGCAGCAGCGTGCGGTCGCCCTGCACGAATTCGCCCAGCGTCTGCGGATCGACGGCCGACACGCGCGCCTCCCACTGCCGCAGCGCCTTGACATTGGCGTCCACGCCGGCGCGCGAATAGTCCTCCAGTTTGCCGTCCCATGCATGGAAGCCGTCGGAGGTGGCGGTGCTGGGATTGCTGGGGAAGTAGTAGGTGTCGAAGTAGCGGTCGGCCAGCTGGGTGAAGGCGTGGTCGGCCGCCGCGGTGCGGGCCGGCGCAGTCTGCGCGGCGAAGGCGGTGGCGCCGAACGGCAAGGCAAGGGCCATGGCGCAGGCGATCCGGCTGGGCAGTTTCATGCTTGGGTTCCCCGTGGTGCGATGGGCGGCCTCCACGCTTGGCGGTGCCGCAGCAGGGGAAGCCTAGCGCAGCATGGGGCGCTGCGCAGCGCGGGGGTCAGAGGCGTGCGGCAAGCTCCCGCGCCACCGCTTCGGGACCGATGTCGTAGGCGGCGATGGCATGGTTGCCCGGCCCGTACGGACCCCATTCGTCGGTGCGGGTGATGGTGAAGATGCCCAGCGTGGGCACCCGCGAAGCGCAAGCCAGGTGCATGATGCCGCAGTCGAGGCTGAAGTAGCCGTCGAGGTTGGCGAGTACCCCGCCGAGCTGGCGCAGGTCGGTGGAGAAGTAGCTGGGGTAGCGCGAATCCAGCATGGAGCGGCCGCCCATCGGCACGATCTCCACCAGCCGGCAATCCGGGCGCAAGGGCTCCAGCGTCGCCAGCAACGCATTCCACCAGTCCGTGCCGAGGAGCTTGGAGCCGGTGGCGTTGGCGAACACGCCGATGACCTTGCGGTGCGCAGGGGCTGCCGGCGCGGCGGCGAGTACGTTATCCAGCACACGCCGTCCCCGTGCGCGTTCCGCGTCGTCGAGGCGGATGTCGGGCGCCGGGTAGTCGGCCCCGGTGTCGTTGCCGAGCGCCTGGCGCAGCAGGTATACCGGGCGTTGCCCCTTGCTCTGGACATGCTCCGGCACGTCCACGGAGTGGGTCACGCTGCCGTTTTTCTTCGGCCCGTTGAAACCCAGCGTCCAGGTGGCCCGCGCCTTCAGCAGCAGCAGCCGGCCGGTCTGCGATTGCGGATCGGTGTCGATGGCGAGGTCGTAGTGCGCCTTGCGCATGCCGCGGATGCAGCGCAGCCATTGCACCGGATGGCCGAAGCCGTGCGAAGGCAGCTGGAACACCCGGTTCACGCGGTCGTGGTGGCCATAAAGAGCCCCGCCCACCTGGCTGCGCGTGACGATGTCGACCTCGGCGCCGGGCCAGCTGGCTTCCAGTTCGCGGATCAGCGGGGTCAGCAGCAGCGCATTGCCCAGCGTGTGGCTGATCTGGCAGATCAGGATGCGATGGATGCCCCGCTGCGGCAGCGGCTGGCCGCTGGGCTCGGTGGGCTTGCCGTACAGCAGGCGCATCAGGCCGCGCGCCGCGCGGCGGCGCAGGTGATCGAGGTCGAAGGAGTCGTGGGTTGAGCGTGCCAAGGCGAGCCTGCAAGGAAGGGAGTCAGTCGGCAGCGCGCATCGTAGCGGCTGATCAGCGTTGCGTTTTACACCGTTCGCCCTGAGCGTGGGCCCGGAGGGCCGAAGTCGAAGGGTGCCATGGCGCCTCGACTTCGCTTGCTGACGCAAGCTGCGCTCAGCGCGAACGGATATTTGAAGGCTGGCCCTCGGTCGTGAGAAGACCCTGCCCGATCAGCCACCGCCGTGCGTTCTCCGCGTCCTGCTCGAACCATGCGCGG